>NZ_CP114778.1:0-1200000 GCF_027359395.1 Prochlorococcus marinus str. MIT 1013
ATTTTTCTCTTTAAAAAATAAATCTATATTTGCTTTCATTTTTCTAATCCATAGCGGCAATTGCTTTTTGGGCTATTACGACTGGATTTTTACAATTGGATTCCCAAATTTTACAATGACTGATTAACGTTTTTAGGTAAAATCATATTCCATCAGTTAACGCCTGTGCCAACTCGGAATGAGCTATGGAATAAGGTGCAGCAATTACTGCAAGAGAATTTAAGTAAGCCTTCTTATGAAACATGGATACGCCCAGCTGAATTTTTTGATTTCAAAGATGGCTGCTTAACATTGCTTGCTCCAAATAGCTTTTCAAGTGATTGGTTAAGGAAAAATTATTCTCATACAATTGAAGAGATTGCATCAGAAATATGTGGCAATAAAGTTAAAGTTTATATAAAAGTTAAAGAAGAATTCTCATCAAACAAAAGCAATAAGAAAAAGCCTTTTTCAAATCTAGAAAATAATTCGATTGTTGCTAGAGATAATTCAGAGGTGAAATCAAAGCAAGCCCCATTAAAAAAGATTTTACCTGGTTTGAATCTTAGATATGTTTTTAATAGATTTGTTGTAGGTCCCAATAGTCGAATGGCGCATGCTGCAGCAATGGCAGTAGCCGAGTCTCCTGGCCGTGAGTTTAATCCATTATTTATTTGCGGTGGAGTCGGCTTAGGTAAGACTCATCTCATGCAATCTATTGGTCATTACAGATTAGAAATAGATCCAGGTGCAAAGGTTGCATATGTTTCTACCGAGACTTTTACGAATGATTTAATAGTTGCGATCAGAAAAGATGGAATGCAAGCTTTTAGAAATAGGTATAGAGAAGCTGATTTGATATTGGTTGACGATATTCAATTTATAGAGGGGAAAGAATATACACAGGAGGAATTCTTTCATACTTTCAATGCTTTACATGAGGCAGGGAGGCAAATTGTTCTTACAAGTGACAGACCTCCAAGTCAAATACCTCGTTTGCAAGAACGATTGATTTCAAGATTCTCTATGGGACTAATTGCAGATATCCAAGCCCCCGATTTAGAAACGAGAATGGCAATATTACAAAAGAAAGCTGAACATGAAAGGATGCGGCTGCCAAGAGATTTGATTCAGTTTATAGCTGGAAGATTCACTTCTAATATTAGAGAGTTAGAGGGAGCGTTTACTCGTGCTGTCGCATTTGCTTCTATAACTGGGTTGCCAATGACAGTCGAATCAGTAGCACCTATGTTGGATCCTACAGGACAAGGAGTTGAAGTTAAACCTAAACAAGTCTTGGAAAAAGTAGCCGAGGTTTTTGGAGTCACAGAGGAAGAAATGCGTAGTCCTAGTAGACGTAGACCTGTTAGCCAGGCAAGACAGGTTGGCATGTATCTAATGCGACATGGTACTGATTTAAGTCTTCCTCGTATTGGAGAATCTTTTGGTGGTAAAGATCATACAACTGTTATGTATGCCATTGAACAAGTAGAAAAGAAACTTTCAAGTGATCCACAATTAGCAAGTCAAGTTCAAAAAGTAAAGGATCTTCTTCAAATCGATTCAAGGAAACGTCGTTGAATTTGAATATTATAGTGAGAGAAATTTTATTTTTTTAATTAAATTGTATAGGATTTTGATCTAGTCTATTTCTCGTAGGTATTATAGGACCTTGATCACTACCATCAAGACTAGCTGTGCGTTCAAGAGCTTGCCTAAGCAATCTCCCTGATAATAAAGGCATATCTCTAGGGACTGAAATTCTATCTCGGAGATATCGTAAAGCAGAGGCACTATTCTCCTCTGGAGGACAATTTTCTTTTGAAATTAAAGAAGTTAAGGCTGCTCTCAATGGCTGATCAAAAAATTTATTTTTCATTGGACTAACAGCAATGATTCTTTCTTTATGTTTAATTACTCTTTCTAAAGCTAGTGCTTCAAATCTTTGTTCTGATCTTTCAGCAACTTTGAAATCTATTAACTCTAATTCTCCTAATCCAGAACCGATGTCAATTTCATGAGCAAATAATTTTTGGTTTGTATTTGAATAAGTAAAGCAACCTCCCATTTGAGGAGGTAAATCATGGGCATGAGTGTGAAAATCTCCTTGAGTTCCTCTGTATTCCTCAAGTCTTTCAAGATTTTTAAGCCATGTATTTATTGAAGGGTGCTCCTCTCTTAATGAATATCCTTTGTAGTAAGCCAATGAGGCATTCATTCTTTCAACATATGGAATAAAAATAACATCTGCTGACCCAGGCTTTTCACCATTTTCTGTTGAGATTGGTGTGAGCCATCCTGAAGCATTCTTTTGTAGTTCTTCTTCAAATTTTTTTGCAACATTTTTGAAATTCTCTTTCTTTTGTTCTTCTTGGGCTTGGAAAAGAGAGTTACGACATAACCAATTACACCATGATGCGAATAATTCTCTTTCTAGTCTTCTATGTTCTAAAACTTTCTTTTCATTTAGCGATTGACCTAAAGGTCCATATATTTCCTCTAACACAAATAAGATTTCATCGCTTTCTGTGATTACGTGATTTTCAATTTCTATTGCAGGGAGCATTCCTGAGGGTACTTTTTTTAAATACCATCTTTCTTTGTCTCCATAGCAACGCATTGTGACTTTTTTAATCCGGTAAGGAATTTTCTTAAGCTCTAACCAAAGCCATACTTTTTGGCAATAAGGACACCAAGCATGATTATCTCTGTAAAGAGTAACAATTGCCTCGGATGTATTTTTATTAAAAAGACGAAATGAGGCATATGGATTATTCAACCCGTTGATTTGATCAATTGGATCAGACGCATATATTGCTAATTCTTCCCAACTCATTGCATTTCTGGTTGGATTCATTTATTTCAACGAGAATAAGGGAATAATACTAGGTTGCAAAATTGAAAAGGTCTTTTGATTTAATTGTCATTGGGGCAGGATCCGGTGGATTGGCTGCAGCAAAGAAAGCAGCCAGTTATGGAGCATCCGTAGCGATCGTCGAAGGTGATCTTGTTGGAGGAACATGTGTGATAAGAGGTTGTGTTCCTAAAAAATTATTAGTGTGTGGGTCTTCTCTCTTAGAGAGTTTGTTTGCCGCACCATCTTATGGCTTTGATTTTGATAATTTAAAGATCAAGTCAGAGGTTTTGTTAGCGAATGTTCGAAAGGAAGTGCGAAGGCTGAATGAATTACATGAGAATTTTTTAAATAAGGCTAATGTTGAGCTTTTTAAAGGATGGGGTGAGTTTAGAAATTCAAATTGTATTTCTATAAAAAATCGAAAAAATGGAGAGACTCTAAATGAACTTTATGGCGAAAGAATTCTTATTGCAGTAGGGGGGAGACCTAAACGACCAAGTATCGATGGAGCATCTCTAGGTTGGACAAGTGATGATATGTTTCTTCTTAAAAGCTTTCCGAAAAAAATTACAATTGTTGGCGCAGGCTATATTGCTTGCGAATTTTCATGCATATTGAAGGGATTAGGTGTTGAAGTTATTCAATTAGTAAGAGGTGATCGAATTTTGAGAGGATTTGACTTCGAACTTTCTTCAGCATTAACCGAGGCAATGAAAAATAAAGGAATCAACCTAAGATTTGGTGAGAATGCTTCTTCAGTAAAAGGAACTCCTGGATTTTTAACTATAAAAACAAATACAGGTAAAGAGCTTGACTCGAATGGATTGCTTTTTGCTACTGGTAGAGAGCCATTCTTAGAGGGGTTGAAGCTAGAACAAGCGGGCATAGAAATTCTTGAAAATAAAATTAAAGTTGATAGTGAAAGTAAAACAAATATTTCTAATATATTTGCTATTGGAGATGTAACTGACAGGATCAACTTGACACCTGTCGCAATTGATGAGGGTAGAAAGTTTGCTGATAGGAATTATGGCGCATCGGATCGTAAGGTTAACTATGATTTTGTTCCTTATGCTGTATTTAGTCAGCCTGAGATAGCTTCTGTGGGCATAACTGAAGAGAAGGCTATCCAATCGATTGGTAAAAATAACATTAAAGTATATAGATCAATATTTAGACCCTTATCTAAATCATTGCCAAAGACTGGCTCTAAATGTATTTTAAAGCTAATAGTTGATAAAAATAATAATAAGGTTTTAGGATGTCATATGATTGGTGAAAATGCATCTGAGATTATTCAGATGGCATCAATCTCACTAATGCTAGGAGCTAAAAAATCTGATTTTGATAATACAATGGCATTGCATCCTACAATAGCCGAGGAATTCGTGACAATGAGATAATTTTATACAGGCATTAGTTATTAGAACTTTTTCTTAGCCTTAACCAGTAAGCAATTGTCTTATATATAATTATTAATATTGATAATGAGATAGCTATAAAAACTAATTCTTTGAATTCTGAATGTAAAGTTGGTAGAGTTAGAGGTATTATTTTATCTGCAATGTAAAGCATATACAATCCTACTAAAACTCCACCTTCTCCTCTACTTATTATTCCTTTTGTCCAGAAAATTGGCATGCACGCAAGTGTAGTAATTACCATGATAGGAATATCCTTAGTTATTAGTAAATTCTCAACCACTAAACCACTGCCTCCAGATAATATAGAACAGCTACCTAAAACTAGTAATTGATTTAATAAACAGCTTCCAATTACGTTGCCTATTGCTAGATCAGTTTGACCACGAATAGCGGCCACTAATGAAGTGATTAACTCAGGTAAAGAGGTGCCCAGCGAAACTACCGTTAACCCAATGATAGCTTCGCTTACCCCTAATAATCCTGCAATTGTAGTTGCGCCTTCTATTAACAGCCGTGATCCAAGAGTTAGCAAGAAAATACCACCTAATAATTTCATGCCTGCATTTAATAAACTTGTTGAGTCTTTTTCTATATTGATTTCTGGCTCTGCTTCTTGGGTCTTTTGAGGTTCCTCTCTTGCTGTGCGAATTTCCCAAGTGGTATTAATTACTAGCGCAACTATCAAAGCTATTCCAAATTGCCAAGTTATCAGCTCTGAAGCGGCCATCCCCCAAACGGCAGTTGAGACTGCTAAAAGAAGAGGAATGTCTCTCCTTACAAGACGACTTTCAACTCTTAAAGGTCGTAAAAGTGCACTTCCTCCGAGAACCACCATCACATTGAAAATATTGCTGCCAACAATGTTGCTCAAAGCTAGACTATCTGATCCAGAGAGGGAGGAGTTAACACTCACAAATAGTTCAGGTGCACTTGTCCCGAGAGATACTATCGTTAAACCAATAACTAGTTGAGGGATCCGAAGGATTAAGGCTAAAGCTACAGATCCTTGAATAAAGAACTCTCCACCGCTAAAAAGTAAAAGTATCCCAGTAATAAGCTCTAAAAATGACAATAATATTGATGACATAATTGAGTAATTTATTGAAAAACTAAATTAGTGAATTAATTTATATTATTTCCATTTGGTATTATCCTAATATCTTAGCCCTTTATCGATACTTGAAGACTTATAGATCAAGGTTGCATAAGATATACATTGAAAAAGCTTTAATCCTGTGATTGCTTCTGTTAATCAAATCTCATTATTAAAGCCGGATGATTGGCATCTGCATTTGAGAGATGGAAAGATTCTTAAAGGTGTTTTAAGTCATACAGCAGCTGTGTTTTGCCGTGCAATAATCATGCCTAATCTTGATCCGCCAATAACTACTTTAAACCAAGCACAAGAGTATAAAAAAAGAATTATCCAGTCTATTCCTGAAGGTGTTTCTTTTACCCCATTAATGACAGCATATCTTACAGATGATATGTCTGCGGAGGTCTTAGAGAGAGGCTTTAGAGAAGGTGTCTTCCATGGGGCAAAGCTCTATCCAGCTAATGTGACAACTAATTCCTCTTATGGAGTTACAGATATAAGTAAAATCGACAATTTATTTGAGACGATGGAAAGAATTGGTATGCCATTATTGATTCATGGAGAAGTGACCGATTTCAATGTTGATGTATTTGATAGAGAGGCTGTTTTTATTGAACGTCACCTTGAACCATTATTACGAAGATTTTCATCACTTAAAGTAGTTTTAGAACACATCACGACCATCGATGCAGTTGACTTTGTAGAAAACAGTGAGTTTGATATAGCCGCTACAATCACACCTCATCATCTACATATTAATCGAAACGCAATGTTCAATGGTGGGTTAAGGAGTGATTTTTATTGCTTACCCACAGCTAAACGTGAAATTCATCGTATTGCACTAAGACAAGCGGCTACTAGCGGTAAACCTTGCTTTTTCCTTGGAACTGATTCAGCACCTCATACCCGTAGATTTAAGGAAAGCTCATGTGGATGTGCAGGAATCTTTAATGCCCCTTTCGCTTTGGAAAGCTATTTAAAAGTTTTCGAAGAAGAAAATGCGCTAGATAGGTTTGAAGCCTTTTCAAGTATTAATGGAGCAACTTTTTACGGATTACCTTTAAACACAGAGAGAATAACTTTAGTTAAAAAAAATATTTCCGTACCTCAAATGATTGACGTTGGACTAAGGGGTGACCCCAATGATTTTGTAAAACCATTTCATTCAGGAGAAACTCTTAAATGGGCAATAGGAGATGCTTAGTGAGATTGGTGAATGATTCCTCCAATAATTATTTAACTCTAGATATTCTTAAGAGTACTGATTTAAGCACATACGTTTACGCTAATATATAAATGGCTTAGAGTTGAATCTCTAGCATTGTGACAATCCTTGCTATCACTGGGGAGTGTGGCGGAATTGGTAGACGCACCAGACTTAAAATCTGTTGGCCGCTTTTTGGCCGTGGGGGTTCAAGTCCCCCCACTCCCATGATGTTATCTATCTTGATTGTGTGCTTAATCCCTTTTGGATTAATGGGAGCTGTTAATCCGATAATTACATTATCTGCCTATGCGGTATTAGGAGGGATGTATTTATTGGTGGCTCCTTTATTTCTTTTTTATTGGATGAATAATCGTTGGAATGTTATGGGAAAGTTAGAACGACTTTTTATATATGGACTTGTGTTTCTTTTCTTTCCAGGAATGGTTTTGTTTGCACCGTTTCTTAATTTAAGAATGAATGGAAAAGAGGAGTCTTGAACTTTGACAAGAGCACAGGTTTTTCAAATAGGTTTGATTGTTTTTGTTTTAGGCGGCTTGGGATATGAAGTGTTTCAGTTACTTGGATTTGAATCAATATCAGCTGGTATTGCTGCACAGTCAATATTAATTTTAATTATCTTTGCATGGACAGCTTCTTACCTTTTCAGGGTTTTTTCTGGAAATATGACTTTTATGGAGCAACGTAAAAGATATAGAGAGGCTTATGAAAAATTGACTGATGAAAAAATCAGAGAAAAGTTTGAGGCTATGACGGATGAAGAAAAAATTGAATTACTAAAAACTGTTGAGGAAGAAAGTATTGAACAAACTTAAGTTTTAATTACTAAATCTCAATAATTTCTTACTCTTAGGGATACAAAAATGATAAAAAAGATAGATACCCAAGACTTAGAACATTGAAAAGTACAAATATCAGTAGGTCTTTTACCAAAATTAAAAAGGAGAAAAGAATTGCATTAATGCCTTTCCTTATGGCAGGTGACCCTGATTTGGAAACTACAGCAAAGATTTTGTTAGAACTTCAGGCAAATGGTGCTGACATGATTGAGCTAGGCATTCCATACAGTGATCCTTTAGCAGATGGACCGATTATTCAATTAGCAGCTTCTCGAGCTCTATCTACAGGAACTTCTCCTGACAGGGTTTTTAAAATGTTGTCTGAATTGAGAGATCAATTGACAATACCAATAATTTTATTTACTTACTCAAATCCACTTATTAATAAAGGTATGGAAGAATTTTGCTTGCAAGCTTCGAAAGTAGGTGTTTCAGGACTTGTCGTACCAGATCTTCCTTTTGAGGAAGCAGAAAAACTTTCTGATATAGCTGAATCTAAGGAAATTGATTTGGTTTTACTTGTTGCTCCTACAACCCCCAAGGATCGAATGAAAAAAATAGCAGAGACTTCTAATGGATTTACTTATCTTGTAAGTGTTACTGGGGTAACTGGAGAAAGGTCGTCATTAGAGGATAATGTAGGATCTCTTGTGCAACAACTAAAAGATTCTTCATCCAGTCCAATTGCTGTGGGTTTTGGAATTTCAGAAGTAAAACATATTGAACAAGTTAAGGAATGGGGCGCTGATGGCGCAATTGTTGGTAGTGCTTTAGTTAAAAGAATTGCTAATGCCTCGATCGAAATGAAAGTCGAAGAAGCTGGTTCTTTTTGTAGAGAACTAAGAGCCGCAACTAATTAATATTTTTTTAAATAGCAACAGATCAAGCTGAATATTGAATTTTTTTCTATGTTTTATCTTTAGAAGTATTGTCTTTATTTAACTTGAAAGCCATGGATCAATTTGTCCTTTGGGGGTCTTACTGTGAAGATGCTCTAATAAAGAGAACACCTTTTAGGGAAGAGCATCTTCAAAGGCTCTCATTACTTAAGGAAAAAGGTATATTAATAACTTTAGGACCGACAAAATGTAATAGATATGTTTTTGGCATATTTAAATCTGGGGACGTTGAATATATAAGAAGTCTTATCAAAGAGGACGTTTACTGGAGAGAGGGGATATGGACTGATTTCGAAATTTACTCCTGGACCCAAGCTTTTTGAGCTTGGTCCCAGATCCAATTGGCTACAATTTTATCGCCATTATCTCCTAGCACATCTTCATAACCACTCATTATTCCTACCCCTTGTCTTGCTATCTTCGCTATAGCTTCTGGATTGTTAATTCCATTACGCTTTAATGATGAAATCTTCAAATTCTTTGATCTTCTGATTATGTTCCCGCCATTAATGTGACATCCAGCACAGTTGTGTTTAAAAAGATTTCCCCCTAAATCTGCTTCAATAGCATTGAGCTCTTTTGGCAAACTTAAATATAAAAATGTGCAACAAAAAGTAATTAAAAAAAACGCTCTTAATTTTATGAAAAAAAAATTCAAATTTTTTTTAATAGTTTTGTAAAAATCATTTATTGAAATTAATTTTTGAAAGATCCTCACAAATTTCGTCAAGAAGATCAAGTTGTCCAGAAGAATTTAATTCAAAGCTCTTCTTTGTTTTCCGTTCTTCACCGTTTGTCCATAACTCTTCAACTTCACAAAGTCGATTAGCAATTTTTGGAATTCCACCAGAGTTAAAATCTTTTTTTAAAGATTCAATTAAAGTTGGCATTCTTGCTGAAGAGAGATTAAGAGTTTGGCAAAGTTCTGATTGTGTTCTACCAGTCTGCTTCAACCAATCTTTGATAAGAAGTATAAGATCTTTTTCAATGTCTTTTGACCAGCGCTCTTTGCTCATAGAGGAAACCATTTATCTAGCTTATATCTTGCTCTGTATTTCATCTCTGGAGTGATGTGATGTCGCCAAAGACTAATTACAGCGGTTAGAGCGACAAGATCATCGCTAAAACCTGAGGCAGGAATGAAGTCGGGAATTAAATCAACAGGAACAATTAAATAAGTAAGTGCTCCCATTATGGATATTCTCACTTGGGGAGGAGTTGAGTTGTCAAGGATGAGTTCAAATCCTTCTAAAGCAGGCTGTGCAATGACTCTGCCTGCTCTTAATAAGATTTTTTTAAGTACTCCCTCATCGATGACAGAACTTTCAAGTACTTCTGCTTCAAATACTTCTTTGTTTGAGTTTCTTGAACTAACCACAATTAAATACTTGTCTCTAAAAGCCCACTTTGAATCCCTGTCTTTCTCAATTTCCTTAATGCGCGTTGTACAACTTGTCTGCAATATTCCCTGCTGCAATTCATTTGTCTTGCTACTTCTGCTAACGTCCTCCATTGGTTAGATCCATCTAGGCCAAATCTAAGACTTAGTATCGTTCTCTCCTTAGGCGTGAGATTTGATTTATCCAATAAGGACCAAGCAGAAGCACTTCTTTCTGCTAATTCGGCTAGTTCCATAGGAGGAACTTCCTCACTTGGAAGAATATCAACGAGCTCTGATGGATCTGCTTTTGATTTGACTGCACCTTGCAAACTTACTGTGATACTTCTCAATTCGCATGCAAGTAATTCTTCTACTTCCTCTATAGGGATTTTCATTTGTATTGCTATTTGGTTAGTTGAGGGATGAACTCCAAGTTCTTGCATTAGTCGAGACTTGGCAGCACGAAGTTTTGTTAGCTTTTCATTTATGTTTACAGGAATTCTTATAGTTCTACTTTGTGTTGACAGCGCTCTATTTAATCCTTGCCTAATCCACCAGTAAGCGTAAGTTGAAAATCGATGACCTCTTTTGGGATCGTATTTCTCAACAGCTCTTGTTAAACCTAAGGTACCTTCTTGAATCAAATCAAGAAGGTCAAGACCTTTACCTTGATATCGTTTAGCCAGGTTCACAACAAGCCTCAAATTTGCTGTGATCATTTGATTCTTGGCACGCTCACCTGATTTAAGTTTTTTCTTTTCTGCGCTTGAATATTCGCATGCGGGCCCATTACCTCCTGCTCGTTGGCAGCGTTCATTAAGTGCAACCATTGCTTGCACTTCTCTACCCATGGTGAGCTCTTGCTCTGGTGTGAGCAATTCGTGTCTTCCTATCTCTCCAAGAAAGTCGCTTAATGAACTCACGATTTTTTCCTCCTTGTATTAACAACCTAGAGAGAAATTGTTTACTTTCAATAGGCGTAATAAAGTGTTCGGAATTTATTATTTATCCTTTATATATTCTTAATGCCTTTACTAGGTCAATTAAGTCAAAAGAAGTTTTTTTATTTTTCACTGGCCACCATTAAAATGCGTTTAAATAAATTATTTTTTAATAAAAAAATCTAAAAACCCACTGATGTCAATAAGATCTTTAAAGTAGTTTCGTGATCTATAAAACGCTTTGAGGATTTTTTAGTCTTGTAAAATTATTTTTAAGCACTACTCCTGATTTTAGGTAAACGATAAATTACAAAAGATTTAAGAAAATCGGTTGATTTGTTTTTTTCTCTTTCAAGACTTTTTATTAATTTAATCCTTTGTCTTTTACTAAAGAAACTTATTTATAAGTAAAAAAATAATATGAGCGTTGGTTCTTTTTCTATTGATTTCTTCTGGGAGCGCCTCTTCTTTTTACTAAAACTTTCAGAACGTCTTCCCAGGAAACATTTTGATGGGCTAAAGAAACTTGCATATGGAAAAGTAGATCTGCAGCCTCATTAGCAACTGAAATAGGATTTTTATCTTTACAAGCCATAATAAATTCGGCTGTTTCTTCGCCTATCTTTTTTAGGATTTTATTATCGCCTTCCTTTAGAAGAGTATTTGTATAGCTTCCCTCCTCAGGATTACTCTTCCGACTTTCTATGACTTTGAATAATTCACTACAAGCATCAGATGGAGGGTAAAGAACGTTTTCATTTGTTTCTAAATCTTTAAAGAAACAACTTCTTTTTCCTGTATGGCATGCGATTGAACCAATTTGCTCAATTGATAAAAGTATTGTATCTGAATCGCAATCAGTCCTGATTCCTTTCAATTTTTGAAAATGTCCGCTCGTTTTCCCTTTGTGCCAAAGTTCTTTCCTTGAACGACTCCAATAGTGAACTTCACCCGATTCTAATGTTTTTGTAATGGATTCTTTGTTCATCCATGCCATCATTAAAATTGAGCCATCGACCCAATCTTGCGCTATAGCTGGGATCAAGCCGTTTTGATCAAAATGAAGATTATCTACAAAAAGCATTTTTAATTAAGCTAATTAGGCTTTTTAACTCTAATTATTTAAATTTAATCCTCTATTGGTTTTTTATTCATCTTTTTATGACGATTAAAGATATTCCATTTAATTGTTCAAAGCATTTTAAAGACTATCCATGCTCTCATCGTCAATGGAAGCATAAAGGACACTGTCGTTATGTTCATGGATACAGTCGAAGCTTTACCTTTTGCTTTGCTTCAAAAAAACTTGATAAAAATGGCTTCGTTGTCGATTTTTCAAGTCTGAGAGCTTTGGAAGAGCAGTTAAAAGATCATTTTGATCATACTTTCCTAGTTAATTTTGATGATCCTCTTCTTGAAACATGGAAAGATCTTCACTCTAAAGAAGTACTAGATCTTAGAGTTATGAATAATGTTGGTATGGAATCAACTGCTGAATTAGTGTGGGGATGGGCTAATGATTTATTATTTTCAAGAGAGAAAGGTAGATCTTGCTGTTGGAAAGCAATAGCACATGAAAATGATGTTAATTCAGCTAGTTATACCTTCCTTCCTGAGTGGTTCAATCCTTAATTCGGTAAGACTTCTTGTTGAAATAAATCTGATGTTTCTAGTTTTTTAGTTGAAAATTAATTTTGATTCTTTTTTTTCAATCTTTATAGTGCTTCCTTCTTTATATTTGCCTTTAAGAATATATTTTGCTATTTCACTTTCTAATTCTTTTTGAATAACTCTTTTTAAGGGCCTAGCACCATAGCTTGGGTTGTATCCAATTTCAATAATCAATGATAGGACATTATCATCAATTTCAAGCTCGATTCCTTTATCTTCTAACCTTTCTCTTAAACGGTTTAATTGTAAATCGACTACTTTAAGTAGAGTTTCTTTTTTAAGTGGTTCAAAATTAATTATTTCATCAAGCCTGTTTAGGAACTCAGGCCTGAAATTCGATTTCAGTTCTTGATTAATAAGTTCATCAATATTTGTCGACGGATTATTAGTTACATCATTTTCAGAGATTAATTCGCTTCCTAAATTACTTGTGAGAATAATAATAGTGTTTTTGAAATTTGTTGTTCTTCCTTGTCCATCAGTTACTCGACCTTCGTCAAGTATCTGTAGCAATACATTGAAAACATCTTTATGTGCTTTTTCAATTTCATCGAAGAGCAAAACGCAATAAGGTTTTCTTCTGATTGCTTCTGTTAATTGTCCGCCTGCTTCGTAACCAACGTAACCAGGAGGAGCACCAATTAAGCGACTTATCGAGTGTTTTTCCATATATTCAGACATGTCTATTCTAATTAGTGCATTTTCACTATCAAAAAGTTGAGAAGCCATAGCCTTAGATAATTCAGTTTTACCGACGCCTGTCGGTCCTAAAAATAAAAAACTTGCTATTGGTTTATTTGGATCACTAAGTCCTGTTCTTGACCTTTGTATGGCAGATGATATGGATTGGACGGCTTTATTTTGACCAATAACTTTTTTATGAAGCTCAGATTCAAGATTGAGTAATTTTTCAATTTCAGTTTGAGCAAGTCTTTTAACTGGGATAGATGTCCACTTTGCAATTATTTCAGCTACATCATCGGCTACAACCTCCTCTCTCAAAAGTGATTTCTCGGCATTTTGAGAGGAATTTTTTAAATTAAGTTCTTTAGATTTTAAATTTTGTTGATAATTCACAAGGGTGCCGTATTCAAGTTCAGCAGCCTTATTGAGGTCATAATTCCTCTTTGCTTTTTCTATTTCTAGTTGTACTTTCTCTATCTCTTCTTTAATTTTTGAAATTTCTTCGATTGATTCTTTTTCTTGTTCCCATTTCTTGTTTACTTCAATTTGATTTTTTGTTAATAATGTTAGTTCTCTAGTAATTAATTCGAGTCTCTCCTTACTTGCATTGTCTGACTCACCTTCCAAAGATAATTTCTCCATCTCAAGTTGGATGATTTTTCTATCAATCTCATCAATTTCTTCTGGTTTTGATGTTATTTCCATCTTTAAACGTGAGGCTGATTCATCTATTAGATCAATAGCTTTATCAGGTAAAAACCTTTCGGGTATATACCTATCACTCAAAATCGCCGCAGCTATTAGAGCATTATCAGATATACGAACACCATGATGGACTTCATATCTTTCTTTTAGTCCACGTAAGATCGAAATCGTATCTTGGACTGAGGGTTGTTTTACAAGTATTTGTTGAAATCTTCTTTCCAGCGCAGGATCTTTCTCAAAATTTTCTCTATGTTCAATAATGGTTGTTGCTCCAATACATCTCAGTTCACCTCTAGCAAGCATTGGTTTTAGGAGATTACTAGCGTCCATTGCACCACCACTCGCTCCTGCTCCGACGACAGTATGTATTTCATCGATGAACAAAATTATTTTTCCTTCTGAGTCGGTTACATTTTTTAGAACTGACTTAAGTCTCTCTTCAAATTCACCACGTAATTTTGCACCTGCTATTAGTGCTCCCATGTCTAGGGAAATTAGTTGACGGTCTTCAAGGGAGGTAGGAACATCTCCGTTGATAATTCTTTGTGCTAGACCTTCAATAATTGCTGTTTTACCCACGCCAGCTTCCCCAATTAATACTGGATTATTTTTAGTTCTACGGCTAAGTATTTGAATAGTTCTTCGGATTTCCTCATCTCTTCCAATTACAGGATCTAATTTCCCCTCTCTGGCGGCAGAAGTAAGGTCTAGGCCGTACTTTTGCAGTGCTTCGTAGCTATTTTCAGCATTTTTCTGGGTCACTTTTTTGTCACCTCTAATAGCATTTATAGCCTCAAGAAGGCTTTTTTTGTGTATTTGATTTTGTTCAAATAACCTATAACAAACCCTCTCGTCATCAAATAGGGAAATCACTAAATGTTCGCTTGAAATGAAATCATCTTTGAATGATTGTTTAATATTTTTTGCTCTTGAAATTGATAAAGATATGTTTTTGCCAAAGAAAATTGATTCTTGGGCCTTCAGCATTTTTGGTTGGTTCTTTATAAAATCTTCTATTTCTGTGAGTAGAATTTTTATTTTTCCGCCCGATCTTTCTATTACTTTTATTGCAATTTCGTTTTTCTTTAGAAGAGACCAAAGAAGATGTTCAGTTTCTAAAGTCTGATGTTTTTTAGTTAATGCGAAATCTTTTGCATCAATGATTCCTTGCCAAGCGCAGTTAGTAAATTCATCAGGATTTACCTTCATCCTTAAAAATAATTGCCTTTTTAATACTATTCAAGTCTGTTGATTATATAAATATAAGAAAACCGACCTTTTTACTTGGTAAAATAAATTAGTCAGATCACTTTAAGTTTTTGTAACTAATAAGTTGAATTTTAATATCTAAGTTTGATCTGCTTTAGACCTATTATTTATATTGATTAGCGGCTTTCTCTAAATTAAAATGCTCACTCTGATTGCTAATCAATACTTTTTCGCAAATAAGAATAAATCCTTTGATGTTTAAAATTGCTATAATTTCTCTTCAGAAAAAGATTATGCTAAAAGCTTTTGATTGAATTCTTAAATATATTTTTTCAAAAAAAAAGATGGGGAAATCCCATCTTTAATAAATTCCTTTTGGAGATTTAGTTGACTACGACTTTTCCAACCATTCCTGCACCCCTGTGAGGCTCGCAGTAAAAGTCGTATGTTCCAGCTGTGCTAAAAGTTCTTTCCCAAGACTCTCCAGGAGCAAAAGCTAAATCTGGATGACTTAGAGCATCATTTCCGTCAAAAACGGCATTATGAGGAGCAAGTTTGTTGTTTACAAACTTTACGGTGTCACCAGCGCTTATGTTTAGGGTGCTTGGTTCGAAAGCAAGCATTCCTGCATCGGTGCCAAGCTTAACTTCAACAGTTGAAGCATTCACATTTGATACACCAATTACAAGGAATGCAAAGAAAGCAAATAAAGCTGTTGAAATAGAACGAATCATGAAATTAATTCTTCTCTTTTTTTAATTTTACTACTTTAGCTTCTGTTTGCCATTTTAGTGTTTAGTTAAACCAGAATTATGTAAAACTTGACTTAGAGTTTTGGCATAGCTGATACCTCCAAAGGTTTCAGGAGAGGTTACGGGCTCATGTATAAAGTGTTTTTGTCTAAGACTAAATCTATCCCAGTTTGTAATTTGAATTGGGAGTAATGTAGTTAAAAGTTCAACAAGCCAAGTCCAAAGTGGGATTTGAGGGACTTTACTCATCCCTTTCCATCTTAGAAGCGTCTGAATTACTACATCGATACTTATATAAGGTTGCCCTAAAACGAATTTTTTTATTTTAGTGCCAGTAACAAGTTGTGTAGGTTTGAAATTAGAGGTTGCTAGATGCCCGCAAATGAAAGCAATATCTGCTGCGTGAATAAAATGAAACCTTGAGAATAATTTTATCCATCTTGCTAGCCATATCCATTTCAATGCATCTCTAAGGCCTTTGGTCAGATAACTAGTTGGAAATTTACTTTTACCGTCTAAACGACCGCCAAAAACTAGTGTTGGGAAAACAGCTATGATCTTCGTTGCAAGCTGATGAGATTCAAGCTCTTTGAGGCATTGTGCTTTCGTTTGTATGTACTCTGTTCCATAGGTAAAAGCTTCGGGTAACAAATTTAAGTTTCTATCAAGAACACTTGCAGTTGAGAAATAAATAATTTGTTTGATATTGGAAGGATTTAGTAAGTCGAGCAAATTTTTTACTGCATCAATGTTTACTTCTTTCGCTCTTTTAGGATCACCCCAAGCAGTTGCAGTATGAATAACTCTGTTGACTTCTGAAAGTTCTTTCTTGAACTTATTTGATTGTCTCAAATCTCCAACTAAAATTTTAATCCTTGGGTTTTCTAAATTTATTGAAGTTATTTTTTTTGGATCTCTAACCCATAAAAATAATTCTGAACTTGAGTTTTCGATTAGCCAATTTACTATGTATTGTCCAACACATCCACTTGCACCAGTGATCAGAATTATTTCGTTTTTCAAGATGAAACTTTTATAAGTTCATTGACATTTTTACCAGCCTCGAAAAATACTCTTGCATTGTCTTCTGGCGTCCCAGGAAGTATTCCATGACCAAGGTTAAGAATATGTTTTCTACCTTTAGCTTTTTTGACGACATCAACAATTCTTGATCTAATCGCATCAGGAGTACCAAACAAAAGTCCTGGATCAACATTTCCTTGAACTCCTACTGCTTGAGGCAGCCTTTTTAGTCCATCCGCCATGTCAACAGTCCAATCTAAAGAGACTATATCTACTCCAGTTTGTCCCATCCTTTCAAGCACTCCAGCACTGCCAGAGATATATAAAATCATGGGTGTATCTGGATGTTTTTCTTTTACTAAATTGACTACCTTTTGTTGATAAGGTGCGGCAAACTCGTCATAATCTTGTGGACTTAATTGTCCTGCCCATGAATCAAACATTTGAACTACTTGGGCCCCAGATTCAATTTGATAGGACAAATAGTTTGCAATTGATTCCGCAAAGTGATTTAAAAGTTGATGCAGTAGTTCTGGTTCTTGGAATGCCATTGACTTAATAACTGCATAATTTTTGCTGCTTTTCCCTTCTACAACATATGCAGCAAGAGTCCAGGGAGCTCCTACAAAACCGAGAACTGCAGCTTTATTTCCAACGCTTTCTCTTAGCCTCCCAAGAACTTCACCAACAAAAGACATGCTTTCTTCTGGTTGCAGAGGCTTTAGGTCTTTAACCTGCTTTAGGCTTCTTATTGGGTCATTTATCAAGGGTCCTTTACTTTCAACGATGTCAAAGTTAATTCCCATTCCAGGAAGAGGAGTCAAGATATCTGAAAAAAGTATTACTCCATCTGGTTGAAAAGCTTTGAAAGGTTGCATTGAAATTTCATAAGAAAGATCGGGGTTTTCGGATCTTTCCCTGAAACTTGGATGGTTATCACGCAGGTCGCGATATACCTTCATGTATCTTCCCGCTTGGCGCATCATCCAAACAGGGGGCCTTTCAACATTCTCTCCGCGAGCGGCACGAAGTAGTAAAGGAGTAGTTTCGTTCATTATTTTGTCCTTTTATTCGAAAAACTTACATGAAGCAGTAACTTGAAAATCATGAAATACGTTCTCTGCAAAAGTTCGTCATACCTTTTGAATTTTTACATCCAGACGACAGTTGAAATTAGGTTATGAGGCAAGGTTGAAACATTTCTATTCGAGGAAGCTTAATTCTTCTTGGATTTATGCTTTAGAATCAGAACACTTAGAGGAGGAAGGCAAAGATCTATAGAATTTTCATAGCCATGTATGGTGTATAAATCTGTTGATTTTCCTCCCATATTACCTAGATTTGAACCTCCATATTGACTCGCATCTGTATTAAAAATTTCTTCATAGAATCCATCAACAGGCACGCCTATTCTGTAATTTGAATGGTCTTGAGGGGTAAAGTTTGCCACTATTACTAACCACTCTCCATCAGTTTTTTCTCTTCTCATAAAACTGATTACTGAATTTTTATTATCATCGCAATCAATCCACTGGAATCCGTATTCGTCAAAATCATTTCTCCATAAAGCAGGTTCTTTTTTGTATAAGGTATTTAAATCATCTACTAATTTCTGTATTCCTTTGTGAGGTTCATGATTTAAGAGATCCCATTGCAAATCATCCCAAACATTCCATTCTTGACGCTGCCCAAATTCCATTCCCATAAATATTGTTTTTTTACCTGGATGTGTCCACATATATGCAAGTAAGGCTCGTGTATTAGCATACTTCTGCCAGTCGTCACCTGGCATCTTATGTAGGAGATGACTTTTTCCGTGAACAACTTCATCATGGCTTAAAGCAAGCATAAAGTTTTCGGTAAAGTTATAACAAATGGAGAAAGTAATGTTGTTTTGATTGAATTGTCTAAACCAGGGGTCAATTTCAAAATAATCGAGCATATCGTGCATCCAACCCATGTTCCACTTGAGATTGAAACCAAGTCCATCTATGTCAGTTGGTTTAGTTACCCCAGTCCATGTAGTTGATTCTTCTGCAATGGAAAGTGCACCTGGAAAATGTTGAAACAGAACGTGATTAGCCTGTTGTAGAAATCTGACTGCTTCAAAATTTTCATTCCCTCCATTTTCATTAGGTATCCATTCACCCTCAGGACGAAGATAGTCTTTGTAAAGCATTGAGGCAACTGCATCAACACGTATTCCATCTATATGAAATTGATCAAACCAGAAAATTAGATTTGCAACTAGAAAATTACGAACTTCATTTCGACTGTAATTGAAGATTAAGGTTCCCCATTCTTTATGCTCTCCAATTCTGGGATCTGAATGCTCGTAAAGATGGCTGCCATCAAAATAAGCAAGTCCATGCTGATCTTTAGGGAAGTGGCCCGGAACCCAATCGAGAATGATTCCTATTCCTTCTTTGTGGCATGAATCAACGAAGGCTCGAAACTCATCTGGTGATCCATATCTACTAGTAGGTGCATACCAACCAGTTACTTGATACCCCCATGAGCCATCAAAAGGGTGCTCTGAAATTGGCATAAGCTCGATATGAGTGAAGCCTCTCTCTTTGACATAGGGAATGACCTTATTTGCTAACTCTTTATAAGTAAGCAATCTTGAGCCAGGCTTCATATCTGCGGCTGGAACAGGGGCTCTATGATCTCCGTTTGAGTTGATAAATGGATCGTCTGAGGAAGCATGCATCCAGCTTCCTAAATGCATTTCATAAACCGATATTGGTTGCGCTAAAGGATCTCTATTGTCGCGATTGGATATCCAAGACTGATCATTCCATTGAAATGAATCGATTTTTGATATGACTGAGCTTTTTGCAGGCCTTACTTCATGTTGAAAACCATAAGGGTCGGCTTTCTCATAGCAATGTCCTTTTTCAGTCCTGATTTCATATTTGTATAAATCTCCCTCACTTAGACCAGGTATGAATAGTTCCCAAATTCCCCCTAGACGTTTTTGCATAGGGTGATGTCGGCCATCCCATGAATTGAGATCACCAATAAGGGAAACGCTTCTTGCATTAGGCGCCCATAAGCAAAACATAACTCCTTGCTTATTATCTATTTCAGTGAGGTGAGCACCCATTTTTCGCCAGATGTGATGGTGATTTCCCTCCGCGAAAAGATGTCTATCAATTTCACCCATCCACTCTTTTCGGAAGCTCCAAGGATCATTTTGAACATGTTCAATGCCTCCTCTCTGTACTTTTACTTGATAATCAGTACCGGGATCTTTTTCGGTAACTCCTTCAAAGATCCATTCGTGATTTGGATTTTGTAGCTGGATTTTTGTTCCTTGTATTATCAGTTCAACTGCACTTGCCTCAGGCATCCATATTCGAATTATCCATTTATCTTTAAACGGTTGAGGACCAAGAATAGAAAAAGGATTTTCATGTCTGCATTCAGAAAGTCTTTGTCCGTCATCTTTCAAAGAATCTAGAAGAATAGAGACGGTCATGACTTATCGCTTAAATAGCTAGTAAGCTTAATCCTATGCAAGTAAATATTGAACCCCTAAGAGGAAATAAGTGATTCAAATTTAAGTTTTGAATTTAAAAGTAATAGTGAAATTGTAGTCACTAGGCAGTTAGGGCTAGGTTCTGCGCACAAATATTGACTCTGACCAGGATTTATTCCAATTGCTGGCCATCCTGATCCTGAGATTGAAATTCTTAAGCGATCTCCTTCTTTAAATGTTGCCAGAATCGGTTGAAGTCTGATTTGTTTAGCGCTTTTTATGCCTTTATCACAATTAGCAATTCTGAGAACACCAGTAGAAAGTTGAGTGGCAGTATTCTCAACCGCAGTAGGAATTATTGATAATGCAACAAACAGATCAAAACTTTCTCTGTCGCACTTGGTTTCTAAAAAAAGATTTGGAATACCTTCCAGCCTGAGATTATTCAAAATAGGATCTGATGTAAATACTGCGACATCAGGTCGAATATCAAGATTATACCTGTTCGCTTCACCCGCAGTATCACTGAGATGTCCTCCGATTGCTGGTATTGGTCTCCATGGGTCGTGAACTAAATTCACTTCACTATCGGATTCTAAATCAGAATAAGGGACTAGGCGTCCTTCAAGATGACTTGTTGCGGCTAAACCTTCGCTAAGAAGATTCCATGTAGGAGCTTTATTTTGAACCGAAAGTTCCCAACTCTTAGTGGTTAGATTCCATAGATTGATTTGAGGGAAATCAATCTCTTTGTTTTTTTCTTTTAAATGAGAATCAAAAAAATCTAACTGGGTACGTTGTACACCCTCCCACCATTGAAGATGAGTAGCAGGACCAATTAGTAATTTAGGATTGCCTCCTGTCTTTTTAGATTTCTCAAAAATATCTAAAATCCCTTTCAAATGAGGATCCCACCAACCCCCAATTAGGAGCAAAGGTTTTTTTAACCAGCTATCTAATGGCTCATGGGTTTTCCATTGAGGAGTTTTGCTAGACGAAAGATTTAGCCATTTATATGCCATCCCTTCTGGATCATTCTTTTTGAGTAAATAATGACCGTTATATAAGTATTTTTTCGATTCAAGATTTTCACGGATTTCGTGCCAAGCTGTCCAATTTTTCTCTCTTTGTGCTTTTTGGGCGGCTAATTGCAAACCCCATCCAATTCCCAAGTGCCACCAAAACGCTCCTCCTTCACAACTCCAATGTTCATTCTCTGAAAGACCTGTCATTGCAGGAATAATGCAATCAGGTGGAGGAGTACCTTCCTCCGCAATGAGTTGTGTTAAGCCTTGATATGAAAAACCGTATGTGCCTAGTAGGCCATTGCATTCAGGCAAGGATCGAACCCAATTGTGAGTTTGACTAGTGTCTGAAGCTTCTTGACTGAAACCTGAAAACTCTCCTTCAGACCCACCTTGACCTCGTACATCTTGTATGACGACTAGATAGCCCTTACTAGCCCACCAAGATGGATGAGCATACGTAATTGTAGAAGCAATTTCTCTTCCATATGGCTGGCGCATAAGTAAGACAGGCCATGGACCTTTTCCCTGAGGCGACCAGATTCGAGATTTTAGTAATGTTCCGTCTCTAAGTTTTAAGCCTTCGTCCCTGTATCTTATAGAATTCATTACTTTGTCTTAAAAAGTTTCTGGGCAATAAAGACCTCTTACGTACATAGAAAGGATCTCAGCATCAACTTCGCTTATATTTTTTTGAATTGAAATTTTCTGAATAGATTGTTGTGAACCAGCTGAAATATTTTCTTTATTTAATTCTCTGAAACTTTCGCAAATAGACTTTGCTTCATCGGGATTCCTTTTTACAACCTCAAGAAGTCTTGATTGAGCCATTGCACCTTGACTAATTCCAAATGATGTAAATATTAAAGTGATTAGTAAACCATTCATTTTCGTTAGTTTACCTAGTTTTTTTTTAATTATATTCTATTACCTAATTGTTCTTGGGTAAATTAAATAATGCTTTTTTTCGCTTTCTCTATTAAAAAGTGGGCTTTTTTTAGATCTATTATTGGAATTCTTCCTGTTCGAAGAATTCTTTCAAAGCGTCCAGTCTTTTGAACTAGCTCTTGAGGAGTAAGTCGTGAAATGGCCTTGTTGGTAATTAATCCTGAGTGCATCAGCAAGGCTGCTTCGTTGAGTTGAATATCTAAAGTACATATAAAATACGCTATACATTTAAGTCTTTTTAGATTGCGAACACTACCTAGACTTCCATAGATTAGATGATTTATTTCTTCATCGCTGATAGATAATAAAGAATCCCATGTTTTTATATTATTTGATAAAAGTATTTTTTCTTCTTGATAAAATGTTTTAGGAAGATCTTTCAATAATGAGTTATTATTCATCAGTCTCTAATAAAGTGATTTCTTCAATTTCAGCATTATTTGATAAATATTCACTTGCAGAATAATTCCTGTCTGGTAATTCTATTATCTTTGATTCTTTTAAATCATTTATTAATTCACCTAGAACAATTGGTTTACTTATTCCATCACCAGCTGATTCTATCTTTCTTAGCCTGACTTTGACCTGAGCGCCATTTCTTCCTCCCCCTTTCAAATTACCAGCTATTTGTAACAATGTTGGTTTTACAGCTTCTTTAGGGAAATCATTTGATGCTTGAGCAACAACTAAATCAAATCCATTGTCATAAACAATAGGAGCATATTTGTAACCTTCGACATTAAGCGGAGGAGAATAACTTTGCTCAAAGGCCCAGCAACTAGCAGATAGTAAAAGTGTGAAAATTGTTGTCCCAGTTAGTCGGAATTTAATTCCCCAATTAAATAAATAAGCCAAAACAGTCAAGACGCCAAGTCCTGAGCCTCCCCAGGCTAGCCATTTTGTAACATCTTGGATAACTTCAATAATAGACATAGGCTGGTTTCTCCTGAATTGATTCTTTATAGTTTGTTAGCTCCCCCAAGTTTGAGAAACAATTTTCATGGGAGATGAGTGGAGTTCTAAAAGATTAAAGCAGTGGGGACTTGCTGGAACCTTTGCGGCATTGGGTGGTGTTTTGATTTGGAGTGGCGCAGACCTACTATTAAGTAGGACTATAAGCCGTTTTTCTCCACAAATAGAGAAAACATTATCTAATTCATTAGGTCACCCTTTAAAAATAGGTTCATACAGAGGTCTTAAACCATGGGGAGTTGAGTTGGGGCCAACAATTCTACTTCCAGGTATTAAAGATTCTTCCTCAGTTAATATTTCAAATTTAACAATTAAATTTGCTCCTTTTGCGAGTTTATTTAATTGGCAACCAGTTGCAATATTTAATCCAAAAGGAACAGAAATTTTATTAAGCAAAAATGATACTGGTTCGTTTTGGATTCTTCCCCATAATGATAATCCTAAGAAAATCAACCTTCAACTAAAATTTAATTTAAAAGAACCAACCAAAATTGTATTTAATTCTGGAGATACGACATTATTAGCGAAAGGTGATCTATCTCTCAATCTTGGTAAGAAAAAGATTTATGGTGCGATTAATCTAGACTCTAAAAAACAAGGAAGCCTTTTTATTGCGGGAAATGGGTATTGGGATGGAATAGAATTTAAAACTAAAGTAAAAATTAATAAATTAAGTCTTAGTATCTTTGAGGGGATTTTAGGAAATAAGACTAATATTATCACTAGAGGAAATATAAATGGAAGTCTAAATTTGGGAGTCAAGAAAGGTTTAATCAGATGTAAGGGTGATTTACTGTTTAATGATTTAACTCTAAAAGGAGGACCTCTAAGGGAGACCTTGTCTACAAATAATTCAAAAATAAAGTGTGATAATAATAAATTTATGTTAATTGATTCTAACTGGAATTATGGATATTGGGATATATCTAACTCATCTGAAATACCATTTTATAAAAAAGATAAAACTTATATAAATTCTGTAACTTCTATTAAGATTAAAGATTTCGAACATAAACCACTTTCTTTAAAATTAAAATTACCAATTTCAATAGTTGATCGGCAATTTATTCCTGGTGAATTAAATGCTAATTTTAATTTAGAATCTTTTCCTTTAGGCGCGTTAAATCCAATACTAAATGCCTCATTATCAGGAAAATTAAATACAAAAGGTGATTTTCGTGGCCCCTTATCTTCTCTGAACTCTGCTATTAACCTTTCTTTAAACAATCCACAGATTAATGGTATCCGATTAAGAGAAAAATGGAGAGGTTCTTTTACTCGAATTCCAGGTGAACAGAAATGGGGTAGTTTGAGAATGGTATCGGAAGGTGCTTCTATCCCTGGTGATCTTCAAATTAACTTTAATAAGGATGGAAGTTTTAATGATTTAAATCTAAATAGATTAGGAGGTAAAATAAGTCTAAATCCTAAATTAAATGCATTTGAATGGGATGCTAATAAATTTAGATTAGATCGAGTAGAAGTGGCTTTCCCGCCAGAGAAAAGTTTTAAACGAATCTTTGGGGAAGTTTCAGGTAATGGACAATTTTCTCTTGATCCATTATTTCTTAATGGTGATTTAAATTTAGATTATTTTAGATTGTTAGGTTTCAAAGTAAATAAGGCAAGCATTAAAGGTCAGATTAAAAATTCAGAAACCAATTTAACAGGTGAATTAATACCAACTGAAAAGGGAAAGATTAAGTTTGACATTAATAATGGGTCCGAATTTTCTTTGTTAGCTCAAGTTAAGGATGTAAGCTCTAGTTGGATTACAGCTACAGCTTTAGAGTTGCCTAAATTAGGATTGAAGTATTCAGATGCAATGGGTAAGGCTGAAGACTTAGAAAAATTTATAATTGGTTATTCAAATAGTTCTATAGATAGTCAGTTTGACGCTTTAACTAGGTCTCAGGATTCATATAGAGATGAGATATCTAGGATAAATAATCAGAGCATTATTAACCCTTATGATCTTAATGGGAATATTAATGCTGATATTAAATTAAGTGGTCCAACTCTATCTGATTTAAATGTAGAAGCAAAAGCCTTTGGTAAGGTTTGGACAGACAAAATAAAGATTCTAAGTCCCAATGATATAAAACCTTTTAAAGCAACTTTTAATGGGAATCTATCTTCAGGTATGGGAGATTTTTCTTTACTTGATTTTAATTTTTCATTATTATCTTTATTTGCACCAATACCTTCTGCAGTTGATGGGTATTTTGGTCTAAAGGGTAAATATATTTTAGGCAATTCCACCCCACAAGTTACAGCAGATTTAATTATTAAGAATACAGTAATTTATAACAGAAATATTATTTTAGATAATGGAAATATTAAATTTAAAGATAATTATCTAGAATTTGATATTGCTCTAAGGGATAAATCTTCGGCAAATCCTGTTAAGTTAGGTGGAACCTACCCATTAATTAGTTCTTACCCTATTGATCTAAAGGTCGAAAGTCATGGTGATGGGTTGGCGTTTTTGACTGGACTAACGAAAGGGAATGTTTCTTGGACCTCAGGGACAGCTGATCTAAGCTTGTTGATTAGAGGAACCCCTGCAAAACCTCTTGCGAATGGGTTTTTGGTTTTGAAAAACAGTGAGCTACTTTTTCAAGATAAAAAGATTCATAATTTGAATAGCACAATAGTTTTTGATTTCAATAGACTTGAAGTCCGTACTCTAAAAGCAAATACAGGAGCAAACGGCATCATTAACAGTCAAGGTGGAATTTCATTATTTGATTCTCAATTAAGTGAAAGCGAGCCATTGGCTATTTCTATAGAAAAAACACGAATCAAGACCGCATTTACTGACATCAGCGCTTCGTCTAACATTGTTGTTAAGGGATCTATTTTTAAACCTCAATTAGCAGGTGAAGTATTTATTTTAGAAGGTTCAATTTTTGCTAAAAGAGCTAATAATTCAGGTAAGACTTCATCTGAAAAAAGAGATTCTATGGTGAAAATAAGTCGTAGATTACCAGAACAAAAATGGAACCAGAGAGAACCCCTGGTTT
This sequence comes from Prochlorococcus marinus str. MIT 1013, assembly GCF_027359395.1. Taxonomy (NCBI): domain Bacteria; kingdom Bacillati; phylum Cyanobacteriota; class Cyanophyceae; order Synechococcales; family Prochlorococcaceae; genus Prochlorococcus; species Prochlorococcus marinus. The sequence goes on from NZ_CP114778.1 coordinate 26,141, forward strand.
TATTTATTCAAGATGAAGATGCACCTGCAAGTCGTATAATTAGTTCTGGCTTGCCTAAAGGGTTTGAGTCAATAATCTTTGATAATTTAAAGCTTGTACTGGGCCCTTCATTGCGATTGGTTTCACAACCCTTGGCAAGCTTCGAAACAAATGGATTCCTTTTCTTAAATGGTACTTTTGACGAAACACTTGATGTTAGTGGAGTTATTAAGCTTGTAAGTGGTTACGTTAATCTCTTTACGACTACCTTTAATTTAGATCAAAGTGAACCTAATGTAGCCGTATTTGTACCGTCTATGGGCTTGGTTCCATATGTTGACGTGACTTTGAAAAGCCGTGTTCCAGATAATGTTAGAGACGTCAGTAACTTTTCCTCTAATGGTATGGCATCATTTGGTATTGGAGGATCTCGTTTTGTAAATGTCGAAGTAACGGCCTCTGGGCCTGCAGATCGTATTAGTGAAAACTTTCAATTAAGAAGTACTCCAACTTTGGGAAGAAGTGAGTTGTTAGGACTTATAGGAGGTAATTCTCTTGCAAATCTAATAAGTAGTGGAGGAAATAGTGATGTGCTTGCTAGCTTTTTGAATAGATCTTTTGCTTCGTATCTTCAAGGCAATATTAATGGTTTTTTAAGTGATAGGCTTCAAATATCTTTGTATCCTGCATATATAAATGGATCAGATTCAGACGATGATGCTAGTGATAGTAGTTCTTCAAGTACTGATCAGGAAGATACGAATTTGCCAGGTCAACAGGCATGGGTGACAGAAATAGGAGTTGACCTTAACGATAAAATTAATTTTTCAGTTCAGGCTGCTCCTAACAGACAAGATATTCCACCGAAAGGAAATATTACTTTTCAAATGAATCCCAACGTAGGTCTACTAGGCTCGTTTGATAAGAATGGGAATTGGCAAAGTCAGCTTCAACTCTATTTTAGATATTAAATAAATGAATAGTTGAATAAAATGACTTAATAAAAAATTGCTTAGTTAGATAGATTTTTATCTTCTTTTATTGCTTGATTCGCCATTAAAGGAATATTTTAAAGATAGTACAAAATTATCTTTGATTAAATAGTTGATCTAAATCAAATGAGTACAAACTTTTCAGTTCCTGATCCTACGCCCCAGCTAATAAAAGTAGCAGAGAGTGCAAAAGAAGCTTCTGTTTTGCTTGGTCAATCCACTAATGAACAAAGGTGTGAGGCTTTGATCGAAATGGCAAATGCTTTGAATGATAACGCCGATGAGATATTGAAAGCAAATATTCAAGATCTTGAAAGATCAGAAAAAGAAGGGTTGAATAAATCACTTTTATCAAGACTTCAGTTAACAAAAACTAAACTCAAAGGATGCATTGACGGGGTTCTAAAAGTTTCAAATCTTGTAGATCCAATAGGTAATAGACAACTTCATAGGAAATTGGATGAAAACCTTATCCTTGAGAGAGTGACAGTTCCATTAGGAGTATTAGGAGTCATATTTGAATCGAGACCAGATGCATTGATACAAATAGCATCTCTTGCTGTTCGTTCTGGTAATGGAGCTTTATTAAAAGGAGGAAGTGAAGCAAAAGCTACAAATCAAGCAATAATGGATTCTCTTGATAAGGGTTTAAGCAAATCCAATGTGGGTTCAGGAGCTTTGTCTTTGCTCACTACACGTCAAGAAAGTTTAGGCTTACTTCATTTAGATCGGTTTGTGAATTTGATAATACCTAGAGGTAGTAATGAGTTAGTTCAATTTATTCAAGAAAATACACGTATCCCTGTCTTAGGGCATGCTGATGGAATTTGTCATTTATATGTAGATAATTCTGTAGATATTACTAAAGCTATAAACATAGCTTTAGATAGTAAGATTCAATATCCTGCTGCTTGTAATGCTATTGAGACATTATTAATTCATGAAGATGTTGCAGAGATGTTTTTGAAAAAAGGTTTGCCAATTTTTTCAAGTGCTGGAGTTACTCTTAAGGGAGATGCAAAGAGTCAATCTTTAGGGGTGAAAAATAGGGCTGATGAAGCTGACTGGTCTACAGAATATCTTGATCTAATTCTTTCGATCAAAATCGTTCGTAATGCAGACGAAGCTCTTGAACATATTCGTAAATATAGCTCTCGTCATACTGAGGCGATAGTTACTGATGACAAGAAAGTTGCTGAAAAGTTTTTAAGTTCGGTTGATAGTGCAGGTGTTTACCATAATTGCTCTACTCGTTTTGCTGATGGTTTCCGGTATGGGTTTGGAGCTGAAGTTGGGATAAGTACTCAGACTCTTCCACCAAGAGGCCCAGTAGGATTGGAAGGGTTAGTTACCTATCGCTATTATCTCAGAGGTGATGGTGATCTCGTTAAGGATTTCGCTTCTGGAGATAGGAGCTTTTCTCATATTGATTTACCATTATGAGTCAGTTTCATAATTTAAGCGCAATTCATATAAAAGATATAAATTTATGGGCCCACGTAGGTGTTTTAGAAAGTGAGCGAATACATGGTCAAAGCTTTCTTCTTGACATCAGTTTTTGGTTGGATTTGGATGAGTCATCCAAGCTTGATCAATTAGATAAATCATTAGACTATAGTGAAGCAATTAGAGCAGTTAAAAAACTTTCATTTGAAATCAAATGCTTAACGATTGAATATTTTAGTGATCAAATTTTGAATCTTCTTGAGTCTCTATATGGTCCAGTTCCAATTCATATTCTGCTGACAAAATGCTCGCCACCAATATGTGGATTCACTGGAACTGTTTTAATCGAAAAAAAAAGGAATTTCTTCTTTCCTATTAATTAATTGGATACATACAAAAGACCAATTTTTCTTGTTCATGGTTTGTGGAACAATCCTAAATTATTTGAAAAACTAATAAAAAAAACAAAAGAAAACGATTATGAATTGTACAGACCACATTTGCCACACAAATATGGGAAAACATCTCTTAGGCGTTTAGCTCGAGATCTTGATTCTAAGATTGAGGAGTTAGTGGGGACTGAAATTAAAATTGATATTGTTGGCTTTTCAATGGGTGGATTAATTAGTAGGTGTTGGTTGCAAAATCATAATGGTTTTTTAAGAACTAAACGTTTTTTTAGTATTGGTACGCCTCATTTTGGTACTTACACAGCTCAACTGATCCCTTCATTTTTGATGCCAGGTATTGCAGAGATGAAAAGAGGAAGTAGTTTATTATCTCAATTAAATAATGACTTAACTTCCTTAGAAAAGGTTGAATGTACTAGCTTTTTTACAAAATGGGACTTGATGTCATTCCCAGGCTGGCAAGCAAAACTTTCTATTGGTAATTCCTATCATTTACCTGTGTTGACACATAAAGAATTGATCACAAACTCTAGTTCTCTAGATATTTTAGCCAAAAAGATTTTTAATAATAGCTAAATAAGACCACTATGTCTTATTAGAGCTTCAGTAGAGGGAAGTCTTCCTCTAAATTGTTTGAAAACCTTATTGGGTGAACGACTACCACCAAGACTAAGAATTGAATCGCGATATTTTTTACCAATCTTTCGGACTTTATCCTGATTAGAAAGGCCTGCCTCTTCAAATGCGGCAAAGGCATCAGCACTGAGCACCTCAGCCCATTTATAAGAGTAGTATCCAGCAGCATAGCCACCAGCAAAAATATGACTGAAAGCACAGAGAAATTGATCTTCTGGAATGGGATCCATCACTGTTGTACTTTTTGCGATTTCTCTTCGTAACTCATCTGGGGAAATTTCTAAATCTTCATTCCATCGACTATGGAGTTTTAGATCAGTAAGAGCAAAATGTATTTGCCTTAAAGTCGCAAGCCCAGAATTAAATGTTCTGCTCAGCCTTAATTTATTGATTTCCGACTCTGGTAATGGCTCTTTCGTCTTCCAATGTATTGCTATTTCAGAAATCGTTTGATCCTCTAAGCACCAATTTTCCATGAATTGGCTTGCTAATTCGACAGCATCCCATTCAACATTATTAATACCGGCTGCTTGAGGGTAATTTACAGTTGTCAGCATGTGCTGTAGTCCATGACCAAATTCATGGAAGAGAGTTTCTACTTCTTCGAAACTCATCAGACTGGGTTTGTCCGAAATAGGAGGCGTTTGATTGCAGATTAAATAGGCTACTGGAAGAACAATCTCATTTTTGTTCTTTTGATTTCGACATAAGCATTCATCCATCCATGCGCCACCTCTTTTTGTAGCAGGACGACTGAAAGGATCTAGATAGAATGATGCAATTTTCTGGCCATCTAAATTTTTAACATTAAAGAAACGGACATCCTCATGCCATAAAGGTGCTGTATTATTTACTTCATCAATTTCAATTTCAAAAAGTCGTTTGCATAAATTAAATAGACCATTAAGAACTTGATCCAAAGGGAACCATGATCTGAGTTTTTCTTGGTCAAGATCGTATTTCTCTTTACGTAGAACTTCAGACCAAAAACTTATATCCCATGGAGATAGCTCGAAATCGTCGCTTTCTCCATGGCTTTTGGCACACTCACGAAGTTGTGCAAGTTCTTTTTCAGCATGAGGCATTGCCGCTAATCGTAATTCTTCGAGTAACATCTCAACTGCTTCTTCATTGTCAGCCATCTTTGTAGCCAAACTAATTTCACACCAGTTTTTATATCCCAATGATTTGGCTTGCTTATTTCTGAGATCTAAAATTTCTTCAATTATTTTTTTATTGTTAATTTTTCCATCGCTAGCTCTACTTACAAAAGCTCTATATACTTTTTCTCTAACTTGTCGATCTTTTGCATACGTCTGAAAAGGTATATAGCTAGGTAAATCCAAGCCAACTCTCCATGGGCCACTTGAGGCTGTAGGTTCATTCCCCTCTCCATTCTTGTCACCAGCTTCCTTCGCGGCAAGAGCCAATGTTTCAATAGCTCTCTCAGGAAGCCCCTCAACTTCTGAGATGTTTTTTAATAAAAGACTCCAATTTTTAGTTGCATCCAATACATTGTTGCTAAATGTAGTTGATAACTCAGCTAATCGCTCACTGCGAGAGTTAAATAGTCTTTTCTCATCAACCTCTAGACCAATTCCTTTATTTTTCATAGTTACTAGCTCTGTCTCAATTATTCTTATTTGTGTTTCATCCTTTATGTTTCCATTCTCTTTTAAATTTGAGAGCGCCTTGAAAATCACTTCGTTTTGAGCAAGCTGATTACTAAATCTAACGATCGTAGGTTGCTGATTTGAATGAACTTCACGTAGTTCGGAGGAATTGCAAACAGCATTCAGGTGACTTACAACTCCCCAACTCCATCTAAGTTTTTCACCTATTTCATAAAGCTGAGGCATTACATCTTCCCAGCTTATAAAGCTTTTGGTTGATAATTTTTCTTTGAGTTGTTCTTCGAGGTTGTTTAATTTTTTATTTAGATCTTTTATCAGTTTGGGTATATTTTCAGTGATCTCTTTAGGGGTGATTTTATCGTAATCAGGAAGACCTTCACCTTTTAATAGTGCTGTTGGCTTACTTGAAGTCATTTTTTGAAATCAATAACTAACTAATTGGTACAAGGTTATTGGTAATTAATGATTGTGCGAGAGCATTCGTTGATACCTCATACAAATCAATTGCTATTCTTGGCCAAAAACCTATTACTAATGTAGGAACTAAGAGGCTTAAACCTATTGAAAGCTCTCTAGCATCCATTTCTTTGACTATTGATAACGCTGGTATCCTAGGTCCAAAGAATACTCTTCTACACATTGAGAGAAGGTATATAGGAGTTAGAACTAGTCCAATAGCTGCTAGAAGGATTGTTATTGCTCTGAATAGAGATGTGAATCCCTCTTGGCTTGTTATGCCTAGGAAAACTGTGATTTCACTTATAAATCCACTCATTCCTGGTAAGGCAAGTGATGCTAAAGAACTGGCCAAGAAGAATGCAAAAGTGATTGGTAAAGCCTTGGCTAGACCGCCCATGTTGGGGATTGAAAGAGTGTTGGTTCTTTCATAAAAACTTCCGGTAACAAAAAACATTGCCGCAGCAATTAGTCCATGGCTGATCATTTGGAGCATCGCTCCACTGATTCCAAGGGCATTAACTGCGCCAATTCCAACAAGAACAAAACCCATATGACTAACAGAACTGCAGGCTATGCGCCTTTTTACATTGTTTTGAGCAAAAGCATTAAGAGCACCATAAATAATATTTACTATTCCAATGATGATTAGAGCTGGAGCGAGTATTAAATGAGTATCAGGTAAAATTTGTACATTAAATCTTAAGAGAGCATAACCTCCCATTTTTAATAAAATACCAGCTAATAGCATTGAAACAGGTGCATTTGCCTCCCCATGAGCATCGGGCAGCCAGGTATGAAGTGGAAAGATAGGAAGCTTCACTCCAAAACCAATTAAAAACCCTAAATAACAAAATATCCCAAAATTCCCAGTAAAAGATTTGGATGCGATTTCACTTAAATTAAAGGTAAATTGATCTCCAGAGAGAGCTAAAGCAAGCCCACTAATTAATATCAGAAGGGAAGCAAGTGCTGTGTAAAGAATGAATTTTGTGGCTGCATAAAGTTTTCTTTTGCCTCCCCAAATAGCAATTAATAAATAGACAGGAACAAGTTCGAGTTCCCAAGCTAAAAAGAATAGTAGGAAATCTTGTGATAGGAAAACTAAAGCTTGGGCTGAAGCTTGTATCAGTAATAAAGCAAAGTAAAGTCGTGTTTTTTCTTTTACTTTCCAACTGGCTGCTGCCGATAAAAAAGTTATTAGCCCGCTTAGGACTACCAGCGGTGCGGATATCCCGTCTACTCCTAATGACCATTCGAGTCCTATTGAAGGAAGCCATTGAAGCCTTTCAACCAACTGCAGACTTTCGCTACTTGGATCAAACAAATTGGCAAAAGCCAATAGAATTATGAGAAAATCGGCAAGTAAAATAACTAGAGCTATATTTCTTGGAAGGTTTGAATTTTTACTTTCTTGCGTTGGAAGGAAAGGCATTATCAATGCTCCAACTAAAGGGAGGAGCACAATAAGTGAAAGCCATGGAAATACTGTCTGAGAATCAATACTCATAGGCAGATTGGCATCCATAATTTGGGGCAACTCAGCCATAAAGCTATCAGTTTTTGTTCGTTTTCATGAGTAGAACTACCCAAAGGTGTTTGAAATGCATTCGCTGCCTCTGAGTTGAAGGCTCATTAAAGGAGCACGACTTGCTACACCAGCAGCTTCCCAGGCTTTGACCATTGCGACACTGACTTCTCGGCCTTTAGTCGCTTTGCACAATGCAAGAATGCTTGGTCCTGCTCCACTAATTGCACATCCTAAAGCTCCGGCAGCCTTTGCTGCTTCTCTTACCTCTAAGCCACCTTTTATCAATCCCCATCTGTAAGGTTCATGAAGCTTATCGTGCATGCCATCTGCAATTAGATCCTCATTCCCTGTTCTTAGTCCTTGAAGTAGAAGAGTAAGCGCACCTAAATTTATTACTGCATCATTAACGGGGATATTTTCAGGCATTACACGTCTCGCTTCGCTGGTGCTAAGTCGAATAGATGGGATTGCAACCACTGCTTTTATTGATTGATCCCAATCACAGCGGACTACGCGCCATCTATCGCTTGCAGTTTTAGCTGTCACGCAAAGACCTCCTATTAATGATGGAACAACATTGTCTGGATGACCTTCTATATCTATTGCTAGTTCCAATAATTTTTCTTTAGGCAAAGGATATCCAGCAAGTGCATTCGCTCCAACTAATCCTGCCACGATTGCTGTAGCACTGCTTCCAAGCCCTCTTGCAGGAGGCACAGCTAATTTTACTCTTGCTTCAAGAGCGACAGGCTCTACACCTGCAGTTCTCCAAACTCTCTGCGCGGCTCGATAGAAAAGGTTTTCAGGACCGCCTCTTAAATGATTGCCTTCAGTACTTTCCATTATTAATTCAAACCTTTCAGCATTACCCTCAATTCTTTTAATGGTGAATTGATTGGAAAGATCCAATGCTGCTCCAAGGCAATCAAACCCTGGTCCAATATTGGCTGTAGTAGAAGGAACTTCTACTACGACAGTTTGTCCTATTTTTGGCGGCCCCATGTTTTTATTCTTTAGCTAAGTCTCCCATTTGATTCGGCACTTAAGCGTGCTCTGCAAGCCGAACTGAATAATGTCGCTTCTGGATCTTTAAGAACAATCAATGGGATTTCCTTTAAATAAGATTGAAAGCGACCTTTATTACTAAATGCATTAAGGAAGTTAGAAGAGTTTATTCCATCGAGGTTTTTTGCTGCTGTTCCACCTGAAATCCATAACCCTGAGGAGCAAAGTTCTTGTAAGGCCAGGTCTCCAGCTGCAGCTCCATAAGCATTTAGCCATAATCGCAAAGCTTCAGACATTAATTTGTCTCCGCTATTTGCTTTTTCCCAAACAAGTGCGGGTAAATCTTTGAAAGCTGATTTGTCACTATCCATTTTTTTTAAAGTTTCCTGAAGTGGGTGGTTTTCATTTATTGGATCATCCAATTTCCATCTGGCAATCATTCCAAGGCCAGTCCCACTAACTATTCTTTCAATCGATACTCTTTGAATATTCAGCTTCTTTTTTATCCATTTGACTAATTCCCATTCGTTCTCTGTTCTTGGGGAAAATTCCCGATGACCCCCTTCACTTGGAAATATGAAAATGCTTTTAGGTGTAATTAATCCTCTGGACATTCCTAAGCCAGTCCCAGCTCCGATAATTGCAACTAATTTTTGATTGTTTTTGTAATCAGAATTTAATGTTCCTTGGATCACCTCATATTGAGATTTGTTGAAAAATGGTATTCCATATATTAAAACTGAGAAATCATTTATTAATTCAATATTATTTATTTTTGAAAGATGAGATAATTCTTCTGTTTCAATATTCCATTCTAAATTTGTAATCTTAACTTTCTGGCCTTTTATTGGGCCTGCTACTCCAATGCAAACATATTCTGGGAGTGATATATTATCTGGTAAATGTTTAATAAAATCTTCAAATATTGAGTAAAAAGATTTCCATTTTGATGAAATATAGTACTTTTCAAATAATTTCTTTGGATAGTTCGCGTTTGAATAAACAGCTAATATTGTTTTTGTCCCTCCAACGTCTCCAGAAAGTAAATTCATTAGTTATTAAAATCGTTTTTGATTTAGGATTGATTAACTTGTATACCTTTTTTGCTAATTGATTCGTCAATTATTAATTTAAACTTGTCTATACTCATATTCCCAAGATCTTTACCTTCTCTTGTCCTTACTGAGATTTCATTATTCTCTTCTTCCTTGTCTCCAATAATTATCAAGAAAGGTATCCTTTGCATAGTATGTTCTCGTATTTTAAAACCGACTTTTTCATTTCTGATATCAATTTCAGCTCTGAACCCAAAGTCCACTAATTTATCTTTAGCACTAAAACATGCTTCATTATTTCTATCAGTTATTCCCATAATCATTATTTGAACAGGTGATAACCATGTAGGAAAATTCCCTGAATAATTCTCAATTAAAATCCCAATAAATCTTTCAAAAGAACCTAAAATAGCTCTGTGAAGCATTACAGGTGTTTGTTTCCTTCCTGTAATATCTATATAACTTGCATTGAGCCTTTGAGGCATGGAGAAATCTACTTGAATTGTTCCGCACTGCCATACTCTGTTGAGACAATCTTTTAAGGAGAATTCTATTTTTGGACCATAGAAGGCACCTTCTCCAGGGAGTAGCGACCAATCTAATCCTTTTGAATCAAGTGCCTCAGATAAGGCTTTTTCTGATTTGTCCCAGATATCATCACTCCCAACCCTTTTCTCTGGTCTTGTTGAGAGCTTAATAAGAATTGAATTAAAGCCAAAGGTTTTATAAACCTCAAATACCAAATCAATAAAATTTTGGACTTCTTCTTGGATTTGTTCATCGGTACAAAATATGTGTGCATCATCTTGAACAAAATTTCTTACCCTCATTAAGCCATGAAGTGCACCAGAAGGCTCATTGCGATGACAAGAACCAAATTCAGAAAGTCTAATAGGAAGATCTCGATAGCTTTTTAAACCTTGATTGAATATTTGTATGTGGCATGGACAATTCATAGGTTTTATTGCATATTCCCTGTTCTCTGAAGTTGTAGTAAACATATCTTCTTTGAATTTATCCCAATGGCCTGATTTCTCCCAAAGACTTCTATCAACTACTTGCGGAGATTTAACTTCTTGATAATCATATTTTGTAATAGTTTCCCGAATAAAATCTTCTAAAATCCTATAAATAGTCCACCCTTTAGGGTGCCAAAAAACCATACCGGGTGCTTCTTCTTGTGAGTGAAAAAGTGAATACTTTTTTCCTAATTTTCTATGATCTCTTTTCTCAGCTTCTTCAATGCTAGAGATATATTCTTTTAATTCTTTAGAGCTTTTCCAGGCTGTTCCATATATTCTTTGTAGCATTTCATTATTAGAGTCTCCGCGCCAATAAGCCCCGGATACTTTCATTAGCTTAAATACTCTTAGATGCCTTGTATTTGGCACATGAGGACCTCTGCACATATCAATATATTCTTGATGTCTGTATAACTTTATGATTTCATTTTTAGGGATATTTTTAACTATGTCTAGCTTGAAAATTTCACCTCTATCAGTAAAAACTTCTGTTGCTTTCTCTGGACTAACTATTTCAACACCTACATTATAATCTCTATTAACTAACTCTTTCATTCTTTTCTCAATTTTGAGAAGATCATCAGGAGTAAAGGTATCTTTATAAGAAATATCATAATAAAAACCATCTTCAATTACTGGCCCTATTGCCATTTTTGCTTCGGGGTATAATTGCTTTACAGCATGTCCAAGAAGATGAGCGAATGAATGTCTAATAATTTCTAGTCCTTCATTATCTTTAGATGTAATAATCTTTATATGAGAATTTTGAGTTATAGGAATACAAGTATCAATTAATTCCCCATTCACTTTTCCGGCTAGCGCTGCTTTTGCTAAACCAGGACCAATTTCTGATGCTATTTGGTCAATTGTGACAGCGGAATCATATTTTTTTTCAGTTCCATCAGGTAATGTAATTATTGGCATAATTTTCTACAAATTCGAAGTAAATCCTAGAGCTTCTTTGACTCTATTTAATGTTAACTTAGAAACCTCCTCGGCAGTAAATTTGCCTTTATTTAGTATTCTTTTTAACTCTTCTGGGTCATTCATTAATTCTTTATATTTTTCTTGAATAGGTTTAAGAACGTTAATCATTGCCTCTGTAAATTCTGGTTTGAATTTACCCCAGCCTATTTCTGCGCAATACTCAGCTGCTTTTTCTCTGCCTAGGCCGGAAATTATAGAATAAATTGTTAAAAGATTATCAGCTTCAGGTCTTGAAGGATTTCCGAATTCTAATCCTAATTCTGAGTCGGTTTTTGCACGTTTTATTTTTTTAGTAATTACATCTGGACTGTCTAATAAAGTAATCCTACTATTTTCATTTGGGTCGCTTTTACTCATTTTCTTTGTTCCGTCTGTCAGACTCATGACTTTGGAGCACTCTTTCAAAATTAAGGGATTTGGAACTTTAAGTATTGGATTTTCTTTTGTTCCGAATTTTGAATTAACTCGTTGAGAAGCAATATCTCTCGCAAGCTCTAGATGCTGCTTTTGATCTTCTCCAACAGGAACCAAATCAGCGTCATAGAGAAGAATATCCGCTGCCATAAGGACTGGATAATCTAATAATCCAATAGATACATTGTCGCCTTGTTTAATTGACTTTTCCTTGAACTGAATCATTCTCTCCATCCAGTTCAAAGGAGTTAAGCAATTTAATATCCAGCAAAGCTCGCTATGTGCGCTTATCTGACTTTGAATGAATATTGAGCATTTATCAGGATTCATCCCACAAGCGATATACAAAGCCGCTGTAGATAAAGAATTTTGATGAAGAGATTTTGGGTCATGCGGAATAGTTATCGCATGAAGATCAACAACGCAGACAAATGTTTCATAATTTTCTTGTAATTCAACCCAATTTCTTATTGCTCCAAGCCAATTACCAATATGAACATCTCCTGTGGGTTGAACACCAGATAAGACTCGCTTCTGATTCACTTATCCTTGCTCGCTTGTATTTGTGGAATCATCTTCATTTGAACTTGCTTCTGTTGCTTGATCATTATCTTTTTCTGCAGGATCTTGAGCAACATTGTTTGCCTGATCAGTATCAGCCACCTCTTGTTCTTTAACTGGTTTTTCTGGTCGTGCAAAAGGGTTGGGCTTTGTGTTGGCTGAGTTGTTATTTTCACCATTATAGTTTCCCCTGTTACCCCTGCCTCTTCTTTGGTCATTGGCGGGCGCTTGAGACCTATATTCGTTGACTAAATTTTCAAGATTTCCATCTTCAAGCATTTGGGCAAGAGTTCTTACTGCGAAACCTAAAACAGCAACAGTAGAACGAAGATTAAAGGCTTCTTGTAATGATCTAGCTGCTCGCATTTCATTATCACTTAAGCGAATACGAAAGCCTCCCTCTCTATTGTTAGGACCTCGGCCACCTCTGAAATTACTACGACCATTTTGTCTTTGGTTTTGGAAATCGCCACCACCTGACTGATTATTGGTGTAAGAGTCACCCATGAACATATTTGCCAATAGGGGCAAGTGTGACGCATAGCCGGTACTTTTGCGACATATTTGAATATCTTGATTAGCACTTTCACATCTAATGATATTGATCCCAGCTGAATGATTTGATTTCTTTAGGCATAAATGTTTCTTCTTAAAAACGTAAAACCTTCTTTCTTTGCGGTTATTAAGGGAAAATTTGCTTTAAAATGAAAGTTAGCTAAGAAGAAACTGTATCTATTGAAATCGTGGAAAATCATTCATTAACAAAATCTCCTCTCTCCTTACCTTCTTTTTCGATTCCGAAAATTAGTCTTTTTATTGGGCTAACTATTACAGGTCAATGGGTTTTAAGTGATGTGGCCCATATCCCTGGGGGTGGACTTGGATTGCTATTAGGACTTGGCTGTATCTTTTATTTTTTAAAACCAGGAAAGGTTTCATTTGAGGCTCCCTCTACTGTTCAAGGATGGGTAAGAAGATGTCATGACGTTTTAGAGAATTTTGAGTACTTACTTGAGGATGGAGAGCAAAGTGAAAGAAAAAAAGAAAGAATTAATTCCTTGCAAAAAATTATTGATAGAACCGAAGATCAAAGCATTGGTTTCTTGAAAACAAAAGGCGTAAAATTACCTGATAAAGAGCAATTGGAAAAAGTTTTAGGAATAAATAATCAAATCAAAAATCAAATCAAAGTTTCTTTTCCACCAGCTCTTCCTGTGAGAGATCGAAATTGGATTTTGCCAGATTTAATCCAAGAGCAAGATTTTATTGTTTATTCTTTGGCACTTCCAATGAGCGCAGCTGATCTGTTGTGGATAAAAAATATCCCTACAGATCAACCAGCCTGGCTAATGGTTGCCAGCAAAGAATCTACTGATTGGTCTGACGAGCGAAATGCATTAGAGGCTCAATTACCAGATAGATGGACTAACAGAGTGTTGAAATGGGATGGATCTCAAACAGAAATGGCAACGGTTCTTTCTCCAATTAAGAAACTTCTTGAAAATCCAAAGAAGAATACAGACATTACTAAGCAAAGACTTTTGTCTCGATTGCATACTTCTTGGCAAAAAGATTTAGAAAAATTAAGAAGAGAAAAATTCAAGGTTATTCAAACAAGATCTCAGTGGATAGTTGCTGGTATCGTTTTCGCCTCCCCTGTCGCCTCAACTGATTTGCTTGCAGTTGCAGTGGTTAATGGCTTGATGATCAAAGAAATGTCGAAAATATGGTCTTCCAAAATGAAGCCAGAATTACTTGAGGCAGTCTCACGACAATTAGCAATGGCTGCAATTGCTCAAGGAGTGGTCGAATGGAGTGGACAATCCTTGTTGAGCTTGGCAAAGCTTGATGGCTCCTCTTGGGTTGCTGCTGGAACAATTCAGGCCTTGAGTGCTGCTTATTTAACAAGAGTGGTTGGGAGATCGATGGCTGATTGGATGGCTCTCAATAATGGAGTAACTCAACCTGATTTAGAACTTATTAAGCAACAAGCTCCTCAACTAGTATCAAAAGCTGCTGAGCTAGAAAGAGTTGATTGGGTGGCTTTTTTAAAGCAATCAAAAGAATGGATTCAGTCACAATCTATTAATTACAAAGTTAAACCAGTTTAAGTTTATAACTTTTCTTCTGGTATATCTTTGACTTATATTTAGATAAGATATTAATATTTTATAATTTCAAATATATGTTTAATAAGAAGGTTGTTTCTGAGTATGAGTATATTTATAAGAAAAACAAGATACTTAGTTTATCTGTTTTACTTTCTTTAAATATTTTATTCCTGACAGGATGTGTAAATAAAAACACTTATAGATTAGGAAATGATAAGCCTTTAGTTTTAACTACTTTTACAATTTTGGCCGACCTTGCTAGAAATGTTTCTGGGGATAGACTTCAAGTTAAATCAATAACGAAACCAGGAGCTGAAATCCATAGTTATCAATTTACACCCAGTGATATTGTAAAAACTAAAGGAGCAAAACTGATTATTAAAAATGGTTTAGGTCTTGAATCATGGTTTTCAAAATTTATGACTAGCACGGGCGATATTCCCAATGTGAAATTAACCGAAGGGATTAAGCCATTATTGATAGAGGGCGATGCTTATTCAGGGAAGCCAAATCCTCATGCCTGGATGTCGCCCAAAAGAGCTATGAATTATGTTGATAAAATAGTCGATGCTTTTATCAAAATCGATCCTGATGGAGCGCTTGAATACTCATCTAACGCTTCAACCTATAAAGCTAAACTTGAATCCCTTGATAAAGAGCTAAGAGATTCTTTATCCTCTATTCCTAAAGAAAGAAGGTTTTTGGTGACATGCGAAGGAGCCTTTACTTATTTGGCCCGTGATTACGGAATGAATGAGGCATATTTGTGGCCAGTTAATTCTGAAAGTCAAGTAACCCCTAAGAGAATGGTGAATCTCATAACAAAAATTAAAGAAAATGAAGTCCCAACAATTTTTTGTGAAAGCACTGTGAGCGCAGAAGCACAAAAGGAAGTTGCAAAATCTAGTGGAGCTGTATTTGGTGGTACCTTCTACGTTGATTCACTCTCAGATCTAAATGGTCCTGCTCCTACCTATATAGATTTACTAAGGCATAATGTTCGTTTGATTACTGAGGGCCTATCCATTGAAGAAGTGAAAAAATAATGAACCCAATTTTTAAAAATCACGAGAAAGATTTTATGCGTATTGAGGCAGACCAAGTTTGTGTGGACTACAACGGCACAGTTGCCCTCTATGACGCAAGTTTAAATTTAAAAGCGGGATCTATATGTGGCCTTGTGGGAATGAATGGGGCAGGAAAATCAACCTTTTTTAAAGCTCTAATGGGCTTCGTTAGACCATCAAGGGGGAAAATAAGGATCAATGGTATAAAGGTTAATCAAGCGCAGAAGGAGCAATCGGTTGCATATGTTCCACAAAACGAAGGAATAGACTATTCATTCCCCATAAGTGTTTGGGATGTCGTGATGATGGGGAGATATGGCGCTATGAATATTTTCAGAATACCAAGAGAGTCAGATAGAAGAGCAGTTGTTCACGCCCTTGAGAGAGTTGATCTTTTGGATCTCAGGGAAAGACCAATAGGATCTTTATCTGGAGGGCAACGTAAAAGAGCTTTTCTTGCAAGAGCAATTTCTCAACGGGCTTCAGTACTTCTTTTAGATGAGCCTTTTTCCGGAGTTGATGTACCCACTGAAAAACTTATGGCTCAGCTATTTCTTCAGTTTCGACAAGAAGGACATACTATTTTGATATCTACTCATGATTTGAATCATGTGCGAGATTTTTGTGATTTTGTTGTCCTTATCAATAAGACAGTTCTTGCATATGGTGAAACCTCAGAAGTTTTTACTTCAGAAAATCTAAATAAAACATTTGGAGGAATTCCACCAAATCCTTTATCAGGTCCAACGTCAAGCAAAGATTTTATAAATGAGTGAATTTCTAATTTCAATTACGCCAATAGATTGGCTATTGGATCCATTAACTCATGACTTCATGAGAAGAGCTTTAATGGTTAGCGCATTAGTAGGAGGGGTTTGTGGACTTTTATCTTGTTATATGACATTAAAAGGTTGGGCATTAATGGGTGACGCGGTTTCTCATGCGGTTATGCCAGGAGTTGTGGTTGCTTATGCATTAGGGCTCCCTTTTTCCTTAGGTGCTTTTGTTTTTGGAGTTGGTTCAGTTGCTTTGATTGGATTTGTTAAACAGAAATCTAGAATAAAAGAAGATACAGTAATAGGCCTTGTTTTTACTGGCTTTTTTGCATTAGGCCTTGTATTGGTTTCAAAAATTAAAAGTAATATTGATTTAATGCAAATACTTTTTGGAAGCCCCCTAGGGATTTCTCGTTCAGATGTTAACCAGACTTTAATAATTTCGTTTATAGTTATATCTATTTTGCTTATATTTAGAAAAGACTTAATGCTTTATTGTTTTGATGCTAAGCATGCCAGATCTATAGGAATAAATACAGGGATACTTCATTACTTGTTGTTAACTTTATTATCCTTATCCGCAGTAGTAGGTTTGCAAACTGTTGGTATTATTCTAGTAGTAGCAATGCTTATCACGCCTGGTGCTACAGCATACTTGCTCACTGATCGTTTTGATCAAATGACTTTATTAGCAGTTATTAGCAGCTCATTTTCAAGCATTCTGGGAGTTTATATAAGTTATTGGTCAGATATTGAAACAGGTGGATCTATCGTTTTAGTTCAAACATTAATATTTCTAATAGCATTTTTATTTGCCCCAAGATATGGAATATTTAAAAACCAAACTTTTATAAATAATAATTAAATTAAGCAAACAATGAGTAATCTTTCTTCTCAACAAAAATGGAGTTGGTGGCCACTTTTACCTCTCTATCCTTATGGCAGAAAAAGAACAATATTCCGTGAATTAGTTCCTAATCAGATTTGGAGTTTTGAACAACTTCAAGGAATTTATTATGTTGCTGTCCCAGTGAGGCTTTTAGTCGTCAGAGTTAAGAATGAATTGATGATAATTAACCCTCTCCCTCCAACTGATGAATTGCTAAGGGATATAGATGTACTTGTAAAAAAAATTGGTCCTGTAAAAACTATTGTTTTACCAACGGCCTCTGGTTTGGAACATAAAATTGCTCTTCCTGCTTTGGCTAGATCTTTTCCTGATTCAAAAATATGGCTTTGCCCAGGGCAGTGGAGTTTTCCATTTCAATTGCCTTTTGATTGGTTGGGAATTCCATCTAAAAGAACAAATATTTTATTGGCTGACGGATTTCCTCATAGTGAATATTGTGACTGGATTTCATTAGGACCAATTGATATTGGACTAGGACGCTTTCAAGAAATATCTTGTTTTCATAAACCATCAAAATCTTTGTTGGTTACTGATGCAATTGTTGGTATTGAAGATACTCCTCCAGAGCTTTTTGATTTAGACCCTACCCCTTTATTATTTCACGCAAGAGAGAAGGGCTCTGAAGAACTTATTGATACGCCAATTGCAAGAAGAAAAGGATGGTTACGCTTGGTTCTTTTTGCTTCCTACTTAAGACCTGAAAAGTTGGTGATACCAAAAATAAAAGAAATTTTTGGAAACTCTTTTAAACCAAATTTAAGAAATAAAAGAGCACATTTTGGAATATATCCTTTTTCTTGGCAGAAAGGCTGGGAATTGTCTGCTAAAAAACTTGTTGGAAAAAACACTCCTCTAATACAAATCGCTCCTGTAATAGAAAGGCTTGTATTTCCTAGAGGACGAAAAGCTTTAATAACTTGGTTGAATAAAGTTGAATCCATACAGGGTATTTCATGGCTAATTTCTGCTCATTACAGTGGGAAAGTTAGATTTTCAAAGTATGAAATAAAAGCGTTAAAAAATAAAATTTATAAATCAGATTGGGCTAATAATAAAGGGGACTTTGGATTTTTAAGTTGGCTAGATCAAAAATTATTAAAAATCGGCGTAGTCCCTAGTGACCCTCTGAAAAAATTTAGTGATTAAATTTTATCTGGATCGACAGACATCTCTTCATCAGCCAAAAGTGTCTCTTCTAACTGTTTTCTCTGTTCCATTTGTCTTAAAAAATAACCCGTCATCATTGCAGAGGCTAATAAGCTAGCTAAATTATCTTTACTCGAAGTTATCTTTACTTCAAATTGCTCACCTGGAAGCATTCCAATCAAGCCCTGAACATTGTGTTTGATTATTTCTTGAATTTCGGGGCTTGCAGATTTTGCAACTCTCTGCAAAACGTCTGCGGGTTGATCTTGCAAATATTGAATCAGAGCATTTGCCTCATGTCCTTCATTATTGTCTGTAGCTAAAAATTCAGGATTAAACATCCAGTTTTTCTCTATGTATAAATAGAATATCGCAAAATGTACACTAATAAAATTTAATTTAGGTTATGGGAACCGAATAGGTCCTATCTTTCTAATTGGCCAGTATCTTGCGAGTGCCGTACCTATTAGATTTTTTTCTGGGAGAGGTCCCCATACATGTGAGTCTAAACTGTTGTTTCGGTTGTCTCCTAAAACCCACAAGGAAAAGTCAGGTACTTTTATTTCGTCCATTTCATACTGAATTGATTCTTTAATCCAAGGTTCATTTATTTCCTTATCATTTCTATATAGTTTTCCATTTGAAACTTTGATTTTGTCTCCAGGTAATCCAACAATTCGTTTGATAAGTGCTGAACCATCACTGTATCCAGCCTCTATAAGTATTTTTGGAGGTTTAAAAACTACAATAGTATTCAAATTTAAATGTTTATCTAGTTTTTGATTAATTCTTGGGGTTATCTTCTCTATCAATATGCGATCTTGAATTTGCAAAGTTGGAATCATTGATCCAGATGGTATCCATCTAGGTTCAACTGCTTGCCATCTTAATAAAAGCGCAATTAATATCCAAATTAATAATCCTTTCCAGCTATTTTGGTTTTGATTTTTTTTTGATCCAGTAGATGTCATGAAATGTTTTTGTTTTAGTTTCCTGTTAAATAGTTTTTTACAAAATTTGAATTAGTTGTTCTTTTGGCAATTTCAATAGCACGTTACAATTTTTTTATTAGCTTAGAGCTCCTTAAAGCCCTTGTGGCAAAGGGAATGAAATATATTGTTCTATGCCCTGGAAGCAGGTCAGGTCCTCTTGCATTAGCAGCAGCAAGTCTCTTTAAAAGAAAGGAATTAACTCTCATAACATCTATTGATGAAAGATCTGCTGCATTTCTTGCCTTGGGAATAAGTGCTGCAAGCGGACAATTAACGGGTGTTATTACAACTTCTGGAACAGCT
Source organism: Prochlorococcus marinus str. MIT 1013 (assembly GCF_027359395.1). Taxonomy (NCBI): domain Bacteria; kingdom Bacillati; phylum Cyanobacteriota; class Cyanophyceae; order Synechococcales; family Prochlorococcaceae; genus Prochlorococcus; species Prochlorococcus marinus. The sequence goes on from NZ_CP114778.1 coordinate 45,574, forward strand.
GTAGCAAATCTTTTACCTGCTGCTGTTGAGGCGGATAGGTCATGTCATCCTCTTTTGTTTCTAACAGCAGATAGGCCTTTGAGATTAAAAGAATGTGGAGCGAATCAAGCAGTTAATCAGCAGGATTTTTTGAAATCAGTTTGTAGATATTTTGATGAATCTCCAAGAGAAGGAATTCATTTGATTTCTAAAGAAAGACTTAGTTCTTTAGTAGAAAAGTCATACGAAATGACCATTAATATGCCTGGTCCAATTCATATAAACCTTGCTTATGAAGAACCTTTACATCCTTGCGAGTTTGATCAGAAAAAAGTTCTTGATGGATGGGAAATTGATGGATTTTTAAAGAATAAAATTACTTCAAGGAACAATCAGTTTATTAAGAATGACCTTTCGCCAAACTTACCCGAATTAGATCCATGGTCATTAGGCATAATTATTGTTGGCCCTTGGAGGGGCAAAGCAAAAGAACTTGTTTCTTTTAGGATTGCATTAAAGAAATGGCAAAATTTAACTGGATGGCCAATACTTGCTGATCCACTCTCTGGAGTCGAAAATAAACAAAAAGGTTTAATAAATCATTGGGATCTTATTTTCTCAATAGGTTTTTTTGAAAGAATTAATGAAATCCAAGTTTTACGCTTGGGCCCACTACCACCAAGTAAAGAATTAAAATTTTGGCTTGAGAAACCTGGGAAAAGTCAATTACTAATCACAGAGGGAGATTACAGAAATCTTGATCCTATTGGTGGCTCAATTCAATTTAGTGAAGGATTTTCTAATTGGTTGAATAAATTCTCTAACAGTATTTCAAAAAATCCTGCAAGCGATAATAAAAATTTTAGTAAAAGATTAACTTCAAATCTTATAAACTATGATTTATTCATTAATGATTGGCTTGATAAAAAGTTATTTGGAAAAGGCTTAATTACAGAACCTGCTTTAGCTAGATTGCTTCCTCGCTTGCTTCCAAATTCTATTCCTGTGATGCTTGCTTCAAGTAGTCCAATAAGAGATTGGTTAAGTTATTCAGGTCGGGGAGCTTTTATAAGAAGGTGTTTTGGATTTAGGGGCTCTTCAGGAATTGATGGAACACTTTCAATGGGGATGGGATTATCAATAATCATGGGAAGGATGATATTAGTAACAGGTGATTTGGCTTTTCTTCATGATACAAATGGTTGGTTATTTTCAAAAGATAGAAATACTAGTCTTATAGTAATCTTGATAGATAATGGAGGCGGAGGTATTTTTAATCAATTAAACATAGATAGACTTCAAGAAGGAGATTTTGAAGAAATTTTTCTTATGCCTCAGCAAGTTTGTCCTCTTTCACTTGCAAAAGCTTATGGAGTGAAATATAAGCAAGTTTCATGCTTAGATGATTTAGAACATGCAATTGAATGGAGCTTTTCTTTATCAACAAATGTATTAATAAGAGTTTGTACTAACTCCTTTGAAGATCATAAATTGAGACTAAGTTTACGCGATGATCTCAAAAGAAGATTATCTGAGAATTTATCAAGCTGTGACTAATTTAATTTGAACAATGGCCTTAAAACCTATTAACCCTAAAAACATCCCTAGAAGAGTTCTCCCTGGAGAAATCATTACTTCATGGGTTGCTGTTGGTGAATACAAAGATATTCTCTTTGATGTTAGCCCTGAGGGTATTGCTCGCGTTGCGATAAATCGTCCTGAAAAAAGAAATGCTTTTCGACCTCAAACAATTTCAGAACTCTGTGATGCTTTTATCCGAATCAGAGAAGATCCTGATATTGGAGTGGTTTTATTTACAGGGGTTGGCCCTTCCAAAGATGGAAAGTTCGCTTTTTGTTCAGGCGGAGATCAGACAATTCGTGGTAATGGAGGATACCTCGGTGATGATGGGATCCCGCGTTTAAATGTTCTAGATTTGCAACGTATAATTCGAAGCCTTCCAAAAGTAGTTATTGCGCTTGTTTCAGGTTTCGCAATCGGAGGAGGACACGTTTTGCATTTGATTTGTGATTTGAGCTTGGCTGCTGATAATGCAGTTTTTGGGCAAACGGGGCCTAAGGTAGGGAGCTTTGATGCTGGATTTGGTTCAAGTTATTTAGCAAGGGTTGTAGGTCAAAAAAAGGCCAGAGAAATTTGGTTTCTATGTAGAAAATATGGAGCAAAGGAAGCATTAGGTATGGGGCTGATAAATGCAATCTCATCAATTAATTTACTCGAGTCTGAAGGGGTTAAATGGGCTAGAGAAATACTTCAAAACAGTCCAACAGCTATAAAATGTTTGAAATTTTCTTTTAATGCTGATACTGATGGATTGGCAGGTATACAAGAGCTCGCTGGACAGGCAACACATCTTTTTTATACGACTGATGAGTCAAAGGAGGGAAGAAATGCTTTCATGGAGAAAAGGGATCCTGATTTCTCTGAATCAAAATGGCTTCCATGATCTTATTTAGTTTATCCAAAAGATAAACCTTTCTTTTTTATGAATTAAATGCGAATACTTTTTGCTGCTGCTGAATGTGCCCCAATGATAAAAGTTGGAGGTATGGGTGATGTTGTTGGATCATTACCTCCCGCGCTTAAAAAGCTTGGACATGACGTTCGATTAATAATTCCAGGTTATGGAAAACTATGGACCTTGATGGATATCGCGCCTGAGCCTATTTTTCGAGGCAACACCATGGGGGTTGATTTTTCAGTTTTTGAAACAAGGCATCCCTCTAATGGGTTGCCAATTTATTTGGTAGGACACCCTTGCTTTGATTCAGAGCGTATATATGGAGGAGAAGATGAAGACTGGAGATTTACTTTTTTTGCTAGTGCAGTCTCTGAATTTGCATGGAACTCATGGAAGCCACAAGTCCTTCATTGTCATGATTGGCATACTGGAATGATCCCAGTTTGGATGCATCAAGACCCTGAAATCAGCACAGTATTTACTATTCATAATCTCAAGTATCAAGGTCCATGGAGATGGAAACTTGATCAGATAACTTGGTGTCCATGGTATATGCATGGTGATCACACCATGGCATCAGCAATGTTGTACGCCGATAGAGTGAATGCAGTATCACCTACATATTCAAGGGAAATCAGGACATCTGAATATGGAGAAAAATTAGAAGGACTTTTAAATTATATTTCAGGTAAATTACGTGGAATATTAAATGGAGTTGATCTAGAAGAGTGGAACCCAGCAACTGATAATTCGTTGCCAGCTAAATTTAGTGCAGATAATATTTCCGGTAGAGCAATTAATAAAAGAGTTCTTCAAGAACGAATGGGACTTGAAGTTAATCCAGACAAATATTTAATGGGTATGGTTGGCAGGCTTGTTGACCAAAAAGGGATTGATCTTTTACTACAGGTAGCTAATAGACTTCTTTCTTACACTGACTCTCAAGTCGTTGTTCTTGGTACTGGAGATCGCTATCTAGAGTCATCTTTATGGCAACTTGCAATTGAGTACCCTGGTCGTTTTTCAGTTTTTCTTACTTATGATGACGCTTTGTCTAGGCTCATTTATGGAGGGGCTGATGCATTCCTAATGCCTAGTCGTTTTGAGCCATGTGGAATCAGTCAGCTATTAGCTATGCGTTATGGTTCTATTCCCATAGTTAGAAAAGTAGGTGGACTAGTTGATACTGTAGAGCCTTATAATCCTATGAATGAAACAGGTTCTGGATTCTGCTTTGATCGGTATGAACCAATTGATTTTTATACAGCACTTGTTCGTTCATGGGAAGCATATAGACATCAAAAAAGTTGGAGGCAATTACAGATAAGAGCAATGTCAAATAAATATAGTTGGGATAGATCAGCTAAGGAATATGAATTGATGTATAAAGATGTTTGTGGAATTAAGGAGCCTTCTCCAGACGCTGCAGAGGTTGAAAAATTTTCTTACGGACAAGAAGCAGATCCTTCAAGGAAAGGAAAAAAGATAAAATCGTAGGGTTTTGAGTATTTAGATTACTTTGCTGCTATTCAAAGAGTTGTATGGATATTATTTTTAAGGATTTAATCAAACTTTGGGGGAAACCAGTTAATCAAGAGAAAATTGACTTTGATTTATCTATAGGTTTTATTTCTACTGATACAAGGACAATTGAAAAAGGAAACTTCTTTGTCCCTTTAGTAGGCAATAGATTTGATGGCCATGATTACTTGGATATTGCTTTTGATATTGGTATACAAGCAGCAATAGTTTCTGAAAAATTTAATGGCTTGGTGCCAAAAGGTCTACCTCATTGGGTGGTACCAGATACTCTGTATGCTTATCAACAGATCGCATTGCTTCACAGGAAAAAATTAAATCTTCCTGTTGTGGCTGTTACCGGATCTGTTGGAAAAACAACTACAAGAGAACTGATTCGCGAAGTACTATCTTCTCTTGGTGAGATTGTTTCAAGCAGAGAAAATGAAAATAATGATGTTGGAGTTACAAAAACTCTGCTTAGAGGGACGAAAAAAGATGCTGCCTATGTTATCGAAATGGGTATGCGTGGCTTAGGTCAAATTGAACGTCTTTCTTGGGTCGCCGAGCCTGATGTTGCTGTAATTACAAATGTAGGACAAGCTCATATTGGTATTCTTGGGAGTAGAGAAAATATCGCAAAAGCGAAGTCAGAAATTACTTCGAATTTAAGATCTGATGGTGTTGTGATTATACCTTTTGGGGATCACCTCTTAGAAAAAGCTTTAAGAAAAAAATGGTCGGGACGAATTGTTCGGGTAGCTATAGAGGATTTTTCATTGAACTGGATAGGATCTAAAGATGATTATCTTGGTGTTAAAGATGTAGAACCAGATTATATATCTCAAATTGACATGCAAAATAATTTCATGTTTTTTGAGGAAAGGAAATTTAAATTGCCCCTTGAAGGAAGACATAATGCTATGAATTTTCTTATGGCATTGACAGTCGCGACAGAATTAGGACTATCAATAAAGAATCTTGATCACTTGAAAATAAATATGCCAATGGGAAGAAATAGATTGGTTGATTGTGGACAATATTTAGTTTTAGATGAGACTTACAATGCCTCTCCTGAATCTGTTATTGCATCTTTAGAGTTATTGGTAAGTAAGCCTGGCAGACATTTTGCAGTTTTAGGAACGATGCTTGAGTTGGGTTCTGAGAGTATTTCACTTCATCAGAAAGTTCTTAAAAAAGCGGTTGAATTAGGTCTTACTGGAATTGTTTTTGTCTCTTGTGGTGAGGAATCTAATATTATAAAAAAGACAATCAAAGAATTACCAAATCATGATGTAGTAAGAACACCAAGAGATGCAGCTGTTACATTATTGTCATGGCTTTCACCTGGAGATAATATTTTAATTAAAGGTAGTCGTAAGTTGGAATTAGAAAAAGTATTGCCTTATTTACAGCAATAACTTAGTTGTTGTAGTTAATCAGCCTTGGTTCTAATCATTGCTTTTGATCTTTCAACTACTAAACTCTTATCTGGAATATCCTTACTTATCGTTGAGCCTGCGCCAATAGTTACATGTGAGCCAATTTTTATGGGTGCAACAAGGACTGAATTTGCACCAGTTTTTGAAAAATCATCAATAATTGTTCTATATTTATTTTTGCCATCAAAATTAGCTGTAATTGTCCCTGCTCCAATATTGATATTTTTCCCTAGAGTTGAATCACCTACATAACTTAAATGATTAATTTTTGTTTTTTCACCGATAAAACTTTTTTTGATTTCTACAAAGTTACCTATTTTAGAATTTTTACTTATGTTTGATTCTGGCCTTATGTGAGCAAATGGACCAATTGATGTATTATTTCCAATTGTTGCTTCATTGATGAATGAATGAATGGCTAAAACATTTTCTGCAAGTGTTGAATTTGTTATGATACAACCTGGTCCTATATGACATCCATTTCCAATATTGCATTTACCACGAAGATGTGTTTGTGGCTCAATAATTACGTCTGTACCAAAGTTCGAATCCTCACTTAGCGAACAACTAATAGGATCAACAAATGAAACTCCTTTACTCATCCATAAGGATTTTAGCTTTTTTTGGATGTAGTGTTCGCATTCAGATAGTTGAAATCTATCGTTAATTCCCTTAATCTCAAATGGATTATCTACCTTGAAATGTAATGCCTTTTTGAGTAAACTTATAGTATCTGTTATATAAAGTTCGTTTTGACTATTTTGGTTAGATAATAAGTTTAAAATGTCTGATAATTGTTGCCAATCAAAACAATAAATGCCTGCATTTATTAATGTATTTTTTCTCTGTGCATTAGTGCAATCTCTCTCTTCAATAATTTCTTTTACTAGTCCTGATTCATCTGTAAATACTCGTCCATATCCTATTGGTGAGTCTAAACTTGCTGATAAAAAAGTTACACTCGCTTTGGACTCTTTATGGAATTTTATAAGTGAACATAGAGTTTCCTCCTTTAATAGTGGTACATCCCCATTCAAGACTAAAAGCTCTCCTTTAAACCCTTTTAACTTTGGTATTAATTGCTGTATCGCATGTCCAGTTCCATTTTGAGGTTGCTGAAGAACAAAATCTAAGTCTTTATGATTCTTTAGGGAATCCTCTACTAACTTAGCTTGATGACCTACAACTACTAATCTTAAGTTTGGCTTAAGCCCCTGAGTACAAGATAAAACTCTATCAATAAGTGATTTTCCTGCCAAAGAGTGAAGAACCTTAGGCAGTTTACTATTCATTCGCGTACCTTTTCCAGCCGCTAAAATTGCGATGGCAAGCATTAGATTAGTTTTTTAGGAAATCTAATTGCTTTATTACTATTGCGCAGTATTCCATCGTTTTCTCCATGATGAAGTGTTTATTAAGTGACTTTTAGATTGCTCTAGTTCTCTTGTCGAAATAATTTCTTTAGATTTTCCTCTCCCTGTTGGATCTCTGTAAGGAATTGATGAACGTGTAGCAAGGTGTTCTACTTCCCTAGTGCTCAAGCCTTTAAGCTGATAATTATTTTTTGAAATGAGCTGTTGTTCTAATTTTTTTTTCATGGCAACTGTACCTGAACTCCATTTTCTTTGATAATCGTTTGATGGAACTATTGAATAGACTTTTAAACCAGCTCTTTTTAAGCTTGCTCTAATTGAGGCAGCAGTTGAATATGTAATCAAGCGCCCGTCGAATGAAAGTCTTTCTGTTAATAAAGAGATGAATTCCTCACTCCATAGCTCAGGACACTTTTGTGGAGAAAAAGGATCAAGAAGAATTAAATCAAACAGTAGAGAATCTTGTATTTCGTATATTTTTTGTCTCGCATCTCCCCAGTGAATAGTTCCTTCGTTAAAACCTTCAGTCCATTTCCCTGATTTGTTTAAGCAATTAAAAAAATCTAATACTTTTGGAGACCAAATCTCCTGAAATATTTTTTCATTAAGACCAAGGCTTAAAGGCCTTTGATCAATCTCTAGTCCATGCCATTCAATTTTAATATTACTTTGAAGTAACTCTCCGAGAATACATCCAGTGTTATACCCTAAGCCCATACAAACATCTAAAACAACTATTTTTTTAGCGTTAGAAAAACGTTCTAATTGAGCTGGTAATAGATATTTATCAATTGATTCTCTGAGTGCTCCGTTTTTATCATGAAATCCTTCTTCATAGTTCAAGCTGTAAAGACTTAAACTCCCGTCTTTTGTCGTATGTTTTTTATAGTCATCCAATTGTAAGAAAAGTTAATTTTTCTGATGAAGTCTCTTAAGATCATTCCAAAAATCAGGATATGAGATTGCTGCAGCCTCACTACGTCGTAATGTCGAATTAGAATTAGCCATTATTGATGCAATAGCTAAACTCATGGCTATGCGGTGATCATCTTCGCTATCAAGTTCGCATCCTTTTAAATTATTTCCTCCATAAATAGTTAAACCGTCTTGATGCTCATCTAATTTTGCTCCCATTCTTATTAATTGCCTGGCCATTACAGCTAATCGATCAGTTTCTTTGACTCTCAATTCACTTGCTCCTTTTATTTTACTGATACCATTACAAAAACATGCTGCTACAGATAATATAGGTATCTCGTCTACAAGCCGAGGCATTATCTCACCATCAATTTTAAATGGTTTCAAGTTCTCTTTGTAGAAAACTTGAATGTCTCCGACAGGCTCACCGGCTACATCCCTTTTGTTTATTATGTTGATATTTGCATCCATTGCTTCTAATACATCAAGTATTCCGGTTCTTGTTGGATTTAAACCAACATTTTCTACAACTAATTCTGATCCGGGTACGATGCTAGCTGCAACGAGCCAAAAAGCAGCGGAACTAATATCACCCGGAACAATAATTGATTGACCTTTTAGCTCTTTACCCGGGGAAACAGTTATATGTCTACCCATTTCACCACCAACTTTTAGATTAGCTCCGAATGCTTTTAACATTCTCTCGCTATGATCTCTCGATCTGGCGGGTTCAATAACAGTTGTTGAGCCTTCTGCATTAAGAGCAGCTAGTAGGATTGCAGATTTTATCTGAGCACTTGCTACTGGAGTACCAATTACGGCACCTCTTAATTTGTTCCCAATAATTGATAGAGGAGCCAAGTCTCCTCCGCATCTTCCAGAAACATTAGCCCCCATCATTTTTAACGGCTGCCCTACTCTTTTCATTGGCCTATTTCGGAGTGATTTGTCTCCTGTAAGGATAAAATGATGATCTTTTTGACCGGCTAATAATCCCATTATTAATCTCATAGTTGTTCCTGAATTTCCGCAGTTCAAAATATCTTCAGGCTCTTGGAGGCCATTTAATCCAACGCCTTCAATTTCAATAATGTCTCCTTTCTTAATAGGACTAATATTTACGCCCATTGACCTGAGGCATTCAGCAGTACTTAATGGATCTTCAGCAGGTAAAAGGCCCTCAATTATTGTTTTCCCTTTGGCAATAGCCCCAAAAAGTAGTGCGCGGTGTGAGATTGATTTATCTCCAGGTACTTTCACTTTCCCACAGAGCTCTCCTCCTTTTTGAAGGTCTCTTAAAGACTGATCTCTAGTGGGAACTTTCAATGAAAAAACAATATATTTTTATATTTTATTTATTGATAAGCTTTATTGCTTATTTATGAATTGTTTATTTGTTTTTGACGCATTAGTTCATCGATAACATACCCAAATAATTCTGGACTTGGTTGGTCGTTTTTCAGCTCCGATAACCCTAGTTCTGCCCATCTTTCATCGACTTTATCTTCAAGCTCTTTAGACCTTGTTAATGGTTTGCCCCAATCATGATTTTTCTCTGGGCCAACTTTTGTTGTTGCATCAATAGCTAATCTGCCTCCTAAACCAATATGTTCACTCGCGAAGTCAAGGGTATCAAAAGGAGTATTTTCAAGGATAAACAAATCTCTTTGAGGGTCAACTTGGCTAGATAAGACCCAAACTACTTGTCTAGGATCTCTTACATTAATGTTGGAGTCGACGACTACGACAAATTTTGTATAGGTAAATTGAGGTAAAGCACTCCAAAAAGCCATTGCAGCTCTTTTAGCTTGACCTGGATACGCTTTATCAATAGAAATGACGGCTAATTTATAACTCAAAGCTTCCATTGGAAGGAAAAAATCAATAATTTCAGGTATTTGTTGTTTAAGTATTGGTGTGTAAATTCGATTTAATGCTATGGCCAGCATGGCCTCTTCTTTTGGAGGCCTACCGCTGAAGGTTGTTAAAAATATTGGTTTTTTCCTTTGAGTCATGCAGTGAAATCTAATCAAAGGAGAGGACTCAGCACCCCCATAAAACCCCATATGGTCTCCAAAAGGACCATCCATCATTTCTTCCCCAGGAGATATTGAGCCTTCTATTACAATTTCACTGTGACTAGGCACCTGAAGATCGATAGTTTTGCATTTGGTTAATCGAACACCTTCTCCTGCATACAAACCTGCAAAAAGCCATTCGCTGAGCTGTACTGGAATAGGTGTTGCTGCAGCCATGACAAGAAGTGGATGAACTCCAATAGCGACAGCAACTTCTAGTTTTTTATTCATGGCAGCTGCTTTGCGAAGATGTCTGGCTCCTCCTCTGACACTTAACCAATGGACTGTCATGCTCTTGGCAGATTGTCTTTGGAGTCTATAAACACCAACATTTGGCACTCCTGTCTCAGGATCTTTTGTTATTACTAGGCCTAAAGTAATGGCACCTCCAGCATCCTCTGGCCAGGGACGTAAGAGTGGTAAATGATTTAAATTTAAATCTTTTTCACCAATTACTTTTTGATGGCATGGTGGTAAAAGATCTATATCTGGACGAGCTTTAAGTAGATCCCATGCAACTGAAGCAAAAGCTTTGGTTTCTTTAAATCCTTTCGGTGGTCGTGGCTGTTGAAGAAGGGCTAATTTTTTCCCTAAATCTTCCAATTCTTCTTGCTTCTCTAAGCCCATACTCCAAACCACACGTTCCATTGTCCCAAGTAAATTCACTGCAACAGGCATTGATGATCCTTTTACATTTTCAAAAAGTAGAGCAGGACCTCCCATTCCAAGGACTCGGTCGCTTATTGCCGCAATTTCTAAGTCACTATCAACTTGACTGCTTATTCTTTTTAATTGACCTTTCTTTTCTAGAAGAGTAAGAAAATCTCTAATGTCCCGTGTAAGAGGTTCTTGACGAAATAATTTCATGAAGGTCTGCACGATTAACCTATTTATCTAGTTACTGTGACGCAAGTTATCAGCCTTTGTGGAAATGAAACTTTCTTATTTTTATGTAGCGGCAGATGTCCCGAGTGGAATTACTCCTGAATCATCAGTAGTGATTGATGTTCTGAGAGCTACAACAACTATTGCCTGGGCTCTTGAAAATGGAGCTGATTCAGTTCAAGTGTTTGCAGATGTTGATGAACTTAAAAATCAGGCAAAGACTTTTGATCCTAAAGATAAAGTACTTGTTGGAGAGAGAGGAGGAAAAAAATTAGATGGATTTGACTTGGGGAATTCTCCATTAGGAGTATCAACTGAGAAAGTAAAAGGGAAAAGAGTTTTCATGAGTACTACCAACGGAACAAGGTCACTCCATCGTGTTAGAGAATCCAAAAGTTTGTATACTATGGCATTGCCAAATAGAAAAGCTATTGCTGAACGATTGAAAAGTGATAATCCCGAAGAAGTTTGGATTGTTGGTAGTGGATGGGAAGGCTCCTACTCTTTAGAGGATTCTTTAGCTGCTGGGGCTTTAGCCTCTCTTTTGATGGATCAATTAGAGTCGGTTCAGATATTAAATGATGAATTGATGGCCTCCATAGCTCTATGGAAAAATTGGGAGAATGATGTTGAAGGATGTTTACGTATTGCAAGTCATGGACAAAGACTTGCAGGAATAGGTAATCATGATGATGATTTCGCTTGTTGCGCTTCTTTGGACAATCTTTCTATTATTCCAAAACAGATTGAAATGGGCGTACTTCGCTCAAACTAACTTTTAAATTATTTTTCTTTTTTAACTCAGTGTCAGATTTTTTGGCTGCGGCCTTACAGCTAACAAGTACCTCAGACATAGAGGCAAATCTCAATGCTGCAGAAGAACAAATTGAGTTAGCGTCAAGGCGCGGGGCTGATCTTGTTGGACTTCCTGAAAACTTTGCATTTTTGGGTGAAGATCAGAAAAAATTAAAAATTGCATCTTCAATCTATGAAAAATGCAATAGTTTTTTAGTAACAATGGCAAGGAGATATCAAGTCGTTTTACTTGGAGGTGGTTTCCCTGTACCTGCTGGCGATGGAGTTAGAACTTTAAATAGAGCCGAGTTGTTTGGAAAGGACGGTCAATCTCTAGCAAGATATGACAAGATTCATCTTTTCGACGTTGATCTACCCGAAGGAAATACCTATAGAGAATCTGAAACAATTGTTTCCGGTAGTGAATCTCCACCTGTTGTTGATGTACCAGGTCTTTGCAAAATCGGATTATCTATTTGTTACGACGTAAGATTCCCAGAACTTTATCGGGATTTGGTTGATAAAGGCGCGGATTTATTAATGATTCCAGCTGCTTTTACCGCTTTTACGGGAAAGGATCATTGGCAAGTTTTACTTCAAGCAAGAGCTATTGAAAATACCGCTTATGTTGTAGCTCCAGCCCAAACTGGTCGCCATTATGGCAGAAGACAAAGTCATGGACATGCGATGGTTATTGATCCATGGGGGACGGTTCTAGCAGATGCAGGGGTTGTTCAAGGGGCCGCAATAGCTCCCGCTGATAAAGAAAGAGTGGAGAGAATAAGAGGACAAATGCCCAGCCTTAAACATAGAAAAACAGAGCTTTTTAGTTGATGTTTCAAGATCAATCTTTAAAGTCAAAATTAGTACTTTTAGCGGGATTTATTTTTTGTTCTAATCTTTTTATTTCTTTGCCGCTCAGATCTGCTAGTGCTCTTGCAGCTTGGGCTTTAACTAATAACGGCAGTCTTAAACTACGAACTTCCTCTGGGGCTAAATTAGATGCTTTTTACCAATCTTCAACCGCTGATAAAGGTGAGAGGGTTTGGATAGATTTCCCTGGAGAATTAAGCCAACCAAGAACTATTAAAGGTAATGGATCAGTTAAGGAAATCAGACTAGGTAAACCTTCCAAGGGTAGAACAAGGCTCGTTATTGAGTTCCTACCATCAGTTGAATTAGAACCCAAAAAACTAAAATTAATTGGCCTATCACCAAACACTTGGGAGTTGGAGCTTATTGGTCTAGAAAGTAATTCTTTTCGTTCTATTGAAGAAGGCAATATCATAAGAAACTCAACCAAAAGAACTTTTGAAAAAATTAAGATTCAAGATTTAGATGTTTCTTCTTTACCCAATGTACCTAATGGAAAGTATAAAGTTGTTATTGATCCAGGACATGGTGGTTCAGACCCTGGTGCTGTTGGAATAAATGGATTAAGAGAGACTGATATTGTTTTAGAAGTATCAAAGAGTGTTTCGAAATTTCTTACAAATAAAGGCGTTAAAACTCTTTTAACTCGGAATTATGAGAGAACATTAGACTTGCAGCCAAGAGTTGCCAAGGCTAATAATTCAAAAGCAGATGTTTTTGTGAGTATTCATGCAAATGCAACAAGAGGAAAGCGAAAAGATGTTAACGGTTTAGAGACATATTATTACTCTGGTTATAAAGGATATTCTTTAGCTAAAAATATTCAAAAACAAATTTTAATTGTTTCTCCACAAAGTCCTGATAGGGGTGTTCGTAGATCACGCTTTTACGTAATTAGAAAAACATCCATGCCCGCAGCTTTAGTAGAGATTGGATTTGTTACTGGCATGTATGATGCAGACTTATTACGACAAAAAGGTTATAGGGATAAAATATCTTTGGCTATCGCTAGGGGCATACTGAATTATCTAAAAGTTTCAAATTAGATATGCGTATTGGATTATTTGATAGTGGTATTGGAGGCTTCACTGTTCTAAAAAAAGTTATTGAGTTATGTCCTAATAATTCATTTATATATTTGGCTGATACAGCAAGACTTCCTTATGGAATAAAGACAACTAATGAGATCAGAAAAATTGCTGAAGAAATATCTTCTTGGTTTAGTTATCAAAATATTGATGCTTTTTTGGTTGCCTGCAACACAACAAATGCCATTGCCTTGGAGGTACTTAAAAAAAATTTAGATGTCCCTGTTTTTGACTTGATTGGGTCTGCTGCTTCAACCATTCAAGAATCTAGGGTAGGTGTTCTCGCAACTCCTTCTACAGTGAAAACTAAGGCTTATACGAATGCTATTTTAGAATCTAAGCCAAAAACTTTTGTAATTGAGCAACCATGCCCTGAATTTGTTCCAATGATTGAAATGGATAATATTAATTCAGAGGAGATTACTGATGTTGCGACTAGATATTTACAACCTATTTTAAAACAAAAAATTCATTCTTTAATTCTTGGCTGTAGTCACTACCCTCTCATAACTCCTTTGCTGACTGGGATCTTACCCTCTAGTGTTAAATTGATTGACCCCGCAGATGCTCTTTCTTTAAAATTAAAGTTGTTTATGGATTCAAAAACAAGCAATTATTCAAAGAAAAAAAATTTAGTTGATTTAAAGTTTTACGTAACTTCCAATTTTGAAAATTTCCCCAATAAAGCTAAGCATTGGTTAAATGTGTTTCCTGAAGTTAATCTCGTTTCACTGCAGAAGAAGGGCTGGGTCTCTTAATATCAAAAAGTAGAGCGGTTTTATGACCACAGCAACGGAAATTCTTCAACCTGTAGAACTTGATCTAGAAGCTTTGCTTTTGGATCTTCGCAGCCTCATAGGTGCTGGACACCCTATTTTGCAAGCTGCTGCGGAACATCTTTTTAGTGCAGGCGGCAAACGTTTAAGACCTGGAATTGTTTTATTGATTTCAAGAGCTTTGACATCTGAGAAGGACCTTCCTTTGAAGCATCGAAAATTGGCCCAGATTACTGAAATGATTCATACCGCTTCTCTCGTGCATGATGATGTTGTTGATGAAGCTGATACACGAAGAGGTGTTGAAACTGTTCATAGTAGATTTGATCCCAAGATAGCTGTTCTTGCAGGAGATTTTCTATTTGCTCAAGCAAGTTGGCATTTGGCAAATCTTGAGAATTTAGATGTTGTTAAATTGTTAAGTAGGGTGATTATGGATTTAGCTGAAGGTGAAATAAAGCAAGGTCTTAATAGATTTGATTCAAGTCAATCCTTTGAGAGTTATTTAGAAAAAAGTTATTGTAAAACTGCTTCTCTAATTGCCAACAGTTCCAAGGCTATTGGTGTTTTATCTGATGTGGATCAAGAGAGCTTAAATTCACTTTATTTTTTTGGAAGACAGTTAGGATTAGCTTTTCAGGTAGTTGATGATATTCTCGACTTCACTGGAAATGATGAACAATTAGGTAAACCAGCAGCTAGTGATCTTCAAAGTGGCTATCTTACTGCACCTGTTTTCTATGCTTTGGAAGAGAATCCTGCTCTTAGTAAACTTATTAATGATAAATTTGCCCAAAAAGATGATCTTGAAAAGGCTCTATTTCTCGTAAGAGATTCAAGTGCGATCAAAAAATCAAGAGAATTAGCCGAAAAATTTGCTTCTGAATCAAAAGATTCAATTTCATGGTTGCCAGATTCACCATCAAAGAAAGCATTACTTGAATTGCCAGAATTTGTAATTAGCAGACTTTATTAATTCAATACGCATTTAATATTTGTTCAATTTCTTCTAAATGATTGATTTGTATTAAATTATCGTGTTGATCAAAAACTTCTTTTTTTGGAAGTTCATCACGTTTTTCTTTTAAAAAGAAAACAAAACATCCGGCCTCCAATGCTGAAGATACTCCAGAAATTGAATCTTCAACAGCCCAACATTCTTGAGGAGAAATATTTAATTTTTTAGCGGCTAATAGATATGGATCTGGAGCTGGTTTCCCTTTGGCTAGTAATTTGTCATCGCCAAGAACCATTACAGAAAATAGATTCATCCATTGATGAGGAGCAGTTTTTATTTGAAAAGATTCAGAGCTGCTACTGGTCACTAACGCCATTGGGATATTGTTTTCATTACACATTTTGACCAAACTCTCTCCACCTTGCATTGCTTGTGCATTGAGGATAAGTTTTCTTGAGATGGGCTTATGTAGGTTTAGTAATTCTTTCACCTTGACTGCCTTTGGAATTAATTTAACCAGTTCATTAGCACAATCAATTCTTCTTTTTCCTCTTAATAATTTTAGTTGGTTATGAGTTAGATTTAGATTAAAAAGTGCGGCTGTTTCTCTCCATGCTTGTCCATGTAAGGGTTCTGAATCAATTAGAACTCCATCAAGATCAAATAAAAATGCTTTAGGAAAATTCCAATTTTTCTTCATTATGAATTTGTTTTAAATAAGAGTTTCACTATTAAAGCCTTTTGATCAGAAATGGCTTGAATGCAATAAATCAAAAGTTGTTTTTATCTTTCATGAATTCAGACAATTCTAACTCTATTGAGTCTGTTCTTCAGGAGCAGAGAGTTTTCCCTCCTTCTGATGACTTTTCTAGTAAAAGTAGAATCTCATCTTTTTCTAAGTATTTGGAAATGTCGGAGATGGCTAAATCAGATCCCAATAGGTTTTGGGGTGATGCAGCTCGAGAAGAATTACATTGGTTTAAATCTTTTGATAATGTACTTGACTGGTCCAATCCACCATTCGCTAAATGGTTCGATGGTGGAAAAACTAATATTTCTTTTAACTGTCTAGATCGACATTTAAATAGTACAACGGCTGACAAAGTCGCCTTGATTTGGGAAGGGGAGCCAGGTGAACAAAAAAAATATACCTACAAACAACTACACAAAGAAGTTTGCAAAGCCGCTAATGCACTTAAGTCTTTAGGTATAGGCAAAGGAGATCTTGTCGCTTTGTATATGCCTATGGTGCCTGAGGCTGCAATTGCAATGCTTGCTTGTGCAAGGATTGGAGCACCACATTCAGTCGTGTTTGGAGGTTTTTCCTCTGAGGCTTTAAGGGACCGATTAATTAATGGAGAAGCGAAAGCAGTAATTACAGCTGATGGGGGTTTTAGAAAAGATAAAATAATTCCTCTTAAAGATGCTGTTGATCAAGCCTTGGAGGGTGGTGGTTGCCCAAAGGTCGAATCAGTTTTAGTTGTTCAAAGGACAAAAAAGCTTATTGCTATGGACGATGGTAGAGATTATTGGTGGCATGAAATTGTAGATAGTCAATCAGAAGAATGTTTGCCAGAACAAATGGATAGTGAGGATTGCTTATTTGTTTTATATACTTCTGGTTCTACAGGCAAACCAAAGGGAGTAGTTCATTCAACTGCTGGGTATAACCTTTGGTCTCATTTAACTTTTAAATGGATTTTTGATATTCGTGAAAATGATGTTTATTGGTGCACGGCTGATGTGGGTTGGATAACGGGACATAGTTATATCGTCTATGGCCCACTATCTAATGGTGCAACTACTGTTATGTACGAAGGAGTTCCAAGGCCATCAAATCCAGGCGCTTTTTGGGACGTAATTCAGAGGCATAAAATTTCGATTTTTTATACTGCTCCAACTGCTATAAGGGCCTTTATGAAAGGAGGAGAAAAGATTCCTAAGCAATACGATTTATCAAGTTTAAGACTTTTAGGAACTGTGGGAGAGCCAATTAATCCAGAGGCTTGGATCTGGTATCGAGACGTTATTGGAGGAGGTAGATGCCCAATAGTTGATACATGGTGGCAAACAGAAACTGGAGGAGTAATGATTAGTCCTCTTCCAGGAGCGACTCCAACAAAACCTGGATCAGCAACTTTCCCTTTGCCTGGGATCGAAGCCGACGTGGTCAATTCAGATGGCGTCTCTGTATCTAATAATGAGGGTGGATATTTGGTAGTTAAAAGACCATGGCCTGGAATGATGAGAAATGTTTATGGAGATGAAAAAAGATTTAGAGAGAGTTACTGGGAGTATTTAAAACCTTCAGACAATAGCTATATATATTTTGCCGGAGATGGGGCTCGAAGAGATGAGGAAGGTTATTTTTGGGTTATGGGACGAGTTGATGATGTTATCAATGTCTCTGGTCATAGACTTGGAACAATGGAAATAGAATCAGCTTTAGTTAGTCATGAGCTCATCTCAGAAGCTGCCGTAGTGGGTAGACCTGATGATTTAAAAGGGGAATCAATAGTAGCCTTTGTCACGTTAATAACTGGTACAGATGCAAATGAAAATATTGATGCACAATTAAAAAAACACGTCGTTAATGAAATAGGACCAATTGCTAAACCTGATGAAATTAAATTTACTGATTCTCTTCCTAAAACAAGAAGTGGAAAAATAATGCGCAGAATTTTGAGGGCACTGGCTTCGGGCGATGAAATAAGCGGAGATACAAGTACTCTTGAAGACAGATCGGTTTTAGATAAATTAAGAAGTTAATACTAGATTTTCCAATGAGATACTTGATCGACTATTAAATCAATTTTCTCGTATTTTAAAGAGCTTTGTAAATTTGACTTTAGTAACTTCTCTCTTATACCTAAACTTACTGGTGTTAGATGATTACCATCTAACACCATGATTTTAGATTTATCAGAAGATCGTTCCTTTAATGATTTAAGCAAAAAATCATTTTGATCCAGATTATCATTTTTAAATTTTATTAATAGATTATTTACTTGTAAATAGTGTTCTCTAACAAGATTTAATGTTTCGTTAGGACTTGGACTAAATTCAGTTTGGAAGTTAAGCTTTTGAGACATTTTTCTAAGCAAAGGTATAGATTTATCTGCCTTAAAATTATTAAAGCTTATAGCTACTAAGCCATCGCAATTCCTACCCCCATCGGGTGCTAGTAAATGTAATTTACATCCAAGGCTATGACCTAGTCTTATTGACTTTGGAACTAAGCCAACTCTTTTTTTAAGACTTTTTCGAGATTGACGGAATTGTTTCCACGCATGATTGGCTTGAAGTTGATGATCAAAATTAGGGATATAGCCCCATGAATGTACTGCAAAATTTCTTTTTAAAAGACCAGAAATAAGTCTTTTGTATGTAACTTCTGGCTTGATTGAAACATAGCTACCTCCAATTAGTTCTATAAGACCAACTGGTCTTGAGGGCCATTGACAGAAAACATCATTTATACGTCTAAAGGTACACATTGATGAAAAATCACTCGTTAAGAGAAATAGAAAACAATTATAAATTAAAAATAAGTATCTTTTATTTCTAATGTTCTACTAAGTTTTTCTTCAACTCTGTTTTTTGATAATAATAGAAGTATGACTAATTAATTTTGAAGTGAGAGAAGAGCAGAATCATCAGAAAGTGAGTGAGCAGCTTGACTTTCTAAATGAAACAACTAAAGAAATTGCCAATGAAAAAGAAAAAGATTTAGGAGTAAAAAGTTCTCTCAAATCAAGAGAAGAACGTGTTGGAATTTTAGGGGAAGAACTACCACCTGAGAATATCTTGATATTAGATACAGAAACCACAGGTCTTGACAATGTAAATGATGATTGTATTGAAGTAGGTTCGATCCTTTTTAATGTCAAAAGTAGATCGGTGTTAGCGCAGCAATCTTTTCTTTTACCAGTTGAAATTAATAAGGCAGAAAAAATAAACAAAATTCCTGCTGAAATAACCCGATTGCCTCAACCTCTATCTGAAGCAATTAAATATTTTGAATCTTTAGTTAGAGTATCTGATCTGATTGTTGCTCACAATGCAGAATTTGATATGAAATGGTTTGGTCTGAACAAATTGCCTCAGATCGAAAAACAATGGATATGTTCTATGGATGATATAACTTGGCCAGCTGATAGACAATTGAAGACGCGCCCCTCTGTTAGAGATCTTGCATTGGCTTATGGTATTCCAGTCTGGGATGCACATAGAGCTTTGACAGATTGCATATATTTGGCAGAGGTTTTTAAAAGATGTAGTGAACTTGAAAAACTATTAATTAGAGCGTTAGAACCAAAAGTTCTGTTTCGTGCTGAGATTTCCTATGAAGATAGGCTTTTAGCGAAAAATGCTGGCTTTAGGTGGAATGATGCAATTAAAGGTGCTTGGTCTAGAAAGATGAGTCGTAGGGATATGGAAAAATTAGAATTCCCTGTATGTGAGGTCGACTTTAATGCTTGAGTTGGACTTTTGATAAAGTACTCATTTCAAATCTTTGCTATATGTTTAATGTAATGAGTAATGAGTAATGAGTAATGAGTTTTTCTAGAGTTTTCTCCATGATTGATTTATGAGAAAATATTTCACTAAGAAAAATATAGTTGGCCAGTGTTCTTTTGTTAAAAGTAAGACTGATGGTAAAGAATTGAAGAAGCGTCTCAGACAATGGCAGCACTCAAGAAGTTGGGCTCGTTTAATTTGTGAAGCGGAAAGAATGTGGAGTCTTGAATCAAGAGAACTTAAGAGGCTCGGAGCGATTGAACTAATTCAACTCCAAAATGAAATGCCTTTTAATGTGAGAAGAAGAGTTAATTTTTGGTTGGTTAAATACTCAGGTGCTACTCGACTAGAGGATTAAGCTTAATGACCATTCTAAAATGTGTCTCAGTTATTTGGGATGGCAAAACTCATCTATAAAATATTATTTTTCAGTTTACGTAAACAACTACTATTAAACAAACAATAAATAATTTTGCTGAATCTACTTTGACCAATCTCAAGAATTTAAGAGGAATGGTAGATCTTTTACCTGCTCAGAGTTACGGCTGGCAAAAGGTCGAATCAATTGCACTTGAACATTTTAGTCGAGCTGGGCTTCAAGAAATTAGAACACCGATTATTGAACAAACTGAATTATTTTCGAGAAGCATTGGAGAAAATACCGATGTTGTGGGCAAAGAAATGTACACTTTCGACGATAGAGGAGGTCGTTCTTGCACTTTGAGGCCTGAGGGTACGGCTTCTGTCGCGAGATCAATTGTCCAGCATGGATTATTAAATAATGGGCCTCAAAGACTCTGGTACAGAGGACCAATGTTTAGATACGAGCGTCCTCAAGCAGGAAGACAAAGACAGTTCCATCAAATTGGGGTTGAATTTGTTGGATTAGCCTCTGTCATGAGTGACGCTGAGGTTATTTCAATAGCTTGGAATTTTTTAAAAGATATTGGTCTGAATGATTTGAATTTAGAAATTAATAGTCTTGGAAGTAATGAAGATCGAAATATTTTCAAAGAAGAGTTGAAAAATTGGCTTAATCAGAGATTTGATTTGTTAGATGAAGATTCTCAGAAAAGAATTAATGTTAATCCCTTGAGAATATTAGATAGTAAGAATAACTCCATAAAAGAACTTTTATTTGAGGCTCCTTCTTTAAATGACTTTTTATCAAATGAGAGTAAAACTAGATTTGATTATTTGCAGAAGTTACTCGATAATCTAAATATCCCATATAAAATCAATAATAATTTGGTAAGGGGACTTGATTATTATTCTCATACAGCTTTTGAAATAACAAGTGAGCACTTGGGTTCTCAAGCAACTGTATGTGGTGGAGGGCGTTATGATGGCCTGATAAGCGAACTGGGGGGAGCTCAAGCTCCATCAATCGGCTGGGCTATTGGTATGGAAAGACTAATGATTCTTGCTGCAGATAAAATTTTACAATCAAAATCTCCAGATGTTTATGTGATTCATAAAGGTGAAAAAGCTGAGCAACTTGCTCTGGAAATTACTTGTAAGCTAAGGTCATCAAACTTAAAGATTGAATTGGACTACTCAGGTTCATCTTTTTCAAAACAATTTAAGCGAGCAGATAAAAGTAGGGCTAAATGGGCCTTAGTTATAGGAGAGGATGAGGCATCTAAAGGTCAATTATTGATTAAGAACTTAAGGTATAAACAAAAGGATGAGGAGAGTAACGAATATATTTTTTCAAAGGAGGATCTTGATCAGTTAATTAAAAAATTGATTGCTTAAGAAAATGATGAGTTGTTTTAAATGAGCTCTATTAAAATCCAAAGAATATGTTGTATTGGCGCAGGTTATGTTGGTGGACCAACCATGTCTGTTATTGCAGATAAATGTCCCGATATAGAAGTTAGGGTTGTTGACATCAATAAAGAACGAATTGATGCATGGAATAATTCAGATCTCAATAAATTGCCAATATTTGAACCTGGATTAGATCGGATAATTTCAAGAACAAGAGGTCGCAACCTTTTCTTTAGTACAGAAATGGAAAAGTCAATATCTGATGCTGATATGATTTTTATATCAGTTAATACCCCAACAAAAACAAAAGGTCTTGGAGCTGGACAAGCAAGTGATCTTAGTTGGGTTGAAGCTAGTGCAAGGCAAGTAGCTAAATATGCAGAAGGACATACAATAGTAATTGAAAAAAGTACTCTTCCAGTTCGTACTGCACAAGCAATAAAAGAGATACTTAAGACAGCAAATAGAGAGAATCAAAAAAATGAAATTTCAAAAACTTTTTCTGTTTTATCTAATCCTGAATTCTTGGCGGAAGGTACCGCAATTAATGACTTGGAAACACCTGATAGGGTTTTAATTGGCGGAGAGGATCCTGACGCTATAGATGCACTGGTTAAGATTTATTTGAATTGGGTTCCTAGTGAACAGATAATTTGTACTAATTTATGGAGTAGCGAGCTTTCGAAATTAGCTGCTAATGCATTTCTGGCTCAGAGAATTAGTTCGATAAATTCTATTTCAGCGTTTTGTGAAGCTACTGGGGCTGATGTTCAGGAAGTTGCCAAAGCAATAGGAACAGATAAAAGGATAGGTAATCAATTTCTTAGTGCAGGGCCTGGGTTTGGAGGGAGCTGCTTTAAAAAGGATATTTTGAATTTGGTTTATTTAAGTGGATATTTTGGTTTGCCAGAGGTCGCTGATTACTGGAATCAAGTTGTGGTTCTCAATACTTGGCAGCAAGATAGGATTTATAAAATTGTCCTTGAGAAGCTTTTTGGAACAGTTAATGGAAAAAATATAGCAATATTAGGTTTTTCTTTTAAAGCAAACACAAACGATACTCGAGAATCTCCTGCAATAAGAATTTCCAGTGACTTGCTCGAAGAAGGAGCAATCTTATCAATTTATGACCCTAAGGTCTCATCTGAGAGAATAGAAGAAGATTTCGAAAAATTCGCAATCAATAATCAAGGGATTTGGAAAATGGCCAATTCCATTCCAGAAGCTTTAGAAAATGTTGATGCAGTTTTAATTCTTACTGCATGGGATGAATTCTTTGGACTTGATTGGAATTATTTAGCTTCTTTGATGAGATCACCAGCTTGGGTTTTTGATACAAGATCAGTTGTTAATCGAAATGAAATAGAAAATACAGGCCTAAATTTATGGAAGTTGGGCGAGGGGAGCTAAAATATAGTCAAAAAAAATTATATTGCTATTATGTTCGCTTAGATAATAAAGTCTAATTTAAGTGTTTATTTTATTTAATCTTTAGAAAGATAATGATCTTTAAATTTATTTTCAAAAGACAGGCAAAAAAACCTCAGAAAAAATATGAACAAAAATTCGACATGAATAATTGGATGAGCTTAACAAAGGAAGAGAGATTTGAAATAGACTTTAAGGATAAGAATGAAATAATGAAAAAGAAAAAGGCGTTGTTAAGATCCATCAGAGAAGAATATAATAAAATAAAAAATAAAAATTTTGATAAAGAATATAAAAAATAATGCATAAAAAGATATTAATTATGAATAGTATTTTAACTTATTGATTTTCTATGATTTGGCCTCCAATAAAAGCATGGTCTAGTAAGGTAGCAATTCGAGGAAACTTTCATTTCGTTGCAATAAACTATGGTGGTAAATTATTAAAGAGATGGGTTGTTTTGATGTCTGTAGTTGATTCGGATTTAGTTTTCAAGGTTTCTTGGTCTCAATTAGTTGAGTCATCTAATTGGGAATGTGGATGGAATGAAAGTAAGGATTTAAATTCTTCTGAAATAGTTAATAATAGAGATGGTATACAAATTACTAATTGTATTCATCCATCTACTGATTCTGGATTAACTATACCTATATCTAAAAAGACTATTAGACCTTGGTTTGACAATAGTTGAATATTATTTAAAGAAGATTTAACGAAATTAAGAAAAATTTTACTTAGTTACTTTCTTTCGTTTGGATTTTACGTTAAAAAAAGATAGTGGCTTGTCTAAGAATGATAGAACCAACTACCTGGTTATCAGAAAAAGAAGCTAGTGAGGTTTTAAGAGTAGATGAGCAATCTTTAGAGTTATTGAGAGAAAGAGGGTATTTAAAACCAGGATCTCATTGGAAGAGTTCAAATGATCCTAAGCAATTACCTTGGAAACCCAAAGTTTTCTATTGTATAAGTGGATGTAAAGAAGCTATTGAATATTGGCAGCAATGTGATGCTTGTTTTGATCAAAAAGCAGCTTAAGTAAAAAAAGACTGTAAATGTCTGCTTATTTTAGAATAAATTTTTTAGGCCACTAGCTTTTCACCTTTACAATCTTCTATAGACGTCTCCAGAATTGGATAAAGAGAAATCATTTTTCCATATTCGGCTGATGTTCTATAAAAACTTGCTTTTTTTCTATAGTGGTCTTCCGTTCCCATCTCTAGACTATTGATTCTGTGGATATCCATGAAGAGTTATTCAAATGTATTTAATTACTTAATAGTTGTAAATAAAGAATCCAAATTAATCTTTTATATTAATTACATATTTGAGTGTATTTATATTGATTTATAGACTTTATCGGTTTCGAATGCCTGATATTTTTTGTTTTTATGTATCAATTAATTCTTTAATTAAAGATTATTAGTTTGTATGTATGCATACTTTATATTCGTAATTAATCCGTTGTATTCTATTTTTTCTATTTAAAAACCTATTTTTCTGATAATTTTTTTGTTGTATAAGAATTAAAATAATAAAAAAAATTTACAGATTCTTTCTCTTGGATGATTATTTCGTGAATTTGCTGTAACCTCCGATCGGTTTTGAAAAAATTGCACTTCTAATGCAGACCTATGGAAATCCAGGTGTCACCTACGGGTGGTGGGCTGGTAACTCAGGGGTCACCAACCGTTCAGGCAAATTTATTGCTGCACATGCCGCTCATACCGGTTTGATTGCTTTCTGGGCTGGTGCCTTCACGTTATTTGAATTGGCTCGTTTTGACCCTTCCGTACCAATGGGTCATCAGCCTTTAATTGCGCTTCCTCATTTAGCAGCTCTAGGCTTAGGTTTTGATGAGACTGGAACTTTTGTGGGTGGTACTGCAGTCGTATCAATTGCAGTAGTCCACTTAGTTTTGTCCATGGTTTATGGCGCTGGTGGATTAATGCACTCATTGCTTTTCTCTAGCGATATGCAGGACTCTTCAGTAGTTCAAGCCAGGAAATTTAAACTTGAATGGGACAACCCTGACAACCAGACTTTCATCCTTGGACATCATTTGATTTTCTTTGGTGTCGCTTGTATATGGTTTGTTGAATGGGCCAGAATTCATGGAATTTATGATCCTGCTGTAGGTGCTATTCGTCAGGTTGAATATGACCTTAACTTGAGTCATATTTGGGATCACCAGTTCGACTTCCTTACAATTGATAGTTTGGAAGATGTTATGGGAGGTCATGCTTTCTTGGCTTTCTTGGAAATTACTGGTGGAGCATTCCATATAGCTACTAAACAAGTTGGAGAATATACAAAGTTCAAAGGAGCTGGTCTTCTTTCTGCAGAAGCTATTCTTTCTTGGTCTTTGGCTGGTATTGGCTGGATGGCAGTTGTCGCAGCATTCTGGTGCGCGCAAAATACTACTGTTTACCCTATCGAATGGTTTGGTGAACCATTGGCACTTAAGTTTGGCATTTCTCCTTATTGGATAGATACTGTTGATCTGCCTAACGGAGCGCATACTTCTCGTGCTTGGCTATCTAATGTGCATTATTACTTTGGGTTCTTCTTTATCCAAGGTCATTTATGGCATGCTCTAAGGGCTATGGGATTCGATTTCAAACGAGTAACAAATGCTTTGAGTAATCTTGATACTGCTTCTGTATCATTAAAGTAGTTAAATAAAATTAACTCACTCAATAAAAAAGCCCCTCTTTATGAGGGGCTTTTTTATTGAGTGTTAGTCTTTTCTATTACTTTATGCTTAATTAAATGGGTGTGTTAAGTTAATGAGATATTAGAATTCAGAATTTTTCTAATTGCTAATAATCTCACAAATAATAGTAATAAATAAAGGTTAATATTAAAAATGAGCTTGGTTGAGTTGATTTAAAATGTGGTAATTTTTTAAATATTCTAGTTTTCATATAACTTCCTTTTCTATCTTTAATAAATTTATCTAATAAATAGCTAATTCTTGGTTGATCTTTTATTTACTTATATTTAGAGGTAAATAAATTAGTTGATTGAGATATAATAAGAAGCAAATTTGCTTTGGATATCAATTATTAATATGGGATATTATTTTTTAGGGGTTTTGTTGATTTCGTTAGCGAATTAATAGATGAGTCAATTGATTTTTGGTTTTGAAGACCTATATAAAATTAATGCAATTCCTACCTTGGTTTTGTCTATAGGTTTGCTTGGAATTATAGGGATTTTACTAACGCTTGGAAGAAGATTAGATTCGGCTATGAAGTTGGAGAGATTTGGTATCCCCATCGCCCTTTTAGTTGGAGCAATAGGTTTTTTGATTGGTCCTTATGGACCTTTCTCATTGCTACCAGAGAGAGTTCTGGATACTTGGATGAAGCTGCCAACCCCTTTGCTTACGTTGGTCTTTGCAACCTTAATGCTAGGTAGACCCATCCCCAGAGTTGGTGGGTTATGGAAACCAGTAGCATCCCAAGCGTTATTGGGGCTTTTATTAGGCTTTGGTCAATATGTTGTTGGGGGGGTAATTGTGCTGTCATTTTTGCTTCCCCACTTAGGAGTTGACCCGCTCATGGGATGCATTATTGAAGTTGGTTTTGAAGGGGGCCATGGAGCTGCTGCAATTATGGGTGACAGTTTTAGAAAATTAGGCTTTCCTGAAGGATTAGATCTTGGATTCGCAATGGCAACAGTAGGGTTACTCGCTTCTACATTGCTAGGAAGTGGTTTGGTTGTTATTGGTAGGTTTTTGGGATGGCTAGTCCCAGCTGATAAATTGATAAATAATGATTTGAATGATGTTGATATGGAATTTAAACCGCTTGAACAATTTAGACTGCTTTTATGTAATTTTGCACTAGCTGGATTTGCTGTATTGATTGGTATCTTCCTGCTCTATTGCTTTAGATTGTCTTCTATATATGTGGGTGATATAAGTAAACAAGTGATATTAGCTTTTCCTGTTTTCCCATTAGCTTTAATGGGATCATTCTTTGTTAGATTTATAATAGAAAAAACTGAAAATACACAATTAGTTTCATCACTATTTCAGCGTGAGATAGGAATACTTTCAACAGATTTACTTATAATTACTGCAATGGCTGGGTTGAATTTACCATTATTGGTTAACTATTGGGTCCCAATTAGTATATTAGCTATTGGTGGATTGGTTTGGAACCTTGCAGGCATGTTGATTTTTTCTAGATTATTTTTTAGTGAGGAGTGGTTTGAAAGAGCAATTGCAGAGTTTGGCAATTCAACAGGTGTTGCAGCTAGTGGACTATTACTTTTGAGATTGGCAGATCCAAGAAACTCCACTAATACTTTACCTGTGTTTTCTGTTAAGCAATTATTTCTTCAGCCACTTCTTTCAGGAGGCTTAATTACTGTAATTGCCCCTTTATTTATTAGTAATTTTGGTCTTAAAGGGTGGACAGTATTTTGTGGATTAATCTCCTTGTTTTTATGTGTACTTGCAATATCCTTGCAGTCAAAATATACAAAAGCTTTTAATACCAATTAATACACTTAAGAAAAGTTATAATTGATTTGAATATTGTTTATAAACCATTTTTCCTCTTGTATATGAACCGACAAATTCACCAAGAAATCCCCCCTCAAGAGTTAAAAGAAAAATGGTTTAAAAGTCATCTTTTAGGAAAAGAGGTTGAGTTAAGAGAACTCTATGAATTACCTCAGGGGCAGTTGGATTTAGTCATGGCAGAAACTGCTGAGTTTAGAAGCGATATAGGAAATAGAGATAGGAATCTAGGTAAGTTTTGTACAGCTGGCTATTTTTTAGAGTTATCCAGAATAATTGATAAAAGAAGAGCTTCAGAATAATTTTTAATATTTAATATTTAATATTTTATTGTCCAAAAATCAGTGGCTGGTTTTTCTTATTCCAAGGTTCATTTTTTCTCATAACTATTGGATAATTCTTATGAGTAAAAAAATAATTTAACCAACTTCTTAAAAATCTGATTTCATTATTTTGATCAAATTTTGTAATATCCGCTATTCTAAATTGCCTTACAAATGGCCAGATTGCCCAATCAGCAAGGGTTTCTTTTTCATCAACAAGAAAGAGAGGTTTTCCTTTTTCAAAACATTCTTTTAATCTATTGTTTAAAGATAAAAGTATTTCCATCCCAGCATCTCGATGAGTTTCTGATTCATCAGCATTGAATCTAGATGAATACTTAAATCGATCTAAATGATATTTAAATATTTTATCATTTGTTTCTATAAGATTAAATATTTCTTGTGATTTTTCGTTGTTATTATAGCTTAGTAATGTATACATATTAGATCTTTTAATACTCCAGATCATAATGTCTATACTCTCATCAATTACTTTATTTAAGCTAGTCTTTAATACAGGTACTGTTGCTTTCTTGGAAATTTGAATTAATTCAATAGGCTTGTTCTTAAGATCGACCTCTCTTAACTCAACTATCTGATTTGTATTTAACAAAGCCCATCTAGCTCTGATGGCATATGGACATCTTCTAAAACTATATAGAATATTGTTCTTCATAACTTTCCTGTTAAAATCATCTTGTGACCAATTCATAAATATGATTATTCAATCATATAAATCGTAAATAGAATGTTTTCTACAAATGTATCCTTTACGATTCTTTTTGGAAATTATATTTTATTATAAAATATAATCCATTATCTTTATATTCCTCACGCTTCATTTCTCAAGAAAATTAAATTATGTCAGGATTTGTTTATTTAATGAAAAATGGTGATTTATATAAGCTTGGATGTACCAGTGATTTGAAAAGTGAGGCTAATAAAATGAAGCCAGGTGAAATAATTTCTTCTTTCAAAACAAATGATCCAAAATCGTTTGAGGTGAGACTGTTAAGACTTTACAAGAAAAAAAGAATTCCGGATACTAACTATTTTCGTTTATCTGAATCAGAGGTGAATAATTGCATAAAACACTTAGAAGGTAAAAGTAATTTACCAAAAAGCATAGATGATGAGTTGAAAATTGGATTTAATGGATCTTTGCTGTTTGCATCTATAACTTTTTTGGTCTCATTTCTTATTAATAAAATGTTTATATTTAGTTTTTTCCTTTCAATGCTATTGGCATCTTTACCTATGTGGACACTTGCTATTCTAGGCAGCTTTGGAGGTTACGATACAGATGACCTTAAACTTTTCTCGACAGTTTCTAATAGGATAAAAGGTCTTTTGATAGGAATCTCTTTCACTTCTTTCGCTTATGTTCTATATACATTCTACCGTTCTTCCTTTGCTTTTTAAAATAAACAATCATTTATTATTTTTATACATATAATTTATGATTTCTTGCTTAATTATGAAAATATAGCTATAAAGTCTTTAAGGCTAATTTTTTAGCGACCATGAACATTTCTGATTATCTTCAATTTTTAGAACCAATACAAGAACAGCTTAACAAGGTTTATTCTATAGCTTCTTTAGCCCTTACAGTATTGATTTGTTTGTGGCTTTTTAACTTTATAGTTGGTCTAATACAACGTACGTATTCAGTGGGGAGAGCTATAGGAAGTTTTTATAGGAATTACTTTCACAAGTATATTAGGAAGGCTATTCTTGGGGTCTTGAATACATTCAACAAGACAACTAATCCTATTTAGAAAATAAAATAATCCTTTCTTCTAGTTTGTTGTTTCAAGTATACAGTTAAGTGCAATTTCAAAAGGAACTGAACTGTTAGGTAATACAAGTAAATTTGAACAAATATTTGCAATATCATTAGTCTGGATCATATCTTTTTTGGGAAATTTATTTATTTCTTTTGCCATATCCGTATTTACCCAACCAGGACAAATGGCTGTAACTCTGATTCCTTTACTCCATCCTTCATTTCGCATGGTTTGGCATAAGCTCATTAAGGCGAATTTGCTCATTGAGTAGCTGGCCAAGTTTCCTTTTGATCGTTTTCCACTCATCGATACTAATACAATAATTCTAGCTGAATTACTCATCGATAAATACTTCCATGCATCTTTTGTTAATATCCATGGGCCCATAACATTAACTCTCCAGATATCTTCTATTTCCTGCATTTCATTATCATTAAATATGAGATTTGTTTTCTTTAATATTCCAGCACAATGAATAATAGTATCAATATTTTTAAAAGTTTTGACTGTATTTTCTACCCATCTTTTTGATGACTTTCTATCAGTTGCGTCATAAGTATGTACAACGAATTTTTCTGGACTATGCGATTTCGGATCTAAAGGTGTATTTATTAATTTATCTTTTTTTCTGATTCCTAAGCTTAAACAATGTCCTTCTTCAATTAGTTTTAATGCTATCGCTTTACCTATACCTCTGCTTGCTCCACTTATAAGAATCTTTCTCATTTATTATTAACTAATAATGCTTTAAACAATAAATTTAATTCTCTACCTTGCATTAGCATTAGACCTTGTTTGATAGCCCAAGGTGATTTCTTAAACATTTTCCACATAGCTGATATTAATTCTTTAATGCTGAGGGTATTTGTAAGAAATCCATACCATTGTTTGTTAGGTAAGCTAAAAAATTCGATAAAAAAACCTCTAAGCAACTTTTCTTCGAATCTCATCAATTTTTCTAATCCAAATTTATAAATAGCTTGTTTTCTTCTAAGTTCTGATGGCCATAAGACTTGCCAACCCTTTTTCGCTAGTGAAGCTGATGATGCTTTTTTGTCTTTCATTGCTAGTGAAAGAGCTTTAGCAACTTTAGGGGCCCTTCTTAATAGGCTTCCAACCATGTATCCAGATGCGGGGTGAACCATCCCAGCAGAACCTCCAAAGCCAAGGACCGGTTGAGATAGATCAGGAATAGGCATGTTCATAGGCAAATATGAACCGTGTTCTTCATGCTCAAGGCTCTTTATTTCTAAACCCCGAGTCTCCAACCTTTTTTCCAGTCTTCTTTTTAACTCATCAAGAGAGACTGGTGGAAATAAACCCAAGGATGTTTCTTCTAAGAAAAACTTTCCATCACCCATATCCATAGCGTATAAAAACGTTGGAGCTTCTTTTCTTTCCTCTGGATTCAAGTGGTCGCAGCGATAATCCATTAGAACAAATTGCCCTTTCTCGACGGGAGGTTCGTTGAACTCTCCTACGATTCCATAACAAGTTTGAACGGCTACAGGTCCTTGGTTAGGAGCTTTGATGAAAACAGGTTTGTAACCAGTTGCGTCAATTACTAACCGAGCATTAAGTTCTTTACCGTTAGTAGTTTTAACTGTACTGATTAATTGATTAGTTTCTAAGTTGATTGCTGATCCTTTATGCCATTTTATTTCAGCTTTATTGCATTGCTCTAACCAATAAGCTTGTAATTTATTTTTATCAAAAAGACCATAATCTCTATTATGTTTAGTAATTTCATTCTTTTTAGAATTTGGATCCTTGTCTCCCTCACCAAAATAACTAATGGTGTTTATCCATCTATGTTCAAGCAAATGACTTAGACCAAGTTCGTCAACCTCTTCACCCCAAATACCATAAGTGAAGGGCCAAGGTTCCTCTGGCGATTGCTCCGATAAGATTTCAATATTTAAGTTTTCAATTGCTAATGCTGCCGCTATTGATAAAGCGCCTGGGCCTGAGCCAAGTACTAGAGCATCTTTTAATGCACTAGTACTCATGGCTCACCTTGAAGAAAAATTCCGTTTCCGTTTACTTGGAATCGAAAAATAGGATTTAATTTCTTAGGGTAAAATTTAGTTATTTGAGCGACTCCCTGGATTACCACTTTAAACACCTATGTCTATAGAATCAAGAATAGCTCGTGATGGCATTAACAATGAATTGTATTAATGTTTTTTATCAACTTAATGAGTTTATTTTATTTTTAAGTATGTATGAAGACTTTTTGATTGAAAACTGAAATAATAAAAAACTTAATTTAATTCCAAAATCATTTATTATTGAAATTAAAAATTTATGACAGAAAAATCAAATAGTTATAAAAAAAATAAACCTTTAACTATTTTTATAACAGGTGGTTCATCAGGTATTGGCTATAAGGCTTGTTTAGAATTAATTTCCCTAGGTCATAATATAATTTTACCATGTAAAAATATATACAGGGCGAATGAAGTATTGACTAATTTATTTAATCAATTGCCAGTTAAGTTATATACGAAAGGGGATATTTATACTCCAATAATGGATCTTTCTGATTTGAAAAGTATTGATTCTCTTTGTTCTGAAGTTAAAAAGAGATGCTTGAAAATTGATATTTTAATTTTGAATGCTGGACTTCAATATACAGGCTCAAAAATACCTAGAAGGTCAGCTCAGGGAATTGAATTAACTTTTGCGGTTAATCATTTAGCACATTTCTATTTGACACAAAAGATCTTACCTTTTTTAGATAGAAGTGATGATTCGAAAATAATTATCACCTCTTCAGAAGTTCATAATCCTAAAAGTGGTGGAGGGAAAGTAGGAGCTAAGGCCAACTTAGGAAACCTAAAAGGATTAGAATCTTGTAAAGGATTTGAGATGATTGATGGAAATAAATTTAATGCTGATAAAGCATATAAAGATAGTAAATTGTGTAATATTCTTTTTGCAAGAAAGTTAAGTAATTATTTAATTAGAAAAAACTTATCAATTCCAGTTATTGCATGGGCACCAGGCTTAGTTATCTCTAGAGATAATCAAGGGTTTTTTAGGTATAGTAGTCAATATAATCAATTAGGACAATTATTATTCTCTTTTCTAGCTAGAGATCTGTTAAGAATAACTACATCAAATAAAGATGCGGGGTTACTTTTAACTAATTTAGCCTGTTTGTCTAAATATAATAAGCCAGGTTTCAATTATTATAGTAATAAAATCATTTCATCAGGTAATTTTATTTTTGAAAAATCTGAT
This sequence comes from Prochlorococcus marinus str. MIT 1013, assembly GCF_027359395.1. Taxonomy (NCBI): domain Bacteria; kingdom Bacillati; phylum Cyanobacteriota; class Cyanophyceae; order Synechococcales; family Prochlorococcaceae; genus Prochlorococcus; species Prochlorococcus marinus. Next base: position 78,345 of record NZ_CP114778.1, read on the forward strand.
ATCAGTAATGATGCCCGTAGAGAAGATTTAGCTGATAATTTATGGGAATTATCTAAATCTTTAATAGATAAGGTACTTAGATGAATTTAGCTTATTTATTCACATGAATTGTTTGAGTAGGATATGCGAAACTAATATTTTCATTTTGGAACTTCTTCATTATTTCTAGATTAATTTCTTGTTGAGCTGACATTGCTTGAAGATAATCACTTGTGGGAATGTAATAGACAAGTTCAAAATCAAGACTACTATTTGCAAATTCGATAAAATGACATCTGTCGAAGATGGCGTTTTCAGTTTTGTCAACGATATTTTTGATCATAATAGGTATGTTTTTTGTTTGTTCATATGTAGTTTCATAGACCACACCTAATTTATGAACTAGTCTTCTTTTCTTCATCTCAGCATAATTTGAGATTACTCCATTTGTTAGTCTGCTATTACTCATTACTATTGCTTCTCCGTTAATACTTCTTAAGCGTGTGGATCTAACACCTACACTCTCAACTTTTGCCCAGATTCCTTCAATATGAATAAACTGACCACTCTGAAATGGTTTATCAAGGAGGATTGTTATGTATTCGAAGAATTCTTGAACTGGTTCCTTTAAAGCGAGGCCAGCTCCTATACCTCCTGCACTTAATAAAGCCCAAATAGCTGCCATTTGGACACCCATATTTTGAAGATAAAAAATTACTCCCAAACTCCATACAGATGCCCCAACCATTGGACTAAGTGAACGGATCATTTCGCTGATCGATTGATCATTGATTTTGCTTGCCCATCTTTGTATTATTTTCAAAAACACTCTATTTACAAATCTGACTATATAAATAAGGCATAGAAACTTACTAATACCAATTAATGTCTTATCCACCATTCCACCAATTAGTAAAACTTTCCATGCAACTATGAAACTTAAGATAAAACCTAAAGGTTTAATAGTCTCAATTAAAAGAGAAGCTACATAGTCATCTGTTTTGCTTTGTGTGGCAGAGGTTATTCTCCTTAAAACCTTTTTTAGGATTTTTGGACTTACTAGGGAGATAATGCAACCTACACTAAAAGTAAGTAATGAAATAATTATGTTTTTATAAAAATCATCCATGATGTCAGATTACTTTTCTTCAGACTGCCTGAAAAAAATCATTTGTCTAGAGATTTTCTGATTATTTAATTTGAAAATGAATTTTTTAAAATTTTACTAATCTCTCTAAATTCTTTTCTACTAGAGGTCTTACATAATTCACATATTAGACTTTCAGTTGTGGACGCAACGGCTCCAGATAATATAAGCCTTAGAAAAGCGGTATCATTATCTATTTCATTCCTACTTCCTATCGCATCTCTTGGAATTAGTATGTTGAATCCTTTTTGTAAAAGCCCAATAGATGTTTGAAGAATGCAGATATGACTCTCAATTCCACAAACTATTATATTTTTAAAATTATATTTATCTATAAAACTTATGAAGTTTTTATTTTCGCTGCAACTAAATTCCATTTTTTCAAATTTAGTGTATTCATTATTGTCTAAAATTGATTCTAAAGTTGTACCAAGTTTCAATGGATTTTGTTCAGTAAGAGCGATTCGAACATTGAGCAAATTGCATGTATCAATAAGCCTTTTTATGTTAAATATTAATAGTTGATTACCCTTGATATTACTTATAAGCTTTTGTTGAACATCTACAATAAGTAGTAATGTCTCATTCTCTAATAATGTTTTACTAGTATTACTTACTTTGATTAGGTTAGGGTTCTTACTTAAAAATTGATTCATTTAAGAATTTCTTTTTATATGATTTAAATATAAATCATATACTCAATTTAGACATCATTTCTAACTAAAACATGTCGATGAAAGCATCTTTCTCTTGCAAGCAGTTCTCATTACGCTAGTCTATTGAGAAAATAAGGCTGCTATTGGTTTCTCCCACTTCTTATCGTACGCATCCCTCTCCTTTCGAGTCTGGTCTGCATTCAGATGGTAAAAGAATGACTCCTCAAAGGAAAAAGGTTCTATCTTTGTTTGAAGAGATCGGTTCAGGCATCCATCTCAGTGCGGAGGAGGTACATTCCAAATTGACAAGTGCTGGTGAGAAGGTTTCTCTTGCAACTATTTACAGAACGTTAAGACTCTTAGTCAAGATGACTTTTCTTAATGAACTTGATTTAAGTGAAGGGGGGAATAGGTTTGAATTGCTTAGTCATGATCATCCAGATCATCATCATTTGATTTGTATTCGCTGCGGTAGAACTGAAGAGTTTGAAAATAACGAAGTTATCAATGCTGGTAAAGCAGCAGCTGAAAATTTCGGATTTAAACTATTGGAATCATCGTTAAATGTAAGAGCATTATGTCCGATGTGTCTTAACGAATAAATCTTTGTTTTTAAGTTAACTCTCCTCCACAACTAGAGCCAGATCCAGCAGTACAGCCAAAACAATGATTCCCTATTGAAATAGGATTATTCTTTAAAGATGTAGGTGGAATTAATAGATCATCCAAATGCTTAATTTCACCATTTTTCCTTATTCCAAGTTGTTGGTTGAAATCACAATCATATAAATAACCTTTCCAATCAACACTCAGGGTGTTTCTACACATTACTGAATTAAGATTTTCAGGGTTGTGATTATCTTTAAGTAATTTATTATATTCTTTTAGTTTACCAATTATCTTTAAATATTTTTCATATCTATTAATTGGCATATTCGCTAAAACAAATAAATTCGAGAAGAAAATACCATATCTTTCTTTTAGCTCTAGTCTATAAGTATCTTCTAATTCTTTTTGCGATGGTGGAAGTTGCGGACTACTGGGATTATAAACTAAATTCAAAATTAGACCTCTATCTTTTATCCCATAGCCATGGAAATTAAGTTGTTTAAGAGCTAATATACTTTTTTCGAAAACACCTTTACCTCTTTGTTTGTCCACATTACCTTCTAGATAACAGGGAAGAGATGCTGTTATTTGTACTTCATTTGATGCTAAAAAACTTGCTAAATGTTCATAACCTGGTTCAGTAAGTATCGTTAGATTACATCTGTCCATGACTTCAACATTAAGACTACGTACTTCTTTTACTAATTGTTTAAAATTAGGATGAAGTTCGGGTGCACCACCAGTAATATCTAGTAGCTTAATATTATTAGACTTAATAACTTTAGGTATGATTTTTATAATATCTTCGCTCATCATTTCTGTTCTGCTTGGACTAGCATCAACGTGACAATGGCTACAGGCCTGATTGCATTTATACCCTATATTTATTTGCAAAGTATCAAGATAGTCTCTTCTTATTTTTGGGAAGTTTGTTTTATTTATCTCCATAAAGGTCTATACAATTAATAGTATAATAATTATTATACTTAGAAATATTAATTCGCGTGCATATTTTATAAAATTTTTTATTAACATGTTAAAAGTTACTAGCTAATTGTTTAAACCAAGCTATATATTCTTGTGGACCTTCGTTGATAATCATATTGAATTTTAAATCATCATTAGAATCGCTAATGCCTTTCATGTCAGTACTTGTAATTCTTGGCCTTAAAACCTGATCGTTGCAACTGTTAACAAATATAATCTGATTTTCTTTTTTGTATGATTCTCCCAGCTTTTGGATCAACGTTAAGAAACCTCTGTCACTTCCTCCTCTTAGCCAGGAATTAGTTTTACGATCATTGACTGAGGTTACAGTATCACCAACACCTATTAGCAATGGCATTTGATCACTAGGAATTTTATTTCTACATAGCTCTATTAATTTATTAATTGTTTTTGGGGCATTTCTAACATTGAAGTTTTCACCGAAAGGTTGAAAGCCAGTTTTATTTGATATGTATTTATTTAATAGCAATAAAAGACCTGCTTCTTTTACTGCACCTTTGATAATAAACTGAATATCTGTAGTTCCGAAATCATTTTGAGTTGCATATTTCATTATTTCTCTGCCATCATTTAATCCTAAATTTGGCATCAAATGTAGATAAAAAGAGTTTTCCAAGCCAAAATTTATAGAATCATTAAGTAAATTATTCATTATTTTCTCCATAATCATTTGTAAACCTTTTACTTTTTTAATGTCATTTTTTACGTAGTTAAAAATTTCATTAAAGTTTAGAGTAGGAGTAAAGCGAGTATCACATACTGCTACATCTATTAATTTATTTCTTAAGTCATTTGATAGATTTGGTAAGAATTTTGTTAATTCATTAGTTAACATTGATCGCATTATCTTTGGTACTTTTGCTAAAAAGTTAATCTCATTATTTTTTAAGCCTGGATGGTATAAATTACTAAATCTATCTTGAAATTCAACTCCACATGCCGCAAGTCCAGGTAAGTACAACCCATTTTCTTTTGCTTCAGTTTTTGAATTAAGTGCATTTTCAACTAAACGATTAACGCCTCTTCTTCCTTCATGTTCCCCACAGGTTAGGACTGCAAATTTCTCTTTTAATTTTGAAACGTCTTCTACATATTCTTTGTTGATCTTTCTCTTAAGTGGGTCTTGAACTAGTGGGATACATACGCCGTCAAGATCTTGTACTATTAGGAAATTTCGCTCATTTATTATTGTTTTAATAACTTCTTCTTTTGTCTTAAACATTTTCATAAAAGAAGCCTTCTAATTTTAGCTTACTCTAGTTCAAATAAATATACACTTTTTTGTTAGTTCTTATTCTTAAATTAGTATATAGATATATATTCAGTATTATAAAAACTATTTTTAAAAGTTTCTTATTATTGTATATAATGCAATTTAATGCAAATAAACTGTGTTTGAAAAGAATTTAAGAAATAGCTTTTTTACTAAGCCTTATACAAGGGAGTCTATAGCTGTAAGAATTAGAGAGGTTTTGAATGGAAAAGTAGGATTTTATAGCGTTGGCTTATATCCTGCCTCTCTTGCCTATAATTGTGCAATGCAAAATGAAAGGTTAAACATTCTTTTAGCCCCTAGAGATGGAAGAGAACTTTTTGGGGCTTTTTCAGATATAGATCTTGCTGATATGGATAACGGTATCAAAAATAAAATTGAATCTATATCGACTACAAATGTTGAGAAATCGGGAAGATATAATACGCTCGAGGATTTAATAATTAACTGTGAATTAGTTGTTTTAAGTTCCAATAGTAAACATATAATAAATGACGTTAACTTAGCATTTAAACTCAGAAAAAAACTTAATAGAGATAATGTATTAATTGCCTGTTTGGTTGGATCATTTTGTCATGACTACAATTTGAATGAATCCTTTGTATTGTGCGAAAAATTAAACAATCTAGCTTTCTTTTCAGGGTTTCATAGACATGGAGCACTTCGAAATCCATTAGATAGCTTTACTGCTAATTTTTGTCATCCTGATGCTATGAATGCAATGTTAGGTGCAAAGCTATTAAATAAAATTTCACCAAATATTCAAGTTTCTGCAGGTATACATAATGTTGAAGGTCAATATATAAAAGCTGCTAAAAATATATCTTCAATTTTTGCTGGTTTCGGTCATACTTTTCATAAGAATAATCCTGGCTTACTACCGACTTTATTAACTTTATTATTAGATCAATGTCTAGATCAGGCCGCCTACGTTTCAATGAGTCGATCAGATAGAGAGGATTTATATACTAAACAACCTTTCCCTATTACTGAACTTGGATATGGTGTCCAAAGTATAGTGGCATCCTTCCTGAAAGATGGAGATTTTGTTCAGGTAAGAGACCATACTTTTAGTCAGTTGACAGCTATGGTTGCCGATGTTAGAGGGAGCATGATGTTACCTGTAAGTGGTAACCCAACAAGGAATTTCCAAGCGGGTGAAGTCCTCGCTAAAAAAATGATTGATTATAAAAGATGTCCAAAAGGGGTAGATGAATTTATAGAATGGTGCGAAAAATCTGGTCTAAAACGAGGAGCTTTAGAAGGAATAAATTCGTTAAATTATTGGCCATATATCTTGAGAAGATATTCAATACCTTTGAATAATTCTTCAATGATAAATCTTTTATATATGTGTATTATGGGTCCAAACAGAATTAAAAAAGACGTTTATAGTGTTATGACCACTAGTCGTGAACTAGCAAATTATTGTCAAGACTCTGTCAAGTCAATTCATAGTAAAAAAATATCTTATTCGCTAAATAATATTCATTTACAAAGTTCTATTGATTTTTTAACAAATTCATTAACTGATAAAGATCGATCGTTTTCTGAATTGAATGAGATTGATTTTGATAATCCATTAGAATTAGAAGATAAGCCTATTTATAATAAAGTTATAGATTTTATAGAAACTTATATATTAGAATCTAATAAATAAAATAAACCCTATGGATTATGAAAAAGTTAAGTATATTACAAAACAATTTTTTAATAAGAGTGAAGTTTTAAAGATAGATTTAATAGATTCTGGTCTTATTAATAAGACGTATATAATTGAACATTTAATTTATGAAGAAAAGTCTAGATTTGTTTTACAGTGTCTTAGTAATATATTTGAATCCATTGATAGTGTTAATTATAATCATAAATTAATAACAGATCATATTGAGAAAGAAATAAAAATAAATTATCTTAATCTCTTCAATCTTAGATGGGAGGTTCCAAGTTTAATTAGGTGCAAATCTAACAATCTTTTTTTGTTTCCTTATGGTTCTGAATTTTGGCGAGCAATGGTATATATAGATAATACTTTTAGCCTTGATTCTTTAGAAGATAATATTATGGCTTATCAAACAGGCCTTGGTCTTGCAAAGTTTCATCTAACCTCTTCCAATCTAGATTTCAGAAAGTTAAAAAATAGTATAAAAGACTTTCATAATACGAAGAAATATATAGACCAATTTAATCAGATTCTAAAGGACTATGATTTTGTAAAATTAGATAATAATGTTAATCAAAGGGTTCGAAATTTGATTTTTAGTTTATCTAAGCACATTGCATATGTTAACTCTATATTAGAATCTTTAAATCAAAAAAGTATAGAAAATAGTGTTATACATGGTGATCCTAAACTGAGTAATTTTCTTTTTGATATTCAATATAAATATGTTGTTTCTTTGATTGACCTAGATACTGTGTCTTCTGGTTATTTACTTACGGATTTGGCTGATTGTATTCGTTCGATTTGTAATAAAGCAGGGGAAGAACCAGATAATATAGATAGTGTTCATTTTGATGTTAACTTTTGCAAGCATTTTCTCAATGGCTATTTCTCAATAGAAAACCAAAAGTGTGATTACTGTTTTGGTTTCCTTCCCGAATTCATTTATCTCATAATAGTCGAATTAACTATTAGATTCCTGAATGACTATTTACAATCAAATAGGTACTTCAAAATCAAATATCATACTGAGAATCTATATAGAGCAGAGGTTCAAAACCGTTTACTTACTAGTTTCCTTACCCAAATTCCTAAGCTGTCAAATTCACTTCATGAAATTGGGATTTTTTCAAACCCAACTTTTGTCTCAGATGTACAAAAAATTGTTTAGGGTTTTCATAACTACCAACTTGTCACTAGAGTGAATTTGATATTTATTTTTTCTTGTGGCAAAGGAATTAACCCATAGGGCCGATGAGCTTAAACAATTAGGTTGGAATCAAGACGATTTGTACAAATATATTGAGTTATGGGATTACAGGCAAAGGTGGGGCTCAATAAATTTAGAGAGAGAAGATAGATTGTTCCTAAGAAAAGCAGAATCTTTGTTGCCTGAAATTTCTAAAAATAAAGCTTCAGTTAAAAAACCTCTCAAGGAAAAGTCATATTATTGCTGGATTCAGTTTTTTCTGAATGAAATGAATAATTTCGAGTCAAATGAAAATTTAGAGGATGGTATGAGAGGAGTTTGGCCTATTTTTTTAGAGGAAGAACTTCGCGTTATTGATTATTTTGAACCAGTTCTAGGCTTGCCGGATACGATTAAAGCTAAATTAATTGGTCCTATTAGAGAGGACTTAGTTAAAACAGCTTTGGAGATCTATAAAGAATCAGTAATTACAAAGCAATTTGATTTCCAAGGGGCTTTGGCTAATTCGAAATCAAGTGGAGAAAACTCTAGTTGGCGATCTCTCAGAGATAGTGATTATGAAACCAATCAAGACTACCCAATTATTGATAAAGCAAACGTTCTAGAATTCCGTAAAAAAGTTAATGAAAAGCTTTTAACATTCATAAAAGAAAATTTGCCATCTTTAGTTGAGTCAGATAAATCTTTACCTCCTAATGATTGGATAAATTAAGTAGCCAATTCTCGACTTATGTGGCTAAAAAGAAAATAGAGATAATTAATTTTTTGACTTCCCAACGTTTTGAAACTCTTCAATTACATGCAGGCCAAGTACCAGATCCTGCCACCAACTCTAGGGCGGTCCCTATTTATCAGACAAGTTCATATGTTTTTAACGATGTAGATCATGGGGCGAACTTATTTGGCTTGAAGGAATTTGGAAATATCTATACTCGCTTGATGAATCCTACAACGGATGTTTTTGAAAAAAGAATTGCGGCTCTTGAAGGAGGAGTAGCTGCTTTGGCTACAGCATCAGGACAGTCTGCACAATTTATTGCGATTACCAACTTTCTAACTGCTGGAGATAGCTTTGTATCAACCTCTTTTTTGTATGGAGGCAGCTATAACCAATTCAAAGTTCAATTTCCACGTTTAGGAATCAATGTAAAGTTTGCTGATGGTGATGATGCAGATAGCTTTGAACAACAAATTGATTCATCTACAAAAGCAATTTATGTAGAATCCATGGGGAATCCTAGGTTTAATATCCCTGATTTTGATGGACTCTCGAAATTAGCCAAATCGAAAAATATCCCTTTAATTGTCGATAATACTCTTGGCGCTGCTGGAGCTTTGATTCGTCCTATTGAGCATGGTGCCGATGTAGTTGTTCAAAGCGCTACAAAATGGATAGGAGGTCATGGCACTAGTCTTGGAGGGGTAATTGTTGATGCAGGAACTTTTGACTGGGGAAATGGAAAATATCCTTTAATGAGTCAACCCAGCGCTGCTTATCATGGTTTAGTTCATTGGGATGCTTTTGGATTTGGCAGTGATATTTGTGGAATGCTTGGAGTCCCTGCAGATCGAAATATTGCTTTTGCTTTAAGAGCTAGGCTAGAGGGGTTAAGAGATTGGGGCCCAGCAATTAGTCCATTTAATTCATTTTTATTACTTCAAGGATTAGAAACTTTAAGTTTAAGAATAGAAAGGCATTGCTCTAATGCTCTTTCATTAGCCAAATGGTTAGACGATCATTCAAAAGTTGATAATGTTAGTTATCCAGGATTACCTAAGGATAAATACAATTCAAGAGCCTCTTCGTTTATGACCAATAGAGGAAAAGGATCAATGTTGATTTTCTCTCTGAAAGGTGGCTTTGATGATGCTGTAACTTTTATAAACTCTTTGAAACTTTCTAGTCATCTAGCTAATGTAGGAGATGCGAAAACATTAGTAATTCATCCTGCTTCAACAACTCATCAACAGTTATCTCCCGAAGAACAGTTGTCGGCAGGTGTTACTCCGACCATGGTAAGAGTGTCTGTTGGTATAGAGCACATTGATGATATTTTAGAGGATTTTGAGCAGGCCCTAAATTTAATTTAATTTTCCAAGGAGGTATATAGATATGGCTTTAATACTTCCTCGTAGTTATCATAAAATTTCATCAATTGAAAAAAATCATATTTCATGGATTGAGCCTGAATTAGCAGAAAGGCAGGATATTAGACCTCTTCGGATTGGGATATTAAATATTATGCCTTTAGGAAAACAATATGAATTTAATTTATTGCACCCTTTAGGACTTTCACCTCTACAAATAGAACCTATATGGATAAGACTAAAATCCCATTCATATAGAACCTGGGATTTAGAACATCTAAAAAATTTATACGTTCATTGGGAGGAGGCGATGTCTCCAACGCCTCTAGATGGGTTGATAATTACTGGAGCACCTGTGGAGCATCTCCCATTTGAAGAAGTCAATTACTGGAAAGAATTAGTAAATTTAATTGAGGAAGCAAAATTAAAATGTGCAAGTACCCTAGGACTCTGTTGGGCTGGTTTTGCAATGGCATATATGGCTGGTGTTGAGAAAAATAATTTCAATAAAAAGCTTTTTGGTGTATATCCAATGAGAAGTCTTGTTCCTGGTCATTCTTTAATGGGAACACAAGATGATGAGTTCCTTTGCCCACAAAGTCGGCATGCTGGTTTACCTGATATTGAAATGGAAAAAGCTGAAAAGAAAGGCAAGCTAAGACTATTGGCTCACGGAGAAAAAGTAGGTTATACAATTTTTGAAACTCCAGACCAAAGGCAATTAATGCACTTAGGACATCCCGAATATAATGTTGATCGATTGAAATCAGAGATGGAAAGGGATAAGAAAAGAGGCGACGTACCGCCTCCTGAAAATTTTGATTTGAACAAATCAAATACTTCATGGAGATCACATAGAAACTTATTATTTCAACAATGGTTATGGTTCTGTTATCAACGCGTGAGCCTAAGTATTTAACTTTTCTTATATTTATTCTGATTTAAATTTCTTGCATAAAACAAATTTAATTATTCAAAGGTGGCATTACATTGCTTGGGTCATAAATGGCTTTAATTTCTCGTAATTTTGGAAGCCAATTTTTGAATGCTGATGATAATTCTTTTTCGTGCCACTCTAAATGTGGATGTATTTGCGCAAGATGCACGCCAGGGCATATGAACTCTAGATTATTCCAACACTCCTTCATCCATTCAAGGGATCTTTTTCTCTTCGTTTGATCGTTAGCTTCCCAAGCCCCATTAATCCAAGGTTTCCATATCGCATCACGATGAATAAATGAAGTATCAAGATCATTTAAATTTGTTACCCCCCCTAATTGTTGAGAAGCTACATAACAATATTTGTTAGGTCTTTTATTGATTAAATCTTTAAGGATTTTTAAAACTTGTGAATTACTCTCTTGCCATGCAGGGCCAAGTAAACCAAGAACTTCCGAATGGTGTGAATTATTATTTTTATTGTTTCCTAAGCTTAAGTTTGGTAAAGAGTTCATATCGTTGAATTTATTAATGATTCGATTCCGCGAGAAAGGCAGTCTTTCTAATAAATTAATCAAGATTGACTCATCACCAGTATCTTTAACTTCACCAATTGCATGAGCAAAAATATCTTCTCCACATATCCATTGAAAGCTAAGTGAGTTAGGCCAGCTTTCTGCTTGATTAATGCATTCAGATAGCTGAGAAAATGTAAGATTCGCTGTCCAACTTATTAGTGGTCTTAGTGGCTGAGTTTTTAACTTTACTTTTGTGATTATGCCAAGAAATATAGCTGCACCGCAAAGGGCTTTCCATTCAGAAGTTGATTCTTCTTTTGTATTTGGTCGTAATAAATGAAATTCTTTTCCGTTACCCCAAAAACCTTTAATTTCAATTATTTGATCAATTGCTAGCCCTCTGCTTTTACTAAGTGGACTTATTCCACCGGTCAAGATATATCCCATTCCTGTCTTCCCTGACAAACCAATTGGAAAACTTCTTTGATGCTTTTTTAAAAAAGATGATAACTCTCCCATCGTTACACCAGCTTCAATCTCTACATGCTTTTTGTCTAAATCGAAAGATATGTTTTGGTAGTTTTTTCTCAGGTCTAAAATCAAATGTTTATCTGCGGCTGCTCTACTTGTAGTTCCTCCACTAGATACTAAAAATGGTTTGTAAGTTTGTTGGGATGATTTGAGTAATTGGAATAATTCTGTGTTGACAGTTTCGAAAACCCCAAGGACATCACTATCATTGGAATTTTGATTTATTAGTGACAGTGAATTTTTAATAATTTGCTCCTTTTACTATAATGAATTTCTTAAGTTGATATTTTATAAAACTTTCTTCAATTAAAGTAGATTATTGGCTAAAAGTATTTTGATTTCTTCGGCATCAATCAATTATCAATATCCATCTAATATTGGAATTGTTTTATGCGGACATGGGAGTAGAGATACTAGAGCAGTAGAGGAGTTTATAAATGTAGTAAATAAAATAAAATCTAGAGTACCCAATATTCCACTTGCATTCGGATTCCTAGAATTCAATCGACCAATAATCAGTGAGGCCTTAGACGAACTTAGAAATAAGAAAGTAGAGAGAGTAATTGCTTTACCCGCTATGTTATTTGCTGCGGGACATACTAAAAATGACATCCCTGCGCTTTTGAATAAATACTCTGCTGGAAATGGACTTCCCATTCAATATGGCAGGGAGCTTGGCATAAATTCTTTAATGATTGGTGCAGCAGGAGCAAGAATCAAAGAAATAATTGATAGTAATCCAGCATTTCCTCTTTCAGAAACATTACTTGTTGTAGCAGGTAGGGGATCGTCAGATCCAGATGCTAATTCAAATGTTTGTAAGATTACAAGGATGCTTGTTGAGGGATTTGGTTTTGGATGGGGAGAAACCGTTTTTTCAGGAGTAACCTTCCCTCTCGTTGAGCCTGGCCTAAGAAATGCTCTTAAATTAGGCTTCAAAAGAGTGATTATCTTACCTTATTTTCTTTTCTCTGGAGTTTTGGTAAGTCGTGTTAGGAATCATTCTATGAAAGTTGCAAATGATAATCCTGATGTGAATTTTTTACACGCAGGTTACTTATCAGACCAAGATTTAGTTATTGATACTTTTATGGAAAGAATTCAAGAAGTTTTTCATGGAGAGAATTTTATGAATTGTGCTTTATGTAAATATCGCTCTAATTTATTAGGTTTTGAAAGTGAGGTTGGATATGAGCAGATCAGTCACCATAATCATGTAGAAGGTTGTCTAGATATTTGCGCAGAAAATAATGCACACGAACACTCTCATGAACATTTTCCTTATCCACATGCTGAGCATCCTTTAGGACCTGTCACGCTTCGCTCTTTAAATAAAAGCCAAATATAAAAAAAATAGGTTTAAATTAAAGAATCATTTGTCTCTTTCTTGCATGCGACGCAAGGGACTCGTTATTTATACATTTTTTTAATGTTTAGTTTCCGCTCTTTTCCCCAGGTGATTTCCACAACTGGTGAAGAGTTTTCCACTACAAAAAACTAAAAACCTAGTTTTCGTGAAGGGCTTGTGGGATTCAATAGATTTTTTAATAGTAATTTACACTTATATACGTTAGTAGAACAAAATCATTCTCTTTGAGATGCTTCCTCCAAAACTCAAGTTATAGAATGAGTCTAGTTCTGTCTCAGATTCTTGGTAAAGCTTTTCTTTATCTTTGACGTTTTATTGAAAATTTAAGATCCTTATCTCATAGATTTCGAACTTTTAAAAAAGGAAATGGAGCTTAATCAAATTGAAACTCGTTTTGATGAGATAAAAATTGAAGAGGTCAAATGTTGTGAAAAAGATGACTTGGACCTTATGTCTATAAGTCTTGAAGCTGAGGTACCCGAAGCTCTTTATGTTGGCATGAAAGATTTTATAAGTGGAAACGAGAATTGGGATCAATCAAAACTTATTAGCTCAGCTATCGCAAATTTTCTTTTTCAAAATGGTTCTGATGATAGGGCCGTAACAGAGAAATACTTAAATGATATTTTTAACCTCTGAAATCCATAATCGCCTTTTCGCAGGCTCGTTTAGTTATTGCCATCATTGTTAAGGTTGGGCTTTGCCAAGATGATGTTGGCCAGCAAGCTCCATCAACTACCAATACATTAGTGCATTCCCATAGACGATTCCAATTGTCTAAAACGCTCTTTTCTTTATTATTTCCCATTGGCGCTCCTCCTACCTCATGTATGTAATAGCCAGGGGGTGGAGCATCGTTTTTAATAGCAACAGATTTATTTAGAATTTGTTTGGTAAATGGAATATTTACGATTTCATTTGCTGGGATAAGAGTTCCATTTCCAGAATTGATAATAAGTTCGATCATGTTGTTCATTTCTTTAACCATTCGTTTTTCATTTTCGCGCCAAACTATTGATATGTGTGGGATAGCAATATCATATAGATCTTTGCTTTTTGAAAGAGAAACACTGTTTTTATGATTCGGTAATACTTCTCCATGACCAATAAGGAATCCTGTTTTTGTGTATTTATATTTTTTTAAAAAATATGGTGGTTCGAATCTATCAATTCCTCCCCAGATTCCATATCCTCCAACAAAGTTATTTTTAGTAGATTGGTCTCTACCTATTGGAATAAAGAAGCTGCCAGCTCCTGTTAAAAGATTATGATTAGTTTTATTTGAATAATTTGTCAAATGCTTATCGATTGGAACAGTGAAAAACCTGCAGGTTGATATATGATCCATTAAGTTTTTTCCTAATGAGTTGGAGGGATCAATTAGGCCATTTGAATTATTACTTTCTTCGGAACTTAATAGAATTCTAATTGTTTGGATTGTTGATGAACATAATATTATTAAATTACTTTCTAATTCACTTCTCTCTCCATTTTTTTGATTTACTATAACAACACTTTTAGCAGACTTTCTATCCTTATTTAATACTAATTTCTCTACAATATGATCTGAAAGTATTTCTACTTTGCCTAGCCTAGTTGCTTCTTTTAATGTGCTGCCTAAACTGCTGTATCTTGGCCATTTCCCTTTGTCTTTATTGGCTCCAAAGCCTCTAGAATGTATAAAGGGAAGATTTAGTTTTTCTTTTATATTGGATGCGAATATTTCTTCACTTTCTGTGAATGGAAGTTTGCCAATATATTTACCATTAGGTAGTTGATCGAGATCATCTTTGTTGCCATATATCTTTAGAAAATTTTCTATTTCTGAATAATGTGACTCAAGATCTTTATAGCTAATAGGCCATTCAAGGTTGTATTCTTTCCCTTTTGAGACTTCAAAATCTTCGTGGGCTAATCTTAAGGTTATTCCTCCCCAAGTAAGGCTTCTTCCACCAACTTGATTGCCTTGCGTCCACATAAACGGAGCTTCTGGTGGGTGGGTGTAAGGATTTGCTTGTTTGTTTGCGTATAGTAAAGGATTTGATTTCCAGAAGCCTGGATGCTGAGGTTGATTTTGATAATTTCCAGTTGTTACGCCTATCAGTCTCCGAATCATATTGCAAGGCTCTGTTCCTGTCGCTTGCTTAATTTCTAGTTCAGGCCCCCTTTCAATTACTAATGCTCTTACGCCTGCCTTGGCCATTGTGAGAGCAGCCATTCCTCCTGTTGCGCCAGAACCGATGATAATGACTTCATATGGTTTGTTAATCATTTTTAGGAACTTGTATATTTAAAATTTGTAAGATTTAGAGAATTATTTTTTTGATATATAAAATATATAATAAATCATAGGCTTAGGGTTTAGGTATTTAGAAAATCTGATTAATTTGTATCGCGTTTATTCTTTTTTATTAAAGCTTTATCATGGAATATTTTATAAGATAATATTTAAATCAATTTATTTAAGTATTAAGATCAATATATTGATTTATTTTATATGATTTAGGAGAGATTATATTAGTGATATTATTACTCTAATATATATTAAATTCAATATTTAACTGTTAGCCCCTTTTTGAATTAAAATATAATTATTGGTAGCTATTAGAAAGTTATGTTTAAAGGTCTTCTTTTTTTTGTAAGCTCGTTTCTGTTTTTCTTTTATTCGCTTCCAGCTTATTCAGCCTTGGACTATGGAAAGCAAACCTTGATAGGCGCTGATTTCTCTAATACCGATTTGAAAGGTGCGACTTTCTATTTAAGTGATCTCCAAGATGCTGATTTTTCAGGTAGTGATCTTCAAGGAGCTAGTTTTTTTGATGCAAAGCTTGAAAACGCTAACCTAAGTAATACAAATATGAGAGATGTAACAATGGATGCGGCCATACTTAACGGTGCTAACCTTTCAAATAGCATATTAGAAGGCGCTTTTGCTTATAATGCTAAATTTGAAAACGTTATTATTAAAGGTGCCGATTTTACTGATGTATTAATCGCAAATGATGTTAAAAAAAAGCTATGTATTATTGCCGATGGAATAAATAGTGTCACTAATAAAAAAACAAGTGAGACATTAGAATGTTATTGAATAGTATGCTTATTAAGAAAAATATTAATCACTCTAAATATATTTTTTGGATTTCAGTTTTATTTATATGGATCATAGCCACCTTCTCTGACCGGATTTGGTGGAATTTTTATAGCAATACGCCTTCATGGGATCAGGCTGATTATTTGAATAGTGCCCTTGACCATGCACGTGCACTTTCTTTTTTTGGTGGAGATGGTGCCTCAGACTTTAGTTCTTTATTAGATAAATCTCCAAAGATTCCTCCTTTGGCTTCAATAATCAATGGAGCCTTAATTGCCTTGGCTGGCGATGCCCCTCATGAAGCTGCATGGTCCTTAAGTTTTTGGAATGGATTTTTGCTCTTTAATATTGCTTCATGGGGACTTTATTTGAGAGGAAAAAAATTTGCACTTTTTTGTGTTCTTATTAGTGCATTTTCTCCTTTCTTGTTTCATCTAAGAACTGATTATGTGTTGGAGTTACCTTTAATCTCCTCTATTACATTTTATTTGTTTCATCTAGGAAGGTGGAGTGATAAATCAATTGGAGGTAAATGGATTCAATTGATAATCGCTGCTTTTGCATGCGCTTCTTCTTTATTGATTAAGCAAAGCTCTCTATTAATTGTCATACCTTCTTTATTATTCATTTTTATTCTTTGTTTTAAAAGAGATGAAAAATTTAGATTACAATTTTTATGTTTAATCTTTCTCAATCTTTTAGCAATTTTACCATGGTTTTATCACAATTGGATAATGATATTAAGTGGAACTTACAGAGCCGTTTTTGAATCAGCTGCGATAGAAGGTGATCCATTTGTTTTGGGATTTAAAAGTATTTTCTGGTACTTTCCGTATTTAGAGAATCAGTTTGGAAGTATCATTTTCTTTTTTGGCTTATCAGGAATAATATTTTCCTTTTTAACCTATATAAGATCTTTTAAATCTTCAGCAAAATTAGTGGATATTTTTGATCAAAATAATTATAAATGGACATGGATCTATTATAATTTAATTACATCCTGGACTTTTACAACTTTAATTCCTAATAAGGATCAAAGATATATTGCATGTAGTATCCCATTAATTATTATACTTTTAGCGCTAGGATTCAGCAAGTGGGTTAATTGGCTAGATACTTATTTTAGATTCAAATATTATTGTTTATTATTGATTGCTCCTATAAGCTTTTTATTTTCCAATTCTATTAATAAGTATAAAAATTTAGAAAATAATTCAAGTAAATATTATCCCGTTAAAGATATTATATCGATCGTTAAAGCAGATCTATCCTTCGATGAAAAAGAGACAGTTATTGTTGTTCCCAGCACTCCTGATCTTAATCAGCATAATGTAAGTTATTTTGGGAGAATGCAAGGTGGAAATATTTTAGGCAGACAACTTGGGCAATCTCTTTTGCATATAGAACCTGTTATTAAATATTCTAATTGGATTATTTTAGCTGAGGGAGATCAAGGCTCAGTTTCAAGTAATTCAATAGCTCTAGATAAAGCGATTAGAGATAGTTCTCTTTTCAAAAAAGTTCGAGAATTTCCAAGAAAAAAAGAAGGAAGTTATTCTTTATGGAAAAGAGATGCAAATTCACTTAAGCAAAATGAATTTCATAATAGATTTATTGAACTAGCAAATGGAATGGAGCAAGGTCCATTAGGCATTAAATTGATTTTTGATGAAATAGAAATAGAACATATGCTTGATGGGCATTTTAAATATCAAAATATTGTTAGAGATAAGGCGTTATCCAAAATAAGTTCAGACCCAGAAAATGTTGAATCTTTATGGTCCCTATCGCTTTTGAATATATTATTGAATAGACCCTCAAAAGCAGATGTTTATCTAAGAAATTTAGAAATTCTGTTGCCCAATAATCCTTGGCCAAGTGCTTACAGAACTATGGTTAACGTTGCCTCTTGGAATCCTTGGAAGGCATCCTTAATAGCCGATAGAGCTTATAAGAGAAATCCAAATTATATGCTAAAAGGCTTGGGTGATGTTAGTGCTCTCTTTCGAGGAGCCTTTTGGCGATTGGAGTCTGCCTCTAATAGTGTTCCAAATGCAGTAAAAAGTATTGATGATGCTTTAAAACCAATAGAAAAATAGAAGCTAAAGATAAAATCTCAATCTAGATATGCAGGATTCAGAGTTGGTCTCTTTCAAATGTTTTTGTTATTTCTTTTAGAAATTCAACTATTTGGATATTTGTATACCCAAGCTCAGTTCTAAGCCCTTTGCATGAAGAGGTAATCTCTTTCCAAATATCAGCTCTTACGATAGCTTCTCTGTCTTTTAAGTAACGCTCTTCTTTCATTTTAATTTAATTATGTAAGGTATGGGTTCCTGAGTTTTTTAAGAAAACCAACCTAGTAAAGCTTAAAGATTTACTAGGTTGGTTCGATTGATATCAGATCGGTGTCTTAAAAATCTAAAAAAACCTACAATTCGAAATACATTAACGAAAAAATAGATAAATCATGAGAATTATGGAATTCTAATAGGTATTAAATATTTGATTTACTTATATATGTATTCACGAAAATAAATCGTTTTTAAGGTTCGTTGATTGATTTACCTTATATATGGGTTCTTTTTAAATTAGTAGGGACAAGTATTTAATTAAATACCTCCAAACTCCCCGACAAGGAACGGAGAGTGGGGGATTCGAACCCCCGATGGAGTTGCCCCCATGCTAGTTTTCAAGACTAGAGCCATAAACCACTCGACCAACTCTCCACTAGAAATCTTACCTTATTAAGTTCTGAAATCTTAAAAAAATTGCTCAAACAATAATTTCATCCCTATTTGCTATTAACTCAGTTTTAAGGAGCATCCTTGTAGACCTTTAAAAATTTCAGAACCTATAGATTCTCTGTATGGATAAATGTCAATGAGATTATTTGTGCAATAATTTCAGACATTGGTAAAACACATTCATGGCAAGCAACAAGAGCCCACAATCTCGTTTCCTTGGAGACCTCCCTATGGAGGGGGGTATTAGTCAAAAAGAGAAATATCGTTATGTAGCTCATTTGATGTTTTTTATAGGATGCGCGCTGTTTTCTTTTGGGATTTGGGCTCTCTCAGGCTTTACTGCTTCAAGCGGAGCATCAGGACCATTTCCTTTCTAAAAATGAGAGGAAGATATAATTGATTATGGATTAGTAGATCTAAATAAAAAAATTATTGAACAGATAACTTATTTATAGTATTTTCTCTGTCTTCAATAAGTGTTAGCAGCCACTTAGATCCTAAGGCTCTGGAAATACTTCTGTTTTTTAATAGTTCACAAATTCTTTTATAAAGTTTTTCAGATTCAATATTGGAATTGAACCATTTCTCGAATTTGAGAATTTCATCTGGGTTTTGACAAGCTCTCAGTTGATCAATAAGTGCATCATTAGTACTTGTTCCTCTTAGCTTTAATGGTTTATTAGTCGTAGTCATTTAAATTTTAAGGACACAAGACATATTTAATAGTTAGCTAAATTTTCTAATTTGGACAATTATCTTTAAAACTTCTTTGAAAAAGTAAACTTATTTGATTAGTTCAGTAACTTCTTTAGGTTGGTACTAAAATACCCTACTCAAGCTTGAATGGCTTCTCTTAAGATGGTTTAGCTAGTGGGAGTAAGCATTTATCAGAATCGCAACCTGCTGGACCTGCTTCAGTAAGCTCCCCTTGATCATATCGACTAAGAGCATCAAAGAAATCACAATTTTCTCTTCTTTTTATGACCTCTGATTGCAGTTTTGTGTAGCATTCTTCGTCAATAGGTTCAAAAGGAAGTCTGGGGAAGGTTGCATTTGCATCAAACCTTGCAAGCAAGGCAGCTGAAATATAACCTTTATTTTCATTAATTGAGCTATGAAGAGCTTTAGCTAACTCCTCTATCTCATTCTCTCTGAATTCAATTGTGGCAGAGGTGTTGTGGTCTGTGTAGTTTGTTTGAACTTGCATATAAAAATCAAATTGTGCAAGAGCTGAGAAGTTATTGATATCTATTTCATCAGCACCAGGGATGTTTGCCCAACTTACCTCGGTCGGTATTTCAACTAGCCACTCAGTACATTTTGGATCAAATGGATTGTCTAGTAACTTTCCATTTTCATCTTTATCTGATTGAGAAGGAACGATTGTGTATCCATAATCCATGCAAGCTAATGCAACTGGATCGTTCTTCCTAAAAGTAATTCTTCTAATAAAACGCTGAGCTTTTGGCGGATGCCAACCTGGTGAAGCCCCTGTTAGAAGACTCTTTGTACCAGCAGGCTGAACTGTTGTACAACGACTTGGACGGCGGATATTATGTCTATCACAATAATCAAATACTGTATCGTTGACGATCTTCCTCCATCGACTCAAAAAAGTAGCTTCTTTGAGTTTGAAATCCTTTCCTTCTTTTGTGTCAGGTCGTCCGGCTTCCCACCATTTTAACCAGGGTGTCCCAAATGCATGAACAAAAAAGTCAAAAAGTCCTGTGAAGCTAACCCCAACAATGGGATCCCATTCCCGACTTTTTCTGTATCGCTCTACTTCAAATCGATGGTTAAGGAGACAAGCAACTGACAAAGCTGCTGCTTTAAAGGCATCTTCTTGTTGATTTATGTCTAATGGATCAATTTGATTAAGATGGATTTCTGCAAGATTACAGTGAAAATCTGAGCCTAAAATTTCACCGCAAGGATTAAGACCATATCTACTTAGTCTGTGAAAAAGTTCTTTATCATCAAATGGACCGTAATTTGATTGAATCCATTTGGAGGCCTCCTCTTTTCCTTGATCACAGTAGATATCTATAAATTCATTCCTTAGTTCTACTGTTGATAGTATGTCTGCATTAGAGCGAGCAATTGCTTCTGGTGCAAATTGAATGGCTCCTTCTCCTGAATGAAATTGCTTAATAACGGCTTCGACAAGAACTTTTAATTCAGGCTTGGTATGGTAAACACGAGTATGGTTGGCCATTCTTAAGGCATCCTTTTCTGGGTCAATACTCCAATTCCCATCTGAGTCTTGCTTCCATAAATTTTCTTTAGCGCCAGCAGCTTCTAAATCTTGCGAAGAAAATTGACGCATACCTGCACTTCTTCTGATATTGCCAGCAACGATTGTGACGGCTGCCTCGTCTATTAAAAGACAACATTCAATAGAGGTTAGTTTTCTTCCAATTGCTTTATTTAAAAGTTTTGTAACACGAGGATATAAATCTTTGAGTTTGACTGGGTTTGCCATTCCTCCGAACCCTTTTAGCGATTCACCTGCTGGCCTTACATCTTTTAAATCAATGGATACATTAATTACTTTAGAATTAAAACTATCGTCACTACTTAATTCAAGAATTTTTTGATAGCTATCAACCCATCCACGTCTACTATCTCCAACTTTTATAAGTACATTGTTTTCTTGAATAGAGAATGTCGTTTTTTCATTTCTCTCTTTAGAGGGTGTTAATCCAATATCGGAAACACTTTGAATATTTATTGTATTAAGAACCTCTGGGAGTTGATCAATAAAGTGAGGTTCGATTATTGCTCCTGTTCCACAACCCATCATGGCTAAATCCATCATGAGTCCAAAGGCTTGCCAATCAACAAGATTTGTTGAGGTGCAATTGTAGGCTCCAGAAAAATTCTTTTCTTTCTCAATCCATTCTGTTCCGCCTATCCAAAGCCATCTTCCTGAGGGAAGAGCTTTTTTCTCCTGTTGCATTCTTTTCATTAAATTTATTTCTGTTTCGTTTAATCCACCAAGCTCTTTTAGACCATCAAGGTTTCTTTTATTTACTTGTTCCCAGCTTTCACGACCTGCTGGAAGTTTTCTACTATATGTTCTGTAAAAGACAGGATTAGCTGCAGGTGCAGTTATTGGAAAATCAGTCGAAACATTTTTTTTCCCCGATGCTGAATTATTGGTTTCGGGCTGGCTTGTTGCGATTGTCAAAATCTTTGTATCCCTTGGTAAGTACCACGGTAACGCCATGTATAGCGTTAGCAAGTTTTTTTAACACCATCTACAGGGCTCCAAGGGAGAAAACAAATTTTTTCTTTTATTTATGAAGAGAACACCTGAACCTGAACTCATGCAAAGCCCTTCGCAGGTAAGGGCTTATGCAGATGCGGATTTCTCTAGAAGCGATTCAATGGTTGTTAAATCTCTTGAAAAATATTTAACAAAAATAGGAAGAACTCTTAATAATAATGATTTGATTTTTGATATTGGATGTGGACCTGGGAATATTGCGGAGAGAATTGCTGAAAATTGGCCCTTTGTAAAAGTTGTGGGGATTGATGGCTCAAAGGGAATGTTACATGAAGCAGAAAAAAAACTTTCTAACAACCTTACTAAGAATCTTACTTATGAATTGATTGAAATTAATTCATTGGCCACAGGTGAAATAGATTTTCCTCTTAAGGCTGATGTCCTAGTAAGTAATAGCGCCTTACATCATTTTCATGATCCTTCTAGGTTTTGGGGTGCATTAAAAAAACTAGGTAAAACTAAGTGTATTCATATTCATCGTGATTTAATAAGGCCTCCTTCTCTAGAAAAAGCATTTGATATAAAAGAAAAACATCTTTTAAATTCTCCAGAAATTCTAAAAAAGGATTTTTATGCATCTCTTAAAGCATCATTTACAGTTAATGAAGTAACTCAACAAATACTTGATGCAGGGTTATCTCAATTAGAGGTTTTTCAAATTGATGAGCTTTATTTTGAGATTATTGGGTGTATTTAATCTTTTTCCTGAACAATTGAACAACCAAAAAAAATAATGAAATCAACTCCTCAAGACAAGACTAATTTAGATCTTAATCAAGAAGAAGAATTAACTGTATCTTTAAGTAAGGAGGTTGGTAAAAGAAGAAATTTTGCAATTATTTCCCACCCTGATGCAGGGAAAACTACTCTGACAGAAAAACTTTTACTTTATGGTGGAGCTATTCAACAAGCAGGAGCAGTAAAAGCAAGAGGAGAACAGAGAAAAGTTACTTCTGATTGGATGGAGCTTGAAAAACAAAGAGGCATATCAATTACATCAACTGTTTTACAATTTGCTTATAAAGATAAGACGATAAATCTATTAGACACTCCTGGTCACCAAGACTTCTCGGAAGATACTTATAGGACACTTGCAGCTGCTGATAATGCTGTAATGCTTGAAGATGCGGCAAAAGGTCTTGAACCTCAAACAAGGAAGCTTTTTGAGGTTTGCAGAATGCGTCAAATCCCAATATTTACATTCATCAATAAGATGGATAGACCTGGTCAAGAACCTCTGGAATTATTAGATGAGATTGAGTCTGAATTAGGATTATCAACTTTTGCAGTAAATTGGCCAATAGGGAGTGGTGAGTTTTTTAGAGGTGTTGTTGAGCGTTCAACCAAGGAAGTTGTTTTATTTTCTAGAGCGGAACGAGGAAAGCAATCTAGTGAAATTCGTTTAAAAATTAATGATCCTGAACTTAAAAACTTAGTAGAAGAAGAACTATTGATAAAAGCACTAGAAGAGATTGAGATCCTGGATGAGGCTGGTTGTGACTTGAATCAAGAATTAATCTTATCTGGCGATTTAACCCCTGTGTTTTTTGGATCTGCAATGACCAATTTCGGGGTTAGGCCATTTTTAGATAATTTTCTTGAGCTATCTCAGGGACCCGTTGCTCGAAATAGCTTTGATGGCCCAATCGTTCCTACAAGAGAATCATTTAGTGGATTTGTATTTAAATTACAAGCAAATATGGATCCAAAACATAGGGATAGAGTTGCCTTCGTGCGGGTATGCAGTGGGACGTTTAAAAAAGATATGACAGTTCAACATGCTAGGACGGGTAAACAAATCAGGCTGTCAAGGCCCCAAAAGATTTTTGGCCAAGATAGGTCTGTTGTTGATGATGCTTACCCTGGTGATGTTATTGGTTTGAATAATCCAGGGATGTTTTCTATAGGAGATACATTATTTATCGGACCGAGAGTTGAATTCGAGGGCATCCCATGTTTTAGCCCTGAGATATTTAGTTGGTTGAGAAATCCAAATCCCTCAGCTTTTAAGAACTTTAGGAAAGGGGTTAATGAATTAAGAGAGGAGGGGGCAGTCCAAATTCTTTACGATAAAGATCAAAGCAAAAGAGATCCAATTTTGGCCGCTGTTGGTCAGCTTCAGCTTGAGGTAGTACAACATAGACTTTCTAGTGAATATGGAGTAGAAACCAGGCTTGAACCAATGGGTTATCAAGTGGCTAGATGGGTAAAAGGGGGATGGCCCGCTTTAGAGGAGGTTGGGAGAATTTTTAATTGCAAAACGGTTCAGGACGCCTGGCTTAGACCAGTACTGCTTTTTAAAAATGAATGGAATCTAAATCAGTTAAAGGAAGATCATCCTGAAATGGAATTAAACTCAGTTGCTCCTGTTGTAAGTGGTGTTGATCCTGTTTCACTCTAAAATATATTAAAATCTAATCAATAAAGAGAGCTCATAAATCTTTTTTGAAAATCTATGGATCCTGGCACTAATTCACAATCAAATTCGAACTCACAAGATCCATATTTAATACTTGGAATAAATGAGGGTGCAAGTTTTGATGCTATTCAAGAAGCAAGGGACAAAAAGTTAATTGAGGCAGGAGAAGACCAAATCACTAAAGCAAAAATAGAAGCTGCCTATGATTCGTTGCTAATGGTAAGTCTTAAGTCAAGACAACTTGGTAATGCAAGTAACGAGGCAATAACTGCATCAAAGAAAGAAAATGATGAAAAGAAAGTAGGTGAAATAAGACCTGGTTCTCTTCTCACTAAGTTGAAAAATTTAAATCTTCCTAAATATCAGGCATCAAAATCTAACTTTTTACCAAGATTAGAGTTGCCCTCTGGACAAGAATTAAATATAAGAATTTCTCTTGGAATATTGACTTTTTTACTTGTTTTAATTGTGCCTTCTGAAAGTGTTGAATTAATACTTTCATTTTCAACAATAGGCTTATTCATTAGTCAGGCTCGTAGAGGTAGGCCTTTCTTTTCCTCTATCCTCTGGTGCATTCTTCTTCTTAGTATTGGACTCCTATCTGGTGCATTGCTTCTGGGAGGTGCTCAATCATTTATCGATAACGCTGGATCATTGTCTTCAGATAAATTTGAGGCGATACCCGCAGTGTTTTTACTTTGGTTAGGAGTGATTTTTCTTGATTAATCCTTTAATCGATTAAAGATATCAATTCATCCTCGTTAACAAGATAAACATTTTTGCAGAATTGACATGTAAGTTCTGCTTTCCCATCCTCCTTTATCATTTCCTGAAGTTCTTTTTTTCCCAATATTTTCAATGCTGATAAGCTTCTTTCTTTTGAGCATCTACATTTAAAACGAACTGCTTGAGATGTGCTAATAATATCGGAATGTGATTGATCAAGATCAGGAAAAATTTCTTCAATTAGAGAAATAAGGTTAGTCCCTTTTTTCTTTAATAATTCACTAAAAGAGTTGATTTCTTTACATCGATCTTCAAGCAGGGCTATCAATGAATAGTCTCGTTCTGCTTTGGGTAGTATTTGTGCTAAAAGTCCTCCACTACAAACTATTCCACCCTGATTAATTCTTTCTCCAACAAACACAGCTGATGGAGTTTGTTCAGAATGTAATAAATAGGAAGCTATGTCTTCACCTATACCTCCATTAATTAATTCAACTGTGCTGTTGTGCGGCTCACCTTTACCATCATCTCTAATAACGTGAAGATAGCCAATACCTGTAGCTTTTTTAAAATCAAATGTATAGTGATTGGTTTTATTTTTAATTAGGTCTAATTCCAGACTTGGATCGCCAACATAACCTCTCACACTTCCATCTCTACCCGCATCAATAGTTAATCCTTTTAGTGGTCCATTTGAGCTTATCCTCAAAGTCACCCTTCCATGATTTACCTTCATTGAGCTTGCAAGCAATAGGCTTGCACTCATGGCCCTACCTACAATTGCAGAAGTTAAATATGAAAGAGAATGTCTTTCTTTTGCTTCTTTTGTTGATTCAGTTGTTGATACGGCGACTAGCCTTATCCCTCCTTTCGCAGCAGTAGCTCTAACTAGTAAATCTGTCATTGATTAGTTGAATTGTTTACTCAGGGATAAGTTGACCATTGTGCAACTCATAATTGTCGGCATTCAAATTTTTAAAAAGTTCGGGTTCATGTGTCACTATTAAAATAGTTTGCTTGTATTTAAGCTTTGAGAGTAACTCTATAATTCCGTTTCTCACTGACCAATCTAAACCTGCTGTTGGCTCGTCCAATAAAAGTACTTTTGGATTCCTTAATAGTTGAACAGCAATCGCTAGTCGTCGTTGTTGTCCTCCACTAAGAGATTCTGGCGGCTTCTTTAAATCTAAGTTGATCAACCCCACTTTTGTGAGAGCTGAAATTTGTTCTTCAGTCGTTAACCTCTTATGTCCAAGACGTAATTCTTGAGCTACCGATAATCCAAGAAAATATCTTTCTGGAAATTGAAAAACTAATCCGCATAACCACCTGCGCTGGCGTGCACTTAGAATTTTGTTGAACCATGTTATCTCTCCTTTTTGATATCCCGATAGACCGCTAATGATTTCTACCAATGTAGTTTTTCCACTTCCACTGGGCCCTCTAACTATTGTGATTTTTCCAGTATTTGATTTTAAACACAAATCTCTTAGGATTGGTTTCTCTGCTGTTGAGGGATGGTAATAAATATTTTTTAAACTAAGCATTCTTTTTTATTGAGGCTTTGATCAATTAAATAAAGATTTTTAAATTTTCTTTAATCAATTTACATTAGATTATGTTTGATATCTTTTAGTTTTTCTTTTTTAAGATCTATTGTTTATGGAAGTTCGATTTCGTGAAGTTGATCCTTTCAATTGTTGGATATGGCTTAGATATTCAGAGGTCCCAGGTAAGGGAGAAAAAGAATACGTCGATGGTATTTTTGATTCTTGGTATGTGCTAGGCAGACTTGGGGGATTTAATTCTGAAAATTTGCAAACGCATGAAATGGGTTCTGATGTCAGTTGGATGAGCTATGAAAATGACAATACATCCTCTAGTCTTTCATCATTAATGCATAATCTTGGAGAATTTGAATTTAATGAGTGTTGGGCTAGATGTTGGGTCGATTTTGGTACTTCTGACCTCATCGCAATTGATGTTTTGATAAATGTACTAAAACAAATGGATGTTGATATTGTGAAAATAGAAGAACTAATTATCGGAGGAGTCAATCAAGATTGGCCAGTAGAAGAACATCCTGATGCAATTTTTTCTTCTATAGATTAATTTTCTATGGCTGAGAAAAGAAGATTATTTATAAATCCAAATCGATTAAGTAATGAAATCGATTCAAATGGAGAGTTGATATTGACCTCTAATGAATCACATTATTTATCTAGGGTTATGAGGATGAAATCGGAAGATCTTTTAGAGGTTATTGATGGAAAAGGTCATCTTTGGTCCGCAAAAATCGTTGAAAAAAAAACTATAAGACTTACCAATGGTTTTGATAAACCTCTTCAAGTCGTTTCAAGAGAGAGACCATTAATAGGCATTGCTGTAGTTATTCCTAAAAAGGGGTTTGAAACTTTTTTGCAAATGAGTTGTGAGATAGGAGTTGACATTATTCAACCATTAATTTCAAAACGATCAGTAGTTAAAGAATGCAATAACGAAAAAATTATTAGATTTCAAAAGATTATTCATGAAGCCGTTGAGCAATCTGAAAGGCTCTGGAGTCCAGAACTAATGCAGGCATTGACATTTCCCAATTGGATAAATGATTTGCCTTCCGAAGCTCAAATAGGATTTGCCACAACACGCATTCAAAACTTGCAAGATTGTGTAAATTGGTTAAAAGAAACACCACATAAAGTCAATCAAGTTTGGGTGGTGGTTGGCCCAGAGGGAGGCTGGAATAAAGATGAAGAGGCATTAGCTTTTGACTCTGGCTTGTCTGGGGTATCTATGGGAGAAACTATTTTGAGGACATCAACAGCTGCCGTAAGTGCCTGTCAGTTAATGACTTCATGGAGAAGACTTAAATCATCCCTTTAAGATTGAATATTTTTGATCATAAAACCGTCTATTGTTTAGAAATAGGCATGCTGGTTATGAACGATGGCTAACTTCTCTTCTATAAGCGGTATTTGGATTAATGCTTTTTTGATTAATTTCTTGTTGATATTTGTAGGACATAGGCTTCCATTTTTAACTAAGAAAGGATGGATTCATGCTGGAATACTTGGAACACTTTTATTAGGATCTATTGGTTGGAATGGTTGGATATCAGTTTGTGTCTATCTCTTGTTGGGAACTTTAGTTACAAAAATTGGATACAAAAATAAGGCTTCCCGAGGGATTGCTGAAGCAAGAGGTGGTCAACGTGGCCCTGAAAATGTATGGGGGTCTGCAGCAACAGGTTGCTCACTCGCCTTATTAAGTTGTCTTTGGCCAAATTTTTTAAATTTATTCATGGTAGGTTTTGCTTCTAGTTTCAGTGCAAAACTTTCCGATACCTTTTCAAGTGAAATTGGTAAAAGATTTGGTAAAAGAACTTTTCTAATTACGACTTTAAAGTCAGTATCACCAGGAACAGAGGGGGCAATAAGTATCGAAGGTTCAATGGCTGGTTTGTTAGGAAGTTTTATTATGACTGTTTTTATGCTTAATCTATCGATTATTTCTGGACTATCTGTTGCTTTTATAGTCTTCTTCTCTGGTTATTTAGCAACATTTTTGGAAAGTTATATTGGAGCAGTAGTTCAAAATAAGATTGATTGGATGACTAATGAATTAGTTAATTCTATCCAGACATCTATAGCCGCTATTATTTCTATCTTTTTATATTTGAAGTTTGTTTGAAATGTTTATTTTAAATCAGCCCAATTCTTCAGTGCTGGCCATTCGCTAATTTGGCCATAAATCCATTTATGCCCCTTAGTATTTAGATGTATTCCATCTGATGAGAGTAATTCTTTAAATGATAATAGGTTGATCATTTTCTCATGGATAGATAAAAACGGAACATTTAATTCTAAGCAAGTTTCTTCAATTTTATTTTCATATTTAGAGCAAGCTTGATTTGAATACCAAAGACATTCTGCAAAAGGCATTGAGTCTTCATTAACAGGTGTTAACCCAAGAACCATTATATGTACTTCATTCTTAATTTCGTTTACTAATTGTTTTAAGCCAAATTTAAAAGCATCTTCGGAAAGTTGGGGCCTGCCATCTTTTCTTCCAATTCTAGCTGTATCATTTAATCCAATTGATAGCAAAATACCTTCAGGAACTTTTCTCCTTAACTCTCCCCTTGATGCCCACTCATTCTTATATCTTATAGCAACTTTCTCTAATCCATCTCCTCTTATTCCAAGAGAATAAATGATAGGTGCACCATCTAGATTTAACCAGTTTTGTCTTAATCTCTCAGACCATCCCCCTCCCTCTAGATCTCCCCATCCGTAAACCCCACTATCTCCAATTATGATTAATTTTTTCTGATATTTATTCATAAGTCAATATGTTGAATAAAATAACTAACTAATGAAATTGTTGGTTGAATTCTTTAACCAATAATTTTGAGAAGTGTTAAATAAAAATTCTCCTGACATTGTTAATAAAGAGAAAGTAGCAGTTATTATCATGACTTGTGCCCAATCGAATGAACTTAGTGATTCCTGTAATTGCCACCCTAATCCTACTCCTCCAACTGCACCTATAATTGCTGTTTCCTTTAGAATTACGTCAATTCTATATGCTCCATAAGCTAAGTAACTATTACTTTGGGGGGCTAATATTCCATAAAGTGTTGCTGATTTCTTGCTTGAACCATTGCTTTTAATTGCTCGATAAATATTTTTATCTTGATTTAGTATATTATCTGTAAGTAATCTTCCCATGACACCCATATGTGTAATTCCTAGTGATAATGCGGCTACAGATATATTAGGATTAGTAAAAAGAAGAATAAGTATAGTGGTCAATGGAGGAGGTATCAATCTAAAGAAGATCCAAATAAGATTTTGAACTTTTAGAGAGAATTTGCCTGGGAATAATACTAGTAAAAATGGAGGTGTCCCTATTGCAATCCCAGACGCGAAAAAAGTTATTAAAATTGTTGTAATGATTAGTTTAAAAAGAGGTAAGGTATTAAATCCATTTCTTATCTCTACGAATGAAGGTAAATTTAAATACGAAAAGCTTAATGGAGTAAATATCTCAAAATTTAGATTATAAAGCCAACTAATACCTAATGATAGAGATAGTGAAAATATTGAGATTGAAATTAAGAAAGAATTTTTAAAACTAATATTTTCAGATAAATAACTTCTTAAATATCTTATAAATTTCTCTAATAAAATCATAACTAACCAAAGCATCCACAAACAAGTCCACATTTCATTGAACTCAAAGGATTTTAAAGTTAGATATAGTTCTGTTCCTATACCTCCTAATCCAAATATCCCAAGTAATGTTACACCTCTAATTGCACATTCAAATCTGTAATTTCCATATGTAGATACAATAGGTATTAACTTTGGTAGTAGAATAGTTATAAATGAGCTTATAACATTAGATCCAGTTTTCTTAATTGCTATTAGAGGTTGTATGTCAAAACTATCTAGTTGCTCTGAAATTACTCTTGCTGTTAAGGCTGAATAGGGAATGACTATAGATATAATGGCCACCCAAATATTCAAACCTAAAATTTGTATAAATAGCAGGCCCCAGACTACTTCATGTATTGATCTTGGAATTGCTAATGAGTATTTTATGAATTTACCTAAATAAGAAAATTTAGGAATACTTTTCCAAAATAAATCTGTAGATAGTACACCTAAAAGAATTCCAATAAGCATACTTATAACCCAGCTGGTTAAAGCAGTAGCAATTGTTATTTGAAGTCCTTCCCATGCGCTTTTAACTACTTCTTGATTGAACGATGGTTTTATTGCTGATCTTATGAATAGAAATATGATATTTAGACCCCCAATATGAAATCCTTTGATGATTTCTATGAGAATGGGAATGTAGGCTATTGATGGGATTAATGTTAATAAAGTTGATACTGGTTTTATTAATTTCATTGTGAATTAAAATAACAAATCAAGCTCTGATTGATTGATATTATGAATTTCTCTATCTATTACAATCTCTCCATCTTTTAACCCAATAACTCTATTGAAATTATTTATTAAATTAATTTGGTGAAGACTTATAAGTATGGTCTCAGGGATTTTAATTCTAAGATAATTTTTTTGATTAATAAATAAATTTAAGATATTTTCTGATAATACAGGGTCTAAATTTGAGAAAGGTTCGTCTCCAAGAAGAATCTCTGGTTCTTGTCTTAAAAGACGTGCAATTGCTATTCTTTTTTTTTGCCCACCAGAAAGTTTATTTATATAGGAATAAATAGTTTTTTCTGGCAGAGAGACTGCTGCTAGACATTCTTGGCATAAACCTTTATCTAAGACTCCGAGGAGATTTTTTAAAGCCCATATGAAATTGTGTTTACCTAGTGCACCGCAGTTTATATTCTGAGCGACATTTAGCTCTTCTATTAAAGATAAATCCTGCCATATAGTTCCTATTTTTGACGACTGAATATTTGAAATATTGTTAATGTGAGAACCTTTCCATATTACATCCCCTTCGTTTGGGATTAGTGATCCATTCGCGATCGAGATTAATGTACTTTTGCCAGAGCCACTCTTGCCAATAAGCGCTATCTTCTCACCTTGATTTATTGTTAAATTAATATCTTTTACTCTAATACTTTCTTTACTGCTATGGCTTATATTCTTTAATTCTAGTAACTTAGTCACTTAATCTTTCCAATTTTTCTAGCTACCTTTTCTATTTTATTATAATTCTCATTTTTTGATATTATAAATTTCTTTGCGCTAAATAAGTCGAGAATTTGTTTTTGTTTTTTTGACTTTTCATTGAAACGTAAAAATATATTTGTAAGCTCTTTCGTAAAGCCTTTTTTGAACTTTTTATCTAGGTTCCCTTGAGCAAGCCAATGATAATTATGATAAGAAGGAGTCTTCCAAATCACAAAGACTTTTGAGGGGTCCACGCGTCCTCTAGCAAGATTTCTCTTCCATACTTCTTCGCTAAGAGCACCTGCCTCATATGAACCACTTTGCACAAGGATTAATGTTGAATCGTGGCTACCACTAAAGCCTGGGCTTGCACCTTTGAAATCTTTAAGTTGAACACCTGCTTTGTTTAAAAAATATTGTGGCATCAATCTTCCTGATGTTGAACTTTCAGAGCCAAAAGTAAAACGCTTGCCTTTTAGTGTTTTTAAGTCATTTATGTTATTTATTTTTTGGATTGAACTTTTCTTGTTTGCAATAAAAATACTATGGAATTTTTCATCAATATCTCTTTGAGCTATTACCTTGGATCCATTGCTTTGATGTCTTGCTTGTACACCCGTTAAAGCACCGAACCATACTAAATCTAAATTCCCGGTCCTAAAAGCTGTTACAGCTGCAGCATAATTAGTAACTGGTTTATAACGGACTTGAACATTGAGCTGCTCGCTTAATTCAGAGGATAATACTTTATATAGACGATTCAGGTGCTCTGGGTTTTGATCTGGTATCGCCCCAATACGAAGTATTTCCTCTGCTTTTAATGAACCAATATTAGATAAATTAAATATTGATAAAAGAGCAATAGTTATTTTCGTGAACTTGATTGATCTTGGCGCTTGATTCATTTTTTTTTTTTTTTTTTTTTTTTTTTTTTTAAAATTGATTTAATAGTCTTTCTAACCTATCAACTCCATCCTTGATCATTTCATTTGAAGATGCATATGAGATTCTTATGCATTTGTCATCTCCAAAAGCAATCCCTGGAACTATTGCTAGGCCAACCTTTTCTAGTGCCAATTTACAGAAACTTATTGAATCGATATCCTCTAGATTAATTTCTGGGAAAACATAGAAAGCTCCAGTGGGAGGGACAAAAGAAATATTTTTTATTTTTTTTAGTCTTTCTGTTATCAATAACCTCCTTTTGTTATAAATTTCTGCCATTTCATGAACGCAATCTTTTGAGCCCTGAAGTGCGGCAATAGCTCCTTTTTGAGCAAAACTGCATACATTGCTTGTACTTTGACTTTGTAAAGCAATGGCTTTCTTTATTACCTCTGTATTTCCTGTTAGGTATCCAATCCTCCAGCCAGTCATTGCCCAAGCCTTGGCAAAACCGTTGACTGTGAAAATTCTATTTTTTAAATCGGGTGCTATTTTTGCAAAACTGTGATGAACTTGATTTGGAGAAATAAGAAATTCATAAATCTCATCACTCATTAAAAAAATTCTTGGATGTCTTCTTAAAAACTCAGAAATAGTATTCATTTCTTGCTCGGTTAAAACGCAGCCTGTTGGATTACTTGGAGAGTTGATAATTAATAACCTTGTTTTTTCAGTTACGTTTTCTTCTAGAGAATTGATATCTATTTTGAAATTATCTTTAGTTGAAGATTTAATTTTAATTGGCTTGGCACCAGCTAAAAGGGTTATCTCTGGATAACTAAGCCAATATGGTGCAGGTATGAGGACTTCATCTCCAGGATTTAAAACTACTTGAAATAAATTGTATATTGCTTGTTTCCCTCCATTTGTTACCAAAACATTGTCTGTTTTTGTGGGAACTTTATTAATATTTGATTGCTTTTGGGCAATGGCTTCTCTTAATTCTGGATCTCCAGCAGCAGGTCCATAACGAGTTTTTCCATCTTTTAATGCTTTTAGAGTGGCATCGATAATAAATCCTGGGGTATCGAAATCAGGTTCTCCAGCGCTTAAACTACAAATGTTTTTTCCTTCAGCTTTTAAAGCCTTAGCTTTTGCGCTGATCTCAAGAGTTAGAGAAGGTTTTATTGAGAGAGCTCTTGTAGATATCTGTGATTTTTCAGTCATCTTCGAAGCATAACTTCAAAATGTATTTCTTAGATTCACTTTTAAAGTGAATTGATCCTATTACAAATTTACTACTTAATCAGATACTTGCATGCCTTTGATGAACATAAACTTTGTAATTGCCTCTAAAAACCCTAAAGAATTGTCTGGATTTTATGCCAAAATCAACTCTGACAAGGCATGCAAAGGTTTTAACGCTTCTCATTATTTTATTTCGTTAAGTAATCGATCCAAAATACATTTTTATCGACCTAATGAGAATCATGAATGGCAAAGGAAAGGAAATTCAACCTCATTATGTTTTCAAGGTGAACCTTCTGAAGATCCATCAAAAATGATTGAAACGTGGATTTCTGAGATATTAAAAATAGGAGGTAGTGTTATGGGCATAACAAAATTGGCAAACTTTGGAGCTGAACAATGGATTCTTGATCCAGAAGGTAATAAATTCTTGATTTTAGTGCCGTACCTTTCAAAAGGATCAGATTTGGATGCTCTGATGTGAAAAAAAATAGCGCTCCTGATAAAGAATTTTCTGAAGTTTGTAATTTCAGCAATTCCAAAAACAAAATTGTTGTATCTAGGGGTAACCCTTTCGCTAAGTTGATGATTGTTGGTGAGGCTCCAGGAGCAAAGGAGCAGGAGTTAGGAGAGCCTTTTGTGGGAAGGTCTGGAAAGCTACTTGATAAGTTGCTTCAAAATGCAGGAATCGATATCAGCCTAGATGTTTATTTTTGCAACGTGGTCAAATGTAGACCTCCAAAAAATAGACGCCCAACAAAGACAGAAATCCAAGAAAATCTTCCCTGGTTATATCAACAAATCAAACTTGTAAATCCAGAAATTATACTTCTTGTTGGTGCTACAGCCTTACAAGCAATTTTGAAAAATAAGTCCCCTATAAGCATTCTCAGGGGTAAATGGATTAATTGGGATGGAAGACTTGTTATGCCTATTTTTCATCCAGCTTATTTACTTAGAAATCAATCAAAAGAGGAAGGATCTCCAATGAGTTTAACTAAATTGGATTTTTTAAAAATCAAAGAAAAAATTGATACTTTAAAATAGCCCTCAAATATGTCATTCTTGTTTATTAAAGAGGCTCAATTGTTAACCCATGATTGCGACCCTGGAAAAAGATAAGAAAGAAAATAATGTTTCACAGCGTTATAGCACCAGAATTATTCGTAGAGATACTAGACCTGTAATGGTTGGAGATATTGGCATAGGAGGGGATAATCCAGTTCGTGTTCAGTCGATGATTAATGAAGATACGATGGATATTGAGGGTTCAACTGCCGCAATTAGAAGATTGCATGAAATAGGATGTGAGATTGTTAGATTAACGGTTCCCACTCTTGCAAGTGCAAAAGCTGTTGGAGAAATAAAAAAACTTCTAGCTAGTACTTATCAACCAGTTCCATTAGTAGCGGATGTTCACCACAATGGAATGAAAATAGCTTTAGAGGTTGCTAAGCATGTAGATAAAGTTCGTATCAATCCAGGATTATTTGTTTTTGAAAGACCTGATCCAAATAGAACAGAATTTACTGACGCGGAAATAAAAGCAACTAAAGATAAGATTATTCAGAAATTTGAACCAATTGTTAATACTTTAAAAGAGCAAAATAAGGCACTTAGGATAGGAGTTAATCATGGATCATTAGCAGAGAGAATGTTATTTGCATATGGAGATACACCTTTTGGGATGGTTGAATCAGCCATGGAATTTATTCGAATTTGTGATTCATTAGACTTTCACAATATTGTAGTTTCAATGAAGGCTTCTAGACCTCCTGTCATGCTCGCTGCTTACAGAATGATGGCTGATACTATGGATAAAGAGGGATTTAATTATCCTTTGCATTTGGGTGTAACTGAAGCTGGTGATGGAGATTATGGGAGAATAAAAAGTACTGCTGGAATCGGAACATTATTATCAGAGGGGATTGGAGACACAATACGAGTTTCCCTTACTGAGGCACCAGAGAAGGAAATACCGGTTGCTTATTCAATTCTGCAAGCAGTTGGACTGAGAAAAACTATGGTCGAATATATTAGTTGCCCTAGCTGCGGTAGAACATTATTTAACTTAGAAGAAGTTGTGGCAAAAGTTAGAGCAGCTACCATCCATTTGACAGGACTAGATATAGCAGTGATGGGTTGTATCGTTAATGGACCTGGAGAGATGGCAGATGCAGACTATGGTTATGTAGGTAAAGGTGTTGGAACGATTGCGCTTTATAGAAATAGAGATGAAATCAAGAGGGTACCTGAGGATGAAGGAGTTCAGGCCTTAGTTGATTTAATTAAAGAAGATGGTAAATGGGTAGACCCTTAAAAACAGAATATAAATTTTAATTGTTTTATTATTAGAAAAATTATTTGATAATTATGTTGAAGAGATTTTTAAAAATATGTTTATTAATAGCCACTTTTCCTTCGCCATCTTTTTCCTTTCAGGCTAATTCTTCTACTTTGATTACTAACAATCCAAAGGAGATAATTGATCAGGTTTGGCAAATTATATATCGTGACTTTTTGGATTATTCAGGTAAATATAAGGCAAAGGATTGGATTAAATTAAGGAAGGAAATACTGTCAACCAAATATTTTGATAATGACGATGCATACATAGCTATTAAAGATATGTTGGCAAAATTAGATGATCCTTATACAAGATTTTTAGATCCTAAAGAATTCAATGAAATGAGAATAGATACAACTGGTGAATTAATGGGAGTGGGTATTCAGATTTCTCTAGATGAAATTACTAAAAAAATTATTGTCGTATCTCCAATAGAGGGGACACCAGCCTTTATCGCGGGTATTAAACCTAATGATATTATCGTATCTATCAATGGTAAAACCATAGAGGGGTTTACCATTGATAGTACCGTTAAGCTTATTAGAGGTAAAAAAGGAACGAAGGTTGAACTAGGTATAATTAGAGACAATGAATTATTTAATGTCACATTAATACGAGATAGAATTGAAATTAATGTGGTTGATAGTCGAATAAATAATACGGTTTCAGGGGCGAAAATTGGTTATCTAAGGTTAAAACAATTCAATGCAAAATCTCCAAAAGAGATGAGTTTATCGATTAATAAATTAGAACAACAACAACCTTTTGGTTATGTATTAGACCTTAGAAGTAATCCTGGTGGGTTGCTTGAAGCAAGCATTGAAATAGCAAGACAATGGTTAAATACAGGTATTATTGTTAGTACTAAAACAAAAGATGGTATTACTGATACTAGGAAAGCAAAAAGCAGAGCCTTAACCAACAGACCAGTAGTAGTTTTAATCAATGAAGGATCTGCTAGTGCTAGCGAGATTCTCTCTGGAGCAATTAAAGATAATAAAAGAGGAGTATTGGTTGGGAAAAAGACTTTTGGTAAAGGACTAGTTCAGTCTGTAAGATCACTTTCTGATGGATCAGGTCTAACAGTTACTGTCGCTAAATATTTAACACCAAGTGGTAAAGATATTAATAAAAATGGTATAGAGCCTGACATTAGAGCAGAGCTTGTGTTAAATGATAAAAATATATTAACAAATTCTGATTTAGGAACTTTAAAAGATAGTCAATATGTAGCGGCTGAAAATATATTACTTAAAAAGTTTAGAGTTGAAAGTAATCAAAAATCTTATGACCCCTTAAATTCTAATTTATTCTACGCCCTGAAGAAATAGCTATAAATTGTCAATTCTTCTATATCCGTACCAGTCAGGAATAATTTTTTCACTTCTTTTTTCAGGATCAGGTATGAGACTTATTTCCCAATTCTTTATTTTAATAGGGTGCATATCTTCAACTTTTTCCAAATAATTTATACCTGAACAGTCATCATTATGTTTATTCTTTAAATTTGTTTCCCAATCTTTTTTTGCTTTTTTCTTTGCCTCAATAGCTTTTTTTGCGACAATTAGATTGAAGTCGTGTTCTTCATACATCTTTTTTGGATTGTATCCCCCTAAATTAACAAACCAAAGTGATAAATCTTCTATTTTTGGACTAATTAAACTATCTTTACTGGATTTAGATAGGACTATTTCATATCCATCAACATATTTAATACACTTATAACTATCAATGTGAAGACCACTTTTCTTCCCTATCCATTGTTTTCTAAGCTCAGGAAATGTATCCTCTATTGATTCACCTAAAACCCATCTAACATCGTGTATTTCTATATTGCTTTTTAAGCTTCTTCCCCCTAATACAACAATAAAAAGGGATAAATCCATAAGATTGATTTAATTACTCATATCTAACATCTTTTTCATTGGTTTATAGGCCATTGCTCGAATATGTTCGTCCATTTTTAATTCTGGGCTCATTTCTTTTAAACACTTATATACTTTTTCTAAGGTATTCATTCTCATATATGGACATTCATTGCAACTACATCCATCTAAACCAGGGACTTCAATATATGTTTTAAGAGGGTCTTTTAATCTCATTTGGTGGATTATTCCTGGTTCAGTAAGCACTATGAATTTATCGTTTTTACTTTTTTGAGAGTAATTCAGCAATTTGCTTGTTGAGCCAATGAAATCTGCCAAATCTAATAGATTTTGTTGGCACTCTGGGTGGGCAAGTACTTCAGCTGTTGGGTTCTTGATTCTTAACTTTATTAGAGATTCTTCATTAAAAGTCTCATGAACAAGGCATCTTCCAGGCCACAAAGTTAATTTTCGACCACTCTGACGTTCAACCCATCTACCAAGATTCCTGTCTGGCGAAAATAAAATTGGTAAATCTTTGGGTAATTGTTTTACAAGATCAACGGCATTACTACTTGTACAAATTAGATCGCTTTTTGCTTTTACCGCTGCGCTGCAATTGATATAGCTGATAGCAAAATGATCGGGATGTTTGTCTAAGAATTCTTGAAAGTCATCTGGCTGGCAGTCGTCTGCCAGTGTGCACCCAGCATCAAAATCAGGAAGAAGAACAGTTTTATCTGGACATAGGATCTTTGCTGTCTCAGCCATGAAATGAACGCCACAAAAAACAATGACGTCAGCATTTGTCTCCGAGGCTTTTCTGGATAACTCAAGTGAATCTCCAATGAAATCGGCGATATCTTGTATTGCAGGCTCTTGATAGTAATGAGCAAGAATTATTGCATTTCTTTTTTTGCGCAAAGAATTGATCTCATCAGTGAGATTAATTCTTTTATTTGAGACTGATATATCAGTCTTGTAATAGGAAACAGTGGTAATTAGTTTCCAAATGAACGTGTTGGGGCAGTATAGAGGTTAATTTCCTAAATAATCTGTCAGATATCCGAATCGCTATCGCTGGGGATTTGCATGGGTCATGGAGTCAGGATGATCTGGATTTGCTTTTGGAACTGAATCCAGATGGGGTTTTATTTGTTGGTGACTTATCAGATGGTGATTTAAGAATTGTTCGGGCAATAAATAAAATCTCTATTCCTACATCAGTAATACTTGGAAATCATGATAGAGGGAAAGACTGGTCAGGCGACATTTTGAAAGCCCAATTGGATTTGTTAGGTGAAAAGAATTGTGCCTGGAATTTGTCCAAATGGAAATTAAATGAGCTTTCTGTAGTTGGAGCTAGACCTTGCAGCGGTGGGGGAGGATTTTTCTTGACTCAAGAGGTTAAGGCGGTTTTCGGTGAGGTCAGCCTTGATGAATCTGTGCTTAGGATTGTTTCAGCGGCTAAGTCTGCACCATTAGATTTTCCTCTATTAATACTTGCTCATTCAGGACCAGTTGGTCTTGGATCAGAATCTTCTAGTCTTTGTGGAAGAGATTGGAAATTGCCATCAATGGATTGGGGAGATAAAGATCTTGGTATTGCAATTGATCAAATTCGTAAATTTAGGATTCCAGAATTAGTGGTTTTTGGTCACACTCATCATCAATTAAGAATTGGGGGTAATCGAACTAGAAAAACTTTTGCTAAAGATCTATGGGGGACTTCATATTTAAATGCAGCTTGTGTTCCTAGAAGAGGTATTGATTCGGCAGGGGAGAATTTATGTCATTTTTCTTGGGTTGAGTTCTCTAATGGCAAGCTGATTCATGCATCGCATAGATGGTTTAGGAATGATGCCTCAATAGCTTATAAAGAGATTTTATTGGATCAAAACAATTAGGATTGTTATAACTTAACTTGTCTACAAAGTTATTTGATTTTATGTTTGCTTATCTAAATCAGGGTCCTTAAATTTTCTTTCCGCAATCAAATAAGCACCAATCGCAGAGCCTATAAATCCCAAAATATTTCTCATTAAGGGCAAAATATCATTAGTTCTTGTTACTACAGGAGCAATGCCAAAAATACCAAATAGCATTACCCAAAGAGGTGAGAGAAGCAATAACCATCCTATTGAAAATGATTCATTACCTTTTCTTGGTGATGCTGCGAAACCTGCAATAATCCCCCCCAATAATGAGGTTAATAATGTCCATTGCCATTGTTCCTGAGGCAACCCAGGTACCACTTCGCAACCACCACGATCTAAACAGCTTTCTACGGCTTTTATTGAGGCTAAAATTGCTCCGTCCTCACCGTTATCTCTTACATAAAATTGGTTTCCAAATCTTGTTTGTAATTCCACCCAAAAGATTCTGGGCATTAATGCAAAATATGCATCTCCAACGTTAAAACTAAGTAAATTCCCCCCTCTCGGGTCGGCAACAATAAGTAAACTTGTTTCGTCTAGATTCCAATAGTCCTTAACGGCTAAACCAGGGGTTTTTTCAAATTGCGACAATACCCTTATTTTCCAACCAGTTTCTTCTTCATAAGAATTTAGTGAGGTTTCCAAATCTAACCTTTGTTTTTCGCTTAATGCTTTCGCAAGATCAATTATTGGTGTTTGTTCTTTTGGTAAGAGATCAGGATTATCGTAAGCAAATGTGGTTCCTTCCATAGAAAACATTATTACGATGCCCAGACAAAAAATTATGATTTTCTTAAATGATTTTTTGAACATGTAAATGATTTTCTCTGAACGTATTCTCCATCATGATTGACCCGACTGCGAGATGTCCTAAATGGTTAGTTGATCACATGAGCAATTGTGGCGGATCAATTAGCTTTTACAAATATATGAATCTAGTTTTAAACGACCCTAAAAATGGATTTTATTCAACTGGAAGATTGAATATTGGAAAGAAAGGAGATTTTTGCACCTCACCATCTTTGGGAAACGATTTTGCACGTTTATTAGCTATTCAGGTTGTTGATTGGTTTCTCGATCTAAAAAAATCAGGAATTGAATCCGAATTGTTTTCTCTTGTTGAAATTGGACCAGGAGAAGGTTCTTTATCAAGAGATTTGATAGTGGCAATTGCTGAGATTGCACCTGCTTTAATCAGAAAAATGGAGCTTATTTTAATTGAATTAAATGTAGGAATGAGAGAACGACAAGAAAAAGTAGTTAATAACTTGGAGGGCATTAATTGTCGCTGGAGCAACATCGAAGATCTTATTTCAAAGCCAGTAACAGGTGTAGTTATTGCGAATGAAGTTTTAGATGCTTTCCCAGTAGAAAGATTAGTTTTTACTAAAAATAAAGTTTTTAGACAAGGAGTTTCTTTGAAGAAAATAAATAATGAATATTTTTTGGAGTTAGTTGACCTCAGGCCTACTCAAGCGATTATGAGATTTCTGCAAGATTCGAAAAGTCTTTTAAATATTGAGTTTCCACCAAAGGATATTTGTGATAGATGGATTACAGAATGGCATTGTGATGTGCCGATTTTGTTTGATAAGTTGTCTAAGATTTTAATCAATGGCTCATTATTAGTTGTCGACTATGCGATGGAATCGAAACGGTATTACAACGCAATTAGAAAGGACGGTACTCTTATTTCTTACAGGAATCAAAAAGCAAATTCAAATATTTTGAAAGATCCTGGCTTGAGTGATTTAACAGCACATTTATGTATTGAATCAACTATTAATTATGCCTTGTCCAACGGATGGAAGTTTATGGGTGAGACTAGGCAGGGACAAGCTTTATTAGCATTAGGACTTTCAAGCTTTCTATATTCTCTTCAAAATACAAGTAGTCAAGATTTGTCGGCCGCCTTAAATCGAAGAGAATCATTATTGAGGCTGGTTGATCCAATGGGACTGGGGGAATTTAGGTGGTTAGCTTTCCAGAAGGATAATAATTATGATTTAGTTTTTAACAATCGTTTTCTCGAGGAACCAATCAACTAAGCTTTTGCAAGCATTCATCTATCTCTTTATTTGAGACATTATTGAATAATTTTACAGCCCCAATTTTTAAGGGCATAACAAAACTTACTTTGCCATTCATAACTTTTTTGTCTCCTTGAATTGAGCTTAGAACACTTTCTAGCTCAAGCTCTGGCCACTTAGTGGGTAAACCTGCTTTCTCTATTAATTGTTTTTGCCTTTTTGCATCAATCTCTTTCCAGAGTCCCCTTTGCAATGCTAGCTGACCAACTGCAACCATACCCATTGCGACTGCCTCACCATGTAGCCATTTCCCATACCCACAAAGATTTTCTATTACGTGGCCAAATGTATGTCCATAATTTAAAAATGCTCTTACTCCACTTTCCTTCTCATCTTTCATAACAATTTCTGCTTTAGACATAGCAGAACGCTGGATTATTTCTACTAACAGATTCTCTTTTATTGTGGATAGCTCAGAAATATTATCTTGACTCTCCAGAAGTTCGAATAGGTCTAGGTCTGATATAACTCCATATTTTATTATTTCAGCCATACCTGCTTTGAACTCTCTAGCTGGAAGCGTCGCTAACGTTTTAGGGTCTATCAAAACTAATTTAGGTTGATGAAAAGCACCAATAAGATTTTTTCCTTTCGAATGATTTATACCTGTTTTACCTCCAATAGAGGCATCAACCATTGCGAGTAACGTCGTAGGGATTTGGACTACATGAATTCCACGCAACCAAGTAGCAGCAGCAAAACCAGTCATATCTCCAATCACGCCACCTCCGAGGGCAATCATTAAAGATCCTCTCTCTAGCCTGGCTTCATAAGCTGCATCGTGAATTAAATCTATAGAAGATTGATTTTTCTGTTCTTCTCCTGCTTTTAATGTTAAAAGCCTTGGGTTGTACTTACTTTTATTCAGACTGTTAATTATGCAATTACCATAATGATCAGAGACTTCTTTGTTGGATACAACTAATACTTTTAGTCCTTCCTTGAAACCAATTTTACGTAGCTCATCTCCTATACATTCAAGACTACTTTTACCTATAACTATTTCGTATGGGTTGCTAGTTAAAGAAACTTGAATATGGAGGTTGTCTTTATTCACAGTTGTGATAAATAAGATCTTTCATGATTTATTAGATTAAATCATGAAAACATGAAAGTAATTATATGGTTGACTAACATATTTAATCAACCAATGATATGTGTTCGTATACGATCAGTATTTATTAAGGGATCAAAATAATCACATAGTGGAATATTCTTTAGGTTGTGAATAAAGGATGTATTATTAAAGCCAACTTTGTACAGTATATTTATTTGTTTGTTTTACGAATTCTGAGTTGTTTGCCTTCTAGTGTGCAAAGCTCTAAAAATGAGGACTTGAACCAATGATTGGGGTTGTGGGCGGAGGTCAGCTTGCAATGCTTCTTGTTGAAGCTGGAAAAAAAAGAGATATTGATGTTGTTGTTCAGACGACATCTAAAAATGATCCTGCTGCGAAAAAAACTAAGCAGGTTATTTTGCATGATCCTACTAATGCATCTGGTACAAAACTTCTTGCCGAAAAGTCTCGCTTGATTACATTTGAGAATGAGTGGATTGATATACCAAGTTTACTTTCGCTACAAAATAATGGAGTTTCTTTTGTTCCAAGACTTCAATCCATAAGACCTTTGATTAATAAAATAACTCAAAGAGAGTTATTAAATAGACTTGATATCCCTTGCCCTAAATGGCTACCTATTCCTTTAGAAAAATCATCAGAAATTGATCTTCCTGTTGATTGGGGATTCCCAATGATGGCAAAAGCTGCTACAGGTGGATATGACGGTAAAGGTACAAAAATTATTAAAAATTTAGATCAATTGGAAAAATTTCTTGAAGTTGAGAAAGAGGAACAATGGATGCTGGAGAAATGGGTTTCTTTTGAAAAAGAATTATCTATTGTTTCAAGTCGGGATTCAAAAGGTATAGTTCGCAGTCTACCTATTGTAGAGACTTATCAATCTAAACAAGTATGTGACTGGGTCCTTGCTCCAGCTGAAATTAATCATGACGTTAATCTTATGGTGAAAAATATCGTATCTTCGTTGCTTGCTGAGTTGGACTATGTTGGGGTTATTGCTA
The DNA here is from genome assembly GCF_027359395.1 of Prochlorococcus marinus str. MIT 1013. Taxonomy (NCBI): domain Bacteria; kingdom Bacillati; phylum Cyanobacteriota; class Cyanophyceae; order Synechococcales; family Prochlorococcaceae; genus Prochlorococcus; species Prochlorococcus marinus. The sequence continues at coordinate 122,723 of NZ_CP114778.1, forward strand.
TTGAATTTTTCTATGGATTTGAAGGATTACTTGTAAATGAAATAGCTCCAAGAACTCATAACTCAGGTCATTTCTCTATAGATGCATGTAGCAGTAGTCAGTTTGATCAACAAATATGTATCACATCCGATATTGATGTACCTATGCCTGAAATGCTTGTTAATGGTGCTTTGATGGCAAACTTGCTTGGCTTACAAAGCAACTATCCAATTTCACTTGCTCAGAGGTTGAAAAAATTAAGGGGTATTCCTGGCTTGAACGTTCATTGGTATGAAAAAGAAGAAGAAAAAAAAGGTAGAAAGCTTGGTCATGTTACTTATATCTTGAAAAATAAAGATGCTTTTTGTAGAAAAAAAGAAGCTTTAGATATTTTAAAAACTATACGTTCAATTTGGCCTACCTCTTGATGGTATTTTGTTTAGATTGTTCTAGTACTACTTTGTTGGTCTAGGCCTTTTCAAGTGCTCTGATCTGACTCTCTTTCGATATGGGGAGGCTGTCGTGAAAGTGACGTATACCAGCTTTGTTCTGGAAACGAAGCTTCACTTTGAATCCCCCTCTGGTTCTACCAGGTCGATGCTTCTTGGGTCTTACGGCAAAGCGGTACTAACCCTTTAGCTTGTTGGTATAACTGGCTTAAGCAATAGATAACAACCTCTTTCTTTTTGGTGGTCCTACCAAGTGGTCCTACCGAATTGTCCTACCAGTGGTCCTACCATTTTTTGGATTCATACTATTATCTTTAATTCATTACAAAAACAAGCCAAACAGATCTTTTTTTTTCAAATATTTATCAAAAAATAAGCTCTATTCTTTTTGATTAGGGTTCTTTCAGTTAGGTCTATTCAATACGGTCCTACCAGATCAACCTCTTCAAGGCTTTGCAAATAAAAGTCTCCTAACAACCTGCTGGTAGGACCGTTGTTTGTACAGCTTAGAAGCTTGGAAGACCTGCTCTCCCCTCCTAAGAGTTTCTCCCTGCTTGCCTAGTAGCTGTTTAGGTCGAATCCTGACTCAGATGCTTGATTTGTATTACCTGTTAAAGAATCATCCCCTTCTGACGCTTGAAATAGCAGCTGCCCCACCTATAAGTAATGTTGCGAACATGATTGCATGATATGGAGTAAACATAAACCAATACTTAGTTTTTAAAAATCTAACTACCTAATGCGATGGAGTGTTGTAGTGCAAAGCAAATATCTCTAGGGTATTCCTACCCATGCGGGCGTGATCTTCCTAGGCTAGAACTGAAATATTAAGGAAACATTAAGCTGCCTTCTCTTTTCAGTATCGGTCGGTCTGGTATCTCAGATCTTTCTTAAAGAGAACGAGGAGTTGTTTCTATGAAATATCACTTGTCATGTCACTCACTACTATTAAGTACACAATCAAACCTGACGGAAATGTAGAAGAAGAAGTTCAAGGAGTAGTAGGTCACGCTTGTCAACGAATTACTAAGTCAATTGAGGATGAGGTAGGAGATGTTGTTAGTCGTGATCATTTGGCATCATTCTTTGTGACGGATTCAAATCCAACTGAAACAAACATACAAAACCTTGAAGAGGAAGACTGGCGTGGATGCTGTAATTCTTGGGAGTGTGCTATTTAATTCCGTTCATCATAGAAACTCTTTGCATGCCAATAGGGGGGTTGAAAGTTCTTATCTCATTAAGTGGTTTTGGCGATTAGTTGGTCTTCAGACTTGATTTAAAAGTGTTTACATTCCATCATTATTCTTAGTATAATTAGATACTTTTCCACAATTGAAGGTTTTTGATCTCAACTTTTAAATAAATCAAAAACAAGAAAAAATCCATTAGAAACTTGCAGAATAAAATTTGAAAGGTCAATTGCTTAAAGCCATTTTTTAGTTTTTTGATTTAAATTTTACAAGAAGAAAATTCAAGCTTATGAGTGGAGCTGATTTCTTGAAATTAAGTGACTCAGGCTGGTTTAATGAAAGAATATTCAATAGCAGATCCTTTTGCTGGGCGTATATATTCCTAAAAGATTGAATAACGAATAAGTCAGCTAATGTTTATTTGTCCTTATCAATCTCTTTGATGAGTCTTAAAAAAAATCTAATATCATTCATAAGATAATCTAATCAATCAATCTTTAAGCCCTTTCTTAAGAGTAAATCATTTGTTTTCAACATGTTTTCCACAGGATAAAAACAATAATTCCTTTGCTGGTGTACTTCAGTGGAAAATCCTAAAAAAAGTACTTTTTATTGTCATTTTATATACAAGCTACTATTTGTATTTATTTTTCTATTGACACCCTTCCCTCCAAAGGGGTCTCATCATGAGACAAGGTTAGATTAGATTTTTCATGCTCCTTGACTTGCGATTGGAAAAACTGATAGATGGGGGTTCACAAGGAAATTATTTAATGCAAAGTTCAACGGTAGAAGCGATTCAATCAAAAAAAATAGATCAGCAAAACAGTATTTCTATTAATGATCAAAATGAGTCAATAGTTAGTTTCATAGAAGATGTACCTGTCTATCTAAATGACGCAATGAGAAAATATCTAGATGAGCATCCAAACTGGGATCAACATCGATTAATGCAAGCAGCGATCTCTGGTTACCTTTTGGAAAAAGGTGTTACATCACTAGAAATGAGACGTTTTTACACTCAAAGTATGTTGTCCAAAAAAACCATGAGAGGAAACATATGAGCTTAGAGACAGAGATCCCTGAGATTCTTTTTACAGAGATGAAAGATTTTATTGAATTAAGTTCTGACCTTGATAGAAAAAAATTTATAAATTCTGCTTTAACAGATTTTTTATTTCAGAATGGATGTCAAGTTAAACATCTTAGAGAAAGCTATTTGAAATATCTTCTTAATCATTCTCCTAAACTTTAATTTTTAAATTCAATTTTTTACTTTCGTAGCTCATATCAAAAACTCAATCAGTTTTCAAACCTAAACAAATACAGAAAACGTCACATATACCTCTTGAATCAGCAAAATAACTACTTCAGTAGAGACTTAATTATTTTTCTTATTTAGTATTTTCCTCTTCAACAGGCTTCGCCTCTTCAGCGGAATTAATTTCTTTTAGAAACTCAGAGAGTTTTGAAAAATCCCCTTTAGGAATTCAATGATTTTCTGTAGTAAGTCTTTCATATGAAAATTCCCTATCGAATATCGAGGGAAATAAAGCTTCATACAAATAAAAACATTTATAAATTACTTGGTCTCTCGCAACTAATACTCAAAAATTGGAGGAAATGAATAAGCCTTTTAACTCTAGAGGAAATACCCGGGCGTTAAGACGGATTTACATCACCTATAAAGATCACTTAAAACAAACTTAAGACGAACAACTTTGAGACTAATTACTTCCAAAGTAATTAAACCTTGTATATGAGAGCGAATTACAAATCTCTCAGCAAAACTCCTAAAAAAAACAATGAAAAAACAAAAGTCATCTCCAAAAGATTTTTTTACATCCAATATCACGAACAAAAGGGTACTAACTCAAAACAATAAGGAAATAACTGCGACTATAGCGAGAAGAGAACATCTTCTCAGGGAATTAAAAGAAACCAATTTAATATTGCATCACTTAATGAGTCAACTTAAATTAGATGAAGAATTCAAGAAGCTATACAAGGCTTATTAGCTACTTCTTTATTTACCACCTGCGATATTCCTGTTGGATCTATTCTAGATGGTCCTACCACATTTTCGTCTTAGATCACCTATAAAGCATCCTTCTATGCAGTCTGCTTGGTAGCCTCTTTGTCGCTTTGAGTGGTTTGTGATCCGTCCTGGCACCCTCTCAGATACTCATGCTTGCCTCTCACTCTTTTGGTTAGCCCCTATGGGGGTGATTTGTCTTTGGTCTATATGTAAAAAGGCCAAATAAATTTCTGGAAAAATTCTATAGACATTTATTTGATAACCAAGAGAATTAATCCAAACTTAGGAAACAACTCTCATGTGCCTTGAAGAAGAATCCTTTGAGATGGTTCTTAGCGAATATAGAAGCATGGATAGAGAGGAGCTAAAGGCCAATATCGATTATTGGGAAGAAGCAGCAGAGTGGTCTCATCAATTGCAAATTTTAGATATCGCGAAACAGGAACTAGAGCGAAGGAATAAAGAAAGGGAGGAACAAATAGAACTTCTAACTAAATCTCTTTCATCATCATCAAGACTTGGAAGATGGATCTCTAGTGGAAAAGCAGTTGTTCAGAAATTTGTTGAGTTGAAGTTTTGATTCATGTTTCTATCTTGCTAAATAAAAGCGACAAAGTACTTTAAATTCAGATGCATTGAGTTTTGCCAATGTATTTATTGAGGATTATGTCCATCAATAATTTTTTGAATAGTTTCTAAACGATTTTTAAAAAGCTTGTTGTCCGATCTCAATATTTCCAATTCAGCTTTGGACTTTATATAAAACTAGATTAAAGTGTTAAACCTTTAGCTTTACGGACTTTTCGTAGAAGCTCGTGATCTTCTCTTGCTCTTTGATCAAGAATTGCTATGTCTCTTCTTGCTTTTTGATCAACTTTTTGAATATCTTCCCTTGCTCTCTGATCAAGAAGTGCTATGTCTTTTCTTGCCCTTTGATCGATGTTCTCAAGATCGGCTCTAGCTCGTTGATCAACATTCTCTAAATCGATCTTTGCTCTTTCTACCATGCTCGCCATTGAGTCAACCATCATTGATAAAGCTGCGGGGACCTGCTTCCCAGAAGTTGAAAAAGGGGACTTTTCATTAAGACTAATACCAGTGTTTGCTTTATTCGAAGCCATAGGTTTGATTAAATAGGCTCCTTCAAATAGAAGCCATCTTCTTTATTTTTCTATTATCTCTTTTTATTAGCCCAACAAATAAAAATCTTCAGAAGGAAAACGAGATGTAATAGAAAATTTGATAATTTTACCTGAAAAGCCAATTTTTTCATGTTTTAGCTCTGTCTATCTTTCATGAATTCTTGATTTTTAGGGCCATTTATGAGGTAATGATATTCCTATTTATTAGGTGAATTGAGACTTTTCAAATCCTTATATATATTATGATAAGTTCAACATATGATTTCTAATGTAATTTATTTGTATTAATAATATTTTCCTTTGGGATATAGTCTCGCTATTCTTTTCTTTTGAGTTTCTTTCTCTAACTGTTTTCGTTTTTTATCCTTATAGGAATCATTACCTTGATTAAGTCTGAAAAAGACAAAATAGAACATAATCCCTGTGAAAATTAATCCTATAAATAAAACCCAAAAGCCAATTAACCCTGTAGGAGATAAGTAATGAAAATCGAAAGAAGTATTTCTCATTTTTATTCTATGAAAACCAATTCACCTATCTTATCTAAAAAGATTATAAAATAATTGAATTGCATTGTTTGATTCAGTCCTGTAAATTATGCTTTAAATCTAAATGGCTTTAGTCTATGAATGAGAATTTTTACGCATTAACACATGAATAAAATTAATTAGAATTAGTTTTATTATTTTAATTTGAAATGGAAGAGACACATAACTATGCAATGAATCTTGTCGTCCCAATAATGGGAATTGCTCCATTGCTAATGCTTTTTATATTGAAAGGAGAGAAAAAATCAAAGATTACAAAAAACTGGACTAGATCGACGAACTAGAATTAAGATAAGTAAAATTAAAATATTTTTTCAAATTATTTCTAGAAATATTTACCAATAAAACTTCGTTTTTTATAATAGTTTCATTTTTAATTACTATTTATTAGTAGTTATTTATGCAACCTTAAAATAAACTTTTAGGTATTTCTCACTTTTAAGATGGTTTATTTTCATAAGAGCACGTCATACAATAAAAATGAATTTGACCAAAAAATTAAACTTGAAGGAATGATTGTTCGGTAATTACACACGATATTCGTTTGTTTTCGCTATATTGTTACTTATTAACTTAAGAATTTAGATTTTTTTAAGTTTTAACAACTAATTTAACAATACCCTCAAATGCAAAAAAACAAAACACAGCAATTTTCAAAATTTTTTTTAAAAGATACAAAATCTAAACCACAAGAAAATCATAGCGAAAAAACTGATCTTAAATGAATTATCCCTTTCATTGTTCGATTAAATTCTCTATCAATACTTATACTCATATTTTTATATCTTTCTTAAGGTTCACATAGTTGAAAACTTATTATTTCTAGATTTAATTTTTCTTATTAGATGATTTAAATGCATGTCAATTTTCTCTTGATAATTTGAGGCGGTAAAAATTAGCCTCAAAAAGTAGTAATTATTTAATGTAATTAATACCTATACAATATTCAAAAGTAAAAATAATATTAAAAATATCTTTTCTGATTAAAACCATGCTAAACGTAGCATAGTTTTATTGGAGGGACATGAACAAACCCATTCAACGAAAAACTACATTAAAGTGGAGTTCCGATGGGGAGCTATCTTCAATTGATATGGCTAGGATTCTTGAACTCCTATCACATAAGGAATTAACACAATGTGTGTTAGCTTGTGATGCAAATAAAAAATCTTCAGAGATACTATTTCATTTAAAAGATCGATAATAAGTGCATTTACCTAAAAAAGTTTTGTTAATTCATCAAGAAATATAGAGTGTTTAATAGTATGTTTAGTTACTAATAAATTAAAAATATGAAAACAGCACAAGATAGATATTTTGAATGTTTAGAAGTTTGTATAGAGGATGAGCAGGGAAAGTCCTGTCGCCAGGTATGTGCACCTATATTAAACGATGATCCCTCTGATCATCCTACAGTGCCAATAATGAGTAATAAGTAATATTTAATTTTAAAATTGAGAATCTTCTTTCAATAATGATATAGATTAATATTATTTTTATTTTGTAGGATAAAATTTAATAATACATTTTTTAATTTTCAAACCAATCATTTAATATGTTAATAGTCACTTTTTTGATTGGGACTCCTAATCAAGTTTAAAATTAGTTAAGATTAAATCAAATATTTATGAATCATGGATACCCCTATCAATCATATTAATTTATTCAATGCTATCCTCGCTCTATACGTAATAGGCTATCAACTTTCGATTTGCTTGGACTGGAGTTGGATCCCAATGAATAAAGAGGATTATCAACTTCCATATCAAGACAAGTGGAGCAAAGTTAGTTAGGAAATATTTAATTAATAAGCATTTCTATTAGTAAATACACAAAAGCCTTGATTCTGTAGTTAATTGAAATTATCTAAATTTATTGGTTAAATATTTTATAATTTTGATTATATTACATTTCTGAAGAGTTACATACTCTTTCAAATCTCATATGTTCTGAACTACATGAAACAAACCAAATGAATATCCGCCAATAAGTATCCATCCAAGAATTGCTGAAATTATCGTAGATCTTCTGTTGTGCCTTCTAATTGCATTCTCTATCATTTCATTTACATCATCTCTATTAATTAGATTTGTTGATTTTGGATTGGTAGAAGTCATTTGTTTTATGTAAATTTGATGCTTTGAGACTCTGTTACTAAATCTCTTGTTGAACAAATTCCTTTCGAATTGAATTTGTTTGAAAAAGCAGTGGGAGCCATGTTTATTAGGTGTCGTTGATCAAAACTAATAATCGATGGCAGAGAGGAGGATAAGTCTTGTATGTAAATATTTGTTAAGACTATAATGGATTTTTCCTGAAGTTGTGTAGGTAAAATCACTTTAATTTGTTTTTGTCAGCTTCTTGAGTCTCTACTTTTAGATTTTGAACGTTCCAATAATTTCTTTTGTTTCGCACAAAGAGTCTTAATTGTTTTTGTTTTTTGAAGGCTGTTATAAATTAGATTAGATATTTAATTTTATTTTCTTCTGTATTTTATTCTCTTTTGTTTAATATCTTCGTTCCTAACTAGTTTTTCTATCTACAAACTGGACTGGCTAATCTAATCTCCTTTTGTATCAGCTTAAAAAATGTATTAATATAAGTAGAACTATATATATTAAAAGTCTTTAATAGAAATATCACAAGTTCTAAAAGATATAAGTTATTAAACAATTTCTCAACATATAAGAGATTAAATTAGATCCAATAAGATCTAGGATAAATAGAAATGGTATTATTTATATAAAAAAAGAAATGTAAAAATCAATTATTCATCTCTTAAATCACCTTTTTTTATTTGTTTTCGTTATTATCTTTTTCATTCTTTTCTAAGAGTTTTCTAGTTAGAAAAGAATATGAAGCTTGATGTCTTTCCTTCCATTCTTTGTGTTCTTGTATCTGTTTTTTTCAACTTTTCAAGACTTTCTTTCTCTTCTGGGTAAAACCTCTCTAAGTATTCAGGGCTTAAATTTATATTACCTTCAAATTCATAAACCATCTCCTCGAATGACTCGCATATTCCTAGTATATCTGCCATGAAATCCTCAAATTCATCAATATTTATTTCTTGAAGGACTTTTCTTAATTTACTTTGACTGGATTCTTCTGGTTCCCATTCTTTTTTTAATACATGAAGCAGATTGAGTTGGCCAATCCTATCTAGATGATCCCACTTGGAGGCATCATCGGCTGAGTAAAAATACGAGCCATCCCCTGATTGATAGAATTTGGCTCTTTCTTTATCCATTGATATTCAAAGGGAAATGTATTAAATCATCTTTATCAGGCTTACTGTGGTAAAACATTCGATTAACTCTATTTATCAAAAAAATTGAATTTTAGTAAGGTATCAACACTTTGTTATGTTTTGTCAGTATTAGGATAGCATTTGTTTTGACAACTTTCTATTTTTTTGATTATTTTTAGATTTAATATTTATTTTCTGGAAATATTTATATTACATTCAGAAGTATAAATTATATTTTTAATCAAAGAAATCTAATGGAAAAGGACCAATAGTTTTCGAAGTCAATGAATTATCATAATTTTGACAACTGATTAATATCCCTTCACCTAAACCGTATTCAATTCTAGCGTGTATTTCTCCAGTTTTTTGATTCGCTTTTAAGAATATTGGACCATCGGAGCTCGGGGTTGTACAACATTTCATCTTATTGTATTCAAACTTTTTTTCTATTCTTCTAATCGCTTTGATTCCTTTTATTAATGAAGGGGCCATAACTCCTATAGTCAACCAATCTGAATTATTAATAATATTTGTAAGTTCATATAAAAGCAATTTTGACTGTTCTTTACTTAGTTTAGGAGCAGATCTAAACTTATCAAGATCTTTCAATTTAGATATATCATTAACGTTTATTGACATATAAATAAAAATTTTATATATATTATCAGGATGAGCAATTCTTTTTGTGGTTATTAAAAAAAAATATTTTTAATTAATATTTTAGATAAGCATTATTATTTGATCTCTAACTATCTTAGAATTTAGTAAAAAAGAATTTATATTATTTATTTCGTTAATAGGCAATTTGCTAATCTAAAAGCCAAGTATTTTAGTGATTATATTAAGAATTTGCTTTTGTTAGCTCTAATCTGAATTTCATTGTGTTGCTGTCTAATTAAGATTATTCGATTCTTTTATCCTCCTGGATTCATGTAGTTGCTCCAATTCGTTGTAAACGTCTCGTAATACTTTCATAATGTGATCTGAATTCTCGATTGCTCCAAGCGAATTCATTGCTTTTATAAGGCTTTCTTTTGCTTCTATCAAACCTCTACATTGAGTACTACCAGCTTCAGAAGACATCTTTGTTTGGCAATTGGTATAAAATTATTATATCTATTCTTCATAATTGATTAATTTTCTCTCAACTTTTTTAAATAATTATTATTGCTGCAGGAAAACAAAAATTGATTCTTAACTTTTTCTTTCATAGGAATTATTTATAGTTTTTTTCATTTTACTATTTTACTTCTCTAATAATTACTGTATTTATTCATATCTATTCTAGAGATAATTACTTCCTTAAATTCAAAAGTGATCTAAAAATATCTTCTAGTTGAATTAAAATATAATTTTTTTAAATATAAATATTCTTAAGAATTTTCCTATCTTAAATTATTTATTCCGTATAAGGCCTTCCATTTTCGTTCATTAACATAATTTCTTTAACTTCACTTTAGATTTTTAGACTTGACGAAGCACCGTTTTTTAATTAAAAACAAAACTAACACTTTGTTTTTTGATGACAAACGTAGAAAACTTAGATAGCCCTATTGGTTGGCTTATTGATCCTCATAATAAATGGGTTATTCATTTTGACATTAAAAAGGAATCTACTAACCATGCTAAGACAGATTTTAATATTGATACGTGGGGAGTCGTTCCAAACGGTAAACCTATGGTCTTTAAAAGTAGAAGAAAGGTCACAAAAAAAGATTCACTTAAGATCTGGACTCAATTGATTTCAACCAATTGGGTTGAATTTGATATTGAAAAGTTTAAGGCTGCGTGAAATGTACTTTTATTTTAAAATGAAGTTTTTAAAGTAATGTTATTGATTTTACATTTCGAATTTTACTAGTTATTATCAAATTGAGTATTTAAGATTTACAAATTGATTAATACTATCCAAAAATTTTTCAAGTTATTACTTATATTTTCTGCAGTAATAACGGGATGGACCTCAATTATTTTGTTGTCTAATACAACTTTTAATTTAGAGATTAAGGAACTTATAACTAAAATGTATTTAAATCAAAAACAATTTATTTTAAATGTTAAGGATTTATCACTTTTATTATTAAAAGATGCTAATCACCGTTTCTCTGAAAATAGTCAAAGTATGACTCAATTAAAGAATGTAAAAAATCAGATTAATAAAATTCAACCTTAAAGTTTGTTTATCATTTATAGTTTCGTTTATTAATTTGAATTATCTGGAGATTAAAAAAATTGTCAAATAAAACGCTTTATCTTGCTTCTCCATATGGCTTCTCTGAGCATTCTCGATTGAAACTTTTACCTGAATTTATTACTGAACTTGAGAGCTTAGGAGCGAGGGTTTTGGAACCGTTTGAACGGAATGGCAATATCGACCCATCTATTTCTGGCTGGGCTAGTAAAGTCGCTTGTTCAAACTTAAGAGACTTGAGACAATCGGATGGTTTATTTGCAATAGTTAATGGAGCCCCTCCTGATGAAGGCGTGATGATTGAACTTGGTGTGGCTATTGCTTTAGGTAAGCCTACTTTTTTATTTAGAGATGATTTTCGTAAATGCACTGATTCTGATGAATATCCCCTTAACCTAATGATTTTCTTGGGGATACCTTCTAATTCATGGAATGATTACTACTATCGATCTCTAAATGAGATTGGTAGCAAAAAGAAAGCTATTTATAAATGGTTATGTAATTCAATTTAATTCTAATACTTACGTCTTTATTTAGATGAAATTTATCTTCTTTTTTATATTTAAATGAAGAATACTTTATTTGATTTGAATGATATAAGGTTAGAAATATCTTTTAAATCATTTGATGAACTTCGCTTGATTTTAGCTTTTTATCAGCGACATCATCTTTATAAAATTAATTTACCTTGTAAAAACAGCATAAAAAAAGATTTTCTATTAAATGCGATAAAAATTTCAAGAGAAGAGTTCTCAGATATAGAGATTATTCCACATTTTAGTATTCTCCATGAATTCAAAAAAAATAGGTGTAATACTCAGAATTCTTTTATTGAATATCTTAAGCTAGTAAAATATCTAGGCTGCAAGGAAGTTCTTCTTGTTTCAGGTTCTCAAAGAAGATTAACATTAGATTCCGTTTCATCTTTATCTTTGCTCAAAGATAATCCTTTATTTAAAAATGATGATATTTCGATTGGCGTAGCATTTAATCCTTATCTGCCCAGCGTATTATTTGATGAAGAGATTTTAAGATTAGAAAAGAAACTTCAATCAGGTATAGTAAGTTCTATCTGGATTCAATTTGGTACAGATTATAAACTTTTCGAGGATAGAATTCAAATACTTAAAAGTATAATAGTATCGACAATAAAAAATAATTATAAAATATCAAACATCAATTTATATGGTAGTATTTTAATTCCCTCTAGGCAGTTTTTAGCTAGATTTAAATTTAGACCATGGAAAGGTGTTTATTGTTCTGATGAATTTTTAGAATCAGTAGAAAATGCTAATAACTTGGTTAAAAAATTATTAAAAACATATAAGGAATATAAAGTTTTCCCAATAATTGAAACTAATACTTCTACTAATGATTATTTAAATTCATTAAAAATAATTTTAAGAGAATAAACTTGACTAACTAAACTTTTAGGTGCTGTAAAAAGGTAAAATTTTGATTTTAAATATAATGTAAATAACTCTATTTATGTTTCAATGTGATTTAAATTTTCTTTGGTTAAGCTAATGTTTAAGTAAGGTTTGCTTATTGAAATTTTAATAGAAATTTTTTGTTCATAAACACCTCACAAAACTGAACTAAAGGTTTAAAAGGATTCATTTCCATTTTATTAAGTGTTGAAAATTTGGAATGGTTCTAGGTTGGGAGTGAATTTACTAACTGATAGCTTAGATAGCTAAAATTAAATCACTTGCTGCTGCAACAGAGATCGGATTCAAATATTTAATATCGTAAAGCTTCTGTTGACTTCTGTAAATCTTTTTTTCCTGCCTTAGCTGAGGTTGTTTTAGTAGCCTGGGTTTAATGCCCTGAATTATATATGCTGCTTAGTAATAGCAATAGCTTTTTAACTTTTACATGATTATTTACTCAAGCAACTTTTTTGGGCCCTTTCCTTTTGATAAGCCTTAAGGCCCTACCGTTTGTGACACTTGGTGTCGCACCTTTTCTTATTTTTTGCCTCGATGGGATTTACTTTGTTTTTTGATCTTTCGCAGTCCATTGAAATTTCCATTAATTTACAAGATATATTTTTTTAATTTAAATGTTTTCATCAAGGAAAAAAACTTCTCCAAAAAGTGTTCCTCAATCAAATTCTTTTGCTGCTGAAACCTTTCTGCTAAGGAGAGGGTCTGAGGGTTCAAGGTATAAGTACGCTGCACTGATGATGTTTATTGCTGGCTTTGCTCTGCTGACTTTAGGGACTTGGGTTCTTAATGATTTTAACTTTCTCACTTTCACAAATTAATAGTTTGTTAACTTCAGTTATCAATAATTTTTTAAAAGATTTTTAACCTTAATTTATTAGTAAATTCTGTCTTTTATATTTTTTTACTGGAAGATTTCTCTTTATACTTAAAGTTAGAAAATATCTTATTTTAAATGCCAAACTCCTGGGACAAGTATTTCTCTATATATTCTGATTGGGACGAAGCTCACAGTTTCAACGTCAGATTGGAATTAAAATACGAGGAGGAATTAAAAAATCTAGGCTATATTGAATTTGTCAACTCTGAGGATGCTTTTTTATTAGATAATAGTATTTCTAATAAAACACACCCTAAAAGTAAAACATATACAAAAAATAAAAATGAAATTATATTGTCTTTTGACGTACCTTACGATTGGTCGATTGATACAGACTGGGAAGATAAAGCTCTTATCCTTCTTGGAATATCTGATGAGTGGGTAATAGACTCGTCTGTTGAGGACAAATAATAAAATCTTAGTCTTAAATTTTGGTTTGAAGTATATTTATTTTTTAGGAGTAAAAAATAAGTGCAAGCCCTTTTTGCGTTAAATAAAATTCTTTTTCTTCTCGGCTTAAATCCATTGATAATTCTTCTCCTTCTTTGATTGCTTGCTCATAGGGAGGCTTTGACGGAGAAATTCCTTTATAAATTGCTGCAATGCCTAATGGTGTTGCGTTCCATGCAAAATTAGCTGTTTCTCCAATAATAGGCTGATTTAGGGCTTCTTCAAGAAGATTAGATGAGTTTGATTTTGGACGACTTGTTGTTGATGTCATGTTTATATTTAAAATTTTCTTATAAAAATTTTTGAGTGATCCTTAAAAGAACTAAACACTTTCTAGTACATTGATTTGTTTAATGCGTGATTTTTGTTGATCTCTGCATTCTTTTGAAAAAGTGTCTATATAAGTTGTTTTTTAGACATTCTTATAATTTTTCCTTTATTGTCTTTTGAAAGAGCATGAATTGTTTAAAATGTTCAAATAATTCCTCGTTATTTATTTCTCTGGACTCAGATAAATTATGTTCAGTTTTATCCTTGTGATTTTTTCTAATGTAGACTATACCTTCATCAGATATTAATTCATCAATCTCATTATAAGTTAAAGTTGAATTGTCAATATTATTTTTTTTTCTTTGAAGGCTTTTTCTAATTAATATATTTGTATTGTTGGGATCGATTTCCCCTCTGCCTATTAATGCTTCTTGAACCAATATTCCTACCACTTTTGATTGGCTTAGTTTCTCTTTATTTGCAATTTTGGTTATCTTCTCTTGAGCATCAACTGAAGGAAGATAGCCAATCCTTTTTCTTATGGAAGGCATACATACCTATTTTGATTAAAATTTAATTTACTTTACTTTTTGATTTAATTCAAAATATTTTATTTATTTCTTGACCTTAGTTTCTCTAAAAAATCCATTCAGCTAAAATTATTTGAGCTTTCTCCAATTCGTTATTGGCTTTCAGCTCATTTATTTTTTTTAGAGCTGAGTATGCCATTTCTCCTTTTTCCCAAAAACAAATGTGATTTATAGGATTTAGAAGATTCGATTCACCATTAGAGTTAGTAAGGTTTTTAGGCATTAGGTTATTAAAAGGAGGTATTACTTAATTTGAATTAAGTTTTTTATATTCAATTCCAGAATAGACTATGAACTTGCTCTTCTAAAAAAACTAAGTTAAATAAAATTTACTTAGGTTTAGTATTTATATAAGTCGGTTTTTAATATTTAACCTTGTTAAAGACTTTTAATGTTTTTTGTCTTCAGGGAATTCTGGTTTATCTTTCTTTTTTCTTCTGCCGTCTGATAGCTCTAGTAAAGTTGAGAGTTGTTCATATACTGATCTGAGTGATGATAATTCTGGTAGTAAACCATCGTTTCTGAGATCTTCATCCATATATCTAAGCTCTTGCCTTACGTAGGAGAGAATAGATTTAGCTTCATCTCTTTTTGGCCCAGCCATATTTTATTTTTATTTTTTAGAAAGATACAACAAAAAAGTACTGAATTAAGATTTCAACTGGGTATCAAGACAATGTGTTTTCACGTAAAATTTTTTTTAGTTTATATCAAATTAAATCTCATCATTCAATGATTCATTTGAATTTATCTTTAACTCAATAAATAAAAGTAATAAATAAATAAATTATATACTATTTCACTAAAGTACAAAATATTATAAGTTTATTATTTGATGATTTCAGATCTAGTCATTATTGGTGGAGGTGCTTCAGGTTTTATGGGAGCAATCACAGCCGTTGGAAGTGGACTTAGATCTGTTGTGATACTTGAAAGCACATCTAAAGTATTAGAAAAAGTTAGAATTAGTGGTGGTGGTAGATGTAATTTAACCAACTCTTGTTGTGAAATCTCTAATTTAGTAAATAATTATCCTAGAGGCGAAAAGCAACTAATAAGCTTGTTTAATAGATTTTCTACTACCGAAGCTTTTGATTGGTTTCAAAAGAAAGGTGTTAATCTTAAAATAGAGAAAGATGGACGAGTCTTTCCTTGTTCAGATTCTTCTGATGAAGTAATAAAATGTTTGACATCTGTTGCGAAAAAATCTGGTGTAAAGGTATTCACTAATTCTCATGTAAAGCATGTAAGTTTAACAAAAGAAGGTTTTGATGTTTTAGTTAAAGGGAATATTCACTTAGAAGCAAAAAATATTTTGATTTGTACTGGTGGCCATCCAAGTGGAAGGCGATTAGCAAAAAGTCTTGGGCACTCAATCATTCAACCTGTACCATCTCTTTTTTCTTTTACGACTTATGAAAACTCTTTGAAATCATGCTCTGGTATAACTTTAGATGTGCAAATTAAACTTACTGTTGACAAGAAAAAATATTCTGAAACGGGATCTATTTTGATAACTCATAGAGGTTTTAGTGGCCCTGCTATATTACGTTTATCTGCTTTTAGTGCTAGAAATTTGCACGCTAATAAATACATTGGTGAATTGATAATAAATTGGCTTTGCATGAGTGAGAAAGAAGTTCGCTCGGAAATTGATTTATATAAATTGGAGAATGGTAAGAAGTTTTTATTAAATAATAAACCTTTTAATCAGTTACCTCGAAGTTTATGGAATGCACTTCTCAAAAGTGAAAAAATTGATAGTAAATTAAAATGGGCTGATTTATCTAAAAAAGACAAGGAGTCTTTAGTAAAATGTTTAATAATGAAAAGTTATTCAATAAAAAATCGTGGTCCTTTTGGTGAAGAATTCGTATCCGCTGGTGGAATATCACTTAAGGAGATTAATTTTAAAACTATGGAAAGTAAGATTTGTAAGGGTTTATTTTTCGCAGGTGAGGTAATAGATATTGATGGTATTACGGGTGGTTTTAATTTTCAGCACTGCTGGACTAGTGGTTGGGTTGCAGGGAATGCAGTGGTTTTGAAAAATAATAACTCTAATTGATTTGTCAAAATTTCTGATAGTTAAAATAGTAGAAAAAATATGGATAAATTGAATTAAAGATCTTATCCAAGTGATGCAATTAATGCTGGTATAGCAACTATTATTAGACCCACAGCAGCGGTTGCAGCAAGTAAAGAAGTACTCACGCTTTAATAAAAATTAGGTATATTTTTACATATAGTTTTCAATAGTATTGTGGATTTTTATACTATTTGTCGTTATGAATCATATTTTCTTTGAATTGGTTACAAATTATCCGATCAATTAATATATAATTCTTTTTTTCTAGCCCACTCCAGCCCTCAATTTATATAAAAACCTTCTTGAACAGTTCTCGTGCCAAACCTGGACAAACTCTTAAGATAGGTATTAATACTTATCTTAAGAGTTTGTCCTTTGTTTTCCACGCTTTATGCTCTGGCATATCTAAAGTTCATTCAAATAACGGTAAATTAATTGCTCAACTCGATCTTCTATAAAACAATATTTAAAGATTTAGCTTTCCTGGTTTTGAGAGTATTTACGGGAGCCCTTTTAATTCATCATGGTTTTGAAAAGCTGAATGATATTAATAACTTTGCTGATGCTTTTGTTCGCCCATTGCATCTGCCTTTCCCGGTCACTCTCTCATACGTAGCTGCTGGTTCTGAAATTGGTGGT
The DNA here is from genome assembly GCF_027359395.1 of Prochlorococcus marinus str. MIT 1013. Classification (NCBI taxonomy): domain Bacteria; kingdom Bacillati; phylum Cyanobacteriota; class Cyanophyceae; order Synechococcales; family Prochlorococcaceae; genus Prochlorococcus; species Prochlorococcus marinus. The sequence goes on from NZ_CP114778.1 coordinate 139,876, forward strand.
AGTTGGTTATTGATTCTTGGTCTTGGTACGAGATTAGGGGCGTCTGCAATACTTGGAACCATGAGCGTTGCTATTTATCATGCAATTGCTACTTCTGGTTTTAATATATATTTATTAGAGCTTTTAGCTCTTTACTTTGCTTCTGCATTTTCAATAATTTTGTTAGGTCCAGGTATGTTTTCTGCAGATTATTTAATTAAACATATTATCAATTCTAATTATGATTTCCTTATTTCCATTGTTAACCGACAATCTCTATCTAATACTAACTCCTCCTCTAAAAGTAAACTTTCAAAACCTAACACGCAAAAGAAATCATTTGACTTCCCTTTTACTAGCTTTTTATCTTCATAAGCAATCATTAATCACTTCTGGCTAATTTCTTTTTTTTTCATTGACAAGTAGAACCACATCCAAGTTGGTAAAGTAATAAAAAAACCTATTAAAATAATATAACTTTTTGTTGTGTCCCAAGCTGCATCATCACATTTAGATTTGATTTGATTAGTGTCACTTAGTTTACTGCTAAGATTCCTGCAAATATTTAGTCCATGAATACTAAGGGTTCCATATGTTATCGCTGTTGGAACGGTAGCAAGAAATATTGCGAGTATTAAATTTCCTAGCCTCAGGTTGAGGTCTTTTCTTTTTTGTTGATCCATATATATATTTTTATCCAAATCTAAGATATGGCACACTATATTTCTTATTTTTTTACAAACCAGCAAGCTTGTTTGGGATTGGCTCTTAAAGTGTTTGCTCTTCAATTTTTTAACTCAAAATCTCGCTACTATATTTTTGAAATTATTAGATTTATATAATTTATTAAATTAACTAGCTTGAAAGTGTGGTGACAACTTGTTGGTTTATAAATTTTTTAAATCTGAAGATGCTTAATATACTTATCTTAGGTTAAAGTTAATGCTTAGCAGCAATTAATTTATTTTATAATGTCAACCAGTAAGAGAGAGGAAGTAAGTTCGCATTTGCGTTATATCAGACAAGAACTTCGAGACTTGGATCAGATGCTTGGCCAATATGGCTTATTGCCCGAGTTGTCTGAATTGAAAGAGGTCTATAATTCTTTAGATGCTCTACATCAATTACTTTCTGGTAAAGTTAAAAAGAAACCTAAGCCCGAGTTTGATGATTGATATCGTTAATTAATATCTGAACAGAATTTAAAAACCAATAGACGAATAAATTTATTTTTAATATTTTGTATAGATCAATATTTTTGGGACTTGCGAAGAAAAAAAAACTAATAACAATATATATATAAGCCAATTAATTGAACAAATGGTTGAAGAAACTTGGAAAACTCAGTATAAGCAATGGAAAAAGTTAAAACCTTATCAAATTAAATTGATTGATGATGGCCCTAAAAGTCAATCTCAGGCTTGGCTCTTAAACTCAATGTGGTGTGAATGGGTAGAGTTGAAAAAGAAAAATGTCTCAGAAATCTCTACCAATGACATTCTTTGTTGGTCTGATCCTTGGTCAACCTAATGCCTGTCCCCTGCTGATTGTTATTTATGTTTTACTAGAAAAGTATTGTTTTTCTAATATGTCATGAACAATTATTTCTTTAACGAATACTTGAATTACTACAGCCATTGGAATGGCTAACAATAAACCAAGTGGTCCAAAAAGAATAGTGAATATAAATTGAGCAGTAATTGTTAATCCTGGAAGTAATTTAACTTGTTTGTGCATTATTGAAGGAGTTATTACGTAGCTTTCAATATTTTGAATTACTATATATAAACCTAGTACAGCAAGTGATTTCCATGGAGTATCAAGCAATGCAACAGAAAGAGGAAAAATAGTACTTATTGTTGGACCTACATTTGGTATGACATTTAAAATACCTGCGATTAAAGCATTAGCAATTACTAATTTTATTCCTAATAAATATAGTCCTATAGAGGCAAGTATTGCTACACATATAGAGCTAAGTACAACTCCAGCCATCCAACTACTAAGAGCATCACCGCATTTTAATAAAATGCTTCTTGCTCGCCTTCTATAAAAAGATGGGACTAATAGTATTGCAACTTCTCTGTATGAATTTGGCTGTAAAGTTATCATTAAACCAACAGAAATTATAAAAAATAATTGAATAATACCAATCCCAACATTACTTGCTAAGCTGATCAATTTTGTAATACTATCTGTTACCCCATTTGCTAGAGTAGAACCATCTGGGAATATACTAAGCTTATTTGTCAATATTGTTCTATCGGCTAAGTTGGGAATATTATCTTTATATATAATCTCTGCAAAATTAAAAAAAGTATTTACTGAGAGGTCCCATAGCTTGCTTGCTGCTGAGGGTATTTGATTAATTAGCTCTTGAAACTCACTGGTAAATTGTGGTATTATTATTACTATTGATAAACTTGAAATTAGTATAATTGTTATTATAGTGATTCCTAATGAAATCCACCTGGGGATATGAAAAAAATCTCGGATTTTACCGGTTATAGTGCAAATAGCCATTGCTATAATTATTGATGCGAAAAAAAGTATAATTATTTCTTTTAAACCCCATAAGATCAATATAGAAATAATTAAAGCTGTAATTGATAGCAAGCTTGTTGGTTTCAAATAAATTATTTAATTGTTATTCAGAGAGTTTGCATACCTTGTAGCAAAACGCATAAATCTCTCAAATTCTTTTTCTGAATTCCAATTATAAGTAGATTTTACGTCCTTAATATAATTTTCTGAAATAGACAAATCAATTTTTCTTGTTGATATTTCTCCTTCTTGGTCAATTAGATACATTTTTTGGATTGATTTGAAATTCTCTAGTGTTATTGTTTTAGGCTTATAAAATGTATATTCTACATAACCTTTTTTGCTATCTACATTTCTAAATAAACGTATTTCAGGTTGATCTATTTCTGTTTCCCCTTTGATAAATTGAATTGAAACTTTCTCATTGATTTTCGTCATTTCTCCTTTAGCTTCCATTAATAGATCTATCCTTGTAAGAACTATAAAGGATTGAGCTTCTCATTTAAGATTTTAATTAATGATAATTCTAGGGTTAGACCACTGATATTAATTGAATTTATATTTTTTGTTTTATTTAGTTCGTAGTCATAGCATTTATCGTAATAATCCAACATCGCTTCACAAGCTTTAGACCATTCTTTTCTTTCAATCGAATTCAAGGCATCTTTTGTTCTTTGTGGCCCTAATCTTTTGCTTATTCTATTTACAGCATCTTTTAATTCATTTTGAGAATTTTGACTGTATATATTGACTAAATTTTTCACACGCTCATTCTTCGTTTTAATTATTTCTATGATCGGAGCTTTTTGCATTTTTGTATACAAACTATTTGGTATGCGACATTTTCCTAGATTAGAACTTTCGGCTTCTATCCATATCTCATTAGCGTTATTTTTATGAAACTCATTAAGTGATTCTGCTAGTATATTTTCAAATTGTTGAGTAGTGGGTTGATTCTCCATACCTAATGAACCAAAACTGCTTCCTCTATGATTAGCAATTCCTTCTAAATCAATTACAAATATATCTTCTCTATTTATGTGATTTAGTAGGTCTGTTTTTCTTGTACCTGTTTTACCTCCGATAAGTCTTAAAGGTAGATCAGCCTCGAATTGATTTAAAACCCATTTCCGATAGCTTTTATATCCACCTTTTAATAAAAAAGTATTAATTCCAATTGTCCTTACAAGCCATGCAAAAGCACTAGATCTCATGCCTCCCCTCCAGCAATAGATTCTCAATGATTTATTTCCTTTCGCTTTAGCCATAGTCGTTTCTAAGATTATTTCCAAGAGTTTTTTGGTGTTAGGAAGGGTAACTTTTAAACCATTGAATATTGCTTTTATGCGACTTTCTTTTTTATAGCTTTTACCTATAATCTCTCTTTCAGAATCAGAAAATAAAGGGATATTAATTGCGCCTGGCCAATGACCTTGGCAAAATTCGCTAGGACTTCTTACATCAACAATTTGACAAGTTAAATTCCGAAAATCCGTTACGGGAAAGGCTAAATTGGTAGGTTTCTCTGACATAGTGTTAGTGATCAGGTCATTTTAGGCCGGCAGTAGATCATGACTGTAGAAAAACCACATCCAAACAAAGAAAGCATAAAGGAGTATTTGGAGTCTTTTAATATGGCTTCAGAAAGGAAGCGTATTGGTTCGTTAACTGGTTTAGAAGAACGCGTTGATGATCTACTGAGTCTGGGCTCTTCTTTAATGTCAGGATTTGATCCTGGCATTTATGACTGGCCTTCTGGTTTTATTTTGCAACTCATTCATAAAAATGATGATAGTTTCATAAAAAATAATCTCAATTGTGATGATCTCTGTTGGTTTAAGGCCCCATCTGAGGTTGGGTTTGATTATTCACCTCTTCAGCGATATTTATTAAATGAAAATTATGAGGATGCTGACCGTTTTACTAGCGCAAAACTTAGAGAGCTTGCGGGCGCAAAGGCAGTAAAGAGAGGGTATGTTTATTTTTCCGAAGTTGAAAAAATACCTTCTATTGATTTGTCAACTTTGGATAATCTATGGATCGTCTATTCCAGAGGGAAATTCGGCTTCACAGTTCAAGCAAAAATATTAGATTCAGTAGGGGGAAGATATGACAAACTTTGGCCTCGAATCGGTTGGAAAAAAGATGGAATATGGACTAGATATCCAAAAGCTTTTAATTGGTCAATTGAAGCACCAAATGGTCATATGCCATTGGTTAATCAGCTTAGAGGAGTTCGATTAATGGATGCCTTGCTAAACCATCAAGCATTAACAACTAAAAGCTAACAATTTAATGATTAATGTTTAATTTTTTCTCTAAGTACACTATTTATGACTTAAGTTAAAAATATGTTTTTATATCTATACTAAATTCTTTGATCAAAAGATTAATTTACAAAGAAAGTTTTAATTGTGGAGATTTCTAAAAAATGGGCTGTTTTTATTCATCCCTCTACTTTAAAACTAGGATCATTTGTTGAAACTCTTTTAGAACCTGTGATCTGTAGAGAAACTGCAAAAAAAATAGAATTAGGCTTGCATGAGGCGCTTGTTAACGCTGTAGTGCATGGCAACTTATCCAACCCCAATAAAATTATTCGTGTTAGAAGAATTCTTACTCCAAACTGGTTTGTATGGCAAATTCAGGATGAGGGGATAGGCATAGTTAAAAATAAAAGATTAACCTCTTTGCCTCTTGAAATTGATGCTAATAGTGGAAGAGGAATATATCTGATTCACAAGTGTTTTGATGATGTTAGATGGAGCAGAAAAGGCAATAGACTCCAGCTATCAATAAAGAAATAAGTCTTTAATGACTTTTGCAGCCTGTATCTTTTATTTCTTCTCTTATCCATAATATTGCTTGCTTAAGAAGGTCTTCTATTTCTGCTTCATCTCCATCATTAATTAATTGTGAGATCGCGGAAATAATTAATTCAGCGCTTCTTCTTTGTTTGTTCCCCCTAAATTCATGCCAGTTGTAATTATTCAGACTTATTTCATTGTGAAGCTCTTGTGTAAGTAAAATTGCTTTTTCAGACCAAATTTTTTTATGTTTTTTTATTATCATTTTTGAGTTGTGGAAATTTATTTTTCGACATTTTTTTTATGTCATAATTAAATTGGCTTGTTTGCTTTCCATACTTTAGTCATAAAGTGAGATTCAGATGTTATGGCGGAAAATCCACTTTCTTTTAATCTTAAATTTATATCGTCAATTATATAGTCTCTATAATATGGCTCATGAAAAATTTTGTGAAAGTTTTCCATTATTGGAGTGAATTTTGGAGAATCTTCTATTTGAATGGAGTCCGCAAGGACAAGTGTTCCACCAGGTTCTAGCAATCTAAAGCATTCATTCAATACATTTTGTCTTGCCTCTCTAGGTAGTTCGTGAAATAGAAAAACACAAGTTAATGCCTGAAAACTTTCTGATAAATAGGGCATGTTTTCTGCATTCCCTTTTGTCAGTTGAACAAGATCACCACTTCTGGAACTTAGATATTTACTTGCCTGCTTTAAGTATGAACCTGACAAATCAATACCATAAAGTTCAACTTGTGGTAATGCACTTTGTATTTGTTGGAGAGTTCTTCCAGTACCTGTAGCGACATCTAAAACTTTTACTTTCTTTGAGTCTTCCGTTAAATATTTTTTTAGACCTGTCTTCAAAGGAGATAAAATTCTTCTTCTCATGGAGTCGGCTGTTCCATTGAAAAGAATCTCAACTTGTAAGTCATAAATTTCAGCAGAATGCTCACTTAGGTAACCATCTGTTTGATGATGAAAATTCTGCAAATAATAATCAGGATATTCTTGCTCATTTACATTTCTTGGGATTTCTCTTGTTTTATTTTTGGTTTTCCTCTGCCAAATTTGAGGCATATCTAGCCAAACCAAAGGATATTTCTTTGCCCATTCGAACCATGGAGCTTCGAATAGTTGTGATTTAGGATAAATTCCTGCCTCTGCTTCTTTCCAATCAACACTCTCTAGATTTTCCATTGATCTTCTAACTTCTTTTACTAGATCTTGATTGATTGGAAATTTCCCTGGAGCTGCTTCAGGCGCAAACACTTCCATTAACTTTGTACTTAACTCTTTATGAGCTATCCCAGCAAGTGTTTTTCCTTGTTGAAGCGTGTGATATGCAATTTTTCTAAGGCTGGGCGCTGCCATGAACCGTTTATTAATTTCTTTATTATCTAACAGATTTGATTGATTAGTGACGACTTAACTAAAAAAAAATTAAGGTCTATGCATATTTCTACATAGACCTTAATTATGTATTCTAAAAACTTATAAAAGAATTTAAATTAGGCGTCATAGTACATCGTGAATTCATGAGGATGAGGTCTTTGTCTTAGCTGTTGAACTTCTTCGTATTTAAGTTCTATCCAGTTATTGATGAAATCTTCGGTAAATACGCCTCCTTCCGTTAAATATTTATTGTCACTGTTTAATGCTTCTAATGCATCGTTCAATGAAGAGGGAACAGTGTCTATTTTTGATAATTCCTCAGAAGGGAGCTCAAAAAGGTCAACGTCAACTCCATCTCCAGGATCAATTTGATTTTTGATTCCATCGATACCTGCCATCATCATTGCGGAAAAAGCAATATATGGATTGGCTAATGCATCACCCGATCTGAATTCAAGCCTTTTTGCTTTTGGACTAGGTCCAGTCAAAGGAATTCTTACAGCAGCTGATCTATTACCCTGTGAATAAACTAAATTAACTGGTGCCTCGAAACCTGGTACTAATCTTTTGTAGCTGTTTGTAGTTGGATTAGTAAAAGCAAGGAATGATGGTGCATGTTTTAGTATTCCACCTATATACCATTTAGCCGTTTGAGATAAATTGGCATAGGTACCTTCGCCATAGAATAAAGGTTGACCGCCTTTCCATAAACTTTGATGAACATGCATTCCTGTTCCATTGTCATTGAAAACTGGCTTGGGCATGAAAGTGGCAGTCTTTCCATATTTCTTTGCTACGTTCCTGACGATGTATTTGTAGATCATTACATTGTCGGCTGCGTTGATTAGGGGAGCAAATTTCATCCCTAATTCGTGTTGGCCAGCTCCTGCTACTTCATGATGGTGCTTTTCAATGGGGATACCCAATTCACCCATAAGTAGTAGCATCTCAGACCTCATGTCTTGAGCTGTGTCGTTAGGTGAAACTGGGAAATACCCTTCTTTTAGTTGAATTTTGTATCCAAGGTTTCCTCCCTCTTCCACTCTCCCCGTATTCCACGGAGCTTCTATTGTATCAACGCTATAAAAACTTCCACCTTCCCCTGAGTTATATCGGACATCATCAAAAATAAAGAATTCTGGTTCAGGACCAAAGAATGCAGCATCTGCAACACTAGTGCTCCCTAAATAATCCAATGCTTTTTGTGCTAAAGCTCTTGGACATCTGGCATATGGTTCTCCACTTCTGGGCTCCTGAATTGAACAAATCAGGCTAAGAGTTTTGTGATGGTAAAAAGGGTCTATCCAGCTCGTTGATGGATCTGGAACCATTGCCATATCTGATTCGTTTATGGCTTTCCAACCTCGAATAGAGGAACCATCAAAAGCAAGCCCTTCTGAAAAAGAGCTTTCTTCAATGAGATCTGAAGCTACAGTTAAATGTTGCCACTTGCCATGTAAGTCCGCGAACTTTAAATCTATTAGTTCAATGCCCTCATCTTTAATTTGACGAAGAACATCTTGAGAGGTCTTGCTCATGATGAATTTGATTCACAATAGATATATCTAATTATGAACGTAATAAGCGATTGAATCACTTTTTGTATTAAGAAGCACTTTTTTTAGACTTTTAACAGAAAACTACGATTATTTTTTGTCTTCTTAGGCAAATCTAGCAAATTCCTATTGCAATCCCTAAAAAAAACACCCCGACTTTGCCTATCGCCTTTTAGGCTCGGTAGATATATAAACCGATCTGTTTTCTTGGCCACTCAAATTCTTCCTTCTGTTGATAATCAACATCGTAAAGATTTTGGTCCAACTGTTTCTCCTGAAAGGTTATTGCTTGGGCCAGGCCCATCAAACGCAGATCCTGCTGTTTTAAAAGCACTCTCTCAGCCTCCCATTGGTCATTTGGATCCTTTTTATGTGGACCTGATGAGTGAGGTTCAAGAGTTGCTTAGATATGCGTGGCAAACCAGCAATCGATTAACACTCCCAATGAGTGGTACTGGAAGTGCAGCAATGGAGGCAACATTGGCAAATGTTGTTGAGCCAGAAGATACGGTTTTAGTTGCTATCAAAGGATATTTTGGACATCGACTTGCGGATATGGCAGGTAGGTACAAAGCAAATGTAGAAACCATTCAGAAAGATTGGGGAAATGCATTCTCACTTGAGGAAATAGAAGATGCATTGAAAAAACATAACCCAGCTGTTTTGGCAATTGTTCATGCCGAAACTTCAACAGGTGTTTGTCAACCTATGGATGGAATTGGTGATTTATGCAGAAAATATAATTGTTTACTTCTTGTAGACACAGTAACTTCTTTGGGAGGCGTTCCTCTTTATTTGGATGAATGGAAAATTGATCTAGCATACAGTTGCAGCCAAAAAGGATTAAGTTGCCCTCCAGGATTAGGTCCTTTTTCAATGAATAAGAGAGCGGAAGATAAAATGTCTAATAGAAAAGATAAAGTTCCTAACTGGTATCTAGATGTCTCTTTGCTTAATAAATACTGGGGTAGTGATCGTGTATATCATCACACCGCTCCTGTAAACATGAATTTTGGCATTCGAGAAGCGCTTAGATTGTTAGCTGAAGAAGGATTAGAGATTTCATGGGATAGACACAAGAAAAATGCTAAATCGCTTTGGATTTCTTTAGAGAATATAGGTTTGGAATTACATGTGAAAGAAGAATTGCGCTTACCTACGCTAACAACAGTGAAAATACCTGAGGGTGTTGATGGTAAGGCATTTACTAAGCATTTACTAAATAATTTTGGAGTTGAGATAGGAGGTGGTTTAGGTGACCTGGCTGGAAAAGTATGGAGAATTGGTTTGATGGGATATAATTCAACTTCTAAGAATGTAGAAAAAATAATAAATATCTTTGAAACTGAATTACCTAAGTTTAGATAATGAATTTTTCTTTAGCTAAAACTCTTTTATCTTTAAACCAATCCACGATAACCTTTCTAGATTCTTCTTTCATTATTCCTCTTTCAATCAACATTCTGTGATGGGCACTTTTGTGCTCAGCTAGATTAATACTTCCACCTAGTGCTCCTCTTTTTGGGTCTTCAGATCCATAGATAATCCTCCCCATTCTTGCTTGTATTATTGCGCCCGCGCACATTGGACATGGCTCCAAATTTACTATCAATGTACAGTCATTAAATCTCCAATCATTATTTATCCAAGAAGCTTGTCGGAGTGCAACTAATTCCGCATGACCTAAAGGATCTTTCATTGCTTCTCTTCTATTCCCCCCATAACCAATACATCTACCTCTTTTGTCGAGAATAACTGCAGCAATGGGAACTTCCCCTCTCTCGCCTACAAGTTTTGCCTTGGTTAGCAATCTTGTCATCCACTTTATTTTTTCTTCCTGACTCAGTGAGATTGGTTTTGACAATTTTTTAGATGATTGGAGAATTATCAAATAAAATGTTTATCTGGAGATTAATCATTTTTTTTTTGTTTGAACTGGATCATCCAATACTACAAATAGAGACTTATTTTCTTTGGACCCTTTCGCATCACCACACAATTTAGATAGAGAATTGCATTCTTTACTTGCTCAAGCCTCAAGTAATCTTTGTGATTGGTTTGCTGAATCAGGCAGTCAAGCTCCAATCCCTGATTTATTTGATTTACCAGAGGTCTTTCCAGCAAAGGAAGGTGTATCTAATAATGTTTTATTGAGCGAACTTCAATTATTAATGAATGGTTCCTACCGACCCTCCCATCCAGGATCCCTTGCTCATTTGGACCCACCTCCTCTATCAGCTTCAATTGTAGGAGAACTAATTTGTGCTGGTTTAAATAACAATCTTTTAGCTGAAGAATTATCACCTAGCTTGTCATCCTTGGAAAGAAAACTATGTAAATGGTTTTGTCATAGGTTGGGTCTTGGTGATTTATCTGGAGGTGTAGCAGCAAGCGGGGGAAGTTTAAGTAATTTAATGGCTTTAGTAATGGCAAGAAATATTGCTGGCCTAGAAAATGATCCTAGTGCTGTGTTTTTTGCAAGTGAAGATTGTCATGTCTCATTCTCAAAAGCTCTTAAGATTATGGGTCTTAAAAAGGAATCTTTACAAAAAGTTCCTACGGATGAAAACGGTAAATTAGATATTTCTTATTTGTCTTCTAATTTAAAAAAAATACAATCTGAGGGAAAGAAATGTTTCGCCATCGTAGCGACAGCAGGTACTACTGTAAGGGGAGCTATTGATCCACTCTCTGGGATCGCTCAATTTTGCCAAAAAGAAAATATTTGGCTTCATGTTGATGGAGCAATTGGTGGGATTTACGGCCTCTCAAAAATCACTTCGGAAATTGTTAATGGTTTAGGTTCCGCTGACTCCATAACTATTAATCCACAGAAATTATTGGGCATCGCAAAAACTTCATCTTTACTACTTGTAGCAGACAAAGATCATCTTTCTTCTACTTTTTCAACTGGATTACCTTATGCCGAACCAATTACAGGGAATGACTTTCATCGAGGAGAGCTTGGAATTCAGGGTACTAGATCTGCTGAGTCATTGAAATTATGGATTGGCTTAAGACAATTGGGTGAAGAGGGTATTGAAAAAATACTTTTAGAGTCTATTCAAAGAAGATGCTATTTAGAATCAATAATTGATTTATCAAAATTTAAAATAATATCAGGACCTCTTCATCTTTTAGCTATAACACCCATCAATTTCACTGCTTCTCAAGCGTCCGATTGGTCTGTAAAAACGAGAAAAACTTTGTTAGCTAATAAGTTTATGCTTTCTAGACCAATGTATGGAGATAGATATTATTTAAAAGCTGTTATGGGAAACCCTAATACTAAATCTAATCATTTGAAAACCTTAGCTAATCTTATTAATCATTCAATTATTTGATTTTTAAATGAATAAGGATCTTTTTAATAAGAAAAATATATTGGCATTAATAACAGCTTTTATATCAATTTTGATTGGCCTAATATACTTGGCATTTGTTTTTGTTTTGGATTTTAGAGGTCCGATGAGTCCTCCCCCCTCGGAGGCCTTGATCTCGGCGGTAGTTTTTTGACTTTTTTTTCAACTAAAGGATCAATAACCCTTTCATAAGCTCTTCTAATAAAACTTTTGAAGTACTCATCCCTTTTGTTTAAGTTATAATGATATTCAACAACTTCTTGGATTCCACCGTCTCCCCAATTTTGGTCTTGTTGGAAATAGGTTATAAAACTTGCTCCAGCAATCCTAGTTAGCCAGGATACACTTACACCTTGAATTACTTTGCTAACAACTAATGTTGGAAGTGACAAACTTAATGTTGAGCTTATTAGTGAAACTCCCCCATTAACTAAACCCATAGTTGCCAGTATTTTTCCTACTGAAAAAGCTAACTTTTTTGCTCTCTCTTTTGTGATTTCAATACCATAGATTTTTGCGATTTCAATTACCATTTGTGCATTCACAGCCGCAGCAGCGATCATATCTATAACTGGTAATGGTGTTAGTATTAATACTCCGCTACTTAGCCAACCATACTTGTCAATACATTTTTTGGCTGATTGACTTCTTTGCTTAACTAATAATCTCTTCCCTTCTTTACCAAGATTACTACATTGAAGCAATATATTATCTGCGATCAACTCTTCACCTTCTTCATGTAAAATATTTGCTAATCTTCTAATTAAACTATTGATTTCAGGGTCTGGTTGATAAGGCTTTTTGCCAGGTATTGAAATTGTCTGAGGAGATGCTGATGTACAAATAATATCTTTTGGCTCAATAAAATCAAAACATTTTGAATTGAGAATTTGAATTAATCTTTTCTCTTCATTTTCTCCTCTTAAATCTATTTTATTAAGAACAAGTAATAGCCTTTTGCCTGATTTAGATAAACTTCTGATTGTTTTTGTTTCTTCAGAACGTAAATCACCTTCTATTACTACTAACATTAAATCAGATTTACGTGCTTCGAGTAAGGCGCTTTTTTCCCTCTCACGGCCTTCTTCCCCTGCTTCTAATATTCCTGGAGTATCAATAATTTTTATTCCTCTCGAAAGTCCTTTAAGTTTCAGCCGGAAGGTCTCTTTTACTCTTGTTGATCCCATTTCAGGGCTAACTTTGCCAACTATTCTTTTTAAAAGAGCTCTTATTAGTGAGGTTTTACCGCTTGAGCCAATTCCAAATACTACTAAAATGATATCTCCTCTATCTAACTCTAATGAAACTCTATCCTTTTCATCCTTTAGTGCCTGAGCCTTGACTTTGTCATTAATTAATGTGATTAATTGATCAATACTTCTTAATGATTTGCCTGCGGCTTGCTTTTTGCTTGTTAATGACAGATTTATTGAATTACTATCACTTTTAATCTTGAATATTGATTTTAGATTTATTTTCAACCAATCTATCTTTTTTGAGTAACTTAAACCACCTATTATGATCACTGTTATTAATATAGCAGGGATATTTATTAATCTAATTATTGCTCCAATTAAGCCTACAAATGTCAGGCTAATGAAAATTATCAATATATAAAATAATATTTTTTTTGTATTATATGTTTTCATGTGATAAAAACCATTCTTTTAATACTTTATTCTTGATTTATCTTTGGAAATAATTATATCAATTATAAAACATATAATAGCAATATTTATTGATAAATCTGCTACATTGAAAATAGGAAAATTAATTGGAACTAGATCTAAAAAATCAAGAACATAGCCTCTAAATAATCTATCAATTCCATTACCTACAGTCCCACCTAGAAGGTATGCAAGCCCCCTTAAATTCCAAAAAGATTTTGGTGGAAATTTTAATATAATAGTAATTAATATTAATGAGGCTAGAATACTTGTAATAGTGAGTAAGTTTGTAGAATTGCTAAAAAGACTAAATGCAGCTCCTTTGTTTTTTACTAATGTGAGATTTAATAAATTAGGAATAATATTTTTAGATCTTTCAAAACCTATGGTATTTAATATTAAAAACTTACTGAATTGATCTAAAAAAATAATATAAAAAGAGGTAGATATTATTTTCATGCGTCTATTCTTAAATGAAGTCATTTTAGTATTAATATACGTTTTAGTATTATTGATAATAAACTTATTGATATGCATAGTAATAATTGAGTTGGAAAAGGTATGAAAGAATTTATTAAAATAAGATCGGATAAATTATCTAACCAATTTCCAAATATTTTACCAAGAATTAGATAAGTAATACCTATAAGATGCACAATCCCTAATGATAAGGCTGTATAAAATGTATAATTAATTAGATTAGCTTTTGAATTTTGTTTGGCTAAAAAACCACATGTCCAAGCAGCAGGAATAAGTCCTAATAAATATCCAAATTCATGAGTTAAGATATAACCAACACTACCTCCTCCATGAAAAACAGGTAAATAGAATAAGCCTATAATAAGATAGGAAAGTGCAGAAATTGTTCCGATTTGAGGTCCGCAAAGCAATGAAGTCAAAAAAAGCCCCTGGATTTGCCAATTGCTATTAAGTGGGATAGTTGAGAGAGATAGGTCTTCTTTAGGAAAAATTATAGATGATGGTAACATCGCGCAAACTATGATTAACATTACGCCTGTTATTGCTTTTATTCCGCTACTAAATTTTTGCAATGAATTTATTTAGCAACTCTTATACATTATTATTTACAAATTGATTGATATGTCAATAAGATCATTTAATGCTATTTATTCATAATGAAATTTTCAGTTGGAGAAAAAGTGTCCTTACAAGTTCCTTTGCCATACTTGAAGACTGCAGATTCTATATCAATCTTAAGACCGCCAGACCTAGTATCTCTTGATGAGGTTGGTATAATTATTGGAATAAGGCAAAATGATTTGTTAGAGGTGAAATTTAGAAGGGGCAATTTCTTGATTCCTTCTGAAAGACTTAAGACTTTGGATGAAGATGGCTGACAATTAAATGAAACTTGATTAAATTTTCCAGTCATTACTTATTTTTTGAATAACTTCTTTGTTGCTACAAACGCTTAGCAATGGGTTCTTTAAATATTTATTTGCAGCTTCCTTGACTTCTTTACTAGTTATATTTTCGAGTCTTAGTAGAATTTCTTTATCGTGATCCTTTGTTAGACCAATTCCTAAAAGATGAGCTTTATGCTCAGCTCTCTGACTAATACTCTGTAAAGAATGTGCCATTTGACCTCGATATTTTATCTTTGCAAGATCTAATTCTTCAGCCGATATTTCACTTTCAATAATTTTCTCCCAACTCTCTTTTAGTAACTGAAGAGTAAAGATTGCTTTCTCTTCAGTTGTAGAAGCGTGCATAATAAATGGTGTTTGATTCTCTCTTATAGGGTGATAAATTCCAGCCTCATAAACTACTCCATACTTTTCTCTGAGAACCTTAAATAATAAACTTGTCATTCCATAACCTAAGTAGCATGATAACAGTCTAAGCAAAATATCTGATTCATTATCATATCTAATTGTTGCTTTACCTAGAAGCAGAATGACTTGTTTAGTATTTATTGATCGTGTATAAATACTGGTTTTTTGTTTAGAAAGAATTTCATTTTCAACATTATTTTTATATGTTTGATTTTTATTAGTAAAATTATTATTAAAACCCTTAAATGCGATTGTATTTTCTATAAAATTGTCTATATCAATTGGAAACTTGCCTGAAATTACTAAGTTCTTTTTTCTATGAATTAATAATTTTGAGATTGGCAATATATGTTCTTTATTAATTTTTTTTATATCAACGATTGATCCCAGTGGATCATGACCATATGGTCCATTACCATATACCATTTTTCTCCAACCATCAAAAGCTAATTGATATGTACTCTCTTTTTGTCTTTTAATGGCTTTTATTGTTAGATCTTTTTCTAATTCAATCTGATCTGTTTGAAGTAAAGGTTTTGTAATCATCCAACCAATTAAAGGAAGAAGTTTATAAGCATCACTTTCGACACATTTAAGACTTATTAGAAGACCATCTTCGTATGTGTCACAATTTAAACTTGATCCAGAACTTTCTACGATTTCAGCAATTTGCTTATTATTATATGGTCCACAACCTCTAAGCATTGTTGCACTTAGAAGTTGATGAATTCCTTTTTTATCTTTTGGATCATTTCTACTACCATCTTCTATCCAGAGTTTTGCACACATTATATTTTTGCTATTGAGTTTGTCTAGAATTATATTCATATTTATTTCTCAGGTTCAGCAATTAATGTAAATGCATTTTCTGGATCAAATAATGGAAAAATTAATTCATTTAAGCGTGAAGTAGTCCAATATGAAATATCATCTATAGATTTTAATATTGACTGGTGTCGACCCCATAAGGCCTGATTACCTAATGCTGAGGCAATTTGAGTACTCAACTCTAAGCCAAAGTAAATATTATTTATGACTAATTTTTTTGCACGTTCCAAATCTTTATGAGTAATTAAACCTCTATTTAATTCTTTTAGTATTTTATTGATTTCACTTTCGGCAATTTTAAGATTTTCTTGCGGACAGCTGATGTCAAGAAGAATTAATCCACCCTCCTCAAGTATTTGTAAATCAATATCTATTGATTCGATAATACGTTTTTCTTCTCTTAAGTCCTTAACAATAAGACTACTTTTACCGTCGCATAACATTGTGGCTGCAATTTCTGCCCCTAAAATTAAGACCTGCTCTTTTGCAGGATGAAGCTTCCAGGCTTTTAATATTCTTCCTCCCTCAAGCCTAGGAATTTTTTCTTTTTTATAACCTTTATTAAAAGTCGTCTTGCTACTTATATTTGTTTCTTCTGCAATTGTTTTTAATTCTTTAAGTTTACTGTTATTAATTATCGAATAAATATCTTTTGGCAATTCTCCAGCTATACAAAGTGTACAGTTTTTACCTACATAATGATTTTTATGGAATAGTTTCATTTGTTTAGAGTTTATACTTTTTACAGTCTTTTCATCACCCAGTATTGGTTTAGAATATCTATGAGGTGTTAAACATTCTTTTAATAACTTCATATAAATAATTTCATCTGGTTGCTCAATATTCTGAGCGATTTCCTCTAAAACTACTTCTTTCTCCATTTCAAAGGCGTCTTGTTCGATTTTCGGAAATAATAATAATTCTAATATCAGTTTTAGTCCTTCTTCCATCTTTTCTGGTGGTACAAGAACGTGATAGTGAACATCGTCTAAACCAGTTGCAGCGTTACTACTTCCACCAAGAGATTCAATCCTTAAATCAAATTCACCTTCTTTAAGGTTCTTACTGCCTTTAAATATCATATGCTCTAAGAAATGTGCCATCCCTTCTTGATCTTTCATTTCATAAAGACTTCCTCCTTTGCACCAAAAGTCTATACAAGTCAATGTTGATTGTTCTATATCTGCTACAACACATGTAGCACCATTAGGTAAAGACCAATGATTTACTTTCATTCTATATATCTTAAAGGACGCTAAATCTTTATGCTATATGAATCTAGCGAATGAGATTTATAATTTTAAAATCCGATAGGTTTGAATTTCTTAAATTGTAAAAGATTAATTTGATATTTATATAATTTTTATATCTATATTTTATTTTGTATTTAAATTATCCTTTTTTACTTACTTTACTTTAGTATCCTATATTTTTCAAAATATAACCTTTGAACTCTTTGTGCTTATTCACTTGTCTTTGCAAAAAAAATCTCTTTTTTAGTTCTTTTTAGCCTTAATAATCATATAATATTCTATAAGTATATTTATATATAAACAGTTTCTATGAATCTTATTCAAACCCTTTTAGCCTTGAGTTCTGGTTTTGAAGTCAGTTTTTAGCACTCAAAGTAAATTGAATCCTCTTTTGCTTGAGGCTTTCGAACTTATCAAAAATAGAATCAATTCGTTGACTGATGTTGAACCTTTAAACATTGACCCCAAGTCCAGCAAAATTTATAGCAACCTAAATAAGGAGGAATTATTTATTACCAACGAGTTTTATCAAGCAAAAGGATTTAGGAAAATTCATTTGGAAGTCGCAATGCTTGGAAAATCATTGCAAATACTGCATTGTGTTTTTTTCCCTGATCCATGCTACGAACTACCCATATATGGTGCTGATTTGGTAGTTAATTCAAATAACATATCTGCCGCAATTGTTGATTTGTCCCCTGTTGGGAAACATTTGCCTGATTCCCTGATTGCTCAATTGAGATCAATAAAATTCCCTAAATTCAATGAACCTGGAAAGATTCCACAATGGGGATGTATCTTTTCTCCGTATGTATGCTTTATTCGTCCAGTTGATTTTCTCGAAGAAAAATTATTTTTAAAACTCATTGATCAATATTTATCACTATTATTATCTTTACTGGCTAGAGTAGAACCTGACGATATTAATTCGTTGGATACAATGGATAGACTTAGTTATCAAAAACGATATTGCTCAAATCAGAAACTTAATGATAAGACCAGGGGTATCTTAACTAAATTCTTTGGTTCGTCTTGGGCTGATAAATATATCAATAAAATCCTTTTTGAATGTTAGTTATGTTTAAATATTTATCTTATAAATTCCTTTTTTCTCTAGGCATTACTCCCTTGTTTTTGATTTCAATTAGTGGATGTAATAATAAAGATTTAGATGCAAATCAATCTATCAATAATACTGAAGTTGTTGATAGGATTGAAGGTGTAGCAGCTTTAGGACAATTGAATCCTCTTGGCGAAGTAAGAAAATTAGCAGCTCCAAGTAGTGCTAAGGGTGGCACGCCAAGACTATCTAAATTATTAATTCGTGAGGGTGAATCTATTATCAAGGGTCAAATCTTAGCTATTTTTGATAACCGTCCTAAACTTGAAGCTAATTTAAAATCTGCACAGGCTAATTTAAATATATTAATGAGTCAAATCAGTATAAAAAAAAGGGAAATCAATAGATATCAAACTCTTGTTGATAAAGGTGCAGTTGCGCTAATTGTTTTAGACAAGATGAAAGATGATTTGCTTATTTCTGAGACTAGTATTTTAAAGCTTAAATCTACCATCGATGCTATTAATGTTGATTTAGAACAAACACAATTAAAAAGTCCAATTGATGGTATTGTTCTGCAAATTTTAGTTCGTGAAGGTGAGAGACCAAATTCGTCTGGTGTAATCAATGTTGGCGCTAACCAATTAATGGAAGCGCTTATTGAAGTGTATGAATCCGATATAGATAGAGTTAAATTAGGTCAAGATGTTGATTTGATAAGTGAGAATGGTGGATTTAAAGGGTCTTTAAGAGGTCAAGTGAGTTTGATTAGTCCACAAGTCAGGCAAAGAAGAGTGCTTTCAACGGATCCAACTGGCGATGCTGATTCAAGAGTTGTTGAGGTTAGAGTAAAACTTGATAATGTATCAGCTAAAAAGGTCTCTCATCTAACTGGAATGAAAGTGATTGCTCGTTTTCTGCCGTAGTGGGTTTAAATAATCTTTTAAAACAAAGAAAAATACCTCTTGCTTGGCTTTTGCTGACAAGACAACCTTTGAGAATATTGGTAGCTATCGCAGGAATTGCATTCGCAGGAATTTTGATGTTTATGCAATTAGGTTTTAGAGATGGGTTGTTTGACGCAAGTGTTACTGTTCATAAGCTGTTTGACGCAGATCTGGTTTTAATTAGTCCTCGCTCAAAAAGTTCAATAAGCATGAGTGGGTTCCCTCGAAGAAGATTAGTTCAAGCCATGGCACATAAGGACGTTTTAGGAACAACAGCTGTTAATTGGAATTTTTTACTTTGGCGAAATCCTGAAAATTTATCAACAAGATCTATTCTTGCTTTAGGTTTTGAGCCAAGTAATCCATTATTAATTGATTCTGATTTCGAAAGAAAGGCTGAAACTCTAAAAAATAAAGGAAGAGTTTTGTTTGATGATCTTTCCAGAGATGAATTTGGGCCTATATCTTTATGGTTTAAATCAGGGCGTTTAGTTGAAACTGAAGTTGCAGGTAAAAGGGTAAGAGTTTCTGGAATAGTTAGTTTAGGTCCTTCCTTTGGAGCTGATGGAAATTTAATAACTAGCAGTGAGACATATTTAGATTTATCTCCAGGGAATCCTAAAGGAAGTATTGAAATTGGTTTAGTAAGGTTAAAGAAGGGATCTGATGTTGAGAAGGTTGTTCGTTCTTTGAATTTAAGTTTGCCTAGTGACGTTAAAGTTATGTCTTTGAAATCATTTATAGATTTTGAAAAGAATTATTGGAAAAGTAGTACATCGATTGGATTTATTTTTACCTTGGGTGCTGCAATGGGATTTATTGTTGGTTGTGTAATTGTTTATCAGATTCTCTATAGTGATGTAAGTGATCATTTGCCTGAATATGCAACCCTAATGGCTATGGGATATAACTTAAGGAGCCTATTAGGAGTTGTAGCTAGAGAAGGATTCATTTTATCAATTATGGGATATATTCCTGCCTATATTTCAGGGCAAGCTTTATATGCTTTGGTTAGATCATCAACTAAATTACCTGTTGAAATGAGTTTTAGTAGAGCATCAATTATATTTTGTTTGATACTTTTTATGTGCATGGGCTCAGCTTTAGCTGCTATGAAAAAATTGGCTGATGCAGATCCTGCTGAGATATTTTGATGAACAAATCGTATGTTTTTATATTTAAATAATTTATGACAAATATGAATAATAATACTTTAAATATTGCTTCTTTGAATCACTGGTATGGTCATGGAGATATGAGAAGGCATGTTCTTCAGTCCATATCAATGGAAATTTCTCCTGGGGAGGTTGTTTTACTTACGGGACCTTCGGGATGTGGAAAAACTACTCTTTTAACCTTAATTGGAGCTCTTCGTAAAGTTCAAGATGGTGACCTTAAAGTATTTGGTAAACAACTTTTTGGAGCCAGCAGAAAAACTAGACAGAATCTTAGAAAAAATATTGGAATGATTTTTCAAGGGCACAATCTTTTGAGATGTCTTACCGCTGAACAAAATGTGCAAATGGGTGCTGACCTTTTAGATGGATTTTCATACAAGGCTCGAAGGGCGCAGTCTAGAGAATGGTTAAGATCTGTTGGATTAGAAGACCACTTATCTAAGCTGCCGCAAGATTTATCAGGTGGCCAAAAGCAGCGAGTTGCCATTGCCAGAGCTCTTGCCGCTAGACCCAAATTACTATTAGCAGATGAACCAACATCTGCATTAGATAGTTCAACTGGTAGAGAAATTGTTGATTTGTTAAAAAAACTAGCTTTAGAACAATCCTGTTCAGTGTTGATGGTTACTCATGATCCGAGAATTTTGGATGTAGCAGATCGTCTCTTGAGAATGGAAGATGGCCAAATATTGCCCTCTGTTTAGTAAATTAGATAGATATAAAATTTGTTGGAACTGAGCATGTCCAAAAGACGAAATCTTAAGAAAGAGAAGCAAGAGAGAAATAGGGCTTATGCAAGGAAATTTAAGAAGCGTAAGCTTCGCAATGATGGTAGGGGAGAAGGAGCAGGTAACGGTGTTACAGGTACTGCAAATAACGGTGGAGCAGCTGATTAATAATTTCTATTCAAATCAGAAAATATTCTTTTTAAATCTTTTAATTTAAAGAGTTTGAACAAAAACCTTGAATTCTATTTTTTAATTTGGGATGTTAATTAGCGTTGTTATACCGACTTACAATAGACTTCCTATACTAAGAAAGTGTCTAATTGCATTAGAAAATCAAATCTGGAATGAAGAAATCTACAATTACGAGATTGTAATTGTAGATGATGGATCAACTGATGGGACTATTGATTGGCTAAGAAATAATATCGAGACTTTTCCCCACCTAAGATTTTTTGAACAAGACCATGGGGGGCCAGCTCTAGGAAGAAATCTTGGAGTAAACAAGTCAAAAGGTGACTTAATTGTTTTTATTGATAGTGATCTGGTTGTTGACAAGTATTTCCTTAGGAGCCATGTTGAATCCTTACTAAAGGCTTGGAAAAAAATTGGTAATAGAAAATGCTTTACCTATGGATCTGTAATTAACACTTCTAATTTTACTTACCCAAATTCTGAACCTTTTAAACTACAAGACTTGTCTTGGGCTTACTTTGCTACTGGAAATGTTGCTATTGATAAAAGGGTATTAGAATTATCTGGGCTTTTTGACCCTTCTTTTCGACTGTATGGTTGGGAAGATTTGGAATTAGGAGAAAGGCTAAGAAATATGGGAGTAAAGCTTATTAAATGTCCAAAAGCTATTGGATATCATTGGCACCCAGCATTAGCTCTTGATCAAATTCCTGATTTGATTCGAATTGAAAAAGAGAGAGCAAAGATGGGATTGGTTTTTTATCGCAAGCACCCAACTTTGAGAGTAAAGTTTATTATTCAATATACTTTTATTCATCGTTGTCTTTGGGAATTTTTAACTCTTGGTGGACTTATTAATACAAAAACTCTTAAACCTCTCTTGGCTGTTTTAATCAGGAATGGTCAGTCTGGTTTGGCTATGGAATTGTTAAGACTTCCTCTTAATTTGATTGGAGTGAGACAAATTTTTAGAGAAGCATCATTAATTGGACTTCGGTGAGCCATGATTTGTTAGATTAGTAGTGCAATTTAAAACCGCACACCTGATTGTTTCGGGTGATAAATTAAATTTTGATTGTTTAACCAAGATTTAATTTATCCCTGTCGGGTGGAGGCGAACCCGGAACCCACAAAAAAAACATGGCTGTAGTTTCTCTCTCAGAGATGATGGAAGCTGGTGCTCACTTTGGGCATCAGACAAGAAGGTGGAACCCTAAGATGTCCCGTTACATCTATTCTGCTCGTAATGGAGTACACATTATTGATTTGGTAAAAACCGCTGTTTGTATGAACAGTGCTTATAAATGGACAAGAGGAGCAGCAAGAAGCGGTAAAAGATTTCTTTTTGTTGGCACTAAAAAACAAGCTTCCGAAGTTGTTGCTCAAGAAGCTATCAGGTGCGGCGCGTCCTACGTTAATCAAAGATGGTTAGGAGGTATGCTTACCAATTGGACAACCATGAAAGCGAGAATTGATCGACTTAAAGATCTTGAAAGAATGGAATCAAGTGGTGCTATCGCAATGCGCCCCAAGAAAGAGGGAGCCGTATTGCGTAGAGAATTAGAACGACTGCAAAAATATTTAGGCGGTCTAAAAGGAATGAGACGGTTGCCCGATGTTGTCGTTTTAGTTGATCAAAGGAGAGAAACAAATGCTGTTCTAGAGGCTAGAAAACTAGATATCCCCCTGGTATCAATGCTTGATACTAATTGCGACCCAGATCTTTGTGAAATTCCGATACCATGCAATGATGATGCTGTCCGATCTGTTCAACTTGTTTTGGGTAGATTAGCTGATGCTATTAATGAAGGGAGACATGGCCCGAATGAGTAGTTAAAATAAATTTATTTGATAGATTCTTATTACCTTATTTCTCGTTACCCCAAATTAAAATGCCGGATATAACAGCTAAACTCGTCAAAGAACTGCGAGATAAGACATCCGCAGGAATGATGGATTGCAAAAAAGCCCTAATTGAAAATAAGGGTGATATGGAAAAGTCTATTGAGTGGTTAAGACAAAAAGGCATTGCTAGTGCAGAAAAAAAATCAGGCAGAGTAGCTGCTGAGGGTGCTGTTGGAAGTTACATACATACAGGTTCTCGAGTTGGAGTCCTTCTTGAATTGAACTGCGAGACTGACTTTGTTGCGAGAGGAGATTTATTCCAAGGTTTATTGAGAGATCTGTCTATGCAAGTCGCTGCTTGTCCTAATGTTGAATATGTAAGTGTTGATCAAATTCCAGAATCAATTGCTAATAAAGAGAAAGAAATAGAAATGGGCAGAGATGATCTTTCAGGCAAGCCTGATCAAATAAAAGCTAAAATTGTTGATGGAAGAATTGGAAAGAGATTAAAAGAAATGGCTCTCTTGGAACAGCCATTTATAAAAGATAGTTCATTAAATGTTGAAGAATTGGTAAAACAAGTTGCTGGTAAAATAGGGGAAAATATAAAAGTTCGTAGATTTACTAGATATACTCTTGGTGAGGGGATTGAGGTACAAGGACCTGACTTTGCAGAAGAGGTTGCATCTATGACTTCAGGTTAATCTTGTCTGGAAATAAGCATTTATTTGATCCCGATTTTGACCCTTTAGATCAAATAAGTCTATTAAAAGAAAAATGTAAGAATATATCTCCTTATCTATATAGGGTTAATTCTTTTTATCTTGAGGAGCTAAGAAATTTTCTTCCTCAAACCATAAGAACTTCATTATTCTCTCTTATTACTGATAGGCTTGGAGATGATTTTGGCTTTTCAACAGTAAGATCAAGAAAAAAATTTCAGTTTATAATTGATAAGTTAGTTTCGGAAAATATCTCTCTTATAACAATTGAACATTTAAATGAATTGTCAAAGAAAATTGAGGAAGAAAATATTCGTAATTTCAATAATGCTAAAGATGAAATATCAAATAACCCTAATATGAAAGATAATTCGGGAAAATCCGAATCATTTAACGAACTTAATTCAATTGATATAAGCTTAATTCCGCCACTGGAGAACTTATCAATTACTGAAGGATGGAATGGAGAAATAAAAGCTCCATATTCAATAGATGATAAAGAATCTTATGTGAAAAGTGAAATATCAAATAGTGAGTATCTACTTGATAATACAAGTAAGGATTATCATTCATTAAAAGATGATGACAAGAATTCTGATACTTTTAATTTAAAAAGGAAAGATATTGAAATTTTACAGTCAATATTTGCTTTGACTGATGAATCTAATTCAAGTGACTCAGATTCAAAAATACAAGCTTCATCTAATGAGTCTAATCTTTATGAAGATGTGAAAAATAATCGATTTCTACCACAATCACCAATTGGCTTATATGAGTGGATGATTTCTATAGATACAGCTTTAGTTCGAAGATTGCGTGATCTTTCACATTCCATTAATACTGAACTTTTAAAATCAGGCTTGGTAAATACACTTGTCCCAATTAATATTTTAGATGCGGCTTTATCAGGCCAATTAATTTCTTCTAAATCTATATCTAATATTCTTACTTTTAAATTACCAACAAATAATCCATTAGGTTCTGGAGGATTAGATATCGATTGCTTGCTAATCACCCCCTCGGATATGGAATTTGATAATCCAAGACTTAGGAAAAATAGAATTAATATTAAACATTATCAAAATGTACTTTTGGGTATGATTAAACAACAACGTTATTGGCAAGGTCGTTCCTTAGCAGATGAGATTAATAAAGAATGGTGGAAGGATACAACAAAAATATAAGTAGTAATGATTTAAAAGCTATTCCTGATAGTAAATCGGGTGAACTAAAAACCTGGATTCGATCTTTACAACAAGCTTTAACAGTTGAAGTTGATCACGGGTTTACTAATATTCAAGGGAGAACAAGTAAATTCTCTTATTTTGTAAGTGGGTATTTATTAAGTATCCCTTCCATAGCTTTTAGTGAGAATGATCTTTCTAAATTAAAGAAATTAGCTTTGGATTATGAAAGATATTCAAATATGTCTATAGATGAGAGACGTAGAATAATAGCTAAGTCCAGACATGTTTTACATGATCTATACAAATATCAAGAAGCTGAAAAGAAAGTAGATTCAAAAAAATTAAAGATAAGAAGATCTCATGAGTCTATTTTATATAAGAAAAGTTCTTCGACAGATTCATTAAGTTTAGGGTGTTCGATTTCTGCTATTAGAGGTGTGGGCCCAAAGCAAGCTGAGAGATTATCTTCATTGGGTCTTATTTTAATTCGTGATCTCATAAATTATCTTCCTCGTGATTATGTTGATTACACTTCATTGAAAACTATTGATAAAAGCCATGCAGGTCAGAATGTAACTATTGTCGCAAAAATTAGACGATGTAGTTCATTTAAAAGTCCTAAGAATCCAAATCTTTCAATTCTTGAGTTGTTTATAAAAGATAAGACAGGAGGTATGAAAGTTACTAGATTTTTTGCAGGACGTCGTAATAGTAGTATTTCGTATGTAAAATCTCAGCAAAGTTTGTACGCTGTTGGCGCAACTGTTGCGGTAAGTGGGCTCGTTAAGGAAAGTAGATATGGTAAATCATTAAATGATCCTTTAATAGAAATTATCGATAGTCCTAATAATTATTTGAAATCTAGAACTATTGGTCAGATATTTCCTGTTTATTCTTTAACTGAAGGAATTACTTCTGATAAATTCAGAGATCTAGTCCAATCGATTCTTTATTTGACATCTGAAATAGAGGAGCCACTCCCTAAAGATACATTAAAAAGATTAGACCTACCTTCGAAGCAAGAAGCTTTTTTCCGTATTCATAATCCTGAGAATTCAATAACTTTAGCTAAAGCAAAAAGAAGAATTGTATTCGAAGAGTTTTTATTGTTGCAGCTTAGTCTTCTTTTAAGACGTGATTTACATAAGAAATCTAATTCTCCTAAATTAAGTATTGAGCTAAGTAGTAATAGCCTGGTTGGTAAGTTTTTAAATATTCTTCCTTTCTCCCTCACAGATGCTCAAAAAAGGGTTTTGAAGGAAATTGAATTAGACATAGTCAAAGCCGAACCAATGTCGCGACTATTACAAGGCGATGTTGGAAGTGGTAAAACAGTTGTCGCTATTTCAGCACTCCTCACTGCAGTTCAATCAGGATGGCAGGGTGCTTTTATGGCACCAACTGAAGTGCTTGCAACACAACACTATCAAACACTTAGCAAATGGATTCCTCAGCTTGAATTAAACGTAGATCTGTTAACTGGTTCTACTCCCAAGTCTCGTCGTAAAGAAATTCTTACTGATTTAGTAAATGGCTCTACAAAAATTCTTGTAGGAACTCATGCATTATTTGAAGATCCAGTTGTTTTTGAACGACTTGGTCTTGTAGTTGTAGATGAACAACATCGCTTTGGTGTTAAGCAAAGGAACAAACTTTTGAATAAAGGCTTACAACCTCATTTGCTAACGATGACTGCTACACCCATCCCTAGGACCCTCGCACTTACTCTTCATGGTGATCTTGATATTAGTCAATTAGATGAACTCCCTCCTGGTCGAACTCCCATCAATACCCAGCTGATATCACCTAAAGATAAAAAGTATGCATATGATTTAATAAGGAGTGAAATCAATAAAGGACATCAAATTTATGTTGTTCTACCTTTAATTGAAGAATCCGAAAAACTTGAACTCAGCTCAGCTATTGACGTACATCATCAATTGTCTACTGAAATCTTTTCAGATTTTACTGTTGAATTACTTCATGGAAAAATGAAAGGTATAGAAAAGCAAGAGGTCATTCGGAACTTTCTTAACAAAAAAAGTGACATACTAGTTTCTACTACGGTTATAGAAGTAGGTGTTGATGTTCCAAATGCCAGTGTAATGCTAATAGAAGATTCTGATCGTTTTGGACTTGCTCAATTGCATCAATTAAGGGGACGTGTTGGGAGGGGGGCCTCTAAGTCATATTGTCTGTTGAGTCATCAAAATAAAAACAAACTATCTCGACAAAGATTGGAAGTTTTGGTTAATTCCAATGACGGATTTGAAATTTCTGAAATTGACTTGCGTTTTCGTGGACCAGGACAAGTCTTAGGTACTAAACAATCGGGGTTGCCTGATTTCGCCCTGGCATCATTAGCTGACGATGCTGATGTTCTTGAACTTGCAAGGAATGAGGCTCGAAAAATTTTAGATTCTGACCCTGTTCTTTCAAATAACTCTATTCTTCGTTCGCTAATAAAACAACAGTGGGAGAAACTGAGAATTGGTAATAAATTAAACTAACTTTTTGAAAAGTCCTTACTATTGAACTCACTTGATTTTTGGGTAGACTTTAATAAATAATTTTTAAGCGATTAAAATTTTATACTTATACCTTCTACAAATGATAAAGTTGAGACCTTGGAATAATATCAAAATAGATGAATGTAATGAGCCTTTAATTTCTATTCCAAAATCCATATTTCGTTTAACACCTCATCCTTATATGTCGTTAGGTGCTCCATATTTAACTGGAGCAGATCCATGGGTTTTACGTAGAAGTGTTTTAAATAGATTGATTCGTGCGCAACAACATCTTTCTGAGATTAATCCACAAGTACAGTTGGCTTTGTTTGATGCTTGGAGACCTATATCTGTCCAAAAATTCATGTTTAATCACACTATCCAAGAAACTTGCAAGTCGAAGGGGATTGATATTAATAATCTTTCTGTTAATGAAGAGATTAATGATGTAATTGAGGAGGTTGGCCGTTTCTGGGCAAAACCATCTTCTGATCCTCTTACGCCGCCTCCCCACAGTACAGGTGCTGCTATTGATCTGACACTTGCTGATATGACTAATAAACCATTAGATCTAGGTGGAGAAATAGATTTTATCGGACCTGAATCTTGGCCTGACTTTTATAAGAAAGACTCTTTTAAGTTGCTTTTATCAAAGTATCAGGTTTTTCAGGATAGAAGATCTCTTTTGTTTTCAGTTATGGAACAGGCTGGTTTTGTTCAACACCCAAACGAATGGTGGCATTTTAGCTATGGAGATCAGTTATGGTCTTGGTTAACTAAGAAAGGTAATGCTATTTATGGAGCTGCACTTGAGGTAAGTAAAGACATTACACTTTTAGATCCAAGTTTAGTCACATGATCTCCAAGACTAGATGAATTTCCAGTATCTTTCCAGCTAAGGAATAAAGGCTCTAATGTCTTCTCTAATTCATTGATAGGCATTTTTTGTAGATATGGAGTTGCCAACCTTTTTAAATTAGTGCTACCACCAAGCCATAGTTGGTATTGATTTAGACCACTACCAACTAGCGCTAACTCTGCCATATACGGTCGAGCACAACCGTTTGGACAGCCTGTAACTCTTACCAATATAGATTTATTAATCTCTAGTTTTTTTAATTGAGTGTTTATTCGCTTCAAGAGCTCTGGTAAAAATCTTTCTGCCTCTGTCATCGCTAGTCCACATAACGGCAGAGCTGGACAAGCCATTGCATGTCTAGCTATTGGCTCGGGGCTTCCTGGATTATTAAAACCAATATTAATCAGAGCATTCTTTATACTGGCTTTTTGATAATTACCAATATTACACAAAAGTAAATCTTGGTTGGGAGTTAAACGCACATCCAAAGCGAATTTTTCAACTATATTTCTAAGCTCTTTCTTCACCTCTCCATTAAGCCTGCCTGATAATAGTGGTAGTCCAACAAACCATAGTTTCTCAGATTGTTGATGCCAGCCTAAATAGTCTTCAAGTATTGTATTCCCTTCGTTCCTTAAGGTGCCAATCTTTTTCGTAAAATATTTCGTTGTTAACTGTTTCTTAAACCAATCGACACCCATGTCATGCAAAACATATTTAAGTCTTGAGTGTCTTCGAGTTTTTCTATCTCCATAATCTCTTTGAAGAGCGAGAATAGATTGTACAAGCTCTAATATGTATTTTCCTTCTACAAAACCGATGGGATCTGCTGTCCTCGCAAATGTCGTATCTAAGTTGTGTGTTCTACCCATACCTCCTCCTACATAGACATTACATCCAACTATAGCTCCTTTTGCATTAGTGAACGTCACTAGACCTATGTCATGAGTTAGAATATCCACAGAGTTATCTCCCGGCACTGTTGTTGCACATTTGAATTTTCTTGGTAAGTAGGTTGCACCATATAAAGGTTCATTTTTGTCACCACTAAAAACACCAGGATTTCGTTGAAGCTTTCTGTTCTTTTTGACTTCAGAGGTTGGCTTGATAGCATATTTCATCTCGCCATCAACCCATAAATCAATGTAGGTTTTCTCTGCTTTTTGGGGTGATAAAACATCGGCAATATCATTAGCTAATTTTCTAGCGGCAGGATAAGATCCTTTTTCGTAGGGGGCCGCTGGAGCCATTACATTTCTATTGACGTCTCCACAAGCCGCGAGGGTAGATCCCATTGATTTCACAATTGTTCCTATTACTTCTTTAATATTCTCTTTTTTGATTCCATGCATTTGGAAGCATTGACGAGTCGTCGCTCTAAGCGTTTTATTCCCTAGTCGGTCAGAGAGATCATCTAATGCCACAAATAGGGGACCAGGGACCAAACCAGCTGGATTTCTTAGCCTCAGCATCATTTGCCAATCTTTACCTGTGCCGCCTCTTTTTCTATGTTCTCGATCATCTTGTTGATAACTACCATGGAATTTTAAAAGTTGTACTGCGTCGTTTGTAAAGTGATCGCTGTCGTTTAATAATTCACTTTGTAGGGGTTCATTTAAGTAATTACTATCAGCTTTAAATTGTTCAAATTTCGATTTAGGAGAATTATTAGCTATGCAAGGCGATGGAATAGTCTTTTCTATTTCTTCAACATTTGGACTTCTATTTTCCTCGAAATTCATCAGAGCTTCTATAGCTGCATTACTAAATCCAGCATCTTTCAAGTCTTTTTCAATGTTTTTTGGAGATTCTTTTGAATTACTATTTTTAATAGCCTCTATTCTTATTCCCTTTGGTAAGGATTTGTTGATCTGTTTGGTCTCTTCTTCTCTGAGCTTTTCATCGAACTTTTGTTGAATAGCTATTTCTGCTGAGCTTATGTTTTCTTCTGCTTCTTCTTTAGTATTGCCTATTTTTTTTACTACATCACATGTTCCAAAAGCATCCCTTAATTTACCCCTCGGTACAGCAACCCTGAGGTAAAAACCCGATCTTCCTGGTATTTTTATGATCTTAGGCACTGGTACCTACACTGGTACCTACACTGTATCATTTTTCGTGTTGCTTAGTGCCTAATTGTTCAAATGAAACCATGAGTGAACAAATATCCATTCATTGAATATAAAATTTTTCCTAGGACACAGAATGTGGAAGTAATTCAAATTAAGATCTAATCTTATTTAAGAACATAAGGAAATCTTTTTGTCTACTTACCTTTTAGAAATCGGCACTGAGGAACTACCAGCTGATTTGGCTGAATCTGTTATTTCGCAGCTTGAGTTAAATGTAAATAACGACTTGAATTCTTCTCAAATAAAATTTAGTGAAATAAGAGTTACTACTACTCCTAGAAGAATTGCATTAACGATT
This sequence comes from Prochlorococcus marinus str. MIT 1013, assembly GCF_027359395.1. NCBI lineage: Bacteria > Bacillati > Cyanobacteriota > Cyanophyceae > Synechococcales > Prochlorococcaceae > Prochlorococcus > Prochlorococcus marinus. The sequence continues at coordinate 170,721 of NZ_CP114778.1, forward strand.
GAAGGGATTGCTCCTTTTTCTGAAGATAATATTTTAGAACGAAAAGGTCCTCCTGTTTCTCAAGCTTTTCATGATGGAGAACCTACAAAAGCAGCAATTGGTTTTGCTAGAAGATATGACGTTCCTCCTGAAAAATTAGAGGTTCGAGAAACGCCAAAGGGTTCATTTGTTTTCGCTAAATTAATTGAGAAAGGCAAGCCCGTTGCGAGTTTGTTGGCTGACTATTTACCTGGATGGATCAGCAAAATTCAAGGAAGAAGGTTTATGAGATGGGGCAAAGGTGATTTTCGCTTTTCTAGACCTATCCGTTGGATTGTTTCTTTGATTGATTCAGAGGTTTTACCTTTTAGAATTTTAGGGTGCGATCCAGAAATTAAAATTGGTAATATCTCAAGACCACATAGGTTGCATGGCTCAACATTAGAGATAAAGAATGCGAAAACTTATTTTGATCAATTGGAGGAGGTCGGAGTAATAGTTGACAGAAATAGTCGCCTTTTAAATATCAATGATTTAGTTCTTAATCACGAAACAAATAAAAAAGTTAAGCCTGATCTGACGCAACCCCTTTTAAATGAGCTGACGGATTTAGTTGAGTCTCCTTTACTTGTGACTGGGAGTTTTGATGAATCTTTCCTAGATTTACCTCCAGAGGTGTTGTCCACAGTGATGAAGGTTCATCAAAGGTACATACCTTTATATAACAAATTAAATATTGAGTTTGATCCATTATCACTAGACTCAAGAAATATTTTACTTCCTAGTTTTTTGTGTATTAGTAATGGATTATCTTTGGCAAAAGAAAATATTATTTTAGGTAATGAAAAAGTATTAAAGGCAAGGTTTTCTGATGCATCATTTTTCATAAAGTCAGATCTATTAATTAATAGCTCTTCACGTATTAATAAATTAAAAGATGTAACTTTTGCTGAAGGATTAGGTTCTTTATATGAGCGAGTAAATAGGATAGAATGGCTTACTAAATTATTGACATCAAAACTTAAATTTGATAAAGAGGATATTGAGAAATCTGTGAGAGTTGCACATTTTTCCAAGCATGATTTAGTTAGCAATATGGTTGGCGAGTTTCCAGAATTACAAGGAACTATTGGATCTAAATACTTACTTCATGAGGGTGAATCCAGAGATGTATGCCTGGGTGTTTTGGAACATTACAAACCCAAAGGAACTTCTGACTCTCTCCCATCAAACGACCTTGGTAATGCGGTATCATTAGCTGAACGTTTTGAGTTGCTTTTCAGTATCTATGCTAAGGGAGAAAGACCTTCTGGCTCGTCTGATCCATATGCCCTGCGAAGAGCTGCTAATGGAATATTATTGATTTTATGGAATAAAGATTGGCAATTAAATATTAATGAAATACAAAATGATTCACTAAGTTTTTGGCAGCAACTTTTCCCTTCTCTCCCTTTTGAAATAAGTTGTCTTTCTAGTGAGTTAAAGGAATTCTTTCGTCAAAGAATTATTAGTTTATTAGAAGAGAAAAATATTGACTTTGATATTATTCAGGCAATTGCAGGAGATACAACTTCAACATCAAAATTATTGGATGATCCAACTGACGTTAATTTTCGATCTTCATTATTAATGGAAATGAGGAAAAATAATACACTTAATTTGTTGCAAGCTGTAGTAACTCGAGCCTCTAAGTTGGCAGCTAAAAGTTCTATCCCTAAAGACGTGATAGATCCTTCAGGTTTTGTAAATAAATCACTATTTGAGAAGGATTGTGAAATCGAAATGTTTAATGTTTTGGAGAAATTAAAACCTCTAGCTATAAATTGTGATCGTGTTAAATATAAATTATTAGCTGATGGTCTAGTCTCAAGTGCTGAAACTTTAGCCAACTTTTTTGATGGAGAAGGAAGTGTAATGGTTATGACTGATGATATTAATCTAAGAAATAACAGACTAAATCTACTGACAATCCTTAGAAATCAATCTTTGAAGATTGCCGATTTCAGCAAGCTTAGTTAATTAGTTAATTAATATTGGTATTATTTTTTACTGGTTTTTATACCACCTTTAATTGAACTTACGGCTAACATTTTATTAACTTCTTTATCATCTCTTACTGCGCTTGGTACTGGCTTGTATGTGCTTGGTGCTAGCGCCTTCCCTCTTAAAACAGAACCAATAGTTAATAGGGTAAGTTTTAATTGTTGAAGCGGCTTCATTGCAACCACAGTTTTATAGAGATAGCTATCGAATGTAAGTCTTTGAACATCCATGTCACCACACATCTCTACGAAAGCCTCTCTTGCTCCATCACTGGTATAGAAAATTCTTTGGAGAATATCTAAAACTGTATATGTAGTTCCATACTTTTTATCCCATTTTTTTAAATATTTTTTTAGATCATTCTCTGAGGGTATTGTTTTTCCATTTTGACTTGATTCGACAATTTGCTCAGCACACATTCTCCCGCTTTTGGCCGCAAAATAAATTCCTTCCCCTGAACTTTTGGTTACATAACCAGCAGCATCTCCGACTAGAGCCATTCTTCCAACAACTCTTCTTGGTCGGGGATGCTCAGGTATTGGATGAGCTTCTACTTTGATGACTTCACCATTTACGAGTCTCTTCTTTGCTCTCTCTCTAACACCAATCTGGAGGCTTTTTATTAAACTACCATTTTGTTTCATTGTTCCTGTTCCCGCTGCAACATGGTCGTATTTTGGAAAGACCCAACCATAGAAATCAGGTGATACATCTGTGCCTACATACATTTCGGCCCTGTCTTCGTAATACTTCATTTCCTCTTTAGGAAGTTTTATCCTTTCTTGAATTGCTACTGCGTAGTTGTAATCACCAGCATCCATTGCTTTTGCAACTCTGCTAGTTGCACCATCTGCCCCAACAATTAAATCAACCTCTAGTTGCTTGCCTTTCTCTTCGGATTGGTCGTTAAGGATTTCTGTGTAATGAAGTGTATATGGACCTTGCTTGTTAGTACCAGTTTCTATTTTTGACACCAATCCATTTACTAATGTTGCGCCAAGTTCTGCGGCACGATTTCTCATAAATGAATCCATTACTTCGCGCCTCAACATGCCTATATATTCTTTGTCGCTTCCTGGATAAATATCATCCAAAATAATATCTACTTCTCTATTGGATGGAGATATCATTTTCATATTCCTGACTTTCCTATCAATAATTGATTCAGGAAGATCAAATTCAGAAACCATACACAATGGAATAGCTCCTCCACAAGGTTTTGCATTATCAAGCTTTCTCTCGAAAATCCAAGTTTTAATTCCCGCTTTAGCCAAAATTTCTGCGGCGCATGATCCACTTGGACCACCACCAATAACAGCAACTCTTAACATCTTTGGATGAAAAATTTAGTTCTCTATATATAAAACTTACATCCTTCTCTGATAGAAAGTATAAAGATTGGAGATACTCGTTACTATCGAAACATCATTTTTGTGAATTTCAATTGTTTTGACCATAAGCAGATCGTATGAATTACCAAGATGACATCCCGCTGGCCAAAAGGATTAGAACCATCAAAACCCTTACCACTAAATCTTTTTTGCGTTTAGGACTTCTATTCGTTGGCCTTGGTATATCTTTAACGTTTTTAGCTGATAAATCATTATTACGCCAAACAGAATCTTTAGATGATTCGATTAACTCCACTGAGACAAATCAAAATAAAAGTTTGTTAGGCCATCTCCCTTACCCTGAGGCTTCAAAAAATGAGTTAATTCTTTTCTCTCCAGGTATTTATATTCATAAGGAAATTTATGAAAATTTTAAGGAAATGCAATTTATGGCGGCCCAAAGAGGGATTTCTTTACAACTATTAAGTGGTTATAGATCAATTGATTTGCAAAGAGATATTTTTTATGAAAATAAATCTATTAGAAATCAAACTGCTGTTGAGCGATCTATGGTTTCAGCTCCTCCAGGCTATTCTGAACACAGCACAGGATATGCAATCGATGTAGGTGATGGGAATTATCCCGAGACTCATTTTGAGGTTGAATTTGAACAAACGCCTGCTTTTAAATGGATGAAGAGGTTTGCTCCTAAATATCATTTCGTTCTTTCATTTCCACCCAATAACAAACAAGGAGTAACTTATGAGCCTTGGCATTGGAGATTTGAAGGGACTGTTAATGCTTTAAGGAAATTTGAAGCTGCCAATAAAGTTATAAAATTCAAATAAGTTTGACTTAATTTTTTTATTTCCATTTTTTTATTCGATATGTTAATTGGCATTTAAAACAGCTAAAGGAAGTCATGGTGAGATATTCTTTAAGTTTCTATTAACCAAAGAAATTTAATTTTTTTAAATTATGAGTTTTGATATACAGGCCATAAGGAATATCGCAATAATCGCTCACGTTGATCATGGTAAGACAACTTTGGTTGATGCACTTTTAAATCAATCCGGGACTTTTCGAGATAACGAGGAAGTTCCAACTTGTGCGATGGACTCAAATGATTTGGAACGTGAAAGAGGCATAACAATTCTTTCTAAAAACACAGCTGTTACATATAACGATACCCGTATAAACATTGTTGACACTCCAGGTCACGCTGATTTTGGAGGGGAAGTCGAGAGGGTTTTGGGTATGGTAGATGGCTGTCTTCTTGTTGTTGATGCCAACGAGGGACCAATGCCACAAACTCGATTCGTTCTAAAAAAAGCTTTAGAGCAGGGTTTAAGACCTATTGTCTTTGTGAATAAAATTGATCGTGCAAGAGTAGAACCTGAAACCGCGGTAGACAAAGTTTTAGATCTGTTTTTGGAACTAGGGGCTGATGATGATCAATGTGATTTTCCTTATTTATTTGGGAGTGGATTAGGTGGTTTTGCAAAGACTGATGTCAAAAGTGAAAGTGATAATATGAAACCTTTATTTGAAGCAATTATTAGGCAAGTTCCTCCTCCGGTAGGCGATCAGAATAAGCCTTTACAATTACAAGTCACCACTCTTGATTATTCAGATTTTTTAGGAACGATAATTATTGGAAGAGTACATAATGGAGTGATTAAAAATGGCCAAAGGACTTGTTTGATAAAGGAAGATGGAAGCTTGAAAAAAGGAAGGATTAATAAACTATTAGGATTTAAGGGATTAAAAAGAATCGAAATAGATGAAGCAAATGCTGGAGATATCGTTGCCTTGGCTGGATTTGAAGATGTTTCTATTGGAGAAACCGTCGCCTGTCCTGATGAACCGAAGCCTTTACCTCTAATAAAGGTAGATGAGCCAACATTGCAAATGACTTTTGTTGTAAATGATTCTCCATTTGCAGGAAAAGAGGGAAAGTTTGTAACTAGTCGGCAGTTGAAGGATCGTTTAAATAAAGAACTTCTTACGAATGTTGCATTAAGAGTCGAGGATACAGATTCTCCTGATCGTTTTTCTGTTAGCGGAAGAGGAGAGCTTCATCTAGGAATTCTTATAGAGACAATGCGAAGAGAGGGGTATGAATTTCAAGTTTCTCAACCACAAGTCATTTTTAGGACTATTGATGAAATCAAATGCGAGCCGGTTGAGACCCTAGTCCTTGATGTCCCTGAAGCTTCTATTGGCGCGTGTATTGAAAGCCTTGGGGTAAGAAAAGGTGAAATGCAAAATATGGAAACGGGAACTGATCATCGAACTCAGCTTGAATTTGTTATCCCATCAAGAGGCTTAATTGGATTTAGGGGTGAGTTTATTCGTGCAACAAGAGGTGAAGGGATTATGAGTCATTCGTTTTTTGAATACAGGCCATCAGTGGGAGATTTTGAACAAAGGAGAAATGGAGTCCTTATTTCATTTGAAGAGGGTGTGGCTACCTTCTATTCCTTAAAAAATGCTGAAGACCGAGGACAATTTTTTATTACTCCTGGAGCCAAAGTTTATAAAGGAATGATTATTGGAGAGAATAATCGACCACAAGATCTTGAATTAAATATTTGCAAGGCTAAACAACTTACCAACATGCGATCAGCTGGTGCAGATGAGTTAGATCAATTGCAATCCCCAATTGAAATGACATTAGAAAGAGCTCTTGAATACATTGGACCAGGGGAGATGTTGGAAGTTACTCCTGAATCTATAAGGCTTAGGAAAATTAATGCAAAGAAAAACTTGAAAAAATGATGACTCTTATAGATAAACAAGATGATTTATTTATTAATGATTCTCGTTTTGAACTAGGAATGAAATTATTTAATTCTTGTCAGTGGTACAAATCTCATGATGTTTTTGAAGAGATATGGCATGAGACTGGAGAGCCTGAAAGGCAGTTAATACAGGGCATATTGCAAGTGGCTGTTGCACAAGTTCATCTAGAAAATTGTAATTTAAATGGGGCGACGATACTTTACGGAGAAGCATTGGGTAGATTAAAAAGATTTCACTTAACTAATTTTGGATTAGATATTGAAGGACTTTCTAATTGCGTTTCAAGGAGATTGGAAATCCTACAAATTGGTAGGGACCTAGCTGGTTGCAGCTTGCCTGTTCTCAGTTTGCTTTGAAAACTTTGTTAAACCTTTTATAGTATTGCTGTTAAATAGAGATGATTTTATATTATTTTTCTTGTTATGCTGTTGCTTTGCTTCAATTTGGATTAATCCAAATTATATAGATCGACATTCTGCATAAATAAAAATGGAATTTAAGAGAATCAATCAAATACAATTACCAGATCAGCGTTTTTATCAGATATTTTTTCCTGTTTTATTTATAATTATAGGTTTATTTGGTGCATTTAATCATGCTCTTTGGAGAGACGAGATGCAAGGATGGCTGGTGGCTTGGCAAAGTGATAACTTAATAGATTTATGGAAAAATAACGCACCATCTGGACATCCTGTCCTCTGGTCATTGTTAATTTATTTCTCAAAGAATATTACTGGCACACCCATAAGTATGCAACTTATGCATTGGTTTTTAGGTAGTTCTGCGATTTTAATTTTTTGGAGATTTAGTCCATTTAGCGTAACTACTAAAGCCTTATTTACTTTTGGATATTTTCCTTTTTGGGAATATTTCTTTGTTTCTAGACATTATGTTATTTCAGAATTAATTATATTTATTTTTTGCTCTATTTATAATTTAAAAGAAAAAACCTACATACCATTTTCTTTATGTATTGGCCTTTTGGCTAATACACAAGCTTTGTCCTGGTCATTAGCATTCGCAATTGGAATGACTCTATTATTGGATTGGTTTTTTAACCCTAATCAAAGAAAAAATTATAAAAGAAATAAATATTGGATTCTTGATTTAACATCTAGTATCGCTATTTCCTCCACACTATTGTGTTTTGCAGCTTTTAGTCTTCTTCAAGTAAGAGATTCAGTTAAGTTACTTTCTTCTTTTATAGATATTCGTCACTTCTTTAGAGTTATAGGACAGATTTTTGGAGGATATATGCTTATTATTCCTGATTCAAGTAGATTTTTTGATTTAGTTTTATGTGCCTTAATTACTTTGATTTTGCTAGTCAGTACAATCACATTTATTAAATTTTATCGTCCAGCATTAACTTATTTCTTTAGCGGTCTTATATTTTTATTTCTTTTCAATTATTTTTTATTTTTGGGTGATGGTTCAAGACATTATGGATATTATTTTCTATTGATTATCTCTTCATTATGGTTATCACTATCTAATCAAAATCAACAACTTACGTTTTCTAATCAACAAAATTTATTCACTAAAGGTAATTTATTTCATTTCCCTAGATTACTTACCATTTGTTTAACTATACATTTCGTTGTTGGGATTCATATGGTCATTAATGATTTTCGGGTACCGTATTCTAGTGGGAAGGAAACTGCTCAATATATTAAGTCTAAAGGATGGGAGGACTTTCCAATATTTGCGACTAGAGATGTTGAAGTGGCGACAGTATCTGGATATCTAGATAGAGAATTCTACTTGCCTGAATTGGATGGATTTGGAAGTTATGCACAGTGGGCTAATCGGCTTATATTAGACAGAACTAAAACACTTGATGAAGTCCAAGTTTATTTAGATAAATTTCCTAAAGTAAATAAATTATTACTACTTTTAAGTAATCGATCATCTATTAAGAATTTGGAACCAGGTGAATCTCTTTACTTTGAAAAATTTAGACTAATTGCTGATTCAAAATTTGAGAACTCCTTTCATGATTCAGAGATGTTTTACTTATATTGGGTTGAGAGGATTGCTGATTAACCTTATATATAAGAGGTATAGTTTATTATCAGATAATTCTTATGCATAAGCTTCCCCCTTATAGGTTCTATTGAAATGACTCTAGTTATTGAGAGTTTGGACTTAACCATATCCAATAAAGCTATTGTAAAAAACGTTAATTTAAATGTTAAACCTGGTGAGGTTGTGGGTCTTTTGGGACCAAATGGTGCGGGTAAAACTAGTACTTTTAATATGATCGTGGGCTTGATCAAGCCAAACAAAGGCAATATCTACTTGGAGGGAAATAGCATAAAAAGTTTTTCGATGACAAAAAGAGTTCAATTAGGAATAGGATATTTACCTCAAGAACCAAGTGTCTTTAGAAATCTTACAGTTATTGAGAATTTGGATATTGCGCTTTCTCAAGCTAACTTATCAATTTCTTTATTTAGAAAAAAACGTGAAGAATTGATTGAGGAATTTAATTTGGTCTCCTTCCTTGATCGTTTTGGTTATCAACTTTCCGGTGGGGAAAGACGGAGATGTGAGGTAGCTAGAGCTTTAGCTGTGGGACGTTTAGGTCCTAAGTTTTTACTTTTAGACGAGCCTTTTGCAGGAGTTGACCCTATAGCTATTAATGATCTACAGAATTTAATTAGGAAACTAAAAAATAAGAATATAGGTATATTAATTACTGATCACAATGTAAGAGCAACATTAGCTATAACTGAACGCTCTTATATTCTTAATCAAGGTGAAATCCTCGCCAATGGATCTACAGATCAACTTACAAGAAATGAAGTTGTTAAAGAGAGTTATCTTGGTAATTCATTTGATTAATTAGTTATGTTTAATAACCTATTATTATTATTATCTAGTGTTCAAAAATTAGTAGAAAGGGTATGGAAAATAATTCCATTGTTAGATAGATGGATACTTTTTGAATTATTGCCACCTTTATTTTTTTCAATAGCTGCTTTTACTGTCGTTTCTCTTTCGGTAGGAGTTGTTTTTGATCTGATAAGGAAAATAGTTGAGATTGGACTTCCTTTTTCTATAGCTATTCAGATTCTATTGTTAAAGCTACCTAGTTTTATAGTTATTTCTTTCCCTATGGCAATGTTACTTTCGACTTTGTTGGCTTACGGAAGTCTTAATGATAATAGTGAAATTAAGGCATTAAAAAGTATTGGTATATCAATTTATAGAATTATTTTACCAGGATTAATTTTGTCAATATTTATGTCGTATATGACTTTCATTTTTAATAATAATATTGTTCCAAGTACAAATAAAAATGCTGAAATTATCTTAGCTAATTCTTTAGGTAAATCTTTTACAAATGAACAGGGAGAAGATATTATCTTTTCTAAGAAAGGAGAAATTTTAGATCCATATTCAAGCTATAAAAAAACAGGAGTTACACATCTTTTTTATGCTTGGAAATTTATTGATGGACAGATGTTGGATGTCACAGTAATTGATTTCTCAAGATTAGGTTTTACTCAAATGCTTAAGGCCAAAAAGGGAATTTGGAATAGTGAAAAAAAGAATTGGGAATTCTTTGAAGGAGATATTTTGACACTAAGTCCCGATGGAAGTAATACACGAACTAAATTCTTGAGCTTTTTATATCCATTAGGTACTGAGCTTACTAATATTGCACAATTGCCAAAAGATGCAAATGATATGAATCTTGGTGAAGCTAAAACGGCTATGGAATTATATCTAAGTAGCGGTAATATTAAAGAAGCAAGAAGAATGAAAGTAAGAATTCAAGAAAAATTTACTTTACCAATTGCTTGTTCGGTTTTTGCTTTGATTGGTTGTAGCTTTGGGGTAATGCAAAAAAAAGGAGGAGGTAGAAGTCAAAGTTTCGGATTAAGTATTATTTTAATACTCATCTATTACATTTTTAGTTTTAGTTTTAGCTCTCTTGGAGTCAAAGGCATAATAAATCCTTTTTTTGCTGCTTGGTCCCCTGTTTTTTTGTCTATGTTAGGAGGGAGTTTTTTGTTAAAACAGGCAAGCAAATGATCCTGTCTTTCTAAATAATCTCTTGTTCCTTTTATTAATGGATAATTTTCAGTTAAATAATTTTTCTTTTGACCCTGTTGTTTCTCTTGGGTTTGTAGCTTTTCTTTCCTTATTAATTGCATTACCTATTTCATTTTGGTCAGTTGCCAGTAGAAGTGATTCCTCTAAAGCTAGATTTTTAGTCGCAATATCCAATCTTTTTCTAACTAGTCAATTGATCCTGAGATGGTGGCAATCTGGACATTTCCCAATTAGTAATCTCTATGAGTCACTTTGCTTTTTGACTTGGGGTTGTACCTTGACTCAACTTTTTGTCGAAAGGGCATGGCGGTCTCCAATCGTTTCTGCTGTTGCGACTCCTATCTCATTGCTTTCAATAGGTTTTGCTAGCTTTTTTTTACCAGAGAATTTGCAATCTTCTACACCTTTAGTTCCAGCACTTCGTTCTAGTTGGTTGGTAATGCATGTAAGTGTAATTATGAGTTCTTACGCTGCATTACTAATAGGTTCAATTCTGTCTTTTGGTGTCTTTCTTGTTGATGGAAAAAAGCAATTCAATATCCGTAATAGCTCCCTTGGCTCTGGGTTGTTTAGGCAAAGTTCTGAGCTATATATTGAGGAAAGAGCTGAGAACTTAAATTCAATACAACCGGTGGAATTTACAAATGCTGAGCAACTTGATTCTTTAAGTTATAGATCAATAACTCTTGGATTTTTATTGCTTACAGTTGGTCTTATTAGCGGTGCTGTTTGGGCTAATGAAGCTTGGGGTAGTTGGTGGAGTTGGGACCCTAAAGAAACTTGGGCTTTAATATGTTGGTTGGTTTATGCTGTTTATTTGCATACTAGGCTAACAAGAGGATGGCAAGGTAAAAAGCCTGCATTAGTTGCTATAGCAGGCTTTTTTGTTATTATTGTTTGCTATATAGGGGTAAACCTTCTTGGGGTTGGCTTACACAGTTATGGTTGGTTCTTTGATGCTTAGTAGTTAATTAATATTTACTATTTCTCTACAATTATTCCATTCTGTGCGTCATTCGCAACTTTCCTTAGTGCATCACAACCTTCTTTAAGTGTTGGGTAAGCGAACATACCACTTCCTGCTATGAAACAGTTTGCCCCTGCAGCGCAACATTGAGATAATGACCAATCTGCTTTTATTCCTCCATCAACTTCTATATCTACGTTGTGTCCATTTTCTAAAATTATTTTTCTTAATTGAGTGATTTTGTTTAGCATCGTTGGAATATAAGCTTGCCCGCCAAATCCAGGATTGACTGTCATTACCAGTACGTGATCAACCATATCCAGAACATCCTTGACCATATCCATTGGAGTATGTGGATTAAGGGCTACGGAGGGAGACCCTCCTAGTTGGCGAATCTTGCCAAGAATTCGATGAAGGTGAACATTAGCTTCTGCATGAGCAATTACAACTCCTGGCTCTCCATTTGCACCCTTACTTGCTTCTACATATCCCTCAAGCATGGTTTCACAATTGTATTGACTAACCATTAACTGAGTTTCAAATGGAACTTTGCAATACTTTCGGCATGCGGAAATCATTTCTGGGCCGAATGTGAGATTTGGAACAAAGTTCCCATCCATCACATCAAATTGAATTCTGTCTACACCTGCTAATTCAAGGTCTTTTACACATTGTCCCATATTTGCCCAGTCTGCTGGCAATACTGAAGGGATTATTTGAACTGGACGGTGTTCAGAAAAAATTGCTGACGAGATGGATTGGATCATAGTTTTTGTCTTTTGGCAGAGATTCTATTAATTCATGGTCACAAGTTCTAGTGTGACCATGCACTGATACAGTCATTATTGCTTATCAACAGATAATAAGTTTTTTGTGAGTACTTTTTTCAGAGCATTTATCAATGCCCTCAATTACTTACAATATTATCTGCCTTAAGGCGTAAATTTCTTTACCTAGCTGCAAAAAGTGGATCGTACTCTCGTCCAAGAAATTCTTGAAGTGGTTGAGCAAGCTGCAATTGCTTCTGCTCAATTGACTGGTTTGGGTCAAAAAGATGAGGCTGATGCCGCTGCCGTAGAGGCAATGAGAAAAAGAATGGGAACGATTCAGATGCAAGGAAGGATCGTTATTGGTGAAGGAGAAAGAGATGAAGCTCCAATGCTTTATATAGGAGAAGAAGTGGGATCAGGAACAGGACCTGGAGTCGATTTTGCTGTAGATCCTTGTGAAGGTACGAATTTATGTGCTAACAGCCAGCGTGGCTCTATGGCTGTCTTAGCTGCATCTGATAGAGGTGGCTTGTTCAATGCTCCGGATTTTTATATGAATAAATTAGCTGCGCCACCAGCAGCTAAGGGCAAAGTTGATATCAGAAAAACCCCTAAAGAAAATATAAAAATCTTGAGTGATTGCCTTGGTATCGCAATAAGTGATTTAACTATTGTTGTTATGGATCGGGCTAGACACAAAAATTTAGTGTCTGAAATAAGATCCACTGGTGCCAGGATTCAGCCTATTTCAGATGGAGATGTTCAAGCTGCAATAGCATGTGGCTTTGAGGGGACTGGAACACATTGCTTGATGGGTATTGGTGCTGCTCCAGAGGGCGTTATCTCGGCCGCGGCAATGAGGGCACTTGGAGGCCATTTTCAGGGACAACTTGTATATGATCCTGCAATAGCTCAAACATCAGAATGGGCAGACTATACAAAAGAGGGAAATATTAAAAGATTGAATGAAATGGGCATTACTGATATTGACAAGATCTATGAAGCAAATGAACTTGCCTCCGGAGAAAATGTTGTTTTTGCTGGTGGTGGAATTACAGATGGATTACTTTTTGATGGAGTTAAATTTGAAAAAGATTGCATCAGAACTAGTAGTCTTGTGATTAGTACTCTTGATCAAACAGCAAGATTTACCAATACTGTTCACATCAAAGATGGTGCCAAAAGCATCTCTTTGAAGTGAGATTTAATTAAATGAAGTAAGGGGCAATTTATGCATATTGCTGTCGTCGGTCTTAGCCATCGCACGGCCCCAGTCGAAGTGCGTGAAAAGCTAAGTATCCCAGAAGAGATGTTAGAAAGATCCTTTAATAATTTAAAGAAAATTGATCAAATATTGGAAGTTTCAATATTAAGTACATGTAACAGACTTGAAATTTATAGCTTAGTTAAGGATCCGAAATTAGGAATAGAAGCAATTAGATCTTTCCTTCTTGAATTTTCCGGTCTTGAAGATAAAATATTATTCCCACATTTATTTAATTTCGTCCAAGAAAAAGCAGTTTCTCATGTGATGAGGGTTTCTGCTGGTTTGGATAGTTTGGTTTTGGGAGAGGGACAGATTCTTTCTCAAGTTAAGAAAATGGTGCGTCTTGGTCAAGACCATCAAAGTTTAGGTCCTATTTTAAATAGATTATTAACTCAGGCAGTTAGTACAGGTAAACGGGTAAGAAGCGAGACAAATCTTGGAACTGGAGCAGTTTCTATAAGCTCTGCCGCTGTAGAACTAGCACAATTAAAACTTGGTCAGGCTCACGGAATAGATCAATTGATGACTTTAGAAACTGAAAAGGTCGCTGTTGTTGGGGCTGGACGAATGAGTCGTTTGTTGCTTCAGCATCTTCAATCAAAAGGATGCTGTTCACTGACACTTTTAAATAGAACGATAAAAAGGGCTGAGGACCTTTCAGCAGCGTTCCCCGATATTAAAATTGACTGCCAATTAATTGATGAGCTTGATAGTTGTCTATCACTTAGTACTCTTGTATTTACAAGTACTGCTTCTAATGAGCCAATCATAGATGCAAAAAAATTAATAAATATTGAGAGAAAACCTCTTCTAAGACTTATTGATATTGGAGTGCCAAGAAATATTTCTTCTGATGCAAAATCAGTTGCTGGTATTGAATCTCATGATGTTGATGACCTTCAAGAAGTAGTTTCAAGAAATCAAGAAGCAAGACAAAAGCTCGCCTTAGAAGCGGAAGGTTTGATAGAGGAGGAGTGTCGTATTTTTCTAGAATGGTGGGATAGTTTAGCGGCTGTTCCAACTATTAATTGTCTTCGATCTGGTTTGGAGTCAATTAGAAAAGAAGAACTTCAGAAGGCATTAAGCAGAATGGGACCTGATTTCTCCGCTAGAGAAAGAAAAGTTGTAGAAGCATTAAGCAAAGGCATAATTAACAAAATACTTCATACTCCAGTAACAAAATTAAGGGCACCTCAATCAAGGAATGATCGCAGAGATGCTCTTGATGTGATTGAAAAACTTTTTAATCTAGATGTTTCTAGTTCTTTGAACAAGCCAAAAGACAGCTGAAATTATTATTTACTTTAGAAATTCTTACTACATATCACTTCTTTCTGGATAAAGAGCACTCTATCCAGTAGGTTTGCTCCGAATAGCCGATTAATAGTGCCTTCATGAAGAGAGTACTTGCCATAATTCTTGGCGGTGGAAAAGGATCACGCCTATATCCATTAACGAAAATGAGGGCAAAACCTGCTGTTCCATTAGCTGGAAAATATCGATTAATAGATATTCCCATAAGTAATTGCATAAATTCGGACATCAGTAAAATGTATGTTCTTACGCAATTCAATAGCGCTTCACTTAATAGGCATATTGCGCAAACTTATAATCTCAGCGGACCTTTTGGTCAGGGATTTGTTGAGGTTTTAGCCGCTCAGCAAACACCCGAAACACCATCATGGTTTGAGGGTACAGCTGATGCTGTAAGAAAATATCAATGGCTTTTTCAAGAGTGGGATGTTGATGAATATTTGATTCTCTCTGGAGATCAGCTTTATCGAATGGATTACAGCTTATTTGTTGAGCAGCATAGGAAAACGGGAGCTGATTTAACGGTTGCAGCTTTGCCAGTTGATACAGCTCAAGCTGAAGCGTTTGGATTGATGCGTACTGATGAATCAGGAAATATTAAAGAATTTCGTGAAAAACCAACCGGTGATTCATTGAAAGCAATGGCTGTTGATACTTCAAGGTTTGGATTGGAAGCAGATGAGGCAAAAGAAAAACCTTATTTGGCTTCTATGGGAATATATGTTTTTAGTCGTGCCACACTTTTTGACTTATTGAATAAATTTCCTTCTTATACAGATTTTGGAAAAGAAATTATTCCTGAGGCTTTAGGTAGAGGTGACAAACTAAAAAGTTATGTTTTTAATGATTATTGGGAAGATATTGGAACTATTGGTGCATTCTTTGAATCTAATTTAGCTTTAACTCAGCAACCGACCCCTCCGTTTAGTTTTTATGATGAAAAGTTTCCTATTTATACGCGGCCTAGATATTTGCCACCTTCAAAAATTGTAGATACACAAATAACTGATTCAATAGTTTCCGAGGGATCAATTCTTAAATCCTGTAGCATCCACCATTGTGTATTGGGAGTGAGGAGTCGGATTGAAAGTGACGTTGTACTTAATGAAACCCTAGTTATGGGATCTGATTTTTACGAGTCATATGAAGAGAGAATCGCGCTAAGAAATGGAGGAGGGATTCCCTTAGGTGTTGGTCAGGGAACAACTGTTAAAAGAGCAATTCTCGATAAGAATGCTCGAATAGGTGACAATGTAACTATAGTCAATAAAGACAATGTTGAGGAAGCTGATCGAGCAGATCAAGGTTTTTATATTCGTAATGGAATAGTCGTCATCGTCAAAAATGCCACAATTCCTGATGGAACAATTATTTGAATTTAATTTAATTTTCTAGAAATTTAATAAGCCTAGTTTTTTCGAGATTTTTATTATCAAATATTTATTAAAGAATCCTTCATCCCTGACATTGAGCTCTTTAATGCAGCGAAATGATTCCACAGTCGTCACACTAGCTCAAGTAGAAACTTATTAACTTAATGACCAAGGCACATTTTGGATTAGTCGGTCTTGGAGTAATGGGAGAGAACCTAGTTCTTAATGCAGAGCGTAATGGTTTTTCTAGTGTGGTCTATAACCGTACTTATCAAAAAACTGAAGATTTTCTTTTAGGTAGGGGGTTAAATAAATCAATTCAAGGAGCGAAGGATCTTCAAGAATTTGTTTCAAAGCTGGAACGTCCAAGAAGAGTACTAATGATGGTTAAGGCTGGAGCAGCTACTGATGCTGTTATTAATCAGATTTCACCTTTCCTCGAGGAAGGTGACTTGCTCATCGATGGTGGAAATGCCCAATTTATGGATACAGAAAGAAGAGTAAAAGAACTTGAGAGCAATAGTTTTGGATACATCGGGATGGGTGTATCAGGTGGGGCGAAGGGTGCATTGGAAGGACCTAGCATGATGCCTGGTGGCACAAAGACCTCTTACGACGCCATAGAGAGTTTGTTGAATAAAATGGCAGCGCAGGTTGAAGATGGACCTTGTGTGACTTATATCGGCCCAGGGGGGTCAGGACATTTTGTTAAGACCGTTCATAATGGAATTGAATATGGCATTGAGCAAATTTTGGCTGAGGCCTATGACTTGATGAGGAGAGTTTGTGGAATGAGTGGGGATGAGATGGCTTCTGTTATGGGCTATTGGAATAAAACTGAAGAACTTTCCTCCTATCTTGTTGAAATTACTGAGGCATGTTTACGAGTTAAGGATCCTGATGATAGTTCCGATCTTGTCGAAAAGATAATGGATAAGGCGGGTCAAAAAGGTACTGGCTTGTGGACAGTTGTCAGCGCACTTGAACTTGGAGCTTCTGTCCCAACTATCTATGCATCTTTGAATGGAAGGGTTATGAGTTCGATGAAAGACCAAAGAAATTATGCAGAAACAATTTTGAACGGTAATAAGCCTTCGTTTGTTGATTTTGGAAAAGCTTCTGATGGAATGCCCTTGCTTATGGATGCAGTTGTATTGGCTACAATAGCTAGCTATGCCCAAGGTATGGATATTTTGCGACTTGCTTCTGATGAATATAATTACGATCTTGACATGCCCTCCATAGCTCAGATATGGAAAGGTGGTTGTATAATAAGGTCTACTCTTTTGAGTCGTATACAGGATGCATTTAAGAAAGATCCGAAGTTAAGCAATCTTATTCTAGATACTTGGTTTACTGAACAGGTGAATAATCGTCTTTCTGGTCTGACTCAGGTTGTTTCTGCGGCTGCTAATGCTGGAATTCCAGTTCCGTGTTTAAGTAGCACTCTTGATTATTTAAATAGCCTTAGAACCTCTAGACTTCCCCAAAACTTGGTTCAGGCAATGAGAGATTGTTTTGGTTCTCATACTTATGAGCGCGTAGACAAAGCTGGATCATTTCACACTGAATGGATTGATTGATACTAATGACTAAATATCAAATTCAAGTTTCAGAAGACAAAAACTCTCTCGCTCAAGCTGCCTCTGATTTGATTGCTCAGATTGTTGAGTCAACTTTAAAAATTAAAAATAAAGCAAAAATTGCCCTTTGCGGTGGTTCGACTCCTAAGGCTGCTTATTCTTTATTGGGAAAAAAAAATATTGATTGGATGAACGTCGATTTGTTCCTTGGAGATGAAAGATGGGTTGAAAATGAATCTCAAGATAGTAATTGCTTTCTATTGAATAATTCATTATTTAAAGAAGGCAACCCTTCTCTAGAGGCATCATTTTTTAGTGTTTCAACCGTTCAATTAGCATCGCCAGAGGATAGTGCTAAAGATTATGAAAAAATTTTGAAAGATAATATGGATGGGGATCCACCAAAATTTGATTTTATTTTATTGGGCTTGGGAGATGATGGGCATACAGCATCCCTCTTTCCTGGTTCGGATGCATTATTTGAAAGAGATAGCCTAATAACTGTTGGAGAAGGTAAAGGTCATAAAAGAATTACCTTTACCAGTAAATTACTTAGTTCAGCAGACAATGTGGTCTTCCTAATCAGTGGATCTTCTAAACAAATGGCTCTTAAACGTCTACTTGATCAATCAGAATCATGGGAGCGAACACCCGCAAAATTAGTTTCACCAAATTCTGAAATTATTGTCTTAGCTGATAAAGATGCTTACCCATCTACCTAGTTAGATTATTGTATAAGTAGAGCATACTTCTTAATTGATTCCTGATTCACCACCGACTGAAATTTCAATAACTCCTCTCATACAGGGTTCAGAATTTTCAGATTGGAAATCTCTGAATGACACAATTATGGGCGGATCAAGTCTTGCAAAGTGTCGTTCTTCAGAGAAAGGCTTATTTCTTGAGGGTAACTTGGTAGAAGAAGGCGGTGGCTTTGTTAGTTGCCGCTCTCCAATTTTTGATAAGCCTTTTAATCTTTCCAAATATTCCGGATTAATTCTTGACGTTGAAGGAGAAGGGAGAACATTGAAATTTGCGATTGCTTGTGAAAAGAAACCTTTATCACTATCAAATCTTCTAAAAGGGGATATTCGTTGGGTTGCTTCAATACCCACAATGAAAAATGGAGTTAGTAGAATAAAAATACCTTTCAAAGATTTGGAACCGGCTCGTCGAGCAAAGCCTGTTCGACTACCTTTAAGTTTTGATCCCACATGTATCAATAGATTTCAAGTACTCCATTCAAAATTTGGTCAGCCAGGCAAAATGAACTCAGGATTTTTTGCTGGTCCTATCAATGTCTTAATTAAGTCAATTAGTGCATACTCCTGATTCGAAAGATAGCTTGATAGCTGAAGTTGCTAAAGCAGCTGACCTTTGTATGAAGCCATATGTTCATTCTGTTTTTTTAGAAAATCAATTAGATGATGATAATGATCTTGATGACTTGATTTTTAAAATTCAATCTAGAAATATAGACGGCGAAAGAGAAGAATTTATGGATATTGAACTTGAAGTGTATAAAAGTGGGAATGATGTAAATATGACTATATCTTGGAAATCATTAATTGATAGGCCGATATTATGGCAAGGGAAGCATGCTGTTTGGATGGATAGCTCTTCTGGTGTTCAATGCGAAACGCCTTCATATGGAAAACTTTTTGAGTCCCTTGCAAGAAGACTCAGGACAGTTTTTAAGGCTTCGTTAAACTGAACTATATTTGATCGGTTGTAGCTCCTTGGCTTGATGAACTTACTAGTCTGGAATACTTTCCAAGAATGCCTGTCTTATATCTAGGCTTTGGCTTCTTCCAATTCTCTCTCCTTCTAGCTAGTTCTCGGTCTTCAACATTTAACTGAATTAACAATTTATTAGCGTCAACAGTAATACTGTCTCCTTCCTCTACCAACCCAATTGTTCCTCCAACGGCTGCTTCTGGAGCAACATGGCCGACCACTAATCCATATGATCCCCCACTAAATCGGCCGTCTGTAATTAGTGCAACTTTCTCTCCTAATCCTTGACCTACAATTGCTGAGGTTGGAGAGAGCATTTCTCTCATTCCTGGTCCTCCTACAGGGCCTTCATATCTAACGACTACTACATCTCCAGCTTTGACTCTATTGTCTAGAATTGCAGCTAAGCATTCTTCTTCACTCTCAAAAACCCTTGCAGGCCCTGTTAAAATAGGAGTTTTGACCCCACTGATTTTTGCGACACTTCCTTCACTAGCTAAATTTCCTTTGAGAATAGCTAGATGTCCTTTCTTGTAAATAGGATTTGATATTTCTCTGATAACATCTTGATTTTCTTTGGGCTTTGAGGGGATATCTCTAAGAACTTCTTTAATTGTTTTACCTTCAATAGTTTTGCATTCTCCATGAAGCATTCCTGCATCGAGGAGTAATTTCATTACTTGAGGAATCCCCCCAGCTTGATGTAAGTCTACAGTTACGTATTTACCGCTTGGCTTGAGGTCGCAAATTACTGGAACAGTTTGTCTTATACGTTCAAAGTCATCGATTGTTAAATCAACTCCTGCAGTCCTCGCTATTGCAAGTAGGTGAAGGACAGAATTTGTTGAGCCACCAACAGCCATGATGACACTGATCGCATTCTCAAAGGCTTTTTTTGTGAGTAAATCTAATGGTCTGATGTCGTTCTTAACTGCATTGACAAGCACCTGAGCACTTTTGGCAGCGCTCTCTGCTTTCTCATCGTCTACAGCTGCCATTGTTGAACTAAATGGCAAACTAAAACCCATCGTTTCAATTGCCGCAGACATGGTGTTTGCAGTGAACATCCCACCACAACTACCAGGACCAGGGATAGCATTTTTTTCTACTGCTATTAAACGTTTTTCGTCGATTTTCCCACTTGTTAATTGACCGACAGCTTCAAAAGAACTAACTACGGTTAGGTCGCAACCGTCTAATTTCCCAGGCTTAATTGTTCCTCCGTAAACAAAGATTGAAGGTATATTCATTCTTGCCATTGATAACATTGCGCCGGGCATATTTTTGTCGCATCCACCTATTGCTAATACACCATCCATGCTTTGAGCATTGCAAGCTGTTTCAATTGCGTCAGCAATAACTTCTCTTGAAACTAATGAATATTTCATCCCTTCTGTTCCCATAGAGATGCCGTCACTAACAGTTATGGTCCCGAATGTTTGAGGCATTGCACCAGCCTCTTTTAAAGCGGCCTCTGCTCTATTAGCCAGATCCATTAATCCCATATTGCATGGGGTTATTGTGCTGTGACCATTAGCGATTCCAATAATTGGCTTATTAAAGTCATTATCATCAAAGCCAACAGCTCTAAGCATTGCTCTGTTCGGTGACCGTTGAATACCCTGTGTTATCGCATTTGATCTAAGCATTTGATTTCTATTTAATTGTTTAAAAATTAGAATTAATTAGAAGACCCCAGGTCTTCTAATTGTTTCCGTACGTCTGCGATTGCCGAATTAAGCTGTTCAACACGTTGCTCAAGGTGCTCGTTGCTTTGATTCCCTACAGTATTTGATTCTAATTCAGTTGCCTCAGAGCCATCTTGAATCCTTGGTGCATAAAGCATTGCCTTTTGCTTTCTGGTTTCTTGCCTTTTCTCGGCTTCAGAAAGTAACCACCAAGCTAAACCTGCAGCTCCAAGTACGGCACCACTAATTAATGATGCCAAACTTCCTGAATTTGAATCTCGGTATTGGCTCATAGCTTTGAATAACTTCTTTAAATGCTAGTCCGATGAGGTGACTCTGGTTTTGATACGTAATGATGGATCACCAATTCCTGGTGATAGTTCACTTTCTGATATTAATTCAGGATCTATACAAGCACAATAAATATTCAAATCTTGAATATTTTCACCGATTTCTTTAAGTCCTTGATTAGCGGCTAATGCTGTAATCACTCTTATCCTTCTTGCATCAATTTTTTTATTTTTAAGATGATTTAAATCTTTTAAAAGTTGTTTACCGGTTGTTATTTGATCTATGTAAAAAATAATTCCTGCATTTTCCTCAATTTCTTTAGGTAGCCCGCCAATACACAAATTTGAATTAGGAATTAAATTTCTAGCACCCCTAAAGAGCTCAAGCCCTGCAGGCAAATAAGGAATTGCCAAAATAGGAATATTTGGATCAATAATTGAACACTCAATTTTTCCTGCTGAAGCAGTGATCTGCTCTTTTTTACTTGGGATCCAATCTCTCAGAGCTTCATAAGTTAGCCAGGTACCAAGTTGTTCTAGGCCTGTTGCATAGAGGATTTCTGGGGTAGTAGGGTTCCTTAAAATAGTTAACCAATGTGATATGAGTGGGTGCGGAGGAACTATTACTCTTAAGCTCATTGACATGATTCATTCTTGGCCCTATTTGCCATAACGTGAATAATTAAATTACCTGTTAAAAGTCCTTTTAAGCTCCAATGAACAAAAAAACTTCTTTCATCTCTGATTTTAAAGCAATTGTTTTTGCTGTATTACTTATTTTTGTTTTGATCTTTCCTGCTCAAAGTGTTTTCGCTAGAACGCCTGCTGAGATTCGCAATCAAGAAGAACTAAATATTTCCCAGGATATGTCTAGCCAGGATTTAAGTGGAAATGATTTCGTAAAACTAGATCTGAAGGGCATAAATTTCAGTGAATCAAACCTGACAGGAGCAGTGTTTAATAATAGTAAATTGAATGGAGCAGATTTGCATGGTGCGCAGCTGAATGACGCTTTGGCATATGCAACTGATTTCGAAGGAGCTGATTTAAGGGATGTCGACTTCAATGGTGCATTATTGATGGAAAGTACCTTCACAGACGCTCTTATTGAAGGAGCTGACTTTACAGATGCGGTAATAAGTCGAATACAACAAAAAGAACTATGTTCTATGGCTTCTGGAATAAATTCAAAGACCGAGGAGGATACAAGCTATAGTCTTGGTTGCTGACTTGTTGAACAAAGATGAGTGATAGTCGTCTACCAGTTACTGTGGTTACTGGGTTTTTGGGTTCTGGCAAAACAACACTCTTGAGACATCTTTTAAGTGAAGCTCATCAACGTCTAGCTGTAGTCGTTAATGAATTTGGAACAGTAGGCTTAGATGGAGACCTTCTTAAAACCTGTGGCTTTTGCCCTGATGATGAAGTAGATGAAAGAATAGTTGAATTGAATAATGGCTGTTTATGTTGCACTGTTCAAGAGGACTTCTTACCTGCAATGGAAGCCTTGCTCTTTAGATCAAATCAGCTTGATGGAATCATTATTGAAACCAGTGGTCTTGCTTTGCCAAAGCCTTTACTGCAAGCTCTCAATTGGCCTGCAATAAGAAGTAAGGTTTTCATTAATGGTGTCGTAACTTTGGTTGATGGATATGCTCTCTCAAACGGAAGTCCAGTGGGTGATTTAAAAAGTATTAATGAACAAATAATAAATGATAATAGTATTGATCATTTAACTCCAATAAATGATCTTTTTAGAGATCAATTGATTTCTGCTGATCTCGTTTTGATTAGTAGGTCTGATTTGCTTTCTGCAAAAAGTTTTTCATTGGCTAGGGATGAGGTGAAAAAACAAGGGAATTCCATTACTAATATTCTGCCAATATCTAATGGAAAAATTGAACCTTCAGTAATTCTCGGCCTTTGCAAAGAACAAAACAATATTTCTCGATCAGATCAAAATGACCATGACCATGACCATGACCATGACCATGACCATGACCATGACCATGACCATGTTGATGTAATAAGTGAGCATTTAAGATTTGAATTCCCAATTGATAAAGATTTATTGAAAGAAATACTTTTAAAACTTGTTCCGGAATATAAAATTCTTCGTATAAAAGGGAGATGCTGGATAGAGGGTAAGGCTTTGCCTCTTCAGATCCAAATGGTTGGATCTAGATTTAATTCATGGTTTGAGAGCGCGAATGATGATTCTTGGAAACCTTCTAAGGCTGGGATTGATTTAGTATCTTTGAGTCTGAAAGGCGGAGTTGAAAAAGCTTTTGAATCTTCCTTTTAATTAATCGGTTCAAATTATTATATTTATATTAAAAATAGGTTGTATTTTTATTTTTATCCGCGATTCTTTGTGTGTTAGGAGATAATTCTCTTATACCAATTTTCTAATAGTTTCTAACCGGACTTTTTGTTGTGAGTCAAGCAGTTTCCACTACCGAGAAAAATGAAGTTCAGAGTGTTGCCAATGCTTTGAACCTGAAGACCTGCAATAAATGTGGCGGTAATGGTTATATGAAATCTAGCCCAAATTGTTATCACACTTGTCTGACATGCCTAGGTAAAGGATTAATAAGTGAACAATAAGAAAGTATCAATTAGAAATTTATCAAATATTATCTACAATAACTTTGTAACCTTCTTTCTTGGATTAACTAAGGGAAGGGAGTAGGAAATTCCATTGATTTTTAAAAGTGTCTTTATTTAAAGCAAGAGTTTTTGTTCATTTAAGACCTTCTGTTTTGGATCCGGCGGGAGAGGCTACTAGGTCAGCTACTAAGAGATTAGGAATAGATGGAGTTACTCAACTAAGAATTGGTAAATCTATTGAACTTGAGATCGAAGCGGCAAATAAGGATGAAGCCCGATCGAAGATTGAGTTAATGAGTGATCGATTGCTCGCAAACCCTGTTATTGAGGACTGGTCTTTGGAATTTAAGGACGAACAGAAAACTCCCATAAACTAAATAAATGAATATCGGAATTATTGTTTTTCCTGGATCGAATTGCGACAGGGACGTCAGGTGGGCTACTGAAGGATGCCTGGGAATTCCTACAAGTTTTCTATGGCATGAAACTACTGATTTAAATGGTTATGACGCAATTGTCATTCCAGGGGGGTTTAGTTATGGAGATTATTTACGTTGTGGAGCAATAGCAAGATTCGCACCTGTTTTAAATTCTTTAATCTCTTTTGTTGATAAAGGTGGAAAAGTTATTGGTATTTGTAATGGGTTTCAAATACTAACTGAACTTGGTCTCTTGCACGGAGCTTTGACAAGAAATAAGAATCTAAATTTTATTTGTGATAGAGCAAATTTATCTATTGAAAGTACAAAATCATCTTGGATGAAAAATTATAAAAAACATGATTCTATTTCACTACCTATCGCTCATGGAGAAGGGAGATATCAATGTAGCAATGACGTCTTGAAAAAATTGCAGGATGATGATTCGATTGCTCTAAGATACGCTCATAACCCAAATGGATCAATCAATGATATTGCTGGAATTACAAATAAAAAAGGAAATGTTTTGGGGATGATGCCACATCCTGAAAGAGCTTGTGATGATGCTTTAGGTAATATTGATGGCAAGTCAATTCTTAGTACACTTCTTTCTTGAATTTATAAATCAAGGCATTAAAAAAGCTGCTATCAAAAGGAGAGATAGCAGCTTTTTGTTAGCTTTTTTAGCTTAGTACTTGTATCCAGCTACAAATAATTGTTCATCAGAAGAAGGCTGAGAACCAGCAACATACAATCCTTTTGATGCCTCAGAGTTTGCTTGAGCTCTAGCTATGAGTGCTTTTTGTCCATCAGACGTGTTCGAGCCTTTCCATGCTTTTAGACATGAATGTTGTAAAGCACGACCATATGAGAATGAAACATTCCACTTAGCCTTTCTGTCGATCTTATTCATCAGATTTAAATAAACTGATGCAGCTTCCTCGCTCAAGCCACCTGAAAGGAAAGTAATACCAGGGACACTTGCAGGTACACAGCGTTCCATTGTACGGATTGTCATTTCAGCTACTTGCTGAGGATCAGCTTTCGTTGAGCTGTCAGCACCTTGAACCGTCATTGATGGCTTTAGAAGAGTTCCCTCTAAAAGTACTCCGTTTACCTGGCAAGCTAAGTAAACTTCTTTAATTACTTCTTCTTGAACTGCTGCTGTCTTTTCAATTGAATGAGAACCATCCATTAAGATTTCAGGTTCAATAATTGGAACCAAGCCAGATTCTTGTACTGATCTAGCGTATCTTGCTAAACCCCAAGCATTTTCTCTAATAGAAAGTTTAGAAGGACAACCATCGTCTGTTATTTGAAGCACTGCTCTCCATTTAGCAAATCTTGCACCTTGCTCGTAATAATCAGCAGCTCTTTCAACAAGACCGTCTAAACCTGAACAAAAAGTTTCTACATCGTGTCCACCAGCTAATGGTCTTAGACCTTTATCAACCTTGATTCCTGGAATTATTCCTAGCTTCTCAAGCTTTTTAACCATTGGCTCACCATCTGGATGGTTCTGGAAAAGAGTTTCTTCAAAAAGAATCGCTCCGCTTATAAAGTTTCCAAGACCTTCTGTGGTGAAAAGCATACCTCTATATGCTTTTCTGTTGTCCTCAGTGTTCTCAACACCTATTGAAGCAAGCCTTTTACCTACTGTTTTAGTTGATTCATCAACAGCAAGAATCCCTTTGCCTGGCTGGGCTATGGCACTTGCTGTTTTCTTTAGTTCTTCTGCGTAGTACGAGAGTGCCATTTATGCAACAAAAATTTCCTTAAGATTATTCCATATCAAAGGCCCTTTTTGTGGCTTATTACACCTAAAAAAAATTTTTTTTTATTTAGTGTATATCTCTAATTGATTTCAAGCTTCATTCCAATCGAGTTTGATTCTTTAATCTTGTCACAAACAATTTGGCTTGCTAATCCCTCAGCCAAGCCTGGAATAACTGGTGTACCGTCTTTTATGCTTTGAACCCACCAGTTTTGTATTCTTGCTACTGGGGCAATTCGTCCATCTGTCCAAATTTTTGAAAAAGAAAGATCTGAATCTGGTTGAATACTTTTAAGAACTTCTTCCTTAGTTGAGAACCACAGCCCAAATCCGTGCACATAATCGTTCTGATTGTCACTGCTAAGAATAAGAGTTCCATTGCTTCCATAAATTTCTAGACTAAAACCCCTGCTTTGTTTTGTTACGGCAGAGAGATTTACTTGGACTGGAATCAAATTGTTACTAATGCTTTTAATTTGTAGTTGAGAAATGCTTACATCTTCACTTGTCACTTTTTTAGTGGTTTTTGATTGGGTACAATATCTTTGTTTGATTGAAGTCGAATTTATTGCGCTTAATGAATGAGTTGGGCCAATGAGCCAATGAATCATGTCAAAAGCATGGGTACCTAACGCGCCCAATACCCCTCCACCAGAATCTTCGTCTGAATACCAATTCCATGGTCTATCTGGATTAGCTCTGCTGCTCATTAGCCAATCTAGTTTCACAAAATAAGGTTCATCTAGTTTCTTCTCGTTAATTATTCGCTTTGCTTGCATGAACAGAGGAACCGCTCGATATTCGTAATCGACAGCTATTTTTAAATTTCTTTTTAGGGCATTTCTTTGCAGTTCTTTTACTTCTTCAGAGTTTAAGCAAGTTGGCTTTTCTAGTAAAAGATGTTTTCCTCCTTTAATTGCCTCTAGTGCAAGCTCGTATCTGGGTGCTGGCGGAGTAGCTATGATTATTCCATCTACTTTGGAATCATTTACTAAATCCTCCCAGGTCTCGTAGGCACGAAGATTGTGCTTATTGCAGACTTCTTTAAGCCTTTCTGGCCGAGGATGCCACAATCCCACAAGCTCAATATTCTTATTAGATAATGATGCAGGGATATGAACACTTTCACCGAAACCTAGTCCTGCAATTGCTATGCGGATCGGATGATCTGTATTGATCATTCTTTTAAATAATTGATGAGCTTAAACATTTTCGCAGCTATCTGAAATTACATCATCTAATAGTTTATCCCCATTAGGCTCTTCCCATTTCGCGGATAAATTCTTTTTACCATTAACTGAAATATCCTTGAATTTATTAGTCATGCAATTGATTTTCATTATATAAATATTCTCTTCAATTTTCCTTGATTCATTAGTATCGATTTTCAAGTATTTTGTGGTTACTTCTATTATTCCTTTCCCTTTAATATCTATACTATCTATATCTAAATATTGAATTCCGGCTTGAGTTTTACTAACTTCAACCCAATTAATATTGGCTGCATATAATAAATTTGTCCTATTGAATAAAATTATTAATAAAAGGACTAAGATGTTTAATAGATAATCAAGTTTATTTTTTATCTTTGGATTTGTTTTATGCATTAGTTTTTAACTTTAGTTCTTGTGTCTTATGTAATCGAAGTATCTTTGCCAAAGTTTCTTTAAGTTCTGTTCTAGGGACAATGGTATCTACGAAACCATGGTCTTGAAGATATTCTGCTGTTTGGAAATTATCAGGGAGTTTTTCTCTCAATGTTTGTTCAATGACTCTTCTCCCTGCAAATCCAATAAGTGCTTTGGGCTCTGCAAGTATTAAATCTCCAAGCATGGCAAAACTAGCAGTAACTCCTCCAGTGGTGGGATGTGTAAGTAAAGGCATATAGAGCAACTGTGCGTCTCTATGTCGTTCAAGCGCCCCTGAAATTTTTGCCATTTGCATCAGGCTTAACATCCCTTCTTGCATTCGAGCACCACCCGATGCGCAAACAATTAACAATGGCAATTTTTCTTTGGTTGAGTGTTCGATAAGCCTTGTGATCTTCTCTCCTACCACAGATCCCATTGAGCCACCCATGAATCTGAAATCCATTACGGCTAATGCCATAGGAATAGAATTAACTTTGCATGTACCTGTTATTACACCATCTTTAAGACCAGTGCTAGCTTGACTTTCTCTGAGCCTATCTGCGTAAGCTCGTCGATCTTTAAAACCTAGTGGGTCAACTGGAGTTAAATGATTATTTATTGATTTGAATGTATTTGGATCAGTAATTAGTCTTATTCTCTCTTTACTATCTATTCGATTGTGATGCCCACAATTATTACAAACACTGCAATTATCTATTAAATCTTTTCTATAAACTACTTGTCCACATTCTGGACATTTTTCCCATAGTCCATCACTTTCTTCAGATTCCTGAGTGACTTTGCCAACAAATTGGCCTTTCCTTCTATCAGCAAACCAGTCGAATAATGACACTTCTATTTTGTGATTGAATTTAATTTAATACCTTGTGACCCGTAAAAGGGATTAGAAAGTTTAAATCTTATCTATAATCCATGAACAGAATATCCCAATTGATAGAAATGGCGCAAATGGATACTGTTGAAATGGCTTGATTCGTTTAGTAATTTTTCCATGTAAACTATATATAGCTGATAATAAAAATGAAATGCATAATGATAAAAAGCTCAATTCAATACCAATCCATATTGTACTAATAGAAGAGAGTTTTATGTCACCCATACCTAATGAATTTACTCCAAAAATTTTATAACTTACATAACTTATTGAATACATTACTATAAAGATAATAATCATTGAAAAAGAATTATTTATAATTAAATCTTTAACAGCTATTTTTTCATTTGATAAGCCCTTACATATTAAGTAAACAATACCCAATATAGATAATAGTATTAATTTATTTTCAGCTATTATCATTGTATTTATATCTTCAATACAGATAGAAAATAACATGTATAAAAGTATAAAAGTAAAGGATATGATAATCACCATTATTTATTAACTTTATTTATTAAAAATAGATATTATTAGCTTGAATTGATTGACTTTGTTATCCTGCTGCTTTTTTCTCTTCTATCATCTTATGAATAATAGGTGTAAGAATAAGTTCCATTGCAAACCCCATTTTTCCACCGTTGACAACAATACTTGTCGGACTTGACATAAATGAATCGTGTATCATTCCTAATAAATATTGGAAGTCAATTCCCCATTTTTCTCTTGAACCTTTTCTGAAATGAATAATTACAAAGCTTTCGTCAGGTGTTGGAATATTCCTGCAAATAAATGGGTTTGACGTATCAATTGTCGGTACTCTCTGGAAATTAATATCTGTTCGGCTAAATTGAGGACATATGTGATTGATATAATCAGGCATTCTTCTCAAAATTGTATCGACGATTGTTTCGGCTGAATATCCTCGTTCTGCGTTATCTCGATGTATTTTTTGAATCCATTCGAGATTGGTAATTGGTACTACACCAACAAGTAAATCAGCGAATGAAGCCACATCATAATCTTTTCCTACTACTCCACCGTGTAGTCCTTCATAAAACAAAAGGTCGGTTCCTGTTGGAATATCTTCCCAGGGAGTGAATTGACCTGGATCTAATTTTGTTCCTAAACGTGTGTTATGTTCCTCTGCTTCTTCTGGGCTATGTAAATAATATCTTTTTTGACCTCCACCAGTTTTTCCATATTGACTAAACAGGTCTTCTAATTTGTCGAATAAATTTGCCTCTGGCCCAAAATGAGAAAAATTTTCACCTCTTGAAAGTGCCTCAGACATTGCCTTTTTCATCGGCATTCTCTCAAAACGGTGATAACTATCTCCTTCAACAACTGCAGGGATAATCTTTTCACGAGCAAATATATGCTCAAATGCTCTTTTAACGGTGCTTGTTCCTGCTCCGGATGAACCAGTTACAGCTACTACTGGGTGAAGCTTTGACATCGACGCTTATGTATTGACTTTCATTTTTACAGGTCGACTGACCCTCAAAGGGAAACTATTCAAAGAGTTTTTTAATTTGTGAACTAATTATTTTAATTTTTCTGCCAATAGTTCACCCATTTGAGAGCAACCAACCTGTTTAGTTGTCTGATTGCTCATTAAGTCAGAAGTTCTATAACCCTCAGTTAGGATATCGTTAATTGCATTTTCTAAAAAAGTTGCTGCTTGTTTTTCATTAAAGGCAATTTTTAACATCATTGCAGCAGATAAAAGCATTGCTATTGGATTAGCTATATCTTTTCCTGCTATGTCAGGAGCTGAACCATGAACAGGTTCAAAGACACCTGGCCCATTAGTGGTTAATGAAGCAGAAGGAAGCATGCCAATTGAGCCTGTAAGCATGGCGGCAATGTCGCTAAGAATATCTCCAAATAAATTACCTGTAAGAATCACATCAAATTGGCTTGGATTTCTAACAAGTTGCATTGCTGCGTTATCTACATATTGATGCGTAAGTTCTATATCTTTGTATTTGCTAGAAACCAATATTGTCTCCTCTCTCCATAGTTGACTTACATCTAAAACATTAGCCTTGTCGACTGAGCAAACTTTTTGATTTCTTTGTTTGGCTAATTTAAAAGCAATTTCTGCTATTCGTTTAACTTCCTCGGTGGTGTATGTCATCGTATTAAATGCCCTTTCTCCCCTTTCTGTTTTTATCCTCCCTTTAGGTTCTCCAAAGTAAATACCGCTAGTAAGTTCTCTAACTACTACTAAATCAACTTCTTTAACAAAGTCTTCTTTTAAGCTACTTGCGTTTGTTAAGGATGGAATTATTTTTACTGGCCTTATATTTGCGAAAAGATCCAAAGAAGATCTGAGATTGAGTAGACCTGTTTCAGGTCTTTTCTCTCTAGGTAGTTCGTCATACTTTGGGTCTCCTATTGCCGCTAACAAAACACCATCAGAGTTCTTACATTCTTGAAGAGTTCTATCTGGTAAGGGGATACCATCTGAATCTATAGCTGATCCGCCAAAAGGCATTTCTTTAAATTTGATTTCAAAGCCAAATTTCTTTGAGATGAGGTCAAGGATTTTATGAGTGACGTTTGTTATCTCTGGACCAATTCCATCTCCTGGCAATAATGTTATTTTGTAAGACTTCATTTGTTGTTATTAATTAAGGGAAAAACTTACCTGGAGTTTCTGCGATCTAATTGACGAATGGCTTTTGCTATCTCAGGTAGTTTTTTGAAATTAGCAGAGCATCTCAACCATAGTTTATTGGGAATAGCAGGGAAGCCGCTAACTACCTTTCCTGCCTCAATATTTGTTACGATTCCTGTTTTGGAACTGGCTATCACTCTATCGCCAATTTTGACTCTATTACTTACACCAACTTGTCCAGCAAGAATAACTCCATCTCCAATCTGTGCTCCGCCAGCAATACCAACTTGAGCAGCCATAGCACAACCTTTACCGGTAGTTACTCCGTGACCAATTTGAACTAGGTTATCAATTTTTGTATCTTCACCAATTATTGTCTCTCCGACTGAAGGCCTGTCAATGGTAGATCCACTACCTACTTCTACTTTGTTTTTTAATATAACTATTCCAACTTGAGGCATTTTCTTCCATCCATGTGATGTGGGCACGAATCCAAAACCTTCACCACCAATAACGGCATTAGCATTAATTACACATTCGTCCCCAAGTGTAGATCCAGAATGAATAACACTATTTGCGTGAAGTATATTTTTGGCACCAATACATACATTTTTATAGACAACAACGCCTGCATGAACAATAGTTCCAGCCCCAATTTCTGTATTATCTCCAATATATGCATTGGCTCCAATTGAAACGCCAGGACTAATTTTTACATTCTTTCCAATAACCGCACTTTTATGTATACCTTCAATTTCTATATTAGAAGGATAAAGAAACTCCAATGTTTCAGCAAAAGCAATCTTGGGCTCTTTAAGTAGTATCCAATCAACTGAAATCTTCTTTGCCATTTCAACAATATAATTATCATTTGCTGGCAATAATAGAGCAGATGCTTTTGAAATTTTGATGAGATTCCTAAGATCTAATGGACTATTATTGTCAAGAAAACTTATCTCATTTTCCTTGGCTTTGTCTAAAGAAGCTGCAGTTAAAATAACTGGATTGTTTTTTATCTTAAAGTCAACTACGCCAGATTGACCTTGCTTCAGATTTTCGACAATTTCATTGAATTGCATAATTTGATTTGATTGGGAAAGTGAAAATTACTATTTTTATCTGAGTTATTCACTTGTTAGAACCAGAACATCTCTGTGAATAACTAGGGGAGATCCTGTTGTGTCGGATCTTGAATTAATTCCTATCTTTATAGCATCACTACTCATAGAGCAAATTCCTTTAGCAATTTCTTCTCCATCAGTATTCATAACTTTTACAGGTTGATTAGCAATAAAACTCCCACTCACTTTTTTCACGCCAACTAACAAAAGGGAAGCGCCTTTATTTTTGATAGCTTCACTAGCACCATCATCTAACTGTATTTCTCCAACTGGTTTAATTGCATGTGCTAACCAACTTTTTCTATTCCCGATAGGGTTTGGATGTGGGTGGAAAACAGTTCCTATTTTTTTTCCATCAAGTAATTCGCCTAATGTTTTAGGAGATCTGCCATCTGCTAATTGCACTTTTATTCCGCTTTCAGTAGCTATCTTTGCAGCAGTTAATTTGGTTTTTATTCCTCCAGTCCCCCAGGAAGTTTGCTCATTTGCTAGTTCTAAATTATTTAATTCCTTTGAATTATTGATATCTCTGATTGGCTTGGCTTTGCTGTCGGTTTTTGGATTAGAAGAGTACAGATGGTCAATATCAGTTAACAATATTAATTGATCAGCAGATATTGCTGTTGCAACTAATGCAGATAAAGTATCATTATCGCCATATTTTAGCTCTTCATTTGAGGTTATATCATTTTCATTTACTATTGGTATAACATCCCATTCAATTAATCTTTTTAATGTCTGCGAAGCAGATTTATAACTATTTCTTGAGCCCAATTCTGACCTAGTTAATAATATTTGTGCAACTTTATATCCAAAACTGCTCATGGCCTTTTCATACAAAGCCATTAAATGAAGTTGGCCTATTGCAGCAGAAGCTTGAAGAGAGATTATTTCTTTAGGCCTTGTTTTGAAGCTCATTTTATGACATCCAAGTCCTACAGCACCACTAGATACCAGTATAACTTTATCGCCATTTCTTTGAGCTGTTGATATGTATGAACAATAATTATTAATGATATCAAAGGTTGTATATTTATCGTTTCCTCTTAAAAGGCTTGTACCAATCTTGATTACCCAGGTTGTCATAATAAGTCTCCAGTTATAATTTTTGCTAGGTATCTTTCTATGGATTGAAAATTATTTTTTTCAATTTTGTTTCCATAATAATCTACTGAATCTACCAATATTGTATACATTCCTAATCTATTGCCTACAAGAATATCTGTAAAAACTCTATCTCCAACGATTGCTACTTCATTTGATGAATATGGAATTTTATCTAGGATCTTCTTTAACTTTTTTTTACTTGGTTTACTACCAGAGTATGTAAATGCTAAATCTAATTCATCAGCAATTAATTTTATTCTATTTTTAGATGGATTGTTGCTAAATAAGTAAGTATAAAAGTATTTTTTTGAATTTTCAATCCAATCTTTAATATCAGTTGATAATACTGGCTTGTTCCCAGAGATTAATGTTCCATCTACATCAAGTATTAATGCTTTAATATTTTTCGATAATAAATCATCTATCGAAATCTTTGAGATTTTATCGTTTACCTTCCAATGTGGAATAAGTAATTCTTTTATGTTTATTCTGATAATCCTCTTTCCTCAAGCTCAGCTTCAATTCCTGATTGTATCTTGTCAAATTCTTCACCTTCAACAAGCTTTACTTCACCATCCTCTAGCTTTCCAACTATGAAGAAAGGGTCAAGTGGAATGTATAGACCATATTCATTATTATCAACTCTAAAATTGACGAGAAGTTCGTAAGTCTCTGACTCGTCATCAATATCTTCTTCTTCAATTTCTTCTGGCTCGGGCTCATCTAATTCACCTGAGACTGTAAGGGTGATAGCTGAGCGGACAAGTCTAAGATCATGTTCTTGAAGGACAACATCAGCTACTTCAAGTATTGGCTCATTCTTTTTAATCGTTTCTATTAGCTTAGGATCTTGATCATCAATTAATTGAAAAAGAGATACTGGAGTATCTACAGGTGTTAAAAGGGCATATTCATTACCTTCCAGAGGTACTACTTGTTCAAGAAAACATAGGAGATCTGAGCCTTGAGAATCTTTAACTAAAAGTGTAGGTACTTCGTCGTTTTTATTTGTTGATGGCATAGTTAGTTTTTATTAGTCAGTATCTGTTTTTATTTGATTATGTTTTTATATCATATTCAAAATTTAATTTGAGTCATCCAGATCAGGTCCCTCAATAAGCCATTGTTGTAAAAGTATAGCGGCAGATGCACTATCTATTTTTCCGGTTTTGTCATTTTTTAAAGAGAATTTTTCTTTGGCCTCGATGGTTGAACAATGTTCATTGATAAAAGCCAATGGAAGTTTTAAACATTTCGCTAATTTAATTCCATATTTTTTACATCTAATAGATTGATTAGTCTCCTTGCCGTGCATATCAAGAGGATTGCCAACAATGAGGCCTTCAACTTTACGTTCAAAACATATTTTCCCGAACTCTTTTAGATCTTGTTCAAAGCTATTTCTAAAAATTGCAGGAAGATGAGTTATCGATATTCCAAGTGGATCACAACCTGCTATACCAATCCTTTTATCTCCAATATCAAGACTTAAAACTGAACAGGGTTTTGGCTGTATCATTTGTTTTTTTCCATTTGAATAGTAGAAGGTAATTCCGGTTGTTGTTGTAAATTTCCTACAAGATTAGTTAATAGTTCGGTTTCGATCGATTTTAATTTATATCTATTTTGTCTTTTCCAAACACTTCTTCCTAGAAGAACTCTCTCTTCTGTTATTTCCCAATTATTTATATTCAAAATCTCATTCAATTTGTTGTCTTCACTTGTTGTTTCTATGTAATACTTCTTTTGACTAGCTTTCATATTATTAATTCTTTGAGGAATAGATTTATTTAGTCTTTCATCCCATGCTAATCCTCTTATTAGTTCTACTGAATAATTATATTGGGGGCAAACAGATGGTATTAACCCTGCAATAATATTATTCTCTTTTGATTTAATAACACCAGTTAATGTATTTCTTTTTTCATAAATATCATGCCACTGCCTATCAAAAATTGATCTAAAGTTAATTGACTCCCTTGCTTGTTCAAGTCTCCATATTTGTTGGCTATTATCTTCATTTAGTTTTTCCCAGTTAAAATTATCTTTATATTCTTTCTTTCTATATTTAATCCCCTCTTTCCTATTCCAATACTTTATTATTCTTAGCGGTTGAAAACCAGATTGCCTTATTACTGATAAGTTTTGATTGTCATTTGTGTTTATGGAAATTAAAAAACTTTGAGTATTAATATTGCTTTCATAAAGAACTTTTCTTAATAAACTCTGCAATAAGTTATAACGACTAAAGGATATTGATTCACCTATAAAGTATGGCTCTGAGATTGACCAACAAGTACCTCTCCGATTAATTGGAGTAGCTAAAATATATGCAATTATATTATCTCTTTCTACTGCTACTAAACATGTTGAATTCCTAGTAGGAATTAAATTAGTAAAACTAGACTCTAATGATGAAAACCATTTTTTGCATAATAGAATTTGAAATATTCCAAGATATTTAGAATTACTGTTAGCTCTAAGCAGGGATAAATGCTTGAGCTTGAGTGGCTCAATTATTAAATCTGAAGGTAGTGCTTCATGATTTTTCATTTAATTATTTTATTATATTTTTTACTTTCATGTGACTTCTAACTTAGTTCATTTGATCTGATGAGTACTAATGGTGTTTGTTGGTTAGCATTACCTGCTGGATTTGATGTTAAAGCTCTTTTTATTATTTCAGTATTATTATCATTATTTGTTGAAAGAATTTTAACTCTTCCTAGATCATTTACATCTACAACAGCAACATTAATATTTAAGGTTTTTGCGGCTTTAATACAAAAAGTTTGAGTATTTTTAGGTCCTAAAACTATACTTTTATCATAGGGTGGCGTTGTACCAGTAATGTCGTCAATTAATCTTGCTTGTTCTCCAGCTAAACGATAAAATATACCTCTGATACCAAAAAATTTAAATATTCCCCCAATTAACCATGAAATTATTACTCGTGTTGGACCAGAAATATTTATTAGTGTTTGCATCCCGGAAGCAGTGGCTAAACTACTAGTTGGATGAAATCCTTTGCAAATTAACCTAGAAATAAGATTTGAATTAACGTTTCTATAATCTATATATCTTCCTTGCATTATTGCCAAGGGAGACTCTCCAATTGTAAGAATATCTGTAGGTAAGCAATTCTCTGGCATGTAGGATTTTAATATCCCAATAGGATCATCTAAACTACCAAGAATATGAGTTTTAATTGGATCTATTGAATTAGTATTAGAAGAATTTATTTCCGATATATCTATAAAGTTAGGCAATACAAAACCATCGAACCTTTTGAAGGTACCGAATGGTCCGTAATTGCTCCATTCTATATCTAGCCAAAGACATTTAATCTTATCTATTGCTGTATTTGTAATCTCATACTCAATTTCAATTTCGACAAATGTCGATTTGTTCGCCTTTAAGATATATGCAGACCAATAGTCATTTTTTTGTTCTTCTGCATCTGGATGAAGTGGTGTGATTTTTGTATTAATCTTTATTATCTCGTTTGTAGATATACCAATTAACTGAGGATTAACATTAAAAGAAGGAATCATAACTTCCATTCTCTTCTTCAGATTTTTAATTTCAACCAAAGTAATATATTTATGATTAGAATCTTGTATGACTTTTTTAAATTCTTTGGGTTTAAGAACTAATGGCCAATCTTGTCTGAAAGAATGATTTATTTCAATCATAAAAAATATGATTATTATGAGAAAAAGAGAATCTAATAACATTTTTTAAAGAAAATATTTGATAATTTAATTGAAAACTACAGTGATTTCATTACATTTTCAACTGCCTCGAGGTTTAGTATAACCATCTTTAGATGGCTCACTATTGTATTCGTTAAAACTTTTGACTGTTAGATTAAAATCAGGTTTTTTTAGACCTGTTCCTTTAGTTATTGCATCATTAATTTCATCGAAAGATACTTGACCTTCTTCATCTAGGAGAACATTACCTTTTCCGTCAATAATCACTGTCTGAGGTATCTTCCCATGCCAGTAATAACCTGGGTCTTTAAATGTTTTCTGGTCATCATTGTCTAATTCATCAATTGATAGGGGAATTAAATCAACAGATGAGCTCCACAATAACTTAATACCTGAAACTACAGGTGCAAATTGTTTACTAGTAGCACTATCGTCTAGATAGAAAACTAAAACACTTGTTCTTTCGTTCTTTAATGACTCTGATAATGTGCTTGGTGGTGGAACTAATGATCCGTTACCGGCATAGATTGGGTATATATTCCCGTCGTAACTATCAGTATCTCTAGCTGAATATACTGGATTAACAAATAGAAAAAAAAGTATAAGTAGTGATGAGAATATTCTTATCAAAATCAAAGTAAAGTATTAATTTTATAAATTCTAAAGTCTTAAAGCTGATCTAGCTATATTTATTAATAAATAAATTATCCTTTGGATAGATTTCTCCCCATACCTTGGGCAATACCTCTACCAATTAACCCTATAGATCTTCCAACAACTTTTGTGAGAATTAGAACTATTAAATCACCTAAGTATTGAATTATTGCCTGTACTTGTGGAGCCAAGGCATCTCTTAATTCAACTATAAATGCTATTTGTCTTTGGGCCCAGTCTAATTTCTTTAATTCATCATCTCTAGGTTCAAGGATTGTAATCTTTTCAATTCTATTATTTTTTACTGTATAATACAATCTTTTGCTTTCGTACAATCTAACTGGCTTTTTGAATAGATTTTGAAGTTGATTATTTGTATTGATATGATTTCTTTTACGTTCTAGTTCCCTTGTTGAAAATAACTCTTGATTTAAAAAATATTTACGTAATTCTGGCCATTCAGAGCATGAAGATATAATTTCTTCACTAACTATTTCAGCTGTCCTGAATATCCAATTTAGAATAAATGTTTCTAATTGAATAATTGATCGAGGATCTTCTATTGATAAATATTCTCCATCGATGAGAATCGGCTTATTATTTAATATTGGATCTATTATTAAAGAAATTGAAGGTAGTTCATCATCAATTATTCCAAGCTCTGCATTATGGACTAGAAAGTCTGAAATGAAAACTTCAACGCCATTCTTTTGCAAACGATCATACGAATCTATGAAATTACGCAATGTATTAGCGCGTAATTCAGGAGTGATTGATTGTAAAATCTCATCAAACTCTTTTTTGAGATTATTGTTTGAATCAAGTTTGTTGATAATAATTGAAAATTCTTGCAGAAGCGTTTTCAAGAGGTTACTTCGTTTGCTTATATTTAATGAATAAAGAGCTGCGAGTTCGTCAGTTGAATTTAATAGATCAACTTGAAGTCTCTCTTTTACACGTTTATAAATTACATCCCATAACTCATTAGTTGAAGTGTTTTTTATTGTTATGTCAGTACTATATTTATTAATTAGATTTATATTTTTATTGTAATTATTTTTAATTGGTGACTCTATTAATACCTCTAGCGGACCCCATAACCAGATAATCAATTTCTTTGCTGTTAATAGTTCTCTTTTTCTACCTAGTAATATGAAAGAATAAATTGCATTTATTGATTTCTTGCTTATTATATGATCTATCTTATATAAATCTTTATTTATTTGTGATATACCACTAGTTAATAACCAATGTCCTAATCCATATGAATTATGAATTGAGTTGGCATTGTAATTTGTTTCATTATTAATTTTAAATACTCTGCCGCCACCAAGCAAAATATTGATTGTATCTCTTAAAAGTTCAACAGTAGGATCTTGAATAACGCCTTCACTACCAAAAGTCATCAAATCGGTTGAGGATAATTTAATGCTTTTTGGTATTACAATTAAAATAGGAGATTGATCCCATCTTTCTTTTAACTTAAGGATTTCTAGTTTAATTGAGTTTGAGAGTTCAACTTCTTCAAAGCAAAATAGAATAAGTTTAGGTAATCCAATTATATCTTTTTTGTCTAGGATTATTTCTAAATTATTATCCTGAGATGTTAGCTGCAAAGCCAATGACTCGCCCAATAGTGAAGGCGCTATCATTAAAATTTGTTTTGGTCTTTCTTCGATCAAGTTGAATTCTAGAAACTATCCTTTTAAAGATAACTTGATTTAAAAATACTTCCAGCCCTATCCCATAAATTCAAAAGACCAATCATATTTTCTAAATGTTAGGCAAGATAAGTATCTTTATCATTAAATGAATCTTGAATAAGAAGATTTTTTAGAGTTAATATCGCTTCTTTTAAATCTATTGAGCCGTCATATAGTGCTCTGCCTACGATTATTCCTTCAATACCTTCATTCTCGAAAGCTGCTAGGGAAATTAAATCTGCTATTGAGCCTATCCCTCCTGAGGCAATTACTGGATTAATACTTATTTCAGCCATTTCTCTCAAGGCTTCAACATTAGGTCCTTTTAGAGTGCCATCAGTTGCAATGTCAGTTGATATGATTGCGGCTAATTCAAGATCGTTTAGTTGTTTTGCTAAGTCTAGAGAAGATATTTTGCTTTCTTTTAACCAACCTCGAGTAGCTACCATTCCCTCTTTGGCATCAATTCCTACTGCAACTCTTTGTGGATATTCTTTAGATAGATCTTTTACTAACTCCGGTTTCTCTACCGCAATTGTCCCTAAAATAATTCTGTCTATTCCAATATCGAATAATTCTTTTGCACGATCAATGCTCCTAATTCCACCACCAAGTTGTACGGGTATTGTAATTGATTTTTTTATTTCTTTTATTGTTAGATCATTTATTGGTTCACCAGTCTTAGCACCATCAAGATCTACAAGATGTAGTCGTTTTGCTCCCTGGCTTTCCCACGTTTGAGCTTGTTTTACAGGATCACTATTGAACTTAGTAACTTCATTGTAATTTCCTTGATTTAATCGAACACATTTACCATTCAGTAGATCTATTGCAGGTATGATGTCCATCAAGAAAAAAAATTATTACTATTCATCTAACATCATTTATGTAGCTCTAGGAGATTATCTATAGGCTTTAATATAATTTTTTTAATAAAGTATCTTGAAAGTT
Source organism: Prochlorococcus marinus str. MIT 1013 (assembly GCF_027359395.1). NCBI lineage: Bacteria > Bacillati > Cyanobacteriota > Cyanophyceae > Synechococcales > Prochlorococcaceae > Prochlorococcus > Prochlorococcus marinus. The sequence goes on from NZ_CP114778.1 coordinate 211,140, forward strand.
CTTTTTTACGGTGGAACAAGGTTTGTAGGAAAAGCTCTTGTCTCGAGATTGCTATCAAAAGGACATGAGATATTTGTATTTACACGTGGAAAATTACCAGTACCAAAAAATATAACTCACCTAAAGGGAGACAGGTTAAATGATGAAGACCTAAAAAAGTTATCTGAGCACACATTTGATCTTATTGTTGATAGCTCTGGACGTAAGTTGGAAGATACGCAAAGACTTCTTGAATTCTCAGGTCTTCCTGATTTTAGATTTATCTATATAAGTTCCGCAGGCGTATATGAAAATACTGGATTATTTCCTGTTAGTGAAGAGAGTCTAATAGATCTTGAAAGCCGTCATATAGGTAAAGCAAAAACAGAGTCTTGGCTGAAAGATGAAGGTATTCCTTTTACGAGTTTTCGTCCGACTTATATTTATGGCCCAGGTAACTACAACCCTATTGAAAAATGGTTTTTTGATCGTATAACTAATGGCCGATCTATTCCTGTTCCTTATGACGGTCAAATCATCACGCAATTAGGACATGTTTCGGATTTGGCCGAGGCTATTTCAAAATCTCTTGAAACAGATAAATCGATTAATCAAATTTATAATTGTTCAGGAACTAAGGCAGTAACTTTTAAAGGCTTAATTGAAACAGCAATTTTAGCTACTGGAAATAGAGTCAATGATTTCAGTTTACGTTCTTTTGATCCTTCAAGACTTGATCCTAAGGCAAGAAAACTTTTCCCTCTAAGATTAACTAATTTCTTTACGGACACTTCAAAAATAGAAAAAGATTTATCTTGGGAGCCTAAATTCGATTTGTTTAATGGTTTAATTGATAGCTATAATAATGATTATCTATTAGCTAATTATGAACAATTTGATTTTAGTTCTGATGAGCTTCTTTTTGATTGAATATATATTTTATTGCTGAACTTAAAGTAAGAAATAATGCTATCCAGAATGATATATAGCCTATTTTATTAATAATATAAATGGTATCATTAGTACCCCAATTGTTGGGCCATAATAATAGAATTATACTAGCAAATTGGAATGTAGTTTTATATTTACCTTGAATTGAGGCTGGACCACCTGAGTTTTTATCAGAACGCCAACTAGTTATTAAGAGTTCTCTCGATATTATTAACCAGACAGTCCATAAGGGTACAAGATTCTCATGCACCAACCAAATCATTGGACCAATTATAAGTATCTTATCTGCCAAAGGATCTAACTTCGCACCAAAAACAGATTTATGATTGTATTTACGTGCAAAAAAACCGTCAAGAAAATCAGTAATACCTGCTATAAGGAATAGAAAAATAAAAATATCATTGTTACCATTCATTAGTAAAATAATTATTGGTAACCCAAGTAATATTCTTGAAAATGTCAGGCCATTTATAATTCTCGGCCAAGTAAAAAATTTATTAGGATTGTTAATTTTTTTGTTCACTTTGTTTTTACTCTTATTTAGTAATTTTGTTTAAAAATCCTTAAGTATGTCCTATATAGAACCTATTATATTATACTAAGAATTAAAATAGTGAAATTATGACTGCATTTCTCATTTTCATGTTTTTCTTATCATTAGGAATAATGGCATTTATCGTAAGAAAATTAGATCAAGAATAACTTAAATGTCTTAATTACTAATAATATTAATATTATGGAACATCATTTTTATAATTTTTCTACAGGAGTAGATGTCTATAAATCATTAAATGAGTTGCATAAAGATCATAACTCTACATCGTTTTTAATAAGCGCTGTTGGCGACCTTTCAAAAGTTTCATTTAAGTGCCCTTTAAATGATAAACCGGTAATTTTTGAAAAGAAATTGGAGATAATAACTTTAAGTGGTTATATAAGATCAACCGAGTCTCATCTTCACATAAGTGCATCTGATGAGAATTGCAGTGTATTCGGGGGACATCTTCTTGCGGGATCAATTGTCCTCAAATCATTAGATGTCTTGATTGGAGTTATTCCTAATCTTAATAAGACATCAATTGGTAGCTCAAGAAATATTCCTGCAACCGTTGATATTTATATTCTGCCTGATTGTCCTTGGTCAAAAAGAGCTCTTAAACTTCTTGATTCTTTTCATTTAAAATATAATTCTCATATATTTACTAATGATGAAGAATTTAATAAAATTAGTAATATAACTTCTATTTCTACTTTTCCACAAATATTTATAAATAATCAATTTATTGGTGGTTATTCTGAGCTTTCTAATATGTCGTCTAAAGGTGCTTTGAAGGGACTTATTTATTAACGCTTTATTTAAAATTAATTTTCGGGGTTATTTTTTTATCTAATATTAAAAATTTTTATATCTCTTTTTTAATATTCGACTAATAGATCTAAAATTTTCTTTATTAATTTATATTATATATATTAGCTAACTGGATGTTTTTTTTTGCTCACATTTATAGATTTAAAATTTTTCTTTATTAGAGTTATTGATAACGGAAAATATAATTTATGGATGATCCTTTATCTATTAAACCCCTATGTGATGCCGATATTGAATTTGTTACTGAAATTTCTAGAAAAGAAGGATTTGCCCCAGGAGTTGGTGATTTAGGAATATATAAAAATACAGACAAACAGGGACTTTGGGTTGGTTGGTTGAATGACAATCCTATTGGATGTATCGCTGGTGTTCGATATAATCAATATTACGGATTTCTTGGATTGTTTATAGTAATTGAAAAGTATAGGGGTAGAGGTTTTGGCCTGCAGCTTTGGAAAAAGGCATTAAGTCATTTAAGCGATTTACCATGTGTTGGTTTAGAGGCAGCTCCAGAGAGAATCACTGATTACTCAAAATGGGGCTTTACTAGTTCCTCAAAAACAACTAGATGGCAATGGTTGGGCGATGGGAAATTACTTGAGGAATACTCTAAGAATGATGATTTAGAAGATTTCAGCTTCGTTGAAGGCTCCTCAATACCTCAAGATGCCGTAGAGAGATTTGACGAAGAGAGAGAAACAACGCCAAGACCTCATTTTTTATCGGATTGGCTGAATCATCCAGCTGGAAAAGTAATTGCAGTTATTGATAAAGAAAACCGATGTCATGGCTTTGGGCGAATAAGACCATGCCTTTTAAAAAACGGAGATGGATGGAGAATTGGTCCTTTAATGGCTGATACTCAAAAGCTTTTGATGATTTTATTGAAAAAATTAATTGAGAGCCATCCTGGATTGATAATCATCGATGCTCCTGGCCTTAATAAGTCAGCTGGAGAAGTTTTTAAAAAACTGGGTTTTAAATCAGAATCTGAAACTTTTAGGATGTATAGAGGTTCTCAACCTCCGGTTTCTATGAATGATGTGTATGGTTTGGCTTGCTTGGAATTGGGTTAAGACTTTCTTTTTTCATGCATTGGAATTTGAGTTTCCTCTGTGAATTTGTTTTTCTTCATTCAATTGAGATTCTAATTGATCAATAAGTGCCGTAACTAATGATTGGAATTCTGGTTGGCATCCTCTGAATGCAGCTTTATGTCTTATTGATTCGTTCCTTGTTCTTAGATCAGTAAGCATTAGCTGCAACGCGTCAATTTTAGCGTTGTTGTTCATAGCGAATTTAAGTTTTTATAGTCAAATACTAAACGCCTTTATTGCCTTACTCATAGTTGTCTTGGGATTCTCTTTGTTACTAGTAATCTCGATAATTTTTTTGATCGAATCTTTTGTTTTTAAGGCTTCTATACAGGCTTTTGCAACCAGTCTTCTGGGGATCGAACCTTCCTCTTGAGTTTTTTCACCAGAAAACAAAATGTTCTGATTTTTTAAATTAGTTTCATTCTCATTCAAACCTCCAGGACGTATGACAGTCCAATTTAGCCCACTTTTTTGTAGAGATCTTTCGCCTAATCTTTTCCATATAAGTATGAGACCAAATAAATTTAGAGGGTGTATCAATTTCCCTGCACAAAGTGAACTAACAAGAATAACCCTTTTTAACTTTTGTCTTTTACAACTTTCAATTTGTTTTTGGATATTAAAATAATCTACTTTTGCTGGACCTGTTAAATCTATAGATGGCCTTGCACCTGTTGCTATAACTAGGCTTTCACAACCTTGTAATGCATAATCAAGAGTGGTCCCATTAGTGTCTGACAAAACGTACCTTTCACAACCTTTTATCGCTTCAGGAATCTCAGACTGTGATCTAACTATCAATCTCACCTCATATCCAGCTGAAATTGCTTCCTCTGCTACTCGGAAACCTGTTTTCCCCGAAGCTCCTGTTATGGCTAATTTCATTAAAAATAATTTTCTTTTCTATGTTTCTAGCAAGAAATACTCCTTTTTGTTGAGATAATAAAATTAATAGATAATTATTAAGCCTTTCTACAAATAATTGGTTTCTTTCTATTAGGGTAAAGTTCCATGCACAGGTTACAGATAGTACCATTACATCCTCTTGCTGAGCAATATTCTCTTCCGTAAAAGATAATTTGTAGATGTAACTTATTCCATCGATCTTTTGGAAAAAGTTTTTTTAGATCCTTTTCAGTTTGTATAACATTTTTACCTGATGATAATCCCCATCTCTGAGACAATCTATGTATGTGTGTATCGACAGGAAATGATGGGACACCAAATACTTGAGACATAACAACACTTGCTGTCTTGTGACCAACGCCAGGCAGTGACTCAAGCTCCTCAAATGAATTTGGAACTATATTGTTGAATTTTTCATAAATAATCCTAGATAAGTTGTAAGTATTTTTTGCTTTAGTTTTTGCAAGCCCAAGTTGTTTTATATAATTGTATATTTTCTGCTCACCTAATATATACATTTTCTTAGCTGAGGGGGCAACCATGAAAAGTTCTTTAGTTAATTCATTGACTTTCTTATCTGTTGATTGTGCACTTAATACAACTGCTACGAGTAGCGTGAAACTATTTTGATGATCTAAGGGTATCGGTGTATCAGGATATATTTCTTCAAGTCTCTTAATTATTATTTTTACTCTTTCATCTTTTTTCATTGCAGTATAAATATCATGGTTTTTAAAGTTACCTAATTAAAACAATTTAGCTGAGGCTAGAGACTTTGATGGGAAAAGATCGTATCATTTTATACTTATAGTTGTAATTTCTGTCCAAAGATTTTTCCTTTTGTGGTTAGTTTGTTTTTAATGGATTTCTAGTGAATAGAATAAACAAAAATAGTTTTGGTGAATACTGAACTAGAAATCCAAAATTTATGGCACGAGTTTAAACCTAACAAAAATAATAATTGGGTTTTAAAAGATATCAATTTATCTCTAAGACCTGGAGAATTAGTTGGTTTGTTAGGCCCTTCCGGTTGCGGTAAAACTACCCTTCTAAGATTAATAGCAGGTTTTGAAAAGCCTAAACGTGGATTAATAAAAAAAGAAGGGCAACTAATCTCAGATAATCAATATCTTCTATCTCCTGAGCGAAGGCAAATAGGCATGGTTTTTCAAGATTATGCTCTTTTCCCTCATTTAAATGTTTGGGATAATGTTTGCTTTGGCATAAATAAGAAAGATCAATCTATAAAAAGAGCAAACTGGCTATTAAATCTATTGGATATTTATGAGTTTAAAAATAGATTTCCTCACGAACTCTCAGGAGGTCAGAGTCAAAGAGTGGCATTGGCTCGTGCTTTGGCCCCTGGTACTTCTTTAGTTTTGCTGGATGAACCCTTTTGTGCTCTAGATGTTGAAGTTAGATCTAGATTAAGGTCAGAACTATCTTCTGTTTTAAAATCTTGCTCAGCATCTGCACTTTTAGTTACTCATGATCCTCATGAAGCATTAGCTATTTGTGATCGGGTGGCTGTATTAAGAAGGGGAGAGATTCAGCAATATGCAACTCCTTTTGAGATGGTTTCAAACCCATCAAATGATTTTGTAGGTCAATTTGTACTTCAAAAAAATATTTTGCCTATTCGATACATTAAAGATTCCTATTGTACATGTATAGGTAAATTGAATTTTCCTACTGATACCAAGATATCATCTGAATCTGTTTGTATGTTTGATAAAAATGCAATTCGGATACAAGCTTGTGCAGATGATGACTTTATAGTTATTTCAAAAGAATATCGCATCAATCATTATGTCTATACTGTAATTAATAAAGACCTAAAGTTAAGATCAGAGATGAGCTTGGATACACATTTATCTATTGGAGATAAATGCAAAGTTCAAACAATACATGAAAAAAGTTTTTTGGTTTTACCTGAAAATATTAAATCTAATTTCTAAATAGTTTAAATGCTTAATTAAGTATATATTTAATTTTTTGACGCAATTGAGATTCATTATCAAATAAATAAATATCAAATTTTAAGTTAATAACAACAATATGATACAAAAAGAGCTATCATTTGAATGAACAAAAAATTAGTTTTTGCGTTCTTTGCCCTAGCTTTTTTTTGTTATGCAATCAGCTACATCCAGTTCAATAGGTATTAACGTAGGTCCTTCAGGCCGTGCTATTGCGCAGCCTATGGATGTTGATCTTCTTGAGGCTCTTTATCAACATACTTCTCTTGAAAGGGTATCAAGCGCACAATATTTAGCTATGTCTCTTTGGTTCCTAGAAAGAGAACTAAGAGGTTTTTCTTCATTTTTCAAGAAAGAATCTTTATCTGAGCAGGAGCATGGATTTATCTTCGCTAAATATATGATTGCTCGAGGTCAAACAGTTGAGCTTGAAGAAGTAACTAAACCAATACAAGAATGGCAGACGGTCCAGGAATTAGTTGCTTTGTCTTTCCAAATGGAGTCTGACGTAACAACATCTGTTCAACAGCTTTATTCAATGGCAGAGAGATCAAATGATACTCGTACTACGGTATTCCTTGATCCTGTTATAGACGAGCAAATTAAATCAGAAGATGAAATGGCTTATTTGCTAGGTAAAGTTAAATTTGCTAATAATGATCCTTCAGCTTTATTCATAATTGATAATGAATTAAATATTAATTAAATTTATTATTTCTTTGGACTTATATTTGTTGAAAAGAATTAGATCTTTTAGTTATTTCTAATAGAAATTCTAGAGACAAATCATGAGAATTTTTTTTGAACATACTCTCAGAAATTGCTAATATTTTTATTTTATTTTTATTTAGTTTATCCAGCTCTAGCCTTAATCTTTTTGATAGAGATTTATTATGACAAGTCTTTAAAGAGCTATTAATGTTTTTGGATCTAACCTTTATAAATTCTATCTCTTTGCAGAGTGAAAAAACAATAGATTCTGAACAGGAAAATATATTTTTATTCATTATTTATTAGGCTGTTAATGGTGATGACTCAATGAACTCCGGCGAAAGACTTAGAGTTGGATCACCTGATGGCGCTTTTAGTAAATCTGCTGTTCTCAGTCTTGAAATTAAACGAGTAGAAGTAACCCTTGTCGACCCAATTAGCTCTCCAATTCTTTCATGAGTAAGTCTGAATGGTAATTGGCACCAATCACCACATCTTTTACCAAGTCGATTAACTAATAAAGCAAATAAAGCTTGTAGTCTTTGTTCAGCGTTACCCAAATGTCTAATTCTAAGAAGCTGAAGAGTCCACTCATTGACAGCGTCATATCCTCCTCTAGCCTCTTCTGATGTTTCAGCATCACTTACAAAGCAAAGCGGGGTTAAAGCTTCTACACATACACCTTCACTGCAAAGTCGGTCTGTTCTGAGTTGATCGCCTGATTGCAAGAAAGCCAATGTCATCCCTTCAGTCTCTTCACAAGGGCAGTAAACACGAGCTATACCATCCAAAACTTCCAAGCATGTATCTCCTCTCCTTGAGGAAGGATCTATTAACACCGATTGCCCCGTTGCCATCCGGACCGCTGATGATGGTGTCTCTGCGTAGCTTCTAAAGCTCATGAAAACCTAAAGGAGCTTGTTGGATTTATAATTTACACAAAATCTATTCCTTTTTGCAACCGATTCTCAATAGCAACAAGCTCTTGAGATTTTTTTACAAGTTTTTACTTATAAATGTATAAAAAATTACATATAAATTAGGCTTTTGTTTCTCTGGGGATTTTTGAGTGAACGTTTAGTGACATTAGTGTCCTATTTCCTGTAATCGTTTTTACTAGAAATATCGCAAAAAAAAAGGCCCGCAAGCGGGCCTTTTCACTATTTTAATTAATTAGGTTACTAATTAACCGTTAGTGATTTTTGCGTTTTCCATATTGTCGAACGCTTTGCCTACACGTCTGAAGTCAAATCCCATAGCTCTTAAAGCATGCCAGAGGTGACCCTGGATGAAGAAGAAACCAAGATAGAAGTGAACATTTGCTAACCATGCTCTAGCTGTGTGGGCGCCAGTAGCAAGTGATGCGTCGGTATCAACAAAATAAGGAGCAAAGTCAAACTTCAGTTGAAGTACATCTCCAAAGAATTCTGTTGAATAAACAGTTGTGTTTGTTGAACTCCAGAAAGCTGCAACAAGAGCACAATAGCCAACACCAGCGAGTGAGTATGAAAGAACAGCTTCAGCTGAAAGGAGTCCTTTACCTTTGAATTCCGTGTACTCACCAAATTGCTTAGTGATGATGTGGAATGCACCACCAATTATTTGGAAAAATGCTAAGAAAGCATGGCCACCCATTACATCTTCTAAACTAGAAATTTGAAGGAAATCAGCTTGGTGATTCCAAATCATTCCTAAATCTAGATTGTAAGAGACTGTACGAGTAGCTCCTAGAGCAGTATCCCAAATACCATGATATTGAGCCCATTCAACGAATTGAATGTTTGCCAAACCTAGGAAAATTAGGTGGTGACCAAGAATAAATGTAAGTTTGTCTGGATCATCCCACTCGAAGTCAAACTTTTTAGGACGACTTCCTTCTGGGTAGTTTCCTAAATCACCGTCATATCTTGTGGAGTGAAGAATTCCACCAGCACCAAGAACACCAGAGAAAATAAGGTGAAGTACAGCAATAACTGTGCAACCATATGGCTCAGTTATTACTCCGTTTTCGATTCCACCTATTCCAAGTTGAGCAAGGTGAGGCAAGCAGATCAAGTTTTGATTACCCATCGCAACGGATGAGTCATAACGAGCTAGCTCAAATAAAGTGAACGCACCTGCCCAGAACATCATCAAACCAGCATGGGCAGCATGCGCAGCGATGAATTTTCCGGAGCGATTGGCCGTCCCTGAATTACCCGCGTACCAGTCATAGGTAACGCTAGGATTCCCGTAGGTCTGCACGAGAAATAAACAAAGAACAGTAAGAGGATATATTTATAGGTCTGTAAGTTCCATATCCCTTCACATTGCTTATTGAAATTGTAGGTTTTGTACATATTTCGCGAACATCTGCTACTAAATATGATCTTCGTGTTATGGGATCATTTATTCCTTAAGTCGCCTTACTCACTACGTTATTCGCTTGTAGAGATAGTTAAAGGTCATATTCCACCTTAGAACTTTGTTATTTTGAAAACAAAGCTAAATGCATTAATGGATTGCAAAAATATTATTATTGAGTTTATTGGAATAGAAAGGGGAGAGAGGTTTTTTCTGAAAAAAAGAAAGAAGTTGATAGTTTTGCTGGGTTCTTTTGCTGATTTTGACAGTTTTGAATACGCTCAACAATTAAGTGCCCAATCAAAAAAACTTTCTAAGCACTCAGTTGATTTGTTATTGATAGGAATTGGCAGTGAAAAATCTAAAGATTATTTTTGTAGTTTTAATAAGATTGATATTCAAAATGTTATTGCATTAAGAAATGCAGACCTTCATGAAAAACTTAAACTGAATCCAGGGTTTGTTTCACGACTACCAGCAATAGTTAATTTATTAATTATGTGTGCAGGTATAAATTCCAGAGGTACAATTAAAGAGGTTATAAGAGGTTACCTTGGGGATAAAAATTCAAAGAATTTATTTAGTTTTAATGAGGATATAATTATAGGACCTTTCTCCTTATTCAAAGGGGAAATGTTTGATATTTTTTCTAAAAAACAACATTTACGTCCTTTTGAACTAGCTACTAGGAGACTTTCTAATATGATTCAAATCCTATGTAATTGGAATATATATGTTCCTGACTCCTCATTTCTAACGCAGAGAGGGGCAACAATATTATTAAATGAAAAAAATGAGGTCTTATATGAATTTTTTTCAGAGAGCCTTCTAGGATATTCAAGAAAAATGAGTGAACCATTATCATTCCTAGAAAATATATTGAATTAATTTAATTGTAATGATTGCAAATAAATGCTTAGTCTGTGGAAGCTCTAATATGAGAGCAGATCGTTCATTATCAGGAAGATTAGTATGTAATTCATGTGGAACACCTTTTGGAGTTAGACGAGCAGGGGAAAATAAAATAAATAATTTCAATGTTTTTTCATTAAACAGAAAATATACCTTATTCATCTGTATATTTATAATTGCTTTTACTCTAGTGATTATTTAGTTTTATTCTGGTATACCTCTCCAGTATTCCTCTTGCTTCATTACATTAAGAGAAATTCCAAAAAGATCACTAAGTGTTTTTGAAGTTATTAATTCATTAGGATTCCCATCTTTTATTATTTTACCTTCTTTTATCAAAAGAACTCTATTAGTCTTAGACAGTATAGATTCTAAATTATGTGTAACATAAATTATATTTACTGATTGGTCAATTAATTTATTTATGTTCTTATTTAAAATATAATTTGATTTTATATCTAAATTAGAAAAAGGTTCGTCAAGGACTAGTATATTGGGTTCATAAACAAGAGCTCTAGCTAGTAAGGCTCTCCTTCTTTGACCATCTGATAATGAGGTGAAATCTTTATCAATAATATTATTTAGTCCCCATTTATTTATTAGATTATATATTTTTATTTTTTCTTTTTCTGAAAGTAATTTAGAGTATCGTGAATTGAATGTCCCAGAAAAACCTGATATAATTAAATCATAAAGCTTTACTCCTTTGTTTACTCTTTGTTCCATTTCTTTAAATAAAAATCCAATCTTTTTCCTTACATCCCAAATATTTATGTTTTCCTGATTAAATAGTTTCAATGAACTATGCTTTGATGCTATAGGATAAATGGATCTATTTAATAACTTTAAAAAAGTTGATTTACCAGACCCATTTGGGCCTAATATGAGTATATTTTCACCATAATTCAAATCAATATTGATATTCGATAAAATCTCTACTTTATCAATGTAAACATTTATATTTCTAAAAGTTGCCCAGCTTATTAAATCTTTTTTAGATTCAATTCTCATTTGTATAATTATATTTAATTATAGTATTTTTTAATTACACTAATAGAAGAATAAAACTTATTGGGAATAATAATCTTGTCAAAAGCTTAATAATTATCTTTCTATTATTCTTTATTGCCATATTAGGATTTTCTGGTGGATATTTCATCCCTCTATCCTCATGAACAGAGTTGGTTAATGAATTAGTGGGATGTAAATCCCATGGTTTTTCTTTGTTTAATGCGTTTTGTAGCCAATCCCAGTAATATTGTACCATTTTATCTTCGCCTAATAATTTGACATTATCCTTTTGTATATAACCCATCTGATCATTAAATGTTTGGGTCTTTAATACTAAATAATCTTCTGTAAAAATCTTATAAAATGTTCTTCGTTGTAAATGGCTAAATAAAACTAAATTTGTGAATATCTTATTTTTTAGGAATTTCCTGTAATGTCTCACTATGACTCTTGCTTTATTACTTCCTAGTGGAATATGATCAAGAACTTGAATATATCTTGTACTTTCAGGTGAGCCTTTATATATAAAAATCCTACCTGGAGGTACAAATTTTATTCTAATAAACTCTTCTTGCCCATTTGTTTTATATGAATAAATACTTTCTATTTGTCTATTATCTCTTTTTATTTTTTGATTAAAACTAGTAATGGTTTCCCTGTTAACATTTTTGTCTGGAATAGTATCTCCGTGCATCCAGAATACATGTAATATATCTAGATGGTTTTCAATAATCCTTGCCCAATCCGCTTTGAAATCTACATATACTTCTTCATATTCGTACTCTAATGATGGAAATCCATAGGAATCAGGAAGAAGGCTATTTATTGAAGACTTGATCTCAAAGTCTTCAATATTTGCAAGTGGTGTCCCAGTATAATATATATAAATATAACCTTCTTTTTCTATGCATGGGTACTGAAAAAGCTTTATGCTTTTAGCATAATTATCATAATTAGAATCAATAATATGCTGACAAGTTATTCTATCTAAGTTTGTACAACTTCCTTGAGATGAGAACCTTGCCCCATGATAAGGACAAACAAGTTGTCCGTTTATAACTTCACCACCTAAAAAAGAAGCTCCTCTATGGGGACATACGTCTTTTACACATCTAACAATTCCTTCCCTATCACGATATAAAACAAGTGGCTCATTATATATTGTGAAGTGATTTAATTTACCCTCTTTGATTGTCTCACTGCTCGATACTGAATACCATCCCAATAGTCCATTAGTTAATTGATTAGATGGCTTTGAAGAAATATTATCTATGTCTTTTACTGTATTTTGCTCATTAAAAGCTGAACTAATGAGATTATTAGTCTCATATTCATATGAATTATTTTCTTTTCCTTTTTCTTCTTTCATAGACGAGCAGCTCTTTTTGTGAGGTGTTTAGCTCATTTAAAGAGTATTCTCCTGATATGTTTAAAGTTCCAAAAAAATAGCACCTAAAGCCTTCGAGAATCGATTAAATTTACATAAAAAAACTTGTATCCATATTAGCTGAACCTCTATTTGATTTTATCTCTTTTTTGTGTCCATGGAATCTTATATTTAAAGGCTTTTTGGAGAGATCTCTATGCTAGATACAAATTCTGATGCTTCCTCAATATCATTGCAGAATTTACAGGTTCCAAGATAGCAACCAAGGTATCTCATGAAAGAGGTTTTACCTCCTGTTAGTAGGTATTTATGGATAGTGCCTCCATGGGGAGTTGATTTTACTAGTTGAGGTAAAGCAGCCATTAACAAATTATATTTTTTATAATTTGCTTTTTATATCAATAAATTGCAATAGGTAAATCTACTAAAATCAGTTGAGATGAATATGTCTTTAGTTTCTCTTTAGCTTATAAAAGCCATAATGAGTATTTTAATCGGCATAACCATCATCGTCATCTGATTGAATGATTCGTGGAGTGTTTTTCATATGCTCGTCCCATGGATGAACATATGACTCTTTGTCAGAGTAAACCTCACTTTTTAGTTCTTCTATCAAAGTTTCGAATTGTTTGATGATTCTCTTTAAGTTGTCCTTTTTCATATATATAGTTTTGATTAAATAGATTTTGTATTTATTATACTAAATATATTCTTAAAATATTTATTTACTTTATTTATTTATAATATTTGATTCCACACGTAGTTATAAAAAAAATATGTTTAAAGTTTACGAGGTAACAAAAATATTTATTATATTAATTGATAATATAATGATAGACAATTGGAATAGTTTTAAATTAATATCAGTATAATTTTCAAAAAAAGTGCTTAATAGATTCAATTTGGTTTTATTAGGTGCTAATCTGTAATTTAGAATAGATGAGAAAAAGTCTTTTTCTTTTTAGGCTAGTGTCAAATGACGTTTTCTCTTGAATCGATACATAACCTATTATGAGGGTACTTTTAACTGGTGGTTCTGGATTCATAGGTTCTCACATTGCTTTGTTGTTGCTTGAGAAGGGATATGATGTATTAATAATAGACTCTTTCGTTAATAGTTCTCCAAATGCAATTAAAGCAATTAAAAATTATTTAGATGATAAAAATTTAAATTATAATTTAAAAACGATTAATTGCGATATTAGAGATAAACAACTTTTAGGTAAAATTTTTATCGATTCTGCTAAAGAATTTAATCCGATACAAACGGTTATTCATCTTGCTGGCTTGAAGTCTGTATCTGAATCTTTTATTAACCCCCTTCTTTATTGGGATGTAAATGTTTGTGGTACAGAAAATCTTTTAGCTACTATGAATGAAAATGAATGTTATTCAATAGTTTTTAGTAGTAGTGCAACTATCTATGGCTTAACAGATTCTATTCCCATAACTGAAGACCATAAAATCTCACCAATTAACCCCTATGGCAAAACAAAGGTCGCAATTGAAAATATGTTTTATGATTTATATAGATCAAATATAAGCTCTTGGAAGATTTGTTCCTTACGCTACTTTAATCCTGCTGGTGCTCACCCATCTGGTTTTATTGGAGAAGATCCAGTCGGAATTCCAAATAATCTATTCCCTTACATCACTCAGGTAGCAAGTGGAAGAAGAAAGTTTGTAAATGTTTTTGGTGATGATTGGGAAACTAATGATGGCTCAGGAGTTCGAGATTATATTCATATTATGGATTTGTCTGAAGGTCATATTAGGGCTTTAGACTTTTTATGTTCTAATAAATCATGTTTAGAATTTGTCAATTTAGGCTCTGGAAAGGGTTACTCAGTATTTCAGATCATTAGTCAATTCGAGCAATCTACCGGTTCTCAAATTCCATTTTCAATTCAAAGCAGAAGAGATGGTGACTTAGCCAAAAGTTATGCAGATATTTCAAAAGCAAAAAATCTTTTAGGATGGGCTCCTAAAAGATCATTAGAGCAGATTTGCTTGGATGGATGGAAATGGCAAAGGAAAAATCCAAATGGTTATACTTAATAATCGTTATCATCATGATGGCAAAATCTTAACTTACATTCTTCGTAATCTTTCACTGGTGAAGTTTGCTTCCTATTTGAATTCGACTGGATTTGCCTATTGTTAATCAATGTTGTTAAAGGGATTAATCAATACTTTCCACGAAAAAGTTCAAGCATAGAAATAGTAATAATAAAAAGGCTTAATAGCCCTCTTGAAATTCTTCCTGTGGGAAGATTTGAATTTACGATCTTAGGGGTATTCGTTCAATGAATACCTGAAATGTTTCGATATCTTTGGCATTGCTTTTATGGTATGAAAAAGTCAGAAAAATCTGATTCAACTTTTTTTAGGTTATTCAAAAATGTTCAACTTTTATTAAAAGTTGAATTGGTTTATTCCTTTTAATCAATTTTGGGTAAAAAAAAAGCCCCTAAGGGCCTGGATTTAATTGGTGGCGGGGGGAAGATTTGAACTTCCGACCTTCGGGTTATGAGCCCGACGAGCTACCAGACTGCTCTACCCCGCGAAGTAATAGGAGCATACATCTTTATGTGACGTAAAATACTGGTTTGTTTGGGTTAGGGGATCTTTAATTGTCCTTCAACTTCAAGATAGATACCAGGTTTTTTTTGGAGGATGCTTTCATCTAGTTCCTCTAATGCAGATGGAGTAATCCATTCAAGTTGACGCAATAGATGTATTGCTACTGCATGCTTTGCTCTTTTCGATCCATCTTCGACCTTTATTGAGAGTCCAAGTCCTTCGCCCAAAAGACCAATACATTGAATACCCTCACTTCCACCTTTGCTAATAATTTGATTGTGACCTAGTTTTATTAATTCAGAATCAAAACATCCCTCTCCAGCAAGTAGATCTGGGTGATGTGTCATTGCACGAGTTATTTTTTCAAATTCAGGTTGATCCGATCTAGATAAGTGTGCATACAAAACAGCCATCTGGGATAAACGCAAAAGTAATGTTGGCGCACCACAGTCATCTCTTTCAGCAATTAATTCTTCTGCTGGGATTTTTAACAACTCTGAAACTCTTCTGAAAATTTCTTTCTGAAGTGGATGATGTCCCATTAGATAGTTTTCTAGATCCCAGTTCATTTTTTTGCATGTAGCTAGAAATGCAGAATGCTTTCCCGAACAATTATGTTGAAGTTTACTTTTTTTATTTGGTGGAACTGGGCATTTTAAATTCTTAATGTCAATATCTGCATTCCAAAGGAGTTTGAAAGCAATTCTTGCTTGATCTGCTGATCCAGAATGTGAGCCGCATGCAAGGGCAAGGGCTCTTTCATCTAAATTATATTTTTCTGAAGTTCCGCTTGTAAGAAATGGCAAAACCTGGAAAGGTTTTAATGCTGATCTTATGAAAGTTTCATAATCAGATGACCCCGCTTTCATAAGGGTCCTACCTTTCGTGTCGCAAATTGAAGCGTGTGCCCTATGAATTGATTCCACACTTGAACCTCTTTTGACTAGGATCCTCAAATAATTTTTATTATTTGTTGATAATTTGTCTTTTAGATTCATAATCTAATTTATATCCAATAATAAGAAAAAGGTTGAACAAAGAATAATAAATATAATCAATATTATTATCTTCAACAGGTGATTTAAGATGGGTTTAACCTGATATTGAGCTATTAGCAATTCTTTTGCTCTCCAATCAATTGGTTTTTCCCATATCTGTCCATCATACCAACCAGACTCTTCATATTCGATGTTTTCAGAATTAAGACGTTTATATATGTATATCCAACTTAACCATTGTCTAATTAGTAATAAAATAGGAAAGACAAGAGAAGTAGTTAAGCTTACTAATGTAAGTTCAAAAATGTTATTTTTTAAGTAATCACTTCCATAAGAAATTGTTAAACTTAATGGTATAATAAGTAACCAGCTAAATATTAATTTCCTGTAGAAAATGCTTTTTTCTAAAAAAGGCCAGGAGATTATCCATGAGCTTCTAACGCTATTAAATTCATTTAAAGGCCTTTGGTTTGGGGGTACAGGACATATTATTTTATTCATACTTTAATGCGATTAATTTATTATTTATAAAATCATGAATAATTCCATTACTCCAGAAAGATTCTAAATCGTAGTATTTTCTTTCACTAGGTTGAAAAACATTTATTATTAGATCTCCATAATCTAATAATGCCCATTTTGCTTCGTTTATTCCTTCCTTTCGGAGAGGAAGGAGGTCGGCTTTTTCTCTCAGTATTTTTTCTACATTATTGACTATGGCCCTTACTTGAACATCAGAAAGTCCTTCAGTAATTAGTATCCAATCGGCAATACTTGAGACTTCGTCAACTTTTAAAAGTTTTATATTTCCAGCTTTTCTGTCATCACAAGCATTTGCAGCTAATTCAATAAGCAAATTACTATCCATAAACATTTTCACTTGTAACTGATTTCTTAGATCCCTCTTGAGATGCCATTTCTGCCCGAGCTCTTTCGGCACTCTTTCTAAGTGCTTCTAATCTATCTTCATAAAATGTTCTCTTTTTTTTCTTTCTAGATTTTTCTACCAAATCTTTTAACGCACCACCAAGACTTTTATAAGCATTCGGAACGCTATATCCAAATCTACAAGCTAAATCAATAGCTCTCTCATCAGCGGATATAGCGTCTTGGAGGCGTTTTTCAGAATTATTCTTTAAATACAATCTGTATCCTGCAAAACCTGATAATCCAAGTGCCATTAAAAGTAACAATCCATCTTGTACCCATAATTCTCCTATTGCACCACCTAAACCTATTGCAAGAGCTGCCATTTCCCAGCCATCTCTAGGGATGGTGTCATTTTGAATGCGTCCCACCTCATGCCAAAACAATAAATTTCTATGATCTTGAGCTAAGTAGTCCCATTGATCCAAGTCAACTTGGATCTCCACTTCGTCTCGCCCAATTTCTTCAAGCGTGATTAAGGGGGGATCTATTGCTGCTGCGGCTTCAATGAATAC
Source organism: Prochlorococcus marinus str. MIT 1013 (assembly GCF_027359395.1). NCBI lineage: Bacteria > Bacillati > Cyanobacteriota > Cyanophyceae > Synechococcales > Prochlorococcaceae > Prochlorococcus > Prochlorococcus marinus. The sequence goes on from NZ_CP114778.1 coordinate 228,808, forward strand.
CCAGCTTTGGTTTTCAGGTGGCAGCAGCCCTTTAAGGCGCTGTAGTTCGCTCATACTCTTTGTTTCTTATTCGGAAAGTTGGTTAAACTTTAATGGTAGTTTGCCGATCTAGACAGTAGATGATAAACAGATACCTAGAATGCGTGACATAAATGAAGTTTACAAGAAATTCAAATGCCACGGCGTAAAGATATACGTCGGATTTTGATACTGGGCTCTGGACCAATTGTTATTGGACAGGCCTGTGAATTCGATTATTCCGGTACCCAGGCATGCAAAGCGTTAAGAAGCGAAGGCTTTGAAGTCATTTTAGTTAACTCTAACCCGGCTTCAATAATGACGGATCCTGAAACGGCAAACAGGACTTACGTCGAACCTTTAACGGCTTCGGTTGTTGAACAAATTATAGAAATAGAAAGACCTGATGCTCTTTTGCCCACAATGGGTGGGCAAACTGCTTTGAATATATCTGTAGAATTGGCAGAATCTGGGATTTTAGAAAAATATAAGATTGAATTAATTGGTGCCGATCTTAATGCGATTAAGAAGGCTGAGGATAGAAATTTATTTAAAATAGCGATGAATAATATTGGTGTTGAAGTATGTCCATCTGGTATAGCTTCCAACCTTCAAGAAGCTGAAATAGTTGGAAATGAAATTTCTTTATTTCCAAAAATTATTCGTCCCGCTTTCACATTAGGAGGAAGTGGAGGCGGTATTGCTTATAACCAGGATGAATTTTTAGAATTATGTAAAACAGGCCTAGATGCTAGTCCTGTTTCTCAAATACTTATCGAAAAATCTCTTTTAGGTTGGAAAGAATTTGAGTTGGAAGTTATGAGAGATTTATCAGATAATGTTGTAATTATATGCAGCATTGAAAATGTTGATCCAATGGGAGTTCACACTGGAGATTCTATTACAGTAGCTCCTGCGCAAACTCTTACTGATAGAGAATATCAACGTTTAAGAGACTATTCAATTTCAATAATTAGGGAAATTGGAGTAGCAACAGGTGGAAGCAATATCCAATTTGCAATTAATCCTATTAATGGTGAAATTATAGTAATTGAGATGAATCCTCGTGTTAGTAGATCATCAGCTTTAGCTAGTAAAGCTACAGGTTTTCCTATTGCTAAAATTGCCGCTCTTTTGGCTGTTGGTTATAGACTAGATGAGATTACTAACGATATTACTGGCAAGACTCCAGCGTGCTTCGAACCTTCAATTGATTACGTAGTTACTAAAATACCTCGTTTTGCATTTGAAAAATTCTCAGGGAGTTCTTCAATTCTAACTACTTCAATGAAGTCAGTAGGTGAGGCTATGTCGATAGGTAGATGTTTCGAAGAATCTTTTCAAAAGGCAATACGATCTTTAGAAACAGGACTAAGTGGTTGGGGGTGTGATCGAGTTGATCAGAAGGTCTCTTCTATTGAATTAGAAAGACTATTAAGGACGCCCTCGCCAGAAAGAATAATGCATGTTCGATTAGCAATGAAGAATGGACGTAGTGATAAAGAAATTTTTTCTTTTACTAAAATTGATCCTTGGTTCTTATCTAAACTTAGAAATATAGTCAATGCAGAGGATCAATTACTTAAGTATGAAAATATTAATCAATTAGAGCCTAATTTTTTATTCAAACTCAAACAAATTGGATTTTCTGATTATCAGATTGCCTTTGCTCTAAATACTGATGAATTAACAATTAGAGCTAAAAGAACTTCCCTAAAAATAGTTCCTGTTTTTAAAACAGTTGACACTTGTGCTTCTGAATTTTCCTCTAATACACCATATCATTATTCTACATATGAAAGACCAGCCTTCAAGATTGATACCGAAGGAAATATAATCAAAAATATTAATCTTAATGAAATTAAAAATGAGAATAAAAATAAAATTTTAATTCTTGGTGGAGGTCCAAATCGTATTGGACAAGGCATTGAATTTGATTATTGTTGTTGTCATGCTTCTTATCAAGCTCAAGAGGAAGGTTATACAACAATAATGATAAACAGTAATCCCGAAACTGTTTCTACTGATTATGACACTAGCGACATACTTTACTTTGAACCTTTAACTCTGGAAGATGTCCTAAATGTTATTGAATTTGAGGAACCTTATGGAATAGTTGTTCAATTTGGAGGACAAACTCCTTTAAAACTTTCTTTGCCAATAGTCAATTGGTTAGAGAAATCGGAAAACTCACAGTTACGAACAACAGTTTTAGGTACATCCCCTATGTCAATTGATTTGGCTGAAGATAGAGAGCAATTTGACAAGGTTTTAAGGAAACTGGATATTAGGCAACCCAAAAATGGTCTTGCTAGAACTTTTGAAGAATCTTTGAATGTAGCTAATAAAGTTGGCTATCCATTGGTTGTTAGGCCTTCATATGTTCTCGGTGGTAGAGCTATGGAAATTGTTTATGAGCAAGATGAATTGGAAAGATACATAAAGGAAGCTGTAAACGTTGAGCCAGATCATCCAATCCTTATCGATCAATATTTAGAGAATGCAATTGAGGTCGATGTTGATGCTTTGTGCGATGGAAGCAAAAATGTTGTGATTGGAGGATTGATGGAGCATATAGAGCCCGCTGGTATTCATTCAGGTGATTCAGCCTGTTGCCTTCCTTCTATAACACTCTCTGCAGAATCAATTAAAACAATTAAGCATTGGACAAAATCTTTAGCTATTGAACTTGATGTAGTTGGTCTAATCAACCTTCAATTTGCTGTTAAGAGAGATGATGAGGGCAATGAGATTGTTTACATTATTGAGGCAAATCCAAGAGCTTCAAGAACAGTTCCTTTCGTTTCTAAAGCCACTGGAGTCCCTCTTGCGAAAATTGCAACGCAGTTGCTTTTAGGTAAAACACTAAAAGATATTGGATTAAATCAAGAACCAATTCCTCCACTTCAGGCAATTAAAGAGGCTGTTATGCCTTTTAAACGTTTCCCTGGCTCAGACAGTCTTTTAGGACCCGAAATGCGCTCAACTGGTGAGGTTATGGGATCTGCAAAAACTTTTGGAATGGCCTATGCAAAATCCGAACTTGCAGCCGGTGAGGGATTACCTACTTCTGGTTTTGTCTTCTTATCTACTCATGATCGAGATAAGCCGGCATTGATTCCAGTAGCAAAGAAATTAATTGAACTAGGTTTTTCAGTTCTGGCTACATCTGGCACTTCCAACTATCTTGAGAAATTTGATTTAAATGTAGAAAGGGTCCTTAAGGTTCACGAAGGAAGACCAAATATAGAGGATCTGATTAGATCAGGAAAGGTTCAGTTGGTAATAAATACTCCCATTGGCCGTCAAGCGATTTATGATGATAAATACCTTAGAAAAGCAGCTCTTGACTATTCTGTCCCAACTTTAACAACCCTGAAGGGTGCTAGTGCTGCAGTAAAAGGGATAGAGGCTTTGCAGAATCAAATTCTTTCAGTTTCAGCTTTGCAAGATATTCATTCTTAACCATCTTTTTGCTAATTATTTAAAAAATACGTCTTTTAAATATTTTTTTTAAATAATTTTAATTTAGTGAATTTGTTCTCTCTAAACTGTCATAAATTAACTTTATATTCATTTTTTCAGCTTCTTTTTTGCCGTTTTAGGCAAAGCTCTATTACTACCTGATTAAAAATTCACCTTTTTTTCAAATTAAGACATACAATTATGTTCTTGCTTGAAAATTGGAATGACCGCAACAGCTTCTTCTTCCCCAAAACTAAGAGTTGATACACGCGGAACTAATGAGTTGCCGCCACATTTAGATGAAAACCTTTTAACACCTCGTTTCTATGTAACCGAATTCAAGAAGGCAGCCAAGACAGAATTAACTGATGCGCGTGAAGAGTTTGAAGCAATGCTTTCAGAAATGAAAGCAGATTATAACTGTACTCATTTTGATAGAAAGGCAAGTCTAGATAGATTACAAGAATTACCTCAGAAGGCTAAAGAGACCTATGAGAGTTATTTAGTTAGATCAGTTATTTCAGAGTTTTCTGGATTCCTACTTTTCAAGGAGATTTCAAATCGTTTAAAGAAAGAGGGAAATAGAGATCTTGGTAAACTATTTCAGTTTTTAGCTAGAGACGAAGCTAGACATGCAGGATTTCTTAGCAGAGCATTAGTGGCAGAGGGTATTGAAGTGGATCTACCTCATTTAGGTGGAAAAAGAGCAGCGACCTGGTTCCCAATTAGTTGGGTTATTTATTCTGTGTATCTTTCAGAAAAAATTGGTTATTGGAGATATATTTTGATGGACAGACATCTTAAAGCTAATCCAGGAGAAGCCTTTGCTCCTTTATTTGACTTCTTTGAACCATGGTGTCAAGACGAGAACAGGCATGGCGATTGCTTTACTGTAATGATGAGATGCTGGCCTGGGATAACTAAAGGTTGGAGAGGTAAGTTATTGAGTCGTTTTTTCCTTTGGAGTGTATTTCTTACTCATACGCTTACAGTTTGTGAAAGAGGAGAATTTTATGAATTATTGGGCATAGAGCCTAAAGAATTTGATGAGGAAGTTATTAAAAGAACAAATCACACATCTAAGAATGCTTTCCCTTGGGTATTTAATCTTGAAGATAATAGATTTTGGGATTTAAGAAATAATATAATTGAAGCATTTAGAGCTTTTGTATCAACAAAAGGGATAGCTAAACCAGTTAAATTTATAAAATTTGTTTCTTTAATATTTCAGCAATTTGCTTTACCTATGGAGGCAACCAACGCATTAAGATATGAAAAGGATGTTAATTTTACTGGTGGAGATATTTTGAATTTTTGGACTGATAAGTAAGACTATTTAGACCTTTTAAATATCAAATGGATTACCAGCTTGGGTATCCAGTCCTTTGAAATACTTTCCAAATTGAGCGTTATAGACTTCGTCTTCTTCTTGGGTCTCGCATACTAGAGGACCTATGGCTTTTGAAACGCATAACAAACCAAATCCTTTAGCTCTAAGCTCTTTAGATAAACCAATACAAGCTTCTTGATCCATTTCACCTGAAATTATTTTAACTGCACATTCTGAGCAGCATCCATTTCTGCAAGAGAATGGAAGTCTATCTCCGATTATTTCACCATTCTCATCTTTGGACTCGAAATTTCTCAAAATGTACTCACCTTCAGGAACCTCAAAGGAATATGTTTTCCCTTCCTGCTTATGATGGATAGTTATTTTATGAACAGGTTTCATCAGGTTATTTATTTCTGAATTGCTATATCTTTTATCTCTGGCGGCTCAGGGGGCAAACTTGCATGCTCCCAAAGCTCATCGATATTGAGTTCTTTGCTCAACTTTTCTCCTCCAAAGCGAAGCTTTAGCCAAGCTATTGTTGTTGCATCTTCTGCTACAACAGCTTCATATCCTTCTTTCTCAGTGATATTGAACTTGCTAACTAACGAGGAATTTAGATACCACATAGGATAATCTGCACCTCTGCGATCCCTTCTCTCATGAAAGGATTCTCTTAATTGTCCATTACCCTGTAATTGGCCCTCTGGGGCAATAAGTACATTTAGGGCTTTGGTCTCTGACATTATTTAGGATCAGATATGTATTGATCTTAGGCTATATATTTCCTAGGACCTTAATTAAATAACTTTAGTAAAATGAATTGCATTGACGCAACTAGTTTGATACATCTTCACAAGATTTTCCTATTATCTGTCAGTAATTTATCTAATTATTTAAAGAGGTAAATATATTCTTTCTCTTGATTAAAAAATATTTATTTAAGCCTCTTTTTTGGGAGCCTCAGCCTTTGCTTTAAGAGCTTCAGCTTCAGCTGCTTTCTTTGCTTCTTCAAAATCAATTCTGTTTTGTAGTTGCCCTGAAGCTCTCATCCAATCATTAACACTAGCTTCCTTGCCAGCGGCTTCACATTCCTCTTGATACTTCAAGAATGGATACCAATGATGAGTAGCATTCTTGGAATCTGTAAAATTAGTCAATTTCTTAAGTATTCAATGAATTGATTATCGCATCATATTTTCTTCTTTTGGCACCATATTAATTTTTTATAGTAATAGTTCAAATCTTTGTTGTACTTATTACTCTTAGTTCGTTTTGAATGAAAATCCAATTTTGATGAAACTAGCTTTTATTGGCCTTGGAGCTATTGGGAAGCCCATGTCTCAGCGCCTAATTGATAATGGCTATGATTTGAATTTGTATCAGAGAAATAAATTAAATAATGACGCAAAAAGAAAATATTTTTTTGACCCTATAGAAGCTGTTAGTGACTGCGATGGCCTTTTGATTTGCGTGACTGATGATAATGCAGTTGAATCTGTTTTGTTTGGGGATAATGGAGTATCAGAATCACTAAAGCCTAATTCATTTGTTATTGATTTCTCTACAATAAGTCCTGATAAATCTATCTCAATACATAAACGATTAGGTCAAAAAAATATTTTTTATGTTGACTGTCCAGTTTCTGGAGGGACAGAGGGTGCTCATAACGGTTCACTATCTTTATTTATTGGTGCAAGTGAAAAAGATTGTTTATCTTTTGAACATATATTTCAAGTGCTAGGTAAATCAATTAATTACTTTAATGGTGTAGGTAAAGGTCAACAAGTCAAAGCTCTTAATCAGATACTGGTTGCAGGAACATATGCAGCAGTTGCAGAGGCAATGGAATTAGGTAAAATGTTGAATTTGCCAATGGATGATGTCGTTGCTGCTTTAAAAGTAGGAGCAGCGAATTCATGGCCATTAGAAAATAGATCAAAAGCAATGTTGATTGATAAACATCCATTGGGATTTAAATTAGAGTTGCATCATAAGGATTTATCTATTGCCACTGAGTTAGCTAAATCTATAAATATTGATTTACCCATTGCATCAAGAGTAAAAGAAATGGAGCAACTATTAATGCAGACTGGTTTAGGTGAATTAGATGTTTCTGTTCTTCATAGGTACATCTCAAATAAAAGAATAAATCACTAGAATTGTTGTAAATATTGGTTTTTGATAACTTACTTTATTTACAAATCCAAAGAAGTATGTTATATTTATATTAATTATTTAATTCTTAAATTTGTTTTATGAAGTTGGAGAAACAGCATGCGAAGCTTATAAAGTTGCAAACTAAAGCTGAGTCTTGCATGTCTCGTGAAGAGGCTAAGAAGATTATTCGTAAAGCCGAGAAAGCTCAATCAAAGATTTCAGGATAGTTTCTTATTTTTTAAGTCATTAAAAATTATTCCTTCATGTTTTTGGAATTTAATACTCCAAAGATTTGAACATATTGATTTTAATTTTTCTATTAAAGTATCTGTATCTCCACTATTAATCCAATTTGATTTAATTACTGGAATATTATTATGCAAACTTTCAAAACTAATTTCTGCTAGTAATAATCCACTTTCATCGTTTGATATTTTAAGACTACCTTCAGTAGTTCTTTGAAATATCCTTAGTAATAAATCAAGTATTATCTTTTCGACTTCTTTTTTAGACGATTGACTTAAAGTATTAACTCCAGAAAATGTTTTTCCTCCAAGAGGCATTAATCTTTTATTATTTTGCTCTGCAAGAGCTATCGCTATTACATATTTTTGTTCTTCCATTTAGTTTTAAAACCTATAGTTTTTTCTTTACTTTGATTTTATCTGCTATGTAGGCAAAAATGTTTTATCTTAATGTTGAAGCGTTTGAAAATTAATTGCAAAATAATCCTAATGACTTGATCGTTGTAGATCAGCTGAGTAAATATTATCGAGTTGCAAACAAACAGCCGGGTTTTAAGGGTACTCTTAAGCATTTTTTCGATCGAAAGACTTATGACGTCCCTGCAGTAACTGATATAAGTTTTAAAATCTCACCGGGAGAAGTAGTCGGATTTCTTGGGGCTAATGGAGCTGGTAAAACCACATTATTAAAAATGATGTGTGGTCTTATTCATCCATCGACAGGGTTAGTTGATGTTGGTGGTTTCTCACCTCAAAGAAGGCAAACGGCTTTTCTAAAGGAGATAACTTTGGTTATGGGGCAAAAGCAACAGTTGATTTGGGACCTTCCTCCCATGGATTCTTTATATGTAAACGCAGCTGTTTATGGTTTGTCTGACCACGAAGCTAAGGTAAGAATTAATGAATTAGCAGAGATGCTTGAACTAGGAGAAGAACTTACGAGACCTGTCAGAAAGTTGTCGTTGGGACAAAGAATGAAATCTGAAATTCTTGCTGCTTTATTGCATAAACCATCTGTCCTTTTTTTAGATGAACCTACTCTTGGTCTAGATGTAAATGCTCAAGCTAGAGTTCGTAGTTTTTTAGCTGAATACAATAAAAGAACTGGTGCGACAATTTTGCTAACTAGTCATTACATGGCTGACATAACAGCATTATGTCCAAGAGTTATTTGTATTCATAAAGGAAAGCTTTTTTATGATGGTGACCTTGATTCACTTGCTAATTCATTATCACCGTCAAGAGAGGTAAAAGTTGAATTGAAAAATTCATGTGCAAGTGAACAATTTGAAAAATACGGTGAGATTCAAGATGTAAATGATCGTTTTGTATGTTTATTAGTTTCAAGGGATAAGTTGACAGATGTAGTAAGTAATCTATTAACTGATTTCGATATTATCGATTTAGAGATTAGTGATCCTCCTATTGATCAATTAATAGGAGAATTATTTATTAAAGGTGAAGTCAATTGAGAATATTTGGATTGTCTTTCAAGGTTATTAAGACCTTACTTACAACACAATATGCATACATGTTGGAATATCGCATCGAAATAGCTTTATGGGCTCTATCTGGAGTACTACCATTTATTATGTTTTCTCTTTGGAGCCAAAATGATGTTGGTAATTCATTTGGTCTAAATGATATAGGGTTGGCAAGATATTTTTTAAGTGCTTTTCTAGTTAGGCAATTTTCAGTTGTTTGGGTTGTTTTCTCTTTTGAGGAAGATTCTCTATCTGGTCGATTATCACCATATTTGCTCCAACCTTTGCACCCTCTATTTAGATATGTAGCTTCTCACTTGGCAGAGCAGGCAACAAGACTTCCTTTCGCAATAGCCATAGCTATAACTTTTTTTATATTAAATCCATCATCCTTTTGGCTTCCCTCACTACCTCAATTAATGCTGGCGTACTTATCAACTCACTTTGCTTTTACTATTGCTTTTCTTCTTCAAAGTTTAGTCGCTGCACTTTGCTTTTGGACTGAAAAATCTAGTGCACTTGAGAGATTAATATTTGTACCTTATCTTTTTCTTTCTGGTTTATTAGTACCTTTAACAGCCTTTCCTTCTAACGTTCTAAAAGTTGCAATGTTAACCCCTTTTCCCTATCTAATTAATTTTCCAGCAAAGATTTTATCGGGGATGCCAGTTGATATTTTTAATGGCTTTTTAGCTCAAATTTTGTGGATTTCAATACTGGTACCTTCTGTAAATATTCTTTGGAAACTTGGTGTAAAAAGATATACAGCAATGGGAGCCTAATATGCAGCGTTACTTTAAAACTATTAGATTATTTTGGTCTACAGCATTTGCTTCTCAACTTGAGTATCAATTAAATTTTTTGATTGAGTTGTTAGCTATGTTGGGAACTCTTTTGGGAAGTGTTTTTATATTATCCCTTTTCTTCACTGGAGGAAGGGAATTAGGAGATTGGACTTGGGAATCAGCACTAGTTATTCAGGGTGTTTATACATTTCTTGATGGTTTAACGAATGCTCTTTTACGACCGAATTTAACCGAAATAGTTAATTACGTTAGAGATGGTACGCTTGATTATGTTTTATTAAAACCAATTGATAGTCAATTTTGGTTATCAGTTAAAAAGTTTTCTTTTGCAGGATTGCCTGAAATTATTTTAGGACTTTCAATTGTTTTTTGGGCGGCCATTCAATCAGGTTCAACTTTTTCACTTTACTCATTATTTGTATTCATTATTTCCATATTGATTGGTTTTGTAATCCTTTATTCCGTTTGGTTCTTGATTGCTGCATCTAGTATATGGTTTGTTAAGACATGGAATGCTACAGAAGTTCTGAGAGCTTTATTGGCTGCAGGTAGATATCCTATTTCAGCTTATCCTGTTATTTTGAGATTCATCTTTACATTGGTTTTACCTGTAGCTTTTTTAACAACTTTTCCGGCTGAGGCAATTCTGGGAGAACTAAAACTTAATATTTTATTTTTTGGTTTGATGTTAAGTAGCCTATTCTTTATTTTTAGCAGATTCTTCTGGAAGTTTGCTCTTAAACATTATACTTCTGCCTCAAGTTAATTATTTAATTAATTACATTAACTCTTATCTATTTTTAAGGAAATTAAATTCTTGGTTTATTGTCCGATACCAAAAAACGAATTGAATATGAATAATAAACTAAAGATTGAGAGGAATGAAATACCAAACCAGCAAAGTGTTTTTAGAGCAATTCCGTAACGAAATTGACTTTTTACTAATGAGCTATTCATTGTATCCATCGCCATCCAGGCAAACAAAGGAGCTGTCAGGAAACTACCGGTCATCGCCCCGAAGACATAGTTTTTAACTCCAATGCCTCCGGATTTTGCAATAAGAAGTGCACAAAGCGATGCAAAAACATGAAATATGATCCATTTTTTGAGACGTTTCTTTTCAGTCAAAGTAGAGCTATTTCCCTTGTCTGAGCGAGCTATTAACCCATGAGCTGATGAGATGCTCCTGGGATATGCATCTAGACATGTAAGCGTAGTGCTAAACATTGCTGCAAAAGCTGCAGGTACAATGATCCACTTTGCCCATCCACCAATAGATTCTGTATACAAGCGGATTAAATTCTGAGCAAAACTAACTCCTGATCCTGTAAGCATTTCATCGCCAGTGCCATACATTGTGTAAGCACCAAGAATTAGAAAGAAAATTGCCGTTAGAACAGTTATGAAATATCCAAGATTGAAATCAAATTCTGCTTCTTCCAACGTAGCTGTGTGTTCTGTCTCTTTGGCTCTTGAAAACATCCACAATGATGGCCAAATACAAAGCTCTACTGGACCAGGCATCCAACCCATAAGAGGAATTAGAAAACCAAGGTTTGAGAGAGTCCATGGAGAAGGACTGCTATTAAAGAATGAAATATTGATATCACCAGCAGGGCCTTTAATAAGTAAAGATAAAACAGCAAAAAATGTTAATGATGTAAGCAAAAAAACAAGAATTTTAGATATCCTATCAAGAGCTTTATATTGGCCTATAAATAATATTAATGAACAGACTATTAATATGCCTATCGCTAAATCTAAAGCAGGAAAGGATGAAAAGACTAGTATATTTTTTAAAAGAAGACCTGTAACAAAGCTAACTGCTGAGATAGTAAACGTACCTGTTATTAATCCAACTATTAAATATATAGGTAAATAAAATTTATTACGCTTTTTAAATCCCTCCAAAAGTGATAGTCCTGTGACGGCTGTAAATCTTGTTCCAACTAGTAAAAATGGATATTTAACTAGATTTGTTAATAAAATAAGGCCAATAAGCGAAAATCCAAATTTGGCGCCAGCTGTAGTCGATGACATTAGGTGTGATCCACCTATGCATGCTGCAGCTAAAAGGATTCCAGGTCCAAGGCTTTTTCGATAGCCAATGGATTTACTTGAGACTACTTTTTCCATTTATTTGGGAAGTTATTTTTATTTTTACAATAAAAATAACTTTTTCAATTTAACTACATAAAGATTATTATTTTATAGTTAGATATCCTTTTATTAAATTCGCTTTTTCTAAGACCTATTTATTGCATAGCGTCTATAGACTTTAATTAATGACTAAATCTGTGAATCTATATTTGGCATCAGGAGTCTGTGAAGGCTTAGGTTTTTGGGTCGTCAACTTTACTGAGGAGGATGATATCTTTAATTCTTTTGGTAGTAAATTACTTGAGTGCTATAGAAAAGAATTATTTGGTCTTGAAGGAGCAATTGAAGTTAAGGATGCAATTAATACAACATTAGATATCCTGTGTTTAGATTCGAAATATGAAAAATATAAATTAGATAATTACAATATAGGTTATTCTTTCGAGATCCCCATTAACATTATTGAAGATATTTTTGATTTATGGGCTTCTAATTATAATAATAAAATTTTATGGAAAAAATATATTGGTTTGTTAAACTTACGAAAGAAAATTAAAAAAAATAATAACTATATTAATATGGGATTAAAAGGTGATATATATAAATTTTCTACGAAATTAGATGGATTGTTGAGTTTCAAGACTGTTGATTTCTCATCTAGGAGTGATAAATCTAATGATTTAATGTGGTGAAAATTGCTTATGATCTAGATTTATAATATAAATCTCTATCTTTATTAGCTGCATTAATGCTTTCCCAGGGAAAAATAATCCATTCATTATCTTTGACATTTTTATAGGAATTCCACCAGGTCGGATTTTTTTTGCTAACCCATACATGAGTTTCTGAGCCTTTTATATATTTTATTTTCTCAAGTGTATGTCCAGTATCATAAATATCATCAACTATGAGTGAATTACTTTTCGGTTCGTCTAGTAAAGGTATTCCAAGTGAATGGCTTAGTGTAACTGCAAGACATAAGCCACCCCTAGGGAATCCATAAACTCCTTCAAACTTTTTATATTTGCATTTGTTGTGTATTGAATTTATACATTTATCAAATTCTATCCAGCTTAATTTATTCATTTATAGGTTATAAATATGTTTTCTTTACTCTTTAAGGTATAACTTCTAAAACTTCCTAGATAAACTGTAGTAGCCCATAAAGCCACCTATAGTAAGAATTCCAGCGATTGGTGCAGATAGATTTAATGGCGTCGCCCAATCATGAACCATCAATGAAGCTAACATAAGTCACTATTAATAGATAATTCTTAAAATACTACATCTATTATAGGTTTGTTATTTTAGTTCGTAATAATTCACAACTATATAGAATTATTAATTCATTCAAAAAATAATTATCTTTTAAATATTTTATTATATAGATATAAATTTATTTAATAAAATATTTTTCTATCAATCATTTTTATTTTTATTTTCAAAAAAATTAGCTACTTGTTCATATATTTTTCCAAATAGCCATGAAATGGCAATAAGACCAAAAATTCCTAAAATTATTGTTATTGCTGATATTCCTGCATCATTTGGACCATAATTTATTGCTGGGTCAAATCCTTGCACGATTAATTTAATTCGATTTTTTCCATATTAATATTTTTTTGATTCAGTTTCCGATTCTTTACTTTTTTGAAATCTGAATATATCAAAATCCCTCATAGTTGAATTATGTATAATAAATATTATCTTAAATTATATTTATGAAATGGGAATATCACGTAGTCCATCTCAATGTAGACGATTCATCAAGTAAAACTGAAGAAACTAGCAATCCTGAGGCTGCAAGCGAAAAACTTAAAGGTTCACTCAGCCCAGATTTTCTTAAAGATCAATTCCCCGAACAATATCAGGAAAATGAAGATTCCAAGCATCCTGCTATTCAACTAAGTCAATTTTTAAATAAAAAGGGACTGGAAAGATGGGAACTTTCAGAATCAATCAAAGTTAGGAATATGCTATTTCTTATCATGAAGCGGCAAGTTGATTAGTAGTTTATAAAACATCTTTCATTGTAAAGATTAACCAGTTAATTAGATTTATTGGACTTGATATCGCTTTAATATTTTTATTCCCATTTATTTCGTAAGCAACTTTATATTTTCCTAGTATAAGATTACTATTTTTGGGATTATGATATTTATTAGTCACTGCCAAGCTATATTCTTTTATTGTTTGTTCATTTAATTCGGTGTTAAAAATCCATATTTTTAGATTATTTTCAGTAATTAATACATATCCAATACCCATACCATCTGTCATTTTATAATCTACAATTTCCCCTTTTATCATTTGAGGTAATTCATTCAATAATTTGTTTGGCAGTAGATTTTCTATTTTTGACTTATCTACTTTTATCTTTGCTCCAATTGGTATTAATGGATTTACTTCCATTATGAATAACTATAGATTTTACCAAATTAACATATTTTTCGAATCAATGAATTAACTATCCATCTAAAAACAATTTCTTTATGTGTTGGAAAGCTTATCTTTGTTCTATTCTTAATTTAAAGTCTTTAAAAACCTTTGGTTTCGATTTCGTTCTCCTTCTTTTCCTTGTTTTGTCCTTCTTCTTTTGAAAAATTAACCTTTAAATAGTTAATTCCTATTATCGTCAGTCTTACAAAGACAAAAGCCGTAGCTATGAATCCGATTAAGATAAAAGTTGATAAAAGTGCAGATCCTAGATCTATTTCAGATAATTTGGTCATGTTAATAATCTTTCCTAATTTAATTAATCTTTTATAAATCGAATTTTAATTCAAAATCAAATTTTATATAAATTTTAATTTATATTGGTTACAAGACATCCGTAGAAAAAAAATCAAAATAGATGCATAACTTAAATAGGAATATAAATTGAAAATGAATCAAAATCAATTTAAAATCCCACTTACAAGCTTAAGACCTTATACAGTTCATTATAGGAGCTGTGATAATCAACGTCTTGAGAATTGCTTTTATGCATGTGATGCATATGAGGCAAGGTTGCTTGCAATGGAATTTAATAGATACATTCATGAACACCCAAATTGTATTGATCTAATTAGAAGGGAAATGATTAAGAATATTTAGATCAATATATAAGAAACGATTTTTGTATAAAATATATCATTTAGAATTATATGTTAAATAATAATATTATTTCTCAAGTATTTTTGGGATTTGTATCACTTTTTTCTAATTTCATTTCTGCTTTATCTGGAGGAGGAGCAGGCTTAATACAACTCCCAGCTCTTTTGTTTTTTGGATTACCTTTCTCAAAAGCTTTGGCAACTCATAAAGTTGCTAGTGTTGCACTAGGCATAGGTGCTTCAGTACCTCACTTAAAGCGTAGTAGCTTTAAGCTAAAATATTGTTTTTTGATACTAGTTTCGGGTATACCAGGTGTTTTATTAGGTGCCTATATATCATCCATTTTACCTGGTCATTTTTCGACTACCTTATTAGGTATATTGACTTTATTTCTGAGTTTTTACTCAATAAATCAAAAAAATCTTGGAAGTTCAAATCGAAAAATACCAATTACTAAGTTAAGAATAATTATTGGTTCCTTTGGCCTTTTTGTTATTGGTTTTCTCAATGGCTATCTTTCTTCTGGTACTGGTCTTTTTGTGACGATTTGGATTATAACTATATTTAATTTGTCCTTTTCTGTAGCTGTTGCTTATACCTTGATTTTTGTTGGAATTTTTTGGAATGGTATTGGAGCAATCTCTTTAGGATTGAATGGAAATATTATTTGGAGTTATATACCCGTATTGATTTTAGGTTCTCTTTTAGGTGGATACTTTGGAGCTTATTTCTCAATAATTAAAGGGTCTAAATTTATTAAATTTATTTTTGAATTAATCTCTTTTTCTGTTGGAATTTCATTACTTTTTAAAGGCTTTTTATGAGTATTTAATTATTAGTTTTTTACGTGCAACCCGCTTTTTCTAAATCATCTTGCAATTTACTCTCACAGTCTAAAACCCTTGCCCAGCAAGGCAATTGCTGCTTTACGGGAGATTCAAGGAATTTATTGATTGCAGGTCTTAATAGTTTTCCAAAAGTATGAACGGCTAGTTCTTCTTTATGTCTACTGTATGGCAATTGATTAACTGAGGAATCTAAACTAAATTGTTTAACTCTATCTTCTCCTGCTCTTCTATATAAAACCTCCAAGTTTGCTAATTGAGAACTTGTAAGGGTTCTTGCTTCATGTTCCATTAACCCTCTTAAAACACTGGAAAGAATTTCTGTAGACATTTTTTGGAGGCCTTCATTAGGCTTTGAACCTATGTCTTTGTGCTTGTGATCGAAAATACCTAGATCTACTTGTGAGATTCTTGATATCCTTACATTTTTATAAACTTCTGAGAGAAGCCCTATCTCTAAGCCCCAATCACATGGGATTCTTAAATTCATTGCTAAGTCTGTAGTAAAAGCAAATTCTCCAGCTAGTGGATATCTAAAAGACTGTAAATATTGGAGGAATGGCGCATTCCCCATCAATTGTTCCAAACTTGATAGAAGTGGACCTACAAATAATCTCGTAGCTCTACCTTGCAGTGCATTTGTCTCAAGTGATAAACGACTGTAAAAAGCTTTTACATAAGATATCCCATTTGATTTTTCTAGTAATGGTCCCAACATTCTTGCTGGATAATTAGAGTTGAATGTTCTGATATCAGCATCAAAAAGTGCTACAACTTCAGAGCTCTTTGTAGCCACACCAACTCCTTGCCATACTGCCCATCCTTTTCCTGGAACACCTAATAGATCTAGTCCATTCTTTTCTTGGTCTTTTAGCAATTCAATAACCGTTGGACTATTAGTCCATTGGACGTGAACTGGATATGGCATTTCTTTAAAGAAATCCCTGGCTTTCACCACCTCTTCTCTATTGTTTGCAGACAAGGCTATGACTAGTTGATTTAAATTTTTTAATTCTTTTAAAGTGCTTCTTATTAGTTTTAATGCTGGCCTGCTGAACTCATCGAATAAGCATGGGATAAGTATAGATGTTGGCCGTTTTAATAGGTCTTTATTTAATTGAGATACTGGATCTTTTGCTAGTCCGTACTCATGAATAGTTGTGATTAAACCCTGCTGAAAGTCCATTCAAGAAAAAAGTTTTACAGATTCAAGGTGGGAGCTACGATGAGGTAGAGAAGATTGTTTTCCTTTAAAGAGTGTCTGAGTTGGATAGTGAATTAGATGAGCTGAGATTGTCTCTCAGAGAAATTTATCCCGATCACTCTGAACAAGAAATCAATTCAGTGTGGTCACAATTGTTGCAGATTCTCGATCCGTTTCGTGTAAGAAATGACACTGATGAATTTGTGAACGAGTCAATATGGGATTCTTCAAGTGTTGTTTTGATTACTTATCCAGATTCAATTTATAGGAAAGATCAATCAACTTTAAAAACATTAACTGAATTCGTAAAAAATAGATTAAGTGGCCTTTCTTCAGTCATACATGTTTTACCATTTCTTCCTTCTACAAGTGATGGTGGATTCGCTGTCTCTAATCATGAAAAAATTGAAGAAGCTTTTGGGAATTGGAATGATTTAAAAGATTTATCAAGTAAGCACAAAATAATGGCAGATCTTGTTTTAAATCATGTCTCTTCTTCACACCCATGGGTTCATCAATTTATTAAATCAGAGGATCCTGGTATGTCTTACATTGTTGCTCCCTCTGAGACTCATATTTGGGATAAAGTTATAAGGCCAAGAAATTCATCGCTCTTCACTAACATCAATACAAACCAAGGCTTTAAGAATGTTTGGACAACATTTGGGCCAGATCAGATTGATGTTGATTGGAGAAATCCATACATTTTTTTAGAGTTTTTAAAATTATTGGTAAAATATGTAACTAATGGAGCTGACTGGATTCGACTTGACGCAATTGCATTTATTTGGAAGGAGCCATGTACGACTTGTTTACATTTAGAACCAGTACACTCAATAGTTAAGCTTTTAAATAAATGCTTGAAGATTATTAAACCTACAGCTGTATTAATTACCGAAACTAATGTACCAGAGGAAGAAAATCTTTCTTATTTGATTGAAGGGAATGAAGCAAATCTTGCTTATAATTTTACTCTACCTCCTTTATTACTAGAAGCTATTTATACCGGGAAAACAGATTTGTTGAATAATTGGTTATCTAATTGGAATGAGTTGCCAAAGTATACATCTCTGCTCAATTTTACTTCTTCACATGATGGTATTGGATTGAGAGCATTAGAAGGAATTATGGACGATCAGAGAGTCCATAATCTCTTGGTCGAATCAGAGAAGCGCGGAGGATTAGTTAGTCATCGTCGCCTTTCAAATGGGGAAGATCAACCATATGAACTGAACATTAGTTGGTGGAGTGCGATGACCCATAATGGACCTGATAAAACCTTATTTCAATTTGAACGTTTTTTGCTCAGTCAGGTATTCACTTTATCTTTAAAAGGAGTTCCGGCTTTTTATCTTCCATCTATTTTAGCTTCTCCTAATGATCTTGATTCATTTAGAAAAACAGGTCAAAGAAGAGATTTAAATCGAGAAAAATTCGAAGCTAGTAAATTACTTGAGTTACTTAAGAACTTTGAATCTCCTGCTAGCAGAAATATTTCATATCTGACTCACATCGTTAAAGTTAGATCCAGACTTAAAGCCTTTCATCCTGAGGCGAGTATGAAATGTATTTCAACTAATTTTGATAATTGTGTAATTCTTCAAAGAGGTTTAGCGGAAGATAGTGTCTATGTTATTTGTAATATGTCTAATAAATGTTTAAGTATTTCACCAGTAAATCTACTTGATTCATTAGAATTAAGTTCTAACAAACGTTTACTAGATAATATTACAGGTTCTTATTTGAATACTGATATATTTAAAATTAATCCTTATCAAGTAGTTTGGCTTACATTAGATGAGTAGACTTATGAAAATTAATCCTTATCAAGTAGTTTGGCTTACATTAGATGAGTAGACTTATGAAAAATAATTCAAAATATTGGATAGTTACAGATCTGGATGGGACATTAATGGATGAGGATTACGATATTTCTCCTGCTAAAAAAACCTTGAAGTTGTTAGCAGAATATAATATCCCTGTAATCCCCTGTACAAGTAAGACTGCATCGGAAGTTAGATATTTTAGAAAAGAAAATGGATTGTCAGACCCTTTTATTGTTGAAAATGGAGCGGCTGTTTATGGGCATTATGAAAAAAATTCGTCAGAATGGGAATTGATTTTGGGAAAAAGTTATAAGGAATTGAAAATTATTTTGTTTAATATATCTAAAAAAGTTAACTACCACCTAACCCCTTTGAATGATTTAAATAACAATCAAATATATGAACTTACTGGTTTATCTGATGCAGGTATTACTAGAGCTCTAGATAGGCGCTGGAGTGTTCCTTTCTTAAATCCTCCTGATGATATTTTTGAAAAAGTAAAGCTTATTTGTGATTCTTATAATGTTCATGTTTTCAAAGGGAATAGAATGAGTCATTTGCTTTCCAGTGAAAGTCATAAAGGTCAAGCAGTTAATAGATTAAAGGTTCACCTACACAACAATGATGTAAAGATTATTGCACTTGGTGATTCGCAAAATGATCTCCCTTTACTTGAATATGCTGATATATCTATTGTTATTCCTGGCAAGAATGGTCCGAATAAGTATTTACAGAATGGTATTGATGAAGGTTCTTTTAGGTTAGCTAATGCGCCTCATGCAAAGGGTTGGTCAAATAGTGTTCAAGATGTTATTAATAGCTTTCACTGAAATATGTTAGACAAAGATATCAATTATAATTTTAATGATATTTTCCCTATGGATATAAGGGGTGACTTCCTTTTCCCTCTTGACACTTATCGTTTATTTCTTGAAGGATTGTCAATTAACCCTTCATTCTTTTATCAAAAATGGTCTGATGTTAATATGCAATCCATTATTGATAAATATTGGAAATCAAATACAAAATCAGATTGGAAATGGTCCTTAACATTCCCATTGTTTTCTCTTTTAGAGAATTATATAAATAATATTAATAATCCAATAATTATAGGTTTTTCAGGGCTTCCAGGGTCAGGGAAATCTACTTTAGGCTTTTGGATTGACAGTGTAGCGAAAGAACTATCTTTAGATATAAAAGTTATATCTTTGGATGATTTTTATTTGCCTGGAAAAGAAATGGATTTTGCTATGAGGGGTAATCCATGGAATGTTCCTAGAGGTTTTCCAGGTAGTCACTCTTTAGATTTATTACATCAATCATTAGACACTTTTTTGAAAACTGGTGTTTTAAGCAGTCCTACTTTTGATAAGTCTTTAAGAGATGGAAAAGGAGATAGATCAGGGTGGTGTAAATTGGAATCTAAAATTTTAATTTTAGAAGGATGGTTTGTTGGCTGCTATCCCGTCTCAGATTTATATAAAATAGATGATTTGGATGAGGACAAATTTACTTTGTCCTTGAGTCAGCCTGAAAAAGATTATCGTAATGTGATTCAAGCATCATTGTTAGAATATAGTAAGATTTGGAAAAAATTTCATAAAATTTGGCATCTTAAATCTTCTAATTTCGATAATACTATTATATGGAAATCTCAACAAGAAAATGAAATGATTAACTTAAAAGGATCAGGATTGAAAGGTAAAAATTTATCGGACTTTATACGCATGATTCAAACTGCTATTCCACAGCAATCTTTATCTTTTATTAATTCAGATACTACAGTAGAAATCAATCAAATTCGTCGCATTGAAAAACTAAAGACAACTAAATATCATTTTTAATATAATTAAAGTCTGGTAAATAGTAGATATTATTAATTTTACTATTCTTTACTTATTTTATCTTTTGTTAAACTTTTATAATTTAATCTATTTACAGTCTATTATCATTAAATATAATTCTTACACTTGCCTATAAAATGGCTTCATATGTCTATTTAATTCAAAACGGCGATTTATTCAATATTGGTTTTACTAATAACCTTGAACGAACAAGAATTGATTTAAGACCTGGTGAATTGGTTGCTTTTTTAATTACTGAAAAACCAGAACCACTTATTAAAAATCTTAGGAAAGCATATGTTGATAGCAGACTACCTGGTTCAGATTATTATAGGCTTGCGAATTCACAGGTAAAAGAATGCAGGTCTCTTCTAGAGGGAGAGGGATCGAATAATTATTTTCAACCTTTTCTCAAGGGTACAAGTTTAATTATATTCTTTATTCTTTCTTGGTTTACACTAACTTATATCATTATAGAGTTTGCTGTGGATCCTATCCTTAGTAAATTCAGCTAATACATACTTTTTGGTTTAATAGATTAATGATTTATAAAGATTTTTAATTTAAAAATTTTGATTTTCTTGTTAGATTATGTTTATACGAACAGATCAAAGCAATTTGAATTTATCTAATTTTTTAATTTTTGTAGCAGTACCTTTTGTTGTCTCTGCAGTTTTTTTTGGAACTAAGAATGGATATTACAATAGCGATGATTATGAAGGAGATGGATGCGCTCATGATGTACAGAGATGATGATTTCATTATCCAATCTTTAATTAACTTTACTAGTTTCTTTTAATTGCTTGAATTTTTGATGCATGTCCATTTGCTATCAAATTGCCACACAGGTTTGTATATATCATTCTCAATTTTTTTTCCAGCTTCCATACACATACTTTCGGTCCCAATTGGAATAGCAAATAATGATGGACTAGTGATACCACTTACTTGTGGCTTTCCTCCGGGACCTTGCCTATAGCTACCTATTACTAACCAGTAATCTGCTTTAGCCTTTCCTTGTAATCCAGCTAAGGACGTTAGAACAAGAATTAATGAGAATATAATTTTTTTACCCATGATTTATTTTTGAAATAATATCTATACTAATTGAAAATTTCAAGAAAATTAGCGAGCTTGCTTTTTTATTATTTTCATAATATGTCTGAAGAAATTCCTCCTTATCTTTTTATTTACCTTAAATCATTTTTCTTAGGCATTATTCAAGGTTTTACTGAGTTTCTTCCAATTAGTAGTACAGCTCATTTGAAAGTTGTTCCTTATTTTTTGGGATGGAGTGATCCTGGTGTCTCATTTTCCGCTTCTATTCAATTAGGAAGCGCAGTGGCTATTATTTATTATTTTCGAAATCAGATTAGTTCAATTATTGAAGCTTATTTTTCGTTTTTTAATCATCGCAAAGTTTCCAAAGACGCTAATACTAGACTTGCCATTTATATATTTGTAGCCAGCATCCCAATATGTTTTTTTGGTTTTATTATTAAAATATATTGGCCCAATTACTCTGATTCGAACTTTAGAGGTTTGTTTTCCATCTCTATTATATCTATTCTTATGGCGCTATTGCTAGCTCTTGGAGAAATTTATGGTAAAAGAAAAAAGCTATTTAATGATATTAATTTAAAAGATATTATTTTGTTAGGCCTTGCTCAATCTCTAGCTATATTTCCTGGAGTTTCTAGATCTGGTATTACTTTGACCTCAGCTTTGTTTTCTGGTATTGATAGAAAAACAGCCGCTAGACTTTCTTTTTTAGTTGGTATCCCAGCTATTTCTATCTCAGGACTTGTTGAATCTTTTACTTTGTTTAGAACATTATCTCCAATAGATATTTTACCTACAATTATTGGGATTTTATCATCCTTCTTTTCTTCATTAATTGCTATTGAATTGTTTCTTAAGTACTTGGCTAAAAATAATAGTTTTGTTTTTGTCTATTATCGTTTAGCTTTTGGTCTTTTTATATTGTCAGCTTTATAAATATTAGTTTTCTATATCCGTTGCTTTAGTATTGCTTTATGATATTGATTTGTTTTTGATGAACCCTTTAACTAATTTATTCGCTGTTTCTTTTGGGGAGATTGATATACCTCCATTACTATTTGCATTAATTATTTTTTTAACTCTCTTTGTGTTTCTAGCAGTTGTGATTAGTACAACTAAATTAATCCAATCTTTAGTTGATGACTCTGATTAGTAATACATTTGATGTTATCGGAACGGCGGGATTTGAACCCACGACCCCCACTACCCCAAAGTGGTGCGCTACCAAGCTGCGCTACGTCCCGTATTTTTAAATTATCACAAGGTCTTGCGGATATTCTGAATTTTTAATGATTTCCATTTAATTCTTTTCTTAGTCTTTCTATTTATTCGTCTAATGAGTGAATTCTTATTTTCATTTGAATAACCATGAATACATAAACTTTTAGCCATTAATCTTAGCTCATAGATATTCAATTTTGAGAGTCTTAATTCAGTTTCGGTTTCCCAGGCATCTCCCTCGTTTGGCAATATGGCTTTATGTTGTGACACTTCGATTGTATAGATTAACTCAGCAAGATATTCAGGAATAATTACAATTAAAATTGCAAGAACATTGTATAGATGTATTCGCGCTCTTTCTAAATTCTTTTCTAATTTATTGTTTTTCATATTTTTAAAATTTATAATCGAAGATATAATATATTTTGTTTAGCTTGGATAAGCCAATTCAGTATTTATCGAACTATCCATCCATTGAATTGTTTTTTCTTGTTCAATCTTCGTAGATTTAAAACTAAACACTAAAAAGAATACTAATAACAATGTAGCTAATATTATTAGCAAAACTGTTCTATCTGGTAATTGATCATTCATTATAAATTAGATTCAATCGGAGTATTATCACCTCTTAGAATACAATGACTTATATCCCAATTATAGTTAGTCCATATTTTTTCATTTAGTTTAAAGTTTGCCCCAGTAAAGTCTTTAAACTTTACTTTTGTTGGCATCGCAGAGCAGTATGGTCTACTGCCAGGCTTTGCTAAATATTGTTGATGATAATCCTCAGCAAAATAGAACTTAATATCGTGTTGAATCTCTGTAGTGATTTCACCAAAACCATTATTTGTTAGTTCTGTTTGATAACTATTTTTGCTTTCTATTGCTTTAGATAATTGATCTTTGCTTGTCGTATAAATCGCAGATCTATATTGGCTTCCACTATCGTTGCCTTGACGATTACCTTGTGTTGGATCATGACATTCCCAAAATAACTTTAGTAAGTCGCTTAGATCAATTTTACTATCATTCCAAACAACTCTTACGACTTCAGTATGACCTGTTAGGCCAGAACATACTTCTCTATAGTTTGGATTATCCTTCTCGCCTCCGGCATAACCAACGGCTGTGTTTACAACACCTGGCAGCCTCCAGAAACCTTTCTCAGCTCCCCAAAAACATCCGCATCCAAAAAATATTTCTTGCTCATTATCTTTTGTTTTTGCTGTTACATCATTTTTTAATATTGTATGTAGCATTTTCTTCTTTAGCTTTTCTGTACTTTTATCAGCATATAGCTTATCAATTATTAATGTTAAATATTCACTTATCTTTTTAATCATAACTTTAATTTATAGTTTCTATTCTTATATGATTTATTAGTGTAGTGACAAATGCAAATAATAAGAAAGGGAGGCTTAATACAAGGATTAATCCGACACCTAAAAGAGCGAAAATTGGTCTTGATGAGCCCATTAGTGAAAGACCTGCAGCAAGACTTACAAAAATTACACCCATCCATGCAAGGATTTGAATGTAAATATCACCAAATGCTAGGTCGCAAATAAGTTTATAGTTTGTTAATGAGCTCATGACTTCATAATTATCTTAATGAACATAATTGTTTTTCTAGCTTATATCTAATTAAGTTCGAATTGATTAAAAAACTTTAATTAGTAATGATTAATCATCTGCTTGAAGTTGCTCTTTTGCTTTTTCTCTATCCCACATGCTTTTATACAAACCATCTTTCTTAATTAAGAATTGATGAGTTCCCTCTTGTACAATTTTTCCATCACTCATTACTAATATTCGATCACACGCAGCAGCAGCTGATAGTTGGTGACTAATCATCAATACCGTTTTACTATATTGATTTTTTATTGTTTGAAGTATTGCCGAAGCGGTTTTATTGTCCACACTTGCTAAGGCATCATCAAGAACAATTATTTTTGAATTTACAAGTAATGCTCTACTCAGTGCTGTTCGTTGTCTTTGTCCACCGCTAAGTGTTATGCCCCTTTCACCAACAAGTGTTTTTAGACCATCTGGAAAACCTTTTATGTCATCTGCCATTCGCGCTTCATAGGCTGATTCCTTGACTTTCTCTAAGGAGGCTTTTGGATTACCGTATTTTATATTTTCTGAAAGTGTTTCTGTAAAAAGATATCCTTCTTGAGGAACTATGGCGATATGGCTTCTTAACTGTTTTAGTTTTAAGTCCGTTACATCATTATCATCTAAAAACAATGCTCCTTCATCAATTTTTATCATCCTTCCAAGAGCTTTTGCTAATGTAGTTTTACCGCAACCTACAGGTCCTACTAAAGCAACTATTTCCCCAGGTTTTATTTTAAAAGAAATTTTATCAAGTATTTTTCTAGCAGAATCTTCATATTTTATTGATAAGTTTCTTGCTTCTAATTTCCCTGAAATAGGCTTAATTATATTTAGAGTCTTATCTTTATCTTTGATTGTTGGTTCATTATTTAGTAGCTCTTCTACTCTCTCTAAACTTACTTGGCCCAATTGAAAAGTATTAAGTGTAAAACCTAGCAAGGCTGTTGGAAAAACAAGTCTTTCTACATAAAGAATTAAAGCTACTAACCCCCCAACTGTAAGACTTCCACCGCTTAATTTCCCACTCCCTATTGCAATAAGTAGAAGTAATGAGATTGAGGATAAACCTTGAAGTAGTGGAAATAAAGTACTTGCAGTTCTTGCAAGGTTAATAGCAGCGTCTCTATATCTAATATTTAATTTCTTGAATGCTTTTTGTTCAGCTTTTTCTTGACCATAAATCTTAATGGCGC
The DNA here is from genome assembly GCF_027359395.1 of Prochlorococcus marinus str. MIT 1013. Lineage (NCBI taxonomy): Bacteria > Bacillati > Cyanobacteriota > Cyanophyceae > Synechococcales > Prochlorococcaceae > Prochlorococcus > Prochlorococcus marinus. Next base: position 254,327 of record NZ_CP114778.1, read on the forward strand.
TAAAGCCAGATAGATCTTCTTGGATTAGTTCACTTAATTCTGATAAGGCTTGTTGTTGCCTCTTTCTTTGTTTGACCATTCTTCCACCAAACAATCCAACGGTGCCAAGTAAAACTGGGTAGACGGATATTGCAAAAAAGGTTAAAAGTGGATCAATTGATAGCATTGCTGGCAACGTGAATGTGTATGCCAATAATGTGTTTGTAAGACTAAGTACTGTAAAACCAAGCAACCTTCTAATGTTTTCTAAATCGCTAGTAGCTCTTGTTATGACTTCTCCAGTCCCTATGGTTTGAACCCATCCCGGATCTTGTTCCAACATGCGGTCAAATAATTTTTGTCTTAATGACACTTCTACTTGTCTACCCACTCCAAATACGAGTTGTCGTGATATCAATCTTGCTCCCCCCATCACTGTTGCCAAAAGGATTAGCCATGTCGACTTATTTAAGACGTATGAAAATGTGAATCCTTCCTTTAGGTCATCAACGATACTTCTAACTTCCATTGGAATTGCAACACTTAAAATATTTACAAAAATCAGACAGAAAGCCCCTATTATTAGATTCTTCTTGTGTGGACTCAAATAGTTTTTTATTAGATCTAGTCTTAATGCAGCCATTCTTTTATTAATATGCACACTAACCTAGGCAATATAAGCCCATGGACGTGAGCAAATTGCAATTTAACTAATTTATGAACGATGCTCAAAATCACCCACTGTACTTAACAGATAGAGAAAATCTGGATCGTTTATGTGCCATAGATTCACCAACATCTAACAATTTTGTTGAACTAGCTAGATTAATCATTCGCTATCAAGATTTTAAAGGTGCTGAAGATCTTAATTCTGACATGGAAAAATTATTAAAAAAATGGAGCATTAATCGTGACAAATTAGAGGCACTAACAAGAAAACTTTGGTCAGAGGGATTTCGTCCTACAAGTCATTCAAGTCCTGATAACGTTGGTTCTGGATTTGATACGTCCGATTCATCTCAAGTCTAATGTTAGGAAATTATTTTTTTATTTAAACAACTTATATAGTTGATATATTAATGATTAAGTTATAAAAAATATTCTGCTGGGAATGCTTAGCATTCAGGCACTTTCTGATTAATGACCCCATTAAATCCTATATCTTTTTCAGTAATCCTTGAATCACTTCTTTCAGCCAATGATTTAACTGAAGAGCAGTCTAATTATTTAATGAATTCATGGCTTGAAAATAAAATTGAACCAGTTCAAACTGGAGCATTATTAGCAGCATTTAGAGCGAAGGGGGTTTCTGGTGATGAACTTTCGGCAATGGCGACAATCCTTCAAGATGCTTCAATAACATCATCATATCTACCCACCTTTGATTTGGTTGATACATGTGGAACTGGTGGAGATGGAGCTAACACCTTTAATATTTCCACAGCAGTTGCTTTTGTCTCAGCTGCCTTAGGAGTGAAAATCGCTAAACATGGAAATCGAAGTGCAAGTGGCAAGGTTGGATCAGCTGACGTATTAGAAAATTTAGGATTACCTCTAAATGTTTCTTCAGAAAAAATTGTTGAAGCTTTAAAGAATTTGGGTATTACATTTCTTTTTGCTCCTTCCTGGCACCCTTCGTTGGTAAATCTCGCTCCTTTAAGAAAAAGCTTAGGAGTTAGAACCATTTTTAATTTGCTGGGTCCATTAGTTAACCCACTTAAACCAAAGTCTCAGGTATTGGGCGTAGCCAAAGCTGACTTGCTTGATCCAATATCAATAGCTTTAAAAGGAATGAGGCTTAAAAGAGCTGTAGTTGTTCATGGTGCAGGTGGACTTGATGAGGCTTCACTAGCTGGGCCTAATCAATTTCGTTTCTTAGATAAAGATGTTATTAGATCTGAAATTATTACGCCTAGTGAACTTGGACTTACTGAAATCTCTAATGAAAGTTTGAAAGGTGATGACTTGAATACTAATTCTCAAATTCTAATGTCTTTACTTAAAGGAGAAGGAAATAAATATCACAAAGAAGTTGTAGCATTAAATACTGCTCTTGTTTTATGGGTATCAGGAACTGAGGATGATTTATCTTTAGGTGTCAAACGATCATTAGATTGTTTGAATACAGATAAATCATGGCTTCTTTTCAAGCAGTTAAGAGATTTTTTAGCCACCTAATTCTTTTAATCTGATAAACCGTATTTCTTATGTTTTTTGATTCTGATAGCTCTGCAATATTGTTATTAGAGGATGGTACCTATTTTGAAGGATTATCTTTTGGTGCAGTAGGAACTATTACTGGAGAAGTAGTATTTAATACTGGTATGACAGGATATCAGGAGGTCATAACTGATCCAAGTTATTATGGTCAGCTTATTACTTTTACCTACCCAGAAATTGGAAATACTGGAGTAAATTCTGAGGATAATGAATCATCACATCCCTCCGTTAAAGGTGTAATAGCTCGTCAAGTCTCAAAAATTTCTAGTAACTGGAGACATGAAATTTCGTTTGAAAAGTGGCTAAAAGATGAAAATATTGTTGGAATTCATGGAATAGATACAAGAGCACTTGTTAGACATTTAAGAGAGTCTGGTTCTTTGAATGGAATTATTTCATCAGATTTAAACTCTTCAATAGCAGAATTATTTTCACTTTTACAAAAATCCCCTTCAATGAGTGGTCTGAATCTTGTAGATAAAGTAACAACGAAAACCTCTTTTAAATTTAATACAAGTTGTCCGGTTTCATTTGATAAGAGAATTAAAAATATTCAACCAATTCCATATAAAGTTGTCGCTATAGATTTTGGGATAAAGAAATCTATATTAGATCGATTAGTTGCGCATGGTTGTGAAGTAACTGTCTTACCTGCAAATGCAGAAATATCCGATGTTTTGGCTTTATCCCCTGAAGGTGTTTTCCTTTCTAATGGCCCTGGTGATCCCTCCACAGTTCATAGTGGTATTAAACTTGCTAAAAATTTAATTGAATACAAAAAATTACCTGTATTTGGAATCTGCTTAGGACATCAGATCCTAGGATTAGCTCTAGGTGGAAAAACATTTAAACTTTCTTATGGGCATAGAGGTTTAAATCATCCATGCGGATTGAAAGGAAAAGTTGAAATTACAAGTCAAAATCATGGTTTCGCTTTGAATTCAGAATCTCTGAATCCCAAAAAAATAAAAATTACACGATTAAATTTGAATGACCAAACAGTGGCCGCTATTTCAGTAATTGATAAGCCTTTCTTTGGTGTTCAATATCATCCCGAGGCAAGCCCAGGACCTCACGATGCTGATCATCATTTTAATCATTTCGTAACCTTAATAGAAGAACGACGAATAATCGTGGATTAATTTGGTTTCTATCACTACACTTCCATCATGAAGTCATAGGGGACTAATCCCATAACTGAATTACAACGACTTACTGTTTCTCTTAGAGGTGGTTTTAGCCAGCAAAATGGTTGTTTGGTGATTAATTTCACTGGTCAACTAGATGCATATTCAGAGAAACAATTCACAACTTATATCAATGAAGTTTTAGCTTCTAATCAACTATCAGTCGTAATTGATTTAACTAATATTGATTTCATTGATTCTTGTGGCTTAGGTGCCATGGTTCAAGCAGCTAAAAAATGTACTCAGTCAAAAAGATCATTTAATGTTGTAGGAAATCCTAGAGTCATTCAAACAATTAAACTTGTTCGATTAGAGGAATTCCTGCATTTGGCGCCAGATCTCAATACTGCAATTGGTAAATTATCAGCTTGACTGATTGGATTCGCTCTTACAAATCAACCATTTCTCCTGATGGTTTGGGCCCTCTGCAATTAGCTTGGTTAGGTGACGCTGTATGGGAAATGCACCAAAGGTTACGATATTGCAATAGTCCAATGCGCTCCAAGGATCTGCACAATGCGGTTGTTAATGAGGTGAATGCATCTAGCCAAGCGAGGGCAATCAGTAAAATTGAACCTTTTTTAACTGATACTGAAAAGGATTTCCTTAGAAAAGGTAGAAACAAAGCAGGAAGAGGTCCTAAAAATGTAGATGCAGCCACATATGCTATTGCGACCGGTTTTGAGACTATTGTTGGATGGTTGTTTCTGAAAAATCCCAATCGGCTTGCTGATTTATTCGATCTTCTAGATCGACCAATTAACTAGAAAAAAGTTCTTATAAAATGAGTTATCGCTTCAATAAAGACACTACGAATTCAAGAAACTCTTCATCTAATAAACGAAGTAGTAACTATTTTCGTCGAGATAATGATTCTAAAAAGTCTAATTTTAATGATCGAAGAAGAGAAAATAATAAAATCAATCGTCTTTCATCTGCTCAAGTAAATCAATACTCATTAGATAAAGAATTATCTGAAAGATCAAGAACTAGTAATAAGTCAAATTCAAATTACAGAGGATCTAATCGATTCGAACGAAAACTGACAAACTCATCATATAGAGATCAAAACTCTCAGGAAACAGGTTCTTATAGAGGATCTAATCGATTTGACCGAAAATCAGTTAAACCTTCACACAGAAATCTTAATTCTAAGGAAACTAACAATTACAGAAGAGCAGAAAATAATGAACCTCTTTCATATTCTGAAAGTTTTACCAAAACGTTAAGTGATGATCTTATTTGGGGTCGTCATTCAACTGAGGCAGCTCTTCTGGGTGGCAGAGCAATTCATAGGATTTGGTGTACCTCTGAATTACGAAGTTCATCTAAGTTTTATCAACTTCTCAAAGATTCAAAATCTTCTGGAGTCTTGGTTGAAGAAGTTTCTTGGTCAAGGCTTGGCCAGCTCACTAATGGAGCAGTTCATCAAGGAATAGTTTTACAAATTGCCGCATCAAAAACTCATGATTTGAAGAATCTAATTGATGCTTGTAAAGCTTTTGGTGATTCATCATTGCTCTTGGCTTTAGATGGGTTAACTGATCCTCAGAACCTTGGAGCAATAATTCGATCTGCCGAAGCCCTCGGCGCTCAAGGCTTGATCCTTCCACAAAGACGCAGTGCAGGCTTGACAGGATCCGTAGCAAAAGTTGCTGCTGGAGCTCTAGAACATTTGCCAGTAGCAAGAGTTGTTAATTTGAATAGGTCTTTGGAGAAATTGAAAGACGAAGGTTATACCGTTGTTGGGTTAGCGGAGGAAGGGCCTTCAACCTTGTCTGAAATTAAATTCCATGGTCCTTTAGTCGTAGTGGTTGGGTCTGAAGATAAAGGAATTTCACTAATAACAAGAAGGTTGTGCGATCAGTTAGTAAGGATTCCTCTTAAAGGAGTCACCACAAGCCTTAATGCATCAGTTGCCACGTCAATCTTCTTATATGAAGTGGCTAGATCAAGATGGATGCGATCAATCTCTGGACAAGACCCATCTCCTAGATTATTGAAACCACAGATTTCAACTGAAAATAATAACTAATCTTTTTAAATTTAATTTTGAAAAGAAGCGTATATTTTTTATAGTTTTATTATGAATTCTTAAATTTCATATTCAAATTATATTATTAATTAAATCAACCAAAGCTTTTTATAATCAACATTTTTTGGATTCAGGTATATGTTTCATCATCAACTGAACATAATATTCATTTTTTATTTGATAAACATCTAGTTAAGAAAGTATAATAAATTAAACGCAGTTTACTTATGGGTCCCATTAGGGCTCTTCGAAGCTTAGGTAACAGTTTTGGCTTGGCCTGGTGGGCCAAGGTTGAGACAATTCAACCTGAGGTTACATATTGGTTTGGTCCATTTCTGACTCGTCGTAGTTTGAAAGTCAGATTAAATGGATTTGTAGATGATCTTTCTGCAGAGGCACCTCATGAAATAAGTCATAGTTTAATTAGGTGTCGCCGTAATGAGCCTCTAACGTCATAAGCTTAAAAATATTTTTTTTATAATTTAATAATGACTTTTGAAGACTTACGCCAGAAATTGAAAAGTGGTGAGGTCTCTTCCAAGGAGCTTGTTCAAAAAAAAATAAACCGAATAAATGAATTAGATCCAACTCTGAATTCCTTTTTAATCGTTAATACTGAGCTGGCTCTAAGCAAAGCTGAACATATCGATAAACAAATAGCTTCTGGTGACTATTTACCGCCTTTGTCTGGAATTCCCATTGCTATTAAAGACAACCTTTGTACAAAAGGAATTAAGACAACTTGCGCAAGCAAGATTTTGGACAATTTTGTCCCCCCGTACGAATCAACAGTTACTAAAAAACTTTTGAACGCAGGAGCAATAATGATTGGCAAGACAAATATGGATGAATTTGCGATGGGGAGCTCTACAGAAACCTCTGCATTTGGTCCTACCTTGAATCCATGGAACATAACAAAAGTTCCTGGTGGCAGCTCAGGTGGTAGTGCTGCTTCTGTTGCTGCAGGATTGTGTTACGGATCTCTGGGCTCTGATACTGGCGGGTCAATCCGACAACCAGCTTCTTTTTGTGGCGTTGTTGGTATGAAGCCAACTTATGGTCGAGTAAGTCGATGGGGTTTAATAGCTTTTGCTAGTTCTTTAGATCAAGTTGGTCCATTTGCTAATAATGTTTCTGATGCAGCTGAAATTTTACAAGTTATAGCAGGCAAAGATGAGTTTGATTCAACTACTGTTGATGTTCCTGTTCCTAATTATTTAGAGACCCTTTCTAAGTCAATTAAGGGCATAAAAATAGGTTTAATTGATAACTGCTTTGATCATGAAGGTTTAGCTGCTGATGTTAAAGAATCTGTTCTTGGCTCTGCCTCGCTGCTAGAAAACTTAGGTGCAGAAATTGTTAATGTTTCTTGTCCTCGTTTCAATGATGGAATTGCTACTTATTACGTTATTGCCCCATCTGAAGCTTCAGCGAATTTAGCTAGATACGACGGAGTCAAATATGGATTCCGCGCTGAAGATGAACAATCTCTTATTGAAATGACCTCCAAAAGTCGAGCACTTGGCTTTGGAAGTGAAGTTAAACGAAGAATTCTTATTGGAACCTATGCCCTATCCGCTGGTTATGTTGATGCTTACTACAAGAAGGCCCAGCAAGTTCGAACTTTGATACGTAGAGACTTTGATGATGCTTTTAAAAAAGTAGATGTTTTGTTAGCTCCAACAGCACCTACAACTGCTTTCGGTTCTCGAGAAAATATTGACAATCCAATGGCGATGTATCTATCGGATTTATTAACGATTCCAGCAAATTTAGCAGGATTGCCTGCAATCAGCCTGCCATGTGGTTTTGATAAATCTGGTTTGCCAATAGGCTTACAGCTAATTGGAAATATTTTTGAAGAAGGTAAGCTTCTTCAAGTAGCTAATCAATTTGAGAAAGCTGCTGAGGTTTATAAAAGTAGGCCTAAAACAGATTTCACGTTATAAAGTTTGAACCACTTCATGTGGAGATTATAATTATCGCTACACTACATGCAGTGTAGTTTAGTGGAATATTAATGACTTTTGTTCCCATTCATAATCATAGTGACTACAGCCTTCTTGATGGAGCCAGTCAACTCCCTTTAATGGTTCAAAGAGCAAAGGAATTGGGGATGCCAGCTCTTGCCCTGACTGATCATGGAGTAATGTATGGTGCGATTGAATTATTGAAGTTATGTAAGGCCGCAAATATAAAGCCAATTATTGGGAATGAGATGTACGTTATCAATGGTTCAATTGATGATCCTCAGCCCAAAAAAGAAAAAAGATATCATCTTGTTGTTGTAGCGAAAAACCAAATTGGTTATGAAAATCTCGTAAAGTTAACAACGCTTAGTCATTTAAACGGTGTTAGAGGAAGAGGTATTTTTTCAAGACCATGTATAGATAAGTCTTTATTCAAAAAATATAGCGAGGGATTGATTTGTTCAACAGCTTGCTTAGGTGGTGAAATTCCACAAGCGATTTTAAAAGGTAGAAATGACGTTGCTAGAGAAGTGGCCGCTTGGTATAAACAAATTTTGGGCGATGATTTTTATCTTGAAATTCAAGACCATGGATCAATTGAGGATAGAATTGTTAATAGTGAAATAGTCAAAATATCTCAAGAACTTGATATCCAAATTATTGCTACTAATGATGCACATTATGTATCAAAGAATGATATTGAAGCACATGATGCACTTATTTGTGTTTTGACTGGAAAATTAATAAGTGATCACAAAAGATTACGATATACAGGGACTGAATATATTAAATCTGAGGAGGAAATGAGAAGTTTATTTACTGATCATTTAGACAATCATGTTATAAATAGTGCAATAGAAAATACAGTTAAACTATCAAACAAGGTTGAAGAATATACGATATTAGGGACTTATAAGATGCCAAATTTTCCTATACCTAATGGTTATAAACCAATCGAATATCTTAAAGAGATAACTATCAACGGTTTGAAAGAAATTTTAGATATTACTAAATTTCAAAATTTTCCAATTGCATATAAAGAAAGACTTGATTATGAGTTACAAGTAATAGAACAAATGGGGTTTCCCACTTATTTTCTTGTTGTATGGGATTATATTAGATTTGCAAGAGAGCAAAATATTCCTGTAGGCCCAGGCAGAGGATCAGCAGCTGGTTCTTTAGTCGCTTTTTCTCTTCATATAACTAATATTGACCCAGTAGAAAATGGTTTATTATTTGAAAGATTTCTCAATCCTGAGAGAAAGTCAATGCCTGATATTGATACTGATTTTTGTATTGAAAGACGTGGTGAAGTTATAGATTATGTAACTAAAAAGTATGGTGAAGATAAAGTTGCACAGATAATTACTTTTAACAGAATGACATCTAAGGCTGTTTTGAAAGATGTCGCCCGTGTACTTGATATTCCATATGGAGATGCAGATCGTTTAGCTAAATTAATTCCAGTTGTAAGGGGTAAGCCGGCAAAATTGTCATCTATGATTTCAAAAGAATCGCCAAATAAGGATTTCTATGAAAAATATAATAAAGATTCTAGAGTAAAGAAATGGGTTGATATGGCAATGAGGATAGAAGGGACAAATAAGACTTTTGGTGTGCATGCAGCAGGTGTTGTTATTGCTGCTAATTCACTTGATAATTTAGTTCCTCTTCAAAGAAACAATGATGGACAAATAATCACTCAATACTTTATGGAAGATATTGAATCACTTGGCCTTTTGAAGATGGACTTCTTAGGACTTAGAAATCTTACAATGATCGAAAAGACAATTAATTTAATTGAGAAATCAATTGGTAGGAGATTAGATCCTGATACTTTGCCTTTCACAGATAAAAAAACATTCGACTTACTTTCTAGGGGCGATTTAGAAGGTATTTTTCAACTTGAATCTAGTGGAATGAGACAAATAGTAAAAGATCTTAAACCTTCGTCTCTTGAGGATATTTCTTCAATTCTTGCCCTTTATCGTCCAGGTCCTCTTGATGCAGGGTTAATTCCTAAATTTATAAATAGAAAACATGGTAAGGAGAGTATTGATTTTCAACATCAGTCACTTGAGCCGATTTTAAGTGAGACGTATGGAATCATGGTTTATCAAGAGCAGATCATGAAGATCGCCCAAGACTTGGCAGGATATTCGCTTGGTCAAGCAGATTTATTAAGAAGGGCAATGGGTAAGAAAAAAGTATCCGAAATGCAGCGTCATAGAACGCTATTTGTTGATGGGGCTGTTAAGAATGGCGTTTCAGCCAATGTTGCTGAACAGTTATTTGATCAAATGGTTTTGTTTGCTGAATATTGCTTTAACAAAAGTCATTCAACAGCTTATGGCGCGGTTACTTATCAGACTGCTTATTTGAAAGCACATTATCCTGTCGCTTATATGGCGGCATTGCTTACCGTTAATGCTGGCTCGACTGACAAGGTTCAAAGATACATTTCTAACTGTAATTCAATGGGCATAAACGTAATGCCTCCAAACATCAATACCTCTGGTGTTGATTTCACTCCAAAAGATAATTCAATTCTTTTTGGTTTTTCGGCTGTAAAAAATTTAGGTGATGGTGCAATTAGAAAAATTATTACCTCTAGAGATAAAGATGGCGAATTTACTTCTTTAGCACAATTCTGTGATCGAATTTCACTTAGTGCTGTTAACCGAAGAGGTCTTGAGGCCTTGATACATAGTGGAGCGCTTGATTGCCTTGAAGAAAATGCAAATCGCGCTCAGCTTATTGCTGATTTGGATTTAACTATTGAATGGGCTTCTTGTAGAGCAAAAGATAGAACTAGTGGTCAAGGTAATCTTTTCGATCTTTCTACTTCCACAAATAATGAATCATCACCGACTGATGATTTTTCATCTGCTCCAAAGGCTAAAAAAGTCAACGAGTACCTTCCTTCAGACAAACTTAAACTAGAAAAAGAGCATGTTGGCTTCTATTTATCGGATCATCCTTTGAAGCAACTTTCAGAACCTGCAAAATTGATTGCTCCTATCAGCCTTGGTTCTTTAGAAGATCAAAAGGATAAGTCAAAGGTCAGTGTGATTGCAATGATTCCAGAGATGAGAGAAGTTACAACTAGAAAAGGTGACAGAATGGCGATTATTCAACTAGAGGATTTAACTGGTTCTTGTGAAGCGGTTGTCTTCCCAAAAAGTTATGAAAGATTATCTGATCATTTGATGGTTGAAACGAGGTTATTGATATGGGGCAGCGTAGATAGGAGAGATGAAACTGTTCAACTGCTAATTGATGATTGTCGAGAAATTGATGATTTAAGATTTCTATTGATTGATCTTCGTCCTGAGCAAGCTACTGATATCAATGTTCAGCATAAATTAAGAGAATGTCTTTCGAAAAATAGACCTGCTAGAAACGAATTAGGAGTTCGTATCCCAGTTGTGGCTTGTCTTAAGGACAATGATAATACTAGGTATGTAAGATTAGGTGATCAATTTTGTGTAAAGGATACTGACTTGGCTTTAGATTCTTTGTCAAAGAATTCCTTTATTGCAAGATCTAGTAAAAGTCTTGTACTTTAAAAAATCTTTTAACCTGCAATATCTTTTTGACTAGTTTTAAATGCATCTTTCATTCTATTGATGTTTGGCTTTATATTCTCAAAACCAAGAAAAGTGCCTGGGGTGAAATCCCAACTGGCTGAAAGTATTCCATAACTTAATCCTAATAAGCCAACAAGAAAACAAATTGCTGAACTTACTAGAGTGAGTGTTGGAGATATTTCAGCAATACCTTTACTTATTAAAAAATAACTTCCAATAAATACTCCCATGCCACTTAGGGTCGGAATACCTGTCGTAAAAGCAATTCTTCTTGCCATTCTATTTGCTACATAGCTTGGAATACCTGACTTCTTGCTAGCAGTTTTTAAAGATTTGTTTTTAACGATTTTTGGAGCCGAGTCGTTGCCGGAGAATCCTATTTTAACTTCTTTAGGTTGATTCTTTTTGTTTCTTTTCTCACCTTTCATTAGCTTCCAGGAATCTAATAGTATTTATTATCCTCTAATAGCTAATTTTTCTATAAGCTCTGTATACCTTTTTTCACTTTTGGTTCGTACATAACCTAAAAGTCTTTTGCGCTGTCCAATCATTTTAAGCAATCCTTGCCTTGAGGAGAAGTCATGGATGTTGCCTTGAAGATGTTTGCTTAATTTTGAAATCCTTGTAGTAAGCATAGCCACTTGAACTTCTACTGAACCAGTATCAGTTGGATGTACTTGATGTGTGTTGATTAGCTTTTGTTTCTCTTCTGTGCCAAGTGACATTTGTTTTAGCTTTTCTTATTTATCAATTCTAATTTAATCCCTAGCCTTCTATCAAGTACTCTTTTCACTTAATTTCAAAAGAATCTCTTTGAGATGTTTGTCCATTAGCGCTGCTTTTTTTTCTGCAGATAGTGAATTCAATAATAAAGAATTTTCTTTTTCATTGGTTGTTATTATTTTAATTGAATCTTTTATTTCATTATCTACATAGCCAAGTGAATTTAGAATTAAACATATTTCATCAATATATTTAGAAAATTGATTAGGTACTATGTCTTTTTTGTTATCCTGACTTGTTTGATTATCTATAAATGCTTCAAGTTTGTTTCTTAGCTCAACTATTAACCTCTCTGCAATACGTTTTCCTATACCTTGCGTTTTTGTTAACAAATTAGATTCTTTATTATCTATCACCTTAACTAATTGGGTAACCTCAAAGTCCTCTAACAATGCAATTCCAATTTGTGGACCAATACCGTTGACACCAATAATTTGTCGAAATAAATCTCTTTGATTAACCTCTAGAAAACCATATAAATTTGAGCCGTTTTCTCGATCTATTTGGTGAATCCATAATTCAATCTCATTAGAATTCTCTGTTTTATCTATGTGTTTTGGTAATAGCTGTATTTCATAACCAACACCACCAACATTTAGAACAACTCCTTTTTTGGTGGATATTTGCCAGCTATGTACTATTTCACCTTTTAACCAGCTAATCATTATTTGTTTTGATTAAACTTTTCTGAATATTAAATATACTCAACCACCATCAATCTGACATCCAACCATTGAGCCTCCTACTAAACCGGCTGGAATTGCCCACCAACGATCTTTTCCTCTGGATATTGCCGTAGCCAAGCCAGCACCTAAAATACCTCCTGCAATTTTGCCTTCAGAGCAATCATTGTTATCAAATTCATTGGTATTAATTCCTGAGTCAACACCTGGGCAAGGAACTTCTACAGTTTCCTCCCACTTCTTGACATATCCGGGATCTTTTCTTGTTCCTGGAATATATTCTTCTCTATATTCGTTCCTAGTACAAGTTCTACTTGTTGAGTAACCTCGCTGATACTCATCTGCAAGAATTGTTGTTGATCCAGTGCAAATAAGAACTATAGAAAAAATTAAAGATTTACAATTCATATTTTTGCTCGTGAGATTTTGGATGCACTCATACTAATAATAGTGGAAATAAGTACGCAAAAACCACCTAAGTAAATTGAACTTGTTATTGTTTCTTTGAAAATGAATACTCCCCATATACTTGCAAAGATAACCTGGGAATAATTTAGGGAAGTTGCTTGGCCAGCTGGTAGTAGTCTTAAACCCTCTGTTATACAGAGTTGACCAATCTGTGTAAAAACACCGATACCTATTATCCAGAACCAATCTGTTCCGATTGGTAAAACAAAATCATTAATAATAAAAGGAATAGATAAGGGGATCGAAACCAAAGGAAAGTAGTAAATAATAACAAGAGGGTGTTCTTTGGAAGATAATTTTCTTACACATATATATGCTAATGATGTCATCAATGCTCCCAATATTGCAATTATTATCGCTAATAGTGTTTCTTGAGTATTACTGTTGGGATTAAATTCTGGTTGACTAACTAAAACAATACCTATCCAACCAATAATGATTGAATATACAATTCTCATTAATATAAATTCTTTTAAAATTAAGTAAGCACATATCACTGTAAAAGTGGGATAAATGTATTGTATTACTGTTGCTGTTGCTATTGGTAATATTGTAAGAGCTTTGAAGATACAAAATAGTGCAACTGTTCCTAGTAAACCTCTTATAATTAATAATTTTTTCTGATATCCCCAAGGGTTGATTTTATTTTTATATAAGAAAAATCTTGTTAATATTATACTTATAGTAGCCCTAGCAAAAACAAGCTCTGAGATAGGTATCCTCCCCCCAACTGCCTTAACACAAACACTCATAAGGCTAAATGCAAAACCGCTTCCTATTAAAAATTTGATCCCTTTTATTTTTTCTTCAATATTAAATTCATCTGTAAGTTGTTTTTCTCTCAATTTCTAAATCTCTCAACTAAATATTTAAAGATCAATTAAAATTATCATATGACTACTGCTCGACTACATCCTAGGACAATTGAGTCTGTCAAAGAGCGTGTAGACATTGTTGATGTTGTTGGTGAACACGTCGTCTTAAAGAAAAAAGGTAAAGAATATGTTGGAATATGTCCTTTTCATGATGATAGTAAGCCTTCAATGTCAGTAATCCCTGGCAAGCAATTTTATTATTGTTTTTCATGTGGTGCGGGTGGGAATGCAATTAAATTTTTAATGGAGTTTCAAAGGCAAAGTTTTAGTGATGTTGTACTTGAGCTGGCTAAAAAATATCAAGTACCAATAGACACAGTTGAGGGACCTCAACAAGAAAGACTCAAGCAACAGATTTCACGTAGAGATACACTTTATCGTGTTTTAAAACTCGCTACAGGTTGGTTTAGAAATCAATTAAATTCACCATGTGGAGAAAATGCTCTTAATTATCTTAAAAATAAGCGTCATTTAAGTGATGGTACTTTAATTAATTTTGAGCTTGGATATGCACCAGATAATTGGGATTCATTACTCAAATATTTTGTAGATATAGAAAAAATCAGTGTTGAGATCCTTGAATTGGCTGGATTAATTGTTCCTAGAAAAGGTGGTAATGGTTTTTATGACAGATTTCGTAATCGTATTATTGTTCCTATACATGACAGGCAAAAAAGAGTTATTGGTTTTGGAGGAAGAAGTCTTGATGGGTCAGAGCCTAAGTATTTAAATTCACCTGAGACTGAAATCTTTGAAAAAGGTAAAAATCTTTTTGGTTTAGACAAATCAGCCCTTTCAATTAGAAAAAAAGATTATGCAGTTGTAGTTGAAGGGTACTTTGATGTTATGGCACTTCATGATTCTGGCATTAAAAATGTTGTCGCCTCTTTGGGGACTGCCTTAAGTAGTAATCAAATTACGCTTCTTTCTCGTTCTACCGATAGTAAAAAGATCCTTTTAAATTTTGACTCAGATAATGCTGGGATTCGTGCTGCTAATCGCGCTATTAGTGAGGTAGAAAACCTTGCTATTCAAGGTCAGCTAGATTTAAGAGTTCTTCAATTACCTTCAGGCAAAGATCCAGATGAGTTCCTTAAGGATAATTCACCATCCGAATATGAAGCATTAGCAGTGAAATCTCCTCTTTGGATGGATTGGCAAATAGATCAATCATTAAAGGATTTAGATTTAAATAAATCTGATCAATTCCAGGAAGCTGTTAGTACTTTAGTAAGTCTTCTTGGCAAGTTACCTCAAACAGCTATCAGAACACATTATTTACAGAAGGTCGCTCAGCGTCTTAGTGGAGGTCAAGGTAGATTCGCTCTGCAACTAGAAGAAGATTTACGTAGCCAAATCAGTGGTCAAAGATGGCACGGACGTTCAAAGAAATATGATAAACCTCAAGAAGTTAGTCTAAGAGAAAGAAGCGAAGCAGACATCCTTTTTACTTATATTCACTGTCCTAACTATCGATCATATATTCGTTACGAATTGAGGTTAAGGGATTTAGATGATTTTGCAATCAATCATCATCGAGCAATATGGTCAACTATAACTAACATTGAGGAGAATAAGTTCGGTTCTGAAACTGTTGAGAAGATAAATCGTTATAAAGATTCAAATAATATTTTAGCCGATGTCGAGTTAATGAAAAATTTGTTAGATAACTTTCTCGTTAATGATAATGAACATCTTTCTAAACTTAACCCTTTAATAGAGGCTTCTGAACTTCGTTTAGCAACACTAAGTGACCCTGAGTCGCTTATCCGTGGAGCCCTAGCTGCTCTAGAAAAGCAAAAATCCTTAAAACGTTGTAGACATTTAATTGATGCATGGAGTTCTCAGCGATTACAGACTCTTGAAAACTGTATATCCTCTCTTATTGCTCAGGAAAGTTCTGAGCCTAGTAATTCATCAGATATGGAACAAAAAGTTATTAGTATGTTTGAAGAGTTAAATAATGACGCTATAAATTTTCAGCAACTTTACTATGCTGAGAGAAAACATATATTAAATTTAGATCAACAGCGATGTTTTAAATAATTTTTAATAGCTATATTTATCAATGAAAAATTCCTCTCCCTTTAATTTAGAAGAATGTTCTTTATCTAATGAACTTTGGCCTAATTTTATCAATAAAATTGGACTTATTAAAGCAAAGTTAGCTGTACAGCAATCTCTCGATCTTCAGAGAATGCAGGGATCGACTGCTACTCTTCCTGTTCTTATCCTTGAGACATGTGGAACAGCTCTTGTTAATTCTAAGGCTGTTAAGACCTGTATTGGTCTTTCTTACTTGGACCAAGGAATGGTTTTGATTTTTAGTAGTAAATTAAAGGCTATTCAATTACTTAGAGACAATTAATATTACTTGATTATTATAGACAATATTTTTTTAATTCTTTTTCTACTAATTTTGGTTTGTCTTCTAATATATATGCTTGTCTTTCCTTTTCTTCCTCTCCAGATATTTTTATAGATCCATTTAAAGCCTTCAATTTCGATGAGTTCATTGATAATTTTCTATCTATTTTTAATAGATTTCCATTGTTGCATTCTTGAGCAACATGAACAGCTTCATGTCTTAAAGCTTTTTTTATATGTAAGGCTGTCCTTTCATGAATATCCTTATCTTTCTTTCTTAGAAGCGTATAGCCTCCTCTCATCTTTGCATTGCTTGTACAAATGATAATTTCCTTTTTTTTTCTATCAAAGAAGCCTACATAGCTTTCACTTAATAAACATAGTTTTGTATTTTCTGCTGTTTTATATCCTGCCTTTTCAATTATTTTTATTATTTCTACTTCTGTTCTATCTAAAAAATCTATGAACTCCATTATTTTTTATTTTAAGATTATTATTTATATTAATTTAGCATAAAACTTTATTTCAATTCTAATATGTAGCATCATTGTTAAATATTATACTAACTACTAATTAGCATATATAGTTGGAATGTTTTCTATATTTGTTGTCTTTATACTAGATAGTTTTTTTCTTCGCGGTCTCCATTCTTTTTCAATAATTGATGATCCCCAACCTATTGTATCTATACCATTTCTCGAATTAATATTATCTATTATATTATCTAGTCTCTGCAGATATAAGTCTTCTTGAATATCTTGTTTATCAAATATTAGGTTTTGTTTGTATTTATTGCTTTGAAGTTTATGCAATATCACACCAGCCTTTATAAATTTTTTATAAGGTTTAAAAATTTCTTTCGTTAGCGATAGACTTTTATCAATCATTATTTTTGAGTTAGAAGTTGGGAAGCTTAATTTTTCTGTTGCTTCACTTTTAAAAAAATCTTTTGAATGAGTATTTGTATTCGTAAAAACTGTGATTGCTGAAGATGATTGATTATATTTTCGAAGTTTAGCACTTGCGATTAAGACATATTTAATGATTACTTGACTCAATTCTTCTAAACTATCTATTGGATATGAAAGACTTCTGCTTACACAGATTTCTTTTCGATCTGATGATTTTTCTTTTATTGGGATACAGAGCTTTCCTTTTAATTCATTTTGAATACGTAGACCAACAACACCATATTTTTCTTTGATTTGGTCGTTTGACATATCTCTAAGCTCTAGAGCATTAGTGACCCCTTTGCTCTTTAGCCATATGGACATTCTTTTACCTATCCCCCAAACTTTATCTACTTTAATTAGATTAAGATAAGGATCTTTGTTTCGAATAATACCTATATCAAAGATACCTGAATTGTTTTGTATTCTTTTTGCTAGATGATTAGAAATTTTTGATAAAACTTTTGTCTCACCAATACCGATAGCTATTGGTATTCCTATGTTTTGATAAACTAAAGCTCTTAAATCTTTTCCCCATTGATATAAGCACTTATCTTTTGGACGTTTTATCGTTCCAAATGCTTCATCTATAGAATAGATTTCCAGCTCTTCACAATTATTTCTTAGTAGTTGCATTAATCGATTACTTATATCACCGTAAAGCTCATAATTTGAACTTCTTACTTTTATATTTAATTGAGTTAGCTTATTCTTTAACTTGAAATAAGGCTGTCCCATAGGGATTCCCATCTTTCTAGCCTCTGAACTGCGAGCTATTATGCATCCATCATTATTCGAAAGTACAACTAAGCCCTTTCCTTTTATAGAAGGATCGATCAATTGTTCACACGAGGCATAGAAATTATTTCCATCAATTTGAAGTATTGCTTTGGACATAATTAGGCTTTTGTTTTTTTTAGTTCATGTATCGAATAAATCGCTACTCCCCATATTTGTATATCTATATATTCATATATGTTTATTGCTGGATAATTTTCTTTATCTGCTCTTAGATAATAATTATCTTGCTTTTTTATAAGTCTTTTTAAAGTAAATTCTCCATCCAAGAGAGCAACTACAATATGTCCAGACTTTGGATTTATACTGCGATCTATTATTAATAAATCATTATTATAAATGCCTGCGTTATTCATTGAACTACCGCTTACACGTAGAAAGAACGTACTTATTGGATTTTTGATTAAGTATTTATTTAGATCGATCCCGAGTTCTATGTAGTCTTCTGCAGGAGAAGGGAAACCTGCCGAAATAGTTTCTGTTACTAATGGAATTAATATTGTCGACGAATCTTCATTTAATGAAGAGTGCGAACTCTTTGAATCCATAGGCCCAGATCAACACAAACAGTATAGTACATACGAACTATACTGTTTGTGTATTTTTATTCCTTGTGGTAAGGACCTCCTTGGGTAATGGTTTTTGCGCGGTAGAGTTGTTCTATTAGTAAAAGGCGAGCTATTTCATGTTGAAAAGTTAAATGTGAAAGACTTAGTTGCCAAGAGGCGGAATTGTTGAGGGAAGGAGGGAGGCCCGAAGCACCTCCAATAACAAAAATAATATTTTGATTGTGAGAATTTAGAAGTTTTGTTGCTAGTTGATTTGAAGTTAAAGATTCTCCATTTTCATTAAGAGTTACGAGGATTTCATTTTTCGTTATGATTTCTTTGATCATATGTTCTTCTTTTGTTTGGTTGTTGTCTTTTATTTCTATAATTTTTAAACCAGGTAATCTTTTTAAGTACATTTCTATACCTTCTTGAATCCATTTTTTTTTAATTTTTCCAATGGCAATGATTTTGTAATGTGAAATATTAAGCATAAAAAAGATATTTCTAATCGATATCATCTTCGAGTAGAAATTGTTGAAATTGGGTATATAGGTTTAGTGAGTCTTCACTTGTAAGATCTTTAGAATTTTCATTGATAGATGGATCTAAGTTGGAAGAAATTTTCACATTATTTGATTCAAGTTTTTTCAGTCTTTCTAATAAATGAGGTGGTACATTGCCATCGGAACTTATTTCCATCAACTCTCGAAAAAGTTGTTCAGGGTTTGTTTCGATTTCAACAGGGTGTAACTTGTGATTTTTTGTTTCTTTTTGATTTTTTAATTCATTTGATTGAGGTTTTGATATTTCTTTAGGAAGTTTTCGTCCTAGTTCTTTTAAGCGTTCAAGGCTATGGCTATCAAAAGTCATTTTAAAAAATGTATATTGATTGAAGATCTTCTTGTGAGTATATTTTAAATAATTTATTTTTATTTGAGTGAAATATGTGATTGTTTCTAATGTGGTTTGAAGATTGTTCGTATGGGTGATAACACTTTGAATTATTTTAGGCATATCCCTAGAAAACGCTTTGGGCAACATTGGTTGAAAGACCAGGTTGTCTTGGATCAAATAGTTAAAGCTGCCGAATTGAATTCTGAAGATTGCGTATTAGAAGTTGGTCCAGGTAAAGGAGCTTTAACTGAAAAATTAATTGAATCCCAAGCAAGATTCATCCAAGCAATTGAGCTGGATAGAGATTTGGTTGTTGGTTTGAAAAAACGTTTTAGTCGTCAAATTAAATTTAGTTTGAAAGAGGGGGATGTTCTATCTGCTCCACTGGAGGCTGAAAATGGACTGACTATTAACAAGGTTGTAGCTAACATTCCATATAACATCACGGGGCCACTATTAAAAAGATTGATTGGTGAATTAAGAAAAGGACCTGAATATAGTTTTGAAACTTTAGTTTTACTTATGCAAAAGGAAGTTGCACAAAGACTTGTAGCCTTACCTGGAACTAGTAACTTTAGTGCCTTAAGTGTACGGATTCAGCTTTTAGCAAAATGTAATCTCGTATGTGATGTGCCCTCTAAATGTTTTCAACCGGCACCTAAGGTGGATTCCAAAGTAGTTAAGATTTCACCCTTCGTACCTAGTGAGCCAGATTTTTATAAAATAGGGAATTTGTTAGAGCAACTTTTGAAACATGCTTTTGCTGGTAGAAGAAAGAAATTACGAAACACGATTGGAAGTTTTGTTACTTCTAACGATCAGATAAACGAATTTTTAGCCTACAGAGGTATTAGTCTTGATCAAAGACCACAGGAAATTTCACCTTCCAATTGGTTCGCCTTGGCAAAAGCTTTAAAAGAAACTTGTGTTATTGAAAATGGTCCCTTCCAAAGCAAATAAAGATTTTCTTATCGCAGAAGCACATGCAAAAATCAATCTACATCTAGAGATTTTAGGTATTAGAAACGATGGCTTTCATGAATTAGCAATGGTCATGCAAAGTATTAATTTAAGTGATCAATTGAAGATGATAAAAAGTGGAGATAATAATATTACTCTTAGATCTAATAATAACGAGATAAGTAATGGTGAGGATAATCTAATAATAAAAGCTGCAAAGTTGTTGAGAAATAAAGTAGGAAATACACAATTAGGTGTTGAGATTAAACTTGAAAAAAATATCCCTATTGGTGCAGGATTGGCAGGCGGATCTACAGATGCAGCTGCAACATTGGTTGGATTAAATAAACTCTGGAGGTTAAACCTTAAGACTGAGGAATTAGAGAACTTATCAAAAGAAATAGGGTCAGATATCCCTTTTTGCATATCAGGAGGTAGGCAGATCTGTTTTGGTAGAGGTGAGATTTTAGAAAAATTAAAATTTGATCAGTTTAAATTGGGTCTTATTTTGGTTAAAGATCCTTCAATACAAGTTTCTACTCCAATTGCATATAAAACATATAAAGAACAGTATGGTGATAGCTATCTTGAAGATGATAGGGATTTTGAGAACAAGAGAAGCATGATCAGATCTAATGACTGGTCTGATCAGTCGCTATTAAATAATCGCAAAGAAATACAAAATGATTTACAAAAAAGCGTTCGCCCCATAACACCAGAGGTCGAAAAGTCATTGAATATATTGTCTCGTTTACCTCATTCCCGTCTCGTTTCAATGAGTGGTTCTGGTCCAAGTTGTTTTGCCTTGTTTCAAAATTATGACCAGGCAAATAAAGTACTTAAAGAACATGTTAATGAATTTGAAAGAGCTGGTTTATCAGCTTGGGCATGTTCAATGATGTCTAATGGAGTTCAATTACGAAATGAATTCACCTAGTAATGGGTTTAACAATGAATCCGATGAATCAGCCAATCCCTCATTAAGCCCTTTAGATACTGCTAGCTCTGAGCCAAAGAAAGGCCCCTTGAGCTTTCTATCAGGTTCGATTACGAGTTTATCTTTTAGCCTATTAAGCCTCTTTATTAGTAAAAAAATAGTTTTATATTTTTCTATTCATACTCCTAATTATTCTTCACCAATTGCTCAGAGTATTGCTTCCGGATTTAAAACACTAATTATTGGAATTAGCTTTCTTGCAACTTTTACGTTTGGTTTTATTGGACTGGGTTTGTTTTTAGTATTTATTCGCAGTTTGATAGAAGGCAATAAGCAAAAAACTGATTAGTATTTAAATATTAAATTGTCATATTTAGATCTTTCTATGACTCTTCATGATTTAGGACTTCTGGTTTTATTACTATCTCCTGGGATGTTGCTTTCCATATTGCTGTTATCGACTTTTGCTGCAGGTGGGTAATTAGGCCCTGTTTGAGATAGTTTGGAGTAACAAACCGGTAATCCGGACGATCTGTTAAAGCTGTGAAAGGGACTCTTTTATTTAATGCTCTTCGTGAAGCAATTGATGAAGAAATGGCAAGAGATGACTTGGTCTGCGTAATGGGTGAGGATGTTGGACAATATGGCGGGTCTTATAAAGTTACGAAAGATTTATATGAAAAATATGGAGAGTTCAGAGTCTTAGATACACCAATTGCTGAAAATAGTTTTACTGGTATGGCTGTTGGTGCAGCCATGACAGGTTTAAGACCAATTGTGGAAGGTATGAATATGGGTTTTTTACTACTTGCTTTTAATCAAATATCCAACAATATGGGAATGCTGAGATACACGAGCGGCGGAAATTTTACTATTCCAACAGTTGTTAGAGGCCCTGGAGGCGTTGGAAGACAATTAGGTGCTGAACACAGTCAAAGACTTGAAGCCTATTTTCATGCAGTTCCTGGTATAAAAATTGTTGCTTGTAGTACTCCTACAAATGCTAAAGGGCTAATGAAAGCTGCAATTAGGGACAATAATCCTGTTCTTTTCTTCGAACATGTTCTTTTATATAACCTTACAGAAGTGCTACCTGAGGGTGATTATGTCTGTGCCCTAGATCAAGCCGATCTTGTGAAACAAGGAAATGACATTACGATTTTGACTTATTCGAGAATGCGTCATCACTGTTTAAAAGCAGTTGAGATTCTTGAAGGGAAAGGAATTGATGTTGAATTGATTGATTTAATAAGTCTTAAGCCTTTTGATGTTGAAACAATTTCTAAATCCATCAAAAAAACACATAGGGTAATTATTGTTGAAGAATGTATGAAAACAGGTGGTATTGCAGCTGAATTGATGTCTTTAATTACAGAGAATTGCTTCAATGATTTAGATTCTCCTCCTGTACGTTTAAGTAGTCAGGATATTCCGACTCCTTATAATGGAAACTTAGAAAATTTAACCATCATTCAACCTCATCAGATAGTAGATGCTGCTGAGAAAATTATTAATAATGGTGGAGTAGATTAATAATGGGTAGAAAGAATTATTGGTTTCTATTTGTCATTTTATTTGGTGTATTAAGTATATTTACTATAACCAAAAATCCTTTTCAACTTGGTTTAGATCTTCGTGGAGGTAGTCAACTCACCTTAGAGGTTCAGCCTACTGAGGAAATTGCAAAAATTACTTCAAATGAAATTGAGGGCGTTAAGGCAGTTCTCGACAAGAGAGTAAATGGCTTAGGTGTTTCTGATTCTCAACTTCAAACTGTTGGAAAAAATCAATTGTTGTTAGAACTGCCAGGGGAACAGGACCCTTCGGGCGCAGCGAAAGCATTAGGAAAAACTGCTTTACTTGAATTCAGAATTCAAAAAAATGGTACAGATTCCCAATTAAGAGATTTACAAACTCAAAAAAGAAGTGTCGAATCTATTCTTAAATTATTAGATGAAAATAATAATTCGGCTCAGTTGAGAAAAGAGATTAATACTAATAGTGAAATTAATAATTTATTCGAAAAATTTAATATTAAATCCAACCAAATATTAGATGTCGATCAATTCTCCCTGCTAAGAGATGAGATACGTAAAGAGATAGCCAATTTATTTGAAACTAGTAAATTAACTGGTAAATATCTTACAAATGCAGGAAGACGTCAAGATCAAAATACTAATAATTGGGAAGTCACTTTAAGCTTCAATAATGAGGGAGGAGAATTATTTGCAGATCTCACAAAATCTATTGCTGGCACCTCACGATTGCTTGGAATTGTTATTGATGGAATTTCATATAGTGAAGCGAGTGTTGGCAAACAATTTGAGACGGCTGGTATAACTGGTGGTGCTGCAGAGATTAGCGGTGATTTCACTGCTGATGAGGCAAGGGAATTAGAGGTTCAATTAAGAGGCGGAGCTTTACCTCTACCGATAGAGATCATTCAAATAAGAACAATAGGACCTTCTCTTGGCTCTGAAAATATACGACTTAGTCTTTTTGCAGCTCTAGCAGGTTTAGTATTTGTAGCTTTATTTATGATTTTTGTTTATAAACTAGCGGGATTTGTTGCTGTATTAGCTTTGTCTTTTTATGCGCTATTTACTCTTTCTATATACGCACTCCTTCCTGTTACCTTAACCCTTCCTGGTATGGCTGGATTTATATTAAGTATTGGAATGGCAGTTGATGCTAATGTTCTTATTTTTGAAAGACTAAAAGAAGAATTACGTAGAGGAAATACGTTGATTCGTTCCATAGATGCCAGCTTTAAAAATGCATTTTCTTCGATCATTGATGGTCATTTAACCACCTTAATAAGTTGTATCACTTTATTTTATTTAGGTACAGGCTTTGTTAAAGGTTTTGCAGCTACATTGGGTATTGGGGTTGTATTGAGCTTGTTTACGGCCTTAACATGTACAAAGGCGATATTGAAGTTCCTAATGAGTTATCAAGGCCTCAGGAAAATTTCTAATTTTATTAATCCCAATCAGATTTCATCACCATCTATCAACGTTCAATAGCAACAAATTCAAATCAATTAAATTATGAAACCTAATTTTAATGTTCAACTCTATAAAAATAGAAAAATAGTTTGGCTTCTTTCATTTTCTTTATGTTTAATATCAATAATTGGAATGTTAATTTGCCTAAAAAGTCCTTCTATTAATGCCCCTTTAAACCTTGGTTTAGATTATACCGGAGGAACTCAAATAACTTTAGAGAGGAGTTGTACTGATTCTTGCAACTCCTTAAATACAAGTGACATATCTAATAATATAATTAAGTTAAAAAATCAGGATAAAATTTTTAGTTCAAATACTTCTCCTAATTTAACTAGATCACAAATACAATTGCTTGATAATTCAAAATTAATATCCATTAGACTGCCATTTTTATCTGCAGCTCAATCTCAGTCTGTAGTGGCCGAGGTGAATAAATCTTTTGGCCCATTTAACAATGAAAATACTTCAGTTGAAATTATTGGTCCAAGTCTTGGTAAACAATTACTTAAAAGTAGTTTAATTTCTTTATTCTTTGCTTTTTTAGGAATAGCTTTATATATTAACTTTAGATATGATAGAAGATATTCTTTTTTGGCTTTGTTTGCACTATTTCATGACGTGCTTATAGTTTGTGGTGTGTTTTCTTGGTTAGGTTATTTTTATAATGTTGAAGTAGATTCATTGTTTGCGGTTTCACTTTTGACTATCGCAGGTTACTCAGTTAATAATACTGTTGTTGTTTTTGATCGTATCAGAGAGAAAAGCCTATTAGAGAATAAATTAAGTTTTAAATATCAAATTGACAAAGCAGTTGATGCAACTTTAACAAGAACCTTATATACAAGTTTTACTACCATACTTCCATTGATTTGTATATTGATCTTGGGTGGATCTACTTTGTATTGGTTTTCTTTTTCATTAGTTATTGGTGTTATATCCGGTTTTTGGTCTAGTATTGCTTTGGCTCCTTCGTTATTATCAATAACAAGTATTAAAGATGTAGTTTGATTAGATATGGGTTATAGCTTTTCTTTCAGATTATTTAATTATTTAAAAATCAATTGGATTCAGATACTTTTAATTTTACTTGCCATATATGATTTACGTATTGATTTAAAACTTTTAATAGATTTCTTTACTTTTTCTTCTCTTGTTTATACAATTTCTGAACATCCTTTGGCTATTACAACTTTGATTACTATACCAACTTTGTTTATCTCCATAAAACAAGCTTAATCAAGATAGTTCTTGTATTTTTATAATTTACACTTTTGTTTAATATATATATTATGCATTATTATCTTACTTTTTTGCTTTTCTAGAAGACTTAGGTTCAATTACTACCAATAGTTCCTCCATTTGAGTCATTAACTTTTTTACTTCTGCTGGCTCTGGCAGTGATAACTCTTCTGTTACGCCTAAATGCATTTTTCTCAGTTCAGTTCGTAAAATCTTTAATGAGGCTTTAACTTCCTCTTTCTTCTCTTTAGCGGTTGCCATCTTTTATGATTCTAATAATTATTATTATACATGATGTTATTAGTACTCCGTCTTTTAAATTCCCAAATCAAATTACTAAGGATATAATTTGATTTGATGTATAGTTCATTTAACTAAACCTTTAAATTTTTATTATTATTCGATCATGCGTAATATTCGGTCTAAAAGTATAAACTATGAGGATAATAAATTAAGACTTTTAAATTTTTTATCAAATAACAAAACAACAATAATACCTTTTCTTTTTATTTTCTCATATGTATTACTTTATTTTCTTATAGACTCTTCTACACAAAGTCTAGTTGCACATGATGAAGGGCTTTACGCAAGAAGAGCACGTTTGCTTCTGGAGTCTCAAAACTGGTTCGCTTCCCCTTTCTCTTCCCCTCACCATAAAACACTTGGTAGTTATTGGTTTATAGCATTATCTATAAAGTTATTTGGAAATAGCGAAATTGCTCTAAGGCTTCCAAGTATCTTAGCTTCTTTTCTTTGTTTAATTATTACTTATTTGATTGCATTGCACATTACAAATAAGAAGTCTGCATTTATCTCTGTACTCTCACTTTCATCTATGCCTTTATGGATTCAATATTCTAGATATACTAGTCCTGATATCACTTTTGTATTGTCTATTCTTTTAGTGATATGGCTTTTCTTGAGATCTTTAGCTGCTACAGATAATAGAAAACAATATATTTATATATTCAGTTCCGGCATTTTTATTTCTACGGCATTTTTCATTAGAAGTTATATGGCACTTGTCCCTCTAATAGGATTATCACCTTTTATTTTGTACCATTTACTAAGGAAAAAATTTATATTCAAATCGTTTTTTTTTATTGGAATATTAATTGGTTCTATTCCTACTATATTTAATTTATATTTTTCATATCAAAAGTTTGGTATCACTGGCATTACATCACTATTTGATTTTGCAAGAAAACAAGCTATTGGGGGCTTTGATTTTAATAACCTTATACTTACACCATTAAACTATTTATATTTAACATTCCCTATTGGGATTATAATAATTCTCCTCGTGTTACTTACATTTTCAAAACATAAGATTAATTATCCATTTTTAATTTACGGTTTCCCACTTTTATCTTTATCAATACTCTTATGCATGTCTACTTCATACCCTCATTATTATCTTTTTTTATTACCTTTTTTATCTATTTTATTTGGACATAAAATCTTTTCTTATTCTTTCAGATTTACTGAATCAAAAAATATCATCAAATATACATTGTCATTGTTTTTGATTTTAACAAGCTGCATTATATTATCTGCGTTTTTGTATTATAAACACTCCTTTATAGAGTATTCATACGGTAATCTTATTTTAGTATATATATTTTCTATAGTATTGATTTTGTCGTATATATCTTCAATAAGATTCCTTTATGATACACAATACTTTCGCTTTGATTTAATCAAATTCTTTTCTAATATTGTTATTACTCAATTTATTTCATTATCTTTTTTATATAACTTTGGAGTTCTTGGTAATCCTAATAATAAAACTAAGAAATTTTTAAAAGATGAAGCTGTCTCTAATATTATAAATTCCAATACCATATATTTATTTAGTGTAGATAGCAAGATTCAAACCTTATTGTCATACTATTTACCTTCATCGACAGTTGTTCAATCTTTTTCTAATATCAGAGTGTACGATTATGTAATTACAACTGATATAAATTCTTTAATTAGGTTTAAAGGTGAACGAGTCTTCAAACGAATCAAAACGATTGATAATCACTTCCTACTAATGAACATTAGTAAATAAAAATTTTATTTTTACAACATTTAAATTAAAGTAACCATAAAGTAATAAATCTAATGCTTAAAAGTGCCTACAAAAGATTCTGGGTCCCAGTTATGGGAAGGTTTATCACTAGATTAATACCTTTACTTGAAGGTAAGCCAGCCTTAGAAAAACCTACTTATGATATTGATGGTGATTTAAAAAAAGAGTAATTTTATATTTATTTGGGTAAGGAACCTCCATGACAATATCCAACTGCTATTGAGTTTATATCTAACTCACTTTGTGTTTTGTTTAGATTGTTTATTTTTAAATACTTTATAGTTTTATCTATGCACGATGCACTTGATGACGTATACCTTACTATTGGATATATGTATAATATTCCTGAAATTAATAGAGCAGAATAAGCTATATACTTTTTATTATTGTTAACAAAATTTGCCGTTTCTTTTTTCTTTTTGAGAAATTTAGCAAGCCAAGAATCTGGTAATCCAATTTGAACAAACAATAGTTCTATCCACCATGGAAGTTTTGTTTGATTTTTTTCCGAATTACTTTTCATAGTGATAGTTAAGTTGGATAGCCCTTTAATAAAAAGGTTTTGGGCTGTTATCACATAGATATTGTACCAATTAAAATATATCCTATATTTAAAAAAATGGAACACTCTTCTGATCGCTTTATGAGTATTTACTCTTATTCTCTTTTTTTTCTTAATTAATTTCCTACTTGCATTGATTTTTATATTATAGATAGTGTATTATTTTTAAGGATGGATTTATTCAATGGCAAAAAGAAGGCGTAAGCTTAGTCCTGAATTAGAGAAGAATATTTCATTAGCTAAGAAGGAAATTGAATTAATTACAGCTATCATTCATGATATTGATGAAGAAGATATACAAGAAGAATATAAAGCTGCTTTTTTACCTGTTATGAGTGCTTATTTGTCCCTTGATCAAATGTATAAAGAAGTAGGTTTTAATGATGAAACTACTAATCTTTATCAGCTTTACTTGTCGAATCTCGTTAACTTTAAAGGTGAATATGAACTTTGATATATATAATTAATAAATACTATAGAGCTTATTTTCTTTTATATTAATCGTCTAAATCTCATGATTTTTCTTGTATTAATCAAATCTGTATTTTTTATTAATTAAGTAAGCTTTTCTAAAGGAAGGAATTATATTAAAAAAAAAATTCATGACAGAAAATTTATACGATATTGATACAGCAATGAATATGATCAAAGAAGAGGTTTTTAAAGAACTTTCTGAATGTGTTTCGAAACAAAATAAAAAATCATACTACCAAGAAGTTTCTAGTAACAACCTTTCTTTTTACGAGAAGTGAATGGATTGGTTTTATTTATAACTTCTTGAATTTCAATTTCATTCAAGCTTGTTACTATAAATACTTCCTGGACAAGTTTCCCCTTCCTTGCTAATAGTTTAAATCCTTCATTAGTTTTTATAGTTATTTTTAGGACTAACTTCTCTCCTCGACCTTTTGTTTTTGATAGAGAGGCAGGTGTCACTGTTTTTATATCTTCCTTTTCTGCTATTTTTTTCAACCATTTAATTAAACCCTCTATGTGTGTACTATGGTTTTGAACAATTCTTCCCATATTTTTATATTTGTTTTTGCAGGTTTTTCTTAATCACCCATCTCCTTGTAATACTAAATAGATGGTACCATTCTAGTAGGATATAATTTATAAAACTAATTCAGTCATGATTTTTACGTTAGGTTGGGCCTCTTTAGCTGCTATTTTCACTTTTTCCATAGCAATGGTTGTTTGGGGGAGGAATGGTGATGGCTCTATCGACATTTAACTATATTTATGTCTATAGATATTACTCTCTATAGTTTATTAACTTTAATTTCTATCATACTATTATCTTTTATCACTATAGGTGTGATTTATATTAGCTATATTGATTGGAAAGATAAACGTAGAAAATAAATATTCTATTTTTTATTTAGAAGATAAATTTAATGAAATGATTTCTAAAGCCTGTTTCATTTTATCAATATTTGATTTGTACATACTTATATCTTTTTCAACTCTAGAATATTGGTATCCAAGCAATTCAGAAATATTACTAAGTTCTTCATTGAAATCTTTATCTTTAATATCCTTTAAATACTGCAATTCACTTGCTAGTTTGTATATTCCAATAGCATTGATACGACTGTAATAGCTGCTTTCTTTATTTTCGTTATTAAGTTGAGCTAAAAAATTATTTAAATCGTTTTTTGTATATGAACTTGCCTTATTCAAAAATTCTTCGGATGAGCTATTTATTTCATCAGGATTAAAACCATTACAATTGCAAATTGCATTAAATAGCTTAGTTATGTGTTCAGTAGGTTTATAACCATTAGTAAACTTACTGAATATTTCTTTTAACCCTGTGGCGAATATCGAATTTTTTATAAAGTTTTTTTGATGACTCAACAAATGTAATTCTACAAGCAGTTCATCCACTAGTTTTCTATAAATTGGAGGAATCACATAAGGGAATTCCTTGTGAAAATCAGATTTGCTGTCTGAAATTGTTGCTCTAACGCTCAATGCCAAACCTAGATAATTCTTAAGAGACCCTAGCTTACCCCGTGACTTAGCTAGGATCATGAAAACCGACCATCACCATCATTTAATGATTCCAATAGTTATTGAAGAATCTGGAAGAGGAGAAAGAGCCTTTGATATTTATTCAAGGCTTTTAAGAGAGAGAATAGTTTTTTTGGGTGAACCAGTTACGAGTGATTCAGCAAACCGTATTGTTGCTCAACTTCTTTTTCTAGAGGCTGATGATCCAGATAAGGATATTTTTCTCTATATAAATTCACCAGGTGGGTCAGTTTATGACGGCCTTGGTATCTTTGACACTATGCAGCATGTAAAGCCGGATATTCATACCGTTTGCGTTGGCCTTGCAGCAAGTATGGGCGCTTTTTTACTTTGTGCTGGGGCAAAAGGTAAGAGGAGCAGCTTACTTCATTCAAGAATAATGATTCACCAACCCTTAGGAGGTGCAAGAGGTCAAGCAAGTGATATAAGAATTCAAGCAGATGAAATACTTTTTATTAAGGACAAATTAAATAAAGAATTATCTGATAGAACTGGTCAACCTATTGAAAGGATAAAAGAAGATACTGATAGAGATTTTTATATGTCCCCCTCTGAAGCCGTCGAGTATGGAATTATTGATAATGTATTTAATAAAAGACCAATAAATTCAGTTTGATAGAAATCCTTATTTTGGATCTTGAAGTACTGGTATAAATCTTTCCTTTTTAGGAATAACTGTGAATTCAGATAATATTTTGCAAAATTCTTCACCATCCATAGTCTCTTTTTCGATAAGTATTTCAACCAGCTTATCCATAGCAGATCTGTTTTTGGCTACTAGTTCAAGTGTTTCTTCGTAGCACTTTTTAACTATTTTTCTAACCTGCTCATCAATTTGTTTCGAAATTTCATCTGAAATATCAGATGTATTCATTAGGCTTCTTCCAACAAAAACTTCTTGACTATCGCCTTCTAAAGAAACTGGACCAAGGCTACTCATTCCAAAACGTGTGACCATTTGTCTAGCCATTGATGCCACTTGCTGTACATCACCTCCAGCTCCAGTGGTTACTTCTTCTCGTCCAAAAATAATATCTTCAGCTGCTCTTCCTCCTAATGCTCCCATTATTCTTGCTTTCAATTGTGCTCTACTAATTAAACTTTGGTCATCATCTGGTGAAAACCAAGTCAAGCCTTTTGCTTGGCCTCTCGGTATAACAGTAACCTTTTGGACTGGATCATGATCCTTTACTAAAGAACCTATGAGGGCATGACCAACTTCATGATAAGCAATTAGTCTTTTACTTCTCCCATCAACGAGAGGTTGACCTTCCATTCCTGCAATGATGCGATCGACTGCATCATCAATTTCAGAAAGGCCTATTTGATCTTTTCTTCTTCTCGCGGTAAGAATGGCTGCTTCATTTAGCAAATTAGCTAGATCTGCTCCAGTAAAACCAGGAGTTCTTCTTGCAATACTTTCTAAAGTCAGATCCTTTTCTAATTTTTTATTTCTAGAGTGAACTTTAAGTATTGATAGTCGGCCTGAAATGTCAGGTGCATCGACAGTTACCTGTCTGTCGAATCTTCCTGGTCTCATTAATGCGGAGTCAAGAACATCTGGCCTATTTGTTGCCGCAATAATAATAATTCCACTATTGCCCTCGAATCCATCCATCTCGGTTAGAAGTTGATTGAGTGTTTGCTCCCTCTCATCATTACCGCCTCCAATTCCAGCACCCCTCTGTCTACCGACTGCATCAATTTCATCAATAAATATGAGGCAAGGACTATTTTCTTTAGCTCTTTTGAACAAATCTCTTACTCGACTTGCACCTACACCTACAAACATTTCTACAAATTCAGATCCAGAAAGTGAAAAGAAAGGTACACCTGCTTCTCCAGCAATTGCTTTTGCTAAAAGAGTTTTTCCTGTTCCTGGAGGCCCTACTAGCAAAACACCTCTAGGTATTTGGGCCCCAACAGATGTAAATCTTTCGGGTTGTTTTAAGAAAGTAACCACTTCTTCTAGATCTTGTTTTGCTTCATTTACTCCAGCCACATCATCGAATTTGACACCTGTTTCTGCTTCCATAGCAAATCGAGCCTTTGTTTTACCAAATTGCATAGCCTGACCTGGTCCACCTGGCATAGAATTTGATCTTCTTGAAAGTAAAATCAAACCTCCAATTAAAATGATAGGGAATAATAGATTTCCAAGTATTCCAATTCCAGCTGGAGCTGTTTTAGGTGGATGAATGTCAAAGCTGATACCTTCTTCTTTTAATGAATTAACTAATTCAGGGGCTAATCCTGGAAGATCAACTTTTAGTCTTTGAACTCTATTATCAATTTCGGGATCAACTGATTCGACGATTGCATTTCTTCCCCCATCAAATATGTCAACAGAAGTCACTCTTCCTGCTTTTATATAATCGAGAAATCTTCCGTAGCTAATTTTGGCAACTGGTGCACTTCTTGATGTCGCAGAAGAGTTGGCTTGAGTAGCTGGAGTATTGGTTGCTGACCCAATGATTTGCCAACTAATTAAAACTACTATTGTTATTGGGAGAACCCAAAGAGCTATAACTTTCCATTTTTTATCCATAATCATTAAAACTTTTGAGTAATTCTAATAGGGTAATGCCCCTTTCTGTTGAATAATTTCAACTGTTGCTCAGAAATACTAAAGAAAAATATATTTTTAGATTTAAATCTATTTATAACATTGATATTAAAAAATAAAAATTACAAACTTCTTAGTGCAGTAATTGGATCAAGTTTTGCAGCTCTTTTTGCAGGTAAAACGCCAAAGGTTAAACCTATTGTACTAGAAATTATGACTGTTATTAATACAGTACCTATACCAATAGTTGCTGGTAGAGGTGTTAATAATGCTACTACTTTTACAGTCGTGATTCCTAATCCGGTACCAGCTAATCCACCCATGCTAGAAAGAATTAATGATTCAATTAGAAATTGGGTTGAAATATCTAGTCTTCTTGCACCTAAAGCTTTTCTAAGTCCTATTTCTTCTGTCCTTTCACTTACAGATACCAACATAATATTCATAATACCTATACCGCCAACTAGTAATGATATTCCACCGATTGCAGCTAGCATTAGTGTTAACCCTCCCGTAATGGTTGATACTATTTGCAATGCATCTTTTTGAGATCGTACAGCGAAGTCATCATCTCTGATTATTTTATGCCTTTGTCTCAATAAATTTGTTATCTGAAACTTTGCCGCTTTTGTTGATTTTTCATTTATTGCTTCAACACTTATGAAGCTTAGACTTACTCCATAGGTTGGATCTTTACCAGTTATTCTGCTGACCATTGTGGATAGAGGAATGTATGCGTTTTCGTCTTGATTATTTCCAAATACAGCACCTTTAGGCTTCATCACTCCCACAATTTCAAAAGATTGATCTTTTATTCTTATCTTCTCTCCCAAACCTTCTCTTCCGTTAAAGAGTTTCTCTTCGAGATCGGGTCCAATAACTACTACATTCTTAGCCCCTTTCGTATCTTGATCATTGATAAAACGTCCTTTGGCAATTTCAAAGCTTCTTACAATTAGGAAATCACTTGTAACACCAGAAATAGAACTACTCGTACTTTTAGAACCAGTTTGAATGACTTCACTTGATGAGATTTGTGGAGCTACTCTTTTTACAGTAGGAACTTGTTCTTCTATCGCTTTTGCATCTTTAAGAACAAGGTTCTTTGGAAATGCAACTCCTCTTCTTCTTGTGTCATTATTCCCAGGAACAACAAATAAAACATTTGCACCTAGATTACTCAATTGGTTTTCAGCAAGATTTTGTGCTCCTCTACCTACACCTACAAGTGTTATGACAGAAGCATTCCCAATAACTATTCCTAGCATTGTTAATAAGCTTCGAAATTTATTTGATTTAAGATTCTTTATTGCCATTCCCGAGGTTTCAGCAAGCGGGAGTTTTCTTTTCATATGTTTTTAGATAAATAGAGATTCATTTTCATCTTCTGAACTAACTATGCCAACTTTTACTAAGTCTGTTGAGCCACTTACGCCTGATAAGGTTCCTGCTGTTTCAACTACCAGATCACCTTGCTTGAGAATGTTCATTTTTTTTGCCATAGCCATAGCATCATCAAATGTCTTTGACGTGCTCGTTTGATTTTCTATCAGAAGAGGTGTAACTCCCCATACAAGCTGAAGTGTGCTTGCAACACTCTTTTCATTCGTTACTGCTAATACCGGAGTAGCAGGTCTAAATTTACTTACATTTTTCGCTGTAGCACCACTCTTTGTTAAAGGAATTATCGCTGCTGCGTTTATCTGTCTAGCAATACTACTTACTGCTGCGCTAATTGCATTTGGAATTGTACTTGGAAGATGACTTTCTAATGCTTTCTGTGGATAATCTCTTTCGATTCTTTTCGCAATAGTAGCCATAGTTGCCACTGCTTCAATTGGATAATCGCCTACGGCGGTTTCATTTGAAAGCATTACAGCATCAGTACCATCAAGTATTGCATTCGCTACATCACTTACCTCGGCTCTTGTAGGCCTTGGGCTTGAGGCCATTGAATCAAGCATTTGTGTGGCTGTAATAATCGGTATGCCAAGGCTGTTGGCTTTTTTTATTAGTTGTTTTTGTAGTAATGGAACTTCCTCTGCTGGCATCTCTACACCAAGATCACCCCTAGCCACCATGACTCCATCACAAAGTTTTAAAACAGCGTCAATTTGATCAATTGCTTCAAACTTTTCTATTTTGGCAACTACTGGAGTATCAAACCCATGATTTCTAATTAGATCTTTTATTTCTGTTAGATCTGATGGGTTTCTTACAAAACTAAGTGCTACCCAATCAACACCTTGTTTTAAGCCAAATGATAAATCTTCCTTATCTTTTTCTGTTAAGGCCCTTATGGATAATTGAACATCAGGAAAATTAACACCTTTATTGTTAGAAAGAACTCCACCTACAGTTATTGAACAGATTAATTTTTGTTCTTTTAGATCAACTTCTTCAACTCTCATTTCTACCCTTCCGTCGTCCAACAGAATCCGATTTCCAACAGTTACCTCTTCAGCAAGTTTGTCATAAGTGACATTTGCCTGATCCTTATTACAGTCAATATTTTTTGATGTAAGAATAAATTTATCTCCATTTTTAACATTGACAGGACCGTTTTTAAATCTACCAAGTCTTATTTTAGGTCCCTGAAGATCTTGAAGTATTCCTATGTGAATACCTAAATTATCTGAAACTTGTCTAATTGTTTTTATTCTTTGAGCATGTTCATCATGGTCTCCATGACTAAAATTTAGACGAAAGGTAGTTGCACCAGCTTCTACTAACTTAGTTATTTGACTCGCACTCTCAGTGGCGGGTCCTATTGTCGCAACGATTTTGGTTCTTCTAGCCAGGTCGAGTATTGTCATTTATTTGGCTTGTGATTACAAAAAACTAACATCTGATTGTGTTTTATTTGTCAACTTTGCTTTTTTTAGAAAATAAACATGGAATTAAATGATTATCAAAGAGAATCTCGTAAGACAGCACTTTATCCTGATGTTGGACGCAATGCTATTTATCCAACATTAGGTCTTGTAGGTGAAGCAGGGGAGGTGGCTGACAAAGTAAAGAAAATTCTTAGAGATAAAAGGGGTCTATTTGATAAAGAAAGTAAGGATGCAATTAAATTTGAACTAGGCGATGTTCTTTGGTACATATCACAACTTTCCAGTGAACTGGGATATGAATTGGAAGAGGTCGCTCATGCAAACTTACAAAAGCTCAACAGCCGAAAATCTCGAGGAAAAATTCAAGGCAGTGGCGATAATCGCTGAGCTTCAATTAGCCATACATTTGAAATCCTCCCATAGCTAATGCAGCCGCATTTCCAAGAATTCCTTGAACAACTCTTATTACTACAAAAGCTAAAATAGGAGATAAGTCTAAGCCTCCTAATGGAGGAATAATCCCTCTAAAAAAATTTAAGTAAGGGTCAGTGATGGCACATAAATTTACAAGAATTGGATTACTCATATCAAGATTTGGGAACCAGGTCAGCAGGACCCTAATGATCAATATTGTTGAATAAATTCCAAGGGTTTTTAAAAGTACAAGAAGAATTGTTGGAATAATTTCGTAACCCATTAGCATTTAATTTTTTGGTATTATATTACGCCGCTTTTTTGTCTTCTGCTTGATCTGGTTCAGGTAATACAGAAAATGTTTGATGAAATTTTTCTGAGAGAGTTAACCAGTAAGAGCGACCATCCTTTTGCCGCCTTCTTTCAACGAAGTTTTTATCTACAAGCTCTTTAATGTGATCGTATGCGCCAGAACCTCTGAGATCAACCAATTCTGATTGGAGTATTTTTTTCTTAAGTGCAACAGTTGCCAATGTTCTTAGTGTGGCAATTGATAAATCTGCTGGTAGGAGATCCTGAACCAATTCACCTAGTCCTTGCCTTAACTCTAAGCTGTAATAATTTTTGTTTTCGTTTATTTCTAAAGAAGTGTCACGCTGAGCATATCCAGCCTTAAGTTCCCAGAGTGCTTTTTCTATTTCAGCAATATCTTTTTCAAGTAATTCAGCCATCTCTTTTGATGATGTTGGTCTTCCTTTGAGATAAAGGATTGCCTCAATCTTCGCTGGTAATGAAATTTGTATGATCTCACTCATAACTTTGAAATTAAAAATTCTTTTTCTTGATACCCAAAATTACCGCGTCTAATTAAACTATGCACCTAAAAACAATTTATATGCTGGATTATCGGTCTCTTTCCAATTTTTATAACCTATTTTTTGGACAAATTCATTCCAATCTGGAATATCAGAATCGTTTACTAGCACACCTATTACAATTCTGCCAGTATCAGCGCCATGGTTTCGATAATGAAAAATGCTTATTGTCCACTCTGGTCTCATAGAGTTAACAAATCTCATTAAGGCTCCAGGCCTTTCAGGAAATTCAAATCTATATAGTAATTCTCTGTATTCTCCTTTAGATATTTTTTTTATTGATCTTGGGAGCCTGCCACCAACCATATGTCTGAGATGAACTTTTGATAATTCATCATTACTTAAATCATGACAATCAAAGCCCTTTCTCTTTATTTCTCCGATTAATAATTCTCTATCAGTAATATTTGATACCTCTACACCCATAAATATTTGAGCTGTTTTACCTTCTGACATTCTGTAACTAAATTCAGTTAAACTTCGTGATCCAAGTGTTTCACATAAAAGTTTTAAACTACCTGCTTTTTCTGGGATTCCTACTGCAATCATTGCTTCTTTTTCTTCTCCTAATTCAGCTCTTTCTGCTACAAATCTTAGGCGTTCAAAATTCATATTTGCACCACAAGCAATTGCTACTAGGTTGTTATTTTTTAAATGATTATTAACTACATGTTTCTTTAGACCAGCAATGGATAATGCACCTGCTGGTTCAAGAATTGATCGTGTATCTTCGAAAACATCTTTTATTGCGGCACAGATTTCGTCAGTATTTACCGTAATCATTTCATCAACATTTTTTTTACAAATCGAAAACGTCTTTTCTCCTACCTTTCTTACCGCGACACCGTCTGCAAAAAGGCCAACACTCTCAAGCTCAACTGGCTTGTTGGCCTTTATTGAATCTGTCATTGCGCAGGCATCTTCAGGTTCAACACCAATAATCTTTGTATCTGGCCATATTGCTTTTACGTATGCACTTACTCCAGCAATAAGTCCTCCTCCCCCTACAGCGATATAAATAGCGTCAGGTGGAGTATGACTCTGTCTAAGTATTTCTAGACCTATTGTTCCTTGTCCCGCTATGACTTCAGGATCATCAAATGGATGGATAAAAGTTAGATTGTCTGTTTTAGATATTTCTAGTGCTTTTTCGTAACATTCATCATATGTTTCACCGAAAAGAATAACTTCTGCTTTATGTGATTCAACTGCCTTTACTTTCATTAAGGGAGTTGTCAGAGGCATTACAATCACTGCTCTGCATTTAAGAAAGGATGCACTTAAAGCAACTCCCTGTGCATGGTTACCAGCGCTTGATGCAATTACTCCTTTATTAAGCTCTTCTTTGGTTAGCTGAGACATGCGATTAAATGCACCTCTTAACTTGAATGAAAAGACAGGTTGAAGGTCTTCTCTCTTAAGCCAGATGTCATTTTTGAATCTTTTGCTTAAGTTTTTTGCCCTTTCTAGTGGGGTTTCTTCAGCAACGTCATAAACACGAGCTCTTAGTATTTTTTGTAAATAGTCCTCCATATCTAGTTTTTCAGCGATTTTGGGTTTATGTATTCTCTACATTCCATTTGTTCTTGTGCAAGTTTTATCAAAATGTAGGGTAGACCTCGTAGATTGGAGAGATTAAATCTCAGAGTTACATGCGTCTGAGCCAGTTAAGTCATCCGAATGAGCTTCATGGCTTACCCATTAGTGAATTGGAAGATGTCGCTTGCCAAATTAGAGAAAGGCATCTTCAAGTAGTTTCTACTAGTGGTGGGCACTTAGGTCCAGGTCTTGGTGTTGTTGAGTTAACAATTGCTCTCTATCAGACTTTAGATTTAGATGTCGATAAAGTTATTTGGGATGTTGGACATCAAGCATATCCACATAAGTTACTAACGGGTAGATATGACCGATTTGATTCACTTAGACAGCAGAATGGCGTAGCTGGTTACCTAAAAAGAACAGAAAGTAAATTTGATCATTTTGGAGCTGGTCATGCGAGCACATCAATTTCAGCTGCACTTGGTATGGCTATTGCTAGGGACAGAAAAGGAGAAGATTATAAATGTGTTGCAGTAATTGGAGATGGTGCTCTGACAGGTGGAATGGCTTTAGAGGCTATTAATCATGCAGGACATCTTCCTAAAACTCCTCTTTTGGTTGTTTTAAATGATAATGATATGTCGATTTCTCCTCCTGTAGGAGCATTGTCGACTTATTTAAATCGAATGCGTCATAGCCCACCTGTTCAATTTATATCGGACAGTGTTCAAGAAAGTGTCAAAAATCTTCCTTTCATGGGAGATGCTATCCAAGAGGAATTTAAATCTCTTACTGGCAGCGTTAGACGTTTAGCAGTTCCTAGTGTTGGTGCTGTTTTTGAGGAATTGGGTTTTACTTATATGGGACCTGTAGATGGGCATGATATTTCTGGATTGACTAAGACATTTAATGCTGCACATAAAGTTGGTGGACCTGTCATGGTCCATGTCGCTACTACAAAGGGGAAAGGTTATCCATATGCTGAGGCTGACCAGGTTGGTTACCATGCTCAGTCTTCCTTTGATTTAACAACAGGAAAATCTATTCCTTCTAAAACACCTAAACCTCCAAGTTTTAGTAAGGTTTTTGGTCAAACTTTAGTAAAGCTTTGCGAGCAAGATAGCAAGATTGTTGGTATTACTGCTGCAATGGCTGAAGGTACTGCTTTAAATCTTTTACAGAAAGCTATCCCTGAACAATATGTAGATGTTGGTATAGCTGAACAACATGCTGTAACTCTTGCTGGTGGAATGGCTTGCGAAGGTATTAAACCAGTTGTGGCTATTTACAGTACTTTCTTACAACGAGCATATGATCAGTTGATTCATGATATTGGAATACAGAATTTACCTGTAACTTTTGTATTAGATAGAGCTGGAATTGTTGGGGCTGATGGCCCAACCCATCAAGGACAATATGACATTAGTTATTTAAGATGTGTTCCTAATTTTACTGTTATGGCTCCTAAAGATGAGTCTGAATTGCAACAAATGCTGGTCACATGTATTAATCACAATGGTCCCTCTGCACTAAGAATACCTAGAGGCTCTGGAGAAGGAGCAGCTTTAATGGAAGAAGGATGGGAGTCTCTTGAAATTGGTAAGGCAGAGATAATAGAAGAGGGAGATAATTTATTAATAATTGGCTATGGATCTATGGTTTCCCCGGCGATTAAAACAGCTGCAATACTTAAAGAATCTGGAGTTAATTGCACTGTTATAAACGCTCGCTTTATAAGACCATTAGATGAGGAAACTATTCATAACGCTGCAAAAAGGATTGGTAAAGTAGTAACAATGGAAGAAGGAACATTATTGGGCGGTTTTGGGTCAGCAGTTGTTGAATCTTTTAATGATAATGATATTTTTGTTCCTACATTAAGAATAGGAATACCAGATAAACTAGTAGATCATGCAACTCCCCAGCAAAGCAAAGAATCACTTGGCTTGACTCCAGAAATGATGGTTGATCAAATTAAAAATAAATTTAATTTTAATTAATTATCAAACAAAAAAAAAGGATTATTTTAATAATAATCCTTTTTTTATTCTATTGAATTTATAAACTTAATTTATAACACTCCTCTAGCAGCAAGACCCAATATTGAACCTATTCCCAAAACATGTCCTAAGCAGTTTGCAGCCACAAAAGAGCCATGACTTAGTCCTCCATAAAACTGAGCATTAGGCATAGGAAAACCTTCGTTTGGCTTTTCAATATTTGATCTTGCTATTGCATATGCAAGTAAATTGCAAATAATCATCACAACGGCACATTTTGGAGACCATTGAAATGTCACTGGATCAGCTGCCGCTAATAATGTTGTGAACATCTTTTATCCCTATTGATTAATTGTATTATCGACCATAAAGAATGCTTTTGCGTCAAATGTTACTCACCTCTTAAGAGTTTTTTACTTCCGTGTTGGTTTTGATTGACTGCAGCATCAAAACAAAACCGTAAACAACAAATGCATCGCTAATCGTTAAAAACGATTCTGCTAGTCCATGCAGTACATCCACGTTTGTTAGTTCATCCCCAAAATAAATTTGTGCGATTATTGCAAAAACTATCGTCATAAAGACAAACAAGAGAGTTAACTTAAAACCTAAAAATGATATTTTTGGTATCGCTTTTGTTTTGCCCGCGTAACGCAGGAATACTATATAAGGGATGAGTGAAACGATAAAAAATGGACTAGGATCAATTCTTGCAATTGAATCAAGACTAAGAATTGACATGTTCATTGGTTTGGTTGTGATGACTCAGTTCTAAACAAATTCCAAGCAGCAAATGCAAGGCATGTATTTCCTAAAGTTGTAAGAGCTGCCTGTAGAACAACTAATCCTTTCAATTCAATACTGTTGTCGAATATATGCCATGTGATTGCTGCCATAGCACTAGCTAAATTTGGCAACATTGCTAGAGCAAAATAACCCAAAGCTTTGTTCTTGGATATTGATGAAATATAGTCAATTATTATTATTGCAATCCCCCACTCAAATAGAGTTGCAATGTGGATAAACCAGGTGCCTAAGGAAAGTTCATGCATATATTTTCTTTTGTTTGATAAGCTCTTCTAAAACTTCTTGTGCATGTCCTATGGGTCTTACTCCTATCCATTTATATACAACTATACCCTTTGGATTGATCATAAAGGTATTTCTTTTTGAATAGGGATCCAACCATGAATCATATGATTTACTTATTTCTCCTTCTGTATCTGAAAGTAGGGTGTATCCGAGTTTTGCAGATGTACAAAATGATTCATGTTTTTCTTCATTATCAGCAGAGATTCCAACTATGGAGGAATTAAGTTTTTTAAACTTAGAAAGATTATCTTGAAATGCTTTGGCTTGTAATGTACAACCACTTGAGAAATCCTTAGGATAAAAATATAAAATCAACCATTCACCTGAAAAATCATCTAGAGACCATTCTTTTTGCTTAGGATTGTTTTTGTTGAAACCATTTAATAAGAAATCTGGTGCTTTTTGGCCAAGACTAATTGAATTGATACTTGCAAATAAGCTTGAAGGCTTAACAAATAAAATACTAAAAAATAATACAAAGGATTTTATTAATTGTCTTCTTTTCATTTGATTAGCAAATCAAATTTAAAGTTTGTTTAAATCTACCCCTAATGACTTGGCATACTTTCCTAATCCCTTCTTCTGAATAGTTTTTAGTGCTCTTGTCGTTACTCTTATATTGATCCATTTGTTTTCTTCTTCCCACCATAATCTTCGCTGCTGCAGATTTGCCTGCTGCAATTTTTTGGTTCTAATATGAGAATGGCTGACTGACATTCCGTTGTTAGCTCTTGTGCCTGTAAGTTGGCAAACCCTAGACATTTTTAATCTTAATCCTTTTTATATTCTATCAAATGAGGTTGAGATTAAACGAATTTTTGCATTAATTTCCCTAACACCTCAGCATTCCTAGTTTGAAAAGCTGCGATATCTTTATTTTCGAGACCTCCAATTGACAGTTTTGCCATCTCATAAACATGAATAGCGATGTCACTGGCTAATTGGCCATCTCCTGATTTGCTTGATCCTTCAATAACTATTGGGTTGGAATTTAACTTTAGTAATCCTTGAATAAGTGGATGGTTTGAATTGACGATTAAATTATGATATTCAGGTAGACCAGGAAGTTTCTGTTCCATTAATGCTGTTATATCATTAATTCTTCTCATTTGTTCTGGTAATAATATTAATGAAGGTGGAGAATTCTCACCTTTAAGGCTCTGCACTTGTACGGTCACTTTTTCATTGTTTAGAGCTGAACTAATCATCTTTTTAAGTGTTTCTGACTTTGTATTCCCATCTTTATCTGCGATTTCAGGCGAATCATCTTTAATACTTTCATCAAGCTCGGAGTCAACTCTGACAAAATTTATTTCTTTATTTTTTTCTTCTAACCATGGAATAAATTGGGTATCAATAACAGTATCAAGTTTTAAAACTTCTTTGCCTTGCGAAGTCCACATATTGAGTGCTGTTGATTGAGAGACTTCATCAGTGGAATATAAAACTTTTTTGTTCTCATCAGTTAGTCTGTTTTTATAACTATCAAGTGTTGTAAAAGTCTTTGAACCAGATTTAATTAATTCATTAGTATTTTCATCATCTTCTGAAGTGGTTTTTGTTGTTGAATATAAAATTATATCTTTTACTTGCTCGGCAAATTTCTCATCTTCCATAGCTCCTATTTTTATAAAAGGTGATATGGAGTCCCAAATATCAGCATAAAATTGGGTTTCATCTTTCTTTAATGTTTTAAGCTTATCGGCTAATTTCTTTGCAATAAAATTACCGATAGATTTAACTCTTCTGTCTGTTTGTAATGCGCTTCTGCTGACATTTAAGGGAATATCTGGTGAATCTATTACTCCCCTCAAAGGTAATAAGTATCTAGGAACAATTTCCTTAATTGAGTCGCTAACAAAGACCTGATTACAGAAAAGTTTGATTTCACCACTTTCCCAATCCGCTCTTCCGCTTATCTTTGGAAAATATAATATCCCTTGCAAATTATATGGATAGTCAGTATTTAGGTGAACCCATAAAAGAGGATCGCCTTGAAAGGGATAAAGATATTTATAGAGTTCAATATAATCTTCGTCTTTAAGATTTTGTTTGCTTTCTCGCCATGGTGGATTCATTTTATTGATAACTTCTTCTTCAAGCGAAATTTCAATAGGCATGAAATCACAATATTTCTTTATTAATGTTTTAATCCTGCTTGGTTCAATGTATTCAATTTCTTCTTCCATTAAATGTAAAATTATATCGGTACCAATTTCTTCTTTATCTGATTGATCAAGCGAATATTGAGGAGAACCATTACATTTCCATTTAATTGCTTGTGAATCATTCTTTGCTGATTTAGTTATTATTTCAACTTCATCTGCAACCATAAAACTTGAATAAAAACCAAGTCCAAAATGACCTATAAATCCATCATCAGGTTGTTTATATTTTTCAAGAAATTCTTCTGCGCTTGAGAAAGCTACTTGATTAATATATTTCTTAATTTCGTCAGTAGTCATTCCTATTCCGTTGTCACTAATGGTTAATGTCTTATGTTCTCTGTCAATTGAGATATTTATTTTTTCATCTTCAGCAGCGACACAATCTCCTGCAAAAGCGGCCATTTTCCTTTTCTTAATTGCATCTACGGAGTTACTTATAAGCTCTCTAATAAATATTTCATGATCAGAGTAGACTGCTTTTTTTATTATTGGAAATATATTTTCCGTGTGAATAAGAATAGTTCCTTCTTCTTTAACAGACATGACTTATCTAAATTTCTATTATCATAGCGATACAAATTTCTATTTAGGCCTTAAAAGCAAAAGTGTTATTGATTACAGCTTAATAGTTTTCGATCCCTGACAATCATTAAAAAGATATAGGTGATTTATATCAATCTATCCATTCAATTTTAGTACATCTGTTGGATTTTAAAAGTTGATTTGTT
Organism: Prochlorococcus marinus str. MIT 1013; assembly: GCF_027359395.1. Taxonomy (NCBI): domain Bacteria; kingdom Bacillati; phylum Cyanobacteriota; class Cyanophyceae; order Synechococcales; family Prochlorococcaceae; genus Prochlorococcus; species Prochlorococcus marinus. The sequence continues at coordinate 298,716 of NZ_CP114778.1, forward strand.
GCCTCATTGGTCTTTAAAGGTTCATGTGAAATCAAGGAAACAATCCCTTGAACATGAAATTCTTTTTGGCGTTTTAATGCTTTATACAAACTAGCACTTTGCTTATATGCTATTAATATTTTTTCATTATTACTTTTCATTTCCTCTTTTGAGGAGACTAATTCCCTGACTTTATCAATGCTAATACTAAATCCAATTCCAAAGCAATTATGATCAATTAAACTAAACTTCTTTACTAAATCATCATATCTACCACCTTTAGCAAGGATGACGGGAGAACTTGATGATGATGAAACAAGAGAAAATGTTAATCCACTATATAATTTATATTTGGTTCCTAATGTAGGGTCTAGTTGTACTTCTATCCCTTTCTCTTTAGCTAATGGTTCAATAATAGTAAATAATTCCTTTAGGTTATCAATGTAAGAATTCGAACCATATATTCTTTTTAGATTAGTTAATACTTTTTCTGGTGTGCCTCTCATATTCATTATATTTTTTATAAACATTCTTTGTTCATCTTTTACATCAAGTGTATTCAATGCTATGTAATCAAGATCGCAGAGAATATTTTTTATTTGGTCTATTCTGGTTGAATTAAATGAGCTTAAAATAAGTTCTAATAGATATGTATTCCCAATAAGCAATGTCATTTTATATTTCTGATCAATTTCAATTACTTCTAATGATTCAATCAGCAGAGATAGAAGTTCTATCTCTGCATTAATAGCTTTAGTTCCTATTAATTCAACTCCGCTTTGAAATGACTCTTCAATATCAATACCACCATCAATGCTTTGATTGCATTTGAATGAAGTTCCTGTTGACCAAAAACGAAGTGGCCTTTCATATTCATTAAATCTAGTTGAAGCAGCACGAACAATTGACGCTGTTATTTCTGGTCTTAATCCAAGAGGTTCATCAGAAACGATTTTTAGTATTTCATTGTTCGAAATACCACCAGCTGCCATAAGCGTGTCTAGACGTTCAATATGAGGGGGCGATATTCGCTCATATCCCCATAGTTGATATAAAGATGAAAGTTTTGATGCAATGAGATGGTTCTTTCTTACTTGCTGAGGATTTAAGTCGCGCGCACCCGAGGCAGGTTGCAATGTCATTATTTGAATCTTTTTATTTCTTAAGGATCACATAAATTAGGACTATTTTCCACCATAAGAGTTAGCAGTTAATGGTCTAATTTTTTCAAGTTCTTTTATTAGCTCATTTTGTATCTCTCTAGTACAAGCTAGAATTCTGCCGGTATTCAGATCAAAATCTCCGGAAGGATAATTGGAAACTATTCCACCGGCCATTTCAACGAGTGGTACTCCTGCTGCCATATCCCATTTTGCAAGTCCACGTTCCCAATAACCATCCACTTTGCCTGAGGCTACAAATGCTAGATCTACTGCGGCAGCTCCTCCTCTTCTGACTCCATGGGTACGATGTGTTAGCCAACAAAATTCTGAATAATTATTATCTAATACTTCTCGTCTGTCATATGCGAAACCAGTAACTAAGAGTGAATCAGATAAGGAATTTGTGTCCGTGACATTTATTTTTTCGCCATTACAAAATGATCCATGTTCTGGAGAAGCATAATAAATTTCATTCAAAGAAGGTACTGATATTGCTCCTAAAATTGGATTACTATTCCAAATTAAACCTATTGAAGTTGCAAAAAATGGATATCCATGAGCATAGTTTGTTGTTCCATCAAGAGGATCTATACACCATTTTAATTCTCCATCCTTTATCTTATATCCACTTTCTTCAGCAAGAATAGAAATGTTAGGAGTCTCTTTTTCTAAATAATCTATTATTATCTTCTCGCATTCTATATCTGCATTAGTAACTAGATCTCCAGCAATTCCCTTACATTTTATTGTTTTAATCCTTCCATAATTATGCATTAGAGATGCACCGCCTATTTCTGCGGCCTGCCTGGCGATATCTAATAATTTATTAATTTCATCTTTAGCAAGACCTGCATTCAAGGCTGCGGTTTTACATGAAGGTATTAACATAAGTTATTTTTTTTTAATTATAATAATCATCTACTATTGGAAGATTCTATTTATCTGTAAATCAATTTATTTTCGTTAATAATTAATGATTACTAGGTTCTTGTTGTACTAACAATATTTAATAAATAATTCCGACATTTAATTTTTTAACATGAGCTCTCTTGTGGTATATATTTAAATCTAGCAATTGAAAAAGATTTCATTGCTGAATTTAAGGAGAGGTGGCCGAGTGGTTGAAGGCGCAGCACTGGAAATGCTGTATAGGGGCAACCCTATCGAGGGTTCGAATCCCTCTCTCTCCGTCCCGCAAGGTAACTTTTAATAAAATAAGCTTTGTGGTTATCCAAATTTTCCAGAGATGTAGTCTTGAGTTGATTTTTGCTTTGGTGAATTGAACATGTTTTTTGTTTTATCAAACTCAACTAAAAATCCAATTTTTCCACCTAAATCCTTATCTTTTTTCTCTGTGTTGAAAAAAGCTGTGTAATCACTGACTCTATTTGCTTGTTGCATATTGTGCGTAACAATAATGATTGTAAAATTCTTCTTTAATTCATGAATTGTTTCTTCAATTTTTAATGTAGATAATGGATCAAGTGCTGAGCATGGCTCATCCATTAAGATCACATCAGGTTCAATAGCAATTGTCCTTGCTATGCATAATCTTTGTTGTTGACCACCAGATAAGGAATAACCACTTTCATTTAATTTATCCTTGCACTCATCCCAAACTGCTGCCTTTGTAAGAGATTCTTCTACTAATTGATCCATATTTCCTTTATATCCATTAACTCTTGCACCAAAGGCAATATTTTCGTAAATACTTTTAGGAAAAGGATTGGGTTGTTGAAAAACCATTCCAATTCTCCTTCTAACTTCAACTGGATCTATATCCTCCGCATATATATCTATCCCTTCAAAAATAACACTGCCTGATAATTTGCAACTTTCTATTAAATCGTTCATTCGGTTGATTGCTCTGATGACGGTTGATTTACCGCATCCTGATGGACCAATAAAAGATGTAACTTGATTCTTTTCAATATCACAAAACACATTTTTAACTGCAACTGAATTGCCATATTTAATTGATACATTATCTAGTGAGACTGAAGATTTAGATTTTATATTTTTTTTATTCATTAGCTTATTTTATTATTAGTTTTGCTCATAATTATACTTTATTTTTTGAAAAAGAACCAAGTGTGCCTATCCATCTTGAAAGGATATTAAGACTTAAAAGTACAACAACTAATATGAATGATGCTGCCCATGCTAGTTGGTTTTGAGCTTCATATGGTTCAAGAGCAAAATTGTAAATCAACACTGACAATGAACCCATTTCATAGAAAAGATCATCAAAACTTGTAATGTAGTAACGGGAGAAAAGAGCTGTAAATATTAATGGAGCTGTTTCTCCTGCTGCCCTAGCGAGTGCTAATAATACGCCTGTAGAAATTGAACTAAATGCAGCTGGTAATGTGATATTTGTTATCATTGTAAATTTTGAGGCACCAACTCCAAATGCAGCTCTTCTCATCTCATTTGGAACTAATTTAAGTGCTTCGTCAGTAGTTTTAATTATTGTTGGAAGCATTAAAATTGAAAGTGATATTCCGCCTGCAATACCGCTGAACATTGATCCAAATAATATTTTGGTGGAGACAATAATTGCATATATAAATACACCAGCAATTATAGAAGGAACCCCTGCAAGTACATTTGATCCAAACCTTATGAATTTTGCAAACTTTCCTGATTTTGAATATTCAGCAAGATATATTCCACCTCCTACTCCAATAGGTATTGATATTATTGAAGCAATAATTGTCATTATAAAAGTTCCAGTTATTGCTGGCCCTATTCCTCCAGCAGAGAGAAGATCATCTCCGGGTGGCTCGGGTTCAAGTATTAAGGTGTCTAAGTTTATATAACTTCCACCTTTAATTAATACATAGCTTATGACTAAGATTAAAGGAAGTACAGAAATGATGGCAAAAAGAGCAGAAATAATAGTTAAGACTTTGTTCCCAATATTTCTTGTTAGAGAGGGATTATAAGTTAGAGATTTTTGTGAAGTGTAATTCATTTATTGATATTTTAAGCTTAATTTTTTTACAATCCACTGGGCAAATACATTAACCAATAAGGTTAGTATCATTAGGATTAAAGCTGCATACATTAGAGAAGAGACTTGGCTTCCATCTGCTTCACCAAATTGATTGGCAAGCATGGATGAAATTGTATATGAAGGAGAAAATATTGACCAACTAAAGTTATTTGAATTGCCAATAATCATAGTAACTGCCATTGTCTCACCCATAGCTCTTCCAAGAGCAAGTAAAACTCCTCCTGTTATCCCAGAAATTGCGGCTGGAATAATGACTTTAAAAATAGTAGTCCATCTTGAAGCTCCAATTCCATAAGCGGCTTGCCTAAGTTTAGATGGAACTTGTTTTAGGGAATCTTTTGAAATCGATGTAATTATAGGTAATATCATTACCACAAGTATTAATATTGCTGGCATCATTCCAGCTCCCAAAGGTTGGGTGCTGAAAAATGGTATAAATCCAAATAGTTCGTAGAGTATGTTCAAAAATGGCCTAATAAAAGGTTCCATAATAAATACTGCCCATAGTCCTAAAACTACTGATGGAATAGCAGCTAAAAGCTCAACCATTATTCCAATTACATTTCTTATATATTCGGGAATTATATTTTCAGTTATAAATATTGCAGTGCCGACGCCCAATGGAATAGCAATTAATAATGAAGAAATCGATGTAAAAAGGGTTCCATAAATAGCGGTGAATGCACCGTACTCATCTGTAACTGGATTCCATGCAGAGCTAAAAAGAAACCTCAGCCCATATCTTGAAATCGATTCAGTAGATTCATAGTAAACGACTGCAAATATGGAAAAAAGCACCACGGCTACCATTGAAGCCGTGGCAGTAACAAAATTTTTAAAGCCTATATCCACCAACTTCTCTGAAGTTGATCTTCTTCTTAGTGAAAATTTCGATGTAGTTGCTTTGTCCACGTGCAAAAGCATTTACTTTATGAATCTATATCTAATCTCAAATTTTTCACTAAGGTAGGGTTAATGATTGGCTTTAAGTGTTGAAGGGTACATAATAAGTATTGAATACCCTTAAATGCTAGTTACTGTGGGGCTTAAATAAGTATTGCCATGGGTAGAATAGTTGGCATTGACTTGGGAACGACAAATTCCGTTGTAGCGGTGTTGGAGGCTGGTAGGCCTGTTGTTATTTCTAGTGCTGAAGGGGCAAGAACTACTCCATCAGTAGTTGGCTTTACTAAGGAATCTGAATTATTGGTGGGGCAATTAGCTAGAAGACAATTAGTTCTAAACCCAAAAAATACTTTTTCAAATTTAAAGAGATTTGTTGGTAGATCATGGGACGAGCTTGAAGAAACTAGTCTTTCAGTTCCTTATAACGTTCGCTCAAATGATGAAGGAAATGTTCGCATAACCTCTCCTCTCACAAAGAGGGAATATGCCCCAGAAGAATTGATTGGGAATATTATTAGGAAGTTAATAGATGATGCTGAAACCTATTTAGGGGAAAATGTTGATTCGGCTGTGATCACTGTTCCCGCTTACTTCAACGATTCTCAAAGGCAAGCAACTCGTGATGCTGCGATTTTGGCTGGTATATCTGTTGAAAGAATTTTAAATGAGCCAACTTCAGCAGCTCTTGCTTATGGATTTGATAAGAGTTCTTCTCGAAAGGTATTAGTCTTTGACTTAGGTGGAGGTACATTTGATGTTTCTTTGATGTCAATTTCCAATGGTGTCTTTGATGTAAAGGCAACTTCTGGAGATACCCAATTGGGTGGCAATGATTTTGATCAAAAAATTGTTGATTGGCTAGCTGTAGATTTTTTAAAAAAAAATAAAATAGACTTAAGAAGGGATAGGCAATCTTTACAAAGACTTTCTGAGGCTGCCGAGAAAGCTAAACAAGAACTTTCCGGCGTTCAAACTACTCCAATTTCACTTCCTTTTATTTCCACAGGTAATGATGGACCATTACACATTGAGACAAATCTTAGTAGGAAAATGTACGAGAGTCTTTGTAATGATCTTTTAGATAAATTATTTGATCCCGTTAATACTGTTATTGATGATTCAGGATGGAATCCTGAGGATATTGATGAGGTGGTCCTTGTGGGAGGCAGTACAAGAATGCCAATGGTAAAGCAATTAGTTAAAACATTAGTTCCAAATCCACCCTGTCAATCTGTTAACCCTGATGAAGTAGTTGCCATTGGTGCTGCAATTCAAGGCGGGATTCTTTCAGGGGAGCTGAGAGACCTTTTATTAAATGATGTCACTCCTCTTTCTCTAGGCCTTGAAACTGTTGGAGGTTTGATGAAAGTTCTAATTCCTCGTAATACCTCCATACCAGTTAGACAATCAGATGTTTTTAGTACATCGGCCTCGAATCAATCATCAGTAGAAATTCACATATGGCAAGGAGAGAGGCAAATGGCTTCTGACAATAAATCGTTGGGTAAATTCAGATTATCTGGTATTCCCCCAGCTCCAAGAGGTGTTCCTCAAGTTCAGGTAGCTTTTGATATCGATGCTAATGGTTTATTAGAGGTAAGTGCAACAGACAGAACCACTGGTAGGAAACAGTCTGTAAGTGTTACTGGTGGTTCAAACTTGAATCAAAATGAAGTAAATAAATTGATTGAAGAGTCCAAACTAAAAGCATCTGAGGATAGAAAAAAGCGTGCGTCTATCGATCAAAGAAATAATGCTTTAACCCTTGTTGCACAAGCTGAAAGACGACTAAGAGATGCTTCCCTGGAACTTGGTCCTTATGGGGCTGAAAGACAACAAAGGGCTGTCGAAATTGCGATGAGGGACGTTGAGGATTTGCTCCAAGATAATGATTTGCAAGAACTTGAATATGCAGTTGGCTCTCTTCAAGAAGCATTATTTGGCTTGAATCGCCGATTATCTGCGGAAAGAAAAACAGAATCTAATCCCATTCAGGGAATAAAAAATACTTTTGGATCTTTAAAGGATGAATTATTTTCTGATGATTACTGGGATGATGATCCTTGGGATTATTCACAACAAGGCAAAAATAGAAATGGTGAAAATAATTATAGAAAAAGGGACATAGATCCTTGGGATAATGACTACTACCGTTGAACATAATTATTGGTCACTACTTGGTGTCTCGCCAGAATGTGATCCTATTGAACTTAAATCAGCCTTTAGAAAAGAGGCTAGAAAATGGCATCCTGATTTAAATAAAAATGATATCAATGCCGAAGAAAGATTCAAATTAATTAATGAAGCCTATGCAATTTTAAGTGATCCAAAAAAGAGAAAAGAATGGGAGAAAAAAACTAATAAAGATCAGGATATATTTGAAAATAGATTCCCATCTTATGAGGAATATTTAGATGTTGTATTAGGAATTAAAATTAATTTTATAAACGATACGGATCAGGTTGATTATCAATATTCAGATTTTCCTGAAAGCGAAGATGAAAACTTTGATAGAAGTAATTTTAATGAATATATTCCTACAACAAGTGAGCCAACACCACCACCAACATTAATTTATGAAGACCAGGAGTCCATTGTTGAAATCTCTCCAGATCAAGCTCTTTATGGTACATCAGTTGATATTCAGTTACAAGATGGCACTCTCGTTGAACTTATAACTCCGCCCTTTGCTGGCGATGGATGGAGATTAAGAATAGAAGGTGCTGCAATTGGTTGTCGTGATCATTTTGTTCAATTAAAAGTACAAACAGACGATGGATTAAGAATTGATGGATTAAGAGTTCTGTATCGTCTAGAATTATTCCCACATGATGCTTTGCTAGGATGTGCAGTTGATATTCCAACTCTAAATGGATCTGTAACATTACAAGTACCTCCTAATTCATCAACTGGAAGGTTGTTAAGACTTAGAGGACGTGGATTGGAGTACGAAGAATATCGCGGTGATCAAATTGTTGAAATAATTATTGTCTTGCCTGAGAATTTAAGTGATTCTGAAATAGCATTATATCAACGTCTAAATGAAATATCTATGGAGAATTATTAGAAACATATTGTTTATTGATTTTATCGATTTATAATTAAATTGATTATTTAATTTCTATGTTAGTCCATGTCCTTTTGTATGAAGCGGGGACTGAAAGTGAGGGTATACATTCCCTTGAACTTAAGGGCACCACAGTCATCCTTATGTTTGAGGATAAGGATGACGCTGAAAGATATTGTGGCCTTTTAGAGGCTCAAGACTTCCCAACTCCATCCGTTGAGGAGTTGACGAGGATAGATATTGAAGCTTTTTGTGTTGAAGCTGGTTACGAGGCTCGTTATGTCGAAAAAGGGTTTATTCCAAGTACTGATGAAGAGCGGCTTATGATTTCTCCACCCCTTTCAAATTTAGAAGTAGGGAATTGGCATAATAAAGATAATTTAAATGAACAAACATCCTCTAATGAACAACTTGAAGATATAAAAAAACGTTTAGAAAATCTTTTATGATTAATTTCAATATTAACTCAAAAGATTATAATTACCAAATTCTAACTGAACAGATTAATATTATATCAAACGAATTAGATACTAAATCTACGAATGAAATAGTCAATATTTTTTCTGAAGCTGATAAAGAACCTCAAAAGGCTGTTGAAAAAGCTATTCCAGAAATAATTAATGCTATTGATCAAATCACAACAAGACTTAAATCAAATGGTAGATTATTTTATATTGGTACTGGTACTTCAGGAAGATTAGGGGTCCTTGATGCCTCAGAATGTCCTCCAACCTTTTGCACTGATCCAGATTTGGTTCAAGGAATAATTGCTGGTGGTGTACCATCTCTAACAAGAAGTTCTGAATCTCTAGAGGATGTAGCTGAGGCTTCTGTTGCTGATCTTAAAGATAGACATTTTTCAAATAGAGACGTTTTAATTGGTATAACAGCTAGTGGCAGAACTCCATATGTTGTTGGGGCATTAAACTATTCAAAAAGTATAAATGCACTAACTATTTCTATTTCATCAGTTCCAGAAAGTGATTCAACTTTAGATAATGATATCGATATTAGGCTTATTACTGGACCAGAGATTCTTGCAGGCTCAACAAGATTAAAAGCTGGAACTGCTACAAAGATGGCATTAAATATAATTTCTACATCTGTGATGATTAAATTAGATAAGGTTTATGGAAATAGAATGATTGATTTATCAGTAAGCAACGATAAATTAATGAATAGAGCAATTGGTATTATATCTGATATTGGCTCAGTTGATAATGAAACTGCTGTTCAACTTTTAAAGAAGACAAATGGATCAGTAAAATTATCTTTATTAATTGCTATGTCTGGGATGGATGTTATTGAGGCTAAGCAATTACTTAGTGATTCAAATGGAAATTTAAGAACAGCACTAATTAAGGTTAAAAGTGATTGACCTATATTTGATTTATAATTTTTATTAACAATATACTTTCTGCATTAAATTTTAAAACCAGTTATTATAAAACAAATTAATTTGAGCTATGTCTAAAGTATTGATGAACACAGATAAAGGCCAATTGTCTATTGACCTATTTGATAATGATGCACCCAAAACAGTAGAAAACTTTTTGAAACTTGTTAAAGAGGGGTTTTATGACGGCCTTTCTTTCCACAGAGTAATTAATGGCTTTATGGCTCAAGGTGGATGTCCGAATACAAGAGAGGGATCAAGAGGAACTCCTGGAACTGGGGGTCCTGGATATTCCATTAATTGTGAAATTAATTCAAACAAACATGTTGCTGGTTCTCTTTCAATGGCGCATGCAGGAAAGGATACTGGTGGCAGCCAATTCTTTTTAGTTCATGCTCCACAGCCACATTTGGATGGAGTACATACTGTTTTTGGTAAAACTGATGATATGAAAATCCTTCTATCTATTACTAATGGAACTAAAATTAATAGTGTAAGTCTTATAAAATAGAATTTTTTCTTTATTATTAACTCCATTCAATAGTAGTGGTTTTATCTTTTAAATCCCAACCAAATAAAGGCGAATTTTCAAATTTTGAAAGTTCGCTGATTTCTTTCTTTTCAATTAATATATTTTGTGATGGATGCAAAAGTCTTTCATAATTAACTGTCTTAATTATTCCGATTCTTTTTGTGTTTTTCCAATTACATAGTTCTTTAAGAAGTGACTCCAGTAACCTTTTATCTATCAAGTTTCCTTCTAAATGAGTCTTAATATCTCTATGTCTAACATTCCATATGAATAATGGGTTTTCACATAGAGCGATCAACCTTGGAGTGTTTTGAATAGAAATATTTAAAAAATGATTTTCTGACCATTTATTTGCTTTGTCTTCAAAATGTTTTAATTCATTATTGTCAACTTTACCATCCCAATAAACAACAATGTTTTGTCTTTCATTGTTTAAATTTGCCTGAATATTATTATCAAATAAATGTCCAAGCTTTTCTCTTTTTACTTCCAGATATGCTGCATTGTGATCTCCAGGACATATCACTAGAGGTACTCTTGATTCAACTTGAAGTCCGTATCCTCCAAGTCCAGCTATTTTTCTTGGATTATTTGTTAATAACTTAAGTCTGTTTATTCCTAAATCTGTCAATATTTGTGCACCTACTCCATAATTTCTTAAGTCTGCAGGAAAACCCAATTTCTCATTAGCTTCAACCGTATCTAATCCTCCATCTTGCAAATTATAGGCTTTTAATTTGTTAACTAAACCTATTCCTCTACCTTCCTGCCTTAGATATACAACAACTCCTTCTCCTTCTTCAGATATTCTTGATAAGGCCGCTTCTAATTGGGGTCTGCAATCGCACCTTAACGATCCAAATGCATCTCCAGTTAGACACTCCGAATGCATTCGAACTAATACTGGCTCTTTTAAATTCTCTGGATCCCCTTTTATTATTGCTACGTGTTCAGATCCATCCAATTCGTTCTTATAACCTATTGCCTTAAAATCTCCAAAGAGGCTTGGTAACTTTGCAATTGCTTGTCTGTATACAAAGCGCTCATTTTCAAGCCTATAATGAATTAAATCTGCAATACTTATCAACTTTAATTTTTTTTCCTTCGCATATTTTTTCAACTCTGGAAGTCTTGCCATTGAGCCATCCAGGTTTTGGATTTCACAGATAACGCCTGCAGGAGATAGACCCGCTAACAAAGATAAATCTACTGCTGCTTCCGTATGCCCAGCTCTTTTTAATACCCCACCAATTTTTGCTCTTAAGGGAAAAATATGGCCCGGTCTTCTTAAATCTATTGGTTTTGTTTGACTATTAAGAGCAACTTGAATTGTTTTAGCTCTATCTTCTGCTGATATACCAGTTGATACACCAAATTCAGGACCTGCGTCGATACTTACAGTGAATGCTGTTTGATTGGAATCGGTATTCCTGTCGACCATTAAAGGTAGATCTAACTGGTCTAATCTTTCCCCTTGCATTGCTAGACATATCAAACCTCTAGCTTCAGTTGCCATAAAATTTATTTGCTGAGGAGTCGCAAATTGAGCAGCACAGATCAAATCTCCTTCGTTTTCTCTCTTTTCATCATCAACTACTACAACACATTCACCGTTTCTTATAGCAGCAAGAGCATCCGCTATATCATCAAATTCAACTTCATAACAATCTTCTGATTTCAACTTATTCCTCGTGTTTGTGGTGAAAAGGTTCTTTGCTAATTATTCTCAAATGAATATCTCTTCATTCTACGAAATAACCTTGATGTTATGGCAATAAGTACATCGAAAGCTGGGAGGATCGCAATTATTGGAGCATCTGGATATGGAGGACTTCAACTGGTTAAGTTGATTAATGAACATCCAAGCTTTGAGATTTCAACTTTAAATGGAGAGCGATCAGCAGGTAAGAGCTGGAATGAAATAAATCCTTTTATGAAACTTGTGGGGGATAAAGATATAACTAAAAGCAATATTGATGAAATCGCTCAAGATTCTGATTATGCGATATTGAGTCTGCCAAACGGCTTATCATCGCAATTAACCCCTTTATTATTAGAAAAAGGTATTAAAGTAATAGATTTATCAGCTGATTATAGATTTAAATCATTGAAAAAATGGAAGGAAGTATATTCCAAAGAAGCTGCAAAATATCAAAGATATGACTATGAATTATGTCAAGAGGCTATTTATGGCTTTTCAGAGGAATTTAAAAATGAAATATCAAAATCTAGATTAATTGCTTGCCCAGGTTGTTACCCAACCTCATCTCTTAGTGTCCTTATTCCATTCTTAAAACAAGGATTAATAGAAAGTGAAGGAATTATTATTGATGCAAAATCTGGTACATCCGGCGGAGGTAGAAATCCAAGTGAACAACTCTTACTCTCTGAATGCTCTGAATCAATTAAGCCCTATGGAGTCATTGGGCATAGGCATAGGGCAGAGATAGAAAGAATCGCTAGTCACTTTGCTGGTCATGAAGTCAACTTGCAATTTACGCCTCATTTGGTGCCAATGGTTAGAGGTATTTTATCGACAGTTTATGCTCGTTTAAGAGATCCTGGATTAACAGCAGAAGACTGCAAAATTGTAATTGAAGCTTTTTATAAAAATCAACCATTTATTGATATTTTGCCTGTGGGTATTTATCCAGCTACTAAATGGGTTAAAAATACTAATAAAATTATGATTTCAGTTGAAGTTGATAAACGTAATGGAAGAATAGTACTGATGAGTGTTATTGATAATCTTCTAAAAGGTCAAGCAGGGCAGGCTATACAAAATTTAAATATTATGCACGGACTTGAATCAGATATTGGTCTTCCTAAGATTACTTATTACCCCTGAAGCCAGTTCTTATATTCATGGCTACTTTTGCTATCGCTAAAGGTAATATTATATGTTCCATTTGTTGAATTCTTTTTGTTAAAGTCTCTTTATTATCATGTTCTTGAATAGGGACTGCAGCTTGAATAATTATTGAGCCAGAATCAACTTCCTTTTTTACATAGTGAACCGTACAACCCGTAATAGTAACCCTCTCGTCTATTGCCTGCTGTATTGCATTAATGCCTTTAAAAGAAGGTAATAGTGATGGATGTATATTAATTAGTCGGTTTATATATCTATTAATTAATTCTTCTCCAGCAATTCTCATCCATCCAGCCATAACAATTAGTTCTACGGATAAATCCTCCAGTTTTTTTAATACCAGCATGTCATGTTCTAATCTTGTTTGACAATCTCTATGGTTAATAATTACATAGGGTATTTTGTATTTGATAGCCTTTTTTATTGCTAAGCAATCAGGATTATTGACAATTAATATAGAAATTTCTGCATTAAGTTGGTTATTTTGAATTGATTTAATAATGTACTCAAAATTAGAGCCATTACCGGAAGCAAGGACACCTAATCTTATTTTAGGCTCAAATAAAGGGCTTTCTGAATCTAGTGGGCTAATCAGGCAATGTTCATTTAAATCATAAGATATATTCTTCTCCATATATTTTTTATTATCTTTTTTCATTAAAAAATGATTATCTATAACTAAATATATGCCCTTTGGATGAAATTACAATATCTAAATATAAAGACATATTTAATAGTAATGAAAGTTAATTCAACATTTAGATTTCCCAAAGGTTAGATAAAAATAACTATCAAGCTTATTTACATTCCTATTTGTCAATTACTAAACATTCGCCAATTGAAAACCATTCTTGACTAATATAAATCAAATCAATTTGTTTAACGGTTCTCTTTTGAGAGTACCTGTAACAGAACTCATTAAGGAGTATTCTCATATCAATAATGGAAATAACTGACATCTTCCAGATGAATAACAACGATAAATGGTTAAGGTACTGCGATCTTTTATTTAGCGATGATTCATTAGGCTTTTGGCTAGATATAAGCAGAATGAATGTGGAGAAGAGTGATTTTGAAAAATTTAAGGACATTTATTCAAAAGCTTTTGATTCTTTAGAAAGTCTTGAGAATGGATCGATTGCCAATATTGATGAAAGCAGGCAAGTTGGTCATTACTGGCTTCGAAATCCGAAGATTGCTCCAAGTAAGGAAATTTCAGACTCCATCACCAAAGAAATTCAAGACATAACAAAGTTTGGAGCATCAATATTAAATGGTGAAATAACTAACAGCGATGGAAAAAAATATACAGATGTTTTTTGGATAGGTATAGGTGGTAGTGGTTTAGGTCCGTTACTTATTAACGAGTCATTTAAGAGAGAGTCAATTGGAATGAATCTACATTTTCTAGACAATGTAGACCCCGAGGGGATTTCTCATAAATTAAATTCCATTCTTCCTAATATTGAATCAACTTTGTTTGTAGTTGTTAGTAAATCAGGTGGCACTCCTGAACCTTTGATAGGAATGGAGCAAGCCATGAAGTTTGTTCACGATAACAACCAGAACTGGTCATCTCGAGCGATAGCAATTACTACAAAAGGTAGTAAGTTAGATGCCTTAGCTGCTAGCGAAAATTGGTTAAATATCTTTGATTTACCTGATTGGGTTGGTGGAAGGACAAGTATTACTGGTGCTGTTGGATTATTACCTGCCTCCCTAATTGGCGCTGACATTAACAAGTTTTTAGATGGAGCATCTCAAATGGATTCTCTAACAAGAGAAAAAGATATTAAAAATAATCCAGCGGCACTTTTATCCTTAGCTTGGTACAAATCTGGAAATGGAAAAGGGTTAAGAGATATGGTTGTACTTCCCTATAGAGACAGATTACAAGTTTTCAGTAGATATCTTCAACAACTTGTGATGGAATCCTTAGGTAAGAAGTTAGATAGAGATGGAAATCAAGTTAATCAAGGTATCGCAGTTTATGGAAATAAAGGTTCTACTGATCAGCATGCATATGTGCAGCAATTAAGAGATGGTATTGATAATTTCTTTGTTAATTTCATTGAGATTCTCCACGATCCAGCAGAGATAGTTGAAGTAAAAAATAAACGACCTGGGGATTACTTGTCTGGATTTCTTCAAGGAACAAGAGCAGCATTAACTGAAGGTGGGAGACAGAATTTGACAATCACATTTAAATCATTTGACGAGTCAAGTCTTGGAGCTTTAATTGCATTATTTGAACGAGCAGTAAGTTTATATGCTGAATTGATTAATGTTAATGCTTACAATCAACCAGGAGTTGAAGCTGGGAAAAAAGCCGCTACAAACATAATTAATCTACAAAAAGAAATTGAAGAACTTTTGGAAGATGGAAAAGAAAGAACTTTAAGACAAATTAATGATGCATTGTTTACTGACTCAACTGAGTCGATATATTTGATTCTGAGAAAACTTTCTGAAAATTCAGATCATTATTCAGTGAATGGTAATCAATCAAATCCAGATCAATTAATTATTTCGAAAAACTGATTTCTAAATAACTATATTCACTAATTTATTTGGAACCACAATTATCCGTTTTGGTTCTTTTCCATCTATCCATTTCTGAGCCGCATCACTTTTGATAGCTATATCCCCTAATTCATCTTTAGATAGATTTTTACTGGCATCGATTGATCCCCTAACTTTTCCGTTAATTTGGATCATAAGTTTAAAGCTATCTTGTTCAAGCGCACTTGCATCGAATTTTGGCCATGACTGAAGATGAATACTTTGAGTATTTCCGATTGTCTTCCAAAGCTCCTCTGCAATATGAGGAGAAAATGGAGAAGTTATTTTAACTAATATTGAAACAACATTAGTTAGACTTTCATTACTACAGTTATTAACTATTGAACTTAGGCCATTCACAGCTTTCATAAGTTCAGATATTGCTGTATTAAATTGAAGATTGTTCAAATCATCAGTAATTTCTTTAATAGCAATATTAATTAGACGTAAAGCTTCATCATCTTTAGACTGTTCTTTTTCTATATTTAATCTTGATTTACTCTTTGTTAGTTCTAAAGTATTAATAACAAATTTCCAGAGTCTCTGTATAAATCGATATTGTCCTTCAACATCTGAATCATCCCATTCTAAATCTTTTTCAGGAGGAGCTTTAAAAAGAATAAACATTCTGGCTGTGTCTGCACCATATTTATCTATGACTAATGATGGGTCTACACCATTATATTTAGACTTTGACATCTTTTCGTAGATAATATCAATATTTTCTCCAGTTATTGGATCTTTAGGATCATTAATATCTTTAATTTGATATTTTGAAAAATATTTATTATTATTTGGATTTTTAAAAGTAATAGCTTGAACCATTCCCTGAGTTAATAGCTTCTTAAAGGGTTCATCAATATTTAATAATCCACAGCTTTTCAGAGCTTTGGTTAAAAATCTTGAATAAAGTAAATGAAGGATTGCGTGCTCAATACCACCTACGTATTGTTTAACAGGAAGCCATTTATCTATTTCGCTTTTTATAAATGGATTTTGTTTATTTTCAGGGTTTATATATCTTAAAAAGTACCATGATGAACACATAAAAGTGTCCATTGTGTCAGTTTCTCTTTTTGCTTCATTTCCACATTTAGGACAACAAGTGTTTATCCATTCTGTTTTAGTGGTTAAAGGTGACTTTCCTTTACCAGTTAATTTAATATCAATAGGCAGAGAAACAGGTAGATCATCGTCTGGAACTCTTACTTGACCACACTTCTTACAATTAATTATCGGAATCGGACAACCCCAATATCTTTGTCTAGATATAAGCCAATCCCTTAACTTATACGTAGTTTTTGGTTTTGCCCAATTAGCATTTGAACCTAATTCAAGTATTTTTGTTTTTGCAATATGAGAATCAATTCCATTGAATGTATCTGAATTGATCATGATTCCCTTATCTACGTACTCAGCATTTAAATAACTATCATCTTCATCATTATTGGGTCTTATGACATAATTAATTGGTAAATCATATGATTTAGCAAACTTATAATCTCTACTATCATGAGCAGGAACACCCATAACAGCTCCTGTTCCATATTCCATAATCACATAATCGCCAATCCAAATAGGTATCTCTTTATTATCTGCTGGATTAATTGCATTTACTCCTAAATACATTCCAAGTTTTTTTCTACTATCTGAATTACGTTCTAGATCACTTAACTTTTCTTGTGTTTTCCTAAACTCTATTAATTGATTAATATCTTTATCATTTATTAATTGATCAATTAATGGATGATTTGAAGCTAAGACCAGATAACTTACTCCATAGATTGTATCTATTCTTGTAGTGAAAGCTGTTATTTTTTGGTTATGATTTTTGATATCAAATGTTATTTCTGCTCCGATTGACTTACCAATCCAATTTTTTTGCATAACCCTGACTCTCTCTGGCCAGTCATTAAGCTGAGCTAAGTCATTATTTAGATCTTCGGCAAAACTAGTAATTCGTAGAAACCACTGGTTTAATTCCTTTTTCTCAACTTTAGCTCCAGATCTCCACGATTTACCTTCAGCATCTACTTGTTCATTTGCAAGAACAGTTTGATCAATCGGATCCCAATTTACCGTTGCTTTTTTTTGATAGGCAAGATTATTTTTATGTAATTGATTAAATATATATTGAGTCCATTTATAATAATCTTCTTTGCAAGTAGTAACTTCTTTAGACCAATCTATTGATAATCCAAGTCGATCTAATTGATTTTTCATTTGTGAAATATTTTTATCTGTCCAGGTTGATGGACTCGTGTCTCTTTCTATTGCTGCATTTTCAGCCGGTAAACCGAAGGAATCCCATCCCATTGGATGAAGAACGTTATAACCTTGCATCCTTTTATATCTAGCCAGTACATCTGTAATGACATAATTCCTCACGTGCCCCATATGTAAGGAACCCGATGGGTATGGGAACATTGACAAGGCGTAAAAAGTATTGTCTTTGTTTACATCAGTATTTGTTCTATAGAGCCCTTGATTAGCCCACTCTTTTTGCCAATAAGCTTCTATCTCACGAGGCTCGTAACGCTGGTCACTAATCTCTGAAGTAGTATTATTCAAGGAAGATCTCCTTCAGTAGTTGATTTGCCAATCAGATAATGTTCTCATAAATTGATGCCCAATATGCGAATAGTTCTGAAATTACTACCAGGAACGCTTTATTTTCTTAGATCATAGTTAAACAAACTTTAAATCATGAAATATAATTTCTCAAAATATCAAGGACTTGGTAACGATTTTATTATCTTTGATGCACGTGGTAATAACTTAGATAATTTATTTACTGAAAATAAAGATAACTTTATTGAACATCTATGTCATAGAAATTTTGGCATAGGAGCTGATGGAATTATTCTTGTATTAGATTCCAAAAATAAATGTTTTGTGAAAATGAGGATATTTAATTCTGATGGTTCTGAACCAGAAATGTGTGGCAATGGTATAAGATGCTTGATTGCTTTTTTAAACGATAATAATGAAATTAATGATAAGTCTGAGATTCGAATAGAAACTAAAGCTGGTCTGATTCTCACCTCTATTGCTGGTAATGAAAATATTAAAGTAAATATGGGAGAACCTATTCTTTCTCCTGAAGATATACCTACTAAATTGTTAATGAATAATTTACCAGTTCCTAATGGAAAGATTACAATAAATGATGAAATTTTAAATGTTTATGCTGCTAGTATGGGCAATCCTCATATGATCGTATTTGTTGATAAAATTGACAATATACCATTCGAAGAATGGGGAAGATTCCTTGAAAAACACAATACATTTCCTAATGATACCAATGTTCACTTTGTTGAATTAATTGATAAATCAAATATTAAAGTTAAGGTATGGGAAAGGGGTTGCGGGCCAACACTAGCTTGTGGCACAGGGGCTTGCGCGTGTCTGGTCGTAACATCCAAGTTAGGTAAAACTTTAAACAACGCTAACATTTATTTACCAGGTGGCAAATTAGAAATTGAATGGCCCAACCAAGCAGGTCCAGTTTTAATGCAGGGGCCTGCCTTAAAAGTATTTCATGGCGAGATAGATATTTAATCATACTTGAAAATGAATAATATTTATCTCGATGCATCAGCGACTACTCCGCCACATATAGATGTTATT
The DNA here is from genome assembly GCF_027359395.1 of Prochlorococcus marinus str. MIT 1013. Taxonomy (NCBI): domain Bacteria; kingdom Bacillati; phylum Cyanobacteriota; class Cyanophyceae; order Synechococcales; family Prochlorococcaceae; genus Prochlorococcus; species Prochlorococcus marinus. Next base: position 317,842 of record NZ_CP114778.1, read on the forward strand.
AATAAACTAAAGGATATTCAATCTGAATGCTGGGGGAATCCATCAAGTATCCATAAAGTTGGGGTTTTTGCAAGAGAGATTTTGGAAAGATCTAGATTATCAATAGCTAATAAATTAAAAGCTTCATCTGACGAAATTTTTTTCACATCTGGAGCAACTGAGTCAAATTATCTTTCTCTTAAAGTTGTATCTAATAATCTTGATAAAGGAAGACTTGTTATAAGTAGCGTTGAACACCCTTCTATTAACTTAATAGCCAATCAATTACATAATGATGGTTGGGATATTAAATACTGGCCTGTAGATCGTTATGGAATTATCAACCTTGATTTGTTGGAGGAGATGTTATCTCCTCCAACAAAAATGGTTTCGATAATCTGGGGCCAAAGTGAGATTGGGGCCATTCAGCCCATAAATCTCATAGGTAATGAATGTAAAAAACGAAATATACTTTTTCATACTGATGCTACACAGGTCCTCCCTAGCGGTCTTATTGATTGGAGTAAATTAAATGTTGATATGCTTAGTGCCTCTGCGCATAAACTTCAAGGCCCAAAAGGTATTGGATTATTAATGTTGCGTAGAGGCGTTCGAGAGTTATTACTTAATGATCCTTCATATGGATTTAAGAATGGCTCTATAAGATCTGGTACAGAGTCAGTTCCCCTTATTGCAGGTTTTTCAACAGCAATTGACCTTCTTAATGAATATATAGAGGTTACTGATAATCAAACATTATTCCCCAAGAATAATGTCTCCAAAATGACTTCTCTTTTAAAACAAAATCTAGCTAAGAATAAACAACTTACTTTTATTGGTCCTCATAGAGAACGTCTACCGAATAATCTTTCATATCTCTGTCATACAAAATCAATGTTTCCAATTAAAGGTAGAGAAATTGTTCGATTATTATCAAAATATGGCGTTTATATAAGTAGTGGTAGTGCATGCTCATCATCTAGTCAAGGACCAAATCCCATACTGGTAGCAATTAATGTTGATAAACCACTACAAGAATCTGGATTAAGAATAACTATTGGTCCATGGATTTCAAATGATGATATTAACTCAGTTTCAAATATAATAGATGAATCATTGCAATCTTTAGAACTCAAAAAACAATGATCATCAAATGAATAATAAGCTACCCTCAGATCTTAGAGAAGCAGAATCAAATGTTTATGAATCAATCCAAAGCTATTTTTCAAGTAATTCTCAACAATCTTTTCTTTCTATCAACCTAAGATTTGAAGGATTAAGAATTAATCCAATAATATTTCGTTTATCTAACAAACTAACTGAAATTAAATTCGATAATATTTTATTATGGGCCGATGCTGGAGGAGCTGCTCTTGCTAAAAGAGACAACCCTGAATTGGCTAATAAGATTTTTACATTTAAGGAGTTTATTAATTCAACAGATTTGTTGAATTCATTCTTATTAGTCTGTTCTCCTCAACCATATGATATTGAGATGTTTGAGCAAGTATGTTCACATACTAATTCAACCGTAATTATGATTAATGGTAAGTTGGAAGATCCAATAGTAGGTATTGGAAGTGTCGGTAGGGAAATGAGGAAAAGATTTGCTGAAAAATGGGAAGTACTTTATTATGTTCAACCATTATCTATGGGCGCATTATTAAAAAGATTTCCTAATGATTGGGAGCTTTTTAAATTAAACACTAATGGATATTCTTTTGCTAAATCATTTGATAAGCGACCTGATGATGAAACTATAATGCTAAACTTATAACTGTATGATTAAAAAATTATATTTATATATTGGTTTTATCTTATTATCAGTAAATATAGTTAATGGTAATTTATTTTCATTATTCTCATACATAAGACAAAGGGATAATATTAATAAGATAAGTCCTGAAAAATTTAATATTTGTAAACCTTTGCAAAAAAAATTAGAGGATTATACTTATAACTTCAATGCTAATATTAGCGTAAGTATTTTAGATAAATCAGGTGATTTCATTGTAGATATTAATGGCTATATACCTAGGATTCCTGCTTCTAACCAGAAGATTCTGTCTAGCGCTTTCTCTTTAGATACTTTAGGGCCTTATTATACTCTTAAGACATCTTTAAAAGAGATAAATGATGGAAGCTTATATATTGAAGCATCAGGTGATCCCGATTTCGATAAAAGTCATTTAGAAGAGTTAATTAATGATCTTAATAGTACCAATCATAATCCCACTTTAAAATTACCAATAATAATTAAAACTAGTAATACTAAAAATTGGTGGCCTGCTAGCTGGTCATATGCAGATAGAAAAGAAGAATATGGGGCACCTATTACTAAATATTCAATAGCAAGTAATTCAAGTATTAATGCTTTATATAATCCAATTGATAATTTTATTTATGAGTTAGAGAATACTCTTAGAAAAAATAATTTATCTAAAAAATATTTTGTAAAAGCCGTTAATAAAGAATATCCTATTGATTATATCTCAACAATTAAAGTTATTAATTCTGCCCCTTTATATATCTTGCTAAACCTTGTTAACTCTGAGAGTCACAATTTTACTTCTGAAGTGATTTTCAGAAATTCATTAAATGACTGGTCTCATGATTTTCCTAATCTAAAATATAGTAATTGGATAAATAAACAAAACTTTAATTCTGAAAATTTTATCTTTGCAGATGCCAGTGGGTTATCAAGAAAGAATAGAGTAACCACATATGGCTTATCCCAGTTCTTGAGAAGAATGAAACTTAATAGATTTTCTGACTACTATTTCTCATCTTTTTCAATTTTAGGTGTTAGAGGCTCGTTAGCAAATGTAAATGCTCCAGTAAACCTTAAGGGTAGAATTCTGGCTAAATCTGGAAGACTTAATGATGTTAGATCCCTCTCTGGTTTTATATTAGGAGAGGAAAAAATTTTTAGTATTATTGTGAACAATATGGAGAATTCGACAAGACATATTGTGAAAATATTATCAATAGTAGATAATACTGATAATTGTAATTAATTTGTATTTAGTGCCAAAAGATCTTTGGCTATAAACTCAGGAACCATATGACGAATTTCACCACCAAATCTTGCGACTTCTTTAACTACAGAACTACTTAAAAAACTATGATGCGTTTCTGTTGCGAGAAATATTGTTTCGTATTGATTATTTAAAGATCGATTAGTATGAGCAACCTGTAGTTCATATTCAAAATCACTCATAGCTCTTAAGCCTCTTAAAATAAGATCCGCATTATGTTCACGTGCACAATCCACCGTTAGACCTTTAAAAGCTATTGTTCTACAACCTGGTATATCTCTGGTAGCATTTTTAATCTGTTCTATTCTTCTCTCGCACGGAAAAGTTGCCTTTTTTGACGGATTTTCTAATACTGCAATGAGAACTTCTCCAAACAAATCACTTCCCCTTTGAATTAGATCAAGGTGACCAAACGTTAATGGGTCAAAACTACCGGGATAAAGCGCCTTCATGGTTTTTTAACTTTAAAAAAGTCCATTTCTTTCATAGAATCTAATATCTACAAACGTATCAAAGCGCATGACTCTTAATCAGGATGCCAAAAAAGTTCTTTTGCGCAAAATCCCTCACGGATTATTTATTTGTGCTGTTAGAGAAGGAGATGAAATAAATGGTTTTACTGCTAGCTGGGTAACACAAGGTTCATTTACACCTCCATTAGTTGTAATGGCTGTTCGTGCTGATGGATCTAGTCATGGAATTATTCAAAGAACTAAGATGTTTTCTCTAAATGTTCTGAGAGAAGATCAAAAGGATCTAGCTGCTGTTTTCTTTAAGCCACAAAAAGGATTAGGTGGAAGATTTGAAGCTTGTAAATTCACTTATGGAGAGCTTGGTATGCCCTTAATCGAAGATGTTATAGGTGGCGTTGAATGCGAAGTCATTTCAGGCGTAGAACATGGAGATCACACAGTCTTCGTTGCTGAAGTGAAGAGTGCCGTATTGAATAAAGATGGATCTGCCTTAAATTTAGCAAGCACAGGTTGGAACTATGGTGGTTAATTTAACGAGACAAGATCGGTGGAATTAACACCGTTAATAAAAGACAAGTCAAGACTATCGAAATTTTTGAAGGATATACCAAATGATCCTGGATGTTATTTGATGAAAGATAGTGATGATAGATTGTTATATGTTGGAAAGTCTAAAAAGTTAAGAAATAGAGTTAGAAGTTATTTTCGAGGAAGTGATGAATTAAGTCCAAGAATTTCCTTAATGGTAAGGCAAGTTGTAGATATCGAATTGATAGTTACTGATAACGAAAGTGAAGCATTAACCCTAGAATCTAATTTAATAAAATCTCGTCAACCCTATTTCAATGTTCTATTAAAAGATGATAAGAAATATCCTTATATTTGTATAACATGGGGTGATAAATACCCTAGAATCTTTTTAACTAGAAAAAGACGCCAAAGACAATTAAAGGACAAGTATTATGGTCCATATGTTGATGTTTATTTGCTTAGGCAGACGCTGTTTAGTATAAAAAAACTTTTTCCTCTTAGACAACGAAGAATACCGCTTTACAGGGATAGAACATGTCTTAACTATTCAATTGGTAGATGTCCAGGTGTTTGCCAAGAGGAGATTAGTTCTGAGGACTATAAAAATACACTAAAAAGAGTTGAAATGATTTTTCAAGGTAGAACGGATGAATTAAGAACATTATTAGAAAAACAAATGCTCTCTTTTTCAGAGTCATTAAAGTTTGAGGAAGCTGGATCAGTTAGGGACCAGCTTAAAGGTATAGATAGATTATATGAATCTCAAAAGATGATTATTCCTGATTCATCTGTATGCAGGGATATAATTGCATTGGCATCAGAAGAAAATATATCATCTATTCAAATTTTTCAAATGCGATCAGGTAAGTTAATTGGAAGATTAGGATATTTCTCTGATAATAATAATCTAAGTAATTCTCAAATACTTCAAAAAGTTGTTGAAAATCATTACTCCAATGTAGATCCTGTTGAAATACCAGCAGAAATATTAGTTCAACATAAATTAATTAATACAGAGTTAATATCTGATTGGCTTAGTGAAATAAAAAAGCAAAAAGTTCATATTAAAGTCCCAAAAAGATCAAAGAAAGCGGAAATTATTAAATTAGTAGAAAAGAATGCAAATTTAGAGTTGCAAAGGATAAAACAATCACATGATAAAAACTTACTGGAGCTAGACGATTTAACCAATATCCTTGAGCTGGCAAAAATTCCAAAAAGAATTGAATGTTACGATATTAGTCATATACAAGGTAGTGATGCTGTCGCTTCTCAAGTTGTTTTTATTGATGGTATCGCAGCTAGACAACACTATAGAAAATATAAAATCAAAAGTTCTAATATAAAACTTGGGCATAGCGATGATTTCGAATCTATGGCTGAAGTTCTTACTAGGAGATTTAGAAGATGGGCCCGTTTTAAAGAAGAGGGTGGTGATTTAAATGAATTATCAAATAATGAATCTAGTGTCTTAGACAAGGATAATTTGAATGACTGGCCCGATTTGGTTGTAATAGATGGTGGTAAAGGTCAATTAAGCTCAGTATTAGCCGCTTTACAGGAGTTAAATCTTGATCAAAATATAAATCTTATATCTTTAGCCAAAAAGAAAGAGGAGATTTTTATTCCAAATTATAAACAGCCATTAGACACTGAGCCAAATCAACCAGGAATGCTTTTATTGCGAAGGATTAGAGATGAAGCTCATAGGTTTGCAATTACCTTTCACAGGCAAAAGAGAAGTCAGCGTATGAAACGTTCTCAATTAAATGAGATTCCTGGTTTGGGACCACAAAGAATTAAATTATTATTGGAGCATTTTAGGTCTATAGAAGCTATCCAAATGGCATCTCTCTCTGAACTTTCAACAACACCTGGCTTGGGAACATCTACTGCTGTTGTTATTAGAAATTATTTTCATCCTGATGAAAATAAATAATCTATTTATAAAATATTAACGAATTAGGGACAGCTAATCTTTATTATAGTAATGTATAGAGTGATATGAATGCACGAAACATTTAATAGAATATGATTTTTTCGCCGGAGACATATTTATGGTTTAAATCCTTTCATATTATCGGTGTTGTAGTTTGGTTCGCAGGCTTATTTTATTTAGTCAGATTATTTATTTATCATGTAGAAGTACAAAGTGAGAAGGAAGAAATTAGGGATTTATTTAACAAGCAATATACATTAATGGAGAAAAGATTAGCTAATATTATAACAACGCCTGGAATGATTTTAGCTGTCATCATGGCATCTGGATTGTTATATATGCAGCCTTCATATCTTTCTCAGGCATGGATGCAGATTAAACTATTGTTTGTTGCTTTTTTACTTGTCTATCATTTTTATTGCTATAAAATCATGAATGAATTAACAAACAATCAGTATAATTATAGTGGCCAGCAACTACGAGCTTTGAATGAGTTGCCAACACTATTATTGGTAGTTGTTGTAATGCTTGTTGTATTTAAAAACCAGTTCCCTACAAGTGCAGCTAGCTGGTTAATATTTGGATTGATTCTCTTTATGGCAGCAAGTATACAATTTTATGCTAAATGGAGAAGGAATAGGAAACAACTTACTTAATTTATATGTCTAATATTGATTCTATTAAATTAAAAAAAATAATTAAATCAATTACAAAAGAAAGTTGTCCAAACTCTATTAATTTCCATATGCATTCAACATATAGTGATGGAAGTTTGACTGCTAAAGAAATTTATAACCAAGCAATTGATCTCAATATTGATCATTATGCAATCACAGATCATCATTCAGTTGATGCTTATATTGAATTAAGTAAATTGGAAGACGCTACACTCAACTTCAAATTAAGTTTTCCTAAACTTTGGACTGGAATAGAAATTACTTGTTTATTGAAAGGGTGCTTGGTTCATGTTTTAGGTCTTGGTTTTGATCATAAATCAAAATACTTATCACCTTATATTGAGAATAAGTCTGCTATTGGTAATGAATTATTAGCTTCGACTGTGGTTGATTCGATTCATAAAGCTAATGGTATTGCTGTGTTGGCTCATCCCGCAAGATATAAGCTTCCATTTGATATCTTGATTGACGAAGCATCTAAACTAAATTTTGATGCTGTTGAAACATGGTATAACTACGAACGAGCAAATAATTGGATCCCTTCAAAATTTGTCTGCGATAAAATATTTGATTGTGCAAACTCTTATTCTTTATTATCAACATGTGGTACAGATAGCCACGGATTATCTCTTCTTAGACGTTGAATGATTTATAAATTATTTTTAGAAGAATAGGTTTCAATTTTACTATCTACATCTGATAATAATGTTTTTATAGATGATATTTCTTCATTAGTTGGATTTGTCCAAAGTTTTCTATTAGATGCTTCTAGTAATCTTTCAGCGATATCTCTTAAAGCCCAAGGATTGTTATCACTAATAAAATTTTTCGTATCATTATTCTTTAACCAATTATTCAAAATAGATTGATAACACCAATTAGGAACTAAGTTTGTAGTCGCATCAAAAGAGAACAAATAGTCAAGGCTAGCTGACATTTCGAAAGCACCTTTATATCCATGTTTTTTCATCCCCTCTATCCATTTTGGGTTTAATAATCTGCTTCGAACTACTTTATCAATTTCTTTTGAGAGTTTATGAATTCTTGGACGTTGATACCTTGAATTATCGGCAAAATAGGCTTGAGGATCTGTCCCACTAGTTTTTTTAATCGCGGATATCAATCCACCTTGAAATTGATAGTAATCATCTGAATCAAGGATATCGTGTTCTCTATTGTCCTGACTATGAAGTACTACTTTTACCTTTGACAAATTATTTTCTAATCCATTTTTGTCTTTTATGATTTTATTTGAACCTTCATATCTCCATTTACTCCATTCGATAAAAGCATCAGCGAGTTCTGATTGATTCTCCCAAGAGCCACTATTAATTATTTCTTGTAATCCTGCTCCGTATGATCCAGGTGCTGAGCCATATATTCTTGATTTTGTATTTCCATTTCTATATGACTCAGCAAGTGGATTAATAGAACAGGATTCTTTTAAATTACCAATAAGGTTTTGACCTCTTCGAATCAATTCAATTATCTGAGGAAATGCATCCCTGAATAAACCAGAAATTCTTAAAGTTACGTCTACTCTTGGCCTGTTCAATACACTGATGGGAATGACTTCTACGTCAACTACTCTTCTTAAAGTCCCGTCCCATATTGGCCTTAAACCCATGAGAGCAAAAAGCTGACAAATATCTTCTCCACCATTTCTCATTGTTGATGTTCCCCAAATTGAAATAGCAAGATGTGAAAGGTGTTCTCCATTTTCTTGTAGGTAAAGTTCCATTATTTGTTCAGCGCTTCTTTTTCCTAAGTCCCAAGCTGTTTCAGTTGGTATTGCTCTTATATCAACGGAAAAGAAATTCTTACCTGTTGGTAAAACCTCTAATTTCCCTCTTGTAGGCGCCCCAGAAGGACCGCTAGAAATTCTTTTTCCTTCTAAAGCACTGAGGAAATTAGTTTTTTCGTTGACTGAACTGTTTAATAGTTTGGGTAAGATATTATTTAATAAATGATTTATAAAAATATTTGGTTTTTCATGATCTATGTAATTTAAGATTTTACTATCAAGTCTTATTTCCTTTTTTGATTTTATTTTGTAATTAAGAAATTTAAAACAATGAAACTCTATTATATATTTTCCAATGTCATTCAACCAGTCAACTACTTTACCGACTTTCCTTGCCTTGATTGCTGTATAAGCGTTAAATAAATCAATGTCTACTTGCTTTAAGTTTTCACTCTCTTCGTCACTCCAAGGGTCAAACGTAAAACCTAAATCTTCTGCTAAGCATTGAGTAAGACCGAGATTATTTCCTGTCGGGACATTAGAAATTGTGAGTGTTAACTCTATTAATTTATCCATACTCTGATTGACTCCAAAAACATGAAGACCAGTTCTTATCTGGGAATTCTTAATTTCACATAAATAACTCTCTGCGTTATCTATTAGATCTTGTATAATTAAATTTTCTTTTTCTGCTTTTAATTTATTTGATTCAATACCTGGCCATGAATTTTTAATTAAAATATCTACTATCTTTTTTTCTAATAATTGACTTCTATTATCATTAATTAGTTTAGATTCATAATATTCATCTATAAGGTTCTCAATAATTAGTAGGTCATTAAAACTACCCGAATGAGACAATGGAGGAGTCAAATGATCTATAATAATTGCATGTGTTCTTCTTTTTGCTTGAGAGCCTTCACCAGGATCATTTACAATAAATGGATATATATTTGGAATCGGAGGACAAAGAATAAATGGGAAACAATTATGACTTAATCCAATTCCTTTTCCTGGTAACCATTCCAAGCTTCCATGTTTACCTAGATGTACAATTGCATTAGCTTTAAATGAATTATTTAACCAAAAATATTGTGCAATATATTTATGTGTAGGAGGTAAGTCGGGAGAATGTAAATCAGATAAATTATCGCTCTCATAACCTCTATTTGACTGAATTAAAATTGTTATATTTCCAAAGGAAATGCCATTAATTGGAAATCCATTCTTTTCTAATTGAATAGAATTAATTGGATCTCCCCATCGATTTGAAATTGTATCTTTAACCTTAGATCCAAGTTTTTCCCAATAAAGTAAATAATCTTGAATATTTAAATATGATTGAGGTTTATTTGATATTGTCTCTTCAGAATTTGTTCTATGACTTACTAATAAGTTGATTAAATCTTTACTATTACTTGGAATATCTTTATTTCCTAGATAGTATCCCTCCTCTTTAAGCCATATCAAGATATTTAATAGGCTTTCGGGTGTATCTAATCCTACTCCATTCGCAATTCTTGAGTCTTTTACTGGATAGTTTGCTATCACGAGAGCTATCTTTTTATTTGAATTCTTCGATTGTTGTAGATAAATTAGATTTTTTATATATTTTATGCACCATTCAATATGTATTTCATATGGCTCCGTTTTATGAACAGCAATTGATAATTCATTATCTGTATAAGTAAGGTTTTTAAATGCAACTGGAATTGTACAGATTCGACCATCCACTTCTGGTAAAACAACTTGAATTGATAAGTCAATTGGGTTAAGACCTATTGTAGATTCATTCCACTCAGTTACAGATGAGCTAGATATTAGTAGTTGATATACAGGTATATCTAATCTATCCCACAAGTTATTCTTCACATCATCATGTTTAAATTCAACTGATGAGAATGATGTTGTTGTTATTATTGCTTTTATGTTCTCTTTTTCTAATAAACTTATAATTTGATTCTCTATATTTTTAGATTTAAAACTTGTAATCCATATTATTTTGGCATTTAAGTTGTATTTATTAGATATATCTTTTATTTTATCAGCTAACTCTGAATTACCCGATTGTAAAAGTGATTTATAGAGAAATACGGCTATAGATGGCCTATCATTATTATTCCATTTCCATTTTATTAAGTCATCATGATATTCAATTAAATCTGAATTTAAATAAATTTCTTCAACATCAATTATTTTCTCTAAGGTTTGAAGCATATAATTATAGTTTTTTATACCTCCTTGATTTAAAAGTGTTTGAATTAAATCAACTTTCTCTTGATTTAAGCTACTAATTTCTTGAACATCATTTGCTGTACTTTCAATTCCAGAGACTACTATAAGATGTCTATTTGGTTTCTCTAATTGCCATAAACCTAATTGTTCAAATCCATAAGACCAGTAAGATCTTGACCCTAAAAACCTAACAAGAATAATTTCAGCTGTATTACATGTATTAGATATATAATGATCAATTGATGCATTTGAAGATAAATAAGCTATAGGTAATGCTCTTATTTTATTTTTCCAATTATTATTGTCAGGGAGCTTTAATACTGTAGATAGACAGGTTATATCAGATGTAGCGCTAGTTAGGAAGATAACTGGAGCTGATGGCTGTTCGACAAATGTATTTTCTTCTTGAGGTTCATTCCCCGGAAGGGTGGAAATTCTATGCATTCATTTATTATGTGTAATAAGAGCAGTAAAAACTGAAATGCTGATTGTTTTCATCTTAGCTGGAACTAATAATGCATAATTTTCTTCCATTCGCTTGGTTTGAAGGGCAATGTATCCCATTTAATGAAGCGAAGCTATCTATAGCTACTCATGCACTTCATTATGGAACTGCAGCTTTTGGAGGAATGCGGGCTATTCCTGATCCAAATAATAGTAAATCATTTTTATTATTTAGAGCAGACAAACACGCAAAAAGATTATGTCAAAGTGCTAGATTTTTGATGTCTGAATTAGATGAGGATTTTGTCTTAAAGTCTCTTGAAACATTTCTTGTTAAAAACAAACCGACTCAACCTGTATACATCAGACCATTTGTATATACTAGTGACTTAGGAATTGCACCAAGGTTACATAATATAGAAACTAATTTCTTTATTTATGGAATAGAACTAGGTGACTATCTATCACCTGATGGGGTTACTTGTCGCGTTAGTAGCTGGACTCGTCAGCAAGACAACTCACTTCCATTAAGAGGTAAAATTAGTGGAGCTTATATCACTAGCTCGTTAGCCAAAACTGAAGCAGTAAAAAGTGGATTTGATGAAGCACTATTATTAAATAGTCAAGGAAAAATCAGTGAAGCTAGTGGTATGAATATTTTTATAGTCCGTAATGGTGAATTAATTACACCTGGTGTTGATCAAGATATTCTTGAAGGTATAACTCGTTCAAGTGTTATAGAACTGGCAAAAAGAGATGGAATAAATGTTATTGAAAGAGCAGTAGATAAAACAGAATTGTTTATATCTGATGAAGTATTCCTTACAGGAACGGCGGCAAAAATTACCCCTATAAAAATGATTGAAACTACATCAATGAGCAAAGATATGCCAATAATGAATTCATTAAGAAAGAAGTTGACTAAAATTACAGAAGGTTTAGTTCCTGAATATGAAAATTGGGTTAAACGTGTACACATAGATTAAAATAAGACTATATAACTTATTTAAATTAATGATTTTCATTTTTATAAGTTAAATATATAATTTATGACTGATTTTTTAGCCTATCTCAACTCTGATAAGAGACCGATATTAGTATTTGATGGCGCTACAGGAACGTCTCTGCAAGATCAACAACTTAATGCAGATGATTATGGCGGAGCTTCATTAGAAGGTTGTAATGAAAACCTTGTATTGACATCAGTTTCCAGTGTCGAAAAAGTACATGAATCATTTTTAAATGCAGGTTGTGATGTAATCGAAACAAATACATTTGGTGCAACTTCAATTGTTCTAGATGAATATGGAATTGGTAATAAAGCTTATGAGATCAATTTAAAAGCAGCACAAATAGCAAGGAATGTTGCAAATAAATATCAATCAGCGGAAAAACCACGATTTGTAGCTGGATCTATTGGACCAACAACCAAGCTACCAACCCTAGGTCATATCAGTTTTGATGAGCTAAAAAATTCATATCTTGAGCAAGCTAAAGCACTTATTGAAGGTGGAATTGATCTTTTTATTATTGAAACTTGCCAAGATGTCCTTCAAATCAAGGCTGCTCTGCAAAGCGTAAATGAAGCTATTGGTTCTGGAAAGAGAATTCCATTAATGGTGTCGGTAACCATGGAGACTACCGGCCAGATGCTTATTGGTAGTGATATTTCTTCTATTACAACAATACTGGAGCCATTTAATATTGATATTTTGGGCCTTAATTGTGCAACTGGCCCGGAAGAAATGAAAGATCATATTAAATATTTATCTGAGCATTCACCATTTCATATAAGTTGTATACCAAATGCAGGACTTCCTGAGAATGTAGGTGGCAAGGCTCATTATCGATTAACTCCAATGGAACTTAAGTTCCAACTTAGTCATTTTATTAATGATTTAGGAGTTCAACTAATTGGAGGTTGTTGTGGAACTAGACCGGAACATATTAAGCAACTTTCAGATTTATCTAAAGAGCTGTTATCTTCTGAGCAAAGATTGGATACTCTTTCAAAAGAAAGATCTATAATTCCTGCTGCATCATCAATATATGAGTCTATTCCGTATGTGCAAGATAACTCTTTCTTGATCGTAGGCGAGAGATTAAATGCTAGTGGATCTAAAAAAGTAAGAGAACTCCTAAACGATGAGGATTGGGACGGACTTGTTGGAATTGCAAAATCTCAACTGAAGGAAAATGCTCATGTTTTAGATGTAAATGTAGATTTTGTTGGAAGAAATGGGATCGAAGATATGTCTATGTTAGTCAAAAGACTTGTTAATAATATTAATTTGCCTTTGATGCTTGATTCAACTGATTATGAAAAAATGGAAAGTGGGCTAAAACATGCTGGCGGAAAATGTATTTTAAATTCTACTAATTATGAGGATGGTCCAGGCAGATTCTATAAAGTAATTGATCTTGCTAAACGATACGGGTCAGCGGTCGTAATTGGAACAATTGACGAAGATGGAATGGCTAGATCTGCTGATAAAAAAGCAGAAATAGCAACAAGAGCATATAAGGATGCGACTGATTATGGATTAAAAGCTTATGAACTTTTTTATGATCCTCTAGCATTACCTATCTCAACAGGATTAGAAGAAGATAGAAAGAATGGTTTAGAAACTATAAAAGCAATTAAGTTAATAAAAGATCAACATCCAGAAGTTCATTTAATCCTTGGAATTTCAAATGTAAGTTTTGGTTTATCTTCTAGTGCAAGAATTGTTCTTAATTCTATCTTTCTTAATGAAGCAATTAATGCCGGTCTTGATTCTGCAATTGTTTCTCCCTCCAAGATATTACCTTTAAACAAAATAAGTGAAGAAGAGATAAAAATTTGCATGGATCTTATTTATGATAGAAGAATATTTGAAAATAATGTGTGCACATATGATCCTTTAACTACCTTAACTAGTTATTTCGATGATTCAAAGACACTTTTAAACAAAAGTACAAATAATGATGATATTAAATTACCGATAGAAGAAAAACTAAAGAATCATATTATTGATGGTGAAAAAACTAATTTACATTCAAATCTTGATATCGCTTTAAATAAATATAAACCTTTAGTAATAATTAATGAATTTTTATTAGATGGAATGAAAGTTGTTGGTGAATTATTTGGGTCGGGCCAAATGCAATTACCCTTTGTTCTTCAATCTGCAGAAACAATGAAATTTGCTGTTTCATATTTAGAGGATTTTATGGATAAATCTGAGGTTAAACAATCAAAAGGAAAATTTATTATCGCTACAGTTAAGGGTGATGTCCACGATATTGGTAAAAATCTAGTAGATATAATCTTATCAAATAATGGTTATGAAGTTATTAATTTAGGAATTAAGCAAGAAGTCAATTCAATAATTAATGCACAGAAAGAGCATAACGCTGATTGTATTGCCATGAGTGGACTACTAGTTAAATCAACTGCATTTATGAAAGATAATCTTAAAGCATTAAATGAAGAAGATATATCTGTGCCTATTATTCTTGGAGGAGCAGCTCTGACTCCAAAATTTGTTAATCAAGATTGTGCAAGTGTTTATAAAGGGAAAGTTATTTATGGTAAAGATGCTTTTACAGATTTAAAATTTATGGATTCATATATGAAAGCAAAGGAATTAAATAACTGGGATAATTTCTCAGGCTTTAAAGAAGGTGCTCCCGAGGGAATTACTATTGGTAATTATAATAATACAAATACTCATCAAAAAATTAATATCAACAAAATCAAAGAAAAGCCTATTGAAGATAACTCAAGATCAAAAGATATATCTGAAATAGATCCTATTAAACCACCATTCATAGGGCCAAAGTTTTTATTAGATAAAGATATAGATATAACTAAAGTTTATAAATTCTTAGATCGTAATGCTTTATTTGCAGGCCAATGGCAAATGAAACGTTCCAAGCAGATGTCTGCTTCTGATTATAAGGACTTTTTACTTAAGAAAGCAGAACCGAAGTTAGATTACTGGATGAACAAAATAATAAATGAAAAGCTTATTAATCCTTCATTAGTTTATGGATATTTTCCTTGTGGTAGAGTTGGTAATAATTTAAAAGTATATGATAAAGATCACCAAAGCCTTTTAGGTGATTTTTTATTACCTAGGCAAAGATCTGGGAAAAGGTTTTGTATAGCAGATTTTTATAATGACTTAAATAACAATCAGCCTACAGATTATTTGCCAATGCAGGCTGTAACTATGGGAGAATCAGCTAGTGAATATTCTCATAAATTATTTAGTCAAGATTCATATTCTGATTATCTATTTTTTCATGGGTTAACTGTCCAACTGGCAGAAGCACTTGCTGAATATATACATTCTGTTATTAGAATCGAATGTGGTTTTGAAGATTATGAACCTGACAATATTAAAGATATATTAGATGTTAAATACCGAGGTTGCCGTTATTCTTTTGGGTATCCAGCTTGTCCAGAAGTTTCAGATTCTAGAAAACAACTACTTTGGCTTAATGCAAAAAAAATCAATATCTCAATGGACGAAAGTGAGCAACTTCATCCAGAACAAAGCACCACAGCTATTGTTGCATTACATCCAGTCGCTAAATACTTTGGAATATAAATATCATGCCTTATTTGATATTTATATAGAAAATTAGTTACTAATTTCATCGATTGTTTCTAATACTTCCATCTGAAACTCTGCCATTGATTCTGAGTCACTTAAATCAATTCCCTCTCCGGCAGCATTTTGAGTTAATTCCTGAAAGTGAAAAGCACCTTCACCCGTCGCCAAAAATTCCATACCAGAAGTTTCCCCGCTCTCGCGAAACGCATCGCATAGAGCTATAAAAGCTTGGTCTTCAGAAAAGTCCCAATCCATCGAGGACACATTACTAAATGAGGTTTTACCTCTTTCCCCCCTGCTTTCGTCAACCTTATTTGCCAATAATCTTAAACTATTTTGCAAATTGATAAATTTGCTTTTTCCTTCGTTAACCATAAACCATTCCAGTGCAATGGTTTTTGAGAACTTGGCGATTTAATTGCTAGCTCATGACTTTCGAGTTCGTTCTCCTTTTCATTTTTGCAAATATGATTTAATAAAAGGATTTTTAATCGAATAAACGAGAAGATCTTGCACGTTATCAAGCAGTCTGTAGAAGCCTATAAATCGCCTCTAGTGCGTCAAACCAATTGTATACGTGCAATCCACCCATTCATGCCCTAGACGGCTTATTAGGCATAAATCTCATGACTTCGCGTAACTTGATTAGCTTCTTCATTAATTTTGAAGTTAATGATTATTGATTAGTTAATAAGCTTTTAAATAATTTTTTATTTTTTAGATTATTAATTATATAATCAAATAAAATTAATTATCTAGGTCTATTTGAGGTGAAGAGCGAAATTATATGGTCTAAAGCTCTCGAGATTAGTAGAAAAGCTGTAGATTGCGGTGCTGTAATTCCACTAGAGACTAAAAAATATCAATCAAATGATGCATATTGTGATTATGAACTACGTTTTCTCAAAACTCCTATACCTAAGTATTTAATTGAATATGGACCTATACGAAATCCATTTATTCCTTGGGATACTAGACTACAAATACTGCCAATAAATGATAAACATACACTAATATTAAATAAATATCCAGTACAAATAGGGCACATGTTATTAATAACCAATTGCTGGAAACCACAAAATGGTTGGCTTAGTGAAGATGATTTTGAAGCTATTCAAAATGTTGATAATGATACTACCGGTTTATGGTTTTTTAATAGTAGTAAAGAATCTGGTGCTAGTCAGCCTCACCGACATTTTCAATTATTACCAAGACATTATAATGAGAGTATTTGTCCTAGATATGAATGGTTTTGCTCTTTATTAAATAACATGCACGATACCAATTCTAAAATTTCTCATTGTATATCAATTAGACCTAGGAATAAAAAAGAAGTCTTAAACTCGAATGATTTATTTAACTCATATAAGTCTATGGCTAAAGAGATGAATATAGGTGATATTGACTTAATTAATAAACCTATAAAACCATATAATTTGCTTATAACATCTAAATGGATTGCACTTATAACACGTAAAACTGATAGATCTAATGGATTCAGTATAAATGCTCTTGGTTTCGCTGGTTATTTTCTTGGAACAAAAAGATCTGATGTAGATACTCTTATTAAATTTGGTCCAGAAAGAATATTAATGGATGTGATTTAAGCAGTAGATTAAAGTTAATTTAGCCTTCGACACTAGGAGTTGTTGAATTCATTTGTTCTTCAAGTTTTGATATTGATGCTGTGATTGCAGCAAGTTTTCTTTCATAAGATTCTTTAATAGAAATTAAAAAATTTAATTTCTTTTCTTGAAAAAATTTTTTTCTTTCATTCCAGTTTCTAGATGAGTCGCAGAAGTTCATTTCTGATTACATTTTTATTAACTGTAAAAATAATACATAATAATATTGATCAATGTGGACATAATTTAATTTTAAGATAATATACTGAAATTTTAATATATTTTGCAATTAGAGATTAATTATATAAATTCAAAGCTAAAAGTGTTTTGAAGATAAAAATGCTATTAATATGTGACTAGATATAAGGATCTTGTGGCAGAAGGGGAAGGCAAGGAAGTAAAGAGAATATCAATTGATTTACCAATTGATCTAGTTGCTGGCGTCGATCGACTTCGTAAAGAGTGGGGATTTAGAGCTAGAGGACTAGTTTTTGAGAGATTATTAGAGGTTATTTTATCTAATGATTTGGATGATAATATAATTGAAAATAAACAACTAGATTTTAATCATAATAGTAATCAGGATTCTTCATCTTCTCAAAATGGAATAGATATTAGTAACCAGGAAGAAAAAGCACTTGTGATAGTTGGTAATAAGAATATTGAAATAAAAAACGTTGCTGTCAATGATGTCAAACCTAAGGATGTTCAAAGTAATAAACAAGATATTGTCTCTACAGGCATTGAATTACCAGGTTTTATTAGAAAACAAACTACAAATCTAAAGAGAAGTTTGAGTAAAGATAAAACTTTTAAAAATATGGAAGATACCTCAATTACCACTATTAATATTGATGATTTGTTAAAAGCGAAAGATGCTGCAGAAAAACATTGGATCTATCTTTATGGGCAAAAACCGACTGAAAGTGTCATTGAGGCTTCAATGATATGGCTTGCTAGAGATATCTGGCCAAATGTCGATGGCACAGAAAATATTCCTTTTACTTGGAATGCTGCCTGTAAAATGCTTAATTCCTATTGCAGTGATTGGAAAATTGATGCGGTAACTTTTGATGATGTGGTTATATTGGCAGGAGCGCTCGAAGATCCCTTTTCAGCTAAAAACCTAAGAAGTAGAATCCCCACGCTCATTCGCAGATTCGTTAATAAATTCAAACGTAGTCAAAATGTAACTTCATTCCAAACGCTTGAGTCTACGATGACTGTTCATGGTGCTCTGAAGTTATTGGGGTTGCCAACAAAGGCTGGATCATCGTTAACCCTTTCTTTTATTAGAGATGCCTATAAAGAAAAAGCTCTTTCCAATCATCCTGACGCTGGAGGATCTAACGAAACCATGAGAAAGTTAAACGAGGCTTATCAGTTACTCAAAGATTTATACAAAAATTAGGATCTTACAAGTCTTATCATGGTCTAACTATGGGTCTATATATAAGACTTGCATTAGACGAGTTAGATTAGAAATGAATTTAATTAATTAAGGATTGGAGTAAATAAAGATCCGTTAATTCAAATTATTATTTTCTTTTAGTTGAAAAATTAATTCATCAAAGGTACAAGAAGTCATCTATTGCAATTTAAAATGCATTAAAATTGGAATTTATATTTATGCGTTTTGTCGAGTTTCTTTGGATTTAGCTTTGCCTAAGATTAGATTTGTCCATTTTTTGTCCAGTCGTCATTGCATAGCTTTAATTCATTGCTATAACATGTTTTTATCCCCTGCATAACTGCTTTATAGACAGTTATGCATTTCAAGAAAAAACATAATTCATTTTTGCTTTAAATAGCAAGAGATTATTTCTGAATTTAGAGTATATTCTCGTCTCTCACTTCTATTATTAGACTCTTTATGAGTCCTAAATCGATTCTCGTATGAGAGTCTAAAGATATCTTTTCTGCGTTGTTGTTGTTGAATTTATATATGGCGATGTATTTAATATTATTAATCTCTAATCAAATTTTAAAACAAAGAAACTAAGAAGACAGCCATGAAAACATGCAGACTTTGTCAATTATTTCGAGGATCTGGCTTGATCTACTATGTCTTGCCCTGGTCTATAGCTAAGACTAAGTTTTAGACTTAGACTGGACGCGTTAGACTAGCTTCTGAGGTCAGCTTTTATCCTTTCTTTAAGAGCATTCCTTATTTTTTCGTGTATTGGATTTATATCTTCTTCTACTAGAGTTTTTTTAGGATCCCTATACTTTATTCTAAAAGCCTGGCTAACAGAATCCTCGGGAATAGAAGATCCCTCGTATCGGTCTATCAATTCCACTTTTTCTAAAAGTGGTCTTCCGGTTTTCTTGATTAGATTAATTATTTCTAATGAGCTATATTTTTTTGAATGAATAAGCGCAATATCTCTTTCCATGTAAGGAACAGTGGGATAATCCTTGTAAATTCTTGTCCAATTTGATTTCCTTGTCGTGGCTTTAATCAAGGCATCATATTCAAGGTTAAATAAATAAGTTTCTTTAATTAGATCATATTTCTCAGAAAGAGAAGGGTGAGTTTGACCAAAGTATCCGATACTTTTTCCTTCAACAAATAATTCAGATGTTCGACCCGGATGCATGAAATCTTTGTCGCTAAGTTGCTTATCAATAATTTCAATTCCTAGAACTTCAAGAGATTGCTTAAGTTTTCCTCTTGCTGCAAAATAATCTAATGATATTTGTTTTGATGCTGTTCCCCACTTGCTAAATCGTTTATTACCAGTCAGCGAACCTGCTAATAAATTAGTTTCTACAAAGCTTTCTTTATCTTTTTTGTATGTCTTTGCTATTTCAAAGATCCAACAACCTTCAGCTCCAAAAGATACATTTCTCTGCAGAATTTTAAGATGTTCATCCCATACATTTGTTCTTAATCTACTTGTCTCTGATAATAATGGATTTTTGATTAATACAATATTTTCATCATTATTATCAGGACCAACAAGTGAAGAAGTAACTACTTCTTGAAAACCATTATAGATAAAAGAATTTCGTAAACGTCTTTCAACCAATTTAGAAGGTGTTAGTACTCCTGGCTCAAGAGGATCTGGCATATTTGAATCGAAATTATCATAGCCAATTAGTCTTGCTATCTCTTCTATTAAATCAATTTCTCTTGTTAAATCAGATGATCTGTAAGGAGGAATTTGTACATTCCAACCACTAGAATTAGAAGTAAGTAGACAACCAAGCTTTGTTAGAAGATGCTCAATCTCATCCTTATTAAGATGACGAAGTGTATTTGAACTTTTATCTAATACATTATTAATTGAGCAACTGAATTTACCTAGGACGCTATTTATTTTTTCCATTCTAAGATTGACACTAATACTACTGTTCTTAAATCCATTATTAACATGAGTCGATTTAATATTCGCTCCTAATTCTAACGAAATAAGTTTACTCGCTCTATTTGAGACTGCTAATGTAATATTAGGAGATATGCCCTTTTCGTATCTACTACTTGCATCTGTCCTGAGCCCTATTTCTCTACTACTATTTCTAATAGATGTAGGAGTAAACACAGCCGCTTCTAACCAAATCCTTGTTGTTTTAGCACTTACAGAACTATTATTTCCACCAATAATTCCAGCTATTGCAATTGGAAAATCGTCGCATGTAATTACCTTTATATTTGGATTTAATTTATATTCTTTTTTATCAAGAGAAATAAATGATTCGCCTTCTTTACCATTTCTAATACCAAAATCATTTGGTATTACTTTTCTACCTACTATATTATCTAATAGATCTGCATCAAAGGCATGTAGAGGCTGTCCTTGTTCAAGCATTAAATAATTTGTTATGTCTACAACTGGATTTATACAATTTTGTCTTAATGAACATAATTTATAATTAATATTTTTGTTTATCTTTCCAGTATTATCTATGTTATCTATATATGTAAGTGAGTAGATACAGTCTGAACCAAGCGTTTCTTTATCTCTTATCTTTGGTTCAAACCTTTCAAATTCTTCATCATAATTTAAGTTTGGTAATGTTAATTTTGAATTTGTTATTGTTGATATTTCTCGTGCTATACCCACCATAGACATACCATCAGGTCTGTTAGCAGTAATAGCTAATTCAATTATGGTGTCATTTAAACCAAGATAATCCACAGCATTTGATCCAATGGGAGGGATATTTGTTTCACTTTCTTCAAGAATTTCTATACCTTTATTATTACTTTCAATGCCTAATTCATCCAATGAACAAATCATTCCTTCGCTTTCTACTCCACGTAAATTAGATAATTTTATTTTTAATGACTTAGAAGATAAATAGGCTCCAACCTTCGCTACAAGGACGTGATATCCAGCTTTTACGTTTTGTGCACCACAAACAATACTAAGCTTTTTGGGTAAACCAACATCTACAGAACAAACTTTGAGCTTTTCGGCATTTGGATGTGGTTTGATTTCGTCAACAAAACCAATAACAACATTCTTTGCTTGCTCTGATAAGTCTTCTAATGATTCAACTTCAAAACCTGTCATTGAAAGCTTTTCAGCTAATAAATCAATATCATCGTTAAATTCAACAAGATTTTTTAGCCAGGAAACTGATACCTTCATGATTTGCTCTGACAGGAGTTAAACATAGTTGCTCAAATGAATTTATAAAAAAGGGTGCTTAGCCTAGTAAGATTGTACTTTGTTCCCTAGACTCACAAAAGTTGAGCTAAGTTCATATGGCTAAAAAAGGTACCAGAATAGTGGTTACTTTAGAATGTACTGAGTCTAGATCTGTGCCTAGCTCAGAGAAACGCTCTGCAGGAGTATCTAGATACACCACAGAAAAAAATCGTAGGAACACTTCTGAGAGACTTGAACTTAAAAAATTCTGTCCTGAATTAAACAAGATGACTATTCATAGAGAAATCAAATAATCATTTCCTTTTATACACTTTTTTAAAATGACTAATTCACTATTTAAACAAAAGCTCTCTCCTGTAAAGCCAGGAGATCCTATTGACTATAAAGACGTAGAATTATTAAAAAAATTTATTACGGATAGAGGTAAAATCTTACCTAGAAGACTTACAGGACTAACAGCCAAGCAACAAAGAGATTTAACCACAGCAGTTAAAAGAGCAAGAATTATTGCCTTACTTCCCTTTGTTAATCCTGAAGGATAAGTTATTATTCTATTAATAATAGAATGTGCAATGAAATAATAGATAACGAAATAATAAATATAATATCTAGATTCAAACAGACAAATAACACAAGCTCTGTATTAAAAGATCTGACACATCTGAAAACTTACTCAATAGATGACTCTCAAACCTTAGAAATAGATGATGCTATTTCATTAGAAAAAATATCGCGTCATTACAAGTTATGGATCCACATTGCATCACCTTCTTCATATATTGAATATCAATCAGCTATTGATAAGAAGGCAAGGAAGCTTATTTCAACTATTTATTTATCAACTAATACTTATTACATGCTTCCCGAAATTTTAATTAATAATTTTTTTAGTCTAAGTGAAAAAGAAAAGAGAGAATCATTGAGCATAGGTGTTATTTTTAATGAAGACGGCAGTGTTTCTTCTTCAGAAATAGTACCGACTTTAATCAAAGTAGACTACAGATTAAACTATTCAGAAGCTGATGAACTTATTGATTATGCTCCAAAAGAAGAAGATTTAAACTATATCTCACAAATTTTACAAAGTAGAAAATGCTGGAGAAAGAATTCAGGTGCTGTGGAAATACTAGAATCATATGGAAAGATTATTGTAGAAGATAAGATTCCCATCCTTAAGATAATAGATCCAACGTTATCTAGACAATTAATAAGTGAAGCAATGATCTTGTACGGAAATATAATTTCTGATTTTACTAAGGTCAATAAAATTCCTGTACCATATAGGGTTCAAGAAAGCATTGATATAGTTAGTAAAGACAATATTCAAACTTCGAATAATAATGTTTTATATAATTTTTTACTTAAGAAAAACATGAGTAAATCATATTATTCTTTAACCCCTATGCCTCACTATAGTTTAGGTTTAACATCTTATTTACATTCTACATCGCCTATTAGAAGATATGCTGATTTGTTAGTCAGTTATCAATTAAATAGATATCTTAAAAATAAAGATCTTATATCTAAAGAAGAAGTTGAACAAATTATTCATGATATTAATAATCAAGGAAGACAAAATATTATGAGATATAGAGAAGATCAAAAATATTGGTTAAGTAAATGGTTCGAAAATAACTCGTTTAGAGAATATCAAGTAATATTACTCAATTGGATAAACAGATTTAAAAATATATGTATTTTATACTTTATAGAATATAAGTTTTCTACTATATGTAATTTAAATTCAAAAATAAATTTAAATATTGGAGATAATTTATACGTTAAAAATACAATCCATAATAATAATGATATAATTCATTTTGAATTAATTTCATCATCTAAATAAAAGAAAATTTTTAATGTGCAAAAGCTTTAAAAATATAATATAATAATTAGAGTATTTGATGAATATGAAATACACAATTACAACACCACTATATTATGTTAATGACAAGCCTCATCTAGGTAGTTCTTATACAACAATTGCTTGTGATGCAATGGCTCGATTTCAAAGACTAAATGGAAATACAGTACTTTTTATCACTGGAGTTGATGAACATGGTCAAAAAATCGAACGAACCGCACAAAGTAAAAACCTTCAACCTCAACTACATTGTGATGAAATCACAGAAAAGTATAAGCATTTATGGGATAAATTAAATATTAGTTATGATCGTTTTGTAAGGACAACCTCTGAAGATCATATATCGTTAGTTCATCAATTTTATTCCAAAGTTTTAAATTCTGATGATGTTTATATGGGTAGGCAAAGTGGTTGGTATTGCGTTGGTTGTGAGGAATATAAGGAAGTAGATGAGAATCATAAAAGTCCATTCTGTTCAATTCATAAAAAGGAATTAGAATGGAGAGATGAAGAGAATTTATTTTTTAAATTATCAAAATATCAAAATCAAATTGAACAATTAATTCAATTAGATGGTTTCATTTCTCCTAAAAGTAGAAAAAATGAAATTATCAATTTTGTCTCAAAAGGGCTAAGAGATTTCTCAATTTCTAGAGTAAACTTAAAATGGGGGATAAATGTTCCTGGACATAAGGATCACACATTTTATGTATGGTTCGACGCCTTATTAGGATATGTTAGTGGATCTCTTCTTGATCAAAACTCTCCTGAACTTACTGAAGAATCTTTATGTAATTGGCCTGCAAATATACATGTAATTGGTAAGGATATACTCAGATTCCATGCTATTTATTGGCCTGCAATGCTACTTTCTGCTGGCATTAAAATACCTAAAAGTGTCTTTGGACACGGTTTTTTAACTCGAGAAGGTCAAAAAATGGGTAAATCACTAGGTAACGTACTTGACCCCATTGAACTCTTGGAATATGGAGGTATAGATGCAATGAGATGGTATCTTTTGAGAGATATCGAATTTGGAGAAGATGGTGATTTTCAAATGAGAAGATTTGTGGATATTGTTAATAGTGATTTAAGCAATACGATTGGTAATTTGTTAAATCGAACTATTACAATGTCTAAAAAATGGTTTAAAGAAAAAATCCCAATAGATAAAACATTATTACTAGAATCCCCACTTAAAGTTCAATCACAGATAAAAATAAATGAATATATTAAATCATTTGAGGACAGTAATTTTAAAAATTCGGCAAACGCCATTATAGATTTAGCTAATACCGCAAATCTTTATTTAAATGACCGTGCCCCATGGAAGCTAATTAAAGATATAGCAAATAAAGATATTGTTGCTCTTGATATATATTCCGTACTCGAATCATGTCGTATTATTGGAATATTGCTAAATCCGTTTGTTCCAGATTTAAGTAACAGAATATTAAATCAGTTAAAAATTGATTCGTCATCTATAAACTTTCAAAAATCATTACATTGGGGTTTGTTAGATCCTGATAATGGACTACAAGATCCATGTCCTGTAATGGACAAGATTGAATTTAATGAGAATTCTATCTAGTGAAATATTTCCAAATTTATTTTCTACTAATTTTTTCTTTATTACCTTTATTTGGCTGTGAAAAATTTAAAAAATCTACTACAAAGATAGATAATAAAAGCTATATTAATGATTTTGTATTACTTCAAGAAAATCCTAATAATCAAACTAGTGTCAAAATCACTAGTCCTAATGCCATCATTGATCCAACAAATAATGATATTGAAATATTTGAAAGCTCAATTGAAATACATAATAAAAATGGTCAAGACTTTAAAGTTAAATCTGGCAATTCTACTCTAAATAATTTAACAAATACTATTAGAGTTTTTAATAATGTAAACATATCATTTCTTAATAACCAGGATTACTATATTACTACTGATTCATTTGATTGGGATTTAAATACATCTTTTATTTACATAAATAATTCACTTAATATTAATTTTGATACTTCTAATATTATTGCCTCGAAAGGTTTATATAACATTGATTCAAGTCTACTTAAAATTGATAATACTGAATTTAATAGAAATATTTATAATTCTAATGATAAAGAGGAATATCAAATAGAAATTAAATCTGACTTTGCAAAATGGTTTAAGAAAGATAATACATTAGTTTTTACATCTAATGATAAACAGGTAGAAACAACTATTAACTTTCTACTTACTGAGTAGAATATATAACTTATCAGACCATCCTGATATCCATTTTTCATCTGAATTAGTAAAAGATCTCTTTGACCAACCTCCAACTATTGTGAGACCTCTTTTAGAAAGAGGATAAACAATAACAGCAGGCAAATTATTTAACACGCTATCAAACTCATCTCTACCTGGAAATAATTCTGTATTAACTAATGAGATCAATCTTTGTTGATCAATAGACCTATTACATATCTCTCCAGGTTCAAAGATTTCTTTAGAAATCAAGCCTCTTCTAAGTATTACTCTATTATCCCAATATATTAATATTGTACTAGCAGCAGTTGCAGTGAGTATTTGCTTACTCCCCCATGCTAATTCAATTCTTTGATCTTCAGATAATTCATCACAAAGTTCAAATCCTTCCTTTCCATTCAACTTCACTTTAGTAATCGGTTTTGGTTTAATTTCAGTCCAGAGATAGCCTATAGTTATTAATGTTATTGAAGCAATTCCAGATATTGTCTCTGCTCTTACTAAAGTTGGATTAACTTGATTAGCATTAGCAATATTTATAATTGATAAAATTAATAAAAAAGCTCCAAATACTATAACTAAGCTAGAAATTTTATACATCTATTTGTTCCATCAAGTTGAAAAATCTTTATATTGATTCTGTATTATACATATAAGTGTGTACCTTTAATTTTTAGCTATATAGATATAATATATAAAGCACACTATTAATAGATTTATCCACTAGCTCAGAAGATGATCACACCAATAGCCAAAAATTATAAAGGACTCATATCAATTACTGGACCGACAAGAAGTGGAAAAAGTCAATTAGCTGAATTTTTGATAAAGGAGCAAGATCCCGTAACTTATATTGCAACATCAAAACCAAGACCAAATGATCCAGATTGGCAACAAAGGATAAATCATCACAGGAAGAGAAGACCTAACAACTGGAAGCTCATTGAGCATCCAAAAGACATCTGCAAAGCAATTGAATCGGTAAGAGGAAATGAATCAATATTAATAGACTCATTAGGTGGTTTAGTTGAGCATCACCTAATAGAAGAAGATTATCAATGGAATAATTTCCAAAATAAATTAATTAATTGCCTTACTGAAAATAATTTATGCGTTGTTGTTGTTTCTGAGGAAGTTGGGTGGGGAATTGTTCCTGCCACACCAATAGGTCATTTATTTCGAGAACGTCATAGCACCCTAACCTCATTGATTAGTTGCCATTCAAAAAAAAGGTGGCTAGCTGTCAATGGGACTGCAATTGACTTAGATAAAATTGGTGATCTAATACCATGAATTCATTAAATAGTTCTAGACCTCGAGTCGCATTATTTGAACCAAGAATTCCTCAGAATACTGGAACAATTGGTAGATCATGCTTAGCTTTCGATATGTCGTTAGATATTATTAAGCCAACTGGTTTTAGCTTTGAAGATAAATATTTAAAAAGAGCTGGCTTAGACTACTGGAAAGATGTTGATGTGCGTTTATATGAATCTTTTGAACATTATAAAAAGAATTTTAGCAACTCTAGATTTGTTGCTCTTACCAAAAAAAGTAGTAATTCAATTTCAAATATTATTTATAAAGATACAGATATACTTTTATTTGGAAGAGAGGATACTGGTTTACCCGATAGCATAATGAACAAGTGTGAAATAGTTGCGGGTATACCAATGCCAGGGGGAGAGAATCAATTAAAGAGTGGTGGTGTTAGAAGTTTGAATTTATCAGTTGCATGTGGGATAGTTTGTTATTCAGCGTGTTTACAATTAAATTTATTAAGCAAGTAACCTTATACTTATTATCCAAGATAGGTACAATATAAAACTCCATCATTAATTACATTGTTATCATCGACCTCTAACCATTCTTTATATTCAGCATAAAGAGCTTCCCTGTTATCACCTTTCAAGTTATTGAGACGTTTTAGTGATCTGTTAAGCATTACCTCAACTGCTTGTAAAGCTCCAGATTGCCTTGAAAACATAGAGGTATACAATAATTAAATATACCTTAAAAGATGAACGAGTATATTTCAGTTTCATTTATTACAAAATTTAAAAATAATCATTACTGATTAGGATAAAACAAATTCATAGAATATAACGCAATGTTCTTTATTTCGATAAACATTGGAAATAATCTAGATATAAAATTAAAGAGTTACGGGATTTACTAATTAACAGATGTTAATACAAGAAGTAAGGTTATCGCATCCTAGGAACACATATGCCAAAAACAGGATTAGTAGGAAGTTGTGAGGTCGCAATTAATTCTGCACTTATGATGCTATCAAAACTAGAAGGTAAAAACAAAAATGCTCTAGAAAGTGAATTTAGAGAATGGATAAATGCTATTGAAAGTAATGATAAAAACTACGATATATTTTATATAAATAAAATAAATTAATATATATCCTAGGCCCGAGGATGAAGATCAGGATATATTGTATTTTGATCTTTTATTCTACCTGGGTTTTCGCGATCTGAACTTTTCGCTGCATTAAAAATAATAATAAAAGGGATAAATATTGCAAAAAAATAAAAGTGTAAAAGAACTAAATCCCATGGTAATCCTGCATTTCCATAATCTGGAAAAAACAAAGCAGTAGTAAATAGTAACATTACGATTAAGAATCTATTGACAATTTAGCTAGTATTATTCTTGATCGTGACTTATTTTTTAGACTAGCACTTTATTAAAAGATTTAATTTTCACAAGATTCTTAATGCTTCGATCTATTTCTTACTTTGTTCTTGGAAAATTTCACAACTTAGATTATATGATTATATAATAATTGCGTAGTTTTAAAAGCCGAAATATAATGCCTAGAAAATATTCTAAAAAAGTACTATTTTATATATAATACGTTATGAATGAAACAAACTAGTGATTTCCATAGAAATAAACTAAGAACTATAGTAAAATATAAAAATTAGTTAATTAAATAAAAATGAAGTCTATATTGATAATTCTAAAGAAAATCAGAAATCTTTCAGCCTACTTTTTCTTGATAGCGATTTATTTCTTTTTTGTTAATCTTGAAGCAAGAAAAGACAAAAATAATAACTTAAATTCTGAAAAGGAAAATATATTACCTAATGATACGGCTGGCTTTTATAAGGAAAACATAAGAATAAAAATACCAGTTATTCCATACAAAGAATAAAATCCTACCTGATAACTAATTTAGATTTCCTTGCCTTAAACAACTCTGCTTGCCTTTGTTCTGCTCGGTTAAGCTGTTTTTTAATTTCAATGCAGTGCTCGCAGTTGCAAGTCATTTTAGAAAGAAGATTAAAGTAGGGACTTTTTTGATGGCGATGAAATAAAGTTATTAATCCAATTAGAGGGATTTAGACAAAGAGATTAGTTAGGTAGCTTTCTAAATTTAACAATTCTATTTTTAAGATCAAGTGTTTTTTTTTGATCTAACAATAATGTGTGATATGTACTTTATATGGTGATTTGATTTAGTCCAAATCATTTTGGATAGTGTTTCACTGTTCAGTATAACTAGCCTCTTTTTCGTTATGGGAATCCTAGTATAGATCTAGTTTGAATGTAATTATTCTACTAAATGACAATCCTGTCATCTCGTTCTTTAATTTATCTTGATTAATGAATCTCATTATTTGTATGTTTTTTTTAAAGAGAATTAAAAGAGTTGATTTCAATCAACATATATAATATTTGATTAGGGTTAATTAAGGCACATAAATGTACCGCATTAAATTAACCATCAAAGATTTTGTTTTGCTCAATCATATAATCTTGTCTTAAACAAGTTGTCTTACTTCTATTCTTTTTTGATTTAAATGGCTTATTTCAACTAACCTTTGTTTATATATTTTTATTTATAATATCTTAAATACCATAATGATTTAGTGTACTATGTAAATATTGAGAGATAAATATGAATAGAAAACTATTTAGTTCAGAGAACCATAGATCCCAATCCATTCTTGGCTTTGATAAAAGAGCCGCACTTGCCATACAAAATCATTTTCGTTTAAGCAATTATCAAATGTTAGTCCTTAGTTGGTTAAAGGGTCTATGGACTGGAATTTTAATTTCTCTTGTTCTTCACTATTTTATAAGTCACTAAAACATATATAATCATCATAGCTTTCAGAATAAAATAACATTATTTATATGGAATTTAATAATACGAATTGAATTATTTTAGTTTTTGTTTGTTTTTTCAATAACTTTTTGGGATTCAGCTCTTGAAAGAGTTGCTTCAATTTGAGCCAATACTTGATGCAGTTCAGCAGTCTTATTCAATGAGTTCTCAGCCATTGATCTAAGCTTTTGAAGTTCTTTAGATGCCGTTTTCATAAAGAAAATGAAACGATTAAATTTTTCTTAGATAAAAAAAGTCAATTACCTAAGAAATTATTTTTATAACACATTTACAAACATGCCAAAAATATTCTTGATGTCAAGAGTCGAAAGCTTTATCTGTAGATAAATCCATGATTTTCGGGACATAATTATTGATCCGAGTTAATTAATAAGTAATTATCTAAATAAAAAAAAACACAAAGATCTATTTGATCCTGTGTTCTTTAAATAATTAAAAAAAACTTAATTAATCTGAAAATAAATTTTATTATAAACTTAAAACTAATCTCCCTTTCCTTTCTTTTCAGAATCTACAGGTCTAACTGGCTTAGGCAAAAGCATGATAAAAAATTCTAGTCTCTATATTATTTATAGTTGTTTTTCAAATTTCGTAAATAAGAATTATAAGTTTGAAACTTCTTGATACAAGAAACACTATTTTTTTAGTGACTTTTCAATAACCTTCTGATTTTCCTTTCGTGAGAGGGTTGCCTCAAGTTGCGCTGAAGTTTTTTGCAGTTGAGTAGTCTTATGCATAGATGCCTCAGCTTTTGCACGAAGCTTCTGAATTTGTTCTAAAGAGTTTGTCATAACTTGAAGAAACTAGCAGTTTAGATAGTACGTTTCATATAAATGAAGAAATCAAGACAGTCTTTAGCTAAGTAAAAGCTAAAATTTGATTCTTCATCAAATATTCCATTATCTATCTTTAATGGGGGAGACTATCTATGACAGAAGATTGGAAACCGGTAGACTCTCAAGTCTTGGTAGATGCATGGGAAGAAATTAAAGACTGTGCTGAAAGTATCCAAAAAGATCTTGCTTGTCCCGATGAGACTATTTCAAAAATGTTGAGGTCAGTAGCTGAAACCTTTGATAATACTGTTGAAGATTTACTTGATAAAGCAGAAGAAGATTGGGAAGAAGAAAAATAGATGTATCATATAAATATGATCCCAGATTTCTTTCAATCCAGCGAACCAGTAAATCATATTGGTTTATGGAAAACGATAATTGGCTTATTCATAGTTTTATTTGCAACTTTTGTAGGTGTCGAAATTAGGCTTGGAAATGAAGATGAAGAACCATAATAATTTTTAAATTGTTAACTACCAATTAATGAATTATGACTTGGTAATTATTATTTTTTATATTGGATTTATTCATAAATTTTCAATATATAGCATTTATTAAAATTGTATTAATGTTGCACTGATTTTTATAAATTGGAAGAATTATTCATTATGCCTCCATGGTTTTCTCAAATTAACTCTGCTGAGAGAAATGAATCAAGATTTGATTCTTTAAAATGGGTTCAACTAGCCACAATTGGACTTGATAATACTCCAAGAGTAAGAACAGTGGTTTTTAGAGGATGGAGTGAATCTTACGAAATGGAAATCTATACCGATATAAGAAGTCAAAAATATTATGAATTATATTTGAATAATAACGTGGAGATATGCTGGCTTTTTCCAAATACTAAATGTCAATTCAGATTTCGAGGGACATCAAGAATTGATCTAGGTAAGGACAAGCTTCGTCATTGGGAGACACTAAGTGAGAGATCTAAATCTATGTGGAAATGGCCCACTCCTGGCGATCAGTTTCTCATTGATCCAAAAATAGATTTATCAGTTCAAAATAATGGGAAAATTTCAAATAACTTTGTTCTATTAAAGATTGACATCAATCATGTCGATCAACTGCTTCTAGATAAACCAACTCATATAAGAAGAAGATGGATACTAAAAAAAGAATGGGTTGAGGAACGTATAAACCCTTAAATAATTGAGGATGACGAAGCTTACTGTTGGGGAAGCCTCAAAATGTTTCTATCACCCTCTTTATATTGATAGCAATACTTTTTATTTTTGACAAGAATCCAATGAAAAACTAAAAAAATAAATAGTATTTAATAAAAAAATAATGAATATTTTTTTTTACTTATGGATTTTAAATTTACAGTTTTCTTTAAATAATTTCTTCTGACCCCAAGCTTTGTGCTTCTTATCTAGATCAGATATTGAATTACTCTGAGCTTTTAATTTCAAAAGATATGAAACTTTTGAAATTTTGGTCGATGATATTTTATCAGGGTAATCGTCAACTGCTTGGTATGCCTGTAAATAGTCAGAACTCATTACTATAGACAAATATCTATATTTATTATTAACTATGGTTTTATAACAATTTTAAATTCTTTAATATTCTCTTTCTCTTTGCTTTACATATATATGTTGAATCATTTTAATATTTTTTTATGTAAAGATAAAAGCAATTTGTTTTTCTAACAGAAATCAACTGCTTATTGTGACAGGGAAGTGAAATTTCAAAATCTATAATCAATAATGCATTGTTTTTAATACCTAAGCTTACCTAAGATTAATTGGCTTTTAGTACAGTATCAATAAAAAAACGAAGCTAAATTTTGTATTTGGACTATTCAGACATAAAAAAGAAATTTAGATCTAAAGATTTCTTCCTTAGATGACCATCCTGAATTATTATATGTACTAACCCTTTGACTTCTGATTAAACAACTTTTTTAAAGGAGTCTTTTCTTTATAAAAGCAAGGTAAGATCTATATTTGAAAGGGTTTTCTGTCAGTGTAGCTCAGCCGGTTAGAGCACAGCATTCATAACGCTGAGGTCGAGAGTTCAAGTCTCTCCACTGACATTAGTATTCCATTATCGTCAGCATATCTCAAAAGATATAGATCTAAATTATAATTTCCAATTGGTTAGAAAGATAGAAAATCAAAATCTATAAAAAGATTTATATTATTTTCTATAATATATAAATATGGCTTTGATCTATTAATTATGTTATTTGAAATCTATTTGATTAAGTCGTTCATTGAAAGATGGGGATGATGAATTATCGCTTGATCTTTTTTGATCAATTAAGACTTTTTCATTTTTTATGATATTAGAATCATTGTTAATATTATTATATATTGAAAAATTTTTTGAATTATTAAAGCTCACAGTTGAATTATTGCTTTGATTATCATTTGTAGGATTTGAGTTTTTAGATACTATATTTTGTGAGTTATAGTTTGTTATCTTGGTTGTACTATCATTATTATCAGTAGAAGTTGAGTTCTTCTTGTTATTTAATGGATACTTTTTAACTTCATTTCTCAATTGATTTAGTAACTTAAAGTGATTTGAAGAACTGAACTTTTTAACAAGGGTAGAATCCCAGCTTATTAGATCATTCATTTTTGTAGATTTTGGTCGTTTAGATAAAAAGCGTAAGTGACTAAGATGATTACATGATAAATTATAACAAGGAAAAGGGTACGTTCTCTACCCTCCAAACCAATCAAAATACGCATCTAATTTCATGACGACAAATGAGTCCCTAAGGGTCGGAATGCAAGCACCAGACTTTGCTGCTACTGCAGTCGTTGATCAAGAATTTAAGGACATCACACTTTCTCAGTACAGAGGGAAGTACGTTGTTTTATTTTTCTACCCATTAGATTTTACATTTGTTTGCCCTACAGAAATTACAGCGTTTAGCGATAGATATACCGATTTCAGTACAAAAAACACAGAGGTTTTAGGTGTATCTGTTGACAGCAAATTTACACATTTAGCTTGGATTCAAACACCCAGAAATGAAGGAGGTATAGGTGATATTAATTATCCACTAGTATCTGACCTTAAGCGTGAAATTTGTCAAGCTTATAATGTTCTAAACGATGATGGAGAAGCTGATAGAGGTTTATTTATAATTAACCCTAGTGGAGTTATAATGCACTCAACAATCAATAAAGCACCAGTTGGACGCAATATTGACGAAACTCTAAGGGTTTTACAGGCATATCAATATGTAGAATCTCATCCAGATGAGGTATGTCCCGCTGGATGGACACCTGGTGACAAAACCATGAAGGAAGATCCTGAAGGAAGTAAAGAATACTTTTCAGCACTTTAAATACAATCTGTCATTACTTAGTTCGTAGAAGTATAATTTTTAAGTGATTTTATAATATATTTTCCATCAAGAGTTTCATTATCTATTAATTCGTCAACTAACTTATCCATTAGATAGACTTTGTTTGAAAGTAGTTTAATTGCATGATTAATAGCTTTATTTGCAATTGCTATTATTTGCTTATCAATCTCCTTACTAGTTTTCTGTGAAAATTCTTTTCTATTTTGCATAATATCTCTACCAAGAAAAATTGAATCATTTTCTGATTCATATGAGATAGGTCCGAGTTCTGAGAACCCAAACTTTGTAACCATTTGATTTGCCCAAAAATAAACATCTTGAAACTCCTTTTGTGATCCTTGAGTAACTTCTTTAGATCCAAAAACGATTATTTCAGCAGCTCTAGATCCAAGTGAAATTAATATCTTGTTATAGATATAATTACGTGTAATAAGACCGCTATCTATTGACTCTTCGTCAGGTGTGAAATAAGTCATACCAGATATGTCTCCAATAGACTTAAATAATGAAATCTTTTCTAATTTATCTGTATTTGTAATTAATAAAGATACTAATGTTTTACCAATTATCTGATATGCAATTTGTCTTTTCTTTGTGATATCAGAAAGTGGTTTAGAAAGTAATCCAAAGCGTGCTTTTTCTAGTGCTTTATCAAGTTCATTGCTACTTATGATGGATAGGTTATTCCTTGCTGCATGAATTGCTGCCTCGTTTAGTAGATTTTGTAGATCGGCACCTGAAAAGCCAGGAGTCTTAGATGCCCATTCCATAAGATTTACAGAATCGGATAAAGGTTTTGTTCTGGCATGTACAGATAGAATTTTGTGTCTAGCTTTTCTATCGGGAAGAGATATGTAAATACGACGATCAAATCTTCCAGGTCTAGTTAAAGCTCTGTCTAAAACATCTGGCCTATTTGTCGCTGCAATAACAATAACTCCATTGTTAGAAGCAAAACCATCCATTTCAGTTAGAAGTTGGTTTAAAGTTTGCTCTCTCTCATCATTTCCACCTCCTATTCCAGCCCCCCTTTGACGGCCAATTGAATCAATTTC
This sequence comes from Prochlorococcus marinus str. MIT 1013, assembly GCF_027359395.1. Taxonomy (NCBI): domain Bacteria; kingdom Bacillati; phylum Cyanobacteriota; class Cyanophyceae; order Synechococcales; family Prochlorococcaceae; genus Prochlorococcus; species Prochlorococcus marinus. Next base: position 353,239 of record NZ_CP114778.1, read on the forward strand.
ATCTATAAAAACAATGCAAGGTGATTTTGATTTTGCGCTTTTAAAAAGATCTCTAACTCGGCTTGCCCCAACCCCAACAAACATTTCAACAAATTCTGATGCTGATATAGAAAAGAAAGGAACATTTGCTTCTCCAGCAATTGCGCGAGCTAATAATGTCTTTCCAGTTCCAGGCGGTCCCACTAATAAGACACCTTTAGGGGTTTTTGCACCAAGGTCAATAAGAATCTGTGGATTCTTTAAAAAGGCGACTATTTCTTTTAACTCATCGGATTCTTCATTTAACCCTGCTACATCATCAAAAGTAATTTTATTAATTTCATCTTCTTTTACCTGTGAGGAACGCCCATAAAAACTTTGCATATTATTTAACAACTTGGATGATCTCCTGATTAAAAAAGAAAAAGATATAATAAATATTATTAAAAGTCCGATTCCAGTAATAAAATTAGCTAATCGTTGTTCTGAAAGGGTATCTCTTACTGTAAGAGGTACTTTATATTCTTCAGATAATCTAAGTATTTTCTGATCATTATAAAATATTGGAATTGTTTTTTTCTCACCATTGATAAATTCTATAAGGACCTCTCTTCTATTTGGAATTAAAATAATAGAAATAATTTCTCCATTTTCTATATCCTTTAATAATTGACTATAACTTTTACTCATTTGATAATCAATTCAACTAATTCAAAAGAATTTACAAATAACTATAGTCAAAATGATTACTAACTTGACTTTATATAGAAAAAGAGACAAGAAGTTAGCTTTACAATGGAAGATTTTTGATTAATTGGACGTTGACGTTATAAAATATAAAATCTGTGAATGTTAAGAAAAAATGGCGGTACCAAAGAAAAAGACCTCTAAAGGGAAAAGAAATCAAAGACATGCGATTTGGAAAGGCAAAGCTGCTATTGCAGCTGAGAAGGCGCTATCAATAGGGAAATCCGTTCTAACAGGAAGAGCTCAGGGATTTGTATATCCTATGAATGAGACTTCAGAAGAGGAGTCTGATTAAGGTTAATCAAGATCCAAGCTTAAAAGCTTCAAGAATTAATGCATAGGTAGAACCTATTCTGAAATTATTAATAGAAATTATAATTATTGATAATTTAGAATAATTAGATAATAGGTATGATCTTATGGCTAACTCCATGATTATCAACAAAATTATTGCCAGAAATATCGTATTAACAGTTTTATCTAATAAAAAGGAAATTAGACTATTGGTAAAATAAAAGCCAAATAATAAAGACAGTAATAGAAAACTTCTTTTGGTCCAAGAATCACCAATAATCGGATTGATAAAAGAAAACAAAGAATCTAAAAATTTTTGAAATTTGGTTTTCTGCATTTATTAATTAATAATTTTAGTCAAATATGATAGGTCAACATTATTGCTAATTAATTCCTTGCCATAAATTACTTTAGCGGGATTGTAAGCGTTGCCAAGGCTGTTAACACATGCGTTGGCCTTTGTAGAAATGTTTTTAATAGAAGATGACCATGGAGGTAATGTCAAAAGACAATTTAGTTTTGCTGCCTTAGCTGCCTCAACACCAATATTAGAGTCCTCAATAGCTATGCAATTAAAATGAGACTTTTTGCTTAATTGAATTGCTAAGTTATAAGCATCAGGAAAGGGCTTGTGCTTTTCCACATCTTCATATGTAATTATTCCTGAAAAAAAATCTAAATGTGAACTCAATGAGGTATTTAAAAATGGTTCTAATGAACCTCTACCACTAGTCGTAACAATAAATTGATCAATACTAAAACAAGAAAGTTCTTCGATAAGCTTTAAAACTCCATCTCGAACCTTAATCTGTCCAGATTCAATTAATTTCTTATAATGTATACGCTTTCTTGATTGAATTTTAGAACATTGATCGTCAGTAACTTGATTATTTGATTCGTTACGATGATGAATGATACGGTTTAATCCACCCGAGATTTTTAGTAGTTCTAAATATTTGATCTCATTCCAATACCAATCCAAGTCAAAGTCCTTAAAAGCTAAATTAAAAGCTATTCTGTGCCCACACAATTCTGTGTCGGCTATGGTTCCATCAACATCCCAAAAAACAGCTTCTAACTTATTCATGTAATTTAAGTATAAAACAAATATAATTCTGTTTACTAAGGAATCAATCAAGGATAAGCTTTTGACAACAGATAATAATCAAATCAAAAGATGGATATTACCAAGTCCAATAAATGAAGTAGAAATAGATAATTGCTCAATAAACTACACCTTACAGAAAGTCCTATCTAGAAGAGGTCTTGATTTAAAAAATGATCTAGACGGATACTTAACCCCATTAGATCTACCTAATCCAGAAGATCATTTCAATGAATTAAGCAAAGCTACCGGAAGAATAATTGAAGCTTGTAGAAGAAACGAAAAAATTGCTATATGTGGTGATTATGATGCAGATGGTATAACTAGCACAGTACTTTTAGTTGAATTATTATCTAAGCTAGGTGCGAAGCCAATTCCATATATTCCTTCAAGACAGGATGATGGATACGGATTAAACATAAAAATGATAAATGAAATAAATAAAATAGAAATAAATTTAGTAATTACTGTTGATAATGGTATTTCAGCATTGAAAGCAATTAACAGATCAAATGAATTAGGTATAGATTTAATTATAACAGATCATCATAAAATACCTGACTTTAAAATTGATGTCTTTGCGATAATTCATCCAGAGAGATCACCAAGTAATTCTCCTTATAAATACTTAGCAGGTGTTGGTATTGCTTATATACTAGCTAAAAATTTATGTAATAAATTAAACTATGATATATATAAATCGTCTGCAAACGTATTATTTTGTATAGGAACAATAGCAGATATGGCTCCCCTTATAGGCGCTAACAGGAAACTCCTTAAAGAGTTTTTACCACAAATTAGAACTACAAATAATATTGGTGTGAAATCAATAATTAAAAAGCTATCAATTGATCAAATTGATATTACTCCAGAAGTCATAGCTTTTAAAATTGCACCATTAATAAATGCTGTAGGACGAATTGGAGACCCAAAAGTAATACTTTCTCTACTGTCTAATAAATCAGAAGATCATATTGATAAACATATTAAAGAATGCTTTTCATTAAATAAAGAAAGAAAACGATTAACTCAATTAATAGAAAAAGAAGCTTTGGAAATAGGTCAAACTCAATTTAGTAATGGCCAAAAGTTTCTAGTACTCACTAATAGTGAATGGCATCTTGGAGTTATTGGTATCGTTGCAGCAAGAATGGTTGAAAAGTTTAATTTACCTACCGCTATTATTTCACTTGGAAATGATGGATTATTTAGAGGTTCAATAAGATCAAATAATCTTCTTAAGGTCAATCATGCACTCGATGAATGTAGTGATCTTCTTATAGCTCATGGAGGACATGCAGCCGCTGCAGGATTCACAATTAAAGAAGAAAATATACCTAAACTTATGAAAAGAATAAATAAAATAGCTATTAGAGAATTTAAAGATTATAATTTAGATAAAACTATAACCCCCGATGCTTACATAAATCTTGTCGATATAAACCTTGATTTATATCGACAACTAATGTTAATTGGACCTTTTGGCATTATGAACAATGCTCCAATTTTTTGGACAAGAAAATGCAGAGTTTTAGACATTTACAGGCTTAAGGGAGGTCATATAAAAATGACCTTAAATGATGGAAGTGGTTCAATAGATGCAATCAAATGGAATAATACTAAGAAAATAAAAACTAATGATTTAATAGATATTGCTTTTTATATTGAAATTAATAAATGGAAAGCAAAAACAAATGTGCAATTAAATTTAATTGATATTAAAAACTATTCAAATACTATAGAATTAAAAATACATAATCATCTGTATAAATGTAAATTTATATCAAACAAGGATATATTAATCACAAATAATAAAGGTCAATCTATTTGCTCTAGATTATCTACACACTCAAAATTTAATAAAAGCCAAGAGGTCTTTGCTAAAAAAATTCTTACTTTTGCTGAGATTGCTCTTGGTAAAGCTGCTTAAATTTTAAACACCTCTTCTGTAGAAGATCAATGCAATAATTGCTGGCCCAGCAAGGAAGACAGCTACTAGAGGCAAAAGGTTTCCCATGTTTTTTTTAATGTTTGTCATATTCTACTAAATAAACTGGCTTTACTTCACAATAATTAAAAAATTTTGATCTTCCCGCAATTATTTTAGATTTTATTGTTTTGGTGAATAAGATTTGACTTTCTTTCATAGTAGAAAATTTATGAGATTAGATATTTTATTAATAGACAAGTAAAATATTTAGGTATTATGTAAGTAATCTTATAAAAAAATTGGAATAAATTTAAAACTTGATTATATAGAGGCTTTTTATATAATATATAATTATTAAAAAAAAAGATAACATCACTAAAGGTATGTAATGGGTCAACCTAATTCAAATTCTAAATTAGATATCAGTGACTCAAATGATTCTACACCTTTTATAAGTGTGTTAATTACAACCTTCAGTACAATATTTTTAGCAGAGTTAGGTGATAAAACTCAGCTTGCAACCTTAATGCTTTCTGCTCAGTCGGGTAGACCACTTATTATTTTCATTGGAGCCGCACTAGCTCTTATTTCTACAAGTCTTCTTGGAGTAATGATTGGTAGGTGGATAGCAAATAATTTCCCAAGACAAAATTTTACAGTTGTTTCTGGAATAATTATGTTAAGTTTAGGGATATACCTAGTAACAATAGGTGTTATTGACGTTTTTCAAAATTAAAATTTGAATTGGTTAAATGTTGCTTACACTTCTTTTCACAACATTTGTCACTGTATTTCTTGCTGAAATGGGTGACAAAACTCAATTAACAACAATAACTTTAAGTAGTACAACCAATAAACCCTTGGCAGTATTTATTGGATCGTCAATAGCTTTAATATTAGCAACGCTTTTGGGAGCTTTAGCAGGTGGTTCTATTGCTAATCTTATTCCTGCTTACTTACTCAAACTGCTTTCTGGAATAGTATTCTTAACTATTGGAATTAATCTTCTAGCACAATGTAAAAAACAATATACTAGTAATAGCTAGTAAACAAAATTTATTCATATAAATATAGTCTTGATATCTCAAGTCTTACATCCATTGAAATTAATTTAATTAACCACCTTTATCATGACAACAGTTTTAAAAATACTTGAAAATATTGAGAGAGAGAATGGTTTAGATCTTTCTAAACTGGAGAAATCCTTGAAGCTTACAAAGAAACTAGATAGAGATAAGTTACGCATAGCTATTAATGCTCTTACAAAGCTAGGCATAGTTCAAAATATTAACAATGACACACTGAATATTAACACCGAAATCGATTTTATTAGGGGTAGGGTTCGTTGTAGCAGTAAAGGATATTGCTTTGTTGTTAGAGAAGATCAAGGTGAAGATATATATATTAGAGAAGCTAATTTAAATAATGCTTGGCATGGTGATTCAGTAATTGTTTTAATTACTAAACAAGGCTTGAAAAGACGAGCTCCTGAAGGATCTATACAATGTGTATTAGAAAGATATAATGATATTTTACTTGCTAAAGTTGATACTGATATATTAACAGGAGAGCTAAAGGGCTACCCATTGGATGACAGAATACCAGTAATTATTGAGTTAGATAAAGAGATAGATAATCTAAATAAGCATCCGAGCACAGATCTAATTTATGAGATAAAAATAAATAAATATCCAATTGCTCAATTCAATGCAAAAGGTTCAATAATTAGAGAATTGCCAATAAATTCTGGTTTAGATGGAGATATTGAAATATTACTCTCTAAAAATAAAATTATAAGGAATTTTGATACCCCTAAAGTTTCTCCTAAGAAAGTTTCATTAAAAGGAAGAGACGACTTAACATCTCAACCTTCACTTTTATTTGAAAGTTGGGAATGTAATAATTCTCCATCATTACCCGCTATATATGCACAACCTTTTGAAGGTGGAAATAGGATATGGCTACATTCACCAACTGTATCTGAAAGAATCAATTTAGGCGGTAAACTAGATGATTATCTCAAAAAGAAAGGAGAAGTCATTTGTTTAGGAAACAACTGGCTTGAATTTTTAAATGAATCACTTAGCAAAGCTTCTAAATTTAAACTTAATGAAGAGACCGAAGCTATAACTTTAATAATAGACATTGATAGAGAAGGGAAGATATCTGATTGGCAATTTTTACTTACTATTATTAAACCAGTAAAAATTATAACACCAAAACACCTTAAAGCTATACACAACAGGAAAGCTACTTCTAAGTCTATTCCTATTGTTCTTAAGCCTATAAAGGATTATCTAGATGTCATCTACACGATTATTCACTCTTCAAAACTAATCAATATTACTACTAATTTATCTATTAAATTAGATCAAAATATACCTAATTTGGAAAGATTAAGTGAATTACATAAAGCTTTCCCAAGCAGAGACTTCAACGGATGGTCTAAATCATATGATTCTTTTGATCCTCAGTCAATAATTGACGTATTTATTAGATTGTCTAATAACATACTTGCTAAACATTTAATTGGATACAATTTACCATTTATTTATAAGGAGCATGAGACCGTTGACCCATCAGCTATAAATGAATTAACAAAATCAGCATTAGCATTGGATAATAATCTTACTGTTAATATTGATGGTTCTGCAACAACAACTCAATTAATAAATTCATTTGAGACAAGTTCTGAAAAGAAAATACTTCATAAACTTATAAAACATATTATTCCTGGTATACATCTTAAACTTTATAAATCTAATTCTCTAGAAAACAATGATAATTTAAATCTAGACCTACTCGTCAATAATATAGAATCTCCTTGGTGTTGTCCTTCTTTAAATTATTGGAATATTTTTAATCAGTATATATTAACATCACTGTTAATAGATGGTAAAAATAAATCTAACAGTCGAAGTAAGTTATATATTCAATTAGGAAAAAAAGACAGTTGGAATGATGTCAATTGGGATATATTCACATCTAAAATTAAACAGACTATTAATAATCAGGCTAATTTAAAATTAATCCAAAATTTAAATAATATTCGAAAGAAATCAAAATCATTTAGAAATAACATTATTTCAATTGCTCAGGGTAGAGAAGCTCAACAAATTATAGGCAAAGAAGTCACTGCAATTATTACGGGTGTTCAAAGTTATGGTTTCTTCGCTGAGATAAATGATCTGAGTGCTGAAGGATTAGTTCATGTAAGTACCCTTGGTGATGATTGGTATGAATACAGATCAAGGCAGAACCTCTTGGTTGGTCGAAAAAACAAAAAGACTTATCAACTTGCACAAAAGATAAATGTTAAAGTATTAAAAGTAGACATACTAAAAAATCAAATTGACCTAGAGCTAGTAAAAAGAAATGAATCCGAATCAAAAAGCAATAATGAAGCTTTTAAAGATATTAAATCAAATAATTAAGAGTTAATGAAAAGTACCGTTATTGCAATTACTGGGGCCTCAGCAATGCAAATAGGCGAGAGATCAGTACAACTTATGTTGGAAAATAATAAATCTGTAGATTTAATACTTAGCAAAGGTGCCTATGAAGTAGCAAAAAGTGAACGCTCTATAAATATCCCTGTAGAGCCAAAAGCCCAGACAGTATTTTGGAGAAATAAACTAAATGTAAAATCAGGAGATTTAAAATGCTATAGATGGAATGATCATTCAGCCTCAATTGCTAGTGGTAGTCATAAAACAAAGGGTATGTTAATAGTTCCATGTTCTATGGGTACATTGGGAAGAATAGCATCTGGTTTTTCATTAGATTTAATAGAAAGATGTGCCGATGTTCACTTGAAAGAGAATAGACCACTAATAATTTCACCAAGAGAATCACCATTAAATTTAATACATATAGAAAACATAAAACGTCTAGCTATTGCTGGAGCATTAATTGTTCCCCCTATTCCTGCGTGGTATACAAATCCAAACACAATTGAAGATATAATTGATTTTATAGTTGTTAGAATGTTTGATTCACTTGGTGAGGATTTAAAAATTATAAAGAGATGGAAAGGTCCAAACAAATGAAATTAAATTATCTACTTAAATTTATTCCATTATTATCCTCGTTAATATTCTTAACTTTTTTTTTCCTTACTAATCAAAAGGAATATACAAAATTAAAAATAGTTATTTGGAATACTCCAAGACTATCTTTAGGTACATATGTTGCACTATCAACAGGAAGTGGTTTTCTCTTCTCTTATGTTCTCACAACAAAACTTGCAAATATTAATAAACAAAGTATTAAAAAATCAATAAAATACAAAACTGACTATGAGGATCAACTAACCAACGTAAATAAAGATTCCTATAGTAGTATTAACCATGAGAAAACGTTAATAGAAAGGGATATAAAAGATCCTTCTCCGACATTAAATGCAAATTTTAGAGTTATAGGAAAAATCAATAAAATGAAGTCTGATTTTATTAATAGGGATAATATTCAATCCGATTATTCTGATATTTCAAATGTATCTGGTGAAGATTCTTACAATGACCAACAAATGATATATGATAATTATGATAGTGAAATCCAAAAATCAAATGACTGGGATGATCAATCCTTTTTAAGGTGGTAAACCAGAAATTATTAAAATATTTTTAAACAAAAATAAGTTAACTAACTATTTAAATGATTTGCTAAAATAAATTCATGAAAAATTCAGAGCCAACAAACGAAATAAAATCCAATAACGAAGTTTCAAAAGTAGTTTCAGAAACTCCTCCAATAGCAGCAGCTACCTCCATCCCTAAGAAACCAGAAAAGCCTCCAAAATTAGAAGATAAGCCATTCAAAGAGTTTATAAATAATCATTTAATTCCTGAGTTAAAGATGTCAATCCAAAAGAAAGGAACAATAGTTATAGACATTAAATTGCTAGAAGGTGATCGACCAGTTGTTGGAGGACATTGCTGGATGTTGTTTTGCGAAATATCTGAACAAAGAAGATTTTGGCTTTGCTTTAATAAAGAAATCATAACTTCTGACAAGACAATATTATTAGCTGAGTCGAATTCAAATCCAAGCATAGTAGAATCCTTTTTAATTGATGAAAAAAAGACTACTTTACCCTTGTTAATTTCTAGAGTACTTCAAAGATTAAATGGTCAAAAATGGATTGGTGTAAATTGAATATTTCTAACTTAAAATTTAACTAATTTATAATAAATTTTTTATTTTTAAATAATAACAATAAACATTTCTACTTTTTGATTAATACGCAATTATGTCGTTCAAGTGCCATAATATAAAAAAACAAAAAATTGACTAATTCTTTACTTACTAAACAAAGTGAAAATCTGTTATTTCATACTTTTGATGACACATTAAAACCACAAATTGAAGAATTATTATCGCTTGGCAAAAAAGCAGGAGCAGATCTTATTGAAATTTTTCTTGAGAAATCAGATAATATTTCGCTTCTAGCGGAGCAAGACGAAATCTCAAATGTTAGTCCATCTTTTGGTATAGGTGCTGGCATAAGAGTATTTCTTGGGAAAAAAGACGGATTTGTAAGTACCAATGATTTGTCAAAAGCAGGTTTGCTGTACGCTCTAAATCAAGCTTTAAGAATGTTAGGTCTAGAAGTTGGCTCAAGCAATAAAGACAAATTCGAAGGCTTATCAACCCTGAAGGACTTTGGAACTAATAAGAATAATTGGTTAGATAAATCACCAGATCTAAGTGAATCAACTTTAAAATTGCTAGAAGCTACAAATTCTCTTGCCGTTAAAAATAAAAATTTACAGGTACGTAGAGCAAGCTATTCGAGAAATTGGCAGGAAGTTCTTGTCGCTGCAACTGATGGAGTGTTTGCAAGAGACATTCGACTTCACCAAACAGTTGGTATTAATGTAATTGCACAAAAAGATAAGAACAGATCTACATCTGCTAGAAGATATGGCAGTTCTGGAAACCCAGATGATCTTAGGAACTGGAAAATCGATAAAAGTGCTATTGAGTTAAATGAAAGTGCTCAAAAAATGTTATTCGCAGAATATGTTGACGCAGGTCAAATGCCTGTTGTTCTAGCCAATAAATTTGGAGGAGTTATATTTCATGAAGCTTGTGGTCATTTGCTTGAAACTACGCAATTAGAAAGAGGCACATCCCCTTTTCATGACTGTATTAATAAGAAAATTGCCCATAAGGCTGTAAGTGCAGTGGATGAAGGACTCTCAGATTATGCCTTTGGCTCAATATCTATGGATGATGAAGGAATGGAACCTCAAAATACATTACTTATCGAAGATGGGATACTAAAGAAATTTATTTCAGATAGAGCAGGCTCTTTAAGAACTGGTCACCCAAGGACTGGAAGTGGAAGAAGACAAAATTTCTCATTTGCTGCTGCTAGTCGCATGAGAAATACATACATTAAACAAGGCAATTATTCTCCTGATAAATTAATTGAAAGTATTGATAACGGTCTTTACTGCAAATCAATGGGTGGCGGTAGTGTCGGTCCAACAGGTCAATTTAACTTCTCAGTTGAAGAAGGCTATTTAATTAAAAATGGAAAACTCGATAAACCAGTCAAAGGAGCAACCTTAATTGGAGAAGCAAAAGAAATTTTGCCTAGAATCTCTATGTGCGCAAATGATTTGGATCTTGCCGCGGGATTTTGTGGCTCTGTAAGTGGCAGTGTAAACGTTACTGTTGGTCAGCCACATATTAAAGTAGATTCAATCACAGTTGGTGGAAGATAATATGAATGAATTAAATACTTCTAAAAAAAATTGTGAATTAGACCCACAACTATTGACTAATCTTTTAATCAAATATAGTAAAGAATCTGAAATCGATAAATGGGATGTGGGGGCATCTACCAGTAAAGATATATCTGTTCAGGTTCAACAAGGTAATGCTAAACAGTTAAAAGGTTCTCAACGAAATTCAATGACATTAAGAGTATGGAATAAGAATAACAAGGTTGGAATAACAAGCACCTCTGACTTAACAAGTGAGGGAATTAAGAAAGCAATGAGAGGAGCTATTGAAGCTTGTCGTTTTGGTAATAACAAAGAAACACCGGAGTTTTCATCATTAGCAAAGTCAGCATTAAATGAATTAAATTCTACAGTTTCAGATACGCATACAATTGATGAATTACTCACTATTCTAAAAAAAGCTGAAAAAGAATTAATAAATACGCATGAGTCAATAGATTCTGTTCCATATAATGGATTAAGTGAAAGTTATATGGAAAGGATATATATAAATAGCGAAGGTGCTAATAGATATATGAAATTATCACAATCATCTATTTATTTGTATGCTAAGGGTGAAGAAAAGAATAAAAAGCCTAGAAGCGCAGGCGGAATTAGAATAAACTCTAATTTAGAGGATCTTCAAATTGATTCTTGTATTAAAGAAACATCAGATAAGTTAATCAGCCATTTAAATTATAAATCTATAGAAACCGATAAATATCTTGTATGTTTTTCACCTGAAGCCTTTCTTCAATTAATTAGTGCTTTTAGTTCAATGTTTAATGCACGTTCGATTATTGATGGTCTAAGTATAATGAAAAAAGATTCGATAGGTTCCCAAATTTCAGTTGCTAATTTAAATATAAGCGACGAAGGGCTTCATCCAGATAACGTAGGAGCCTTTAGTTTTGATGGTGAAGGAACTCCAACTCAAAATATTAATTTAGTAACTGATGGTGTATTAAAAAATTTACTACATTCAGAGGCAACTGCAAGAAAATTTGGAGTTAAACCAACTGGCCATGCTGGCTTAGGAGCAAAGGTATCTGTATCACCAGATTGGTTGGTTGTAAGCAAAAGTAGATGTGGAATGGATACGGACCCCAATCTAAGTATTAATGAAACACGTAAAGAATTTATCTTAATAGATGAACTTTCCGCTATTCATTCTGGTGTCAAGGCTAGTCAAGGTTCATTTTCCTTGCCATTTGATGGTTGGATAGTTAATGATGGTAAACATACGTCAATTGAGGCAGCAACAGTCGCTGGAGATATATTGAAAGTGCTAAAAGGTATTGTTAAAATAGAAAAAGAACAGATTGTTACGCATCAAGGTATTAGTCCATATGTTTGGGTTAATAACATATCAATAACTGGTGAAGCGTGAAGATAGTTTTTTGGGGAACACCTAAATATGCTGCTGAGAATTTAATAAAAATAGTGAAGGCTGGAAACGAAGTTATTGCTGTAGTTACACAACCCGATAGAAAGCGAGGTCGTGGTAAAAACTTGTCACCATCACCTGTAAAACAAACAGCAATAGATTTAGGTATACCTTTCTTTTCAACACAATCAATAAGGAAGGATCAAAATACAAAGGATATGCTCAAAAGTTTGAAAGCTGATGTTTATATAGTTGTAGCTTTTGGTCAAATTCTTCCAAAAGAAATATTAGATCAGCCAAAACTTGGATGCTGGAATAGTCACGCGTCATTGTTACCTGTATGGAGAGGAGCAGCTCCAATTCAGTGGAGCATTATCAATGATGATCCAAAGACGGGGATTTGTATTATGTCCATGGAAGTAGGTTTAGATACAGGTCCTGTTATTGAACAAGAGGCAACGGTTATTAATGATTCAGACAACCTTGAAATACTTACCAATAGACTATCGAAAATATCCTCTAAACTTTTGGTTCAATCACTTGAAAGAATAAGTAAGATCAAAAGCTCAAACAAATCATTAATTCTTGAAGAATTAAAAGCTATTGATCAATCAAAATTAAATGGTCAGCCGAGTTATGCAAGACAAATAAAAAAAGAAGATTATTTAATTGATTGGAATCAAAATGCGAGGAAAATTATAAAAAAAATACAGGGACTTTATCCAAACGCTTATACACTTCATAATGGTAAGAGAATAAAAATAATAGAAGCCACTTCAATAGCAAATAAAAAAGAACTACTTGCAATTCAGTATATTGTAAAGGAATCAATAAACAATAGATTACCTGGTGAAATAATTATGATAAACAAGAAAAGTGGGATAGTTATAATGACTAAAGATTATCCAATTGAACTAAAATATGCTCAACTAGAAGGTAAAAAAGTAACTGATAGTTATACCTTATCAGTTCAATGTAATCTAAGAATTAAAAATAAATTTGGAATCTAAACATTGTTAATTGTATTTATTTTAGATGAAAAGCCCCAAAGAAAAAGACATAGCATTGCTAAGAAGAATAAATATTCAGGTATAACTAATTGGAAGAATATTAATTGAATAATTAACTTTAATCCAATAATACCAACTGCGATATAACCAGCTTTTTCTAAATTAATATATATCTCCAGCCATTTAATGAATAATCCAGAGGTAAACCTTAATGCGATTACTCCTATAATTGCGCCTGTAATAACCAAAAGAAATTGGTCACTTATTGCTACCGCTGCTGTAATACTATCGATAGAAAATGCTAAATCAGTTATAGCCAATAAAATTATAACCTTAAATAATGAATATTTAGATTTGCTGCTATTAGCTTTATCGGTATCAATTAAGTGAGTATTGTTAATAGAAATAAACTTTGATATTGATAGTGATATTAAGTAAATACCACCAATTAGTTTAACTGGCCAAAAATTCAAGAAGAATTGAGCAGTAAGAATCACAAGTATTCTCAATATTAAAGCTATAAATATGCCTATATTCAGTGCTTTTGTTTGAAGATCGATATTATTTAGATTCTTAGTTATTGTAGCCAGGGCTACAGCATTATCTGCTGACAATACAAGCTCTAAGGAAATAATGATTGGCAAGAGAGGTGCTAATTCAACCCATTGGTCGATACCATCAAGTAACGGAGTTAAGGATCTAAGAGATGCTGAATCCATTAAATTAAGAAAAAAGAGCTATTTACACTACCTGTTTGGTATATTTTAACGCTAATAATTCTAATTAGGCTAATTCAAAAGAGTTATGAGGATTGAATCGAAACTTTGCCACCTAACTACAGATAAAGCTGTTGTGCAAGTTAATGGGTGGCTCGATGATAAAAATCTGGGAAGTGCACTGGCAGAAGGGCCAACAGTAGAAGTTGCTGAAGATAAAGCGATAGCAAGACTTAATAAAAGGCTAAAAATATTAGCAAATGATGAGAAAACTATAAGGTCTATCAATGAGGATATAATCAAAACCCCAGTGAATGTTGATTTACCAAAAAATGAAAAAATTAATACTAATCATGAACCAAGTGATTGGAGTAACGAACTAGCAGCAATTGATTTAGAAATTGATAGATTAAAATGGTCTAGAGATGATGAAATCAATTTTCTAGTAAAAAGTCTAGGTTATAAAAATAGGAACAAAATAACTAAGTATAATGATATTGTAAAGTATCTAAGTCTTTTGAAGGAGATAGATATACCAACACAAAATAAAGAAGATAAAGGAACTATTAATACATTAATTGAAGAGTCCGATAAAATACTTAGGGATTTGTCATGGGATCATACACATGGAAGAGAATATTTACAAAAGGAATTTAATGTTTCAACAAGGAAGGAACTTAATCAAGAACAATTAATGTCTTTTGTTGAAAAGCTTAAATCAATTCGAAATCAATATCAAGCTAGTTAACCCTTCTCAAAAAGATAAATAAAATGTTATGGTAACGTGATTAAATTAAGTAAATTGGAATAGTGTCTTTAGAGTCAATAGCAAACTATTTAGAAAATCATCAGTTAACAAATGAGTTGATTGGACGATCAAATAGAGATGAAAGATTAATATTAACAGGAGCTTCTCGAACAGCAAAAGCATTAATTACTACTTCTCTTGCTAAAAAAGTATCAAAAACATTATTAGTAATCGTTCCAACATTAGAAGAAGCTACAAGGTGGTTTCCACTAGTAAAAGATTGTGGATGGACAAAGACATGTTTATATCCTACAAGTGAGGTTTCTCCATATGATTCAATACAGGTAACTTCAGAAATTGTATGGGGTCAATTACAAGTACTTAGTGATATTATGGAGACAAAAGAGCATGAGAATATAGCAATAATAGCAACAGAAAGATCATTACAACCACATTTACCTCCAATAGATTTTGTTAAAACAAAGTCTATTAAATTAAATGTAGGAGATGAAATAAATCTTGGAGAATTATCATTAAAATTGAGCGAAGGTGGATATATAAAATCTAATAATATTGATCAAGAAGGAACCTGGACAAGACGTGGTGATATTATTGATATTTATCCTGTTAGTAGCGAACTACCAATTAGATTGGAGTTATATGGCGATCAATTAGATAAGATTAAAGAATTCGATCCAATATCACAAAGATCATTGGATAAAATTGATAATGTTTGTATTACTCCAACAGGCTTTGATCCCCTAATAATAAATAAGCTTATATCAATCAATGATAAGGATATATCAATTTTATTTACAGATGAAGAGTCCTCTGACTTAATTAATTCTAATAAACTATCTACTGCTAAAAAATATTTAGGAGTTGCATTCGAAAAGCCTTCATCTTTATTAAATTATTTAGATGATAATACATTTATTGTAGTAGATGAACGATTGCAGGGCTTATCACATGGAAATTCATGGTATAATATAGTTAATGAAAGTTATACAGAAGTAATAAAAAATAGAGAAGGCAGTCAATCAATACAAAATATATTTAAACCTAATCTACATAAAAATATTGATGAAATTTATAACTCCCTGAATAACTATAAAGGGATTGATATTACAGATTTAGAAGACACTACAAACAAAGATAATGTTTTTAATATTTCCAGTAAAGTTCATCAATGGTTACCTAATCAATATGGAAAAATTAGTTTATCTTTAAAAGATTATATAAAGAATAATTTTTCAATCTGGATAATTTCTGCTCAACCAACTCGTGCAGTTTCTCTATTAGAAGAACATGAATGTATTACAAAGTTTATACCTAATAACAACGATCTTAATGGTATTAGCAGTATTATTGAAGACAATATACCTGTAGCTATTAAAAATAGTAATGAGGGAGAAATTGAGGGGTTTTACCTTCCAGCATGGAAAATCGCATTAGTAACTGATAAGGAATTTTTCGGACAACATAATATTTCAAGTACAGGATATGTGAGAAGAAGAAAGCAATCCCAAAGTAAAAAAATTGATCCTAATAAAATGAAGCCAGGAGACTATGTTGTTCATAGAAATCATGGTATAGGTTTATTTCAGAATATTCAAAAAATAAATATTAATGGTGAATCGAGAGATTACTTAGTAATAAAATATATGGATGGAAAATTAAGTATTGCTGCGGATCAACTTGGTAGTTTAGGCAGATATAGGAGTTCTAATACAAAGTCACCTACAATTAGTAAGTTAGGAGGTGGAAATTGGAATAAAATAAAAGAAAAGGCTAAGAAATCTGTTAAAAGAATTGCTATTGATTTAATTAAATTATATGCAGAAAGAAGTAAAGAAAAGGGCTTCAAGTTTCCAAAAGATGGACCTTGGCAAAGCGAATTAGAAGACTCATTTCCATACGCACTAACACCAGATCAGGCAAAAGCAACAATTCAGGTTAAATCTGATATGGAATGTGAAAAACCTATGGATAGATTAGTTTGTGGTGATGTTGGATTTGGGAAGACAGAGGTTGCAATAAGAGCAATATTTAAAGCAATCACTTCAGGAAAACAAATTGCATTGCTTGCGCCAACAACAGTATTATCACAACAACACTGGAGAACTATTTCTGATCGATTTGCACCTTACCCTATAAAAGTATCTTTGCTAAATAGATTTAAAACTAGTAGTGAAAGAAAGCAAATATTTACTGGATTAAAAGATGGACATATTGATGCTGTTGTAGGTACACATCAACTTTTAAATAAAAAAATATTTTATAAGGATTTGGGACTTCTTGTTATTGATGAAGAACAACGTTTTGGTGTTAATCAAAAAGAAAAAATAAAAGAGTTAAAAAAAAGTGTAGATGTATTAACTCTTTCTGCTACTCCAATCCCACGGACCCTCTATATGAGTCTTTCTGGTGTTCGTGAAATGAGTTTAATTACAACACCACCACCATTACGAAGGCCAATTAAAACTCATTTAGCACCACTTGATAATGAGATAATAAGAAGTGCAATTTCGCAAGAGATAGATAGAGGAGGACAAGTATTTTATATTGTTCCACGAATAAAAGGTATAGAAAATGTAGCTGATAAGATAAAAATTATGATTCCAAATGTGAAGTTATTAATCGCTCACGGTCAAATGGAAGAAGGAGCTTTAGAAAATGCAATGTTGGCATTTAATGCCGGGGAAGCTGATGTTTTACTTTGTACGACTATTGTCGAAAGTGGCTTAGATATTCCTAGAGTAAATACTATTTTAATAGAAGATTCTCATAAATTTGGGTTATCTCAGCTTTACCAATTGAGAGGCAGAGTAGGCCGTAGTGGAGTACAAGCACACGCTTGGTTGTTTTACCCAAACGATGAGAAATTAAATGAGACATCAAGACAAAGGTTAAAGGCAATAAAGGAATTTAGTGATCTAGGTAGTGGTTATCAGTTAGCAATGAGGGATATGGAAATTAGAGGCGTTGGCAATATTTTAGGTATTGAACAAAGCGGACAAATGGAAACAATCGGATTTGATTTGTATATGGAACTATTGCAGGAAACTATCGCAGAAATACAAGGACAAGACATTCCATCTGTTGAGGATACTCAAATTGATTTACCTGTTACAGCTTTTATACCTGGAGATTGGATAACTGATCCAGATGAAAAAATAAATGCTTATAGATTAGCTTCAGAATGCGAAAACAATGATGCGTTAGTTAAATTTGCTAGCAACTTGGTTGATAGATATGGAACATTACCAAAGGCCGTTGAATCATTGATAGAAGTAATGAAATTAAAAATAATTGCCAAAAAGTGTGGCTTCTCGAGAATTAAGTTGTCAAAACCTAATGTTGAGCTTGAAACAATGATGGATGAGCCAGCTTTTAAGTTAATGATAAAAGGATTGGCAAACCATCTTCACGGAAGATTTATCTATAAAAAAGGACTTCGATACTCGTCAGTGACCATTCGAGGTGTAGGCATATTAGATAGCGACAAACTTCTAGATCAACTTACTGAATGGCTAAATTTAATGTGTTCTGAAATAAATACTCGATAGATAAATTTAAAAATCATAAAAGAATGGCATGTCAATTTTTCAATTGGTTGATGCTGAC
The DNA here is from genome assembly GCF_027359395.1 of Prochlorococcus marinus str. MIT 1013. Classification (NCBI taxonomy): domain Bacteria; kingdom Bacillati; phylum Cyanobacteriota; class Cyanophyceae; order Synechococcales; family Prochlorococcaceae; genus Prochlorococcus; species Prochlorococcus marinus. The sequence continues at coordinate 371,516 of NZ_CP114778.1, forward strand.
GTTTTTAAACTAAAAAATTGCTATAGTCACCAAAATTTGAGTATTATTACCTTGGGTGAAGTATTAGAAATCAGTAATAACCAATATGGATTAAGTCTGTTTAGCGGAATGATAAGTATTTTAGCTATAGGAATATATACACTTTTGACTGTAGATGCAGGAAACGATGATGATGATTCTGACTCTGGAAGTGGTGGATTGATGCAACCAGTCAATTAATTAGGAGATCAACTAGATAATAGTTTAGAAAGTCTCTCTCTAAAATCACCTTTAGCAATTCCTCCTTTTAGTTCACCTATAATTTCAAATTCTCCATCAGGTTCATTAACCAATAGATAAGTCGGCCAGCCCATACCTTCTTTTGTTGGATATTGTTTTAATAGTATTGGTCTATATTTTCTATAAACCAATGTATCTTGTAGCTTTACGCTAATAAATTCAATACCTAATTCATTTGCAACTTTAGAATCAAAGAAGCTCATCCTGTGACAAGTTCCACAATCTTCAGAACTAAATTTAATTAGAGAACAGGACATAAAAAATTTTATTGTGCACTAATACTAAATATAACTATTAATAAATACTAGTTCAGTAATTAGACTTATTGTTTCTTGCAATAACGGAAAAAAAAGGATCACTCTCTACGGAGTAAAATCCAAAAAGCTTTTTATCATGAGTTTTTTCATTGTAAATTCTTTCAATCCTCCATCCATTAGCACTAAGTACATTATTCACATATTCAATTCTATTTTTCTCTGACGAATAAGTCCAGATGTTCGGAGCTTTAGTCCAGAATGCTCGATTAGTAAAAGAAATAATCAATAATGAATCAGATTTGATAATCCTTGATAGTTCTAATGAAACTTTTTCTGGATATTGAAGATATTGCCATCCAGCAACAATTAATCCAACATCAACAGAAGAATCCTCTATTGGCATATTCTGCTTGATATTTAAATTTTGGACCCAGAAACTATCAAGCCTTTTATTTGAACTTAATTCAGATTCATTCATTCCATGACCAATAACTTTTTTATATCTAATATTCGAAGGTAAATGGCTTACCCAACTACTCATTAAATCTAGAATTACGTAATGATTAAGTAAATACTCTGCATATAACTTAGTAAGGCGGGTTCTGAATGAATAGCTTAGGTGGTGAACATATCTAGGCTGTTGATAGAAGATATGATCGTCAGCAATATCTATTTTTTCTCTATCGTAAATTGAAAGTTTCATTTTAATTAAATTTTTATAAATTCTAGTTGATTTTTTCAGTTATTGGAGAATATTTTCAGCTATATAAATCCTTGGTATTTGCTATATCGATTGTTATCAATTATGTAATAATTTTATATAGCTAACTATATAAAAAAGTAAAGTTAAAAAGTAAGTTACTATGGTTTAATTATTATTCGATTTCATCCGATAAAGATTGAGAATTAATACTAGAATCTCTTAACTCATATTTATTATTTGTTGGAATGAATACTAACAAACTGCTAGTTAATAGAAATAGAATAAGAGCATAAATGAAATTAAAATTTTTCTTAGAATTAGAAATATTAGTAAGAATATATCTCTTGCTAAAGGGTTTTTCTTGCTTGATATCCCATTTAATATTAAATCTAGGATCAAATCTTAAAAGATCTAGACATCTTGTTAGATCGGACAATTCAGAGTCGTCTAAAATAATTTCTAAAGGCTTAACTCCTTCCTTTGTACTATTTAGTAATAATTTATGACTAATACCGAAAGGCGATAGCTTAACAATTTTTTTATTAGATATAAATGTTTTACGTATTCCGGAGATATACGATCTTGAATATTGAAGAATTACTTGCATCAAATTATCAAGATGATCTTTCTCTCCCTCCAATACAGGTGAGCCAATAATTTTCAATGTCCATGAAGATAAAATACCGATAGTATCTTCAGAGTCTCCATTTGATACATCTGGCATTCCCGATATCTCTAGGGAAGATGAGTTTTGATCAAATCTATAAGATAAATTAATCATTTTTTATTCTATAATTGATGATACAAAGAAGCTTTTAATCTATTAGCTCCTCCTTTTCCACAGGAGAGAGAGAGAATAACTAATAAATTTCTAAAAAAGTCATTATTTTCATTGCTTAATAAGGATGCAATATAACTACGTTGAATATTCATCCGTTCGCGAATAAGTGACTTAAGACGATTAGTAAATAATGACCATCGCTCTTCATTAAGAGACTTAGATTCTTTTGAGGAAAGTAATTGCCTAATAAGGGGGTAGAGATTTTCTGCCATAGTAGAAATAAGTTTAACAAGAGAATTAATCTGATCAGATGACATAGATGAAAATGAATATGTATTCCTTAAAGGGTTAGAACATCTCAATTTCCAAAATTTAACTCTATTAGAAAAATCATCAGACAAGCCAATATCCTTGGCTTTCAATAATAGGGAATCGTTAGCATTGATTTGTAGGGTTTCAATAACTAGAATCAAAAAATCAAGTTTTCTTGGAGTATCATTTGCGATGGCGGAATTAACAAAAGTCTTGTCAACAGTAGTGTCATGATATTTTGAGCCATTATTGACGTATGCATTATGCGTAGTAACTAAATTTGATTTATTCATACTTTAAATAATGACAGGAGTTGGTAGATTAGCTAGGTTTATTGTTAGTTTTATAAAACCGCACACCAATATTGGTAAAGAATGGAAAACTTAAAAAAATATATAAATGAAATAAATGATTTTCCAAAAGAAGGAATAGTCTTCAAAGACATTAACCCCATATATAAAAAGCCGAAGATATGGAATGAATTAATGTTACCTCTACAAAAGCTAATTTCTACTACGAATCCAGATTATATAGCTGGCATAGAATCCAGAGGATTTATTTCTGCATCAGCGTTAGCATTTAAATATGAGGTTGGTTTTATTCCTATTAGAAAACCTAATAAATTACCAGGAAAAGTAATCGGTCTTAATTATAAGCTTGAGTATGGTGAAGACAGATTAGAAATCCAGCAGAATTCATTTGAAAAAGATAGCAAAATCATTGTTATAGATGATTTGCTAGCGACAGGAGGAACCGCTGCTTGTGCAGGCAAGTTAATCAGAGAAGCAGGAGGTAATTTAATAGGATACGCTTTTCTTGTAGAGCTTACCGAACTCAAAGGGAGAAAGAATTTAGATACTAATTTGTTTGTAGAAAGTTTAATCCAGTATTAATTATCTTTTAGCCACATAAGTATTATCTTTAGTTGAGTTAAAGTTATCAACCCATAACTCCACATGACTATAGGTAATGGAGTATTTTCCAAAGAAGATCTTTTTATACCTAATTCTAATGCACTCTGACTTATGCCAAGTTTATCAATAATAAAATTACACAAATCCTCGGAGGGTTTATCAATAGAGCTATTAGTAGTTATCATTTATATATAAGATTAGCTATAATCCATTAGTCATTATATTAATAATATGTTTTCTAAGAAAAGCAGATTTTTTTAAAATATAGAAAATAAATTTCCTTGGCAGTAAGAAGATATTAATGTTACTTCTAGAATATCTAACCAAACTATCAGTTAAGATAGATATTGATAAAACATCAACTATTCTTGAAATTGAATATATAAATGGAATAAAAGAATGATTATTTTTTAAAAATGAAATAGAAATTAATTTTGAAAGGCAATCGACATCTCTCCAACATAGATTTAATCCTTGCCCACCTACAGGATGTAATTTGTGAGCAGTTTCTCCTAAATAAATAAATTTACCTGAAAAAAAAGAATAGTTAAACACAAAATTTATTGGAAATGAACTAGGTTTGTCGACAATAGTATCTAGTTCGATACCGTATGGTAGAAGTGTTGATAAATAGTCTAAAAATAATGATTTAGATAAACTAATATTATAAGAACCTTTTAACATAGATTGACTACATATTAATTGAAATAAATCGCCACCCAGAGGTAAAACAGCAAATGGACCTTCTGAATTTAAAATTTCAAATGCTTCATTAGACTTTACACCTCTTAATAAAACCTTTGCGGTAATACACATTTGATCATAATTAAAATTAAATGAGGGGGTTTTAAGTTTCTTTTTTGTAGTAGAATTTGATCCATCTGCGGCAACAATAAGGTCATAATTATTTGTATTAGGTATTACAGATGTAGGGATTTTATTAATATTTTCAATTCGTGATATTACTTCTAAAATTGATAGCATTATATTTTTATGTTCTGCAATCCAACCAACTGCTAAATAATTTCGGTTTTCAATACTTAAATCTTCAATAAGAAATTGAAACTTTTTATTTATTTCATAATCAATTACATTTAGATACTGAAATGGAATCAAATGGGAAACTAATCGAGACCATATCCCAACTTTTTCTAATAATTTTCTAGAGGAATGTGTGATAGCGTATGTTCGATCTCTATTTATAAGTTCTTCATCCGATAATCTCTCATATAGATCAACTCTACAACCAGCATGTGCTAATGATATTGCTGCCAAAGATCCTGTTAATCCAGAACCAATAATTGCTATATTCATAAATTATATTATATCATTTTTTACATTTTAACTTTAATTTAAAATTCTCATATTTACAAATTCTTCAAATGCTGGACGAAGAAGGAATGGATAAGATCCTACCCATAAATTTATTTCTGGACACCATGCATCGCTTATCGCTTGAATACTATCAAAATCTCTTCTATTACTAAAAACAACACAGTTAATCCTCATTCCCTTAGTGAGTATATTGAACTTATTTTGCAAAGGAAAACTAATATTACCTACAAAACCGTCCTCATCTTCTATATCTAAAACGACCCAAGTTCTTTTTTTCTCCAATACCTCTAACCTTCCATCTTTATTAGCTTGTTCCTGTTGTTTTTCTATCCTATCTTCTACATAAACATCAGAAATATATCCATCAACTAGTGCTGAAAAAGAGAAACTTTTAAACTTTGAATTTTTTCTGCTAGCTTCAAGTATTGGCCCCCATAATATATATAAAAGGAAAACTACTCCTAAAACCAACCATAATGAGTAAAATTGACTTGTTACTTGACTTTGACTAATTAATAGCGTAATTACACCTCCAATTGCTGAGATCATAATCCGTTGAAAAATTTTCTGAGGATTTCCCAAGGCTGAATTAAATTGCTTCCCTGTTGCTACTGAAGGGATCAACTTATTTATCTCATTTTGCTTAATAGGAAATAACATATGTATTAATAATTATAGGATTTTTTCTAGTCCATAAATCAATTTATTGAATGATCTGATTTTTTTAACAACTAATAGCACTCCAGGCATATAAGCAGAACGATCAATAGTGTTGTGAGCTAACTCATAAGTCTCTCCATTAGAACCAAACATGACTTGTTGATGAGCAACAAGACCGGGTAATCTTACAGAATGAAGTCTCAAGCCGCTAGGACGAGATCCACCTCGAGAACCATCGATAGATTCTTCTTCTTTTACTAAGGGTTTGTTAAAAGATGTACGTTGCTCCTCAATCAATTCAGCTGTTTTAATGCATGTTCCACTTGGAGCATCAGCTTTTTTGTTGTGATGCATTTCTGTCAATTCAGCGAACTCATAAAAACGAGCCGCCGCTGCGGCAGCTTGCTGCAGCAAAACCATACCTACTGAAAAGTTAGGAATAATAGCCGAACCAAGAGAAGCCTTTTCTGCAAATATTGAAAGATCATCTAATTGATCTGTTGTTATTCCTGTAGTACCAATTACTGGATGAACACCATACGCAATTGATGTACGGGTGTGTTTATAAGCAACTTTAGGATGCGTGAAATCAACTAGAACAGCTCCTTTATTTGAACCATCTTTAGGAACATTCTGACTTGCAGCACACAAAGAACCTTCAAAATCGCTTGAAAGGAATACATCAAGTGGGTCTAAACCTATTAATGGTCCTACGTCTTGACCTTCTTTATCTTTTTGGTTATCAATTGCGCCAACAAGTTGAAAATCTTTGGATGAAATAATTGCTTTAATAACCTCAGATCCCATTCGACCTAAAGCTCCTGCAACTAAAACTGGTATTGATTGATTAGCAGAACTCATTGAATTTCTTTTTTTATAATCATATTTGATATCCCTTGTAACAGGCATTAACTAAATAACACACTAAAGGACCACTGAACACTAGGCTTGGTCGAATTCCGATAGAAGAAAAGATGTTTACACAGGTTCGCTCAGCCAATCGCAGAGTTTCACCTGTTGAGAATCACAGCCATAAAGCAGTGATGAAAGCTGTTTATGTGGTTCTTGAGCCTCAATATCAAAATGCTCTTACTCAAGCTGCAAACTCTTTAAATTCACAAAATGGTCCTATTGGAATTGAACTTAATGGATATTTAATTGAGGAACTTAGAGATACAACTAATTATGAAAGCTTTAAAAAAGATATAGAAAAAGCTGATTTATTTGTAGCTTCACTGATTTTTATTGAAGATTTGGCGCAAAAAGTTGTTGAAGCAGTCGAACCTCATAAGGAAAAGCTTAAAGCGGCGGTGGTTTTTCCATCAATGCCTGAAGTGATGCGATTGAACAAATTGGGAACTTTTTCTATGGCCCAGTTAGGTCAAAGCAAAAGCATAATTGGCGATTTTATGAAGAAGAGGAAAGAAGCTGGCGGAGCTGGCTTTCAAGATTCAATGTTGAAACTTCTAAATACTCTTCCTTCAATTCTTAAATATCTTCCAGTAGACAAGGCACAAGACGCTCGAAGTTTTATGCTTAGTTTTCAGTATTGGTTAGGCGGTACTCCTGATAATCTAAGAAACTTCCTACTAATGCTTGGAGATAAATATGTATTTCCAGAACTTAATCTAGAAAAAGAAAAAGTTGAAATTGCAGAGCCTGAAGTTTTCCCTGATTTAGGAATTTGGCACCCTTTAGCGCCAAATATGTTTGAAGATAAAAAAGAATATCTCAATTGGACATCTTCTAGAGATGACCTATCAAATAAGGCTAAAGAAGGTCCAGTAATTGGTCTTGTACTCCAAAGAAGTCATATTGTTACTGGAGATGATGCACACTACGTTGCAGTAATTCAAGAACTGGAATATAGGGGAGCAACAGTCATACCCATTTTTTGTGGTGGATTAGATTTTTCTAAGCCAGTTAATGAGTTTTATTACGATCCAATCAACACTGACACACCAATTGTGGACGGAGTTGTATCTCTTACAGGTTTTGCACTTGTAGGAGGCCCTGCAAGGCAAGATCATCCAAAAGCAGTCGAGGCTTTAAAAAAGCTTAATCGACCTTACATGGTTGCTCTGCCACTTGTTTTCCAAACTACACAAGAATGGGAAGGCAGTGATCTAGGTCTTCATCCAGTTCAAGTTGCACTTCAGATTGCAATTCCTGAATTAGATGGTGCTATTGAGCCAATAGTTTTATCTGGTCGAGACGATGCCACTGGCAAAGCTCATACACTTCAAGACAGAGTAGATGCAATAGCTGAGAGGGCTATTAGATGGTCATCACTAAGAATTAAAAAACGTGACCAGAAGAAATTAGCTATCACTGTATTTAGTTTTCCGCCTGACAAAGGAAATGTTGGAACAGCTGCTTACTTAGACGTTTTTGGCTCTATTTATAGAGTTTTAGAAGAAATGAAGCAAAAAGGTTATGACATAAAAGATTTACCTAAGAATCCAAAAGCATTGATGGAAACATTAATAAATGATCCTGAGGCTTTACAAGGTTCTCCTGAACTATCCATAGCTCATCGAATGACTGTCAATGAATATGAAAAATTAACTCCATATTCTGAGAGGCTTGAAGAGAATTGGGGAAAACCACCGGGAAACTTAAATAGTGATGGACAAAATCTTCTTATATATGGAAAAGAATTTGGGAATGTATTTGTTGGAGTACAACCAACTTTTGGATATGAAGGTGATCCAATGAGATTGCTTTACTCCAGAAGTGCTAGTCCTCATCATGGTTTTGCCGCTTATTACACTTATTTAGAAAAAGTTTGGAAGGCAGATGCTGTTCTTCATTTTGGAACCCACGGATCTCTTGAATTCATGCCTGGAAAACAAATGGGTATGAGTGAGACTTGTTATCCCGATTCTTTAATTGGAGGTTTACCTAATCTTTATTACTACGCAGCAAATAATCCTTCGGAAGCGACAATCGCCAAAAGAAGAGGTTATGCCTCAACAATTAGCTATTTAACTCCCCCAGCTGAAAATGCAGGACTATATAAAGGTCTCAAAGAACTTGGAGAATTAGTTGGTTCTTATCAACAATTACGTGAAAGTGGAAGAGGAATTCAAATTGTTAACGCAATAGTTGAAACATCAAAGAAATGTAATCTTGATGAAGATGTAAAACTTCCTGAAAAAGATGCCTCCGAATTAGAAATAGAAGAAAGAGATTTGGTCGTCGGAAATGTTTATAAACAATTAATGGAAATTGAAAGTCGATTATTACCTTGCGGATTGCACACTATTGGAAAACCAGCTACTGCTGAAGAAGCTATTGCAACTTTGGTAAGTATCGCATCCATAGAAAGAGAGAATGATGGAATCAGATCATTACCAGGTTTATTAGCTGAATCAAAAGGAAAAACAATCGAAGAAGTTTATGAAGGTAATAACAAGGGTAAATTAGAAGATGTTGAACTTAATAAGTTAATTACAGAGACATCAAGAGACGCTGTTGGCTCAATGGTTAAGTCTCTAACAGGAAGGGATGGGAGAGTAAATATGAAGAAGAATATTTGGACACTAATTGTTGAGTTCTTAAGAGGTATCGGCTTCTCAATCCCATCACCATGGCAAGCATCGGCTAAGAAAGCAGGTTTTGAGAATGTAAATACAAGTTCACTAGATAAATTGTTTGATTATTTGAGATTTTGCTTAGAGCAGATATGTGCAGATAAAGAAATGGAAAGCCTTTTAAAAGCTCTAGACGGTGATTATGTTATTCCTGGCCCAGGAGGAGATCCTATAAGGAACCCTGGAGTATTACCAAGTGGCAAAAACATTCATGCCTTAGATCCACAATCGATACCAACAATAGCGGCTGTGGCATCAGCTAAAGGTGTAGTTGACAAACTTATTGAAAGACAAAAAGAGGAGCAAGGAACATGGCCTGAAACTATTGCTTGCGTACTTTGGGGTACAGACAATATAAAAACGTATGGAGAATCACTTGCTCAAATCCTTTGGTTTGTAGGTGTAAAACCAAAGCCAGACTCTGTTGGAAGAGTAAATAAATTAGAGCTCCTATCACTTGAAGAATTAGGAAGACCAAGAATTGATGTGGTAGTGAACTGTTCTGGTGTATTTAGAGATTTGTTTATTAATCAAATGGCATTGATTGATCAAGCGGTAAAGATGGCTGCGGAAGCAGATGAACCACTTGATCAAAATTTCGTAAGAAAACATGCTCTCGAACAGGCAGAAAAGGAAGGGAAAAGTATTAGGGAATCTGCAAGCAGAGTTTTCTCAAATGCAAGCGGAAGTTATAGCTCGAATGTCAATTTGGCAGTCGAAAATTCAACATGGGAAGAAGAAAATGAGTTACAAGAAATGTACCTTTCAAGGAAAACTTATGCTTTCAACGCTGATAATCCAGGAGAAATGAATCAAAACAGAGATGTATTTGAATCAGTCATGAAAACAGCTGACGTTACATTTCAAAACCTTGATTCATCAGAAATATCCTTAACAGATGTAAGTCATTATTTTGATTCTGATCCGACAAATTTAATTAAAAACCTTAGAGATGATGGTAAAGCTCCAAGTAGTTATATAGCAGACACAACTACAGCCAATGCTCAGGTCAGATCATTAAGTGAAACTATTAGATTGGATTCTAGAACAAAATTACTTAACCCAAAATGGTACGAAGGAATGCTCAAGTCTGGTTATGAGGGCGTAAGAGAGGTATCTAATAGACTTAACTACACGTTAGGATGGAGTGCAACTAGTGGACAAGTTGATAATTTTGTATATGAAGAATCTAATGAAACTTTTATAAATGATCCAGAGATGAGAAAAAGATTAATGGAATTGAATCCTCATAGTTTTAGAAGAATAGTTGGTACATTATTGGAAGTTAATGGGAGAGGATATTGGGAAACATCCGATGAAAACATTGAGCAATTAAAAGAACTTTATCAAGAAGTAGAAGATAGAATTGAAGGAGTTAATACAGAAGATTAGTTAAATATTAAATAATTGATTTTGTCATTATTATAACCTGTGAAATTTGTTTAACATCATGAACTCGTAAAATATCAACTCCAGCAATCACACATCTAGAAACCACCGCTGATGTTCCAAATATTCTTTTTGAAGGGTCAGGTTCATTTATAACTGACCCAATAAATCTTTTTCTAGAAGCTCCTATTAAAACTGGATAATTCATAGAAACAAATTGCTCTATATTTTTCAGCAAAATTAAGTTTTGATCGACATTCTTTGCAAAACCTATTCCAGGATCAATTATAATTTGTTCATTTTTAACACCTTTAGATAATGCTAAATCTATTTGATTTGATAATTCATTTTTTACATCTTTGACAACGTTTGTATATTTAGCTAATGAGTCCATTGTCATACTATTTCCACGACTATGCGTCAAAATATATGGACAACCTTTATCAGCAATAACACTTAAGATTTCAGGATCATGACGACCACCACTAATATCATTAATCCAGTCTGCACCAACATTTAATACTTTCTCAGCAACAGAATGATGAAATGTGTCTACAGAAATTGGAATCTCGGGGTGTAATAATTTTAATTCTCTTATTAAAGGAACCAATCTATTAATTTCAATTTCTGTTCCAACCTCAGATGCGCCAGGTCGGGTGCTCTGTGCACCAATATCTAAAATATGTGCTCCATGTTTAATGCATAATGATGAATGATTAATTGCAGATGGTAAGTCAATATAAATTCCTCCATCACTAAATGAATCTTCCGTGATGTTTACTATTGCCATTAAATGGGTTTCTCTTTCCCAATGTTCTGGTAGATAATTACTATATTGTTTCGTAGTTAGCAATTCTCGCAAAATTTATAGGATCTAAAGAGGCTCCACCAACTAATACACCATCAATATCTGACATAGACATAATCTCATCAATATTATTTGATTTAACTGATCCACCGTATTGAATAATGACGTCTTCGTAACCAGTCCATTTTCGAATTAGTCCACAAATTCTATTAGCCTCATTAGCTTCACATGTTTTACCAGTTCCTATGGCCCAAATTGGTTCATAAGCGACTATGAGCCTTTTTACATCTATGCCTTCAAGACCCTGATCAATTTGCCTTCTAATAACCCTTTCTGCTTCACCCATCTCTCTTTGTTCAATAGTTTCCCCAACACACACAATTGGAATTAATTGATGATCTTGAGCCGATTGGGCTCTCTTATTTATTTGCTCATCACTTTCACTAAAATATTTTCGTGGTTCGCTGTGTCCAACAATTGCACATTTAACTGACAGCTCGTTAAGCATGAGAGGAGACACCTCGGCTGTATAGGCTCCACTATCCTCCCAATGAACATTTTGGCTAGACAAAGAAAGATATTCGTTTGTGTCCTTAATGAACTCAGAGAGTGGGTATAGAGCTGTAAATGGGGGAGCTATAACAACTTCCCTATTTTTTTTTGCTATGTCTTTCAATAAGGGGATCAATACCCGCATGTACTCAATCGCATCAGTACAAGTCATGTTCATCTTCCAATTCCCTGCGATGACCGGTTTACGCACGCTAGCTCCTCATTTGTCTCTTCTTGCCAACTTACGGCCTAGAGGATCAGAATTAGGAACAATGTATGTTTCATTTGCAAAAATAATTTGATCACCATCAATTAATTTTCTACCTCTTCTTTGTTCCACTATGCCATTAACTGATATTTTTCCTGCTTTAATAATCAATTTTGCTTCTCCTCCAGTCTGAACGATTCCAATAAATTTCATGAATTGATCCAATTTCATTTACGTGCTTTTAAATTAAACATTGATAGTTTGATGGAATGAAACAAAAAAACAAAATAAATTTCATTTACCTGATAGTCAGACTCAAGGGACATTTGCCACTCTTGCTGCTGGGTGGAATAAGCATGATTGTATACGTAATTTGTTGGCCAATACTCGCATGGTTATCAGGAAAGTTAATACCTGCAATTGGTCAAGGTAATACAAAACAAGTTTTAACCGTAATTTTACAAGCCCTTATTATTTTTATAATTCAAAAAACTGCACAATATCTACAAGATAGTCTCCTGGCAAAGCCAGCATTAGCATTAAGCCAAGATCTTCGAACAACATTATTTAGAAAACTTCAAAAAAGTAATATTCTTTTCATAGAAAAACTCTCATCTGGTGATATTGCATACAGACTTACAGAGGATGTTGATCGAGTTGGCGAAGTTATTTATAAATCTATTCAAGATACGACTCCATCTTTATTTCAATTATTAGCGGTATTTGGTTATATGATATTTATTGACTGGAATTTGTCACTTGCGACAATAATATTAGCTCCCTTAATTGCATTATTAGTTAGTGATTTTGGAGGAAGAGTATTAAAAGCATCTGAAAAAAGTCAGAACAAAATCAGCTCTTTAGCAGGTTTGCTTTCAGAGGCAATTCAAGGATTACCAATGGTTAAAGCATTTGCAGTAGAAGAATGGTTGCAAAACGATTTTGATAGACAAGTTAAATTACATAAAGAAGCTAAATTTAATATGCTTAGGCTTGTAGCCCTTCAACATCCCATAGTTGGATTATTAGAAGTAATAGGTATTTTGAGTATTCTCGCGATTGGAACTTATAGAATCCAAACAGGAGGTATGTCAAATGAAGAATTTGGAAGTTATTTCACAGCTTTAATAATATTAATTGATCCAATAAGCCATATAACCACAAACTATAACGAATTAAAGCAAGGTCAGGCGTCACTAAGAAGATTAAACGAAATAACATATAATCCACAAGAAACAACGACATCGGACAGAGGTATTATACCTAATAAAATAGAAGGAAAAATATCTTTTAAGAATGTATTCTTTTCGTATAGTCATAATAATGACGTGATACAAGATATAAGTTTAGATATAGATAATGGTAAAATAGTTGCTTTAATTGGCCCATCGGGAGCAGGCAAAAGTACAATCTTTTCATTAATATTAAAATTCATAGAACCTAATAAAGGTTCAATATTTATTGATGAATACAATTTAAAGAATGTAAATACCAACTATTTAAGAAGATTAATAGGTATAGTTCCTCAAAAAACATTTATCTTTTCAGGGACAGTTGCTGAAGCGATAAGATTTGGAAGGCAGACAACTAGAGAAAATATTGTAAATGCTGCAAAAATTGCAAATGCTCATGATTTTATTGAGCAATTAACCGACGGTTATGAAACATATATAGAAGAAAGAGGGACAAATCTTTCTGGAGGTCAACTACAGAGAATATCTATTGCAAGAGCTTTACTAGGTGATCCTACAATTTTATTACTAGATGAAGCTACTAGTGCTTTGGATGCAGAAGCGGAGGAATCTGTTCAAAAAGGTCTTAAACAAGCTATGAATAGTCGAACAGTCTTGATAATCGCTCACAGATTGTCAACTATACAAAAGGCAGATAAAATAGCTGTTATTGAGAAAGGTAAAATATGCGAAGTAGGTAGCCATAATGAATTAATTAACAAGCAAGGAAGATATAAAGAGTTTTGCGATAAACAATTTATTAAGAGCTTTTAAGAATTTAAAAATGCTATATTATATATAAATTATACATTAAATAAATGTCAAATACCTCATCAAATGAACGGGAAGCAATTCTTACATTTGAGGATAAAAAATATGATCTTAAAAACTTGCCCAAAGAAGTACAGGAGCTCGTTAAAGGGATGCAAGTTGCCGATGCCCAATTGAGGATGCATGAAGACACCCTAAAAGTACTAGCCGTCGGTCGACAACATCTTGCCATGCAGTTAAAGGCACATCTTGATAAAATAAACCCTGTAAATTAATTAAAATATTAACAAACAATAATTAAATTTAAACTAAAAAGTATATCTAAATTGACAAATAAATAAAATCAATTAATTAAATGAGCTTAAGTAACATACAATAGTAAATATACTTATACGTTATAAACATTAAATAATTTCTTTTAGCCATCAAAATGCGCCTAAGCCATGAGAGAATCTAAAGAAAAGATAAAGGGATGAGATGGGAACTAAAGGCTATTGGCTAAAACAGGCCAAAATTGAAAGCACCGCACAATTCATCGAATACGTAAAAACCGTGGTTCCATGGCTTAGATCAGTGGGGGGAACAATAATTGCTAAAGATGTAAATCAAAATTCAGATTTGAACGAATGGGATGGGGGTCAATTAGGGGTAATAGTTGAATTTGAATCTAAAGCAGCTGCACAAAAGGCATTTAACTCATCAGAATTTCAAGAATATATTAAATATAGTGGAATTGAAAATCAATTATCCCTATCAATAATTGGATAACTGAATTATTCATATGCATGATTGAATTGGAAGCATAATTATGATCAGAGATTCTTCAACTCTTCAAAAGGGACAAAATTTAAGAGTAGAAGTAAATGAAGTTAAAGATCGACTTCCAAAAGATATTCTTGAAATTATAAGAAAAGAACCTACAGTCAAACTAGTTGGATATAAAATGGTAGATGGAAATCAATTTGGCCTAGTTGTTCAACTTGCTAATGGTGAAATAAATTGGTTTTTCGAGCAAGAATTATCTGAATTATTGTAATTTATACCTAAATAGTATATTAATTATATAACTAAAAGATACATATTAAGATAACAAATGATTAATAACGTATATTGATATTATCTAATTGAAAAGATTATGCCTTACAACCAAATCACCGTGGTACTTGGTGGACTTATGCATATTCCTGTAATAATACTAGTTCTAAGATTTATTGAAAACAGATTTAACAATAGAAACTGGACGGTTGAAGAACTTAATTACAATAAAATTGTCTAATACATAATTACAAAGACACTATTATATTTTAAGTATGTAAACATAAGCAATAAAGCAATTAATGAAAACCATTGTAATTACAGGACCATCTGGTTCTGGCAAGTCATATTTAAGTAATAAATTATCCAAATTATTTTATAATTCAATAGTTATAAAAACAGATTCATACTATAGAAATAATATATTAATCAAATTTTTTTCAAAATTTCTTTATGATATTTATGATAGGCCAATGAGTATCAAAAAAAGCGCAATAAAAAATAACCTTAGATCAATACATAAGAAAGAAAGATTAATTCCCTTTTATAAATATGACTTTAAGAGTAAAGATTCATCTGTTTCAGAAATTCGCATTAACTATACAGGAGAAAATCAATTTCTTATATTAGAGGGAATATTTGCTCACAGGTTAGATTTAAACTACCAAGAATCTATAAATATTGTATGTGAAGATAAAAAATCTATCTGTTTTAAAAGAAGAATAAAAAGAGATCAATTAGAAAGAGGTAGAAGTATGATAGAAATAAATAACAAATTTGATAAGTCTTGGTATTTATTTTATAAAAATATTAACCACTTTAGGAATAATAATAAGGTTTTTTCATTAAATGGAATAGATAAAATGTCTTACGATAAACTATTATTTAATTTAAAAAATCTAAAAAAATAACTAAGAACACTAATTAATTTATTATTCTTAGTTATTTTATTAAATATAAAAATTTATAGTATCTATTTTTTCACCTCTGGAGCATTCATCCCATCGTAGTCAGGACCAACCATTAATCCTACAATTGCAAATAATGCAATAGATGCAACTCCAACTAGAACTGCTGTTGGGGCTGGAGTACTAGTTAGACCAGCAAATAATAAATTGCCCATAAAAGATAGATAAAGCTAGTTATAAATAGCAGAAAAAAGAGTAAATTAATTAATTAGTAACTGGTTATAAACGGTTATAAACCAAAAAAAAGTGAAAAAGACATTTTTGATACACACACAAGAAACCATTGTTTAAATACAAGAAAATATTCTATACATATTTATTTATTAATCTTACTCATGAGATTTAAAGAATAAAGATTTCAGCGATAATTTCACCAAAATATAAATCTTATAAAACACAAAAAAAGTGGGTGAACATGAAAAAAACATATCTACCCACTTGATTTAGCTAAATAATCGAATTATTTAGATGTATTTGGATCATTAAAACCATCGTAATTAGGACCAACTACGACAGCCATAATTCCAAATAGGGCCATAAAAGCGATACCTACGATTGGTGCAGTAGGAGCTGGTGTACTTAGTAGTCCAGCGAAAGTTAAAGGAAGCATGTTCTTTAGTAAGACCCAATATAAATACCAGTCATCAGGGAATATGACCATTGATATTTTAATTTGTAACATTTAGCTCAAGCTTAAGTTAGCTATGACTGGGTTTACAAGGACAATCATGAAGTAGTCACAGCGAACCTCAAATTCAATGAACGTTGACCAATCTACTGTTCTCGAACAATTGATTCATTACAATAAAAAATGATAAAAGTAGAAAAATATAAATTAATTTCCTATCACCTTATAAATAATATAAAAGAATAAGAAAATATTTTGGTATTATAAGATAATAAAAGTTAGTTTAATGTGTAGAAGTGATTTTTAAATTACGTCCAATAACGCCCGTCGATGAATTTGAAGAAGCCTGTATAAAAGCTAAGTTAAATTATAAAGAACAAAAGATTATTGATCATATTAGATATGTTGGTGTATTTACTCAACCCTCACTTACTAAAGATCTTCAATTAGATTCGAAGCCACCAATTTTATCTGTGCTATGTGAAATCTGCAGAAAGATAGGTAACTATATGCCCGAGCACTTTAGTAGTGTCAGAGACTGGTCCAAGGAAATTAATGAGCATAAAGTAAAATGGGATGGAGATTTAGTTTGTTCGTTGGCTTGGAATAAAGACGGGGAACGATTATCACCAGAAAATGGTACCTGCCTGTACCATACATTTGCAGTACACAAGGAATTATTCCAAGGCCTAGATTAAATTTCTAATTTATAAACGACTATCCCTGACTAAGGTACTCAAATAACACATTATTAAAACCTAACTCTTCGGCTGAATATTCGAGCATTAAATTATCAGCTTCTATTTGGGAACGGAAGGATATAATTTCATCCGATTCATCTCCTGAAGGAGGAATGCCGTCGACAACATCAAAGATGATGTTTTGTCGATCAATTTCTGCAAGAACTTCATTTGCCATAATGATCAAACTTAGTACTAATAAATACATAGCCAAAATTTGGTGACTATTAAAGCAAATAAAACATTCCTTTACGAAAGCCATACAGGCAAGATGAATACTAACTGGTAAAGAAAATATTGTGTTTTCTCTAGTCAAAGAGTACTTTGAAGCAGAAAACAACCACAACTTTACATAAATACACCTATGCTTTACATTCCTTAGTTAATAGTCATTGAATCGTGTTAGAACAAGGAGGAAACGTCAGTTCAAATGTAAAGAGCAATACTGTTATCGCAGTTACAATGGCCACAAGCCGACAAGGTACCGGTGTAGTTAAAGAACTAAGCAAAACAAATAAATATCAAATACGTGCAATCACAAGAAATATAAAAAGCTCAAAAGCTTTAGAGCTTGGAAGTTTAAATAACGTTGAAATAGTTCAAGGGGATTTAATGGATCCTGAAAGCCTTAATAAAGCTTTTGAAGGAGCAGACATTATCTTTGGAAATACCACTCCTACAAAAGGTTGGAAATTATTTAGAGGTAGTATTGTCAGGTCTTATGAAATGGAACAAGGTTTTAATCTGATAAATCAAGTTAAAATCGCATACGAAAAAGGTAAACTCAATCATTTTATATTCAGCTCAATTAGTAAATCAAAAGACCCACTAAAAAATTATCCGGCACCAGGACATTTTACTAGTAAATGGGATATTGAAGAATATATCGAAAAACAAAATCTTAAAAGTATCACCACAGTATTAAGACCAGTTAGCTACTTTGAAAACTTTGAAAACAAACTACCGGGCTACAGTATTTCAAAGAAAGTTTTTCCAGGAATAGTAGGGAAGAATTTTAAGTGGCAAACAATCGCGGTACAGGATATAGGTAAATGGGTAAGAGGTGTTTTATCGAAACCAGAGAAATATAAAAATCAATCAATTAATATTGCCGGAGAGGAGCTAACTGGGGATGAAATGGCTATGACGCTCCAAAAAATCGTTTCTTCAGAAGGACTACAAACTAATTATTTAATGATACCGAGATTAGCTATTAAATTGTTGGAATATGATATTGGTGTGATGGCAGATTGGATTGAAAGGTCAGGGTATGGTGCTGATATGAATAAACTAAAAATTATACAGAACGAGTTAAATATTGCTCCCACCTCTCTAAAAGACTGGCTTAAGTCAAAACTGGAAAATCAGAATAAGACACAAAATTCTTGGACAAGACAGTGGAAATCATCTCAATGGAAACTACAATGGAATAAATAATAAATTTCTAATACTCTAAAAATAAATTTATAAACCATTAACTTCTATAGATTTTGCAATAGATCTTAGAAGTTCTACTATCTCACTATCCTCACACGTTGTATCTTCCTTAAGCTCTAAACATATATCTCTAATAGAAACATTAGTTGACCACCAAATTCCTGAAGTTTCTGTATCATCAAAGTTAAACTTGGACATTACAATACATCAGAGTACAAACTATGATAATTTATGAGGATCAGTAGAAGAATTCTCTAACGTTTTCAATTCGTCAGGTAATTCCATATCTAAACTTTCTAATAAATTCTTTAAAAGGACTTTATTGTTTATTTCATGTTTACCAGATCTAAAATTTAGAAATAAATAATAAATAGTACAAATTGCACAAATTAAAATAAAGGAATATAAATAGATACTGTTGAGCATTCAAAAAATTAATAACATTTTTATATTCATACCAAACCGGATAAAAATCAATAGAAGTTAAAAAAAATAATAATAAAATGGTAGAACAAACACAATCAGGGATTAAAAAAGACTAGGTAATAAGTATTTATAGCTATCTTGGATGGTCTTAATGCCTATGGCCTCATGCTTAAGAGTATCTAAGGGAGTGAAAAAAACAAATACATTAGCAAGCGAAAAGGTAGCGCAAATTATCTAAAATTAAGAAAATAATCTACTGTTAATATTTACAATAGAAAAAACTATCAAATAAGATCTTAATATGATTACTAATTATTCTAAAATTTATGCTTACCAATATTAGTTATATATTTTTAATCTCGTTGCTATTAATTCTTGGTGGATGGGCTTTTAAAGCTTTGATAGCTTTAGCTCAAGGGAAACCTGTAGAATTAAATTTCAAAAACCCTCTTAATTTGAAAGCGAGATGGCCTAGAGAAACAAAAGAAAAGTAAATAATTATCTACGAACTAAAACATAAAGTTGCCATTGCGTTATAAATTCTTTTATTCAATTATCCTTAATATAATTCTAAAAAAGTTTACACTAAATAGAAATGCTTGAATCCTTAGATCCATTCCAACAACTTTTATTAGGTGTATCGAGTGTTGGTGTACTAATGATAGTGTTAGTAATATTCCTTACAGCAAGTCCTAACTTTGAAAACACAGATAGATTAAATAAGATCTTAGACTTTTTTGAAAAAAAGAATTAAATTCTTTATTAAAGAAGAACTTGTCCTTTGACCTTCTTAAAATTAAAAAAAAATGAATTTGTTGAATTCTCTAATATTTTCAAAGGATAACTTAATAAGATCAATCTCTAAATCATAAGTATTGTTGATATGAAATATAATTTCTAGAGATGCTAAAGGATTTATTTAACAATAACAAATACCTGATATGTGCAGGTTTAAGTACTTTTTCTCTCATATTCACTTCAATATCAGTTATTTCCTTATCGAAGTCATTTAATGAGATATCAACTGATTTGGAACCAATTTCAGCATGGGCTGAATCGCAAAATGAATGCATAACAAAGACATTTCGAATCGACGGGCAGAATACGCAAGGAATACCCTCAAAGGTATGGAGCTGTAACGGAGGAGGCCAATAGATTAAATGCGCATTTAAAGCCTAGGACTCTCCCCATCTCTTTCCAATTTCATAACCCCATTGCTTTGCAAGTTCCACAACATCTTCATGTGTTTTACAACTAATTATTAGTTGATACTTTTCAGGTGAATTATTTATTAATTCAACCAACTGATTTAATTGATCAATCTTATTTAGAAAATTTTCATAATCTTTTTTAGCCATTTTTATTTAACTTTATAATATGTATAATAAACAAATAACTTATATATATGGTAATAAACAAAAATCAAGTAATTTTTCAGTAGGAATTATTTTTTATTAATAGTTAAAAATATGATATTTAATCAAGATTTAGAGTGACTGGGTTGTTTCCAAACATACCTATCAATATCATAATCCTTCTTTACAGCAACACAATTTGTAGCTATATGCCAAAGAGATTTGTGTATTGGAGTTGGATTATATAAATAAACTTTTGGAAATTTATTTTTCAAAATTCTCGTAGCTAATCTTGCATGATAATGAGGAACTGTTGGTTCAATATGATGAATCGCGTGAGTCGAGCCTATTGAGTGATGTAGAAAATCTAATATTCTTCCATACGGTCTATCGATAGATAAGAAGGCACCTCTCATATATGAAAATTGACTAGCGCCAAGATGCGGAACATCTGTATCAGTATGGTGAAGCCATGTATAAATAACTAGCCAAATATTAACTACAATAAGAGGTCCTAAATATAGACTTATCATTGAATTTATTCCAAAATATAAAGTCCAAAA
The DNA here is from genome assembly GCF_027359395.1 of Prochlorococcus marinus str. MIT 1013. Taxonomy (NCBI): domain Bacteria; kingdom Bacillati; phylum Cyanobacteriota; class Cyanophyceae; order Synechococcales; family Prochlorococcaceae; genus Prochlorococcus; species Prochlorococcus marinus. The sequence continues at coordinate 392,465 of NZ_CP114778.1, forward strand.
AGTCAATATAAGCAACATAAAAACTATTCCCCAGTCTGAGATCCAGACCTTTTTGGCCCAAATGGAAGGCCAAAGTTTTTTCGAAAAGGGAGCTGTTGGCCAGAAATGATTACTGGTCCCATAGCGGGGTCCACCTGTTTTGCCAAGAAGTAAGTAAGCTGGCCAGCCAAGAATCAAATGGAGGAAAAGTTGATTAAAGCCATAAAGAATTTTCCCAAAAAACAATGATGACTCCATTTCATTTTCACCACCCTTTTTTTCAGATTTGCCATCTCCAGAGATCACAACCGGAACATGCGTCTCACCATCGGTTATGTGATTGGTAAATGCATGGTGAACAGCATGTGATCTTTGCCATGAAAAGTAGGGAACTAGTAAAAACGAATGGAGACAATATCCAACAAATGTTTCTAATTTACGATTATCTGAAAATGCACCATGTCCACATTCATGTGCTAAAACCCAAAGCCCCATTGACGTTGTTCCTGAGAGAATTGAATATAAAATCCAAATTGGAATCATCTCTTTAGTAAGAGGAATAGAGATTCCAAGCAAAACAACAAAAATCTGAATAACAACCGTCCTAGCAAGATAAAAAAGAGATCTATTCGTCTGGCGAGTAAAACAGTGCTTGGGTATCGATTCTCTAACTTCTTTTCTAGAGGGGATATCATCCAATGAAATTTCTAATGCTTTCCCATTTAGACCAGAAGGTAGAAAAGTCCTATTAATATTTTGGTTATTGACTCTCTCCAATTTTGTAAGCAAACTTTTTTCCAATTTTTAGAATATGATTAAGGTTCACATACGACGTTACTCTTAAAGAGTGCTATGAGGCTAGAGTAAACTCTAACTTTCACAAAATATAGTTACTGGATACATATGTAATTTAATAAAAGTCAATTAATATTCTTTGATAATAAAGGTCTAATTAATTAAGAAATTCATAACAGATACTAAAATATTCAAAATCTTAGTTATTTCTACTTTCTGGATACTCAACCGATCCATCGGCATTCCTAACGGGTTTAGAATATAGAACTCTTAATAAACCTCTTGTATCCATATTAGGACTTGTTATAAAAAAGCTAACAAGAAAAAAACCACCAAACACAAGTAACGTAATTACAAGAGGTAAATTTAGACCCATTTCTGAAAATGATAATAAGAAAAAATACATTTTGATACTTCTAAATAAAAGATATAATTTTAATATTAAATGATTTCATTAATAGAAAAACAAATGTAAACGTTTGCAAAAATCATTTATAATTGAATTTTCTCGTACGGACTCTCAACGATATCATTGTTATTAAGAAATACATTATATGTATTTTTATTATTTTTAAAACTAACATTTTTAAAAGGTTCTCCATCAATAAAGTGAATAGCTGAACCTCCTTCTATTGAAATACAGCTCGTGATTTTTTTTTCCATTATTATTTTTTTTACATAAGGAATACGAGAAGGTTCCTCATCATAATGAGGACAACATGTACCTTTTATAAAATCTAAACAAGGTAAGATCCTTAATTGATTATCCCAAGAGTCTGTAATTCCACTTGTAAACCAACAAATTGCACCTGCACTTACTCCGCTCATAATTACTCCTTCATTATAGGCTTCATTAAGCATAGAACTCATACCCCAGTCATTCCATATCGCTAACATAGACTTTGTATTTCCACCACCAACAAAAACAATATCTTGATTCATAATATGATTATGTATATCAGTGGTTCTTTTAAAAAATTCAATATGAGATGGAATACAATTTAAAAGTGTAAAGATAGAATAAAAACGAACTATATAGGTATCACTATCTCCTGTTGCAGTTGGTAAAAAACATATTTTAGGGTATTTTTTTTCTGAAAGATTAAGTATATATTTTTCTATTGAATATGATGAATTACTTTTACCAAATCCACCACCACCAATTGCTACAATATGCTTTTTCAATGGGTTAACATAAGACTTTTGATATAGTACATCTTAACAATACATAAAAGACAAATTAAATAATCAAAATAAAAAAAAACACTAATTTATAAAAATAAAACAATTACCAAGGAATTATACTCGTATCCCATGCTAAAAACTTTCCTGAATCTGATGGTTTTTGCTCAGAAATAATATTAATCAAATATTCAGAAGATTGTGAGGGACTAAAAAGTTTATCTTTATGGACCCCCGACTGAAAGGGTTTAGATAATTTAGTATTACAAGTACCTGGATGTAATATTGATACAATCGAGAATGGAAATTTTCGACTCCATTCAATACTCAATGTTTTTAAAAATTGATTCTGAGCTGCTTTGGAAGCCCTATAGGAATACCAACCTCCAAGCCTATTATCTCCAATACTACCAACTCTGGCACTTAAACTCGCAAATGAAAAGGGGAGTTCTGGTCTAATGAATTTTTCAATACTTTTAGCAATCAAAATTGGAGCAATGGCATTAATTGAAAAATTTTTTAAGATATTAGAGCGATTCAAATGTGAAAGTCTTTTTTCAGGTCTTACAAGATTTGAGTGAAGAAAGCCACTTGTATTTATAACGAGTCTAATAGGCTTTTTAAATAGTGAAATTTGTTTTTCAAAATTAATAAATGAATCATCATTCTCTAGATCTAAATAAATATCACTTTGTTTAACTAGTTTTCGAGCACATATAATAACATCCAACTTTGGCGATATTGTCTTCAAATAATCAGACATTGTATTACCAATATCACCAGCACCAATAATTAGAACCACTCCCTCCCAATCTCTAATTTTCATGATATTTATAGATATGTACCATACTATATAAATATTTTCCTATTCGAGAGATTCATTAAAACTACAGTTATTAATAGTATTTTTTAATATAATATACTAAAGTATATAATGTTAAAAATACTTGTTATCATGGAAAATGATTGGTTGTATGAATTTCAAAATTATATTAAAAGCTTTGCTCTACTAATTATCCTCTTTTTGATTATATTATTATTAATATTAGTGATCTATTAATATGATTAAAGTGCTCGATACATTAGAGTAAACCACAATATTAAATAACAATAGTTATATTAAAAGAAAAACCATGGTGATAAAAGCAACATACTACGGAGCTAATGGTTGGCTTATTGAATTAGATAAAACTAGAATTTTGATTGATCCATGGTTGAATGGTGATTTAACATTCCCACCTGGAGACTGGCTAATAAAAGGGAAATTAGTTAATGAAAAAGAAATTCCTAGTGACATTGATTATTTATTACTAACCCAAGGCCAACCAGATCATGCCCACGCTCCAACATTAATGAAAATAGATAAAGGTATTACAGTAATTGCTTCACTAACAGCTAGCAAAGTAGTTAGCAAAATTGGTTTTACCAAGATAAACACGCTCAAGCCTGGAGAAATCTTTACTAATAACAACTTAAAAATTCAAGCCACATCAGGTGCTTCAGTACCAAATATTGAAAATGGCTACATTATTGATTCAGGCTCTGATTCAATTTATATTGAGCCACATGGTTTTCTAGATAAAAAAATAAAACCTAGAAATATAGATTTATTAATAACACCAGTATTAGATTTTTCATTACCAATTGTAGGTAATTTTATTAATGGGAAAACCGTACTACCTCAATTATTAAATTTATTTAATCCATCAACAATCCTAGCAAGTACTACAGGGGGTGATATCTCTTTTACAGGTATAATAAATAATTTAATTAAAGTAGATGGATCTGTTGAAGACATTGATTTGTTTAAAGATACTAGTACTAACTTGATAAACCCAGAACCATTAAAAAAATACGAATTCAAAAGACAATTAAAATTAGGTTAGTCCACTATATTTTATTTTTCTCATCTTGAGTAATATAAAATTGAGATACTTCGTTTAACATTTTAATGACAACGTGATTTTCACACCTTGTTCTTTCTTGAAGTCTCATGCATGCTTCTTTGATATTTACAAAAGCATCTTCTCTCATTTCAGACATTTGTTCTTCAGTATATTCTCTTTGACTCATTGGAGCTTATAAAATTATTTTGATACTAGTATACCAATACGTTAAATAATCAAAATCACTTTAAGTATTAATTAAATCTGATAGATACTTAATTTGCTTACGATATTTGATAAGGGTTTGCAAGTCAGGAAAACCTTCTGCAGTTACTCTAGATAAAAAAGTTTTCTCAAAACCTAGTATTTGCTGAGCATTACCTTTATCATTATCAATACAAAATATTGGTTTTGTCTTGTCATAAAGGTTCTGATATAAATCTAAATCAGATTGGTTATCAAAAACAGAACCGTCTTCAGCTGTAAATGATTTTTTATTAATACTTTTAAACAAAAATAATGCTAAAAATGCTATTGCAACCACAACAAAAATAGCTATAGCTATTAATGTAATATCCATAAATTTAACAATGATTACTACATATATTAGTTGATAATGAATAAGAATGGGAATATATCATTCTTAAATGAGTATGTTCACTTAATTCAAAAAATAAGTTATGTTGGTTTGCTGTATGTTTAAAATATTATATAGAAATCTATATAATATTTTAAACTAGAAAATAGTAAAATGAAATTTATTTTTGTAGTACCAATTTTATTTATATTAACTATTTCCATTTTTTATTATATAAGTTATAGACGAGAGAAAGCTACTTATCATAAAGCTGGCAAAAAGTGGGATAGTATAGTTAAAGAGCTAAGTAGAAGAAAATAGTCTTTTTAATTGTATTCTCCTGGTACATCATTCTTTTGTACTGTAACTCTTCCAACTTTTTTTCCTGAAAACCTTAGCAATTCATCTCCAGAAAATTCATAACCTCTCCTTAACGCAATCAGGGCAACATCATCCGCCGTTGAAGAAGAAAGTACTTCATCTTTTAAAGAGGCATCACTCTGCATTTTCTTTAAAAATCTTCTTAATTGATCTAATGACATTAAAAAAAAACAAGTTCACATATTTTTTTATTTACTTTAGATTATAAAAGAGCTCATATTTTAAATATTACTAAAATAAATACAAAGCATAAATATTTAAATCCTAATTTTATCAGTGATCATAAGAAATGTATAATTAGAATAATATTGAAAAAAACATGAAGGCAATCTTAATTATAACTATTCTAATTTTTTCTTATGCTGGTACAGCTTATTCATATCCTGAGAGTCAAATGGACGACTGTGTTTCTAGTGCTTTAAGTAATCCAGCAACTCAATCGATATCAAAAAGTGCTATAACCAATTATTGCGATTGTGCTCTCAAGGCTATTATTGATGAAAATAAAGATATTAGAGAATCAGGTTACGAGTGTGCTCAAAAAAACTTTAATTAATCCACTTAAAATATAGACAAACATAGATAACAACTTATACATTAATAAATCTAATAAAAATTCGCATCAGACTTACCCCAATCACTAGGCAATGCCAAAACCCAATCATCAATAGAAGTTCCCAACCATTCCTTATATTCTTGAAATATACATCTTCTTATATTTGCATCTGATGCAGATTCCATTCGTAGCACCGCATTGGAGACAACATTGTGTAGGGTCAACTTCAATTCTTTATCATCATTCATTTAGTCAATTTAATTTCTAATACTTCTACACATAGCAATAAAATAAAAAAGTAAACACGAAGATCTTTATAAGATCATCAATAACAATGATTTTTAATGCCGCTAAATTGAGAGTAAAGGAATTAGCAGAGGTCCTAAGCGTTGATTCTCCTGAGATTATTGCTACATGCACTCTTCTAAAAATACCGGCATCATCCCCTCTATCATCATTATCAGTAGAACAAAGTAAAGAAATAATTGATTATATTCAAAAAACAAACGCTAATAAAAATATTGATGATAAATAATAATTGAAAGTATTAGGTCTTATAGAGTAAAATTATTAAGCCATTATCCTAAAATTTCAAAGAATAAATATGAGCTAGGTCAGTCTATAAGATGCTAGAAGAAATAAAAAATAAGAATAAAGCTACAAATCATTAGCTTCTCTGAATAAAGCATCTTGATAATCTGATTCTTTTTTTAAATTTTCCATTTTAATTGGATCAAAATGATCTATAAGTGACTTGCCAAACTCAAAAATTTCTAAATCAGATAAACCTTGATCGCGTAAACCTGCAAGTATTGCTGATATGTCTTGGTAAGCTTCCTTACATAATTCCTTTTTGTCATCAGCTGTAAGAGCTTGCATATTAGACAATTACTAACACATTTAATTAAACCATATTATAAGTAATAACTGAAGACAGGAGATTATATATAAGGAAAGATTTATACCTATAGAAATAAAAACCTATAAATACTTAATTCAATTAACATTATACTGTAAAAATTATGTTTAAAGAATTAAATTGAATCTAATAACAACAAATAAATTTAAAGGCTATTTCAAAGTTTGGGCGGCACCAATATCATTACTCATATTCTTATTTTTATTCGGGGCCTTAGGATATCGGATTACTGAAGGGTGGGATTGGGGTGATTGTTTATGGATGGTACTTATAACGATTACAACAATAGGATTTGGTGAAGTTGAAGTTTTGAGTTCTGCAGGTCGGATAATAACTTTTTTGATCATCGGCGGGGGGTTATTTGTAGTTCAATTAACTCTTCAAAGGTTTATACAATTGTCTGAACTAGGATATTTCCTAAAATTAGAGGAGCTTAGATTAAGGAGATTAATTAGAAAAATGAAAAATCATGTAATTATATGTGGCTATGGTCGTACAGGAAAAGAAATTGCTGAACAATTAAAGTCTGAAAAAATATCTACCCTAATAATAGAAATAGACTCCTCAAGAAAAACCGAAGCTGAGGAGAAAGGTTACAATGTCCTATTGGCAGATGCCACTATGGATGAAACATTATTATTAGCAGGAATAAAAAAATGTCGGAGCTTAGTGGTTACGCTTCCAAGTGACGCAGCAAATTTATATGTTGTTCTTAGTGCAAAAGCGCTAAATGAGACTTGTAGATTGATCGCCAGGGCAGCGAACGAAGAAGCGGCTAATAAATTAAAACTAGCAGGAGCCGATGCAGTAGTTAGTCCATATGTTGCTGCGGGAAGGACTATGGCAGCATCTGCATTAAGACCTATAGCAGTAGATTTTATAGATTTACTTGCAGGCTCAGATTGCGAAATAGAAGAATTCAAAGTAACCCAAAATAGAGATAAAATTGAAAATTTCAATAGTAATACAGAAAATGTTTTTAACTTCTCAAAAAGAAATGAGGCACTACTTTTAGCTACTAAAGTCTCAGGTCAATTAATGGGTAATCCTAAAGATAAGTTATCTGTCTCTCCAGGCATGATTTTGATATTCCTTGGAAGTCAAGAGCAATTAAACAGAATTAGAGTGTACTTGAAAGAAATATTAGTAAAAAATACATAGTTAATCTTTGAAATATCTCCATCGAGGGTTAACACTACAAGTAATACATAACGTATCAAAAAAAAAATGATTAGAAATATCTAAGTTGATTTTTCAGTAGATGCCACTACAAGAAAAAAAAGAGTTATCAGCCAAAGCAGGGACTACACTAGTGCATCCAAAAATTAATGAGACCATATTTTCAAAAGACTACGTAGATTTCTTAAGCGATGCTGGATGGAGATTAGAAAAAAAGCTTCCTTCAAACAGTAATAATTATTCGGACCTGCTAGAAGATACTGATTGGAAATCAAATGAAATAGATTTCAGATGTTCAAAACATTACAGAAGAGATCTTGATGCTTTGAGTTGATACTTTTAGAATACAGTTAAAGCTAATGTATATTTGTAGATCTCTTTATGAAATCTATAAATAGGTAATTTTAAAAGATATGGATTCACAAAATCAATCGTGGAAATTATGGGCATTTGTTTTTTGCCTTAATATTATTGCTTTTGGAGGAGCTTTATATCTTAAATCAATTGGAATCGATCTTTATGCATTCAGAGGTTCATCTTAATTTATAAGTAAACAATTTAATTTAATAATACAAAATTTAATTTATAATAAAATAAATGAAAAACACAAGTGAAAGCAATTGGAAAAAAGTTCTAGATAATATATTAATTTACAATCTTTATGTCTTAATAATAGGCTCTATATTCCTCGGTGTTAGCTTTACCTTAAGTGTTAATGGAAACTCCGGTTTGTATAATTTATTCCAGAAGCTCTGGTATCCTGTATTTATACCCTCATTAAGTCTTTTCTTTACTGCAATTCTAATCGAAGGCATATTTAATAACCTCATAGATCGAAATAATAAATAAAACCGTCATAGCTAATCTTTCAACATTTTTAAACAATCAATTGTTTTTAAAATAAATTTCCATAAAATAAAGAATATACGTATTAATGATGAGATTTAAAGTTTCAATGATTAACGAACTAGGTAATTTTCACGAAGAAACTATTATTGCCAATAATGAGAAGGAAGCACAACGGAATGTGCAGACATTCAACCCTAAATCAAAGGTCCTAGAAACAAAATGGGTCTATAAATAGTTTCGAAACATAATTAAAATGGAAGAACTTACTTATAGGGATCTAAGCGAAACCGAATTAGACACTCTTAAAGATATGTATATATCAAGTCGTGTTAACACTATGACTGAAAGTGATCTAAGAGAATTTGTAAAGGAAATTATCATCGATCAAATCAAAGGAACGGTAGGTAATGCTGAAGAAAAGGAAGCTTGGGAAGAAATAAAAGAACATTTCTCACAGGACTTAGGTCAAAAGATTCTTGAAGTGAAAGAGAAATGCAACAAAAACAATAAAGTAGAGAAAAAAAGTCCAGATGAGATTGAATTTGATAGAAGACTTGATCTTCTAAAGCAACAAGAAGAAGACCAGTCAAGTAAGGACATGTGGTAGAAAAAAAATCAGATATCACCCTCTAAGGATTAAGCAAGAAAATAAGCTCTAATATGTTTTATTATAAAAAGTTAAGTGATATCCTAAATATAAATGCAAATATAAAAATGCATATTGACCTTAAAAATCTATATTTTAATTCACTCACAAAGCTAAGATATTTACCTGAACTAGCGCATAAAGAAACAAAGGAGTAACCAAATGAAATCCTCTCCATCCAAAAAAGTGACTTTGAAATTATAATAGTTAAATCATTAACATTTAAAGATATAATTATTATTAAAAGAAAAGATATTATTAAAATAAATAAAAATGATTTAAAAAAAATCCCTAAAATGATGCTGATAGAGAAATTAATTTTAGATATTCTTTCCTTTATCTCTTTAAGATGATAATCTTCTAATCGAAAATACTCCGTTTGAGGGATTCTAAACTTTTTATAACGAATATGGAACTCCCTTTCTAATTTTATAAAATCTCTAGAATACAATTTAGCAACAACATCATCTGGCTTTAGTTGTTTCATCCTATTCTTAAAGTTTTTCGTTATACCAATCTTATATAAATCTCTATTTCTTATTAAATAAAGCCAGCCAATCATATTAATTAAAATTCAAACATATTAAATGTTTACGAATGGATTATGCAGCCTCATTTTTTCTTATCGAGTTAAATTTTTCTCTCATAGTAGGATTATTTCTAGTCAATCTTTTAACAGACACCTCTTGTGCTTTATCATTAGCTATCCTAAGATTTCTATCAGCTCCAAGTAAAGCGTCTTTTGTTTTTTGCAAGTGATTAATAGATTTATCAATCTCTATAATTGCTGTTTCAAAACGTTTTGAAGCTAGAGCATAATTTTTACCAAAAGAATCCTTAAAAAGTTCAAGGCTATTCTCAAAATTAGTTATATCAATATTTTGCTCTTTGATTGCGGCAAGTTCTGACTTATATTCAAGCGCCTTAAGTGAAGCATTCCTTAGTAAGGAAATAATTGGTAGAAAGCATTGCGGACGAACAACGTACATTTTTGGATACCGATATGAAAAGTCAACAATGCCAGAATTAAACAAGTCATTATCAGCTTCTAATAAAGAAACTAAAACAGCATATTCACAATTTTTTTCGATGCGATCTTTATTTAATTCTTTAAGAAAATCTTCATTCTTCTTCTTGTTAGAGGTACTATCACATTCGTTTTTCATTTCAAACATAATTGATATTATTTCGTTTCCTTCACTATCACTATCACGGAAAATATAATCACCTTTACTTCCAAAACTAGCGTCATTATCCTTATCAAAATAAGCATTGGGAAAAGCTGATGCCCTTAAACGATTAAACTCATTTTCGCAATGTTGCTCAAGTGATTCACCGACCATTTTTGTTGACAATTTTATTTTCATATCTCGAAGTCTCTCAATTAATTCATCACGTTCTTTTAACTGAATCTCATATTTCATCTTTATAGATCTTTCAGATAATTCCTTTTGCAGTTCAACTTTATCTAAGTTGTTCTTAATTTTTTCATACCCCTCTTTTAATTCATTAACTGCGTTAGAAACTGCAAGTTTTTTATCATATTCATTCTTTTCTCTTGTTTTCTCCAATAAATATGAAAGTGAGTCTCTCTCCTTTTCGAAGGTATGCTTAATCTTATTAACAGCAATATCTTTTTCAGTCTGAGCAGCAATCAATTGAGACTGAAGGACTTGCATTTTTTTTTCATTTACCAATGCGGCCTCATGCATCTGTAATCGAATATTTTGAATAGCAAGTTCTACGGACTTCTGTTTATCCTTTTGCAAATGTTCAAGTTCTTTACTCATTTCATCCTCAAAGGCCTTATCTCTTACCTGCTTAATGATATTTGAGTAATTTTCTTCATCGATGCTTATTGCACTACCACATTCAGGGCATTTGATTTCATTCATGTCTGAATTAAAGGGACAAATTTATCTATTCTTTCTTTTTATCTGTTTTGGCTTCGATAAGCAAGAATTATGTTAAACCCAAATCCACTAAGATTTAAAGTTTCACGTCAATACAAAAAATTTAGAAAAATTGAAATTGAAATTTTTTTATTTTTTTGAAATTGGGTATATTCCAGACAAATCACCTTTATTGGCTTTAATAGCAGAAGCTTTCCATTTATGCCATTTTTTGTTTCTTGAATAGTCTTCCTCCTCCCAAATTTGATTTTGAAATATCAAGATCCCACATAATATAAAAAATATGAGCGCGCCCAAAAAGATATGCCAATCAAGCATTATTGACGCATTTGAATAACGAACATAGGCAAAGGTTTGCAACATAATTTCCTTTCTGAACGAATACGTTCAAAAATGTGTACACACAAATTCTAAAGAATTTTCAAGACAAGTGAGTTTTAGCACTACACACCTTTTTAAAGGTTAAATATGAATGACTAAATATTTAGTTATAAATTATTTGTAAAATCTTTATTTGATTGAGCAATAATTTTTACTACATAATATATATTTATATACAATATAAAATAAAATTATAAAGTATTGATTACAAAAAATGCAATTACTAAACTTTGCTCTTGCCCATTCAGAGCTAGGTATAAGTCACTTCACAACAGATTTGATTATTGTTCTTTCATTCGCAATAGTAACAGCACTTCCTATGTCTTTATTACGACCTCAGATTCAAGAAGATAACGTAAAGAGCAATGTTTTCAAAAGCTGAGAATATAATTTTCTTAGTCAATTAATATAAGTAAGTTATAAACTAAAAGTATAAGTAATATAAAATAATGTATTTATATATTGTGTTAATCGCCCATAATGCAATAGGTTTACGATATTTAGAATTCTGTAATGTCTATTAAAGAATATTACCCATTAAATCGAAATATGATATAGACCAAAAATATCTGATTAAAATCATCATTAGTGTTGTGTGTTTTTTAAGTTGTCTTTCATTTTTTTGCTTAGTTAGACACGTTTTCAGACAAAGTCTATGTACAATATTTATACATAAAAATCATTATGTCAGACAAAATTTTATTTATATATGACGGTGAATGTCCATTCTGCAATCACTTTGCACAATTACTTGAATTAAAAAGCGCTCTTCCTGAATTCGAAATATTAGATGGAAGAAAAAATCTTGCCTTATTATCTGAACTCTTTAACCAAGGCTATGATTTGAATAAAGGTGCAATCCTCATCAGTAATGAAAATATTCGTCATGGTGCAGATGCAATTAATTGGATTTGCTCCCAGATCAAAGAGCCAAGCGACTCACTTATAGAAGTACTCAGGATTATTTTCACCTCTAACAAAAGGACCAATTTTTTATTCCCATTCCTGTTATGGGGTAGAAGATTTTTACTTACATTAAAAGGGAAGGTGTGGCAACCAGTTAGCGAAAACAATCAATTTTTTTGAAATTACAATCAAAATATATTAATAATTTTAAGTTTGGATGATTTTGAAGACTTTATTCATTAGATATTAAACCAAAATCCATGAAGCGAATTGTTATTCAAGCAATAAGTAAAAATACTAATTAGATGAAAAAATTGTTTTGATGAATAGTAAGCTATCTGTTGCCTCATAAATCACTAATAATCCAATCATAGATTTACTTCAACATTTGGTATTAGTATTGAACAAATTTTTCTTATAGTTGGTTTTTTATAATTCATTTGTAACATCAGTTGATGAGAGGAGAGACACAGTACATAGAGAGTGTTCAAATATGTAAAATAAGATTTTAAATATCTAAGCTAAATATGCTTATAGAAATTCTTGGTAATAGTAGTTCATTACTAATTATTCTTTTGATTGGTTTATCCATATATTTTGGTATTCAGGCTAAAATGAAAAATATAAAATGATCCTTAGTTATTTGAATAATTACGAAGAAATCTAATCTACAAGTAAGTTAGTCATAAAAAAGTGATTAAAAGTTAACTTATTCTAATATATGCTTTTTAACTTCCTCGAGATTATGACCTCTCACTCTCTCAATACTTGAGATAGGTATCCAATTCCAATCCACAAACAGAATAAGCATTACAGCAATAAAGATAGACAAAGGCAAAATAAGCTCAATAAAAACATGTCGAACCATATAAACCATTAAGTCTGAAGTATTAGTAACAATTTCTTCATAAAGCGGATCAAACAAGACAATTAGATACGTATAAGGTAATAAGGATAACAAAATTAGATATCAGAATGTGAGTATAAATAATTAGAGACATGACAAAAAAGATATAAGACTGATCAAATAAAAGCGGTTTTGCCAATGAAAGAGAATGCTCGACAAGGGTTTATCTCAAATGGAAACGGTCATAAACAATAAATACATAAGATTTTATCAAGGCGAAAATCAACAAAAGCAAAAACGATCATACTTAAAATTCACATGACCAAGAATCATGAAAATAGATAAAAAGGATAATTAAAAAAGGTATGTATCATAGGTTTTTAAGCATGAAAAACCAAATTTCATGATAAATCAAAAAAATGGTCGAGTAAAAAAATAGAATCTATTAAAGAAAAAACCAAAAAAGCAGACTAAAAGATAAGAAAGATCTAACTAGGTAAATAAAATATAGATGAATAATCATATAAATATATATAGAAAAATTTATCCAATAAAAAAAGCCGAGAGGCAGATATGCTTCTCGGCTAAATCTAAATGTTTTAATTCAGTTTTAATGAGATTAACCTTCTCCTTCTGGAACCAAACGGAATCCTTTACGTCCCATCTTAATCTCAAAATTATCGCCAGGCTTGAGATCTAAAAGAGCTGTATAGGCCTTTCCTATCAAGAGGTTTCCATTTCCTTGAACGGTAGCCACATAACTAAGCTTTCTTCCACCTTTACCAATACCTCCAGCACTTTCAGCAGCCAGGTTTACACCTTTAGCCTCAAGAAGTGCTTCGTAAAAAGCAGTGTAGTTAAGACGCTCTCCGCCTCCTTTTTTGGTGGAAACATATCCACAAGCTTTAACAAGATCAGATTTTGAGACATCTCCCAAGTCTTTGACCTTGGCTAATAAATCCTTACCAGTGAGCATGATAAATAAATGGTTGTACTTATAATACTAACTTATAATTAACAAACTTACAATATTTACATTAGTCCGAGACATTAAAGGTAAAAGTTATGGGAACAAAAGCATCTAGATTAAACTCAGTAATTCAAGGTTATGAGGAAAATTATTCATGCATGAAGCCCTTGATTTATAGGAAAAATGCTTTTTGGCATGCTTTAAAATAAATGATTCATAAGATCATTTATCTATTAGAAAACGCTCAGTCTCCAGCAATAGCAAGATAATTTTATAAAATAAGAAAAAATCTGTACCTGCTTATAGACACCTATAAGCAAATTAAAAGTTCATTCAATCAAATCGTTCAGTATATAAAGCGTTACTTTTGAATATTTGATAAGTGATGAATCAGAATTAAATTACTTATTACAACAAAAAATGAATCTGTCCAAAATTTCACTGATTTATATTGTATCTATATCCAGCCATTAGAATTTTCTGGGTTATTTGAAGGTCTATTAAATTCCTAGTATCAACAAGAAATAATTACTTTGAAACTTTCAGTGAGTTTTATTCTCCTTCTTAAATCAAACTAAGAACTATAGAACATAATTTCTCAAAAACTGTCAGGAAATCAAATCTTCTAGATATAAATGAAAATACTTTATTGGATATTCGCCTTGATTTTGGGTTCAAATACAGCACCATTACATATCATCACTGATAAAACATCTTTACTCTCATCATTCATTTTCTTAACAGCTTTGACTTGACTCAATGTCTCCGATGTTCTTCTTAAGCATCGATTCCAGCTTGAGGCTTGCTTGGAGATAGGGAATAATTGAATAGATAGTGTAGTAAAACCTAGAGTTAGAAGTCCTAAATAAATTTTTGAGTAAAAGTCATTCATTTTTTCACTGAAATAAACATCTCAATAAGATCTATTCAAACAGATCAAGTAAACCTCCACTCACTATTTCCTAATCAAAATATTATGTCAAGTTAAGAGATGAAAGTTAAAATTTATAGATTAACCGTATTGAGAATGAAAGATAATGCTGTAAAAATATCAAAAAGGAATTGAATATCAATCAGACCACTTACCAATAACAAATTCAAGAAGACGATCAACATCATTATCAGGACAGTCCGTCTTGATTTTTAAGTCCTTACAAGCATCACTAATTTTTTCAAAGCAATCTTTGACATCCACATTTGCCTCTATAGCTTCAAACATTTGCTTATCAGTAAAGGTCATATTAAAAAAGGAACGTTTTATAAAGAATATTTTAATTAGACATTTTGGGCAAACTTGATAAGGATAACTGAATAAACAGCTAGAGACAAACAACTATTACAAGTTCAAGTCGGTGATAATAATGATTAATCAAGATTTATCTAGTTAAAGCCAAGGCCCAATTAGGAGAGGAGGAGCTAACACCCAAAATATTCTTGGTCAATGAAGAATTGCACTTGGCGACGATTCCATTGGTAGGAAGATTTGAAAACAACTCATTCTTGATCCATTGCGAATGCCATATTTTTACCTGCATAGGATCATGAGTTCTTAGAGTTATTGGGACCTCGAATCCCCAGTTTTGAAGTTGAGTCAAATCTGACAATTCATCACTTTTTGAGGAAAAAATTTGGAATGCTTTAAATAAAATAGAGGAATTATTATCAATTTTCGAGCATGAGTTCGATAGCAATTGATCTATAGACATACTGGAATTAGAAGAATGTGAATATAAAACGCCCTCCAACTCAACTTCAACTTTTAGAGAATCATCAATATTCAAAGGAATAGAATCGATATTCCTAATGTTTTCAATAATCTCACTATCCTCACGAGAATATGCTTCTACTAACTGGCCATATTTATATCTAAGTCCTATTGCGCAACCATCAATCTTGGGCTGCACAACCATAGTTGATCCCTCTGGTAATTTTTCCCACCAGCTAAAGAAGCAATCCTTATCAAGTCCAAGTAATCTCATATATATATCAATAGGAAAATGTCGAGCGAAGTCCCTTCAATAACTTCTTTTCTTAAGAAATCAAGAAAATAGAAAGGGAAGTAATGTTATAACAACATAAGAAATGCAAAAATGGAAAAGAAAAAGTAACCAATACAAATTACCGATTCAATGGATATTTCTCTACGAAAAGATTAAAGTCACAGCCAAATAAATTTAATAATAGGGTAAAAATGGATATGAGAAAGATTTTATACCTTAAAAAATAATTTGTATAAATTTAATAAATCAGCATATAGATATTATTTCAATAAAAACAGTATTTATTCTCATGTCGTCAAGATTTTTATACCATAACTTTAAAAAACACATCTTTTATAATGACCATACCAGAGAAATATCCTGAGAATATGCCATGGGATTTAACTATCGATCAAGGTAAATACAATTCAATTCAATGGATCCTATCTAAAGCAGACATCGCTTATACATTCACAAGAAGTCGGATAGACGATAATTATGTATACATACAAAAGAATGATGGTAAAAGAAAAGCATATAAAGAATATGAAGCTAGATTCACCTACCAAAGATTGTTTGACGAGGGATATTCATTAGCTGCCTTTTCCTGATTAATAAACTAATTCTTGACGATGAAGAGCATAAGTGTAGGCTAAAAGATATAGTCACTTTTAATACATGCCAAGGGTAAAAAGAGAGAAGTATCCAGAAAAGGCTCCCTGGGATTTAGGACCATTATCTGAGCATAAATCTCAAGAAAATTGGAGGCTTGTAAGAGGATCTGAAATTGTCATTTTCGCTAGAAAAGGAGAAGGCAACCACTATTTCATCATGCAAAGAGACGATAAAGAGCCTATTGAGATCCTCGCATTTCAAGCAAGACTTACATATCAACAACTTTTAGATAAAGGTTTCAAGCTTGAAGTCTCGTGATTTTGTTGTATGAAAAATATTATGACCGAATTAGAAGAGCTTGAAGAAATAGTTGGATGTCTAGAAAGCATAGAACCATTCGGAATAGAACCGGACTTCAGTTCACTAGGTCTAGAACCAGCTGAAGTCTTAGGATTTGAATCAGAAACAGAATTGGAAAATGCTATTAAACTTTTAACAAGTGAAATCAAACATAATCACATGTTCCTTATTGATCTTTAAAGGATATATAAACAATATATATAATAAATTAAGTTCAATTTAGATAATTAAGATTAGAAATATATTAGAGTTGAATTTCTACAATAAGCTCTGTCACAGAATCTTCAGCTCGACCAGACCAATAAGATCACAAAAATATAATCTGACAGGACAAAACAATATACTAATAAATGGGGAAAGTTATTTAACCGAATAACTCCTATTATTCATTCAAAAAAATATGAAATTAATTATCTACATATAATAAAATAGCTTAAACTAGGATATCAAAGTTTAAAGAAATTGATTTTATAAAGGGAATGAATTTAAGATAAAAGTTTATTACAAATAATACTTTTACCATTATTTAATTTCTTATGAATAAATTTTTGAAGAAGAAAATTATTAAATACTAGATAAAATAATTCTTTACAAAAATCTACCAATATAAATGGTAGGAGTATATTTTAACGCAGCATTATCAGGGGATTCTAGTAACATTGCATGTACATAGTAAAGCCTAACCTGTTCAAAAAAGTTCCAGATAATTGATTTTTTGCATAATTGACAATGAACTGACATTATCTCCATTGTCAGATCTTATTGGTTGTTATGCCCAATCGGTATCTTCTAGGAGACATGAATATTCTGAAATATCAAAGAAAGTATCTTCGTTAAGAAGATCGTCGACTTCTGCTCGAAGCCAATAACTTAAAGCCATTTTAATAAAAAAGTAGAGGTTAAACAAAACCTGGAATAATCCAGCCAGTTAGTCCGTAGTTAATGACTGCAGCAAAGAAGCCCATCATCGCGAGACGACCATTCATTATTTCAGCTGTTTTCCAGTAGTTAGTTTCTTTGTTCATTACACGAAACCTGGAATGATTTGACCTGTTGTTGCATATGCACCAACTAGAGCAATGCATCCAAATAATGCAGCATAGCCGTTAAGTCTTTCTGCAGTTACCTTTTCAGGATCAATGTTTCTGCTGTTGTTGTTGTTTTGAGTAGTCATTACACAACACCTGGAATGATTTGACCTGTTGTTAGATATGCACCAATGAGTGCCCAGCATCCAACAAATGCTGCGTAGCCATTGAGTCTTTCAGCAATTACTTTGCCTTCTTCAACTCTTGGAGTTTCAGTGGTTTGATTTTTCATTAAACGACACCTGGAATAAGTTGACCGGTTGTTAGATAGATACCTGTTAGTAGAACGAATGCCATCATGGCTGGTCTGCCGATGCTTCTTTCTAGGATTGTTTTGTTAGATGGTTGCATTGTTATTGGTAGTTATTGGTTTAGAAAATTCCAGGAATGATTTGACCTGTGGTTGCGTATGCACCGAAGGCTGCAACGAAGCCAAGCATTGCTGCCCAACCGTTAAACTTTTCTGCTTCTGGAGTCATGATGAAATCCGAGATGTGTATGTGAATAAATGTAAACCAATTATTAATCTACGTAAAGCCCCAAAAGTACGGCTTGCCTCATGAATGTGGAATTCAGACGCAACGGATACAAAAAACATAGTTAATGCAGTTAATTCGACTACATAAGACAAGAGTCAAACCAAGGCGTTTTTCTCTCACAAGAACAAATGCCTAACAAAAGTGTGACACTAGTGACACATAGCGTATTAGATATATTTTCTCTTATCAGGTATCAGTTATAAAAAAAGTCAATTTCTTTAGCTTTTAATCCATCCCAACCAGCTTTGATTAATCGTGTATTTAGAGTGTCTTGGTCAAAATGTTTGGACCCAGTTTTAACAATACGGTTTCGCATTGATTTCTTAACTCCACTTCTTTTACGCGCATTCTCCTTATCCATGACATCCCTGTAGAGGGTCAGCATTTCTGATGGAATAGGACTTCCATCTAGATCTAAGCCAGCTTGGATAGCGTTATCAATTGCATCTGGGCCAGAGAACTCCACAAGAAAAAAGCGTAATGGATTTATTCTCCTATCGCATCTACCGAATTTCTGGAATTCTTAGTAGAAAGAAAAAAAGTAGTGTAAATTTTACTTTATGCGATAAATAACTGAAAGATTATTGGCTGGCATATCGATGACGTTATCAAGATTAAATCCATTTTCAGAAGCAATAACATTAACGTCTTCTAAGTTGCGAAGCCCCCAGAGCGGGTTTTGTATTTTTAAGGATTGATCAAAATTCAAATTACTTTCTGATGTTTGTTTTTCTTTTCTTAAGAAAGGTCCATAGAGCATCAAAAAATTACTTTGATCTAGATATTTCTTTGATTCTTCAAACAAAGATCTTGTACAACTCCATGGTGAGATATGAATCATATTTATGCACACAATTCCCTTAATTAAAGCCCCAAGTCGATTGGTAATTGACCAAGGACGAATATCTACATCAAGATTAAGAGGTTCAGGCATTTTTGAAAAAAGCCCCTCATGCCTAATCCATGAATTAATACTTTGTCTATGTTCAAATTCGGGATCACTAGTTTGCCAAGTAATTGATGGGAATTTTTTTTGAAAGAAGACTCCGTGTTGTCCACTACCACTAGCTATTTCTAAAAGCCAGCAATTAGGAGAAATATAATTGCTTAAAACTGCGGCGATGGAATCACGATTCCTTGTCGTAGCCGGAAAATCTAGTCGATAGTCGGGATTTATATTAACCATGATTTATCAAAAGTTAATAGGACTAAGGAATCAGAATTGTTTGGAAGTTTTTCCTTAGAAAAATCTTTAATAATAAAAATAATCATTATTAGTAAAGGAGCTAGAAATGCGGATGCGGCAACTGCTCCAATAATCCGTCTTGAATTTAATAAGGGCTTTTTAACTAATGGGTCACCGCAGAGACCACAAATCAAAACACCATCACTACTAGTTTTATGAAATTGATAACGAGAAGAGCAGAAAGGGCAATAATATCGGCTCATTCCTGATCTTACAAAAAACAAAATTTATCTATATTAAATATGCCTACCATTATAAAAAGCAAACTAATTTGATTAAATGTAGGACTTAAAGATGAGAGAAGAGATTGAGGTATCAAATCACCTTGTAAGGAATCTTGAGAGAATATCTCCAGACAATTCTATCTTTAATTACAAATCTGGAAGAAATGCCTTCTTATCATTAGGACAAGGAAATATTCGTGAATGGTTGGAGATATTTCTTCCGAATACACGAATAATTTTAGAACCAAAAATCATTGGATCAATCATTGGCATTCAATATATCAATGGAGAATTAAACAAGGTCATAAATAAAAATAGTCAAGACATTACAGAAATTGTAAGGTCTCTTAAAACTATTCCTAAAAGCCTAGCGATTAAAAACAGACTAGAAATACAAGGAGTTCTTTACGACAATAAAAATTTATCAACTAGAAAAAATGAAACTGAATTTATAGATATTCAAAATTTTATATCAAAGTCTAAAAGACTTAAATTCTGCGCTTTTCAAATATGTCAATGCAATATTAATCATTTTCAATCACTTCAGGAATTAAAATATCTAAATTTTGAAATTCCTCAAACTCAATTTACAAACTTCATTTCTGATATCGAAATCTATCTTCAATGTTGGAGAGAGGGTAAGTTATTTACAAGCTATCCAACAAATGGACTAGTATTGAAAATCAATTCAAGAAAATTGCAAAAGTATCTTGGAGAAAATAACCTATCAATACCTTGGGCATACGCCATAAATTAATGATTATTGCTACAACTCAAAAAGCATCAGAAGTAATTGGAGGAGTAGAGATCTTTTCCCCAATGGGATTAACCATCCTAACCATAGGAATACTATTTACAGTAGGTGTACCACTAACAATGATTTTAAGAGGAAAGAAAGATTAAGTTATTTTCACTGACGATTTTATGGAGAATAAAATTGTGAGTAACTAAACAAACAACTACAAAAAAAGGATATAGATTAAACTCGTTAAAAGCAAGATTTAATGCAAGAAAGATATGAATAAAAATATTAAAATTCTAATTCTTTATATCAACACCTTATTTAAGTATATTCATCCAAAGAAATTTCATTTCAATTTGGTATTGCTATCAGGATTACTCTTGGTACCATTGCAACAAACCAGATCGGAAGAACTTTTTCTAAAATGTGTTGGTAAATATGAAATAAATAGAGGTGCTCTAATCAAACCAGATTGGGAAACGAGCTACCTAACAATTAATCTAGATGGATTAATATCTACTATTTACGATAAAGGAATAAAAAAAGAAGGAAGGACTTTGATTAGACGTAATTCATACACAATAACTCAAAGAGATAATAGAAACAGCGTTAGGAATATCTACAAAATCAATGGAAAGTATGGTACCTACTCAGTTGAATCCCCACAGAGGTATAGAACTTTGATAGGTACTTGTCAAAAAGGAAGAGGTTAAGAAGATTGATTTAAAAAATAAAATACTACTTCAATTATTTTCTAAATCAATTAATTGTCACTTCCTTTACTTTGATCAAGACCTTGAGCTCTGCGGTTTTTGGCAATACCTCCAACCCCAAGCACCAAGAAAATCATATAGAAAAATAAAGTAGAAATAATCGTAATGATTGCAATCGTGGCAATATTCATTAAAAAAATATTGAATTAATTTGTTCTCTAAATCTAACAGGAAGTGTCAATACAACCACTTAAGTAAAGACAACAGTAACGCCACTGATAAGTATCGCAAACGTAATAATGAAAAAAGGCAGAACTTGAATTTTATTGTTATTCATAGAACTCAATTTTTTAATACAGTAATAAAATCACAAAGAGGACGAGACGAATAACTACGCAAAAACATTAGTAATAACCGGCCTATAATAATTTTTTTGTAAAAAGCAATTATTTAAGAAGACTTTAAGTATAAAATTATTAGCTAGAATTTAATTATGCTTTCAATTTTAAGTTGATATGTGGGTAAGCATAGATCTTTGCTTAGTACCAATAGGGGTAGGTGTCTCATTATCTCCATACATAAAGACGTGCTTATCAATTATTGAGGAACATAAGCTTGAGTATGAACTGGGTCCAAATGGAACTGCAATTGAAGGGGAGTGGGATCAAGTTTTTGAATGCGTAAAGAAATGCCATGAGGCAGTTCATAGCAAAGGTGCTCCACGTGTTTATACAACATTAAAAGTAAATACACGTACAGATAAGAAGCAATTATTTAAAGAAAAAGTGGGAAGTGTAAGAGGCTCATAGCAAAAGAATTTAAAAGCATTAAGAAAAAGTTTAAAACCCTAAAACAAAAGAAAGATCCCAACATTTACCCATGCATACTCATAGAAGTACTGATATAAAAGAAATACCAGCACGGTAATTAATGACTATCTTTGCTCGTCTAAGCAGATCAGAAGTTATTCACGGAAGAGTGGCTATGTTTATCGTTGCTATCTGGTTATTCACAAACTATCTAATTCGTTAAGAATGGCTAACCCTATTAAAACTTGGTTTTTTGAATTAATCGAAGATGCGATAGGCAGTAAAGCCATGAAGCAATTTAAGGAAGAAGAAAAAAAAAAGAATTCCGAATCAAATGATGAGCCCAAACAAAATTAGGTGTTAAAGACTCCTAGTTATATATCTAACCAAGAATCAATCCCATTCAGCTGCAACGGCTCTTAAACCACTAGCAATGATTTCGTTGGGGCAATTAGTATCTTCCTTTAAGGCCTTAGCTGCAAGATGAACGTTCTCCCAAAAAACTGACACTGCTCCAGTCTTTTGATCATCAGAGAATTTAAAATCCTCAAAAGCTTTTGGCATTTTCCTATTTTTTTAAGTTCTAGCAAAAAATTCATTCATCAACTTTAATCTTCACTGCTTCAATGTAATTATCTTTTTTATTATCTAAAAATAGTTTCCTTGTGATTAAAACTGCCATGGCCGTTAAAAATATAAAGCCAACACTTTGAACAAAATCTATATAGGTTGCCAAAAAATGAGTCATTGGGAACTTGATTATTTCAAATGTAGAGGAAAAAAATCAAATGACAAATTCAACAACACAAAAGCAATAAACAGTAACTTAATGATCTGTTGAAGCCAACTAACTATCACCTAACAAGGCACCAGTACCTATATCAAAAACATTATCAAGGTTAGATAGCAACTCTTTTAATTCTTCTCCGCTGATTCTTTTAATCTCTTGGTAAGTTTCTTTAGACATCAAAAAAATTAAATCAGATGCAAATTTAACCACTCCTAATCAGCCTCAGAGACCGTAAAGACCGATAGGGGTAATTGCCTTTCGGTATACTTCAATAAAAAGAAATAATGATAATAATAAGTCTGCCTGTATAAAAATTTCTAATCAATACCGCATAGAAAATAACGATACCAATGAGTAATAGATGCTAGGTAATTATTCCTACACGGCTGACAGTGGTTTGTTCTTATATTTTTTGAACTTCTCAGGACAACCTTCTTTTTATACTGAGCTTTAGAAGGTTGTTTCTTTGAATAATAAACGTCAGTACTCCTCCCCAGAAGCCAATCAATTGATGACCAGTGCAATTGATTGCCTGACGTACATTTATCCTAAAATCACTTTTTCATCAATAGTTCTGTAGGACCGTACGTCTTAGGTAGGGAAACCGTAGAAAGAATAAAACTCTTTTAATTAGACATTTAAAAAGGGCCCGAGGGGGCCCTTTTTCTTTACCGATTCTTTGGAAGCTTCTGGATATTGGTGGCCTGGGGCCAAGTGTCTAGTAGAAAGGCTTTTTTACTCCGTTAGGGCACCTAAACGATGCAGAGGAGGTTCGACTGAATTGACGCACCTAAATCATTGATCCTTGTCGCATCAGACGAATAACCTACTTATTCATTGAGAATGTTGGAGCAGGAACCAGAATTCAGTTCGCTTCTCTTAAATACTCAGGTGGAGTGTCGACCATCAATGGTGCCTCTTAACTCAACAAACGTATCTTTGCTCTATTCGCACCTCAACGCAATCAGCCTTAATGCCCATTGCATTTCCACTACACCTGATCAAAAATAGTAAGTTTGGGGTCTAAAACTTTCATCTCAAATCAAACCATCAATATGTCGAGAGAACAAAAAATTAAACAAGCTCAAATAAGCATTTTCGGTGAAATAGCTAAAGAATGTAAAACTGATCATCAAAAAATTGAATTTTTCGATTCATCTAAGGAAGCATTTTTCACTGAATCAAATGAATCAACAAGCTCGGTTACTGAAGATATCCCTAAAGACTTAGACGACGGGTTTTACGTATACGCAAATATGAAAAAACTTAGCGAAAAGGAGCTTGAAGAGTTAAAAAGTCTGCCATGGAAAGAATACCCAGAAAACTTTAAGATATTTTTATTCGATTTTTGCATCTTAAATGGTGATGCCTATTCAAAATACTTCCCCAATTCAAAGTAGTTTTAGCAATTTTCTAATACGATCTACTTAACGAATGAACGCGATAATTTGCTTGTGTGGCATACGGAAAATCCCTCTAGCAAAGAATATTTAAAGACATCCGATAATATATTTATTGCAGTCAGGCCACAAATATGATGCGTTATTGCAAGCAAGGTAGGAGCTTTTAAATTGAAGAAATATCCTTATTTCTCACCTAATGCTTGAAACAACTGTATGTACATTTGATGTGAATGTACCTTACGATGAATGGGTGAAAAAGTTTGACATCGACGAGGCTCCAGCCAGATCAGCAAAAGGAATAAAGGTGATTTTCAGAGGTGTCAGCAAAGATAATCCTGAAAAAGCGATCGTTGTAGTTCAAGCTTTAGAAGGTGTCTTAGGAAAACATATACAAGAGAACATTGAAATATTTGAAAAAAATGGTGCAGTCATGAGTACGGCAGAACCTAGTCTCTGGTCTTGAGGATCCAAATTGCTTAGGTATAAATAAAGAATCAAATCAAAAGATTAGTCTCAATTAAATCTGAACAATGATTAGAAATCTGTTTTTCTTAATTCTCGGAGCATTTAGCGGTCTTTGGTTTATATGGCCTCAAATCATTACGACCAAAGGTTGGGAATGCACAAAAGATGTTATTGCATCTTCTAATGAAGATTTAACAGATATTGAATCATTAGTTGAATCCTTGCCAAACAGAATCAAATTAGGCTTGGCTGTTTCCCCCAAAACATTGCTAAAGAGAGAGAACCTTACTCGTATCGAGAAGCTCAGAATTGTTGGAGATGCTTGCTTTAGATAAATTAAAAGGCACAAGGAAAATTATCATTATTCACATCAACAAAAAGTTGGCGTCTTAACTTATCAAAGCAATTGCTTCTTTTAATTCGTTCGCATGATTGATCTCATCTTGAGCAATTTCACGTATCCTCTGATCGTTTGGATTAACGGTTAGATACTTTGCATAAGTTTCATACGCATGCTCTTCAATTTTTATATTTATATCATATGCATTTGATGGCGATAGTAAGTAATAAAAAACCATTACCCAGTAATAGAAGAGCACCAAATGCCTGGCAAGAAATCGATCAACCCAATATCTATTGCCGCTTCGTGATTCCATCTCTTCTAAATGCTCCGTCTCATTGATTGCTTGGTAAAAATGAGCCTTCATGAGCTTGTTGCTTAAAGGAGTCTTTAGGCCAAGCGACTCTTGTAAATGCAAAACTGATAAGAATGCAAAATAAGGTGCTCTAGCAATTACCTCAAGAACCCAAAAACGTTGAATCGGTCTACCTTCGTAGATCCGATCAAGAATACTTACACTAAAATCTAAAACAAATGAATTAAAATCTTTCATAACTCCTTTGCTAAATATTTAAGTATAAATACTCAGCAAAGGAATATGAGTTATAACTTATTTATTTAACTATCGATAGCTACTGAAGCTGAATATGGAAGTAGGCCGAAGATTAAAACTATCTTGCTCGGACAGGTTGGTAAGCAGGAATCATCTTTCCTCCACCGAAATCGTCATCATCGTCTGGAAGCGCTCTTGAGATTAGTTCTACGAGAACTAGAGCAGCCATAGGATAGAAACACCATAAAACAGCTTTCCAGATGGGAAATGAATCAACTAGCTGAAGCTCAGACATGTATCAGAAAATTGTTTGAACAAACCTAACTGATCTAAAAATATTTAGTGTTACGGTTAGCACGAAGTGAATGTTTATCTAATCGATCCTTCTGTAAAAAAATTACTTCAAGCCGTCTAAGTTTTCCACAGCTTCAGAGTCACTAAATAGCTCCAAGATCTAAATAAAAAGCAATTCCAATAAAAAAGACCCTAGGTATGGTGTCCTACGGGCCTGGGTGATGGGGATCTTATTTTTAACTGTTTTTCAAGCAAATTGCAACCCCTACCATATCTGGTGTTAGAAAGATTAAAAAAACAGAAAAAAAGACCCATATCTGGAATTATTAGCTTGCGTAATATGTACACAGCGAGTAGTATTTTCGAATTACTGGGTGATGGGGATCTCTCAGTATCTACTCCCTCAAATTTGAGGGTTTTTTTATGCCATGAATTTCTGCAGATAATTTCTAAGATGGATTAAGGCAAAATTAGTGAAAAACAGCTCTGAACCTTATTTTTTTCCCAAATCGAGAAGATGGAACAAGTAACTGATGCAATTGGTAATCCCACAGCACTCTTAGTAGAGAGAATTTTTTGGTTGGGTTTAGGTGCATTTTTAGGACTGGCAATAATTACTTCTTTACTAAGAGGATTAAAAGAAAGTAAAAACAAAACGACACCAATTTCACCTGATCAATTAGAAAATCTTGCAAAAAAAGCGATCCAACAAAACAGTGATAGCAATTGATATTGGTTATCAGATATTTTTATAGCCACAAACAAATTTACTTATGGTCGTTGGGGCGAGAACCGTACAATCAGCTACCACTGATTAGATGATGAGCATATATGCTTAATACATATTCACAAAAACAATGAAATTAGTTCCTTACATATTCATGGCTGTTGCTATCTTCTCAGAAGTTTCAACAATTGCTACGACTCCTATTATCTAATTGAATATCATTAATTGAGTATTCAGACCTAACGCGTTCGGGTGAATACCGACGTTAGATTGTATATAACTGATTTGTATTCATGCTCAAAAAGATATTTAGGGCCGCTAGTTTTTTAGCTTTGTCTGTTTTTTTAACTTCGACAACTATTTTTTCAGGATTTAATCCTGCAGCCGCCGCTCAAATGGGTTCTGATATGAACGAAGACAACTCTATTGGTATTGTGATCGAAGAGTCTAGTGATGCCTTGGATGGTTCGAAAACTAGTGCTGCCCCAGACCTCGGAGATGATCAAGCGTTTCCTTTTATCCCAGGTTTTGGTAAAAATTCCGGTAAAGACTGATTATCTTTTTATTGAAAAGTATTGATTGATAATAAATTATTAATTTTTTCGAAAGCTAGAAAAAATCCACAGTTATAAGAGCTAATTAGCTAAAGCATTTTCATGGAAAAATGGGAATCAAAAATAATCATATTTGTTATGTTTGCAGTGCTTGCAATTGGGTCAATCGCGCCATTGATCAGGATGATCAGTGATCGTATTTCTTAAGATTGAATTTGATTGGACAGGCTGAGATCATTGGAGTAATTATTTCTAACATGATTACTTTTGGCATTTTTGGCTGATTAATTTTTAATTTGCAAAAAATGGAAAAAATGGATTAAATGCTCAAATGGAACAAAAAAAAATCTAGAGAAAAATCTCTAGATTTATATGAAGATTGATTTGTCAAAGCTATTTAAAATATGCCAGGAATAATTTGTCCAGTAGTGATATAAGCGCCTAGTAAAGCAATCATTCCTATCATTGCCCAACGGCCATTGGTCTTTTCCGCTTCTTCGGGATAGCTGGAATAGTTTTCAACTAATTGAGTTTGTACTTGGGTAGCAAACATGTTTTGCTTGCCATATTCAGTAATGATCTGGTTAGAAGCAGAACTGTAAGCAGGGATTCCTGTTGGATCAACAGATTGTCCTTCTGATTGATTATCAGTTGGATCTATTGATTGATCAGAAACTGGGTTACTAGAAGTCATATAAGAACCTAAAAAATACCTGGAATGATTTGACCTGTTGTTGCGTAAGCACCGAAAGCAGCAATAAAGCCGATCATTGCCATCCAACCATTAAACTTTTCTGCTTCTGGAGTCACGAGATTAAACTCAAATAATGGCCATGAATGTAAAGGAAAAGTAAAGGAATGTAAAGGGGTCACCCGTACACAGCAAAAGTTATCAAAGGTATTAGCTGAAGCAATATTTTTTATCCACGGTCTAAATAACAATTCCACTAACTTTGTTGAACTTAATTCAACTAGATGGATTTAATACCAGGTGTAGTTCTTTTCTTTGGAGCCATTGGAACTGTGGCTTTACTTGGTTGGGATACTTTCCAAAATCGTAAGCCAATTACTAAAGCTGAAATGCAGCAGTCTCGTGGAACTAGAGCAGCTAAGCCACAACAAAAGAGAAGAGGGTTATTTAACAGAGGATAATTATGGGTGAAATTCAAACATACGCTTCAAACACAGGAGATTTTAATTTCCTTTTCGTTCTAATCATTGTTGGGACTTATCTTCTTTATGAGGTTGGAAAGGCAATAATGGACAACAACGATGATGATGACATGGATGGAGGAATGACGATGCGTGTAGCAGATGGAGCACAGGCCTGAATTGACTACCAAAGTAATACGTACTAATTGACAACAAAAATTTGTCGTCTTTAAACAGGTTTAGGGTAAATTGAATCTATAATTAGTTATCTATTTAATTAAAAATTTTGAGCGAAGAAAATATCAAAAGAAAAATAGATGCTTTATTAAAAGAACTTCAGGAGAAAACAGGAGTTTCGGATGAGGAGATGGACGAATTTAAAAAAATAATGGAACTAGCAGATTTTTCACAAGACCAAGAATAATTTAGGTATAAGTCGGGATGAATGAAGGTTTAGCGAGATGCGAGTTTTGACCAAATAAGCAGTACCAACAAGTTAAGCAATGCATATCCAACAGCAATTTGAAGTTGGTAAAAATAACCAACAATCGAGGAGGATCCCAAAATGATCAAACTAGTAATAAAAATATCTCTTGAAAAATTCACCTAAAAATATCAAGCACTATAAATATTCAGATTGAAAATAAAATCATGAAAGTCTTATTTGATTTTCAATCGAATAAGCATTGCTTGTGCAGGCCTCATTGCCTGTAACTTGAGAAACAGCAATAACGAGAAGGCTTAGAGAACCAACTGCTAAAGAAATTGTTCTAATAGCACTTGGTTTTTTAGAGATTTTCTTGCTCATATCAAAAAATTTTGATGTAATAAGAATATGATTACTATCCAAGCATAAAGAGTATCCATTGATACCTACTAGAAATAATTACCTAAAAATTATTAGAACAATTCTGAATAGAGCTAAATCAATTGAAAACCAGATTTAAATTGATTGCTTTATTTACAAGCTTGCGATGCTTGTTGCGAACTTTCTTTTAACAGTTCAATCCAATCTTGCAAAGAATTTAATGAGTCAATATTCAATTGGTAATAAACCCATCTACCAGTTTGCCTATCGGTAATCAAACCTGCGTCTTTTAAAACTTTTAAATGAAAAGATATTTTCGATTGCGCCAATCCAATTTCATTAATCAAATCACAAACACATCGTTCTCCTCCTGAAAGAGACTCAATGATTTGCAATCGCAATGGATCAGACAAAGCTTTTAGCAATTTCCTGGCCATTGCATTTTCAAGAACTACTTCGCTCTTTGTCGCTGTGGCCATCACAGAAGAAAAAATATAATCACATGATAAAACAAACCGCAGAAAAGGCTTGCATCGACAAACCTCTATATATCAATATAAATTGATATGAGGAATCCAGTCCTTCATTGATTCACTCAATCAACTCAATTAAACGTTATGCGAATCGGTATTAATGGTTTCGGTCGAATAGGACGACTTGTTCTGAGAGCCCTCTGGGGCAGAGAAAATATCGAGATTACACATATCAACGATCCATTGGGTGATGCAAAGGGAGCTGCGCATTTACTTGAATTTGATTCAGTACATGGTCGTTGGAACAAAGCAATAAGCAACGACCAAAACAACCTGAGTATTGAAGATCAACCAATATCTTTTTCAAATGAAAGCGATTTTATAAAAGTCCCATGGCAGGAAAAAGGAATAGAACTAATTCTCGAATGTTCAGGAAAATTCAAAACCCCTCAAACATTAAATCCATATTTCGATACTCTTGGAATGAAAAGAGTTGTCGTTGCATGCCCTGTTAAAGGTGAAATACAGGGAGAGGATGCTCTAAATATCGTCTACGGTATTAATCATGATTTATATGAGCCCAATAAACATCGCTTAGTAACAGCAGCATCCTGCACAACTAATTGCTTAGCTCCAGTCGTGAAGGTCGTTAATCAAACCTTTGGTATTAAGCATGGAAGCATCACTACACTCCATGACCTAACCAATACACAGGTAATCGTTGATTCATTTAAGCCAGATTTAAGAAGAGCCAGAAGCGGATCACAAAGCTTAATTCCAACAACGACAGGATCAGCAAAAGCGATAGGGATGATATTCCCTGAATTACAAGGAAAATTAAATGGTCATGCAGTTCGAGTTCCTCTTCTCAATGGATCTTTAACTGATGCTGTATTTGAATTAGAGAAAGAGGTCACGAAAGAAGAAGTCAATCATGTGTTCAAAGAAGCCTCTGAAGGAGAGCTAAAAGGAATACTTGGTTACGAAGAAAAACCACTTGTATCAATCGATTATGTCAATGACTCGAGAAGTTCAATCATTGATGCTCTCTCAACCATGGTGGTCAATAAAACTCAACTGAAAGTCTATATTTGGTATGACAATGAATGGGGTTATAGCTGTCGAATGGCAGATCTCGTTTGCCATGTCATAAATCTCGAAAAAGGCTAAAAATAAAAACATGCGATTAACTGCATTGCAACAATATGGAATAGTAACTACCAACTATTGGGCATTCACACTGACAGATGGTGCTCTAAGAATGCTAGTGATTTTTCACTTTCATAGCCTTGGATATACAACATTAGAAATTGCATTCCTATTCCTTTTCTATGAGTTCTTTGGCGTCATCACTAATCTCTATGGAGGTTGGATAGGAGCAAGATATGGATTACGTCTAACACTTTGGGTAGGAACTCTTTTACAAATCGGCGCCTTATTGATGTTGATACCCGTTTCAAGTGGTTGGTCGAAACTTTTGAGTGTCATTTATGTCATGGTTGCTCAAGCGATTAGTGGTATAGCAAAAGATCTCAATAAGATGAGTGCTAAAAGTGCCATCAAAACTGTCGTTCCAGACTCCTCAGAAGAAGATGGTGGAAATAATCAATTATTTAAATGGGTAGCTATCTTAACTGGTTCAAAAAATGCACTCAAAGGAGTTGGATTCTTTCTTGGTGGACTTTTGCTTACAAGTTTTGGATTTAATAAAGCAGTTGAATTAATGGCTATCGGTTTAGGTCTGTCATTTCTAATGACATTAATTTTGCCTGGAGATATTGGAAAGATGAAAAACAAACCAATCTTTAAAGACTTATTTTCTAAATCTCAAGGGATCAATGTCCTCTCTTTTGCACGCTTTTTTCTCTTTGGGGCAAGAGACGTATGGTTCGTCGTTGCACTACCTGTTTTTCTTGAAACGTATCTAAATTGGAATTTTTCTGAGATTGGAGCTTTTCTAGGATTGTGGGTTATTGGTTATGGTTTTATTCAAGCGTTTGCGCCCTCTTTAAGAAATTTATGGGGAAATAAAACAAGCCCAGGAGTTTCTTCTGTTCAATTCTGGAGCGCTGCCTTAACTGCAATACCAGCGCTAATAGCAATAGCACTATGGAGACAAAGCAATCCAGAAATAGCAATTACAGCTGGATTGATATTATTTGGGTTCATATTTGCAATGAACTCATCAATACATTCATATATGGTTCTTGCTTATACGGACAAGGAAAACGTGAGTCTAAACGTAGGCTTCTATTACATGGCAAATGCGGCAGGGAGACTGATTGGTACTCTCCTATCAGGAGTTTTATTCATGCTTGGAGCTAATGCCTCTATAGGAATGCAACTATGTTTATGGTGTTCAAGCCTATTTGTATTTATCTCATTGTTGACTAGTTTACGACTACCTCCAGTATCAAATACAAAAGCTATAAAAAATTCCTAAGACCTTCAATTAAAAAAATTAAATATCAAGGGAAAGAAGGACTACTGAACCTCTGATTCTCTGTCATATTCAAGTCCAACTTCATTCATCCAAGCTGATTTCGTTTTACAGTTTTTACCATGCTCGGCAAGATGTAATCCCTCAATCGAAATAAATAGAACTAGTAGTGAAACTGGAATCCACCAGATGGGTGATCCAACTATTTCCTTCCAATTATTCATTGATTCTTTTTTTTTCATATTAAAGAGCTTTTTTTAAGCTTAAGTTAAGAAGTTACTAGCAAGCAAAAACAGACAATAAAAAAAGGAGGCTAATGCCTCCTTTATAAGAGCATGAGGTTTAATTTATTTACCAATACGCTTAACCGCAGCACGAGACTTGGCAAGAATATCACCTTTAAGAGGTACAAATCCAAGAGAGGGAGCCTTAGCCTGGGCTTTATCACTTAGCAGGTAGTTAAGTGATTCTTGGACGGCTTTAGTATTTCTACCATTACCAGTCTCGTAAGCAAGAATCCATGTAAGCGTAGCGATTGGATATGCACCCTTAGCTTTTGGGTTAGGATTTTTACCAGCTAAATTTTTATCTAGTTTTATACCATTAAGAGCTTTTGCTCCTGCTTCTGTTGTTGGCTTTAAAAACTCACCAGATAAATTTTGAAGAGCGGCAGGTTTAATTACACCTCTAATATATGACTGGTTTACATAACCAATTGCACCAGGAGTATTACGAATTACGCCTGCAACACCTGCGTTACCTTTTCCACCAACACCAGCAGGCCAAGCAATAGATTTACCTGTTCCTAAATTCCATGTCTTAGAGAAAGCTTGCATAGAGTTTGAAAAAGCCTTGGTTGTACCGGAGCCATCAGAGCGATGTGCCCATGTCATTTTCCCTGCAGGACAACCAACTTCTTTCCAATTTGAGATTTTACCCATAGCAACGCGAACAGCTTGCTCTTGAGTAAGTTTAAGATCGCAGTCATAGTTGTATCCAAAGGCGATTGTTCCACCAACCATTGGGATTTGGACTAATCCACGAGTAACTTTTGCAATATCTGTTGCTTTCATTGGATCATCAGAAGCACCGAAGTTAACGGTTTCATCAATGAAAGCTTTACGGCCAGAACCTGAACCAACAGCTTGATAGTTGACTCGAGGTCCACCTTCTTTAGCTAAATCAGAAAACCAACGAGTGTAGATTTTAGCGGGAAAGGATGCACCTGCTCCACTAAGACGACTAGCCGCATTTGCGGACATGCCTGCGCCCACTGCAAGCAAAGAAGTAAAGATGAGGGCCTTCTTAGCGAAGGTCATGAGGCCTAATAAAAAAACTTGCTCTTATTTCATAGCATCTAATTGATCAAAATATTTGTCATTGGAAATCAAATTAGCAATTCATCAATTTTTCTTGATCTATTCTTAACCTTTCGATAACCCAAGATTAATTTTCGTAAGAAATTAATTAGAACAGTGGTTTTTACTTGCTCAATTATTTTTTGCATGGGTTATTATTTCGATCAATATCCAAACCATGAAATCCGGAAACAGATATCTACAGATGGATTATTAATAGATTAAATATAGGTATGGAGAAATAAAACGACTTAAAGATATTAGAGAAAGTATCAACTAAAATTATGAAAGTGCTAATTAATACCTCTACAAAGAAAGAAGATGAGATGGCCACCGAATGCAGCTTGGACCTCAGCCGTAAAAAGAGAAGGTTATCGACATTTTGAAGTTAAAAGCTATGGAGGCAAAAAAGATGAACGGTGGGTAGAACTATTTCCAGTTAACAACAACGAAATTCTTATAAGAGTTCCATGGTCGGAATTAAAAACATATTCAAAGTGGACGAGTGGATGGCTTCAGTTGCCAAAAGATGAAGATTGCGATGGCAACTAATCTTTAGAGAAAGTAAAAAACAGATATTTAAGTAATTATTCCTACACGGCTGACAGTGGTTTGTTCTTATATTTTTTGAACTTCTCAGGACAACCTTCTTTTTATACTGAGCTTTAGAAGGTTGTTTCTTTGAATAATAAACGTCAGTACTCCTCCCCAGAAGCCAATCAATTGATGACCAGTGCAATTGATTGCCTGACGTAC
This sequence comes from Prochlorococcus marinus str. MIT 1013, assembly GCF_027359395.1. Lineage (NCBI taxonomy): Bacteria > Bacillati > Cyanobacteriota > Cyanophyceae > Synechococcales > Prochlorococcaceae > Prochlorococcus > Prochlorococcus marinus. Next base: position 426,859 of record NZ_CP114778.1, read on the forward strand.
ATTTATCCTAAAATCACTTTTTCATCAATAGTTCTGTAGGACCGTACGTCTTAGGTAGGGAAACCGTAGAAAGAATAAAACTCTTTTAATTAGACATTTAAAAAGGGCCCGAGGGGGCCCTTTTTCTTTACCGATTCTTTGGAAGCTTCTGGATATTGGTGGCCTGGGGCCAAGTGTCTAGTAGAAAGGCTTTTTTACTCCGTTAGGGCACCTAAACGATGCAGAGGAGGTTCGACTGAATTGACGCACCTAAATCATTGATCCTTGTCGCATCAGACGAATAACCTACTTATTCATTGAGAATGTTGGAGCAGGAACCAGAATTCAGTTCGCTTCTCTTAAATACTCAGGTGGAGTGTCGACCATCAATGGTGCCTCTTAACTCAACAAACGTATCTTTGCTCTATTCGCACCTCAACGCAATCAGCCTTAATGCCCATTGCATTTCCACTACACCTGATCAAAAATAGTAAGTTTGGGGTCTAGCTAAGATCTAATCAATAAATCAAAAACATGAATCAGACTCCAGAGAAAGAGAAGGGAATGAGCTTTATTAAAAAAGCTGGTAAATGGGCTCCATTAGTTGGAGGAGCATGGATTGTTCTAAATATTGTTGTTCCATTAGCTCTTCTTCGTATTCCTGCAGTCCAAAAATACTTAGTAGTACTTGAAGACAAACTCCCTTTTGATATTCCAGGTATTGGTTAGATGGCAACAGAGATTATTTGTTTTTTCTTGCTTGGTATTGCAGCACTGCTTCTAAATGCTGGACTCGACGCTCAAGTTCTTCCACTCTTTTGGCTAATTCTTCCATTAGTAATCAAATTAAGTTTCGACAATATAACCAGAAAGAAAGCTCTCCTCATCAACAAAAAAACAAAATAAGGGCTAAGGTCGTTAAAAATTAGCCGAAAAGCTTTGAACGAGTTACAAGCATTGACGCTATCAGGAGCATTAGCTGTATTTGCTATCACCTGGCTATTTTTTGGTTTTGGGGATGATGATGATGATGGAGGCGGGATGATGAGACCTGTCAGACAAAATGCCGATTAAACATCAGTAGGGAATAAGGAAGAGAAAAGCCTCAATTTAGAGAAGACAATCCAAAAGGTATTTTTACAAGTCCTAAAGCTAATCAACCTTCTGATCAAGCATTAGCCTAAGTAATGAGAGCATGGGTATATGAAAAATTTTCTAATCAAATTAGCTTTATTCGTATTCATTGTTTTCTCTGGATTGAATACTGCTGATGCTGTATTACAAGGTTGGGTACCACCAGAAGATTATGGAGAGGGTGACTCATATGAAATGGGAATGGAGCCTGAGGATGACGCTGAGGGGATGGACTCACAAAGTGAAGAGTTGAGTATGGAAGATATTTTTGGGGATGAACAAGTTTTTCCTTTTCCACCAGGTCTAGGCAATTAATCAAACGCAAACATTCTCTTTAGTAATGTAGATGCAGATAACCATCTAACTTTTAAGTTTGTTGAACTAATGGCAGCAATAAAAAAAGACTCAGAGCCTCTAGATAACTTATCCAGTCAAGAGATAGAGGATATTGTCAGATCAAATGAAATCTTAGATCAAGAAAATGAAAAAATAATCAAAGAAGAAGAAATAGAGGCTAAAAGATTCTCAAAGACAAAATCTACAAAAAGATTGCTTAGACGATTAAGAAGATCTCCACTTGAAGTGATAAATCGATCACTCTTTTTTGTATTCATTGGTAGTTTTATCTTCTCCTTTGTCTCTGTGTACTCAATCAACAAGTTGTGGTTTGTTTTTTATGTCATCAGTGCCTTCTCATGTGTTTTATACACTCCAAATAGACAAGCCCTAAAGGAACTAATTGCAGCATGGCCAAATATCGAAGATCTTTTAAAAAAAAGAAGTCTATGGAAATAAATTATTGAGACTTATAGGCAATTGATTTGAAAATTATTTACTGAGGTAAGACTCAACTATTCTAAATTCATAATTGATTAAAAAGTAATGGATAAGAAAGGAGCCAAAGGGTACTGGATCTCAACAGCAAAAGTTATTAATCAAGAATTATTTGATGAATATGTCGAAAAAGTTGGGCCATGGCTCAAAGAGAATGGTGGGGAGGTATTTGCGAAAGATACAGACCCAAGAGGAAAAGAAAAAACTGAAGATTCAAACTTAGCCGTCATTACTGAATTCCCATCAATGCGAATAGCTGTAGATGCTTATGAATCTAGTGAATATCAAGAGCTATCTAAGCTACGTAAAGCAGCCACCGTGAATGCAACTTTCACAATTATGGAAGGAATGGACGAGGCGACAAAACTTAGAAGAGCAATGGGGATGTAGATAATGACATCAGCCACTTAACTATTGATTTCATATAGATGTATGAATTGATCTAATTAATAGCATTAAAACTTTAGGAGGTACCTTCTGATGAATAAACAAAATAGAAGTGACGATCTAGAGCTAGTCAGCAAAAATCTAGAATTAATTATTAGTTCCGGCAACTACCAATTAGCCCATGAAGATAGAGAGTTACTCAATAGTGATGAAATGAGAGGAGTGCGAATGCTTCTAGAAATTAATAAACCAGAAAAAATCCTAGAAGAGCAAAACATATTATCAACAATCATCGTCTTTGGAGGTGCGAACCTTTCCGATAAAAGCTCTATAGAGAACAGACTTGAACTAGCTAAGAACTCTCTCACCAAAGATCCAAACTCATTAGATTTAGAGAGAGAAATAACACGTCTAAAGAATTTACAATCGATATCTCATTACTATGATTCTGCTAGAGAATTCGCGAAGATTGTCTCCAGACAAAACCAAAAAGAGCATTGTAATTCACATGTAATTGTCACTGGTGGTGGCCCGGGGATTATGGAGGCTGCTAATCGAGGTGCTTTTGATGCGGACTGTAAATCCATAGGATTAAACATAAGTCTCCCAAACGAGCAACATCCCAATGCATATATCACGCCTGGGCTTTGCTTTAAATTTAATTATTTCGCCTTACGAAAATTTCATTTTGTGATGCGATCAGTTGCAGCTGTCTTTTTCCCTGGGGGATTTGGAACATTTGATGAACTCTTCGAATTACTCACTCTTCGTCAAACTGGAATGAAAACACAAATTCCAATTATTTTATTTGGTCGAGATTATTGGTCGAAAGTCATCAACTTTCAATTTCTTTCAGATCACGGACTTATCTCAGATGAGCACATGAATCTCTTTCAATACGCCGATAGTGCTTCAGAAGCGTGGGACGTAATCAAACAATAGTCCTATCATCAGGTAATGGATTGGAAGACATCACTAGATTGGTATTGCTCAGGTAACATTCTTGAAAAAGAAGATGTCGACCTTTTAGAGAAACACTATCAAGAAATAATCAATGAAAGCGATTCAAATTTCTCCCCAGAAATAGCTCCAAAACATATTTGTAATCAAACCAATATTCCAGAGGGAAGTTCTTGGATCAAAGCAGTTGCAGTAATACTTGATCGATTAGATCCAGTAAAAACAGGTAAACCAAGAAGTTTATTAGTCGATAAATTAAGAAGAAAGCAAAGCAGTTAAACCCTCTTTATACAAAAGAGTTGAACAGAAAAGACCCGAAGCCCAACAAAGTCCTCTAGCAGGAGGAATATCGCCAACATAAGCACCGATATAGATAAACCTCACGAATGGGTGGGACCACGCAGCTATCACTGCCACAGGAGAGACAACACCAGCAACCAGACATAGTAAACACGCAGGAGCGTGAAGAGTTATGCTCTCCCAGCAATTTTGATGACACCAAACAGCTCTTTTACCAAAATCGGGGAGCTCGTCAAACAAAGCCCTTGGAGCACTCATGTTCTCAGCCGAATATCCAGCTTTGACTCGGCCATAAGTTAGTGGCCCAATTGAAAGCAAAACAACAACGGCAGACAGGCAAAGGCTCCAAGCAAAAGCTGTTTCCATGGAATAAATAATTATATCTCGAGCCTAAGTGAGGCAGAGTCAAAATGAGGCTTAAAGGTTGGGTTTCACCTGATAAGCCTAAAAGTTCATTCAAATAAAATTTTCAAAAAGAAGATAAAAACACAATAATTAGTTAATAAGCTTGTTATTCTCTAGGAGACATAAAGAGTTCTGCTCGACTAAATCATCCATTATCAAAGTAATACAACCATGGACTGGGATTCTGCAAAACAACATTGCAATGAGCGAAACTGGCAATGGTCATTGGAATTAATCAATCAAGCACAAAAGGAGATGGAAGAATTAGAGACGAAACTAAAAAAATGTGAGGATCAGCAGAAAGCTAATCGTTTATATAACGCCTGTAATTACTAATGGAAGAAATGAGCGCAACAATAGTTCCATTGGGTTCACTTGCACTTATATTTGCTGTGATATCAATCCTTGTGTTCCTTAGGAAGGCAAGTATCGCAAGACAAGCTGATGAATCTATAAAAAATAGAATGGAGGCAAAAAGAAATGAAAAAACCGAATCTCTTGAAGAACAAAAAAAACGTTTAGAACTTTTGCTTAAAAAATAAAAAAGTACGTATTTACAAATTATCGTCGCTTATTTTGCCAATCCTTTTAATCGGATTAGATCCATCTCTATGATTTGCTGGATCAAATGGGAAATTTGTATCTGGCCCTAAAAGATCATCAATACTTTTTGTATCCATTGACCCTTGATCATTTTCAATATCAACATCCGTTGTCATTAACACAGGTTGTGCTTCAACTGACTGAAAGCAAAAACTAATTACTAAAAACAGGGACAGAAATAATCCAAACCAAGTTTTTATAACAATTTTCATTGAGAAGTAAAAGATTAACTATTTGCACAAGGAAAGTATATTTCCTTATTTCCTTTCAACTACTAGTCCTCAAAAATCAGACATGCAGGTGAAGAAGGATTTAAAGCACACTCTCTTTCCCAGTATGTAGCGATCGCTGTCATTCCTCTTTTGACTGCCTCGTGTTTTCTACCTATGTCACCCATATTTTCACTGGGGACACTAAATGAAGTTTGAAGTTTCATAGTTTTCCTCTTCAATTAATTTCGGTATAAACCATCAAGAAGGCCTATGGCAAGTGAATTTATCCTCATCTTTCTCTTAAATTATTTTAGAGTCATCATATAAAATATTTTTAATCTGTAAAAAAATAAATTTTTGACATCTGATGAGCTGCTTAAAAAAAGCAAAATCAACTCAAGTAATTAAGGGTTATGACAAGTGACTTCAACAATAATTTCTATAATGACATTAGGCGTCGCTATTACAGGAATATCAGTTTGGTGGGTCAGAACGACCCTCAAAGAAGGAAATAAGGCACTTGAAGAAAGCCAAAAAGAGAATCTAGACAATTAACACTTTCATAGATTTAGCTACAAAGCAATGCTTTGAGAAAAACCATTTGAACATTTAGTAAAAAAAAGCACCTTCACTTAAATAGTGGAGGTGCTAAGAAACACATTCTTCAGACCAACTAATAGTTACTTCTTATTAAGTGCAGCCTTAACCTTTATGGGAGACAAAGCCTTAAGTTCCTCTTTTATCTCATTTTGACGTTCATCAAGAACTTTAATACGAGCTTGATAGCTCTCTTCTAGTCTTTTTCTGGAGTCCTCGATGTTGTCGAGTTCCTCTTGACGTTGATTACGCTTAAGCTCTTCAAGCTGGCTATCAGAAACCACATAAACAGTTCTGGTAGGCGCAATTAAAGAATCAGAGAAAAAAGTGTCGAAGAGTGAAGTGTACATAACTTTTCTTTCGGAGTACGCAACTACTCTGTCCTAAATTAATTTAGTTAGGGATGAGGCATACCGTAGAAATTGATTCGGTAAATACAACTCACATCGGTTGCTACTACACAAAAGTTAGGTATACCGACCTCTAATCTTTTTCACAAAGCGTCTCTTGAAAGAGATAAAAAAATAATGGCTACATATTCACTCTTATTTGGAATCCTCGTGATAATCATTTCTTGGAAATTCTTCAATGACTGGGCTTCTGGCCTGGCAGGATTTATTTATGGTGGCATCTTATTTTGGAGTATCAAATTATTTGTTGAACTCATTAAAACTTTATTTGGATAAAAAATGATGTCTCCATTGAAATCAAATGAAACTACTGAAACCATGTTTTAAGCCCCAAAAGATAGTCACCAAAATTGCCGACAAAGGTAGTGCTATGGCAAGTGTGACATTGATTGTTCTAAAAATCTTACCAACTCCATTACTCGTATCTTTAGAAGGATCTACGATAAGTGGCATAGCGAATACGTATTTTTTTTATTTATAGGCGCAATTTCCCTTTAATTGGTTAGATTGTCGTAATTATCGAGACAGTCTCATGTATTTGTTAGGTCTTGGACTATTAGTTTTAAGCACTTGGTATCTGATGAAGCTATACACAAATTTCAATAACGATCCGATAGCAAAGAAAGAAATCGACAATGCATGGCAAGAAGCAAAGAAAGAGGCAAAAGGTAAAAATCCTTTTGCACCAGGAAGAATTAAAGAAGCTCTCAATGCATATAAAGCCGATATGAATAAAAAAGACAACTAAAAGATAGAAAATCCAAAGAGATCAAAATATTTCTAAAAAGAAGTTAAATTAGTTTTTTGTAGATTTAGTAGTGACGCCCTCATTAGTTCTAATGGATTATGTAGACAGAAAGACATTGAATAACGAACAACTAGAATATCTCGAGCAAGTTTTAAAAGCATCAATTCAGAAATTGAAATTCACTGGTATCGAACCTGTAATTGCTAATAGTGAAATATGTGATGCAGCACTCATTTCCCAGGGTTCTTATGAAATAAGTTGTATTGCGTCCATACTTGATATGCTTAAGCCAACAGAAAAAAGAATGGAGCGCAAAAAAAAGGTATTCAACGCTCTATGCAATGCAGGTTTAATAGTTACTGATTAAAGAAAGAGGCCTACCTGAGCAAACAGATCCAAAAAAATATAAACAAGATATCTACCAAAAATACCAGTGAGAGGCATTGAACCTCTCATGCCGCCTGACGGTCTGGGCAAGCTTTATTTAGCAGCTTCAGGTGCTTTTCTAGCTTTGCGTGCACGTCTAGCAGGTCTACCAGCACTTGGCTTAACAACTGCAGAAACCTCAGCTTTAGCTTTGGCTGCAGTCTTTTTAGCTACTGGCTTTTTAGCTACTGCTTTCTTTGCTGTTGCCTTTTTAGCTACAGGCTTTTTAGCTACTGCTTTTTTAGCTGTGGTTTTTTTTGCTGCAGCAGCTTTGGGAGCAGAGCCTTTACGTGTGCGATGAGAAAGAATTAAAGCCCATTCATCAGCGCTAATATTTGCTGGCTTATTTCCATGAACCTCAGAAACTTTAGCTGCTTTTTCGATATCTTTAATTAGGTTTTTCCAAGAAGCTGCATAACGTTTATCAGACTGAGATTTAGCACCGCTTTCAACAAGGGTTTCAACGACTTGAGAAGCAGTAACCTTCTTACGACGTCTGTTAAAGATCTCCTTTTGCAAGGTAGCAATCAAGGCATCACCTTTAGCACTAACTTTGATGGATAACTGAGACATAACTCAATAATTACTTTCTTAATACATCTATCACATATAGGGTATTAAATTCAATAGTCAATGGTTAATCGACTACTAAATTTTCATATATCTATCAATATCAATTAAAGTGACACCTTCAAATAAATGGATCTTGACTATAAAGCAATATCAAGTGGGCGAGACAAAAGCAAAAAACGAATATAAAAACAATGCAAGTCAATAAAGCTAATAGACCTCATACGCTGATCAAAGATCGCATTGGAACACTAATAAGCGAATTGATCTATTCAAAGTGTTAGGCCACCTCTAGACACCAACCAATCTCTTTCACTCGTTGCCGCATACAAAGAAGACAACGTGAAATCAAATGGTCTCCATGAGGAACAAGACGACGATGAACATGACACGAAATAATTGGTCTGCAATGCTTGTCGCTGGAATAATTGAAATGTTGACATGTCACGCAAACGCAAGCTGAACATGTTTTTTTGAGAATCGCTTTCTCAAGGAATTACCACTCTTCTTCTTCACCGAAGATCTGATCGGAGCAAGTTTCTTTGGGGTGAGTCGTAGACATTGACCAATTCCAATAGGTTGGGCTACGGCAGATATCCATTCTTCAGCCTTAAAGACAGCATACGGGGAAGCAGATGGAGTCATTTACCTCTAGCAGTACACTTGTACTATAATAAGCCGCTAGGTAATGTCAAGTCATGTATTTCAAAACATCTAAAATATGTCGCCTGCAATACCAAACATCGAACAAACAAGATGCTCAAACACGATGAACGTTTCAAGGATATAAAGGCTAATTAAAAATAATTAAACGGATAGGTCCACTACAAAACAAAAAAGCAATAAAAAAGCCCTCATCTCATGAGGGCAAAATAAACTGCTGAAGGATCCCCATCACCCAGCTTTTCAAAAATAATAATCAAATCAATCAGATTAGGCAACATTAAAGCACCATATGTTTTATCTCAGGCTTAAATGAACACCATCTGTAGGGGGGGGGGTTGATTTATATGGGAAATAGGGTTAGAAATAGTATCCCCATCACCCAGACCCGTAGGACACCATACCTAGGGTCTTTTTTATTGGAAAAACTTTTATAGAGGGATTTCGACAATATTAAGCATATAGGAGCTGTGGAAAACTTTTTGTTTATTTGAATGAATTTGCGAGCTACAAAAAAATTTCCATACCTAATTCTTCGGAAAAGTAGCTTATAAAGGTTTAATAACGATTAATTGAAAAATCCTTCTCAATTAAGTAAAAAGGTTCTAAATCTTTTAATTAATAGGAAAAAGACAATTGCGCTAAAGAAAATAAATCTATCGAATAAACCAGTTGAAATCTTTATATGATTACACAAAATGATTGATCTCAAAAGAAATAGCAAAAAAGAACCAATTGAAGCCACAGGCCTTCGAAGTCGTAAGTCTTCTCTATATAAGCCAAATCAACAAGAAGATTTCAAAATTAGTAGAGGTCGTTTCTCAAATTTTCTGACGTGTCAAAGGTGCTTTTATCTCGATAGGGTAAGAGGTCTTGATCCTCCTGGGACACCAGGTTGGACTCTTAATGAAACCACTGACCTATTACTAAAAAAAGAATTTGACGATTGCAGACAAAAGCAGGTTCCACACAGAATATTTGCATCTAATGGACTATCTCATGTTGTTCCATTTGATCATCCTGAAATGGATAACTGGAGAAACTCACTTCATCGGGGACTAATGCATCGTTACATGGATACCGGAATAATTTTGACTGGAGGTGTAGACGATATTTGGCAAGACACTATTACAAGACAACTAATAATTGTGGATTACAAATCACAAGCAAAAAACGGACGAATTGATAAGAAAGATTATTTAGAGGATCCTTTTCACGAGGCCTATAAAATTCAAATGGACTTTTATGCTTACTTACTCTCGGGGATGGGTTTTAGTGTTCATCCAATATCTTATTTTTTAGTTTGCAATGCAAAAAGGGATGAAGATGAATTTAATAAGACCATGCGTTTTGATGAGTATCTTGTTCCCTACAAATGGAGCAATGATTGGATAGAGAGTCGACTAGATGAAATGGTCACACTAATGAATCAAACAGAGATTCCAGAGTCAAATCCTTCATGCAAGAACTGCGCCTATGCAGATCAATATTCGAAAATACTATTTTCAGGAAATTCAAGTAAAAAAGAAATTACACAAGGAACTTTGCCATTATTTTAAGAACACTAATAGTTTTAAAAATGATTCTGATCAAAAAGCGTCTAAAGGATTAATGGGATGTGCGGAAGATATCAGCTATTAACAAAATTTATAAATTTACCAGATCTTTTAAAAAAAGATGTGCCAAGGGGATTGAGTCAAAATTATGAACCACAAATATTAATCAAACCAGGTTCTCCAATTCTTGTTCTTAAGAATGAAGGCAAGACACAAGCATCCATAATGCTATGGGGGTTTATATCTGAGTGGAGTAAAGACCCTTTTGACAACACAAGGCCAAAGCCATTTAACGCGAGATCAGAAAGTGTTGAAGAGAAGAAACTTTTTCGTGCAAGCTGGAGGCATAAGAGATGTTTGATACCAGCCAGTGGTTTTCTAGAAAAAGGTCACCTAATAAGTAGAAAAGATTCTCAAACTTTCTGGTTAGGAGGACTTTGGAATAGATGGATGTCTAAAGAAGGATGTGAACTAGAGAGCTGTTGTGTGCTAACGACCGAACCAAATGATTTAGTCAAACAATTTCATAACCGTATGCCCGTTATTATTCCAAATGGGCTAGAAGAAGAATGGATCTCTTCAGTGAAAGATGCTCAAGACCTTAAAGCTTTAAAACCGCTAATGACTAAATGGGACCCAAAAGAATGGACAGCCGAGCCAATAAACAAACCTAATGCCGACCAATTATCCTTCCTATAAAATCATAAAAAAAAAGGGCTTATGCAAGCCCTTTTCTACATTTTATAAGATCAGGACTTCAATGATCATGATGCACTTCTGCCGAGCTAGGCATTTCATGGGCAGAAGACAATTTCTTCAATGATTGAGATCCACAAATAGCAGACAGAGCGATCACAACCAAGGATGCAGTGCTTAACAACTGAAGCACTATCGGGAGATGTGAATTAATTCTTTCTCTAAAGGTAGTCATTTGGGAAGTTAATTAACACTCCATTCAAACAAAAAGAATAAGCACCGTCCATAGCTTGAATATTATGAACTAAATAGCTAAAAGCAAAAAAATAAGCATAAATAAATTTAGTCCTACTGTTAAGAGTGATGTACTTGGTTTAAATTCATTAGTCAAAACTAGGGACTCACTCTCTTATTGATTTCTAATTATGACCTAAATATTTAAAAGTCTCATAAGATACATAATGAAAATTAGATATTGAAAGAAATCACATGAATAAATAAATGTACAATTAAACCAATAATTAACCCAAAACTACTCATGGCTGAAAAATTAATAAAGCCTAAAACCACTAGACGTCAGATATCTGATTAAAATTATCCAAACAAACTTATTTGTAATGGACGGAAATAAAATGGATCTTCCTTCTCTAGACAAACTTAAAGAATTGGAAAAAAGCGCAAGAGTAGATGGGAGTGGCATTGAATTTGACTCTCTATTAGGACTATGGAAATTTAATTCAGTTTGGAAGCAGGGATCAGATACTGAAGACACGATTTCAAGCACTTTGCTACAGGTTCTTTCAGCCAGTCTAGAATTGAAGAAATATACACAGAATCCAGAAGAAGATAAATTTACTATCGCCAACGCAATTAAATTTGGACTACTAACCCTGCGATTTAGTGGCTACGCAAATTTAGAAAGGAAGCAGCCATTATTACCCTTTTCTTTTGATTGCATTCAAATAAAACTAGCTTCATTGACTATTTTGAAAAGATCCTTACCGGCACCGGATCAAAAGAAGAGGCCATTCTTTGCATTAATAGCTATCGACCCAAATGGTAAATGGTTGTCAGCAAGGGGAAAGGGTGGAGGACTTGCCCTATGGGTAAAAGATAAATAACCTACCAGCTTTGAAATACCCTTAGATATTTTGTTCAGGAAATTCTTCTAAGAATATCTTTAATCAACAATATCTCCGTACATAAATTAATAAGCAAATGTTACACAGACGTAGTTACATCAAGTGATAACTTTATTTCTTAGAGAAATCCTATCAATAGAATTTGGATGCTCTCGAACAAATTTATTGAACTCAATAGCTAACTGTCTAGCTTCAAAAGCATCAATGGCATAAAACCCTAACTCGTGTCTGTTGTTAGCTAAATCTCGGTAGCTAACAGCGTATCTTTTGCAGGATGTAATCGGTCTTGAAGACAATTTTTTAAATATCAACTATCGCAATTCTAAAAATAACATAATAGTTCTGAAAGAAATCTACCGAACAATTTGGGATAGGAAACCGAATATAAACAGACATAATGCTTTTGACCAATTAGATGTCAAATAATATCTGAATAAAATTCTTAAGACAATCGTCGTAACCAAATTTTAGCTAAATTGGATTTTTAAAATTGTATAAATTTTAAAAGACTTGAAAATTACAAAGCACCTAAATATTCAATTATTAGAAAATCTAATTACACTAATAATTTATACTTTATAGATTTGGTATTTCTCCCTACATACAGACATTAAGTAAAAAGGTAACTTTAAAAAAATTATTCAATTATTTAAATGACTTTAGATATTTACAAAGCGATTGTTAAAGCCTCCGAGCAAGGGAATTTATGGGGACTCAAACGAACTGATTACTAACTATGTTTAAATTCACCAAATTTAAGTTTATTCAACTCATTGTATTATGGAATCTACCAATCCTAATTTTATTTATAGGAATAATCTCAATACCCATGGAATTATCTGATTCAATTTCAATTTTTTAACAACTCAGATCTCTACACAAAAAAATTTCTTTTTGGTAGAGAAATAATTAATCAATAAGTTTAACTATTAAAATCTAGATATGCACTACTTTTAAACAACTTAAATGGCTAGAAGTAGCAAAAATCTGGTATTTGATCTATGGCCATTTCATAAGTACACGGCCAGTGTTTGATTAAGCAGCTTTAAACTGAACACTACTGTTGTCGGTCCATGTCCAAGCAGACTTCTCCATTGTAGATAGATCGACTCTGTGGCTCGCCATCCAGTCTCCATTGGCTTCTATAAATTTCTCAATATTCCCCTCTGGGTGCTGATGTATAACAATTATTTTTTGAGGGTCATCATCACTACACCCTCTGTACAAAGGCTGAATATTAAACTCTCTATGCCTTCTGGTAGCTTCTTTGCTGTCGAAGATTGCAGCCCACTCATCAAAGGTGCTTTCAACCTTAAAAGTAAAAACTGAGGTAACAGTAGAAGACATCTAAAATCTTTAATATGGGCAAACCATACCCAAACAAAACAAAACTGACTAACAGTTGTTGTAAAAACTAGATAAATTAGAAAACTTTCTGCTAGAAATAGCTGATGCAGATACCAAGAAAAGCCCTCAAACGAATAATCAACTTAATTGTTGTTCTAATCGTTGCCATTGTTGGATTCATCAAAGTAAAGCACCCATTTAGTTATTTAATTGGAGTCCCTGTTACCAGTTGGGTCGTTTATCTTTTATGTAATGCCATGTGCACAGATATTCTCTTTGGAGAAACATTAGGTTGTTCAGAAAAAAGTATTTACAAGGAGAAATAAACTAACTACGAATTAAAACTTTCTCAATCAGTGAACACAACCAGATATCCATAACATGAAAAGTAATTGCAAAGATAAACTCAAGTTAATATAACGAATTAATCATAAAATTACTCTTGACCACTCAACATAAAAAAATGATATTCGCTTTACTCAATTGGAAATAATCTTTCTTTTAGCGGAATTAATACCATGTCTTTTAATAGGCTATTTACTAGGACGATTTAAAAAAGATTTATCCCTAACGATATCTCGTCCTTTAATTAGCTATGGAATTCCTATCAGCTTGATGGGGATATTACTTAAGTCTGGACTTGAATTCCCTTTGATACAATCTGCGGCTTTAGCACTGGTAGCTATTGGCTTTTTAATGACTCTATTAAATTGCCTTAATGGTGTAAAAAACTTAATACCAAACAGATCTCTTCAATTAGGTAGTGCATTCGGAAATACTGGGTATTTCGGAATACCAGTTTCACTAGCACTGCTTCCAAATCATGCTTTGATTTACAGCATAGGTTTTGACCTTGGTGCGACATTAGTAATTTGGAGTATCGGTCCAATACTGCTAACAGATCCTTCAAAAGTTTTAAGTTCTAATAGATATTGGCAGAATTTCATAAAAGCAATCTTCAGAAGCCCTGCTGTAAAAGGACTGATTGGCGCTTTAATTGTTCATTCATCACCATGGAATGAACAATTAACAGCCTTACTTTGGATACCTTCAAGGGTTGTAATCGTTTTAGCACTTGTAATCGTTGGAATGCGTCTAAGTTGGTTGAGGAAAACAAATCTCTCAAGAATAAAAACCCAAATAACATCCATAAAAAATGCTTTAATCATGAAACTGGTTGGATTACCAGTCATTATGTTGATCATTTCCTCAGCGATCAGATTACCCAACGTCATGCGAGAGGCTTTAGTACTTCAATCAGCTGCGCCAACAGCAATATCTGTCTTACTAATATCCCAAGCAGCTTCAAGAGATGAAGATGAAGCCACATCGCTTGTTGTCTTAAGTACGATCATCGCGCTCATATCAATCCCTGCTTGGCTGATGATTTTAAGATTGTAAAAAGTTAACAACTATCGCCTTTTAACTCAGTTTGTCTAAGTTGTAAGAAATACAATTTTTTTAATGACCTCAGCTACAGCAACAAAAGCGACAGCAAAGAAAACAGCGGTAGTAAAATCCTCAGCAGTAAAATCTCAATCAATTTATTCATCAACCCAATCAAGATTTGCCAGTTCAAAGCTAATTCAAAACCTAGGTTCATCTAATGATGGGGTTCAATTCGATTTTTCAAGTTCGTTAAGAACTGCATTTGGAAGGGACTAAAAGGATATGGATCTTTTAAAAACACTTTTTACAGTTGCTATATGTCTAGGTGTTGGATGGGCAATCTCAAAAGGGATTATGTTTGGTTTGACTCATATTTAATATTCCTAAAGAATGGCATCCTACAAATGAAGAACTTGAAGTGATAGAAAGTGCATGGATGCAAATCAAGATGGAATGCGAAAAAATAAAAGCGCAAACAAGTGCAAATAAAAAATATATTTCAAATATTCTTAACGAAATATCAGATCATTATCAAGAAAATTAATGGCTAAAGAATGGGAACCAAAAGAAGAACATCAAGCAGTTATTGCAAGGAGTATAGAGTTTATTTCTGATGAATTAGCTGAGTTACAAGAGGCTTTACGGTGTCCAAATTCATTTATTGTTGAGATAGCTAATAGGGTAGTATCTGAATATAAAACAAACCAAATCATCATTAGAAGAGATGAAGAATAAATGGAATTTCTGCAATCACATGATTTAAACCAATTGGGGCTTTGGACCCCTCTTATTGGAGGTATTCTTCTTTTCGTTGGCTTAAATCTAAAAATCACTGAAGTTGATCCTAATGAGTAATCAAGACATAAAAAATGAGTACAACGATAAGAAAAGGTTCAATTTATTAGAATAGTTAGGGATGAAACAAGGAACTCCTGAACTAATTTTTTTTGCTCTGATTTTCTTGAGTCTTCAATTTTGGTGGATAAGGATGACAATTAAAAATGGTCGAACTGGAGAAGTAGATAAATGGGGACAAAAAACAAACCCAAAAAAACTAAATGAATTGGAGAAAGTGAAGCAAGATTTAGAAAACCTTTTTCGATCTTAGTTCTCAATACTACTAAGACTCTTTAAATAATGAACTATCAAATTTTGCTTGAAAGCTACGCTGCTGGTGAATGGATTAATAAAGACGAAATATCATTACTAGAATTAGAACTTGATTCTCAACTAAAATCTATTAAATTTTCTCGCACTCAAGGTTGCACAGAAAAAGCACCAAAGCACATTTGCGAGGCAGCTCAAGTTTGCGAAGGTAGTAGTTGGCTCACTTGCTTTGCTTCAATACTAGATAAGGCCAATCCCCTTTCTCTTGGGAATAAATCAAGAGGAGCAAAAGTCATTGATGCACTTCTAGATAACAATTATTTAATGAATTAAAATAGTAAAAACAATTATCAATTCATTATTAATAGACAAATTATTATTAAACAAATCCAATGAGCAATAGTGAAAGTCGTGAAGAAAGGAGAAAACGTTTTAAAAATCTCTCAAGTGCAGAAAGAAAAATGTTGATTAGAAAGAAACTAGAATTGCAAGGTTTAACAGAGGGAAGCGGTGTGAGGGGAAAGGATCAATCTTCTTACGACAAAGGAGAAATGATAGATTTAATTCTATTAACAAGATGTTTTCAAAAGAATAAATTTCAATAACTCATCCAACCAAAATTTGTTTTACAAAGTTAGTCCCTGCAAAATGAGCATATGAATAAACCTATTAAAAAAAAGAAAATTACCTTTGCAAGGTTTGCTGTTCGTACTCTTGCTATTTCTGCAAGCACCCTCGCTCTATTTGATTTTCTAAAAGGAGACTATCAAGCTGGAGGGCTTCTAGCACTTGGATGGTTAACCATCGTGATCGGGGAAAAAAGGATGTTTAATGGGGAAAAGCCAAATGAAGAAACCTAAGAAAATTTCCAACTGTTAACTATCAATAAATAGATCTATAAAATTGATTCAGCTTTTATTCTCTATGCCACCATAAAAGAGGTAACAGTATATAAGACTTTAAATATTGAGGCATTTTATTCCACCCCATTAGTTCTATGAGTGAGACAAAGAAAAATAAGAGCTTCAATCTGACAGAAATGAAGTTCAAGTTTAATGATCTATTTACTGGAATTGCGTTGCTGTTGTGTGCATTTTTATGTGCGTTTAGCCTTGCACTAATTGCAATAAGGCTAGGGCCAATAGCTAAATGGGCTAATTATCAGACTATTTGTGTTGAACAAGAAAGTTTAAAATCTCCAATCGAATGGGCGGTGCGTAAGTGCAATGGAAGGTCAAAAGTTTATCAAGTGAAGTGAAGGCAACTCAATTAAAGTTGCGTTGAGGCTTTTTACTATTCAGAAGATAACGTTTTTCGTAAGAACCAATAACACCAAATCAATAGTTTGTTCAGAGCCAAAACAATAGAAATCCTGCCAAAAGTCCAGACATATGACCTAACAAACTAATTCCAGGTAAGAATGACCAAATAATTCCAATACCTGTAAGCACAGAAATAGATTTAAGTAATCTTGGATCTTTCTTTAGGTGACATCCAATGAACAAAAATCTTTTCTTTCCATAAATTGTAGTCATTAGAATAAATGCGTCGATACCAAATAAAACACCACTAAAGCCAATGGCTAGAGACATAGGATTTCTATAAATTAAAATATCTACGCACCAACAAATGAACGCTTGGAGAGGCATTATCAATACAATAAAAGCCAGAAAGAAATAGTCACTTTGAAGGTTTAAAGATTTAAGAAAATATCTAGCTACGATGATTCCAGAGATATTTGCCAATAAATGATTAACATCACCATGAAAAAAATGGGATGTAATAATCCTGTATGGCTCATAAAACAAACGTCCAGACCAATAAGCAATGGAAGCCTTATCAATTATTCCAAAGAAATCTGTTGCAAAGAAGAAAATAGTGCAAGCCAAAAAGGGGACAAAATATTGCCAATCATCTTTTGAAATCTTCTCAAGCATTCGTAAATAGATTTACCAATAATCCAATCGTACTTCGTGAATATGATCTATTGAAAAACGAATAGGGCTAATTCTTTAACTATGTGAATAAGCTAAAATATTTACCTATCAAGAACATCCCCCATAAAGAAAAGGACCAAGGCCTAAGGTGAACAAATCTATTATTGATATAAATGAAAATTGATGTAAAAAAGAGACTAAATCTCAATAGTTATGAATGGTGGAGAAACCACCGAAGGTTTGTAACCCTTGGATTATTTCTTGCGATTTTTGCAGGGTATGTCAGAGGTCCTTCAGCGAAAGACTTCAAAGTGAATGATATTTGCGGACGTCTAAGCGCTGATTTAATTACAGGGGAAAGGGCTGCAAGAGAATTGAAATTAGGAAAGAAAAGAATCGATGGACTAGAAGGAGAGAAAGCTGATATTACTAATCACTACTACCATGCCAAGTACTACTGCCAAGGCTACACAAAAGGCAATGTAGGATTGGGATACTAATGACATCTTTACTAAAATAGCCAGAGAAAAGCATTGCACTTTTCAGGCCGCTTTAACGGATCTGGCTTTTTGACTAAGCTTTTACAGCTTTAAGACTAACTTTTCTTGCACGCTTCGCAGGTCTTCCTGCTACAGCCTTAGATGCTCTCTTTGAAACTGAGTTTGCGCTTGAAGTTGCTTTTTTAGCTTGAGCAGAAGCTACTTTCTTAACTGCTGTTTTAACTTTAGAAGTCTTAACTTTAGCTTTTGCAGCGCTCATGGCTGGAGCAGCTTTAGTTACTGCTTTCTTTGCAATTACTTTTTTAGCAGCAGTTTTTTTGATAGCGGCCTTTTTAGAGACAGTTTTCTTGACAGCAGCCTTTTTAGCTGAGGGTTTTGCTGAAACTTTTTTAGAACTCGTAGTCTTACGAGTACGGTGAGAGAGAATCAAAGCCCACTCATCAGCACTAACATTTGCAGGCTTATTACCATGGATCTCAGAAACTTTTGCAGCTTTCTCAATATCCTTTATTAAGTTTTTCCAAGAAGCAGCATAACGCTTATCAGATTGTGACTTAGCACCGCTCTCTACAAGAGTTTCAACAACTTGTGATGCTGTTACTTTTTTTCTTCTTCGGTTAAAAATTTCCTTTTGAAGGGTAGCGATCATGGCTTCGCCTTTAGCGCTAACTTTGATACTTAATTGAGACATTGAATTGAGAATTACCTATATACAACATCTAGCACATTGTGGGTATCCAAAACGAACAATCTATTTACATGTAGATGTAAATAGCATTTTCATCTTATAAATTTACATAAAATAGAATTCATTTAAAGACATAAGGAGCGCAAAAATAAAGTTATAGGCTTGTTTAGAAAATAGATCGGTTAAGTCTCACTTAAGGAGAAAATGACTATCAAGAAGGAATTAAAGTTTTATTGATTTTCTAAAAAGTAAGCAAAAATCGCTATAAAACACAAAAAACATAAATTCGAGCAACAACCTAGCTATCTATAGAAAATGTTCTTTCTAATTTTGCTTTTATTTGCTTTAAGGACGGTTCTGAGACCTTGAGAATTTTTTTATAGAAGCCAAAAAGTTTAAGACACGCCAAGGGAACAAATATTGTCAGTAGTAAGGTTTTAGTTGTAATCATATAAATGTTATAAGCCAAATCGATTAGAAACGCTCAAATATTACTTGGTAAACCTATATGTATATAAAGTCAAGGTCTTTAGAAAATTTTAGTTAAGGTCAAGGTGTTAAGTACGAATTAACCAATTCAATAACATGCAGGACAGGAAGGATCTCAAAGCCCTTATTTACCAGGTAGCAGCAGCAACAGATAGAGGTCAAAGGATGAACGCGATGATTGCTCCTATGTACCAAAATAAATTAGTTGAGATGAATAAACTAGTTGAAGATCTACTACCCCTATCAGATGAAATATCTCAGGATTCTATTGAAGGTGAATGGGAGCTTATTTACTCATCAGTTGAATTATTTAGGAGCTCTCCATTTTTTTTAGCCATAGAAAAGGCTCTAAACGACAAATCAAAAAGCGATTTATTTTTCAAGCTTCATCTTTTACAAGTTGGATCATTTGGTTTATCAACAGTAGGAAGAATCGGTCAATATCTCAATTTTAATAAAGGAGAAATGATCTCCTCCTTTGATACCACTATCTTTGGACTTACAACCATCCCAATCCTTGGTTGGTTCAAGCTTTTACCTACCTTTGGTGGTCGAGTCATAACGCTGGCCAAAAGGCTTCAACTAAAAGACAACATTCTTTCAATGGAGTTAGAGAAGACTAAAGTATCAGAGGTGGAAGGACTGGGAAAAATTCCTTTTTTAGACAGTATTCTCATGGAAAGGTGGTATCCAGTTAAAACCGTATGGAAACTTCTTCCATGGAACAAAGAAAATCCAAATTGTGAGATTAGAGTGATCTATGTTGACGAAGATTTAAGAATCATTAGAGATATGCACGGAGCATTATTTGTTTACATACGTCCATCAATTCCTCTTCTTGACCAAACAAAAAATTAAGTAAATTCCCTTCTTAAAACTTACTTCATTGAAGCAGTTCTGAAGAATTTGTAGTAGAAATTCTAAAGAAGAAAAATTCCTTTAAAAAAAAATAAATGAAAAATCCAGAAGTAATAGTAATTGGAAGTGGTATAGGAGGATTATGTTGCGGAGGCTTGCTAGCAAAAGCTGGCAAAAAAGTCTTAATTCTTGAGGCTCACTCAAAACCTGGAGGAGCCGCTCATGGCTTTCAGAAAAATGGATATACATTTGAATCTGGACCATCTCTTTGGAGTGGAATAGGTACTTGGCCTACGACAAATCCTTTAGGTCAAGTCCTAAAGGCTCTTAACCAAAAAGTTGAATTAATTAAATATCAGGATTGGAATGTTCAAATTCCTGAAGGCGACTACACGATTGGAGTTGGAGATAGAAGATTCCTTGATCAGATCAATTCAATTAGCGGAAATGATGCCATTAAAGAATGGGAACATTTTATTCAAGTGATTAAACCGATTGGTGCAGCAGCTAATGCAATTCCCCTAATAGCGCTAAATCAAAGCAATGAAACTATTTTTCAGCTCTTAAGACGTAGTAAAACACTCCTCTCTCACTTGAAATCTTTTAAATACCTAAGAGGTGCTTTTGGAAATTTAGTTGATGAACATCTTAAAGATCCATTTTTACGAAATTGGGTTGATTTACTTTCCTTTCTAATAAGCGGTTTATCGAAAGACGAAACGAATGCAGCTGCGATGGCAACCCTTTTTGATGATTGGTTTAAACCAGATGCCTACCTGGAATATCCAAAGGGAGGAAGTGAATCTATCGTTAAAGCTCTATTAAATGGAATTTACTCATTTGGAGGAAAGCTCCAACTTAATTCAAAAGTTAGTCAGATAATTATAAAAAGGAATAAAGCAATTGGAATTGAGTTAAAAAATGGTGAGAAAATCTTTGCAGATCATATTGTTAGCAATGTAGATATTTGGAACACCCTTGATTTAATACCAAAAGATATATCTCAAAAATGGAGAGAAGAAATGTCGATGACTCCAAAATGCAAGTCATTTCTTCATCTACATCTTGGGTTTAATGCAGAAGGACTAGAAAATATTCCACTCCATTCAATATGGGTTGATGATTGGGCTAAAGGTATTACTGCCGAAAGAAATGTAGTAGTTCTCTCTATTCCATCTGCCTTGGATCCAACAATGTCTCCCCACAACAAACATATCCTTCACGGATATACACCTGCTAATGAGCCATGGGAAATATGGGAAAATCTTAAAATAGGTACTAACGAATATGAAAAAACAAAAGAGGAGCGATGCTCAGTATTCTGGAAACCTATAAAAAAACTAATCCCTGATATTCACGAAAGAATCGAAATAAAAATGCTAGGAACACCACTTACTCATCAAAGATTTTTAAATACAAAGAATGGAACATATGGTCCAGCCTTGTCGGCAGCAGAAGGGCTTTTCCCAGGGAATAAAACTCCAATTAAAAATTTTTTAATGTGCGGTTCAAGTACATTCCCAGGGATCGGCATTCCACCTGTGGCAGCCAGTGGTGCTCAGGCCGCTAATACAATTCTGGGCTCCAAATTCCAAAAGAATTTAATTGAAGAACTAGGAATATAAGAGCGCTTATTTTTGATTGACAATTATTTAATATCAATAGTCCAACGTCTTTGCCCCATTCGATCTGATTCTGAATAACAATGTGCAATCAAATCTCCATTTCTTCTCCTAACTGAACATTCTAGGCCGTCCTCCGTTTTGAAGAAAGCAGAAGTAGCTGGTGAGACGTCACTTGAGAGCGAAGAACCCAGATTATTTAAAATCAAAGACCAAATTAAATCTTCATTAGCATCTTTGCTAGCTGTGAATTGCATTTTCTGACGACTCCTTTGTATTGGAGGCTGAATCTGAATTCAAGATATCAGTGCCAGGAATACCCTTTGCAACGGAACCTATTAGAGTTGTATGAGAGGCAGGATCTTTCTTTAAAGTAGTAACTCCAAGATCATTTTTAGATATCAATATAAAAATAATGATCCCTACAAATGTCAAGATAATTCCTAAAGCTAATGATGAGTCCATACTAAAAATTTATGTAATGATAAATTAATATAAAAATAAAAAGCTATATCCTTAAAGGAACGAATGTATGTCGGTATTAATGCAACTATCATTTATGAATTGACTATTTCAAAGTAAAAATAATCACAAAAAAAGATTATGTATAAAATGAACTTAAATTTAGTAAAAGTTAAAAGCCGCATATTTATACATTGTTAGATAATCCATCAGGTTTGCATTTGATAAATGTCAGAAGATAGTATGAATTCTAGTAATCCTGAAACAGCAGAGCATCATTGGTTCCCATTCTTGAGATATAAAAAAGAATGTGAATCTACAGGGAAAGAAGTCAGTGTTAATGAATGGATGAGGGCGACTGGACAGCTTGATGAAAAGATTGCACATGAACAATCAGTAGCATCAGCAGCAAAAATCGCGGCGGAAAAAGATGCTGATGCAAAGAGAGCAATCGAGAAAGAAGCTTTAGAAAAAAAGGCTCTACTGAAAATAGATAAAATCAAGACAAACAAAAATATCTAAAGTAAAGTTGAATCAAATAAGATGAAAAGTAAATAGTTTAGATAAACATAACCATTAAAAAGGCACGAATCTTACAACCTTTTAATAATTTGAGCTTTAAGAAAGATCTAACCGATAATAGTAATAATCGAACTTAAATTCAATGACCTTTGCATTATTAGCTACCGAACTTGGTGTGAGTTCATTGACTATCAATCTAGTCCTCGTTACGTCTATAGTCGTTTTATTAGGATTACCAACTTTTTTTCTTCTTAAATCTGGTCAAGGCAAATCAGCATTTTAAAATCTACAAAACTAGTTGATTTGTAATACATATAGACATTTTTTTTTCTAACAAAGATGACTATAGAATTTCATTCTCTGTAGTAAATGAAAAAAGAGGACGAGCTTTATAGATTTCGTATTTACATATCCAAGATTTGCCACCTTAGGAGGCATGCTAGATAATATATAAAAAAACATATCTAATGAATAACTCGCTCAACAAAGCTTTTACAGGAGTAATAGCTCTAGCTCTGATAGTTATAGCTGTAGGCCGTATCCCCTTTTCTAGAGAAAAAGAGCTCTCAAATTTATGCAGAGAATACTACACAATGTACCTTAATCAGAATGACTACTCACTAAAAGAAAAAAACACAAAAATCAAAGTGATTGCAAAAAAAACAGGTCTTAAAGCTGAGACAAATAATGTTGGTAATTTTTGTAATTCGTTCTATTTCAACCAAAGATAGATTTAAATAAAAAAATAGAAAAGTTTTCTGAAAACATTTATTCAATTTCTAATAGGAACAAATACGTCCGTAATTATATCGATAGATTTAATATCAATTTAGTAGTTAAATAAGGTTATTAACGAGGAAAAATCATGAAGAAAGAAACTTCATCAAATCTCCTTGAAAAAATTGATGTCGCTAAAGAAAGAATCAAGGAATTAGAAACAATGATTAATCATTGGGAAGATATCCAAGTTGAAGGCTTTTGGGATGCTGAATGCTCTATGAATCCATCATCTCCAGCTTGCCTTCTCTTTAATAATTGACCTTCAATAGGTAAAACAGTAAGCCAACTCAAGCAAATCATCTCAGATTAAAAGCTACTCTAATATCCTTATTTGTGATTAAAAATTAACTCATAGACCAAAAGAATTACTTAATAAGACGCAAATATATTTTTCATTAACTGGTGAAATCTACATTCTTAAACTCGTGATTCACAAAAAAATTTTATAGAGTTAAAAAAATTGTAGATAAAAAATGACGGAGCTATCAAAAGTCGTGTCATCCAGTGACTTTGATGATTGGTTTCCTTTGAACGACACTGTTATGGGAGGCTCAAGTAAGGCAGTTTGTAGATCTTCCTCAAAAGGCCTCTCCCTGGAAGGTGTTGTAGTTGAGGAAAAGGGAGGTTTTGTTAGTTGCAAATCTCAAATATTTTCACCTGTTCTAAATTTATCAAATTATCAAGGTTTTGAATTAAAAATTGAAGGTAAAGGTCGAACTTTAAAATTTGGAGTGTCATGTAAATATGGAATTTTTGGATTAAGAGAATTTTTCTTAGACAAATCACCTGGTGGACTCAGATGGGTAGCAGAAATAGAAACAAAAAGATTTGGGACAACAACTATTAAAGTACCTTTTAAAAGCCTTGAACCAACTGTTCTAGCAAAAAAAATCTCTTTGCCAATTACATTTAAATCAGAATCAATAACTCAATTTCAATTACTACATTCCAAATTTGGTAAACCAGGAGAATTGAATCCTGGCTTTAAGCCTGGCAAAATAAATTTTATATTACAATCGATTAGTGTCTATTAGCACAATAAGAAAAATAAATGTATTTATATTTTTCTGATTTCATAGTTAATAAAAATACAATGAATAGTAAAAGTATTTCTCAAAGGAATGAGCCGAATAACAAATTAAATCTATGAAAAACATTTTTTATTGTATATACTCTAATTAATTCAGAAAATGTCCTTTCAATGCGACAGCTTTAAATATATAACCCCAAAAAAATGATGAACAAAGACTTACCACCGATTTGTGGTTTTGAATTTGAAATTAATAAGTTAGTAAATAAGGAAAGAGATGATAGACAATTCGAAGAAAAGTCAAGGTTAGAAAATGTTAATTCAGGATTTGCATGTGCCCTCCATATGCATCAACCAACAATTCCAGCAGGTAAGAATGGAGAGCTCATTTCACATTTGCAATATATGTTTGAACACACTTCAGAAGGAGATAATCACAATGCCGAACCATTTGCTCAATGCTATAAACGTCTAGCTGAAATCATTCCAAGCCTGATAGATGAAGGATATGATCCCAAAATAATGCTTGATTACTCCGGTAATCTTCTTTGGGGAATCGAACAAATGGGTCGCGAGGATATTCTCGCATCGTTAAAGCTCCTAACGTGTGATTGCACAGTTCAACCACATGTTGAATGGCTAGGAACCTTTTGGAGCCATGCTGTAGCCTCTTCAACTCCACCTTCTGACTTTAAATTACAGATAACAGCCTGGCAGCATCACTTCTCGTCATTATTTGGTGAAGATGCATTGCATAGAGTGAAAGGATTCTCTCTCCCCGAGATGCATCTTCCAAACCAACCTGATGTTCTTTTTCAATTAGTCAAAGCTCTAAAAGAATGTGGATATTGTTGGGTAATGGTTCAAGAGCATAGCGTTCAAAATCTTGATGGCTCATGTCTTAGAGACGATCAGAAATATGTTCCAAATATGCTCAAAGCACAAGGAAGTAATGGAGAGACCATCTCTATTCTTTCACTAATTAAAACTCAAGGGTCAGATACCAAGCTTGTTGGACAAATGCAGCCTTATTACGAGGCCATAGGGCTAAAAAAACAATATTTAGGCCAACATATTATCCCCTCGTTGGTTTCCCAAATTGCTGATGGAGAAAATGGCGGTGTAATGATGAACGAATTTCCTCAAGCTTTTATTCAGGCTTATAAAAGAATTGGTCCGAAAACCGACATAAGTCCCACAATTGCTATGAACGGATCTGAATACCTCGACTTCCTAGAGACTTTAAATATTGATGAAAATAGTTATCCATTGATACAAGCAGTAGGTCAAGACAGAATATGGGAAAAAATATCAGGCCCAATAACTCCTACTTTGGTTAAAAAAGCAATTAATGAATTAAAAGAGGAAGATCAATCTTTTTCTTTGAGTGGAGCCAGTTGGACTAACGATTTGAGTTGGGAAGATGGATATATAAATGTTTTAGAACCAATTTCAAAACTTAGTTCCTATTTTCACGAAACTTTTGACCATTTATTAGTTCAAAATCCATCGTTAACAAAAACCCATGACTATCAAGAAGCGCTCCTATACCTTTTGCTATTAGAAACTAGCTGCTTCCGTTATTGGGGACAGGGGAAATGGACTGAATATGCTAAAACAATCTTCAGAAAGGGTGAAGAGGTGATTCGAAACTTTGAAATTTCAGCACAGAGAAGTTAATCAATTTTGTAAAGGCATCAATCAAGAAAAAGAAAAAACTAGCAAAAATTAATTTTTTGCGTTAAGGTCACCGACCAAAGCTTTAATGAAATGACTAGTACAAGTTTTGATAAAAATGGACTTGATAAAGCAGGTATTCATTGGATGCAATATCTTTCAATGACATCAATGTCATTACTTATCTTTCTCATAGCATTAGACAAAGCCGTTCCTAGCTTTCATCATTTTGTCTTAATTTCAATGGCCAAAGCAGGAATTATTTGTAATGGGATAAATGGATAACATACTTTGACAGATCCACTGATCTCGTCAAAGAAAAAATATTAAACTATGAAAGGCAAAATCAATCCAGACAACGATGGTTACGATCCATCAGAGGAATACTTCAAAAAGAAAGGTGACACATATGAAAATGAAACTGAAGAATATTTCCCTGAAGAAACGTCTAAGCCACCACATTATTAAGGCAACCACGACAGGGCTGATGATAATTAAAATCAACTAATGATTATTATCTATGTGAAATGTACGTACCTTCCGGATAGAGCCTTGAGATTGCATTAAATCGCTTTAATATTTGTCGTTCTTTGTCAATGTTAACTTTACGATTAAGAACCATAACGTTGTGAACCATCCATAGAAAAAAGCCAACAAGCCAATACCAAGATATGGGATGAGCCAAAATTTTTATTTACCATCTAATTTTAGGATGGCAATTATGTGCGTTTTTTTCATAAGTATTTAAACCTTTTGTTATTACCCCAACATCAAAATTTGATTTATGAAAATGATTAATCAAGACTAATGCTCTTTTTACTACAACAACACCTATATAGGATTAGGCAGAACTGCTCAAGTCATTTATTAAACATGAAAATATTTGGTATAAATCAAGCGAATGTATACTTATTCCTACTGGATTATTCATAGATTTTTCGACCATTATTGCTCCCTAGACAAGAGAGTGTATTTAGTTCTCTAACTTGAGATTGAGATTCCAAAAGTTAACTGAATTATTTAAGAGCCGTAATTTTCTCTAGTTTTAATTTTTTGGTGAATAAGTCTAAAAATATGAGCTTTTCAAATGTCTTTCCATACATATAGTTTGGCAATCGTTCTCTTCCGCACTGCTAGATATTGAACAATATGTTACACACTCAAGATAATCTTCAATTGGATCAACTTGGCCTTGAGACATTTTCTTAAAATCAATCGTATTCATAAAAGTCTCCTACAATTAGAGTTAATCTAGCTTTTCTTTTTATTTTTTCCATCGGTATTACTTACTAACTTACTACGCATAAGAAAAACTGATATATGAATCATATTTTAACTATAACCTAATGGCGTAATAGGGATTAATCTTCATTTTAATAGCTCATATTGATAGTTATATAAAAAGAATCGCATAAAAAAAAGTAAAGCTGTAAACAACTAACTCAAAATTAAAATAATTTTTATGCTATTTTCTCAATTTTATTCTTATTCCTATTCTTTCTCTAACAGCTTTTATCGGAATCATATCTTTCATTTGATCATCTATTTGCTTTCTAATTAAATTTCTAAATAATTGAGAAAGCATCACCAAAATAAAAAGAGATAATACAATGGTAACCAATGCAATTAATGAATAAGCATCCATTTCAAAGTTCTCTATATATTGCCCATTCATCACCATCAGCAGTGACTTCAGAAAGTAACGCAACAGCTATGTCGGACTGATCAGAGCGTTTAACAATAATCTCTTTACCACCCATATATGGATCATTGAACTCTGATTTTGAACGGCTAGCATCTAGCTGTTCAGATGGTGTCAAAACTTCAAGAATTTTTATCCATATCTCATCATCTGAAGCGAAAGGAGGAACAGAAAATTTACTCGGGCTACTACCTTTTTTTTTATACATATTATTTAATTTTTAGCTTTAATCTCTTTAACTTCATTAATTAATCGCTCTTGTCGTTCAGGGGTAATAAATCCAAGAGATCCACACTCATTAATATCTTGAATTGGATCTGATAGTCCATCGTGTTTCTCTAGCCATCCCTCCGTGCATCCTTTACATGCTAATTCATTTAATTCATTAGCTAAAGACTTGGCTTTCAATCTATCCATCAATAAAAATTAAATTACTTCTTTCTCTCTACTCTACAGTCATTCGATAACTCAAGGGAAAAAAATTAATAGCCTTATTCAACAAAATTGTAAAGTTAGAAAATTTAAGCCCTATTAATAGATAAGTGGAATCAAAGAAAATAAGAAGCAAAACAATCTAGTTAGAAACTCATGCAGCTTCTTTTTTAAATTCCCGATAAATAGAAATGTCTATAGGTCTATTCACATCGGATTGAAAATCAACAATGTCTTGATAAATCTCATTAGGTAAAGGTTGCATTTCGCATCTTGAATAACATTTGCTGTTATCAAGCTTTTTCATTGAAAACCTCTTGCCTAGGCGCTTAAAGATAGACAATGTCACAATTCAACTTGAGTTAGTTATATCATTAGAAGCTGTAGATGCAATACGCAAAACTACTAACCTTCTCTATTAATTGAGTGAGGAGTTATTACTAATATTATTTTTTTGTTGCAGTTGCCACTTCATATCATTTTGTATAAAAAGCAAACTTTAAAAAGAGTATTAAAAAAAGATGTCTTTATCTCCAAATGAGATGACTCCGTACATAAAAAATTCAACAGAAATTTGATGAAGCTCAAACGTTTTTTATGAAAAATGGTTTTCACCAAGCCACAAAAGGCTTTTACAAGACATCGAAAACGCTAACGGCATAAATAAAAAAACAAACTAATATCATTCCTATGAGATGAAATCGAAAACAACAAAGTCTTTAGGGAGACAATTAAAATGGTAGGCATGTATATCATCTAAAATTAATTTAACTGTTCCATCGCAACTGAAATCACAAGATGGATAAACAATTGTCCTAACTGCTAATTTTAACGTGTTGGAGTTCTTAAAGTAATTTTATCTGTAATCATCGGTATTGAATGTTTTTTGCCGTCTGGGCTTACATATATATTCTCTTTCCCATATTCTGTATCAATGATTTTTTCAAAATGAGTCCCCTTTGGAAGATGTAAAAAATATTTTTGTGCTCTGTTCATTTTATTTATACAGTTATTTAAAAATAACTAGCATTTTTCCCAACGACAACAAATTGATTGTTTTATGAAGGTTTTGGTGGCTAACTATTTGATTTTTCTAAAGCAGTTAATAATCTTCCCACTCTAGTTCCATTAACTCCAAGATCGCCAGCACCATATCTTGATGCCGATTTGATTTGAATCTTCTTATCGATTTTTAAAATCTCCAAGTCGTCTGGAAATCTGAAAATCAAACTACGACAAACCCCTTTCCAATATTTATCATTAGCCTCTAAAACTTTGGTTCTTGGAATTTTCTGGGCAATCCTAATAAGTTGCTCAAAGGTCTTGTCAACATCTTCAAATTCCTTTTGAAAAAAAACGCAATTAAGCGGATTTAAACAGGGACTAAGACCTGATTTAAGATCTGGCATATTTTCTAGGAGTTCACATATTGATCATGAGAAAAGTTTATCCCCCATTTAGTCTTGTTTTTCAGAAATTTATTACTAAGTGATGTCTAGTTCTCCCTACCTAAAATGCCCGTGCAAAGACTTTCCTTCGATTAAATTTATAAAAACAATTTTAAGCATGAAACGATTAGATAAAACAGGAATGATGATGATTGTTTTCAGTGTGGCCTCAACACTTCCTTATCAGTTTCATTATCTCTCTTCTATGAATTAAAACAGGTTAATCCCTCTCTCTATAGATAGTACTAATTAAAGGTCTATTGATTAAAGGCGGCTCATTTCCATATCCAATCCAAATAAAACCAATAATTTCCTCCTCACTTAAATTTATTTGTGCGATTTGATAGGTATTAGGGTCTTTAGTGATTTTTCCTGTTGACCACTTGGAACCAACATCATCAGCGACAAGTGAAAGCGACAGGTTTTGAATCGCGCAAGCACAAGCGGCATAATCTTCGAGTTTTTGAGCTTGATTATCAGTACGCACTTGAGTGGCAATAAGCAAATGGGAAGGATTTAGCATTTTTTCCCTTATTTTTTTTAAACTAGATTCATCTATTGACTTATCACCAAACTTCAGAGTCAGCTGTAATTGATATAGAAGTTCCCTTTTTTTTATCCCAATATTGGTAAAACGCCATGGGAAAGTCCTTCTGTGGCAGGGTGCCTGATTAGCTGCAACTATTGATTTTTGAATTACTTCGCTAGGAACACTTTTTTTGGAAAAGATATGAATGGTCCTTCGTTTTTTAATTGCTTCAGCTATTTCCATGATTTTTTTTTGACGTTATTAACTACACTATTAGCCATAGTGAAATTTTTACAAAAAGTTAGTTTAGAGACCTGTATAAATAGAAGACTTTTAAATCATCTCCAGCTTGAATCTCACATCTAAAAAACATGATTAGTTGAAAATTACTTATTAAGCAACTTTGTCAAGAATTACATTTGATGGATTTGAAAATAACGAGACGACTTGGCCCATGGGTGTCTTGAATACGCGTTCGACAATTTCTCCATTATTGATAATTACCTTCGTATTCGAGGACCCAGAAGGTAGATTTACAGATCTTTTTTTTAGAAGAATCTCTAGCTCTGGATAGTGATCATTAGGTTTAAGAACCTTTTTTAAGTCAGGATGCAGATCTAAGATTGCGTCATCAAAGGCCTTAAATTTTTTTGGTAAAACCATACTTTGAAAAAGCGGTTACTTATGACTTGTAACCTACTGATCTCATGACGTAAAGAGTATTTAAACTAAGATAGGGATAAAATTAATAAGACTTTAAATAAAGCTTTAATGAGCAATGAATAAATTCATATAATAAGTTTTACTGGTAATTCAAAGTGAAAAATAGTCATTAATATCTAGTAGCATCAATCACTCGCTGTTCATGATGAGAAATAGATGTTAGCTCAGTACTTCTGTCAATTAAAACTGATTGTGTAAAAACAGTAATAGCTGCAATACTTGGTGTAATAGGTAAAAACATGAGCATTGCCAACACATTACTGTTAGGTTTAAATAATCTTTTCATTAATTAATAAAGGATTCAATTATTATTTTCAACAACTTTTAGTTAATTTGTGTGTTCGGTTTCCCTTGAATAAAGCTATTAGTTTGACCTGTAATACCATCTAAACACCTTTGGTCTTTTCCAGAGCATTGAATAAATAGCTTCAAGTGCCTTTTGAGTTTTAGGCAACTTGCAACTAGGCCATGACTGTTGAGTAATCATTGTGATTATTTCGGAGTCATTATTATTTCTACATCGGATACCACCCATAAAACTAGAGTAATAGAACTCAGGCAAAAATACATAGAACCAAAAATATTACTCAGCTAGATATTTGTGGGACAAATAAGCATAAAAAAAAAGAGGCAATTTATGCCTCTTTTAGATCACCTTTAAATTACTTTTGGTATGTATTACCTCTGTAAGTTAAGGATGCTTGCATCTGCTTTTTAGCTTCTGCCTGCCTAGATGTGTAGACGTTACTTCTGTAACTAAGTTCTACCACTTTTTTTGGAGTAGCTTCTTTATGTTGAAGGTACTCTTTGCCTCTGTAAGTAAGAACAGTCATTGCTCTTTCTCGTAGTGCTCAAGACCCCGTTCCATGTCTCGAGTCTTACTGCAGCTTGAATTTAGCTGAACGTGTATCAAAAATAACAGAATTTATCTTTAAACGATGTTCCTCATGATACATAAAACAGTGAATTAAGTAGTGTTAACCGAAATAGTTGCATTTCTTACTAAAAAGCACCCTTAAATCACTAAGAAAGTTAATTATTTATCCTCATCTTTTTCTTTCTTAAACTAAACCAAACTTCCCCTTTCCCCTCTTCTTACAAAACTCATTAAAGAAAAAAAAGGTTCCTAATATGTCAAAGATTGTCAAAGTAATTAACGACTTAAACCCGGATGAAGCAATATTTTGAAAAATTGATTCAAATGCTTCCATAACACTTCAAGAAGGTAAACCATTCAGTAACCACACAAAAGCCTCGTTATTTAATACCCAGCTTCTAAAAAAAACTATCACTATTAAATTGATCAAAAGAAGCATGAACAAACGAAGTTTTGGATCCTCTATCCCCATAAATCTTTATATAAATAAGTTTTTGTTAGGCAAGGCCAGTTACAAAGATATTAACAATTATGGGCTACAGGAAGTTGGTAAGCAGTTAATAGAATATGTTTGATTTTCAGTCGGCTTTAAAAAGGCCTACCACCTTTACTTAAATAATCCATATATTTATCAGATTCTTTGAGGTAATAATTCCTGCTTTGACCAATATATCTAGCTTCAATCAAGAGATCCGTAACTTCAGGCCAAAAAGATTCAGGGACCAACTCAAGAGGGTTAATTGCGCGTGGATTCCAATTTAACTCAGTCAAAAATAGAAACCAAATCGACTTGCACTTAATAAAATCAGATAAACAATCTGAATTAAGATTATTCATTTATAAATTGGACTGACTGAGCTGCTTTATCAGCTTTGAATTTTGCCTCATCGAGGGTTTCAGCTTTTGCTACAGCTACTCCCATTCGACGACCTTCAGTAGAGCTCGGTTTGCCAAATATGAATACACCTGTATTCGATTGACTTAAGGCATCTTCAAGTCCCGTAAAAGCTATGTTTGAAGTTGTCTTGGAAGCCAAAATCACTCTACTCGCAGAAGCTTCATGACAAACAATTTCTGGAATGGGGATACCTAAAACAGCTCTAAGGTGTAATTCAAACTCATTTAAATTTTGGCTAATCAAGGTTACTAAACCTGTGTCATGTGGTCTTGGTGACAGCTCAGAAAAAATCACCTCCTCACCCTTAATAAAAAATTCAACGCCAAACAAACCAACTCCACCAAGATTATCAGTGACACATTTGGCTATCTTTTGAGCCTTATCTAAAACACTTTCAGTTAATGTAGCTGGTTGCCAACTACATTGATAATCTCCATTCTTTTGCTCGTGTCCTATCGGTGCACAAAATAATGTTTTACCATTAAATTGTCTAATAGTTAATAAAGTAATTTCTAAATCAAAATCAATAAATTCCTCTAATATAATTTTATTTGATTTACCTCTTGATTTTTCAATAGCCAAATCCCAAGCCCGGACTAAATCATTTTTATTATTAACTAAACTTTGTCCTTTACCTGAAGAACTCATAACTGGCTTAATTAATATAGGATAACCAATCCTCTCTGCATGCAAATTAAGCTCGGATTGATTCATCGCATAACTAAATTTTGCAGTTCTTATATTTAATTCGTTAGCAGCTAAATCTCTGATTTTATCTCTATTCATAGTTATTTCAGTGGCTCTAGCATTTGGTATTACTGTTATTTTTTGTTCGATTTCCTTTAATATATCTACTGCAAGAGCCTCAATTTCAGGAATAATTATATCAGGTTTACATTTATATATCACTTCTTTTAATTCTCTACCATTATTCATATTTAATACTTCGAATTGATCAGCTATCTGCATGGCTGGTGCATCATTATATCTGTCACATGCAATAACATAACAACCTAATCTTTTTGCAGCTATTGCCACCTCTTTCCCTAATTCTCCGCTACCTAAAAGCATTATTTTCTTTGGAAAAACGTTCATAATCATATCTATAGGTAAAAATATAAATTAATATAATATCTCTTAAACAGAATTGAAAATAAAAAAAAGAAGTAGAAATTAACAGAGGTACTGAATGGAAAATATAATTCTTATCTTAACAGAGCTCTTATTGTTGATGGATATAATCAATTAATCATTCGCGATTGTTTTTCGACTCAATAGGAAAGAATGATATTTCCACAACAACAAGTAATTTTGTATGACTACTTTTTAGTACTGCAATGGTATTGATTTTGGAAATTAGGTACAACCCTTTTGAAAACAATGAAAACAAGCTTATAAAAGAAATTCCTAATACAAAACCTATATCTAATTTTTGACGTTAGTCCTATAAAGAGCTGATTAGCTAAACAAGCTCTTTACGAGTGGAGAAAAGTTAGTTAAAAGGAAGGAATAACTTCGACTTTTTTATTGGAATGGTTGCTAAGAAGAAAATTAAAGACTTCAAGGATTTGGATCAGTTCCCAGATTTAAAAGAAGCTCTTGTACCAGCTATTAAGACATTACCCTCAGGTGCAATAAATACTAAAGTAATCATTACCGAAGGCGAAATTGTAGAGAGAGTTTATAAAACGCCAAAAGGTGAACTTATATCTCTTTTTGCAAATGATTTATCGAAAGAAGCTGCCTAAATTCTCTACTTAAAATCAGTTATTTTTGTATTTCTCTATAGAAAGGGTTGATTCATATTGTCAGCATAAGAAGAAAAGATGAAAAAGAAAACATCCAATAATTAGTAGATCTGTAATCCTAGTTTATAGTTTTTAATTGATCAATGTCTTCTAAAGAAGAAATCCTATCCATCCTAGAAGCCTTTGCCTCAAAAGAGAGAATGGGATCATTCTTTTTAGACAATGCAACCCCTGACTTTTTATTTATAAGACCAAGTGGGAATCCGATTGACGCAAAAGGTTTTCAAGAGATGTGGTCCTCAGGAGATCTTGTATTAGAAAGCGCAGAAGTCACAAAGGTGCACAAATTAGAACTTTTAGGTTCAAATGCCGCAATGTGCGTTTTCACCCTAGGCTCAAAATTTACTTATAAAGGGACTCAAAATGATGACCTCCCTACAGTAACTTCGATTTTTAAAAAGATTGATGAGAAATGGAAAGTAGCGTGGATGCAAAGATCTTCAGGCCAGTCAGATATGACTTTGTGGAACGACTAATTTATATTTCCTTCTTAATGGTTAAGTATTTGTAAATTCTATTTATATCCTTACGTCTGAAGTATTCAGTCAACAAGATAGATAATTTAAAAGAGAAACAGTTAATAGTCGTAAATGCAAGAAAAGCCAAATATTGAAGAGTTGATTGCAGATTCAATGACATTACTCTTAATTAGAGCCCAAAAGCTACCTAAAAGGGAAAGACTAGCAATTGCTCAAGAGTTTAGAGAATGGCTTAATGGTAGTTGCAAGGTAGAAGATATATTGATCCTAGATACAAGAATTAAATAGAAATAACTACATCAAGTTAATAATCATCAATATTACTGAATTAATTTGCATAGCGTTAATCAAACAAAAAACCATTAAAAAAGCCTCTTCCGTAATGACAGAGAAGAGGCTTTTTGATTAGATTTGAATTTAGGACTATACAATTCCTGGGATGATCCAGCCAGTTAGTCCGTAGTTAATGACTGCAGCAAAGAATCCCATCATCGCGAGACGACCATTCATTTGCTCGGCTGTTTTCCAGTAGTTAGTTTCTTTGTTCATTACACGAAACCTGGAATGATTTGACCGGTTGTTAAATATGCACCGACAAGAGCCAAGCAGCCAACAGATGCAGTGTAGCCATTGAGTCTTTCAGCAATTACTTTGCCTTCTTCAACTCTTGGAGTTTCAGTGGTTTGATTTTTCATTAAACGACACCTGGAATAAGTTGACCGGTTGTTAGATAGATACCTGTTAGTAGAACGAATGCCATCATGGCTGGTCTGCCGATGCTTCTTTCTAGGATTGTTTTGTTAGATGGTTGCATTGTTATTGGTAGTTATTGGTTTAGAAAATTCCAGGAATGATTTGACCTGTGGTGAAATATGAAATCAAAAGACTGATCATTCCGATCATTGCCCAACGGCCATTTGTCTTTTCAGCTTCTTCTGGATAGCTGGTGTAGTCCTCTACAAGCTGAGGCTGTGTTTCACGGCCAAAGATGTTTTGCTTGCCGTACTCAGTGATTACTTGAGAAGAAGATGAACTTGTCATTACTTAAAATGTATTGATGTAAACAAATGTAAAGTATGAATTTTATAAATGAAAGATACGGTCATGTACGGCTTACTCACTTCATGAAGATCTAAAAGTCGATTTTCAACAAAACAATTCCAATGAAGATTGCTTAATGGATTAAATATAGAATTGCTAAATCCTGGTTAGATTCTGCGACTTTTCTTCTTAAAAAGGTTAATGCCTCATCATTCATACTTGACTCCGCAATCATTTTTTCTGCTTCAATGATACCATGCTCAAGATTTTTAATTTTTAATTGAAGAACTTGCCTATCTTTTCTGCACTGCGCCAGTGTGAAGTCATCAATCATTTTAATAAATATTTTAAGCAGCTAAAAATTTTACTTAGCTTAATAGGTCAAATAAAATGTTTAAAAACTCTAATCTAGAATCTAATGTTTTATGACCAAATTCTTTTTGTTGTTGTTTTAAAATGGATTGACCGTCTGCCCCTAATGCTGAAGAAATAAATTTATGATCTTCTGAAATCCACGTATTAACCATCTCATCGTCAATCTCAACGTGAAATTGCATCCCATAAGCTAATGGACCAATACTAAATAATTGCTCCTTACATCTACAACTACTAGCGATAAGCTCTGCAGAGTTAGGCAATAAAATTCTATCTCCATGCCAATGTAAAACAGGGAAAGGATGTCTTAAAAGTCTTGTAAATTTAAAGTTATCCTCCAGTGATTGAGGAAAGATATTGTCCCACCCTATTTCAGCTAATGGTTGATGAGATACCTCCTCCTGAATCATTTCAACATCACCACCAGCTGCATAGGCTAAAAGTTGAGCACCCAAGCATACTCCTATCAAGCCAACGCCTTGATTTAAGGCTTCTTTTATTAGACCAATTTCTTCAACAAGCCATGGACAAGTTGAAGTGCCAATGTCTCTTATACCCATAGGTCCACCCAACAACAAAAGTAAATCTCCATTCTTGAGTTCTGGAAGAGAGTCTCCTAGATCCAAACGAAAAGTACAAACACTAAATCCTCTTTCCTCAGCAAGATTGACAAACAATCCGGGTCGCTCGCGTTCTAAATGCTGAAGAACAAGTAAACGACTCATAAATAAATTAAAAGTCTACATTTTCATTTGGGGTGAAAACCGAGCAATACAACTTGATAAATAGCTCTGCCTCACTTTCATCTTTACCCTCATATTTGAGTTTAAGGTCTTTTATTGCGACTAAAGCAGTTTTCTCTTTCAACCTATATCTTGCACAAGTATCTAGAACTTTAAACATTCGGGTTGTAACTGCTCCCGAAGGAGTGCTTAGGCCCAAAAAGACAATTAATAATAGTAGATATTTCATATAGATAATTCAATCATCTTTTTGAGATAAAGCTCTAGAACGTTGGAACCATTTATTGCTTTTATACAAAAGGAGAAACATTGTAGACAAAAGAAAAAAAATAAGCGCTTCTAAATAAATAAAAAAATGATCATTAAAATTCATATTTTTTTTAATTTACATTTGTTTAAAGTTGCTTGAGTTCTTCATCTGTTAATGAGCAAAAACCACCTGAGCATCTTTCAGATTTATTTAAATCTGCAACGGACTCAGATCCACCGATAATTAAATTATGATTTGACATTTTATAAAATTTCTCGTGAACAGAATCACTAAATTTTTTTTCCTTCTCATACTCTAATTCGCACGGATCAATGTTGTAGTCAAACCACTCATCGTATTGAATATAATTTGGCTTTGCATAATATGTCATATACCTAGACTAATACGACATAGGAATAAATACCAGCCATTCAAGTCGAAGCTAGTTTGGTTGTTTTTCAACAAGTTCCTTAAGATATTTCTTTTTGAGTAGCTTATTTCTTTCTTTCAAGAACTTTTTTAATTGTTGTAACTTCATATCGATCGGTGAAGATATTCAGCAGATTCAATGTACATCAAAGTTATTTTGATGGAGTGCATATTGGAGAACTATCATTTGCATCAAGCTTTTGAATTTTGGATATATCCAAATCAGATATCTCCAGCCCATAAAGTTCAGCGATCTTAGTCATCGCCAAACCTTCTGCACCTGTCCATGCTTCTGCTAATAACGACCAGGTTTTTTGACTAAATTCAACACCCAGATTTTCGTTGTTAGCTCTTTTTTTATCTATCTCCACCACTTTCTTTAGCCCCTCCGTAGACAGGTGACTTTTAATCCTTAAGAAAACAACCTCCAACATTGAGTAATAAAACTTTTCCATTGCTTTGTTATATGCCCATTCAGCTTCCTTTTGCGCCTTTTTTGCAGATTCAGTTGTAATCTCCATACTCATTTTTTCTTTAAGGAAGTGGGTGCTTTCTCATATTGTAGTTATCTGAGTTAAGTCTTTAAGAATAAAATTTGAAAATCAGCTCGTAAAAAAATAATTTAGATAAGTGCTATCCTCAAAATCAAGTATGTTTTTACAAACTGCTCTTTCCATTAAACCTATGGATTTGTCGATTTGGTTAAATTAAAAATGTCTTTAGAACTTACAGATTTAATCAAGGATTTTATAGCAACAAACCTCCTATCAAAAGTTGAACTAGATTTTTTGGAGAGTGAACTGTGGGAGACCCTCGAGCATATAGATGAAATAACTTCCTTAACCTCTGCTCCACTCAATATTTCTAAAGAATTGAAATTAAAAGATGGTTCATCATGGCAATTATGTTGTGCAGCAGTACTTGATGATGCCAGACCACAAAAAAACTCTCGAACAGAACAACTTAGAAAATTAATAGAAAAACTTTCTCTTTAATAGTTATCCTTCTCTAAGATTAAAATTTTATAGATTTGAAATTTTTCACCAGAGATTTAAGTCTCACTTATTTGATAAAATTATCTTTCTTAATTTATAAAAAAACATTCCTGTTGTCTCATAAAGATGTTTTGGTTCTTTTTTAAGTTCTAAATCATATGGATTGATAAAAATAGTCAACAATATTCTAAAGGCAGTATAAAAATTTTTACTAGATTTTATATCCTGATATTTTTCATTTCTCAATTTATTAATTATACGCTTATCTAACAAAGCCTCTAGAGAATTAAGGGCTATATCTTTCTCCCTTTTACTGATTGTAGATAACAAAACCATCAATCCTTTTATTGAAGAATCATCTCCACTAATAACGTTTTTAAGAACACTTCGATAAAGATTCTCCCATTTGTAAGGTTCGTTCCTAAAAAGGTTAGAAGCAGGTTCCTTTGAATTAAGCTTTGATAGTCTCTTGTTTTCATCATTCTCGTCTTGAGCAGAATTCCAATATTCATACAAAGGCGATGATTGAGCGATATTCATGTCTGTTTAGTGAGAATGAGAATTAAGGAAAATTAGAAATTACATTTACTTGGGCATGCATTTTTACATCAGTGCATTGCATTTAGAACAATTCTTTAACAAGTGTATAAGTCTGTTTCATTAAGTGCTATCCATTTAGAATCAGATGAAAAAACTGTTCCTAAATCAATATTTGATCCACTTTTTTTAAGTAGTATTACTAAATGAAGAATAAATAATATAGCCAGAAGTACTGAAGTCCATATTATATGGACAAACATAAACTTTATCTCATCCACAATTCTTAGTCAAAGCTAAAGCATTATCTAAATGTAGTAGCTATAAATAACAAAAAGAACTCAACAACTACGCACAAAATATTTTTGCAGTATTATTCACGCCTATTGAAAAATCATCAATATTTAGATCTAAAGCCTCTAAGGTTTTTGCGGCATCAATTTTACCGGACGCAAAACTTTCACAAACGGATCTAACTTGATAAGTTCTTGATGCTTGCGTTTTTGTGGGAAATAAAAACCAAAAGGATATTGGTAAAACAAGAAGTAATTTCATTTGATTTTAGCTATTTTGAAAAGTTTTCTCCAATAAACTCACTTGAGCTCGATATGCATCACCTTTAGAACCGCATAATTTCTCATAATCCGTTAAAGGAATCCAAGACCAATCAAGTCTTACAGTTAAAGACCAGAACATAATGATGTGACCAATAAAGAGGATGGGCCAATCAAGACCTATAAATTCAGAATGAAAAACAGGATGCATTACTAAATCAAACAGAAACTGAAGAATTAACTTGTTAGGAACTCGCCAGGAGGGAAAGAAGAACTGGAGAATTACAAATTATCAGTATTTACAAGGCTAAAAACTTGTTGAGGGAAGGAGATCCAAGGAAAAATGAATCATAACCACCTCTACTCTTGCTAAATGGATGGTAAAGGTAGGGACAACCAGAAAGAGTGATGTAACGCAAAAAGAAAAAAAACCTTAAGAACCAATCCTTATAGTTGATTTCGTCCTAAAAAGCCAATGATTTAAAATTTTTATTTAATGAGCGGCGACAATTTGCTTGGAGAACAACCTCTAAAGTTTTACTCAGAAGAGGTAACTGAAACCAAAATCGAGCTAGTTCATCGCTTACTAATACTTAATGCTCAAAAAAATTCAATAGTAGATTTAGATAGAAAACACAAAGAATGGGGAAATGAATTAGCAAGTTAAAAAAATGCTCAGATGGGTTTAGAAAAGTCTTTTTATGAATAATTATCCATAATTCTTTTTCCAGCTTTGATAGATCTAAATTTCAAGCCATAAATCCCTAAAAACTTAGAGTAAAATCACATTTAATTTTTACCTAGGATATATTCATTTGTATTGCTTTTAAATTTATTTTACTAGATCTTTTGGATCAATGATTAATCGATTTTTAACTTTCCTCTTTTCAATTCTTGTTGTTCTTACGATTACCCCCCATAAAGCAAATGCAATAACAACTGATCTGCCAGAGTGTGTTGTCATAACTCACTGCGTGAGAGAAGACTTTAAAGTAAATGATTTAGAAAATGCTTTTAAAAAAGCAACCAAAATAGTTTCTGAAACAGCCAGAACACAAATAGTAGAAAAAACTGATTCATTTATTCATGCTGAAGCGAAGACAAAATGGAGAAGATATACCGATGATCTACTGCTCAAAGCAATTACAGAAAAAGGTATTATTCAAGTCAGATCAGAATCAAGAGTAGGAGTTGGAGATAATGGAGTGAATCAGAAGAGGGTTGATGATTTTGCTTATCGTCTAATGACAGAATGAGACATCACTAAATGACACACACAAAATCAATTTTAAATACCCCTTTAAAGTCATTGATTTT
Organism: Prochlorococcus marinus str. MIT 1013; assembly: GCF_027359395.1. Lineage (NCBI taxonomy): Bacteria > Bacillati > Cyanobacteriota > Cyanophyceae > Synechococcales > Prochlorococcaceae > Prochlorococcus > Prochlorococcus marinus. The sequence goes on from NZ_CP114778.1 coordinate 468,026, forward strand.
GAACATAATAAATTTTTCGATTAAGTTTGTTTGCGAAGGTATGGCTTAAGGGTAAAAAGTAAGTGAATTTTTATACAAATTGCTTTTCTTTTTATGCTTCTAGCAGCATTTGAACCTGGTAGAGAAATGGCCATCGCCAACTTTTTCCTAGCCATTTTTTGTCTGTTTACCGTTGCCCTTCCTTTCTTACTCATCACCCGTGGAGGCAAAACAGAAGCAAATCGGGACTTCATTGCAGCAACAGTTAACCCGTGGTCTCAAGTTGTTAAAGAAGCTGAGTTAGCACAAGTGGTTCTGTCTGAGATTACCTCATCAGTAAAAATTGAACCTAATCTGGAAATAGCTTCTGAGCAGAATGTCGAGCCTAGTCTAGAATCAGGAGAGGTTATTTCTCTAGAAATAAAGGGAAGTGATGAATTGGATGAGTCAATAACTCAAACATTACCAGCGGAGGAAGAACTATTAGCTGCTTGAAGGATCTACACAGTACTAGTAAATTCTGATTACCAGACAATTCTTAAGGGGCAACTTAAGCCCCTTTTTAATGTTCTATTTAACTTTTGGGTTCCAACTGATTCATATATAGAACATGAGGGTGTTTATTCCCGCCTTCACTAGCGTCTATCCATTCTTTTTATTCCTCTCTTAATGCTTGACTGTCTTTTTCACCTAATTCTTTTATCCTTCGGAAAGTGTCCTTCATGGTCACATCAAGTGTTCTTTTTAAACTTATCGAAGGTATCTTCATACTAAATTGCTCACCAAAGAATCATTAATGGAAAAACAAACCACAAATGCAAATGTCAATGCCAAGGGTTTTTGAAATAGTTCATTTGGTGAGTTCATTTATATCAATCAACTAGAGAAGCATGCTAATGAAGCACAGTAAATAAAAAGCAAACACATTTCCAGTGGTTTACGCGTAAAAACGGAGAGGTAAAATTGATTTAATTTCATCATCTAAACATTTGATACGTGCTGCGTGTTCGGGTTCCCCATATAACATTGCATATAAATAGGTTGTGAAGATTAGCAAGATCGCCATCATGAAAATATGAAGCGCTTATTTCCTCTATTATTAATATCCTTGGTTCTCTTATTTTCTTCAGTCATATCAGCTAATGCTGAGTCGGAATTTGAGATGTATTTAAGTGATTTTTATCAAAAACAAGAGAAAGCAAGCAAAATACTGAAAGAAATTGAGACAGATTTAAAAGATGGATCCAGAGACAGAGTTTGTGCAAGGCAAAGAGAAGCTGCTAGCTATGGAATCGAAGCTACAGAGTCGTTGATTAAAGCATTTAAAACAAATGGTTCTAAAACTGAAATGGAGAATCTTCAAGCGGGGCTAGATAAATGGAGAGAGTTGAGGGACTATTGCTAACAACTTTTCTCTTGAAAATAAATGAATTTATTAGTTATTGTTTTTTTTATTGCCGCAATTTGGCTCATAAGAAAATTGGCATGGAATGTAGAAGAGGGAACCAATGAACAAAGAGAACGAAATCCAGAGTTAAATACAAAAAACTTCGATATGCATGAAAGAAGACTTGAACAATTTTCAAAGTCAAAATACAAAAACCGTATGTTTTATATCGGCACTGATGGTACTTGCTACTATTACTCAGCCACTGGAAGGAAAATTTTTTGCTAATGTATGAAATATCTCAATGGGTTATTGCTGCTTTAATTGGAACATCTATTGCCGCCTTCTTGGCTTGGTTTAACAAATCCGGTTCGGACTTTAAAGACGGATTTGAGCCAAAAAGCAAAAGGACGAAAAAGAAAAAATAGATTGCATCTGCTAGAAAATTAAAAAGCTTTGTGCGTACACCAATAACTCAATGAACCTAGAGGCAACATCCATCTGACTTATTACTAGAGCAATTACAATAAAAATAATTAATCTACTTAAAACGAAAATAGGTAAATTAATCAAATAAATAAGCATCTAAATATTTTTCAATCCCAGATTAATCAGTTTTATTTACTTCCCACTCCAGTAAAAACAAATCCATTAAGAATACAGAAATCATATGCAAAAAGCTTTAAATTATCTGGCATCTCAGTCCATTTCATTTCCTCAATTTTATTTAATTGCTCTGAACTTAGGTTCTCTGCTTTAGCATATTCCAGCATCATCTCTGACCAACAATCAGAATAAATATCTACGTAAAATGCCTTTTGATTTTGATCAAAGAAATTAATTTTATCTTGCTTTGTACTAACCTTTTTAGACAGTTGCTTATAGTATTCAATGTCCGATGTCATGATTATTTGCTTATTTGAAAAACTAACTTAATAAATTTACTTTTAAATAGTGATGAGATGTTCGAAATCTATACATTAAGTAGTCTGCGAAATCAAACGTTGGACAGATTTTTCTACTGAAGTGGACAAGATAAAGTATAAAAACTAATTTAACTTGGAAACCATGAGAACTACATCATTTTAATTATTAATCCCACTGTGGGGGAATACGTCTCCATCCAGTTGACAATAAATCCCTCAATAGTTTTATTGCCAACCCTCTTCTCATCCTCTTGCGATTTTTTTAAAGTGGGGGTCCCTTTGATTCAAGCCTTTCCCTCTCAATCCAAACATTAGGGTTTTGATCCCAGCTCTCCCAATCATTTCGAAACCTAAGTATCCACATTAAATTTACTTCCCTAATCCAACCATCTCGCTTCATACGAGAAAACAAGTCAATACTACAAATATACCACAAGAAATTGTTTGTGACTTTAATGTGACTTTTTGGATGTAGCTTTATTTTTTTGTTTCGGCAGAGCTGTCATATCAGACTTAGGAATGCTGAATGGAGTAAACAATTTCATAGTGTTGATGTATTTATTAGACGAGTTCAATTTAAGATCACGAAAAATTTAATGCCTGGGTGAAACTACCCTAAAAATATTCGCATTGCACTACAACATCCGATTTGTAGTTGTAGCTAAATTCAAATGTTTACTCCCTACCATGTAATCATGTTTGGAATTTTATTAATAACAGGTTTTGCATTAATTCTTCAGATGTCAGAAGGAGAAGACGGATTAAGAAAAAATCAATCAAAGATTTCAAAATAAATTCGATTTGAACAGTTATTAAATTATTTGTGACTAGAAAACTATTTAAGCAAAGCAAGTCCAATCTAGGTTTCGATGATTTGTTAAAAACGGAGCTGGTGTGCAAACCTTCTCACCATCAGGTGTTACGTAGCACCTTTCAATGCCCCAACTTCGTTCAATGATTTTTACCTCAGTAGAACATTTTGGTAAAGGAGGTACCGCATTTAGAGGTCTGGTCATATTAATCAGTAGCTATACATTTTTAGCTCCTGAAAAAGTTTTATCAATCAGCAAATAAATCCATTGACATTGAATCAAGTGCAAAACACACAAACTTAATGAAAATAAATCTTAAAGCTAAAGTAACTTTTGTTTTTGTAATTTTAGATAGCCAATTAAAATTGGTATATAGATATCGATCTTTCAACTCCGACTCAAAGAGTCCGGATCATCTAAATGCTTATCATGCAGCTTTTCACCAAACAAGTGATCCTCAGTTCAAATACAAATACTCCCAATACTATTAAAATATATGAAATAGCTATGAGCTGGTTTTAACTTAAAGTGCAAAGAATCTAAGCCGTGTCAAAAGAAAGATTCATGTTATTAAGCAAAAGGGAAATGACACCTCTAATCCTATAGCTATTGTCAGAGAGTGAATCAGAAGTTTTTTTACAAAGAAGCGAAATGATAAGAATAAAGCTCAATCAAGAATATGAGGAAGTTGGAAACACTTATAAAGTGATCGCAATATCCTTAACAGTTGGACTAAATATAATTATCTTTACTTGATCTTTATTTGGTTCTCTCTCTTTTCAGGGTTGAGCAAATAAAATATCTAAAATAAAAGACGTGCAAATATGAATTTAATCAGAGTATCAGCAAGTAAAAGGAAGCGGGTTAAGAAAACTTAAATCACCTAAAGGATTAGCTTTATTTACTTATTCAGGTATATTTTTTACATACAAATCACAAACAAGCGAGTCAAAAGAAAATACGCAGTTTTTTTTAATAAGGTTCAGAAATAATCCCAAAAAAAATGCAAGTAGATCTAAATGAACTAGCAAATTCATACGAGGTCGTTCCCGTATCTCTTAGTGATCCTTTTAAGTCTTTAGTTGCGGAACCTTCCACGATGGAAGTACTTAGATTCATACCCATTATTGCCTTCATTGCTTTAATAATTACAGCTGTATGGAGACAGGGTATGAAGTTCCCAGTAAAAGCTATTGGCGATTTAAAAAAAGACAGCAAGCAAGATTAAATCAATGAGTGGATTTAAACGATTTTCTTTTAATTTCTAATGGCTGTAGGATTAATTAAATATCATTAAGATCTAGTAACAGCTACTGAAAATTAGAGGTTAGAGGAGGAATTAGCTAACTCATTCGTCAACTCAATTAATTTTTTAGAAATTCCAATCTCTTTCATTGAGTGTCCTGCACTATCGATTACATAAAGTTTTGAAGAGGGCAATGATTTATTAAGATCCCATGCACTTCTCATGGGACAAACCACGTCATATCTTCCCTGAACAATCGAAACAGGAATATCTTTTAGCTTAGTAATGTTTTTTAAAATATAATTTTCCTCTAAAAAAATGTTATTAACAAAATAATGACATTCTATACGCGCAAAAGAATCTGAGAAATTATCATTTGCAGCTTTTTTAATGGATAATTCTTTTGGCATGAGAAAGCTTGTTGACAGTTCCCATCTAGTCCAAGCATGTGCTGCTTTGGCTCTTTCAGACCTATCTTGACTGGTTAATCTCTTATGGAAAGCATTAATCAAATCGCCTCTTTCATTTTGCGGAATAACAGACTGATAAAGATCAAATTCTTCAGGAAAAATCTCACTTGCACCTTTTTGATAGAACCAGCTTAATTCGGTTTTTCTGCACAAAAATATACCTCTAAGAGTAAGACTTAAAACTTTTTCCGTGTGTTGAATGGCATAAATCAAGCTTAATGTTGAGCCCCATGAGCCCCCAAAGACATGCCATGATTCGATTTTTAAGAGTTGTCTTAATTTTTCAATGTCTTCAATTAAATGATGTGTCGTATTTTCTTTTAACTCAGAATGAGGAGAAGATCTACCGCATCCTCTTTGATCAAATTGAACAATATTGAATTCCTTTGGATCAAAATATCTTCTATAAGAAGGACTACTCCCACCCCCGGGGCCTCCATGAACAATCAAGACAGAGGATCCATTTGGATTGCCACTTCTTTCCCAGTAGATAAAGTGTAGAGGACTCACTTTCAATATCCCTTGTTCCTTAGGTTCTATTTCTGGAAATAACATTTTTAATTAAATTTTCGTCTTTTGCTTTTGAGACATTTCATTCAAATCAAGCATACATAACAAAATTAGCTATAAAGGATTATTAAAAAAGGAATTGATCAATGCGTAAGAAAAATTGGCTCAAAAGCTTTCGATTAAATATTCATGCCCCTGGAACAGGTTTTGCCCTAATGATCTTGGCTTTAACTCAAGTACCAGTAGGAATAAAGAATGCAGCTGAAGTTGCTTGTATTGGTCAAACTTCAAATAAGATTTGGAAATCAGAAAAGAATCATGCGGATGCAAACATGCTTGCAGTTCAAAGATGCAATGGAAGAAATTAACTGGAATCATGTGTTCGTCTTCAAGAAAATTAGATAAAAAACTAAAAAATGTAACGTTGGCCTAGAACTTGATTTTTAACACGATAGAAAGATGAATATTTGAAAATTCTTCTTTTTTATGACTTCAGCGCTAAAAATAATCGATCAAGAACTAGCTCAGTTTGGCTGGTTTGAGTCAATAGCTACTAATTCAATAAGTGACTTTAAGTCACCCAAGATAGATGTTGAAGAACAAACAACTAATGAAAAAGAATCTGATCTCATAGACACATTCATATGTCATCTTATTTTCTATGTGGTTTTTTGCTATTCCCTATTTCTATATATTTTTATTGATTTGGGTTTTGGTTCCTTTTTAAAAAATAAAGTAAATACATTATTTAAACTCCAAAAAAATTTGAACCGCCTTCCTTTATCAGTGCTCATTCCAATTAATACAGACTAGGTCTGCCCTTAAACAAATTATTTGGGTATTCCTTACTATCGCACTAACTAAAATAATGTATTTAGATAGTAAAGAAGTAATTCACTAACGGTCTGAGTCTGCACAGACCGTTTTTTTATTTAAATGCAAAATTTTTTCGCCAAACTATCAAAATATTTTTATGGAATTAAAGTTGGTCAATTCTATGAAGAGCCCATAGGGGACGATTACTTATATCCAGATTGGTAAATAGACGTCAAATGCGTTTACCATCGTTCAATCAAAGATTTTTCATTACTACACAACCATTTAGAAAATGAGACAATCAATTGATTTTTAACTGATAATAACCACAGACTATATTTTTTTAACTTGGTAAAGCTTTAAGCATAGCCTCTACTCCTATAATTCTTATCCTTGATTCGTTAATCGACTACTAGTTAATTTTACTTGAGTAAAAGCCGAGGTGTATAAATTCAACAAGATCGATTAGAACATCTATATACCGATATGGAGGGTTATGAAACTAAAAACTCCTTTGAACATAATCAAAAATGCATTAAGTGATATTCGAACAATGCATGACTTCTCTTACACGGTTCCCAATGAAACTAGAGATGAGTTTTGGGAAAAAGAATGTAGTAATCATCCAACAGCATCTACATGCAAAGTTTATGAGGGCTAACAAAAATAAAATTCTGCGAATTAATAGCTGTTCAACCAAGCAAGAATCATCATCTAAACAATAAAAAGGCCCTGCCTAGCAGGGCCTTATAAAAAGAGTTAACAAACTAATGCTGATAGCGATGACCTCGATATGCCAATTGGGAATTTAGATCAAACTTAGCATCGCTTCTGCATGTGTTGTAGTGATTACGCCTGTAAGTCAGCTCAACACAATCCTTTTGCGGTTTTTGTTCTTTGTGCTGGACATAGTTTTGTCCACGATATAGAAGAGTTGTCATCATCCATTGTCCGAATGTTGATTTAAGTCCCCGTTCCTTGGCTTAAATCGAGATGCGGCTCGCTATGTAACGAGTTGAACGTTTTTGTAGCGGTTGCTACAAAAAGTATTATGTTATGGATGGATAGCACGTGTAGTTCATCTCGATACAAAACTATCTAGTGATATATACTCAAATTTCAAAATATTTTTTTTAGTATCAACTTAAAAGAGAATTCTGCTAATTTTTTTTAAGCTTTAAGAGGTCTCCCATAAAGGTTTCTTAGAGACTTCCCATTCTGTTTCCACTGACGACCTCCATAGGTCTCTTGCTTTTTCATAAGTTAACTTCTGACTTTCATGTAACTGAACATGAGGAGTAATACCGTGTAGGAATCTGAGCCTGCAGCTAGCATAGTGAACCCTTATGTATGTAGTTCCGTCTTCATCAGGGTGTTTATCTTTTAAAAGCCTCATTGCCCAGACCCGATCTTTTTTCACAAGCCAACTTTCATTTTGCATTTTCAGTAGGAGCTTGGATTATCTCTTTTATGATGCCTGGCCTTTGAATGACAACTATCTGGTAACCAACGATTTTTAACAACTTCAAGGAAATCACATATGAATTCATCTGGGCAATCAAGCTCATCCTGCAATTCAGCTAACTCATCAATAAAAAATTCGAATGTTCTACTTATTAAACCTGACTTTTGCTTTTGGGACGGAATCCATTTGGCCATAACTAGAAACAATAATTAGCTAAAATAATAATTAAACTATTACTGCAGAACCTATTTGGTAAACACCTGCTATTAAAAGCAAAACAGGTAGGTTTATTAAAACTAAAAGCTTAGCGGCAGTGATTTTATTAATTGCTGTCATTTCTAAAATGTTTTTTAAAATTTGAATCAATTATTGGGAACATAACCGGATTAATCTATCCCTAAAGGTCGGTTCAGGTAGGGCTAACCAGTTCGGGTACAATAGAGGAAATCCCTCCAAAAACGTGAATTAATTCTGGATAGAGTTGGATATTGGGAAAAAATCTATGAAACGCAATTTATTATTTTTGTCATCGGCTTTGTTTTTGACAGCTATGAATGCACAAGCCGAAAGTTTTTGGTTGATCCTTCAAAACAGTACTTACGGAATAGAAAAAGTAGAAATGAAAAACATGTCGCAATGCGAGGAACAAGGCAAGCAGTACACAAAAAGTTCGGGTATTCCTCGTTACTTGTGCTTAATTGGCAAATAAAAAAGTATCAAACAAAATACCTTATTGGTACAACTTGATAGTTAAATTGCTGACTTTTGATTAGTAGACGAATTGAAGGTTGGTTAACAACAATCACAACCTTTGTCTCCTATTGTTGCATTTTCTTCAAAAGTATCAGCAATATCTCGAAGCATTAGTGCGATAAATGCAGGAGGACATTGGAGCTCACTAGCATACTTAGCGTATTGCTGAGCAGTTCCCTGCATTGCTGGAATAATAATGTTATCGATTTGATCTTCAGTGGGTGACCACTTCGTTTCACATTTTTCAGTCATAGTTAACAGTCACCTAACAACAAAAATATAAATGTGTTTTGCATGGAGTCAATATTGTAAATACATTTACCAATTGCTTAAGCATTTGATCAAACGACACCCAATTTCATTCCACTTTTCACCTTCGCAAGAATCTTATCGTCTAAATCATTGTCTGTTTGAAGAACTAGCCACTCAATTGCACTGATAATAAAAGCTTTCATTTGCTTTTTGAAAAATTTTTTTAACATCAAAAAGAGTACTGGCTTTAGTATTAAGAAAAGGAAACCAACCATTACATTGCAATTTATACAATATGGTTTTACCTCATATTTTCAAATATTGGTGTAACCACCCCAAAAAACTTCGCATTGCACTACAACATCGACTTGGTTCGTTGGTTAGATTTATCCAGTGTATACTTTTCTATCATGCTTACTCCATATCACATAATTTTATTTGGGATACTTTTAGTAGTTAGTTCTGCTTCAATTTTTCAAATGTCCACTGCAGAACAAATCTGATGACATCATTTTTTATAATTTCAATGGCTGGTTATTTCTATTTGATGGCCTGCTTATGGAGAGATTTAAGAAGAACCAAAACAAGTTGAAATTCACTTAATATTTTAATTTTTAAAATTGCTTGTTAACTTCAAAGAAGACTCAAAAAAATCTTCTTTATTATCTAGCAAAAAGAATGCAAAGCCTTACAAGATTTTCAGTAATTGGTATACCCGCAACCATTGGAATAGGGATTGCCTGGGTCGGTACTCGAATTATTAGAAATGAAAAAGGCCTTAAAGATCGTGAATTAGAACTTAAGCTGCAACTAAACAATAAATTTCATTGAACATCTTTAATCAGAAGAAAAACTCAATAATGAATAATATTGGCCTAATTTTATTTGATATAGATGGGGTTATTCGTGACGTAACAAACAGCTATCGATTGGCTATCCAAGAAACTGTAAATTTTTTTAGTGGGTGGAGACCCTCTATAGAAGATATTGATTCTATAAAAAGTGAAGGCTGTTGGAACAATGATTGGGATTTGAGCCTAGAAATGATTAATAGACATTTACAAACAAACAATCTTTCTTTTTCAGCTCCGTCTAGAAAAATATTAATTGAATGCTTTGAAAACTTTTATTTTGGTGGAGATCCAAACCATGACTCTAGTGAATGGTCAGGTTTTATTAAAGATGAAACGTTATTAGTCAAACAAACACTTTTTAAGGAATTAACTCAGCGAAGAATTGGTTGGGGTTTCGTAAGTGGAGCTGAATTACCATCAGCGAAATTCGTCTTAGAGCAGAGGCTTGGCTTAGCCTCTGCTCCCCTGATTGCAATGGGTGAAGCGCCTGAAAAACCTGATCCAACAGGTTTTATTTCACTATCTTCTAGACTTTCAAAAAATCCTTTAGGCCTTTCCAACCCTCCAATAGCATATATTGGAGATACTGTTGCAGATGTTAAAACAGTAATAAATGCTCGAATTAAGATCCCTGATCAGAAATTTATCAGTATCGCTATTGCTCCCCCTCATTTACATGAAGAGTCAAGTCGAGAGAAACGTCTAAGTTATGAGGCAGAGTTGAGAAAAGCAGGTGCAGACCTGATTATTAAATCGATGGACAATTTAAAAAATGAAATTCTAAATTTATTTATAAACCAATAGATAATTAGATAGTCTAATTTTTTAATTCGCCTAATTATTCAGTTGAACAATAAAAAATATACATAAGATACTTTGTTAGAGAGGTGCTTAAGTCAATTAGTAAATTATGAGCAATTAACAATCTTTAGCACGTAAATGCAAAACGAAATCAAGCTGAAACTGCCTCAGCATTAATTACATCATCGTCAGACATATTTACATCATCATCATTTGGTTTCTTATTTTGAAAAATGTAATAAGCAGCTCCGCCAGCAACTGTTGATGAGACAATTAATCCAGAAACAAGTGTAAGTGCAACGAGTCCACCTATCAGTCCACCTTTCAAACGAAGAAGGTTTGATTTAATTAAAAGAAGTAAAAGTAATGTTGAAGTTGCTTTTAATGAAGCGATTCTTAAAGCTGTTAAAGGCCAAAATGGATTAAAGAAAAACATTTTAAAATTTCTTTCCTCAAATGTAGAGGCTTTTTTGACTTATTGAGGAAAAAAACTAGAGAATTGTGAAATTGCTTGTAGTTCCTTTAGGTGTAACAAAGTCTTGTACAACTTCTTCGCTCATACATTCAGTTGGATAAGAGATCACATTCTTTGCTGTGAATCCTGCACCAATGGCAACCACACCAATCACAAAAATCCATTTGGATCTTTCACTTGAAATAAGTCTGTTAATCATTTACGAAAAATCATTGATTTTTATTCTGTCAAATAGTCTGAGAATTGGGTCAAAAAGATATTGATCGAGAGTTTTATCAGCATTTAGAGAAGTCATTACCCAATAAATAAAAGCCCCAATACAGAGAAGAGTTAATATTTACGGCCAAAAGTATTCTGGATAATTCGAATCGGAGTTGAATTGATTTTCTTTTCTCATTACTACCAACGTATACTTTCTGGATGATCTTTTTCAATTTTCCTAAGTAGCAAAACCAAAACCACAAGACTCAATGGACCAATTACAAGTGCAACTTGCATAAAGGTTTTTATTAAAGGATCTAAAACCGCAAAAAAATTCATTTTCTCAAAAACTGTCGCCACCATTACAACCAATAATCTTGAAAGTGAGTCTGGAGGAATCAAGAACATATCTTCTTACTGATTTACTTGTTGCTTTTATCTTAGTATTAGCTTAAATCAAGGATTAATTTTTGATTATTTTTGGAATGTACGGTCAACCTCCAAATATTCGCCTAGTCCGTCCTCGGGTTTCCTCATTTAAACAACTAACCCGGTTTCAATCATTGGTAAGTTTCTTTAAAAAATATTAGTTGTTGTATTAGGAAGATTTCAATAAAGTTGCTAATTTCGTATTAGCTCCAAATTAATTGAATTGACCTTCAAATCATTATTGTTATTAGCACATCTACAAGCATTTCTCATCCCTATCCTTATTGGAATTAAGTCCATAAACAAATTCAAGCAAATTAGATTTCCTCTGCTACCCCCTTTTGCCTTTATCTCACTAGGCCTTGCTTCAATGTTTGAAATGTTCGATCATACGACTACGGATTGGATATATATTGATCACTCATCAATATATAATTGGCTGTTTTATTCATTTCTTTCTATTGGATTATCGTTCTTTACTATTTCAGTCGCTAAAAACAAGTCGATCATAACTAGCAATATTTTGTTAATAATTGCCACGGTTTTTTCTTATTGGTTACTAGACAAGTCAACAACTCTTTTAATTCAAGTATTAATAAGTATTCTACTTATATCGCAATGGTGGAAGCGATTTGAAGATTGGGTTTTCTTTATTTATCCAATCACGGGAGTAATCTTTACTACATTTTTTGGGATTCTACTTTCAAGTTCAGGCGAACAAATATGGCATGTATTTATAGGTCCATCTGGAACGATAAGTGTCTTAGCTTTTTACGCAGTTTTAAAGAGATCAAGAAACAAAGAAATCATTTCTGCTTAATAAGATATTCATTATCTTCAAGTTCGCTATGATTTATTAAAATTACATTTGCCGTTATCTTCTTAGATAAGATGATTCATCCCATTACGTTGATTAATATTTAAAAACTAATGAATCTGAGTTCTCATAGACAACACAAAATATATATTGCTGCAACGATGGGGTATGGACTTGGTTCTGAAGATCCAGAAGAATTAGCACTTTATGAGATGATCAAAAAAGAAATAGAAAAAGACTGCAAAAACAGAAATATAGGCATTAAAAGAACTGATTAGACTCTCATTTCATAAAGTGTCTAAAGATAGGGTAGGCATTTAACTTCGCTAACTTAAAGATCTGCGGGTGTAGTTCAGTGGTAGAACGTCAGCTTCCCAAGCTGAATGTCGCCAGTTCGAGTCTGGTCATCCGCTTGAAAAAATCGAAAGTAAATTCTAATTGTGTGGTGTAACTCACAACAGCAATATAAGTCCACAGAAAACAATTGATATCGACATAATTTGATTTTAGAGATTAACATGGATAACCCCTCTAAGGAACAAATTCTTGCTGCATCCAGTGGATGGGTAGCGACAACATTAAATTTCCTTCCTGGCTTAGGTGCTGGATACCTTTACCAACGTCGCTGGATTCCTTACTTTGCAACTGTAGGAGCAGCTACAGCTTGGTTCGTTTTAGGAGCCATATTAAATGGTGATACAGAACCAACAAAAGCCGAACAATTAATTGGAATAGGAGGCTTATTTTTGATATCAATCACAACAATGGTTGAATCTAAAATTGCTCATAAGAAAGCAAGATTAGTCATAGAAGAACAGCTTCAGGCAAAGACTCCAAAGAAAAAAGGAGGTCTTTTTAGATAATCAGTCATTTAGAAAATTAATAGTGATGACAGTAAAAAATCATAATTTTGAAAGGAGAGGTTGAAGATATGATTAATGAGACAGAATTTTATATAAAAATATGCAATGATTTTTTAGCTCATAATCATCTAATCAAATAAGTGGCTCTTGAAACAACCATATTCAGCTTTAAGATTTCTGTTCCGTTTGAACAATGGGCAGCGGTATATGACAGTGAAGAAAACATACAACTTATGAGAGAAGAAAAAATTGTTTGTCTTTATAGAGGGATAAATAAAGAGGATCCAAGTAGTGCCGTTGTTATAGAGCAAGCTGAAAAAGGTAAATCAATCGCAATGTTTTCCAATCCTGAAGTAAGACCTTTAATTGAGGAAGCTGGACACATTTATGATTCAACCGTCATCACTAGTTACTTACAAAGTTAATTAAAAGATGAAACACTTTCTTTCTCTTGTTGTATTTGCTGTATTTATAAGTGGCTGTACCAAGAACACTTCTCGAGTCAGTTCCTTAAAACCAAATGTAATCTCTGAGACTCAGAGACAAAGAGATCTTTGCCTAGATTGGTATGCTTACAGAATAGAAACTGCTAAAGCAATTTCGGACCTAAATCTCAAAACAGAAAAAGAGTCGGATTTAATGGTTTATTGTGAGTTCTTTAAAAATGTAGCTGATACGAATTAACTTCTACATGGAATTGAATTAGCCCTTAAGTTTTACGTCTTGAAACTTTCTCTAGGATACAGCTGAATCAAAAATATTTTACTCTCCATTTTTTAGACTTATCGGCTAGTTCAATACAAAATTTAAGAACATTAAAGCTTCGAATCTATGCTAGAAATATAGATGAAAGAATCATCAAATTAAAGACTTGACCAACTACAAAAAGATCTAAATGAGCAGTACTAAAGCTATGCAGACAACTAGAACTTTTTCTGAGTTTGCAAAACAAGTTGACTACTCATTCATGGATTCTCTCGAACCTGATCCTCAGGCAACAGATGATGGTGACGACCACCTAACAAGAGAGGTCTTTTCTGGTCACTATGTACCTGTCACTCCAACAGCAATTCCAAAACCAGAATATGTCGCACACAGTAAAATATTATTTAACGAGTTAGGTTTGAGTCAGGAACTTGCTCTAGATGAGCTTTTTCGTCGTCTATTCTCCGGTGACATAAGTGTTGCAACAACACCGATGCGACCATTTGGTTGGGCTACGGGTTACGCATTATCTATCTATGGAACTGAATATACTCAGCAGTGTCCATTTGGAACCGGTAACGGCTATGGAGATGGGAGAGCTATTTCAGTATTTGAAGGTCTCTTTAATGGCAAAAGATGGGAGATGCAACTTAAAGGAGGAGGGCCAACACCATACTGTAGAGGAGCTGATGGACGAGCAGTGCTTCGTTCAAGTGTTCGTGAGTTTTTAGCTCAGGAATATATGCAGTCACTCGGAGTACCAACATCACGATCTCTCACACTATATGTCTCTAAATCTGAAACAGTTCGCAGGCCTTGGTATATAAAAGACTCCAATTCAATCGATCCAGACATATTAGTAGAAACACCAGCTGCAATCTCAACACGAGTCGCACCATCATTTTTACGGGTAGGTCAGATAGAACTCTTTGCACGTCGAGTACGAAACAATGAGCATCAAGATGCAATGAAAGAGCTCGAAATGATTGTGAAGCACTTAATCGTAAGAAATTACAAGGAGGAAATTGATCCGACCATTAGCTTTAGCGATCAAGTCGTAGAGCTCGCAAATTCATTCCGAGAACGACTCACATCATTAGTAGCTAATTGGATACGTATTGGCTACTGCCAAGGTAATTTCAACAGTGACAACTGCGCTGCAGGAGGTTTCACTCTCGATTACGGTCCATTTGGTTTTTGCGAACTCTTCGATCCCAGATTCCAACCTTGGACAGGAGGGGGTGAACATTTTGCATTCTTTAACCAACAAGTTGCTGCCGAAGCAAATTATCAAATGTTTTGGGGGGCGATTCGACCTCTGCTTACCGGCAACGCAAAGGCACTGGACAGGCTAGATAGCATCCGCGATGGATTTACTACAGTAATGAATCAGAAAATGGAGAACATGTGGACAAAGAAACTAGGATTAGTCACCTATGACGCACCTCTAGTAAATGAGATGTTACAGCTCATGGTTCACACAAAGGTCGACTACACAATCTTTTTCAGAAAACTTTCAAGTATCCCAAAAAAACTTAAGGACTTAAAAGATAGTTTCTATCTACCAATTTCAGAAGAGATTGAGACCAAATGGATTAGTTGGCTACAAAGATGGCGGGAGCACGTAATTAACAAAGGTGATCAAAATGAAATATCAGCAAAAATGAAACGCATTAATCCAAAATACACATGGCGGGAATGGCTCATCACACCAGCATACGAAATAGCAGAGAAAGGCGACTATGGACTCATAATGGAACTACAAGCTGTTTTAGACAAACCTTACGAGGAACAATCATTAGAGGTACAGAAAAAATACGACAGACTCAAGCCCAAGAAATTCTTTGGAGCCGGTGGGATTTCCCATTACAGCTGTTCCTCATGAATCAACACCAGAATTTAAAACCTACGAAATTAGGGCTATAGAATTTAAAAACAAAGTTTAATTATCTTGAATAGGAGCAACAAACATAAAAAGATTCTTTGGATGACGTTTTTATATAGGTAACCGAACCAATAATTCTCTCGATAAAGAAATATTTAACGCATGATTAAATTATCGAAATTGAACCATGTCCGAAGATACAAAATCTAAAATCAGAATTTTTCTTCCATTTAGTTGGTTTATTCCCGCTCTCATTTCTTTTGGAGTGATTAATTTCCACCAACTTTCTGCGGGCATCTCACCCATATCCATTTAGAACCATGTCATCACATATTCCTGAATTCTACGAATCAATAGTTGAAGCTTCCGATAGAGGAGAGTTGTGGGGGCTTTATCAATTTTCTAATAACAATAATCAACTTGAAATCAACTTTGATCCTTCTGTTTACAAATAATGCATAAATTCAATAAAATAAATCCTCTAAACCAAGAAGATAGAAAACTACTTTCTGATTTAAAATCCACCTTTGACCTTGGGACAAAAACTATCATCGGACAAGATGAAGATGAGATAGTTGATGACCTAATAGATTTAATGACTGAATATAATGAAGTTCTATAACTAGAATTATCACTTCAAATATTAACTTTTGGGATTTAAGATTTCATTTTTAATATGATATAATTGTAAAAATTTATTAAACTCCCGAAAGTTAGAAAGGGGAAATCTTAACTTTTAATTTTTTGCCAAATAATTTCAGCATCTCTAAGAAGGTAAATAGCTTCTTTCCTACCAACTGCTCTTTCAGCATCATTCATCAACTCAATATACCTCTCTCTCAAAGCCTGCTTTTCCATGACAACTTTAGTGAACATGTGAAGCTTTTCAGATCGATCGTCTATTTTTCTTTTAGCTACATTCTTCATGAAACCATACGTGAATCTAGCTCTTACCCGAACGTTGTGCCTACTCATTTAACAAAATCTTAGTTACTGATTTATCACTAAAACATTCTGAGAAGGGAAATCATCAACCGCGTGTAGGGTTAACCTCCAATTTTTTATTTAATGAGGAAGCTTTAACCACTTCGATTCCATAGTGTTTCGCGAGTTCAATTAACTCTTGCAGTGACAAGTCAACTAGATAACATCGGATATATTGATAAGCATTAAAACTCTCAATACTTTTTCTCTCATTGAACATTGCACGAAAGATTCTTATAGCTAAGGCTTCTTATGCAGAGTGCAATAAAAAACTACTTAAATACTATTCAACTTCTGGATATGTCTGTGTAAAAATCATCTTAAAAAATGCAAAAAATCAGATCAATCTATTTGCCCTCAAAGTCACACTCAGCAAATTGACCTTTTAATATTTTATTTAAATCAAAGAACTATGACAGAAGAAAAGAAAAACAAAAAACTTGGATTTATCCCAAAGACGTCAAATACTTCAGAGAAAAAAGAGGCAAGTAAAGAGCCCAAAGGAAGACTTATCTCCTGGTCTCCATGGCCTCCTGCTAATTTCAAAACTCGTTACCCAGCATTCCCTTTAGTCACGACTGTTTTGATTTTAATAATTTTACGCTCGCTAACCTTGGCTAATTAGGTTAATTAAGTACTGGTAAATAGTGAAAAGTTATATAAGAAAAGTTGTTTTTCAAAAGTGAAAATAGGGTATTTCTCTTGGGGGGGCTGGACGCGTAGAACAGATACCAAATTGCAAGCACTCCATTACATCATCATCATATTTTGGCTTGTAATTAGAAAACAACTCAGACATTTCATTTCCTTGAATGGAAACCCCGGAAAAATTTCGAAATAATTGCTTTGAGAATGGCATGGTTAGACATCTAAACAACCTGCTTAATTTCTACTCATATTGGTTTAAGAAATCTATGGGGAGGAACACTCAAGTATTTATACAGTCACGGAAAACCAATACAATACTTAGATACAAGTGTCGAAGGATCAACTAGTACTTTTCTTGATAATAAAAGTACCATTATTTTGATTTTTCTCTTTGACTAAAGCTATCCGGAGACTGAAGATAAGAAGTTTGGCCTAAATAGGGATCTTCGCCAAAAATATCGTTCATTTGCTTTTCTGTCATTTGCATAGGAGCTTGAAAGGTTTCAGTAGGATCTGACTCTACAAGCGATGAATCTATTTCATCTGCATTTACATCCGCAGGACAAAGAATCAGAAGAAGACCAAGAGAGAAAGAAACAATTCGAATTAGAAAGGAGTCATTCATTTTCTTGGAATTAGCTCTCGGCAGAATAGGCACTATCAACTTGCTCAAACGTCTCATCTTGACTTGCTTTGTTATTAGATAAAGAGCATCCACCTTCACTCAATGCCAAAACAGGCCCTGTCGTAAAAGAATGGGCAAAAACTATAGGTAGAATTTTATTCATAAGAAAAACTGGAAGCAAAACAATATTAAAGCCTTTTAAAAAAGTTCGTTAAACTGACTTAATTCATATCCATTCCTATTTCCATTTCATTCATAGAAACCTCACTCTGATCATTTTCTAATGGCCCTAAACTAATTTCAGGCAAATTTTCTTCGCTTACTTCAGGCAAGGATTGTTCAATAACAATCCCGAGAGGATTATCACCATTGTCTTCTAGAATTGAAGACTCATCTAAAAGAGACTTGTCTTCTTCATTTGTCAGCAATTCTGATTCTGTTAAAAGATTATTATCTTCACTAGATATTCTTTTACTTTTATCCTTTATTAGTAATTTCGAAAGATCAACGACGTCTATAATTACTGACTTCTGACTTTTATACATATCTTTTATAATATTAATTATTTCACCTGATTTTGTGGGTTGGGAAATAAAAGCAAAACAAGTCCAGCCAGCAAGAATAATTGAGATTAAGACAATAGAAATAAAAGCAGAATACGTTGCTCTTATTATTGTTTTGATCATTCGGCTACTTTAGATATTATTAAATCTAGGCACATCTTTTGATACTTAAAACGACCTCTTCACACCCTGTAAAGACGTATAAATACTTTGGGGTTTCTTCCTAAGTTTTTGCACCCGATTAGAGTAGAAATGTTAAAGGATATTTAGGGAGCCTAATTATGTCTTTAAATCCATTCAAACTTTTAATTCACAATATCCAAGCATTATTCCTCAGTAATTCTCAAACGAAAAAACAACGAAAAGATGAGGAACAGGAATGCTTACAGTTTGGGATTTGTGGTGTACAAGCCCAATCACCTAGACCAGAAGAGTTGTATTTTGGATGAATATAAATCCAGCACTATGCCACTTCAGGAAGATTTTCAATAAAATCATCTAGTTCTTGAGATTTTCTTTCCAAATAAATAATCTTTTTGGTCTCCGTCATTTCATCGCAATAAAATCTTACTGGCAAATGACAAAGCAAATTATCGCCGCTCATCAAGAAAATTCCAATTGATTTTCAATTCATTTAACCTAATAATCTAAAAAAAACAATCTCTAAAACTATATAAATTTTATATGCCACACTTTAAATCTTGAAAGAATTTACAAAGAAATAAGTTTATCTAAATCTTCAATTACAAAGAGACTACCTAGTGATTATTAAAACCGTATAAATACTCAAGTGTTAATTCTCTAGGTATCAATCACCCAATAGGAGTAGAAATAAATTGTGGATCTTGGACTTCCTATGTCATACGGAAAGCGCTTTGCTCAATTAACTACAGAAGCTGCTGAAAATGCTGCACGACTTGTCCTCAGTCAGCTATCTGAAAGACTAAGCTTTACTAAACCTCCTTCAAATAACGATGAAGAAATGGAGTGTTTGCAATTTGGTATCTGTTCCTATCAGGTTCAACCACAAAGGGTAACTTTCTAGAGGATCAAAATGAAATTCACTGAATTAATTCTAATATTTTCGTCATTATCATTGACCTTTTTAGGTTTCTCTTTCCTCGTTATTTAAGGAAAAGTAAACCGTATGAAAAGATCAGAATAACTCTTAAATAGCTTAAAAAATTAAAAAGTCATTGATTATCAGAGTCCTCCAAAAGGTCTGAATATTCTGATGACTTTACTATCGGCAACTCAGACGCGCTATTGGTTGATCTAACTAACAAAGCAGTTAGTTCTGCTGTCCTTTTATTATTAATAACATTACTACCATGAGCTGAAACTGCTGCTCCAGCGACAAGAGCAGAGATTGGCCTCCACCAAAATAAAGATTTTAACTCATTCTTTTGTACTTCAGCCAAGAAAAATCCTAACCCAAACAAAATACCAAATATAGCTCCTGACCATTGGCATATTTCAGCTGAAATAGATGTGCTTTTTTCGGCAGCATTAATTTGGTCTTCCATTAGGTAAAAAATTCGAAAACTAAGATTTTGATTTCTTTATCATTATAAAAGCACTTTTTAAATATTATGAACATAAGTAATTAATCCAGTGTTTGTAAGCTGACTTATAAAAAGTGGAAAAACACTAATAAAAAACAAGCAAAGATATTCCTAAAAAAGAAAACGATAATGAGAAAAATATCAAAAGTAATTCAGTAGTTTTCATTACGACTCAGAATTTTCTAAAAAGATATGAGTATTCTTTATAATTTAAGAAAATATCCTCTTCTAAAATTTCTTCCAAAGAAACCCTTTTAAAATAATTCATTTAGCGTAATCGTTTATATAATTATCTAGTGGTAGAAACAAAAACGTGAGTGAGTGATATTCGGTTTATATGGTACGGCTTGACTTAATCATTTTCCTAGCACTTTCGCCTTAAGCCTAGACTAAGATATAACTTTTATTATCCTAATTAACTCATTAAAATCATTGTGATTGATCAACATTTTTATTATTAAAGATGTGATGTAATAATAGTTACTTATTAATTGATGCAAATTTATTTAATACATTTGAAGTTTCCTTTTCAAGAAGAACATATTTAAAGGGCTGAAGTTTATGCTCAATATGATGAAAGTTGTTGAGAATCAGACAAGTTTGAAGATTTCGAGGCCATCAAAAGAATTGTAAATCCAGAAGGGAATAGTGGATGGGCGATTGTCAAAGCATTCGATCACAAAGTAGTTTAGAAAACGTATCACCCTTGAGGTATCGAATTTGGAATTGATGTTGAGGTCATTCCAATTCTTACCGATAGTGAATATCTAGCTGTCCATAAAAAAGTTGAATAGCAATCAAAGCATTAAGTTATAGGGTCTAAAACACCTCCTTAAAAATTTTAAGAGGATGAAAAAAATAAAAAGATATTTCTCGTAGAAGTAATTTTTAATGCAAAAAATAAGTCTTAATTCAGATGAAAGACCTTATCGCTAAGTACAAAAATCAAAAGTCCTATAGAACTCATTGCAAGTAAAATCCCACCAAAAACGAGTGTATTGTTTTTTTCGGATTGTTGTTGTTCAAGAATTTTTTGAACATTATTAGTATTTGTTTTTTTTATTTTCTTTTTTTTACTCATCAGCTTAAGAGTTATTTATTTGATGGATTGAAACTATATAAACACAACTTTTCATGGCTCCCACCATTTCTTTTAATACCAATATTATTTACCAATACAATGTTTTAGAAAAAAAATAAACCTCATTTTCTAATAATTTTGACTTGACCCATTTTTAAACCAGTAATAAAGACAATTGATTTTTAAGTTTTTTGGAGGTTTTCCTTTTAAGCGTTCTAAAATTTTGAGCAACGGTGCTTCCTTCAGAATTCTGACCAATGACTGAAAATAAGAAATTTTTACCTTTCCCTACTTGAGATTCCAAACGACCTCCTCCATACACGCCTCCAAGTAACGCTGGTATACAGAGAATTCCTGCACTTGCACCACATACTGCAAAGCCTAGTACTGCTCCTGTATAAGTGCCACCAGCCGCCCCTGCAACACCTAGAAGAAGATTATATTCTTGTCGAACTGAATACAACTGCGAAATATTATCTTTAGAGTTGAAATCTATTGGTCCTGAGAACCCCTCCTATGAAAGAGTTATTTGACAATTAGCAACCTCAATAGTCTAGTCGTCTTTAGTAGAAGTGGATATCATATAGAGCATTATAGACTTCTGCCTTAGCAGAGACTGGATACAATAAACCTACGATTAGCAGAGGAGAAATTAACAGTTTTGCCATTTATTAGGTGAGTCGAAGTCACGATATTTTTTAGTAACCTTTTAATATTACCCAATGTATTTAATTCGATTACCTAAAGCTAATAAAGCTACAAAAGTAGTGTTTTCCTCCTCCACTATTAAATTTGAAGTTTATTGCTACATAAATCGATTACACGCAGTAAAGTTTTTACTTCATTCATCATCCCTAGACTAGTGAGTAAACCTTTTTTGCTTTCGAAAAATTGGTTAAGATCAGCTCCTGCTTTTGTCCTCATTGGAGTCAAAAGCTATTTTACTAACAATTTATTTATGCCAATGAGTTAAAAGAGTTGACGTATGGTTTGATTCTAAAATAAATGATTGAATCATCTCAAATACTTGTAACTCAAAATTTATGAAATCAAAATTTGCGGGAAACTATTGAAGAATCATTAGAAGTTTAACAAATGCCTGCTGCATTCATAGGTAAATCCAACAGCGAGAGTATAGAAATTATTATTTAATCCAACAACTTCAAACTCTCTCAATAACTTTTGCTAAGCCAATATTACAGAATAAGGAATTTCGTATAAATTTTGGCTGATCATTAAAAAACAAGATGCAAATCACAACCTTAGCTCTAGCATTTTCAGAATGGGGAATCGGTAGGTTCCCATTGGATTTAATTGTGTTCCTATCTTTAGTGCTAATTTTTGCTTTACCAGCAGGTATTAACCGAAAAAAAATTTTTGTAGAAGGTGATGCTTTTACAACTAGGTTGAAAAACTAGCTTAAATTTATAATTGTCATAATATCTCAGTAGATATATTAAGTTTTAAATGGTGGTCATGTAAGCAAGAAAGCCTACAGGAACAAAAAGCAAGGCAGCAATCGTGAAGCGAACAAGTTTTCCTGTACTTGAATCTCTTGAATAGTCAGTGAAATGTTTTGTGTTGTTCCACTCTGACCAATTTTTAGGGCTTTTTGATGATGTCATTTTTAACAATTTAAATTGCGTGAGAAATTACGGTTAAAAATTTACATAACCGATAAATACAAGTTAAGAAAAAATCCCTTCTAGCGTAGTTCGGTCGAGGTAGTGCTAACCCAAAGGATAATTTACTCTCTTAAATTTTTGACTTACCTCAAAATGTGTATCTACCAACCAGTCCGATTATTTGTGATTGTTTTTATTGACCATGACAAATACATTTACCACCCTTCCAAGCAGAGCATTTTTTCTTTTTGCACTTCTTTTTTTTCTTCTTATCTCCCATAAGAATTAAAATTTATTAATGATTTTAGTAGACGCTAATTTGTCTTGTTGGAGTATCAACTTTAAAGTTTTCATCAATAAATTCATTGTCAACTCTATCAGTAATACATAAAACCAATTAATAAATAAGTTGAATTCAGTTTTTATTGGTTGTAATACTCAAGCAATAAACAAGTAAAAAATAATTCTCCTTTTATTGCACATGTCATATAAAATGATTATCTGATAACAGTTAATAGCTAGTTAAATATATGCAATGACTAGATTTACGACAAAAAAAGTTCATTATGTTACATTAAATACAAAACGTTTTGATTCTTTGATACATCCTTCTATCTATTGACTTGATGATTATGACCAAAAAACTAACCTATCGGTACGCATTCACTTTATTGAAAATGAAGAATGCTGAAGGAAGAAATGAATATATGGATTTAGCAAAGGAAGCAAATCTAATTTGGTATCAAATAGTTAGCAAAAAAGCTAAAAACACTCCTAGGATTAACTGTAGAGCATAGTTATTTTAAAAATAATCTTTAATCAAGCGAAAGCAGGATTTTTCTCAACAAGAGTATTGTTTGCAATTTCAATCAACTTAAAAAATTGATTTTTAACAAACGATCCAAGACCAAGATCAATAAGGATGTGCAAGGCAAGGGAAATGCAAAAAATCGAATAAAAAATTAGATGACAAATAACAATATTTATAAAGTCATTTTTTTCCTTTTCTTCATTTGCTTCCGTTTCATTCACCTTCGATGGAATCAAATCTGCAAATGAATTAACTTTTGCTGATTCAACCAATCCCAATGGCATTAATTCTTGATCTTTTACTGTTGGAGCAGCAGTAGCAGTCATAAAGTAAGGCTTAACTAGATCAACCCTACTTTCTTAGTTATAAGTTTGGCTTATGTTTTTGTTATTTCGATTTAAATCTTGTTCAAATAAGCCATTGTTTTCAGATCTTTCTGCATCATTAATGGAACTTTTTGCACATCAAACCTGTTTTTTATCTTAGAAATCTTTTTTTTCAAGAAAGCTATAATGGACATAAAAAATTTTAATTTGTTTCTATTAAATCCATAACCCAAAAAGATTCAATCCGTAAGAATTACCAAAAAAGATGGGGGGGGGGGCTATTGCCCCCCTAAATAAATCTGCTGTCAACTTTTAAAGTTTACTTGGTAAAAATAGAGCTCTTCACTCCAGCTTGTTCCCACTTTTTAATTGTTGGCCTAAGGAATGACATTGGTAGGGCTGTCAAAATTGCGAACGACACAACAAGAACTAAGTCAGTAGTAAAATGATTAATTCCAAGATCTGTTCCCGCAAGCCAGAGCCAAGGAAATGCAGAAGCAAATAAAATAGTCAGCATAAATTCACATCAATTCAGCCAGAGCATATAAGACCGTTGTGTTCATTTAATTCATTGCTTAGTAAAAATTATCACTACTTTTCCTAATTCTACCGAATGTATTTACAGCCATTCAAAAGAGAAGAGATCAACTGGCTTTTTAAATCGATTTTTATTTTCAATCTAGGATTTGTTCTATGGTCTAGTTATTTTGATCAATGAGATTGTTTCTTCAAGGTCTAAACAAGGTTGAATAGATATATCCATCAATTTTCTCCAAGGATGCCAGAGCTTCCATATCGTTTCTAAAGAATCTGAGCTAACAACGCAGTGACCCGTGCCATTCTGAATCATGAAAACCCATGAATGAACATCGTAGGTTTCTGGTCTATTCTCTACTCCTCCTGTTTCATACCATTTAACCAACATATCACCACCTATTTCTTGATCTTCTCCATCATTAAATTCATAAGAGATCAGATAACGCTGCATAACTCAAGAGTAAAAAAACCAACACAACTACTTTGCATAGTTTTATCAAAAATTCAATTAAATATGATCATTCTTCAACTTTTTAATTATTCTTTTGAACTACAACTATAGAAAAGTATTTATGTCTTTTCATCCAAATCAATTAGTAAGAACAACTATTAATAATAGTTTTTTTAATCAACTTATTATTAATGGGGTTTTCCCAATTTTTTACTTGCTTAAGATCTGCATTTGCTGGGAATTTACTAAATAATCTGTTCTCACAATCAATAGCCATTAAGAAGGGATCATCGTTTATAACGGTTTGATCATCTGAGTCAATCACAGAGTGTTTAGCAATAACTGAAAGAAAACCTTTGTTATTGTATTTGATTGAATTAGGGTTTATAGATAATAATTCATTATTTGTCTTAGATACTTCTAACCATTCGATCTCCTCAGCAAATGTCTTAAAAGAAGATGAGAATAATATCATAAAAAAGATGCAAAGAAAGAGGAATCCCTGGTGTATATAATTTCTTAAAGTAATCATTATTTGTAGCTATATTTTTTAATTATGCCTACTGGAGTAAACTAATAAAAAAAAACAATCTATAGCTTATAGTAAATATACATAAATTATCTTTTCTTAAACAGTTAAAGTCTTAAGCCATAAACCAATCTCAAAATAATTTTAATTGAATTTAATATCAAGTAAAAATTCTATTCTCTTCAATACTAAACACTGAATTAGCGCTTTTGCTTATGTGGCGTAACTCGAGACTTTACGCTTACTTATAAAGATGATCATATGAAAAGTATTGCTCCATTTCTCTACCCAAAGCAAAAAGAACTTCATTAACAATTTTTAACTGCTTCTCCAATTCACTTCTCTTAAATTGCAAATCCACGAATCTTCTTTGCATCTCTGCTTGAGACCTTTTTACATAATCATCATTTTGATTAGATGTTTTTGTTGAAGGTTGGTTTTTCATTGTTTCTACATTAGTTATTTACAGAAGAGAGCCTTTATATCCTCTCCAAAGTTTTAGTTGTTCTTAGCTTTAGTCGCTTTTCTATATCTGATTTAATAGAAATAAATACCAATAGTAAATCCGTCTTAATGCGGGAGTATTAAGACCTCCGTTTTCTTACCTCAGTATTTACTAGGAGTTGAAAATCCCAGGAATAATTTTTCCACTAATTACATATGCACCTATGCCAAAAATAATTCCAAGCATGACAGGCAAACTATTATATTTTTTAGCATTATTTGGATCAAGATCCGAAGGAAACCATACATCAATGGTTTCTATCATTAGTTATTAAGCAGTTAATTCCAGATCAACAAAAAGTTAATAAAGTTAGTTTAATTAGCTACATTAATTAGTCAGCTGAACTTATTACAACTATAAATAAATAAAATAACTACTTTATGAAGGTATTCTTGGACACATATATAAAGCAGATGAATTGGACTCTGACTTAGATTAAATATGTAGATTTGGAGTAGTCATTCATTAATGATTTACTCTTCTTAGTGATTTTATTAATAGAAATCAAGGCTAAGTCATAAGAAGATAAACCAATCTCATATTCAAAAGAAAATTGATTAGCTATCGTTTTTTGTTTAGTTATAATTACTTTTGGAGTATCCATTCAAATCAGCTATATATATTATCAATAAAATCTAGATATAAATATTTGCAATAGAAGTAAAGACAGTTTAATAAGTGTTCATAAAAGCAGGTACATATAAAAAATACTAATCAAAATTATAGAAGATTAAGAATCTCGTCCATAAGTAAATAGTAATTGCTATCAAATTAAATCATCAGATATCGTTTGTGACTTTGTTTTTTTTCTCTTTGGTTTTTGAAGCTTATAACCAAACTCAAGGAGTTGATGATATGTCAATTTAGCTTGTAAAGCACTTAAAGATAAACGTTTTTCATCATCTTTTTGAAGATAGAAATTTCCTCTATTATTGACATCTGTCTCAATAGTGACAAACTCTTTTCCCTTCTTAAGAATCCAAGGCTCTTTTAGGTAGTTGCCATCCCCCTCCTTTAAATCCCATGGAACTGGTACTGGCTTTTTCTTTAATGGCATTTTGAAAAATACATACCATAATTTTAATTTTACATGCAAATCATGTGATTATCCAGTTAAAGCTATCAATACTCAAAGCTATTGTTATATTAATGAGGATCTAGTTATATATAGGTAAGATATTTTAACAGTGTTTTATGTGGTCATTTTTTGACCAATCTCTTGATTGGAAGCTATTAATTTAGATGCAATAGGGTTGACTCTGTTCTCATATTTTCTTGATCTATAGATTTGAAATTTGCAAATTTCATCACCACTTAGAAAACAATCATCAATAAAGTCATCAAGAACTTGTGATGCCATATTAAAAAATATAATTAACCAATTAATGCGTCATTAACGACTGCAAACAAGTGCGTCTTAACACCTAATTAACTATTTGTGGTTCAATCACTTCACTTCGTTTATATCAATAGGAAAGAGACACTAACTTGAAAAATCATCAATTCCTTCATTCAATACATAAAAAAAAATACCTTTAAAGATTACAAAATAATTCATGCTCTACATTCAGCATTGGAAATTCAAGCCTGGTTACCACCAAAAAGGTGCAGAAAAATTTTAACTACGGGAGCTCCATTGGTAGGATAAGTAATGTTGGGTAGATATAACGCTCCTTGGTCACTTCAAGATTGGATTCTTGTTAAAGCAGGAAATCCAAAAGCACTTTATGAGCATGCCGCTGAATGGGCTGAATATATAGATTAGAAAACTACTCCAGTATTTGCAGATGAAAAAGTGGGTCCCATTTGCGCAAAAATCTAAAGTTAAATCAAACCTAAATAATTAACCTTGATTTGATTGAGATAAATCTTTCTCTTACCATCTGTAGAAGCTAAGAGAAAAACGCAAACAAAGAAAATCTCGTGTAGATCCCTAGGAGGTGAGCTATTAAGGTTTATTGACCACAGTCTTAATACATGAAGATTTTGTATTTGCTTTATATGAAACTTAAAAAAAACTACAATATAACGGTATGAACCAATTAAATGATTTAAAATTTTTAATTATTAGCTTTTTAATAGGCGAAAATATAAAGAAAGAGAAATGAAAAGAGTTTTCCAATTGAGAAGGTATCTTGAATGGAGAGATTTAACACCTGAAGAAAAGCTCTCAGCCAAAAGATTCTTATTAATACCATTATTTGGATATTTAATAATTGGGATATTTAATCAGAACTTTTCGTTGATTGTTCTACTTCTAATTGGATATGTTCTTTATAAAAAATTTGAAAAAGGGGGCATTATCAAGAAATAAAAAAACTACGTTTTAGAGGAATAAAAAAGTCCCAACCGTAATAACAGAGAAGGAGCAATTTTTATTAGATCTTAAAGATAGGACTAAATAATCCCTGGAATAATCCAGCCAGTTAGTCCGTAGTTAATGACTGCAGCAAAGAAGCCCATCATCGCGAGACGACCATTCATTATTTCAGCTGTTTTCCAGTAGTTAGTTTCTTTGTTCATTACACGAAACCTGGAATGATTTGACCTGTTGTTGCATATGCACCAACTAGAGCAATGCATCCAAATAATGCAGCATAGCCGTTAAGTCTTTCTGCAGTTACCTTTTCAGGATCAATGTTTCTGCTGTTGTTGTTGTTTTGAGTAGTCATTACACAACACCTGGAATGATTTGACCTGTTGTTAGATATGCACCAATGAGTGCCCAGCATCCAACAAATGCTGCGTAGCCATTGAGTCTTTCAGCAATTACTTTGCCTTCTTCAACTCTTGGAGTTTCAGTGGTTTGATTTTTCATTAAACGACACCTGGAATAAGTTGACCGGTTGTTAGATAGATACCTGTTAGTAGAACGAATGCCATCATGGCTGGTCTGCCGATGCTTCTTTCTAGGATTGTTTTGTTAGATGGTTGCATTGTTATTGGTAGTTATTGGTTTAGAAAATTCCAGGAATGATTTGACCTGTGGTGAAATATGAAATCAAAAGACTGATCATTCCGATCATTGCCCAACGGCCATTTGTCTTTTCAGCTTCTTCTGGATAGCTGGTGTAGTCCTCTACAAGCTGAGGCTGTGTTTCACGGCCAAAGATGTTTTGCTTGCCGTACTCAGTGATTACTTGAGAAGAAGATGAAGTCGTCATTACTGGAATTGCATTGATGTGAATAAATGTAAAGTATTGCTTTGGTAGTGCAAAGATACGGTCCGGTACGGCTTCTTCTAATCCTTAATAGAGATGAACCTCAAAAACTAAATACAGCAACTAATTAGAGAGATATTAATCCAGTGATTAGATTTATTGATGATTCTGATAAGTATAAATAGCCCAAAATGGTTAGCACTACTTCAACCGTCCTACAGCTATTGAGTGTTTCTATTTTTGTTTATAACTATCTATACAACTTGAAAAAACCAAACGTTTAGTCATACTTGCAATCAACAAAACTACTGCTACAAAACCAATCGTTTTATGGAATCTATCTGCACTTCTTCTATTATCAGGTGCTAATGAAGTTGGCATAACACTATTCGCCTAGGTAATAGTGTAAAAACTCAAATATTTCGAACTAAATAATTAAAGAAATAAAAGATCAGACAAGAAAAGTTGCTTGATAAATTTCTACATTTATAAATTTGAGTAAAAATTTGCTTAACTTCTATTTTACTTATCAATCAGGCCATTAGCTGGCAAGAGAACTTATCGAATAAGAAAAAATTATTCACCTAAACAGATTTACTAATTTCCATTAACCAAATTTTGGTGAGTTTACCCATCCTAGATATCTTATTTAGAAGCTAAATTTGGTCCGTCAGATTTTCTGATCTTACTTAATGCCCTTACGGGCAAAACAAAACGTTCTTATTCATGACCACCATTCAGCAGCAACGTTCTTCGTTGCTCAAAGGTTGGCCACAATTCTGCGAGTGGGTTACTTCCACCAACAACCGTATCTATGTCGGTTGGTTCGGTGTATTGATGATCCCTTGCCTTCTTGCGGCAACAACTTGTTTCATCGTTGCATTTATCGCTGCTCCTCCAGTTGATATCGACGGTATCCGTGAGCCAGTAGCTGGTTCATTTATGTATGGAAACAACATCATTTCTGGTGCTGTTGTTCCTTCAAGTAACGCTATCGGCCTTCACTTCTACCCAATCTGGGAAGCAGCAACTCTTGATGAGTGGCTATATAACGGCGGCCCTTACCAGCTTGTAATCTTCCACTTCCTTATTGGTATCTCTGCATACATGGGACGTCAGTGGGAGCTTTCATACCGTTTAGGTATGCGCCCATGGATCTGTGTTGCTTACTCAGCTCCTGTATCAGCAGCTTTCGCTGTATTCCTTGTTTACCCATTCGGTCAGGGTTCATTCTCTGATGGTATGCCTCTAGGAATCTCTGGAACATTCAACTTCATGTTCGTTTTCCAGGCTGAGCACAACATCTTGATGCACCCATTCCATATGGCTGGTGTAGCAGGTATGTTCGGTGGTGCTTTGTTCTCTGCAATGCACGGTTCTTTGGTTACTTCATCACTTATCCGTGAGACAACAGGACTTGATTCACAGAACTACGGTTACAAGTTTGGACAAGAAGAAGAGACATACAACATCGTTGCAGCTCATGGCTACTTCGGTCGTTTGATCTTCCAATATGCAAGCTTCAACAACAGCCGTAGCCTTCACTTCTTCTTGGCTTCATGGCCAGTGATTTGTGTTTGGTTGACATCTATGGGCATCTGCACCATGGCGTTCAACTTGAACGGTTTCAACTTCAACCAGTCTGTAGTTGATACTTCAGGCAAGGTTGTACCAACCTGGGGTGACGTACTTAACCGTGCAAACCTTGGTATGGAAGTAATGCACGAGCGTAATGCTCACAACTTCCCACTTGACCTAGCAGCTGCTGAGTCTACTTCTGTAGCTCTTGTTGCACCTGCAATCGGTTAAGTCTTTAACTTGATATTTCTAAAGCCCTCTTTGCGAGGGCTTTTTTGTCCTTTATTAGATTAGAGAAAACAAAAAGAGAGCAACTGAAAATTTACTATCAAATCTCTTTAACTATTAAGTCCTATTGCTCTGTCTCTATGGAAAACCTATAAGAGATTTATAAAGGAATGACTAATTAAGACTGAGCTTCCTAATGGTTCCGAGAAATGAATATATCTAAATTTCTATTAATTGATGCAGCATTAGCAATTTCAGCAATACCTTTAATATTTTTGCTTCAAGGTGGGAAAAGAAAGTCTCCACTTTTAACAAGCTCAAATAAAAAAGAACCCTTAGGAAAGTCTTCTATCAGACTACCAGATAAAGAAAAGCTTCTAGGACTGGAAATACTTGCAAAATATCAAGGTAGCGGAATTGAATTTTATTCGCTTATTGGAGATTGGAGGTTTGTCTCTGTATGGAAAAAAGACATCGACGAAGAAGATCCTATCTTTAGTTCATTGCTAAGAATTTTCTCTGCGAAAATAGAGTTTAAAAAGGAAATCTCAACTGAGAATTCAACTAAATTTTCTGTTGTCACATCCATTCAATTTGGACTTTTCACCATCGAGTTTTCTGGTTCTGGTTGTTTAAAAGGTAAACAACCTTTATTACCATTCGTTTTTAACTTAATTGAACTTAAATCAGGTTCAAATATTTTATTAAGTAGATCTCTTAAGGAACCCGAAGAAAAGGAAAAGTCATTTTTTGCCCTAATCGCATTAGAAGAAAATGGCAAATGGCTTTCAGCCAGAGGACAAGGAGGAGCGGTAGTGATTTGGTTGAGAGATTGATTCAACTAGTGAAGAGTATAGGATAGTCTCCACTCTCTTCACTTGACTAAATCTAATATCTGAAATCCTATAGCGGTGTTTTTAAAGTTCATTTAGATAGATCACCTATCACTTCTAAAAGGCGAATTATAGTTAGCCATGTTAATGGTATAAAGAGTGTATTGAAACAGCTATACCCAAAAAACCAACAACTAGAATTGGTGAGGAAGAAGGGAAAGTATACGTAGGAATTGAAATCATAATGAGCTATGAATGACCTTTCTAAAAGATATAATTATTATTTGGTAGGTGTTTTTACGACAGTTAATCACGGTTACCTCTCCAATGATTCTCAGATCATCTATTTAGTCAAAAATACTCTTAATCTCACAAACCACTGATTCATTTTTAAGATTAAAAGTCGTACTAAAAAAGGTGTTCATAACATTATTCAACAAGCTCAAGCTTATAAACAATATCTTTGCAATTGTTTGCTTTGTCCCATTCTCTAGCAAATGGAGTATCAAGTATTTCTATAAAAGCTTCTAAGCTTGTGACGTTATAGAAGGAATGTGATTTATGATCATTGATTTTGTTTAAGTCATAGTCAATAACAACTCCATCACCATATTCCTTGACGAAATTTTTAATCGTTTCTTCATAGTATTCAAAGGAGCAATCAAACGTACATACAATAAATAGTCTTGCCATTTAATTAGACCCTGCTGTAACCAAGTTTGCTTTCAAAAATTTTCAATGGCAATCCAGTTGATCCCATTGCCGCTTTGCATTTTTCTCCAACAGTCCCATAAACCTCGACGGTAAAATTATCTCCAAGTTCTGCATGACACTGTAAATATTCCGCTACAGGTGGATTTGCTAAATGAGCAAGGAAAGCTTCGTCATTTTTATAAACTTCGGACCAAACGAAACAAAGAGGATTCTCGGGATCTTGATCAAAAGTATGGTGCAACATTCCTGGTTCTGAATCCTCAACAGCCTTATCAGTTTTAGCGGCAAGTAATAAATATTCTTGAACCTTGTCTGGCTTCACTTGAATACGAGCAAGAAGAATAAAGGGTGTTTCGGCTCCGAATGACATTAATTTTTCTAGGTTAAAACTAACCATTGCATATTTCTTTTAAAAATGCTGTATTAGTTGGCCAACTCTTCAGGCTCTTCTGACATAAACATTTTTAATTTAAAAAGGTTCGGGTCTCCAAGTTGATGGCGTTTAAAACAAACAGAACAAAAATAATAATTCACCAAACTACCGGAGATGACAGGAAAAAGATAGCTGAGATATACCATTTAGTGAATCAGGTAGGATATTTTACTACCAACCGAACAGCGTTAATACTCAACTTTCTTTTTTACATAGACAAAATCTGTTTTCAGTTGCCAAAATATTTAAAAAGTCCTTACTTCGACTATGGATTCTTATACAAAAGATACGCATAGGTACGCTTTTGAGCTAGTTAAAGCTGCAAGGACAATGCCAGTCCATTTAGCTGAAAAGTTGCAACATATAAAACAATTGAGATTTAACTATCAGCTAAAGGCTTTAAGAAAAAGAATCAATAAAAGAATCACCTAAGGAGAGGCTATTAATATCATTTATTATTTTTGCTGTGTAGGTTTTTATGAAGTCCTCTCTTTAAATTGATCAGGTATTGGAAAATCTTCTCGTATTTGTTTTAAACGTTTTTTGTAAATAGTTTCGTAATCTGGATCACGACTTTTATAGGCGTTGTAATTTTGCCCTTCAAAATCTTCTTCTTTAATTAATTCTTCTACTTGCTTAATAAGGTCTCTATAGATATCTGCTCCAATAATCTGATCTTTAGTAAGTTCGCTCCCATTAGAATCAGCGTATTGAATAATCCCTTTGTAAGTAAAAAGCCATTGCCTCCTTGCTAGTGGATCTAATGCGATAACTTCTTTGACTATAAAGGTTGTACAAAGTTTGAACTTTACTTCTAAATCGTTAGTTTCAATCACAAAGGAAGGAGCTTATCTTCCCTAAATTGTAGATAACTATTTTGGAATTAATTCATACGGTTTGAATCCCTCAACAGGAATGGATATGATTTCATCTTCAGTTGAGTAATTTTGATTCATTTTTTTCTGCATCTCAGAATTACTCGCCAAAAAGAAAACACCAAGTGCAGCAATAAATGGGAAAAGGTTTTTTATTGTTTTCATTAGTTTTTTTCAGTAGAAAAGATCTCTAAACTCCAGAGAATTTAGTTATTCAATAAGTTCAAGAGTATAAACAATATCTTTGCAGTTATTTCTTTTGTCGAACTCTTTAGCTTCATCGCTTTCTAATGAGGCTCCAAATTTATTCATATCGGTGATATGAATTAACGTATGAGCTTTATGGTCATTTACTTTTACAAACTCATAGTCACTTACATAATCCTTAACCAAGCAACCAAAGAAATTCTCAGTAATTTCTTTTTCAAATTCTTCAAAAGTACAGCTAAAACTGGAAATAATGAGGGTATTCATAAAAAATGATCAGAACAATAGTTAGGGTTGTACTTTTTTATAGCATTTCTGTAAGGATAGACATATCTTTAGATTCTTCTGACATATCAGGAAATTTCATACTTTCAATACTAATAGAGTATGACGGTTGGGAATTTAATTAGCCTTTCATAGCTTCTTCAATAATAGAAATCTCTCTGGTGTTTCTTCTATTTAGTCCACGCAGGTCTAATTGAAAG
Source organism: Prochlorococcus marinus str. MIT 1013 (assembly GCF_027359395.1). Lineage (NCBI taxonomy): Bacteria > Bacillati > Cyanobacteriota > Cyanophyceae > Synechococcales > Prochlorococcaceae > Prochlorococcus > Prochlorococcus marinus. Next base: position 502,436 of record NZ_CP114778.1, read on the forward strand.
CGTATTACCTCCAATGCAAGTTTGTTAAATCGAAAGGTTGCTTGTACATATCCATGTGAGTAATCAGATTCAAAATATCCAAAACCCTTCAAGTCTTTTACGAGGATATAACTATCAAAAATTTTGCTATACCATCTTATCAGCATACTGTTGTCCATAATGTCAGCTATAGCTATACGAGATATAGTTTTAGCTCTTACAGCGAAGTAATCATTAAGGTCCTGGTAGATAGGCAAAAAGAATTTCATTAACCCTTTCTAGCTGATCTTTCTCAACTCATCTTCTTGCTATGAACAAAGTTATAAAAAGCAACCATATTAGTCACAAATAAATCAAGAGAATTAACACCATTGTTTGGAGTCATATCTAAAACGGACAAACCTTAAACTTTAAAAACTCACCAATGAATTTCTTTAAAACCTCATTTGCTGTCAGCGATAGCTTTATCAAGTTCTTTTATAACTCTTGAACCTGCAAAGTCTAATGAGAAGATAGAAGTTACTCCATTATTAATTCAATCAACGAGGAGGACTTAGCGGTAAAAGACCTCATACCCAAGATAAAAAAAAGCTGAACTAAGACTTTTAAAAGTCAATATTCCAGTCGGATTAATGACTCCCTTACATATACATCCAGCACCAATACTGGTTTTTCTACAACAAGGAAAACTAAAACACTCAAGAGGTGAGACCATTAATTTTTTTAGCGCTGGAGAATCATTTATTGAAAGCGATAGTGGTTCTCCTTACTTATTTGAGAGCGTAGACAAAAAGCCAGCGTTCTTTTTGTCGGTGTGTCATCTGCTACTGGTCTACCTACAACAATTAATAAATAGTTAGTCCCAGTTTTTGCTATTAAAATAAATTCAAATATTTATAAATCCTGAAACCAAGCAAGGGATATGAAAACGGATCTTTATCTCATAACATATGTAATATGTAATCTCAATTTTAAGGCTATAAAAAACATAGGAAGCTAATCAGCTGCCACTAATCTATAGGACTATTGATCGATGGTTTCATTTGCTAGAGCAAGAACAAGATCATTGCTATCAAGGCTGTGGCCTGCGACAGAAAAAAGCATTAACAATCAAACATTTGAGTCGCACAAGTCAAAAAAGCTGATTGAAGATATTGCCGAGCAAAACAAGTGTTTCTTGGAAGCAAGCAAGAATGGTGGAATGTGGTTTTCTTAGAGCATTGACTTAAAGGCAGAGTTGAGACCTATCTCTGAATGATATCGGCGGAAGGTTAGGGCTGAGATAAAGCTCTCCAAAACAAGCTAATAGTTTTGGTTGAATTTATTTAATTAGAATATAAAAAATAGATAAAAAATTATTTGGGTGATTCATTAAATCAAGCAAAGCATTGAAACTTAAAATATCGAATTCTATAACAAGAAATAAATTATTGAAGATCAATTATTTATTGGCCTCTTCCTCAATGTATTTTTTAAGGGTATAACCATGACAATCAAATGGATATTCTGCCCTAGTCATCTCGCTTGCCTGAGTCTTATCAGCATCATTACCTCTAAATTTCCGACAATCACATATAAAGTCCATCTTGGTTCCATCCTTATAATCTTTCACTCTCGTATCTAGCCATTCTTTTGCTTGCTCAGGCATCTCATTACAAGCAATCCATGACCCCCAGAACAGTGCATCAAACATTTGTATTGCTTCTGCTCTTTTATTTGGCCCTGCCAAGTCCTCACAAAAATTTCTTACTGGACAGTCTTTTCTACTGATATAAAACTTTTTAGCTTGATTCTCATAACCTCTTACATATATTTTTTTATTATTTACTGCGTCCAAAGCAGCGTTTAATTGATCTCCTCCGAATGTATTGGTTATTCTAGCTTTATCAATTGATATCTGATCAGTAAGTTCCGTTTCACTTTCAGTAGCGATATCATCTCTTCTGACATCAAATTGTCCAAGCACTTCAATTTGTTCAGTCATATAGGTGCAACTCATCTTCCATTAGATTGAATGATTTTATTCTAATTTGTGCAAAACGATCTATGGCTTAAAAAGAAAAGTCCTTTTAATTATTAATTCATGTCTCTTCCCAATTATTTCGTTTTTTGAAAGAACTTTTCCATTTCTAACTTGGTACTCTAATCCAATAAATTGATTGCTTAATTGATCCATTTGACAGACTCTTTTGGAAACTCTCTTTATTTTCCATTTCCTTTGCATTCCGCCATCAACTTGTTTCCAGTCTTTTATCCACATGAGGTAAGTTCCTCCCTCATGAACCCATTTATCACATTCTCTTTTAGCCTCTATTTCGTCAAAAGCGTCTGCATTCAGAGAAAAAAAAAGACAAAAAAATATTGCGAAAAATAATGAGCGTTTCATAAAGCAATGATGATTTGAAAGTTCATTTCTCAAACCAAATCAAGTCATGTAATCCAACTCTCAGATAAGAAAAAGATGAGTTTGCGCAACCATGTATTAACTAGATTCTCAATATAAGTCAATTTGTTTCTTAAGTTTATATCAGATTAATTTTATAAATATTAGCTGACTTGTTGATGCTGCAATTACAACTAAAAAGCTATGACTAATTGATTGTCACACCATTACAGTTAAAGCCACTGCACTGAAGCTTGAATAAGAGAGATAAAACATAATGATGGAAAGTTGGAAAAGCCTTATCTAGGCCAATAAAAAAAATCAATAAAGAAATTAAAGTCATTGAAAGGTATTGCATCCAATGAATTCCAAGACTATCTAATCCACGGTTATTAAAATCTTTGATATCAATTTAATTTTTGTAAAATCCTAACCCAAAAATTATGTAGTTACTTTGATTAAGCGGGACTTTAGAAGAAATTTGTTTATGGAATACTTTATTGAAAGGATTTTTCCATAAATTCCATCTAAATGTTGAATTATCGGCTTAAAAGGATTCATGTCCATTGTCTTTTCCTAAAGCTAAACGATTACTGAAGTGCCAATTTGAAATGCACCAGCCAGGAGAAGTAACGCAGGAAGATTCCAAAGGATTAAAACTTTTAAAGCAGTTTTTTTATATGTTGCAGCATTCATTTTGGTTTTAAAAATTAAGAGAAACTTAGAATTCAAACTTTGATGAGTGGAATATAAGAAAGTTTGTGGTTTGAGTTAGGTTCGGTCAGGGTAGGGCTAACCGTGAAATTAATTTTTCTTCTGTATTTGAAAAACTATTAGCCACGCATCATGTGAATTAGCAAACCCGTGAAAACAGCAAGTTTTCCAGCTACAAAATAAGGAATAAACTTTTTGATTATTGTTTTAGATATTTCTTTTATAGACTCAGTCATATCAGACCTAAGCTACCAAAAGTGAAACCAACTCCGCAGAAGAAAGCAAATTCAGCTAAATCTCTGCATCCTGATGGGATAGAATTTAATGCAACGTTAATTCGTTGAGCCATTTGACCTTGTACTCGCAGGTGAATGTGAAAAGTTACTATAAAATTAAGAACAAATACTCAGACACGTGACAGTTCAAAGGTGGGGTTTTCGAGAATTAGTTCAACTTATGATTCAGAATCTCTTTGTTTTCACCATAGTTATAGAAAACTGGCAAAGAAAGCAATCCAAAAATAATTCCATAGAGCAGCATCCTTTAATAGCTCTTTCCCGTTATCTTTCTTTGTATACCAAATCCTGAATGGAAATAGCTTCATAAAAACATCATGCAGCTTAACTTTTTAAATTGTTTGACTTTCAAATAACAGTTATGCCTCAAAGAATAGATCACATATATTTGGCAAGTCCCTCAAAAGTTGGGAGGTAGTTTCTCTACTAGATTTCTTTAGCTAAATATTCGATATAATTTTTCAAAGTAAAACCATGAGAATCATCATTACCTTTTACACACTCAATATCATCAATAAGGTCTAAATCATGTCCCGCCATTAGCTCCTTAACTCTGGCATTAAACCAATCCTTGAGGGGTTTCTCTATTGCACCTTTTTGATGTTGAGACCATAAATAAGTATCAAAAGCTTTTACAGCATCCTCTCTGCTCCACTTTGGTAGACCAAGGAAATGATTTTTAACAGGACAATCTTTCCTATTGATGTAGTGCTTTTTAGCAGTCTTAGAAATTCCTCTTACGTACCGTTCTCCTGCATTTGTATTTTTAACTAACAACTGACCTGCTGTATTTTCATCTTTAACTTGAACCTCTCTTCTAAGATCCTTTTTACCTAAGACTTGTATTGGGTCCATAACTAGTTAGCTTTTTTTAGGATGACTTAATTTCGATCGAAAATCATTGAATACATTTTTCCAGTAATTAATCACAAAATAAGGAATAGGTTTATTTAGGGGCATTTGTAAAGAGTGATACAAACATTATTTCTAGCAGCTAACCAATGTGAGACAGAATTTGTTTCACTTCCTCACCATGAACAAATTTGATTTCGCCTGAATCAATGTTTGCGACTTGAAAAAGTGGGGGGGGATCTGGGTCTATTGGTCCTCCAACAAATGAGAGAACTTTTGCAATCTCATCTTCTCCAACAAGAACAGTATCTGAAGGTTTAACTATTAGAAATTCAGGCTCATTCATCTTTTTCTTTTTTCCCGTTTTTGATTAATGGGTTTTTTGGAAACAAGAAGGTGATTAATCGACCAAAGAAAAAACTTCCTAATAAAACGAAGCCACCGCCACCAACATAGATAAGCATGTTTTCTTGTGTAGAGGATGCTAAGTTTGGAATCATTCTTTTTTTAATTTTCTTGCTATTAAAACAAAAGATAATGCCGCTGATATAAGAACAATATCAATAATCAAGTGATAGTTGATATCCATTCCTATTTAAGAAAAGGAAGAAATTTGCTGAAAGTTACAGGAAATGATCCAACGACCAAAGCCAATAATCCAAGAACAACAGCCACGATCGCAGCATCTACTAAGAGATCTTTCCAGTTGTATTTCATAAACCCATAATATTGCTTTCAGTGTTGAATTTTTATTGGCTTAAAGACGAATTGTCACGACTGAGATAAATACTGCATCACAGTCTAACTTACTTTCGATTCTGTACCCATAGTGATTTCTTATAGCAAGAACCTATGATGATCCCCCATGCCATCAAGTGGGTAGTCGTTTTCAAACTGTTCAACAACTTTAGTTGAAACATTAAATTTACTAATTAAGATAGAGATCCTTTTGTTAATCAAACGAGCAATGAAAGCCATGAAACTTTTCAAATTGTGTTCGTTATAACGTCAAGCTAGACAGTTTCAAGTAGTTAATACGGAAAAGAAGTTTTAAATATCTATAACAAAAAAGTGCCTAAGGGTTTCTCAACCATTATTTGTTAATGGACTATTTACTAGACGAGTGTTATACATATTTTTGGACGAGCTTCGACACTCTTGCGTAATTTGTTTTTCTCTATCGACATTATTACTGACAGGTTGCACTAATACTGGAGGTGGAGGGAACTTTCCATTTGGTTGGAATCCATCTTTGCCTGGTCAGCCAGGAACTTTCACTTGTGATGGTGCTTCTCGTCAATATGCTTAATTCTATTGCGAGACAGGTGAGCACCCCAATATGTGTGATCGCTAGGGAGTGGTCTATGACTTAATCAATTGATAACCTTTCACGAGGTTATATAGCCCCCAACCAAAAGCTCCAAGTACAAGGCCATAAAAAACAAATGGAACAATTGGATTTTTATACAAAAAAGACCTAACTTTTTTTTGAATGTTTTCTTTATCAAGCACGGGCAACTTTAACTCAACAGGTTTTTCTCTTGGAGGGAGTCCCAATTCTTTTCTTCTTTTAGCTTCTCCCATAAAAAAGAGGGCGTAATACTCTAAAGATAAATCGAAGTTGGCCTTTGGCTTATAAAGATTTAGACGGTTTAATAAAAAAAGATCATTCATTAACCATGAGTGAAAAAGTAAAGCAATTGAATATGAGGCCGCATGGGAATCTGTTTTAGATTGCATGGATGTGATGAAAGAAGAGTTCAGTTGGTCAAAAGATGTAATTGCCAAGATGATGAGAGAACTTGCTGAGAAAGTAGAAAGCGAAGAGGAATAAGAATAGACTAAAATTATTCCAACAAGTTAATGACATAGCCTCTGCTGACAACTGCTGGCTCAGGTGTAAGAAGTAAACAGGTCTCCCCTAAAAGGAGGTTTTTTAATGATGATATGAATCACAATCGTATTTAAGAATCAAACTTTTTGTGCAAGAAATATAAAAGTAAACTTATAACTCATAAAGATTCCCATGACATGGGTTCTCTTCTACTTTAGATTACGTTATTGACCTAAAAAAACTATAACAATAGATATAGCTGATAAATCCAATGTGCGAAGTGACACTGTTCTGATTTTTCTTTAACTGGTAATCGATTTAATTGCTAAGAAAATATCTCTTAAACTTACGGGAATAAAAAACAATAAAGGCATATTAACCAAAATAGATATGGATATTTTCCTTTGATTTTGAAGGATTGAGTTTAAAATAAGGACTAGTAAACTTGAATTTAGAATTAAAATAAATAAGTTACTAGCCAAAATAAAATGTTTACCTTCGCCGATTAAATTGATAAATACTATATAAAATACTAAAAGAAAGTAAGCTGCTATCGTTGATTGAAATGAAGTAAGTAATTTCAATCCATAAAAGCTTTTTTTAGGTATCTTTATATTCATAATTGAGATGAGATTATGATTATTAAATTAAAAAATAAATAAAAAAAATTGGACATAAGAAAAAATTCTAATGTCCAATTTTTTATTCTTAGTATTTATGTTTATTGAACTACCAAGTACCAGTACCAGCAGTCGCATCAGTAATAGTACATCCTAAAGCTCTGTTAGCGCTGCCTTCATTAGATCCTTGAGTACACGTTTTAGCTCCAGTTCCAGCGTCATATCTAAATTGAGCTAGATCTGTTGCGGCTGGGTTGCCACTTGCAACACCAGTTAATTGATAGACATCGTTGTTATTGCAAGTATTCGTTGCATCTGCTGGAGCTTCTGCTACGGCCGCATAACCATTTGGAGCATAGGTTGCAGGTACGTAAACTTGATTATTAGGGTCAGAATCTAGAATTCTAACTGCACATTCCTTGACTAAGTTAGCAAGGGTAGTTTTGGCTCCTGCGACTCTAGCTTCTGCATTCAGACTCGTAAAAGATGGGATAGCAATTGCAGCAAGAATAGCTAGAACAGCTACAACAACAACTAGTTCAATAAGTGAGAAGCCTTTCTCACCTGGTTTTTTACTTAAAACTTTTTTAGCGTGAGGGCTATTGAGATAAAGCTGAAAAGCAAGCATTGCTAGAAAAAAATTAGCTTATATATATTAACTATACTATAAAACTATTATAAGTCATTACGTAAAATGCCATTTAACTCATTTGATAGTTATGCGGGTCTCATGAATAATAATTCGTTCTTAGGTCTCTAATGAATTTGTTTTTTTTAGGAGTATTCGGCTTGTGTGTCGGCAGTTTTCTAAATGTAATTCTTTATCGCATGCCAAAGAATGAATCCATAGTAAAGCCTAGAAGTGCTTGTCCTAGTTGTAAAACTAAATTGTCTTTTATAGAATTGATTCCAGTTATTAGTTGGCTTATTCAACTTGGAAAATGTAGACATTGTAAAGCCAAGATTAGTATAACTTATCCATCAATAGAAATCATTACATCAGTGTTATTTATAATGGCAATATTTTCAAAACCAACAATTCAAATCATTGACAATCAACTTATTCTTATCATTGCAGGATGCATGTTATATTCTATTATAATAATCTTAACTATATTTGATATAAAATTTTTCTGGTTACCTGATACTTTAACATTCTTAGGCATTTCAATTGGGATTTTCATTAACATTTTACCATCTATTATATATCTTGATTACAATAAACTAATAACCCCCCTTAGTTATTTATTTTACTCAATTTCTGCATATTTTATTATTGCCTTTGTTGCTTTTTTATTGAAAAAGATTTTGAATAAACCAGCTATGGGGCTTGGAGATGCAAAGCTATCAGCAATGGTGTCTTCATGGTTAGGCTTAGAGGGGCTTGAATTAGTTCTAATGCTAACAATATTGACCAGTGGATTGTATAGCACATTAGGGTTGTTATTAGGTGTTTACAAGAGAGGAAGTGTAATTCCTCTTGGCAGCTTTATCTGCCTGAGTTTTGGAGCGGTTTGGTTCTTAGGTAATAATTTCTTTCTAGATATTTTAGATAGATTCCTCTGGTGGAGATATCTTTAGACAACTATCGCAAACTAGAAGAAATAGTCGAAGTATAAAATTTAAGCTAAAATTAGAATTGATTATCTTTCAAAATAAATTGACAGCAATAAATCATAGAATAATAAATACAACTTTGCTTGCATTCACTGTTGTACTTGCAGGATGCTCCAAGCCTCCCGCTCGTATAGCTCAAACGGTTTTACCACCTCCAAGCGCCATTGAGAGCATTCAGGTTCCAGTCGAAAATAAACCAATAGACCTTGATTTACTTCCTTCAAAAGAGGAAGTAAATCAAGGAATTCTCTCAGGTAGAAATGATCCTTTCTCCTCGCCTTTAAGTCTAGATGCCCCTCTTGGATTTCAATTAAAAGGAATTATTGGATCTATTAATTATAAATTAGCCTATGTAGAGTATTACGATAAGGCAGGTATTCTAAGATTAGGAGATACTGGAGGCACTCAAACTAATTTGCTTCCCAAGGGATGGATAGTGAAAGATATAGATATTGAAAACGGATCATTGCATTTAACAAGTAGAGGGATAGATGCAATAATTAAATTATGAGATTACTTTATGATCTATAATGAATTTTTATCCAATTTCTTTTTTAATAACTTTATTTACTGCTATGGTAAATATTGATTAATAAAAATATTTGCTTTTTAGAAAATTCTTGATTGATGGAAGACTAAATGAAAAGTCAAAAATCAAAAAATCAATCCATAAATAATTCAGGATTTACGATCCTAGAACTCTCCGTTGTTGTTGCGATTTTAAGTGCTCTAGCGTCTATATCAATACCAATCGTTTTTGACACAATTAAATTAGCTAGAATTGATGAGGCTAAATCCATATTGAATAATGCTTTAGCAGATTGTTTTCAGTCAATTAGAACTGGAGACTCACTATCTGGATTATCTCCATCAAGCAATGTTATTTCTGATAAGAGAATTTCATCTACTGGTTATAAAATCAAATCCACAGATACAACTTGTTCAAGCTTTTTCTTAACCCCTATTCAATCTGATGATCAAATCTTGTATGAATTAGGTTTTACTTTGATTGAAGATGTCTCAACAGGGGAATATAAATCTACTCGTTTTGGTTTTCCAAGTGGGCCTAAAAGTTTAAGCTCTTGCGAAAATTGGGCTGGAATTAATTGCTCAGCAAACCAAGCTTTATTAGACCAAATTAATGCTGAAAAGATACTTGCAGAGGCAAGAGCAAATTGTAACTCTGACTTTAATACATGGTTAGAAACAAACCCAAGTGGGCCTAATCCATCAGATGCAAAAAAGTGGGTAGATCCGAATGGACCATGTACATCTGAGACTTGTTGTAGTGGAGATACATATGCTTTTGAGGGAAGAGAAGTGTATACAGAAGAGGCTTATAACCGAGAATTAGAATTGAAATACGCGCAAGAATGTGCAGCAGAAAAACAAACTCAGATTGATAATAAAGCGACAGGTGCTTTTGATCTTGCTGCATGCGGCGGGACAAGATTTTATTTTTGTGACGGAGTACAAAAAGCTTCTCAGAATGATATACAGGCTTGTGAGGATCTAAAAAAGTCAACTGCATGTCAGCAAGATCTTGATCAAAAACTTAGTGCTCAAGATCCAGATGGTAAATGGACTCCTCCACATTCCCCTGGCCCAGGCGTATGTGCTGATTCTCTTTGGTTATGTAACGGTAAAAAACACATAACTGAAGCTGACTATAAAGCTAATACTGAATGTCAACCTAAAGCTAAAACTCCACCACCCCCACCTACATGCCCTCCAGGATGCGGGAGAAATCCAGCTCCAGGATTTTGTGGAGCTGGCTCATATGGAACCATAAATAACCTTCCTGTTTGTAATGGTTACCCTCCATCATGTCCAAGGTTTGATTGTTATTAATTATGTATAAGATAGACAGAATTAGAGATCTAATAGACGAACATTTCTCTCTTCAATGGTGTAGAAATAATTTAATTATTCCATTAAGTGTAGAACCATCTTTACCTCCTGAAAAACCTGTTCTATTAATTGCTGTTGGAAATATTACTTTTTTAGGGACTATTGGAGAATTTATTAAAAATAAAGCATCAAGATCAGGTTATAAATGTATGTTTGTAGAAAAAGATACATCCCAAATTGAGCATCTACTTGATCAAGCGGCAAAAGAGAGAATATTTAGTAGTGAGGGATTAGAAAGTTTTTCTTTTTCCGATGATGAGTTATTGGATTCTCTTAAAGAAGCCTCAAATAGTAAAGATGAATATGATCAATATAGTTATGAATTTGATGATGAAAATGAAAATGAAGATGAAAGTGAACCTGATTTATCTATAGAAATGCTTGGTAGTAAAATTCAACGCGCAGCAGCACAAATTTTAATTAAATCATGCAGAACAGGTGTTTCTGATATACATATTGAACCTCATAGTACTAATTTTCAAGTCAGACTAAGGAGTGATGGAGTGCTTCAAAAATATATTTCTATGCCTAGAAGTGCTGGACTTAAATTAACAGCCTGTTTAAAAAATATGGCAGGTATGGATATTGCAGAAAGAAGAGCCTCACAAGATGGAAAAATTCGAAGGGTTTTTGAAGGGACTCCCATGCAATTTAGGTGTTCTACTGCTCCAGCCAAATTTGGAGAGAAAACCGTATTAAGGATATTAAATAGCAGTACTGAAATATTAGATTTAGAATCACTTATTTCTAATGAGGAAATTAGAAGTAAATTCAGGACTGTAATAAACCAACCTGATGGAATTATTATTGTTTCAGGACCAACTGGTTCAGGGAAATCAACAACTTTAGCGGCAGCTTTAAGAGAAAAAGATAATGGTGAATTAAATATAGTTACTGCTGAAGATCCTATTGAATATGATTTAGGTGGTGATATTCAACAGTTCCCGGTTATTAAAGCAAAAGGGCAAAATTTCGGTTTTTTATTAAGGACATTTCTTCGCCAGGACCCCGATGTCATTCTTATTGGTGAGACTAGGGACCCAGAAACTGCCGAGTCTTCAATGGATGCTGCTGAAACTGGACATCTTGTCTTTACCACGTTGCATGCAAGAAGTGCTTCTACATCCTTAACAAGGTTATTAGATATGGAGGTACCTCCATATAAATTAACCTCTTCTTTGAAAGCTATATTAGCTCAAAGATTAATCAGGAGGGTTTGTCCTGAATGCAGCACTCAAAAAATAGCTGGTGATTATGAACATAATTATGGAATTAAAAGAGGTCAAACAATTAGGAAGGCAACGGTATTAAATAGTGAAGAAAAAGAAAAAAGAAAAGCTGAAGGAAGCTTATGCTCAAGATGTTCTGGAACTGGTTATAAAGGAAGAATAGGAGTATATGAATTAATGATTCTTAATCGCAAGATTGCTGAAGCAATTAAGGCACGTAAATCAAATGCCGAGATTCAAGATTTAGCTGAACAAGAAGGGATGATAACTTTAAAAGATTATTGCGTTAATTTAATTCAAGATCAACAAACAACTATTTCAGAATTAAAAAAAATATGTAATAGTGAAGAATAATTTTTTTAATTAATCAGATTAATGACAATAGCAAGAAAAATAGTTGAATATGCAATTAATTCTGATTCTTCTGATATTCATTTAGAAGAAAACTCGCCTATAGCGATTAGAAGTAATTCAGATATAAAAATAATTGATAAAGTCCTAGGATCTAATGATATGGATGCTCTTCTTCTTGAAATCTTAGGAGAAGAAAAATTATCTCAATTTAATAAAGATAATGATTTAGATACATCAATCGGACTTGAAGGCTTATCAAGGCTAAGAATAAATGCATATGTTGCGAATGAGAAAAGATGTTTAACCCTAAGATTACTTCCTGACAATCTTCCAAAATGGTCTGACCTAGGATTGCCAGAAGCTTTTATAAACTTATCAAAAAAACATAGAGGCTTAGTTCTTTGCACAGGTCCAACTGGATCTGGAAAGTCCACAAGTCTAGCAGCGTTTATTAATTGTATTTTAGAAACTCAAAAACGACATATACTTACTATTGAAGATCCCATAGAATTTCAATTTTCTTCTACCAAAAATTCTATTATTCATCAGAGGGAAGTTAAAAGAGACACCGATTCATTCGCAACTGCTCTAAGAGCCGCATTAAGAGAAGATCCTGATGTTATTTATATTGGAGAGATGAGAGATCTTGAAACAATTCAATTAGCAATTACGGCTGCTGAAACTGGTCATTTAGTTTTAGGAACTTTGCATACATCTTCAGCGGCAAAAACAGTAGAAAGAATTGTTGATGTTTTCCCTGCTGACCAACAAGAACAAGCGAGATTACAAGTCTCAACTTCTTTGGCTGGTATTATGTCTCAAACATTATGTAAAAATACAAAAGGTAAGAGATCATTAGGTTATGAAATTTTAATCAATACTAATGCGATTTCAAATTTGATTAGAGAAAAAAAGGTTAGTCAAATATACTCCCAACTTCAAACTGGAAGTAATGAGGGGATGAATACCTTAGAGCAATGTTTACAAAGTTTATTAGATCAAAAGCTTATCACTCCTTCAGAAGCTATCTCAAAAGCTTCAAACCCTAAAGCAATAAATATTATTTAATTATGGTAAAGTATTCATACAAATCAAGTCTTATATCACAATCAACTGGAGAAAAAGGTTTATCTAATTCAAGAAAATATATAAAGATAAATGATTCTAAGACATTAAAAGTTAAGCAAGCTGATCTACTGATATTTTTTAGACAGTTGGCAGTAATTCTTCAAAGTGGTGTTCCACTTGCTCAAGGTATAGAATTATTAGCAGAAAATACTAGATCAGAAAAATTCTCTTGGGTTCTTTTCAATGTTTCAGATAGATTAAAATCTGGTGATGAATTATCTTTGTGTCTTAATGATTATCCAAAATGCTTTGCTCCAATAACAATTGGACTTATTAAAGCAGGAGAGGCAGGAGGAATACTTGATAAAGTTTTAGATCGAATTGCAATACTTATAGAAGAACAGGAGAAGATCAAAAGCCAGATCACAGGTGCATTAATTTATCCAGTAATAATTCTTGTATTGGCTATATCCGTAAGCTTAGGACTCTTAATATTTATTGTCCCTAAATTTGAACTAATGTTCAAGAGTTTCAATGCTGAGTTACCTGGGTTAACTAAATTTATGCTTGCATTATCGAGAATAGTCGTTTCAAATTTCTTCTTAATAGGCGCCCCGATTGTTATTTTAATAATACTATTTATATTCAAGCAGTATTATTCAACAACTACTGGTAAAAGGTTTATAGATAACTTGATACTTCGAATTCCTTTATTTGGAGAGCTAATATTAAGAAGTGAAATTGCATCTTTTTGTGATACTTTATCAACATTAATGAATGCTGGAATTCCTATAGTTGAAGGATTAGAAAGATGTCGTTTAGCTAGTGGAAACCAAGCTATAAAAGATATAATTGCAAACTCAGTTATAGAAGTAACACAAGGAAATGATCTTAGTCTATCATTAAAATCTAATAATATTTTACCTAAATTAGTACCATCCATGGTTCGGATAGGAGAAGAAAGTGGAGAATTAGGATTTATGTTAGATAATTTATCTAAGTTCTATAAAAGGGAAGTAGAAAATACAGTTTCATCACTAACAAAAGCAATGGAACCAGCTGTAATTATTGTTATAGCTGGAATAGTAGGAACAATAGTTGTATCTCTTTATTTACCTATGTTTGAAATAATAACAGTCGTAAAGTAATTTTTAAAATTAAAAATCTGGCATCTCAAAATCATCTGACTTGAACTGACCTGATTTTGTTGAGTTGTTATTATCTTCTTCATTCTTATATTCTCTCAGTTCTTGATTATTTGATTCCTCATTGTCTGAAAGATTAATACTGGGCCATTTCTCTTCTTCATTTATATCTTTAGACCTTGTTTCTATTGATTTATTATCTTCTTCATTCTTATTTTCTCTCAGTGCTTGATTATTTGATTCCTCATTGTCTGAAAGATTAATACTGGGCCATTTCTCTTCTTCATTTAAAGAAGCTATCAAACTATTCTCATTATCTTTATTAATTAATTGATCATTTTCTTTATCTAATTTTAGATCTTTTATATCAGTATCTAATATTAATTCTTCTTCAGAAAGATCTTCTTCAGAGTCTATTAAATTGTTTTTATTAGCTTGTAGTGAATTTGGAGCTGTTGTTAATAATTCTGGGCTACTTGAATTTAAAAGCTGTTGTTCTATATCTTTAGTAGATGAATATTCTAATAAATAGTTATTGTCATAAGTATCTGGTAATGATTTTCTTATAATTTCTCGCTCTAATCCCTTATTTCTTAAAGTAACATCGATCAAACCTAATCCTGAGCCTATAATATTTGTATAATTATGTATATTATTACCATATTGGATATTTACTTTCCCTACATATTTTGAAAGGTTTGCTACTAAAACATTAACTGAAAGATTAAATTCTGATTTTAATAATTTAGAAAGATTGGGATGCAAGCTATTTGGACCACAAATTATAATTTTCTTCCATTTCGCGTTAATATTAATCTTTTGAAAATCTTTCATCTTTGCTTCTAATTCATAACATAAGATCTGAATATCCATTTTAGAAAGACTAATATTCTCATCAACATCATTTTCATCTTTTGAATCTTGTGTTTTATTCTGATCTTTAATGGCAGCTATTTTTGAAATCTCCATATGAGTGTATGTTGAATATATGCTTAAATGAGTACAATCACTATTCATATCAAGAACAATGAGATATTCATCTTCTAATAAATTTCTTATTTCAGAAAAATATAATCTTGAATGACATGTAAAAGCTAATTCAATATCAGTTAATTCTAAATCAGCTAAATCTAATGTTTTAATGATTTGATTGGTTATCTTTTTTGGAATACTTGAAAGAAAATAACCTTTATGTATCTGACCATTTATTTTTCTAATTTGAAAGTTTTCAATCAAGGCAAAGTCAGTTTGGCGAATTGGGATAGGCATTTTATATTCTGTTTT
The DNA here is from genome assembly GCF_027359395.1 of Prochlorococcus marinus str. MIT 1013. Lineage (NCBI taxonomy): Bacteria > Bacillati > Cyanobacteriota > Cyanophyceae > Synechococcales > Prochlorococcaceae > Prochlorococcus > Prochlorococcus marinus. Next base: position 517,722 of record NZ_CP114778.1, read on the forward strand.
AGGATCCAATAAATATTCCCTAACATTTTCCTCATTAACACTTTCTGGTAAAAATATTGTTTTAGTATAAGCAGCCTCTGGGGGGATAATAACTCTTACCTTATGGGCAAATATTCCTTCATTCGAAACAAGATTCTTTAATAATCCTGCCATTAAATCTGGGTTTGTAGGGGCACCTCTATCAATGGCCGTTTCATCATCAATTTCGATACTATTTAGAAAGCTAAAATCAACTTCGTCAGATTTTAGCTTTGCTAATCCATAATTTAAAGAGTTTTTTGTGAATTCAAAAATAAGTTGGCTACTTGTTATTTTCTTTCTAATATTTTCAAAATAATTATTTATAGGTGAAGTATCAATACCAAAAAATAAACTTTGCTTTGTGGGTGTTTGCATGATTTCTTAATAATTACAGAATGAACTTGGTCTACAAAAAATCTTTCGTAATGGAATTTTTGTAGTTGAGATTTCATTATTTAAACCCAATAAAAAGTAAATTCCTGGCTTGGCATTTGAATTGTTTTCTATCAGTTCTGATAATGAACTTTCTCTAAGAGGTGTTGAACGAAGGCAAATTGCATAACCTGATCCACCTGGAGTCCAATTACCAGCTGAAGGAATAGTACTACTTACAGGAAGTTGCCAACTTAAATTTGGCGTGAATGAACAACCTAATGGTAAGTCACCTTCTTTAGATGATTCTATTGAAGATATTTTAGATAAGCTTATTGATGGTTGAGCAAGAACATCTGCATACCTGTCAAGGAATAACGAAAGGTTATATTGATCATTAATTGCATTTCTAGGAATACCACTTACTTTGCTGTTATCATCATTATTTCCTAGATATCGCATACTAAGTTCAGTTATTAATATGCTTACGGTAAGAAATAGTACTAACATATAAATTGCTACAATCATTTCAATAACTGTCATTCCTGAATCATGAGGATTGAAATTTTTTCTTGAATTTATAAAATTCATAATTTCTGAGGAAATTGTTTAATATTGCTATTTAAAATATCAACTTCACTTATTCTTCCAGAACCTTTTATGATCTCTAGCTCATCCTTTGTCAAGGGGAATCTTATAGACCCTTTAATAATAGTTTCAGTTACCTGAATTGCAAGTAATAAACTTGTTGTCGCTAATAATGCAATTATACTACCGATTAATGATTGAAGCATTTTATTAAAGACTATATTCGAATAAGCATTTTTCAGTTCCTTTTAAACTACATGAATAAAAAGTTACTGGAGTACTTGAGCTTGGATTATTTATAAATATTAATCGATGATTACCTGAATATAAAGCACAAGTATTTTCTTGAGATGGTTGAGTAACATGTAATCTATAATTAGATAATTCATTATGATTCTTTAAAATATTATAAATTTCTTGATATTGTTCTTCGGTACCTGGGAAATTAGTAGGATCATTAGTAACTCCACTAACAATTTTCAGACAGGCCTCTTGAGCTTTATCAATTTTATCAGAATGATTTTTTAAGATATTTAGTATAGTTCTCTCACTTAATTTATTATTGTTTTTGGATATTTTTAATGAATCAGGCATTTTAATAGAATAATAAGGTTGAATTCTCCTTATTCCAAATGAGAGCTCAAATATTGCAAATGTCATTGATAACATTGCAGTTCCAAGTAATGAGTATATAAATATCATTTAATCAATTAGTTAGAGTTGCCATGCATTTCTACTTTTATATTCATTGATGTAATATTATTATTACTTTCATCTATAATATCAGATCTCTTTAAATTCTCTTTTAAATCAATTTCTTTTATAATTATAAATGACTCTATGTTCTCTAGGTCACTAATAAACCTAGCCAGATCAGGATAAATTCCTTCAATTGATATATCGAATTCCTGAGTGAATTGACCTGCAAGGATCAAGGAATCTTTTGAATTGTCTATTTTAGATTTAATTTTCTTCTCGCTTGGCTTTATTTCTTTAATATATATATTATGTTTATTAGCAATCATTTCGATCTTAACTATAATTGTATCTAAGCTTATGCTTCCCACAATGATTTTATTTATTCTATTTTCTTGATCTTTTATTAAATATTTAGTTTTTTTAAGCTTTTCAACTCTAGATTCTAATGGTTTGATATATGATAATTTCTCTTCCAATACCTTTATATTACTCCTTGATACATTTATAAGTGATATTTCAGGAAAGATACCAAAGATTAAGATTAAAAGAGATATGGACAATCCAGATAATATCGGAATAATTAATGAAGCGTTTTCAGGATTTATAAATCCTTTTCCATTATTTAAAAATTTATCTTTCATTTTATGAGCCCCTCTCCTCTAATATATTTTATTCTATTAGCAAAGCCATAAGCCTTTGACTTTATTAAATATTTTTCTAATTCTGATCCTTTTAGATTGTTATATTTAACTTCAATTATAAATTTTGTTTCTTGATACTCACTACTTGAAGATATATAAATCCATATTCTTTTTAATGTAATGCTGTCTTTATCAAAAAGTTGAGATTCTTTTAACTTTAACATAAAAGAATTTATATTTCTTAGTCCATCTTCCTCAGGAGCAGCTCCTTTGATTTGAAGTATATCATCTGTAATTTTTAATCCTTCTAATTTTATTACTTTAGGAAGTAACTTACTAATGCTTTGAAGTAAAGCAGTAGCTGATTTCTTTGATAAAAGAACTTTAGCTTTATTTGTATTTTTTGCGTAACCAGTTCTTACATCTGAAAGAAGTCTACTGTGAATTAATATTAATTCATCATACACTCTTGATTGTGCTAAAAGTGTTCTTTCATTTGCTTGTTTGCTTCTTGCATAAGTCCATAAATAAAGATAGGTAAGTAGAGAAAATATAATTGTAATAAAGGCAATGATCTTACCTTTTTTTCTTATCGAGCTGATATTTTGACTAGATAACTTTGATAAATTACTTTCTTTTCTTCTTTGTTCTAATAAATCTAATTCCTTCCAATTTACTAAGTTCATTATATTATTCCTCTTGTAATTCTCTTTTAATAGTTGGTGAAGGTTTATATACTTGTGTTGTAGTATCTATTGAATCAGTAATTATTTTAGGTGTAACCATAATAATTAATTCTCTGTTCTCATTGGTTTTACCTTGAGATTTAAATACATTACCAATTATTGGTAAATCTCCAAGAATTGGGAGCTTTGAAGTGGTTTCAGATTCCAAACTTTGTAAAACTCCAGTTAATATTAATGTTTGTCCATCTTTAACTCTGACTGTTCCAGTATCTAATTTCCTTGCATTTAACGTGTAATAATTTCCACACATTGGGTTATTATATACATCACTAATTGCGGTTAAGCTTGGGCTAAGTGAGAATGTAACGTAACCATTGTCATCAATTTTATGTACTTTAGCTGCTAATTCTAAACCTGCTGTTTCAAATCCAGCTACACATTTATCTGATTCTCCTTCCTCACCTTTGCTGTAAGTAAAATTAGTTATAATATTACTTCCAACAGATATAAAAGATTCATTAGCCGCTGATCTCCCCACTCCCTCAAGCGGCTCTGAACTTTCGTTTAGAATAAGAGTTGGACTGGCTAAAGTATTTGAACTTCTAGATCTTATATTCGAGACAAGGCTATCGTAAAATCCACCATCAGGATAACCTCTTCCTGGATTATTTTCAGGCTTGGCAGAAGAAATGTTTGCTGCTGGAAGTAATGACCCAAATACAGCCGCTAATGAACCATTGTTATTAATAATGAATGTATTACCTGTTCTTAGTGAAAAGCTATTATCTAGGCCTTCTTCCTCACTTAATTTTACATCAATAATCTTTACAGATAATGCAACTTGTCTTTGCCTAACATCTAATTGCTTTAAATATTTTTCAGCAACTTCAATTAAACTAGGCTCTCCAATTAAAGTGATTTGATTTAATCTTGAATCTGTTGTACCAGTAAGACCTTTAAGTGGACCTGTTGAAGCAGAATATGTTTCTACATTTGATAATGATTGAGATATTGAGGTCTTTGAACTAGAAGTAGACGTACCTCCTCCACTTGAGGTGTTTGTTGTTATGATTTTAACTTTGCTAATTGAAGCTCCTAAACTTGCAAGATAATCAGCTGCAGAGTCAGCTGAAGCCTGATTTAATCTATAAACTTTAGAAAGCTTAGAATCAAAACTTAATCCTAGAACATTTGGACCAATCAAAAGTAAATTATTTTGCCTTTTAGCCTGTAATCCTGCTGAAAGTAAAATACTATTTATAGAAATAGAGTAGTCTTCATTGTCCAAACTTAAAGTAACTTTTCTTTCATTAGAGTTCTTAGATTTTGAACCTTTTGCAACTTCATCCTCAACAAACACAAAACCGTAACCACCAAGTTTGGAAATTTCTTTTAGTATATCTTTTGAATTTGCATCTTTAAGTTTTAAAGTGATTTTTGGGCCATTTAAATTTATGTAGCCCCTGTTTTTTAGAAAATTATCATGACTAGAAATATTATGGCGTGTTCGTGCTCGTGTTTTTTTTGTCAGTCCTTCATTTGATTTTGATTGTTCTAATTTTTGATTGCTAGTCAAATTATCCTTGACATATTGTGCCCTATTTTCTAAAGGACATAGTAAAAGATAAACAGTCAGTATAGAGCTAGTTAAAAACTTCTTTTTAGTCAAAATAATCAATTAAGCAAACTGACTATATCGCATATTTTGACTAGAAGCTTATAAGAATATTTTGATTTCTTTAAGTAACAGAGATTAGAGATAAGTACTGGCCGATTTATTTAAATAGTTTGTTAAAAGGAGGGAACCCAAGCAAAGAACCAAAAAGAGCATAAGCCAAACCTCCGTTCAAGGCAGTCGCAAACCATTCTTCATCTTCCCAAAAATCAAATCCTTGACGTAGAAAAATAAGTCCTAAATAGCCAACAACTAACACGAAAATATTTTGAAGCGAGTGGTTTTTAAATATGGGTTTCATGAATCCTAAAATTCGAATTTGCAAAAATAGTTAATTCTCACTCTTATTAAAGCATTTTTTTAAATTGAAAAAACAACTTGTCTCTATTGACATTTAGGTATCGGATTACCATCGTCACCAGTCATAACTTCACCAGCCGTCCAAGCTGGTCCTTGATAAAAACTATTACTCCAAGCATAGATATATCTTGGAGAATTTTGGGAAACGCAACCCCAAACTGATGGGTTTTGGGATGTAGGACCTGTATTGTTAAATCTCCAAGCACTTGCTCTAAGTTGCCCATTTTGAAGGTAATAACCTAATAAATATTGGCCATCTACAATTACTCTTTCATTGCCATTACAAACGGATCCATAGCTCGCACAAGTTGCTAAACCACTTTGAGCGAGCTGATCTCCATAACCTGAAACCTGCTGAAATTCAGCCCAAGAATTTGGATACCTTAGATTTTTTACATAAAAAATCATACCCGCTTTTAATAAGGCTTCTACTTGTGAAATAGCAACTGCTTGTCTCGCTCTTGTATTCAAAGAAGCGAACCTTGGGATAGAGATAGAGGCAAGAATTGCCAAAACAGCTACTACAACAACCAACTCAATCAGTGAAAAGCCATCTTCCTGCTTATTGCTTTTAACAAACATAAAATTAATAACTGTTTAGATGAAAAAACTATTGATATCATTCTGCAAAACATATTAAGCTAAGAAAACTGTTTAATAAGCAAAAGAAATAAATACCAAATACTTAAAAAAAAAAACGCAATGAACTAAACAAGTCAAAGTCGCAAGACTGAATGGATTCTCACTATTTACTACCAGAATTTATTTTTTAAAAGAATTAGTAATCTTGAGGTTGAAAATGGAAATAATACTCTTTGTTTCTATACCAGGACCTTAGGTATTTATAAAGTGATTTAGTTTCGCATCATTGTCGTCTTCTTTTTTCTTAATTGCTTTATTTAACAGAACTGTCTTCATTGTGAAAAGCCTCTGCCATTAAGGGGATTAAGGCTGTTTCTATTTGTTCTTCTGTTTTGAAGCCAAGGACCTCTGCAGATTCTTTACCTAACGAGATAACAATAGGTTCGACTGAATTAATCATTAGTTGATTAGTTGTTTTTAATTAATCTGTATGGAAATTACCTCTAAAACATTTGATATTAAAAGTTTTGTGTTGATCAGAAGTTAATTTTGAATTGAACGGTGCAATTCGTTTTCTGGAATTTGGATTATGATAGAAATTGGTTCTCTGGGTTGTTGTAATCCCTTAAATCAGGGGAATGACTATTGACCATAAATTAAAAGCTCGTTTTACAGTCGATTGGAGGTAGGGGGCTCTTAGCCCCCTACCTTTATTAACATTTATTTTTTACCTTCTGTCAGACGGAAATTCCAATTTGTATATGGAGTGCGAATTGCTTTTAGCCTTTGATATGAATCAGATTCATAGCATTTAATAACAGCATCCTTACCTTTTGGATGTCTTGCAATCACAGTTAGTGGGCCACCATCTCCCTTTTTGCTTCCTTCTCTAATATCTGTATTTTTATCTAGAACCAATGTAGTTAAACCACATTTTTTGGTAACCATATGGACATTTTGAAAATAATCTTTAGCTGCTTCTCTGTTTTTTGTAGTACCTGTAATTACTACATATCCCGCAGTGCCAGATTTAGAAAGTTGAGAACCTACAACAATTCCTATGGCCATTGCCATAACTCCCACAATCGCAGTTTTTTTCATTTGAATTATTAAAGATCCCTGGAAGGATATCCTATTTTTCAATAAGGTGCCCACCTCCCAACTGTTGAGGTGAAAGCTATACTGGTCTTCCCGTTATTACACTGTGAAAAGCAGGATTGAATTTATAGAAAAGGAAAATAACTAAAAAAAGAACATTTAATCCAGTAAAGACACCAAACTGAATCCACAAAAATGTCCGGCTTACACCAGGATTATCAAATCCTGCATCAACACGAAATGTATTTGCCATTTTAGATAAGGTATTTATTTAGGTATAGACCAACTTCTAATCGTTGTCGGGGAGATATTATGAATAGTTATAAACTACTCCAGTTCCATCCCATAAAAGCAAAATCTAATAAGCCGTAATAAGTTTAGTCTCTAATGCCGATACAAAAAGCAATTGCTTAGGCCTTCTTTTCTTTTTCTTGATTTAATTCGAAGCAACCTTTTAGATAAAATATTGGAAGTTAAATGGTTCTCTAATATTTATATACAAAACAGATGAAATATGTAAAAATTTTCTAAATTATATTTTTGTTGATGGCTAAAGGTTTTTGGCTCGTTACTACCACAGTTACTAATCCTGCTTTTGCTGAATATGTTGAAGCCTTTCAACCTTGGGTTAACTCAGTAGGTGGCTCAGTCTTTGCGAAGGATTTGGAGGGACAAACTGTCGAAGGGAAGGGCGGGAAACTAGCCGTTATTATTGAGTTTTCATCAAAGCAAGCTGCAATTGATGCTTACAACAGTTCGGAATATCAAGAACTAAGCAAGTTACGTTGGGCTAATTCAATCGATACCAATATCACCATCATGGATAGCGGAGTAACTCATTAACAAAAATAGATTACTTGTATAGTTGATACTCGCTTGACAGTAGATTTATCTTCTGGAATTAATCTTTTTAACTCACTATGGGAGAAGCCAAAAGAAGACAAGAGTTGGGATTGCCTCCTAGAGAAAAGAAAAAAAAGAATGAAGAAAAGAAAGCTGGTTTCATGAACAATCTTTCAGCAAAATATCCTTTTTTGCCCTTCATCCTCGGTGGTGTTCTCTTAACTGTTCTCATAGTTGATCTTGTGAATTACTACAAATAAAAGGATTGCTTGAAAAAGTTCTCGTCTTGGTTTTGCTGAGAGTCATCAAAAACAACTAAAGGTTTCTAAGCAAATCACTGCAAAGAAAAAACAGTAGTGTAAATACAAGAAAGTCTTATTTTTTTCTGTCTATCGACCATCACATATTACAACTGAATTCTGATTGAGAGTGCTTCCATTATTTTCATTAGTAGAAACAGATGACAGATTAACTCGATTGCTTTCGGCACTATCCCAAGTGCTCAAGGTAGGGAATGCCCATGGTTTTTTATCGTTCAAAGGGACACTGGAAATAGGTGTAATACCTTTGCCATCTACTGTCTTATCAACTGACATACTAATTTGATCGATCTCAGTGCCTTTTGAGGAGTAGATATTAAATGTATAAGGATTATCTGGGTCTACTTCTGCACTAAATTCTCCATCTGATGCGTTAATGACATCAACAGCTTTTTGAGCAAAAGGGTTCAACCATTCTCTACCATGCTTTGATGGATCATGATAGTAAGTAATTGTGGTCTGCACATCATCAACAAGCCAAGTTTTATCTCCAACAATTATAGTTACAGGTTGCAAAATCAAATCAACTGTATCGCCATCATTTATGACTCCTGATCCTAGCCAACCAATTGCAAAGTCTACTCTTCCTAAATTGTTAGATCTAGCTTCTCTACAAGAAAGGCCACTATCAGGACCAAATAAAACAGACTTGTTACTATTAGAACTGACACATATCATTCCTAAGCACTCCGTAAAGTTAGTACCTGTTACTCCTTTAAAGCTATAAGTCAACTCATTATTATTAGTCGCCAATATAAAAGTAGGCAATTGATCCGGTTCATTAGGTATTGCACGAATCAAGCCAGTTCCTAATGCTCCATTACAGCTGCTAGAAATATCTGATTCAATCTCATATGACTGCAGATTACTGGTCACAAATGTTGCAACGTCTCCTCCGTCTTCTTTTCCTTTAACAGCACATTCCATTTGAATTTGCTTCAAAGCAGTCAAAGCACTCATTGCCTTGGCTTTGCGAGTAATGCAGCCAAATGTTGGCAGAGTAATGCTGGCTAATACAGCCAGCACAGAGACAATGACCACTAATTCAATTAAAGAAAAGCCTTCTCCTTTATTTCTAGAGAACTTCTTCAAAATTATGTGCTGTAATTCTTGCTCCATCTAGTCAATCTAGATTATTTATGTCATATGTAAATATATGCGTCATTTCAGACAAGGCTGCAATGGAGATAAACATCCACAAAGTTTTTCTAAGGAATGTCAAAGCAGGTATTAATTGCAAATTGATAGTTCTTCCATCCCCTGATACCCCCTCAATAGGACTGTTAGTCCAATCGTTTAGATACATTTTTTGATTGGAATGGTTTCGATTATTAAATATTGCCAACACTAACAATTTATCAGGATTTGAATTTAAATTTTTTCATTGCTCTTATCTAAACAAGATTAGAAGGAGAATCTTCAAAAGAGTCTTTGTTAGCCAATTTCAACTACAATTTGTATTACGTTCTACTATTTTCCGAAAATGATTGATTGACAATTCAACTGGCGCCTAGAAAGGATTATCCTCATCGCATGACTTTGTACTGTTCTTATTGTTTATTTAATGCTTTTTATCTAGGCCTTAGAAAATAATAAAACCATAATTAAAAGTAATAGAAAATATTAGTGGGCGTGAAAAAGGATTGGTGATATTTAAGGCGTTAGTCCTACAAATCTTAGGTATTGCATATTACTTGAGCACTCTTGACATATAATTAGAATTTCTTAGTCTTCTTTTATATTTCTGATAATTTTTAAAGGATGACTTTTGCTACGACCTATAGCTATAGCGACAGACAAATTTTTGATATTAAGACTTTAATGGAAGGAATTAGATTTATTATTGTTAATTCTATTTTAGCCTTTATTTTTTTATTTCTTTCTGTTGAAGAACTTGAATGGGCAACATTCTCATATAGGGAGAGAATTACAGATAAGGTTATTGACGAAACATCATGGAATATAAAAACATTAATTTAATTCTGAGCTACTTTATTATCCCTTGTACTATAAAAGCTTTTATTAGCAATCAATCTTAAGGAATTACAGCAAGAAATAATAATCCCTAAGCAATATAACACTACCTTACTTTTGTAACACTCACGTAGTAAATATCTTCAATCTTCTTCCTACTCCAACCATAAGAGCAATGTCATGAGGAGTAGAAATATTTCACAGACTTTTTGAATGCGTCGAGAAATTTGCAATTATTAGAATTAAAGTAGTTCTAATTTTGTGCAGCAAGTCTAGTTATCAGAAATACTAATGACAAATAAGAAGACAGTAACAAAAACTCTTGCATCTTATGACAGACAAATCAGAAAGGGAATGGGCTTTTGGATAAAGCATCGTCCATCTCGTTGGGGATATTTTCTACCTGAAAGATTTTTAAGACCTTTACTCAAATTTATGAAGACGAAAGGTGTTAAAAAATTGATACTAATATTTGCTTTTATTTTTAGCTTGATATTTGTTGGAGTTATACCAACTTTAAGTTTTATCTGGTCAAATATTTTCAGGCTATGGTTGATTCTCCTTTTTATCCCATTGATTTATTGGACATTAGCAATTACTTCCGTATACACGAGGGTGGTTGCTCATGGAGTTTATGAATTCATAAGGGCTTTTCTTGTTGATTCGTAGAATCTGTAGTATACAAAATCAGTCCATATAGACCTAGAAGTGTTCAGACCATCTTTTACTATCTAAGTATGGAATCATCCAATTGGGAACCTACAGAAGAAGAACGGGAAGTAATGGAAGTGGTTTGGATGCAAGTGAAATGTGCATGCGAGAAATTAAAAGAAGAGACAAATGCTCGAAATAAACACATTGTGAAAATGCTTAAAGAAATGGCTGATTGTTATTACTCATGAACAATATTGAAGGCTCTAATAGTTATGTCGACGAAAATATAGAAGTCAAATGAACCTAACGATTAATTCTAAGCTTGAAATACCCGTCAGCGAGATACAGTGGAGATTCTCTAGGTCATCAGGAGCAGGTGGACAGAACGTAAATAAAACAGACAGTCGAGTTGAAATTGTATTTAACGTATCTGAATCAAAAACTTTAACTCAATTCCAGAAACATAGGATCTCAATTCAAAATGAAGTAAAGCTCATTAATGGTTGTATATGCATAGCTGTTCAGAATAAGAGAACTCAATATAAGAATAGACAATTGGCTTTAAGTAGACTTGCTTCAACCTTAAGAGAACTTTTAAAGCCACCTCCAAAGAAGAGAAGGGAAACTATACCTACACGCTCATCACAGAGGAAGAGGATTGAGTCAAAGAAGAAACGAGGTGAATTAAAGAAGAACAGACAATCAAAAAGAGATTATTGAAAAACAATTAATAGATCGCCGAAAAAATATCTCCTGCTTCATTAATCTTTAATCTCAGAAGTCTATGCAGTCCCTGGAGATCATCCAATTTTATTCTTTAGCTGCTGCCTCCAACATCGACTCTTTGAAGTCTGATGATCTCCATGAGCAATAGACGTTGATGGAGATGACAAATATGTATCGTCCACAATGCCTGTCACAGCAATAGTTTAAATGTTGCCATGCAATGTAAATGCTAGCTAAAAGTATGTGTTTAAGAGTGTCTTCTTCGAAATACTCCTATTTCTCTAATGAGTTTAATACTTCTGGTGAAGTACTTATTGGTTTTGATTCGAAGGCATTGCCAGAGTGTTAGCTAAGACCATGTCAGAAAAAGCTAATAAGTTGGATCTATAAAGGTTATGAGAAGAAGTAATGTTGCAACAGTTCATCTCAATGGATGAGAATGAATTATCTGATCTTTTATGACATGCACAACCAACTTCGCACACTTGAGATTTAAAACTTCAATAAAATTTTCTTTTTCAAATTATGCATTTTCTTTTTGGTCTTACTCTCTCTGAGATGGGAATAAGCTCGTTATTACTTGTCATAATAATTTCTTTTAGCATTTTATTTGTTGTTGCCTTTGGCCTTAGCTCCAGAAATATGGATAGTGATGGAATTATGAATTGGATGATGAAAAAGCCAGAAGACTGGATAGGGAAAAAAAGTCATAAAGTATCAGGCAAATAGAGTGGGTTTGACTCCATATAGCTTCCATTGCACGATTGAATAAAGATATTCATGCTGTCGAGGCTCACCAGATCTCTTTCAAATGGCAAATTATATTCTGGAGAAATTCATTGAATTCATGGTGAGGAAGTTACCAAGATAGTTAGTGAATATCGAACAAAAATTAAAAAGCCATTCTCGTTTTAGGAGTAAATACAACAAACAGCAGCAAAAAAAAGATAGGAGAATACGACCTCAAGGGAAAATCAGGTTTAAAGAGGTTCTTACTAAATTCTATTCACGTTGATGGTGTAATACGTAAGCATCATCAATTAAAGCAGGAGACAGTCGGTGAAATAGTGTTCCGTGCTAAGCCAAAGCAGAGGAGGGAGGTCTGTCACTTCTCCTGATAATTCGAAGGGTTAGATGGTCAACCTCTTCTCTTCGAAAACTACCTCACAGAATATTTAGTTAACCCTCCTAACAAAAGAATTTTCTTTTGCCTAGTATTCTTCTTAATCAGATGGCTGGAATGATTGATTTTATTGAGAATATTCATTTTGCTGCTGATGTATGGGCTGGGAATATTCAAAACGAGATGGATGCTAGGTATCAAGAAAAGTCAATGCTTACAAATCTTTTTACCGAACATAAGTTTTTGGGTTGGGCTGGACTTCTTTCAATCTTCGTAGCGATTTGCGCAATATTTTATTTCCAATTTCAAGCATGGGAACAAGAAGATCAAGAACAAAAATAAAAATAACCTGCTAAGCCCTAGACTAGCTGACAAAAATAGCTGATCTTACCAAATAAAATTAAGCAAACTTTTTTCAGCTCCATCTAAATTTTTATATCTATTAAATAATGTTTTATTGGTATCTAACGCCCTGATAAAAAAAGGATTTCAATCAGAGTAGTAGATGAAGTTTATTGTCAAACGCTCATTTGCTTTTGCAGCACAAGTGCTTCTGCATTTCTTCTTTGAGCTTCTAACTTTGCTTCTTGCTTTGCTGGAGAGGTGTATTCAGTGAGCTTAGTCATAAGGTCGAGAGTTGTATGAGTGATGATCTCTGGGTAAATAGACGGCGAATGTAGCGTGGAGTTCATCTTACTTGGTACAAGATTGCACTAAATATGGTGCTATTAATCCCAAATGGAATCGGAATTTACACTTATTCGCAAACAGAAAACTGAATTAATATGAAATCGCACATCATTTTGAAAAATAGCTTTTTCAAGGCACAAAAAATACTGATCTAAGTTTGCCCATTTCTTTACTATTGCAATCGGTTGTCAACTGTCTTTGTTTTTGAAAACCTCAGGAAAACATTCTTGGATATAGAGTTTTTTTACCGTTCATTAATAATGTGTCTAATCTTACCTCTCGAGGACTCTCGAAAAAAAGAGTCTTAAAAGCAGAAAGACTACAGAGAGCTCAACTTGCAGCATTTAAGAAAGGAGTATTTACTTCTTACAAATCTTCAGTTTTCGAGGATAGACAAAAGCAAGCTCTGAAGAAGTTGCAGCAATGGAGTCTTAAGTCAGAATTGAATTAAATTCTGATGTCATTCGAATAACTAGGAAGTAGTACTTGAGTAAAAGCCGAGGTGTTGAAATCACAAGGAATCAAGTAGAACAAAGTTATCCGAATAGGAGGTTTATGAAGCTAAGAACTCCATTTTCTGTCATCAAAAATGCGATGAGTGATATTCGAGTCATGCATAATTTCAATGACGCAATCCCTGATGAAACCAGAGAGAAGTTTTGGAAAGAAGAATGTGAAATCCATCCAACTTCGTCAACATGCAAAGTTTATGACGACTAATAAAACAAAGATTTAATGGACCCGTTAGATCCTGCCATTCAAAGTACAGCTGTAACAGGAGTTAAGCCTTTATTAACTCTGGCGATATTTGCTGGAGTAGGCTCTTTTTTCCTTGGAGCACTTGTTACTGCTATTAGAAGAGGAATGAAAGAAGACAGTTGGTTCAAATCCAACAAAGAAGAAAAAGAGCAAGACTAAGCAATTGGTTTTTTAAGCCTTTAATTTATACAAGACAAATTGGAGTCGATAAAATACAAATGGAGTTCTTTGATGAGTTTAAATAATAGGTGGTATTATTCCTAAATTGATTGGATTAGCATTTTTTAGTGGGGTGATTATTTATTTCGATCAAACCAGAGAAGGAAAAGTTAGACCAGAAGAAAAAGATCCTCCTCACCAATAAAAAAGATTATTTGAGCTAAAGCTCAAATAATTGGTGGCATAGTTCCCAACCTGATTACTTTTGGACTATCTATTGGTGCGATTGGCTATTTTGCTCTAACTGGAAAAATGGCTTAGATATTCTGGTTGGGAAAAAAGAATTAACAGGTATAGAAGTTTGGTCTGGGCCTGGTGGCAAGATTGCAAAACCTATGGGGTTAGCCTTTACTGCTCTTAGTCAATGATCTATGACCTAGAAAGTTTATGGATAGCCTTATCAGCCTTTTTTAAAATTTTTAGAGCCTCTTTTCTAGAAGTACAAGCATCCGCTTTAGCTTGTAGTTTTAAAACTTTAGCGTTTTGTTTATCTAAGTTCATCCGACATTGGATAAAAACGAAGAAGTAAACTAGCAGCTTTAGGCCCTAACCGAGGGAAGCTGAATCGTAAGGTTCTCTAATTTGTATTTTTTGAGCTTTGCAATAGAAACCCCCTATTTAATAGGGGGTTTCTAACTTCAATAGTTACTCAAAGCTCCTTATTGGAGTCTCAGAGTGAATTGGTTAAGCCCGGTATGTAGGAAATGCAAGGCTAAGATTTTTTATCAAGGAAATCGGAGAGCTACCTTTAATAAATTTGCGAGCAAAGAGACAGGATTTCAACGTCTGTCCCCTCCGCTGACTTGAGCTTGAAAGCAACGTGTCTTTAGAAGAAGTTAATAGCTCAGTCGTGAGAAGAATCAAATTGAAGTTCTCTAAAACTGATGTTCGGTTAAGGTAGTGCTTTCCTACTCCCTTTTCAAAGATTGGGGGAGTAGACCAAAGGTGTATCAAGGAGGGCTTATGAAACTCTTTACTCCTTTTTCCATTCCTCAAAAAGACAACTGCGATTGTTGCAGGAATAAAACTAATAAAAGAAGAAAAGTTGAGATTCTATTTTTAGATCAATTATTTAAATTCCTCTATAGGGATAGGTTTAATTATGTTTTCGACTGACCTAGGTCTATAAAAATGAAAACCATTCAAGGCCAGATAAACATTGATGTTCTATGGACAAAATAGTAACGGAGTATTTGCAATGCGTTTAAATTTTGTTCCTACTCACGTTTTCCGTGAAACACCTCAAGTATCGTTCTTCGATGCAGGAGTAAAAGGATCCAATGGCTCTGATGTAGTCATTCATCACGGCAATGCCATCTCACCCCCAAACGATGGTGATTTTGAGCAGTATTACGTACATCGACATCAAATTGATCACAATTTAGTGATCGAAGGTAGCCGTATTTTTACTTTGATAAATCCTGAATGGGAAGAACCTTATCACATTGTTTATTTAAATCGTGCCATGGGTGCACTTCAAATTCCTGTCGGAACATTTCATCGATCAATCTCTAATTATGAAGGAAGTATTGTTCTAAACCAAGCTATAAGAGATGAAAAATTTAATCCTAAAAATGAATTTACACCTGTTAGCTTAAGAGACAGAAAAGATTTACAAGAAACTCAAAAGAAAAATCCTGTTTACTGGTTTTGGGAAAAAGATCAAATAAAAAGAATTAAGTTAGATTCAATTCAATCTAAGGAAAAAGTTTTAAATAAACTTTAGGGAAATTTAAGAGGAAATTTAAAATCCAATATAAGCTCAACTCCTATGAAAGAAAGTAATATAAGTTGATAGCCAATTACCCATCTAAATAACTGGGTCTGATTTAGGTCAGCCCTTTTTTATTTTTTTTCATGCTGTCTCTAGCATTTGAATCATTTTCTAATGTTGTATTAATCAAACCTTGGAAGTCTCCAAAGGCAGAGGCGATACCAAACATCACGATAAAACTTAAACCAGCAACAATCGTCACAATCCAAGTACCTGTTCCCATATTGAGTGGTACTGCAAATAAAGGACTAGGCATTCAAAAATCATTTACTAATAAAACACCATAAAGAGTTTTGGTTGTTTAACGGTTCCTTCTGTATGAAAAGAAATAAACAATTCAAAAGACAGATAGGTAAATAAAGAAAACTCCTATTGGGTTTAAACCTGTCACCGATGAAATTTGAGTCCAAATAGTATTGATCAAAAATCACACCATATCCAAGCATGTGATCAAAAACTCCCTAGCTTCTGAAGTACCAAGACAGGACAAATCCAATGAAAGCTAAACTGCGAATATTGCCATCTATCTTTTTTCCTTTTTCATATCGTAATTAAATTTGGTAGAAGCTTTGTTGCCTTGCCAACTAAGAGTGCCTTGATACATGTCCTCACCTTGTAAATATCTAATTGCCTCATCCGACATTGGATCAGGTGAAGGTGCTTCAACTATTTCCTCTTGAGGCATTGGCTCAACATCTTCTGCTTGAGCTGCAAAAGGGCGAAGAAACAAAAGAAGACAAAGAACAAAAGAAAAGCATTTTTTCATTGTTATTCTGAGAATTTCTATATAAAAGAGGAATTTTATGTTTTTTCAATTGGTGCCATTGTTAATCCTTTGCTGATTAGTTGCTGATGATATAGCTCTGCCTGTTCAAGGGGGCCTCTCCATACTTCCGCCAAACCTTCCCTATCTACTTCGACGGCAAGTAACCATGATCTTTTTTCACTCATTCCTGGGATGATTGCCACAAGACAATTTGCTACATGTTCAAACGTATTAAAATTATCATCAAGGACTATTATCCTTGCTTCTGGATATTTTCTTTTTGTTGTCTTTGGATCTAAGACTGTAGTTGAAGTAGTTTCTTGATCCATAAAAATGGGGGCCAATGCCCCCAAGATAAATCAACTCTCGACCTATTAAGTGTTTAAGTCGAATTTTGATTCAGTAGTCTTAACTGGAATTGGATTATTTGCTAAAGAATCATCTCCTGAGGAAGCTTGAAAAACAACTCCAGCCCCACCTATCAATAAAACTGCGAACATGATTGCGTGATATGCAGTAAACATTTTCTAAAATCTAAACTTATAAAAATCTAATCAGTTGAGATGTAGCAGTGATGTAGTACAAAGCGAATGTTTCTGGGGTGTTTCTCCTACTACTGCTAGGCGGTGGTCGATGGCGTAAAACTATGCAAAAGAAAACCCCCACGATGGAGGGTTAACTGAAAACTATGTAAAGAAGTTTTTCAAGGGGAAAGATTAAACATTCCAACACTTCGGGTTCTCAAAAAAGTGCAGACTTAATGACCTTTTTGAATTCCCAAGAGAGGACAGGATTTCGATGACCGTCCCCCGATCTTGCTTGATGATGCTTCCGTATTACGCCATTAAATTGTTAATAATTTAAAAAGAACTTCTCTAGTCCGAATTTTCGCTTGAGGTAGTGCTTTCCAAACTTTGCTTGTTTTCTGGGTTGATGTTCACCTATAAATGAATAGAGGCCAAACCTCATCAAGACATAATTGACTTTATATAGTACGAGTCGATTAATAACCCCTCTAGTTATTGGAATTTCTAGAGGGGTTTCTTGTTTGTTATTGCTGTTGCTGTTGTTGCTGCTGTATTTGCTCGTAAAAAGTAGAGGGCTTTTTAATTGTTGTCCGATATTCACTAACTATCTCGGTAACTTCCTCACCATGAATCCAGCGGATTTCGCCAGAATCCACATTTGCGATCTGAAAAAGTGTCGGTGTGCCTGGATCTCGTGAACCACCTATAAATGTGAGAACTTTTCCTATTTGATCCGCCTCGTATAAGACAGCGTCACCCGGTCTGACTTTTAAAAATAAAGGTTTATCCATAAATTCATTCTGTCCAAATCCATCAATCATGGGAAGTATCCTTTTAGACCAATTTCGAAGTCTGTTAAATAAAGTAGTTTCAGACAGTATTTGACTAAGAATTAAAGCTATCACTGGGGAGTAAAGACTCATGAGATCCCTCTGAGATAACAGTCTCACTTTCCAATTAAAAAAGACAGGCTGGTAAACCTGTCTCTGACTGATCGGGGCGACAGAATTCGAAACTTCGACCTAGTGCTCCCAAAGTCTTGGTTCTCATCCAGTGAGAACGGTAATATTCAATCTATTACTGTAATCTTAGACTGTATACTTCTCCATGAGACTGTAAACCTACGACCACTAAAGGGTGCTTTTACACTCAAGTGAGTGTAGAAATAAGGCAGTCCAAAAGCATTATCGATTTGGTGATTAAACTAGGCAACCACTTTCAAATCAGATGAAAAACATTTCTAAAGTTATTGCAATCGGAATTGTTGCGATCTTTGTTCTTTCTGCATTTGCAGGATTATTCGGGACTCTTTTATCAAGCTAATCAATCTCGTCATGATTTATAAAATCGTTAGGCATGATAAAGAATCTGATGATATTACTGACCAATCATTTATCAGTTATGACGAGGCATACGATCTATTAGAAGAAATATATTCCGATGTTTGTTGTTCTGATGCTGATTATGGGGACCGTCCCTATTATGAAATTATTGAGGTAAAAGAATGAAAATTATAGATAGGCATAAGCAACTAATTGCTTGGTATAAAAAGAAGATTGGTGTGACTGATTATGGATTACTTTGGCTTGTCTTTTTCAAAGGAGTATTTGTAGCTCTAGTACTAGAAAGATTGATTGTTCACTAAATGTTTAATCAAGACGTCCTATTGGAATATCTAAGTTCACCTGAGGGGATTAATAAAATTATTGTAGGAATAATCATAGCTGGAGCCATTAATGCAATTTTCATTACCTATAGCGTTAGAAGTACTTATGGAGCTGCAAAAAAAGAAAGAGAAAAACTAAAAATTCAACAAGCTAAAATTGATAAATTATCACCGACACAAGAATAGATTATATGCCTCTTTTAAATCTATGGAGAAGAACATCAAGAGGTAGACGTTTAAATATTAAACGTGTCATTTTATTCCCTGTAATCGTTTATGCAGCCTATATTTTTATTGATAGCTTTATGCCTTTGTTTATGGTTGGATTTGTAGTTTGGTTGTTGTATAGCTGGTATGGGAATAGGAGGTAGGTTCAACAAAATTTCGTTCAAACAATACGAAATATGTTCTAATTACTGAGTCTTATTAATTAAAAATGAAGGTAGCAACTCGGATCGTCTTTAAGATCAGCAACACTTTCTCTGAATGGGCGAAAGCATTTGATGATGATCGCGCCAATCAAGAAGCCGCAGGGATAAAAGCAATCTTTCGAGGTGTCAGCGAAACAGATTCTTCCACTGTGATGGCAATCCTTGAGGCTGAGCCAGGAGTTTTAGGCAAGTACATGGAAGGAAACAAAGATGTAGAAGCTTCTGGTCACATTATTGGTAGTGAAGAATTTTCAAATTGGATGGCATAAAAACACATTAATCGCACTAATCTTTAACTGGTTGAAAGCCGATTGCTATCCGAACCAGTTGGACTGACTTAGGTCAGTCTTTTTTATTGGTTGATGACTTGGATGGGTTTGGAAGAAAAGTAACTGTCAAAGGGTGATCATCTTGACAAGCAACTAAGACAAAATTCGTTTAGAAGAATCAGGTCTATAAAAAACAATTTATGCTCTACATACAGCATTGGAAATTCAAGCCTGGTTATCACCAAAAGGGTGCAGAAAAATTTTTAGCAACTGGAGCTCCCTATGCTGGAGCAGAAATGCTAGGTCGCTATCACGCACCTGGATCTCTTGAAGGTTGGATCCTAGTTAAAGCAGAAGATCCAAAAGCACTTTATGAGCATTCAGCGCAATGGGCTGAATATCTAGATTGGGAAACCACTCCAGTATTTACAGATGAAGAAGCGGGTCCAATTTGCGCAAAAATCTACGGTTAAACCAAAAACGAATCAATTACACCTGATGGTTAATTGAATAAATTGGGCTGACTTAGGTCAGTCCTTTTTATTCAATTAACCATCATATAGAAAAGAAATCCTGCGAGAATGGTTGATTTTGCACCAATGCCATAAGCAATTATCTTTCCAAATCTTGCACCTTTGGAATAATTAGACCAATGATTATAAGCCTTATCACAAGAAGTAATTTCTAATTAGAGAAAAGGTTTAGCGAGAAAAGGAAGTTGCTATGCACTACACCTCCCTTAACTCTCACTGGATCAATGGTCACTGATTACAAAATATAACTAGAAATTCTTTGTTCCTATAGGACTGTTGAGGTAGGGCTAACAAGCACAGAAAGTTCAAAACCATTGCTAACAAATACAAGTAACTATTCGGGAGATCCCGCTGAGATCCCAGTCTCATTTACCCATTACAAAAGACAGGCTGGGGAACCTGTCTCTGACTGATCGGGGCGACAGGATTCGAACCTGCGACCTTGTGCTCGTAAAGCCCACGTTCTCCCCTAGTGAGATCCGTAATATAAAAGTTTTGAAGTTAATGTTTCTAATGCTACTCAGACCCTAAGACTTACTACTAATGACCACTAAAGGTTGATTTTACACTCAACTGCGTGTAAAAAAAATAAGTAGTAGCAACCGAGTGCTCTCTTAATTGCCGAAAGCAGCCTCAGAAAGTTGGGTAAAGGATTTCAGGAAATCTGTTAAAGCTTCATGTCCAAAAGGTTGGCTCGTTATGGCTGGAAGGAAGGAAAGCATGAGAGTTCAAGTCTGGAAGAATAAAAAAGTTATTGGTGACGTATCTATTCCATACAAATGGGAAGAAAAATTTTGGCCTGACGCATTACTAAGAATTAGATCGGCAGCAAAAGCTTATGAAGAATCAAAGCAGAGACTAGATATAAAAACTTGCTTCAATATTGCTCAAACAGTTTCAAACAATACTGAAATTAATTGGGAAGAATCAATCGAAGCTTATAGGGAATTTAAAAAAGATCTTGTAAAAGATTCGACATGGCGTAACAAATATCACCCTGTCTTTAACAACGTAATCAATGCCACTAGAAATACTTCCAAAGCACCTTTAAATGGGCCAGCACTTTGCAAGGTTGCACTTAAGCAATGGCAACAAGGAACACCGATAAGAAGACACATGCGCCTAGCCCTTTTTGGGTTTCTTCGGTTTTGTGTTCAGGAACAGCAGTTCGAGTCCACGTGGTTGCCCCCAGCCGTAACAGATAAAGATTTAGTCACTACTAAAAAGAGAGTTGGTTATCCATTAACTGATTCACAAATTCTCCGATTATTAGATTCTTTCCCAGCAGATGAAATTGGTAATAAATGGAGGTTTGCTTTTCAATGTATAGCTGTTTATGGCCTAAGACCTGAGGACCTCCGAACAATCCATACCCGTAATGGTGGACAAGAAATTTGGACTAATTACCAAAAGTCCAGAGGTGGAAAGAAAGGAGAAAAGACAGAGGCTAGACGTTTATATCCCCTGCTGGTCCATGACATTGATGGTCCCATTAACTGGCATCTAAAAGAGCAATTAGCGATATGTGAAAAGGAAGGTTTGAATCTACTTCCTCCACTTGGAAAAGAAGGAAATGCTGGCGATGCTTGTAGAACTTATTTAAGTCGCAGAAAAGTTTGGCAGGCTATCAGAAAAGAAGTTTCCAGGGAAAATCAAGAATTAACTGCTTACAGCTTTCGTCATAGATATGCCTACTGCGGTCACAATCGACCTAAAGCAGATGGAAGTTATAGAGCGCTAAAACAAATTGCTGATGCAATGGGTCATACATTAGATACTCATCTTTTGAGCTATTCCAGATTCCAAACGAAAGATCTAGCTAGTGCTTTTGACGAAACCTCACTCCTAGTAAAAGGAACATATTGATTCATAAGAAAAATTTATTCAACGGTTAGCCCTACCCCGATCTAATCACAGAAAAAGAAGGCAGCTTTTAAATTTAAATATCGGTGATTCTGGTCTGCGTTTCACTGAAAAACATTCTCTCCACTAATTAGAAATGACTGCTGCAAGCTATAAATCTACTGCTATAAAAGTTTTGGTTCTTTGGAATCTGCCTGCATTACTTTTAGTTGCTGGAGCATTTCAAGTTTGTTCATCTGTAATCGTATAAAATATTATGAAATCGTTTTTTAAAATATTTCGAACTAAATGGTTTAGATCAGCGCCAGTTGTTGCAACAATTTTTATGTCGATCACAGCTACCAACATCATTGTTTTTAATTACTTTTTTCAAGATCTTTTATTTCATCCAATGTCCTAAAAGTGAATAAGCGTATACAGTTCTTTTTGATTTCAAAGATAACAATATTCACAGCCATTGCTTATTCGGGCGTCATGGCTTAAATCAAATGCATCGAAGCTCGTCCATATATACAAATACTGAGTTAAGTCATAGAAAACGTCTATTATTATCCTTTATCAAAAGAGACATAGTGTTCGTGCAATAGTGCACTTCTAAGTGATTCTTCTGTTGATTCTTTTTCTCAATTCATTTAATTGAACGTTGAATCTTAATTGCTTTATATGATCAAGCTTTTCAGCCATATCTACAGGCATTGTTCGAGCGGCTTTAACTAAAGCGAAAGCGTACCTATGTGTATCTTTAGGAAAAGAGTCCATAGTCGAAGTAAGGACTTATATACTCACTCAAGCGAAAACGATAACCAGTTGTCCATAGGTATATAAAATTTGAGTATTAGTGCCGAGAGCAATAAAAGAGAGTTTTGACCTTTAATAGAAAAATCGGCCCATTAAATGTATGACTAGAAAAGAATTTATGGATAAGTTCTTTGATCTTTGCAAGGATGCTCAAGAAGAAATTCCACCAAATGTGATCGCAGAAATTCTCAGAGATTATGCAGATAGGTTGGATTAGATGAAAAAACTCTTTGCTTTGGTTTTTGGTCTTTTTTTGTTTTTCAGTCCTTTGGCAGTAGAAGCAGAAGAGGTTGCGATAATACCCCAAGTGGAAATAGCTGAAGTACTTGCTCTTGAGCCAATGACCGAAAAGCAATTAAACGATTTATTTGGAGAGGAAATGTATATAGGAGAAACTGATTGGCGAGGTAACAAGGTTTCAACTAAAAGGGATTACAACAAGAAAAAGAAAAATAGAGAGGACAGCCCGACCTCAAATGACTGAACCTGAAGTCCATCCAAAGAAATATTTTGACCAAATAGAGGTGTTTGGCTCCATGGAGAAGCGTTCATGGATCCATGGTCCAAACTCACCCAAGAGATTCTTTATAAATGAACCAAAATGCCCTGTAAGAAACCCCTTCGACAGAATCGATGGAGTTGTAAGGGAAGAGGGAATAAAAATGTTTGATAGTTTGATTTGGCAGAGTTGGGATGAAGATGGAAATATTCCAAAAGCAGCTAAAAAGTGGTTTGAAGCAAGAGTGAAAGAGTTTAAAGCTGGAACAGATATTGATCTTGTTTGTAACTGTCGAAGATTTAGAGGTCAAGATAATGCAGTAGGTCTACAAGCTAAATACCCTTGCGATTGTCATGGCTATACATTGAAAAAATATATTGAATTTTTAGCAAACAATTAGTAACACTATTTCCTTTAACCTAGTCTTCAAGCAATAGAGCACCTCCTCACAGTTGCAGGTCGGTCGAAAACGAAATCAAATCTATCCCTGTAAAGGAATTTAAATAGTTAGAGAATGCAGCTGTTCCAGAGAAAGAAGTACGCTTACACCAACCGTTATCAAGGACGAAGAGACCTTAAGTTCTTTTGCCATTGTGGAGAGGTAACTCTTGATTTATTTGTATCGCACGCATTTTTAGGGTGCCGCATCCTCCGATACATTTTTGCAGCAGCAATAAAAGAAGAGAGAGGCTATTTGCCTCCCTCGCTGCTTAATTAAATTTTTTATTGATTCTTATCTTTAATGCTTCGGCTTGATAATTGCTTCTTATTTCCGTTAGGTGGGGGAGCTTTTCGGCTATATCAACAGCCATTTCTCTTGCTGCCTTTACTAGCTCGAAAGCATACCTATGAGTTTCTTTTTTGTAAGAATCCATAGTCGAAGTAAGGATTAAGGTAATATTTTGATGAAAAAGATAACCATTAGTAAATGAATAAAATTACTCAGATTGTTCATACGGTAACAAAAGTAACCGTTAAGCCATAGACCACTGCTTAGCAGTAGTTGGGCTAACTCCATAAATATCAGCAATCACATAGGTGTGGGTGTTCTCCAGTTGCACAATAGTCTGACGTTGAACCTCCACTACCTGTTACACCCTCACAAGTGTATTCACCTGCACCACCTGTATCCATAAAATCGAAAGCACCTATTCCATAACCGCTACCCCCGCCTCCAGCACCAATACATCCAGTCAGTAATACCGCTATGGGTAGAAAAAATAAATTACGCAAAAGTGTCGAAGCCTATCCTCTTATACAAACACTTGTTTAATCCATAGACCACCTTCTAACAGTGGGCAGGGAAACCCCGTAAATATGTGAGGTTTTCTTCCAGCTCCAAACATATTTTCCATACCTGTTAATTCTTGTTTTCTTGGTATCTAACGACCAGATAAACAGCATTAGTTGAACCATAAGCACAACACAAAGCAACGCCAAAACACATGGAAAGGTGTCATTAGTTTGAAAGAGTGCTTTTATGTCGAGTGAGGACTTATGCCCTACGACTTCGATTCGTTCTTTTATGCGCCGCCTTTTATTTGTTGCCCTGACAGCTGGGCTTCTATCACCTACCGCCGCGATTGCAGACACCTATGATGCACTCTGCAATGACAATAATTGTCAAATAACTATTAATGAATCTGGTTTGGCTGGTCCTCAGGGCTTAATTGCTAAAGAAAAAATTACTCAATGGTATAGAGGTGGAGATGAATACAACCTTGCTTCAGGTGCTACTGGAGGTGCTGCTGGAGGTACGGTTGGATTGGCTGTTGGTACTGCAGCTTGTATGACTGGAGTATTTTGTCCAGTAGCATTGGCCGTTGGTGTGTTTGGAGGAGGGAAAACAGGTGCAAGATTAGGTAATGGGAAAAATGTCTTTTTTACTGTGATGGGACAACAAGATGATGGTTCAAATTACGTTCAAAGTTTTAGATTTTTAAATAAGAGAACAGCAAAAAAACTTCAAAAAGAATTAATTAAATTCACTGGGTTGCAAATGGGACAAGTTAAATCTTCTGGATAACTATCTGTATAAGAATGAAACGCCTACTACTTGCACCGTTAATATTTGGAATTGCTGTACCTATTAATGCTGGAATCTATTACTACCCCTCTTATCAAGATGGAATAGAAGTTCGTTGCAAAGATGGCAAGCCTAAGCACCTTGTAGAAATCTCTAAGTCTGGTAGAGGACTGAAATTAGAGGGATATGGAGAAGATCAATACTCATGGCCGATAACTTATTTATTTCCAGAAGCCTCAGACGAAAAATATAAATACTTCCCTTCTACTGCTGGTACTCAATGCAGTTATCGAAAACTCGATGAAAAAGAAAAGAACTCATTAATTCTCAAAGCCTTCAAGACTTGTGTTGGCATTGAAGGAACACCTGAAGAGAGAATAGAAAAAAGTAAAAAGTATTGCTTTGGGTGGAATTAGATGAAACGCTTCCTCCTTAAGCCATAGACCACCGCCAAGCGGTAGTTGGACTAACTCCATAAATTCCAGCAACCTTTTTCCAACTCCACTTATTACTCTGGTTTGTATAAATAATCAGCCATTAAAGCGAATCACTCTTTATGCTCTTACGAACAAAAAAATTCTCTTTTTAAAAGTGACTGAAATTAATTCTGAAGTGTTAACTCAATCAGAGAAACCCGTGGACTTTAATACCACCAAAAAACAAGAAGGTTTTTTATCTAATATATTTTCTCTTATGAATAAGAACCCCAACTACAAAATGTTGGGAGCACTTGGAATAATGCTAGTGAATTTTTCTGTCTGCGTAACAATCGCTAATTGGCTAAAACATTCAAGTCTGGTCTCCTAAGGGGCAAAAAGTTTAGTCATAATGAAGACCATGGCACTACAGCAACTAAAGGCTTTTCTTACAGAGCTTCAAAAAAATAAAGAATTACTCAACGCTATAAGAGTTGCTGCTACCGCAAATGAAATTGCAGAAATAGCATCGGGATTTGGTTATCAATTTTCAGGTGATGAATTAAAAGCGGCCTCAAAAGAAAATATTGCTGGTGTAAAAATTAAGAAACAAGACACATCTCCCTCTTATAGCTTTGGCGAGAGTGGAATAGATCCTAATGAAAGAAATTATAGAAGTGGTAACTAATGGGAATAGCAATCACATATGTCATTGCAAATCTTGCAGTGCTGGGATTATTTTTTTATGTCACTTATCGAATGACCAGAAAAAGCTAATGAATCACTTAAAAGCTGTTTTGCCATTTTTAGCGGCACTTGGTGTTTACTTCTTGGCACTTAATTCGTCGATGTATCAACAAATGAATCAACCCCACTCAGTCGAAAACTAAATCAAATCTACCCCTGTAGAGAGTTTTAAATAGTTGATCTAAAAATGGGTTTTCAGCTTCTTTTCTTTTATTAGTTTTAATCCTGCAAAGATCGCAGTTGTCTTTTTTGGGGATAGTGAAGGGAGTAAAGAGTTTCATTAAGTCCTCCTTTCTTACACCTTTGGTCTAATCCTTCTTATTATTGGTTGGTAGTAGGAAAACACTACCCAAACCGAACATCATTACTTCAAGAATACTTTTTATATTTATCGCATCGGTGAATGGAATGTTCATCCCCTGTCTCACCGAAAAACTTTCACCCCATACCGCAATGACTTCAATAAATAATTCTTCAGCAGCTAAGTTCCTAGCTCTTTTTTGTATCCCTGCGCTAATCCTTGCATCAGGATCCATTGATGTAGCTACTTCTGTAATCGTTTAATTAGCACAATGCCTAAAAATTTTTCACCTGATTTTTACGAATCCATCCTTGAAGCTTCAGACAAGGGAGAGCTTTGGGGAATAGAAAATAGTGATTTAACCCCGCTAGAAATTCAGTTGCTTCTTTCTCATGACTTCAGCTGATAAAGCAGCATTCGAAAAGAAGGCTTTTAAGCTTCTTCCTTTTCTTATTTTGGGAAAAATTATATTTGCCACTTGGTTTATTTCCTACTTGGTGCAACTCTAATTTTATTAGTCTTTGCCATAGGCCACCGCTTAGCAGTAGTAGGAGAAACACCCCAGAAACATTCGCTTTGTACTACATCACTGCAATATCTCAACTGACTAGATTTTTCATAAGTATAGGTTTTAGAAAATGTTTACTGCATATCACGCAATCATGTTCGCAGTTTTATTGATAGGTGGGGCTGGAGTTATTTTCCAAGCCTCCTCAGGAGATGATTCTTTAGCAAATAATCCAATTCCAGTTAAGGCTACTGAATCAAAATTCGACTTAAACACTTACTAGGACGACAGTCGATTTATCTTGGGAGCATTGGCTCCCATTTTTATGGATCAAGTAAAAACAGGTTAAAACAAGAAACCCCTCTAGAAATTCCAATAACTAGAGGGGTTATTAATCGACTCGTACTATATAAAGTCAATTATGTCTTGATGAGGTTTGGCCTCAATTAAATATATAGGTGAAATCAGGTTAGAAAACAAGTAAAGCTTGGGAAGCACTACCTCAACCGAACATCAGTTTAATTAAATTCTTTTTAGATTCTTATCACACAAGTGCGAGTAACAAGGTTAAAAACTGTGTTGCGGATCAAGCTCTAGTCAGAGAGGGGGACAGTCGTCGAAATCCTGTCCCTTTGCTCGCAAACAATAAAAAAAAGTTCATTAGGTCTGCACTTTTTTTATGTAAACAAACACTCAGGTTAAGCCTTGCATTTTCCTACATACCGGGCATAACCAGTCTCTTCAACACATTGATTAGGCGCTTTGAGTAACTATTAAAGTTAGTTAGCCCCCTCTTAAAAAAGGGGGTTTTCTATTGCCAATAAATCAATACTCAGTTGCTATGCATATGTTTTCGATCATCGCCTAAACCACATAACTCGATCAATGCTCTTGCATTACTAGCAACAGAAGCTGTTCGCCCTAAGACAAGACTTTTTTGAATGGCACTTTGATGTAAGTTTCAATGCTTTTTGTCAGTTGAAAAACTAAAGTTAGTTCTAATTTTTACTGGGTTTTGTGCGTTATTGGCTAATCCTTTTATATGTAATTCGTTAGCATTATCTTTTGATACGTCCGGTTCCCATCGTGCTTCAACAGTCAAAGCTAAAAATTATTGAGCAAATTATTGAAGAGTGGATTTATTGCTATCCAAGCAGAACCCTTTCACAAGAAAAAATCGAAATCCTAAAAGAACAACATTATCAAAATCTAAGAGATGATATGAGAGGAGTTGTAAGTGGAATCGTTTCAGCCCCGGCATGGATTTGTCGGGAGATTGACTTAGAGGAAGGGGCTAATTGGTTCTTAGTAGTAGCGACTTGCTTGGATTTAATCCACTCCAATAAAGATGGGAAAATAATCACTAAATATACTGATCATTTTCATAACAACCTTGGCTGATCAATAATTGTCAGTTTTTTTCAGTCCCTAACTACCTAAGGGCTGTTATCAGTAACAAGATTGATTGGTTTTTAAATTAACTTTCCTGTCGCTAGCTTTTAGAAAACTGGGACATATGTATTTTGTTGATTTTTTATACATCAAGAGATCATCCTTTTTAGCTATAAATGATTTTTATTTAAACCAATGTGGTCTAACATTCGCCTTTCTATTTATGGCGTAACTGCACTAGCTGGATTGATTTGGCCTTTTTATTTCATAGCGAAATTTGTCAGTCAGGTTCAAAGTGGTTCTGTCGGAAGCTCAATCATCGAAATAGCTAATACTTTTATTGATGGAGCTTGGGCAACACCAACATCTGGTTTTGTTTCTGCTGATACAGCAGTTTTATTAATTGGAATATTTTCTTTCTATGCTGCCGAGGGTAAAAGACTGCAAATGAAATTGTGGGGTATTTACTTCCCTCTTACTTTTTTCATTTCATTAGCTTTCTCATTTGGTGCTTTCATGTTTATGAGAGAAAGAACAATCAATGGCGATTAGAAAACTAAAGATAAAGATTATTGTCTTTGGCTTTAATTACTTTTCATTATTCGCTTCATAAGCAAGACCATTTTGTTTGGCATATCGATTTGCGAAACGCATGAATCTATTAAAATCTCTTTGTGATCTCCAACAGTAAATAGCTTCTATAGCAGTATATTTCCCGTTTTTTTTTGAAACAGCGATATTTATTTCTCTAGTAGTTATTCTCCCTTCTTCGTCAATTAAATACATTCCTTCTATTTCCTTGAAATCATCTGACATTAATGCGTCAGGACTATTAAATCTGAAAAAAGCTTGTCCTGTTTCTCCATCATTGCTTTTTGTAAGCCTTATTTCTGGAATAACTTTTTCGTCGACACCGTTAAAAAATTGTATCGCAACATCCTTCATCCACTTTTCTTGATTTATTTTTTACTTTAAATGCTTTTTTAGAGAGAACTTTAGAGAATGTCATTGAATACATCGATATGTAGTCGCTATTACTATCAGAGAATCTTCTAAAATAATTAAATTAGTAAGTTTATTAAAATTAAGCATTTCAAAAATTTCAATAAGTTAATGATTACAATGGTTTCTCAGAGTAAATTCGTTTGACCTTTTGTACTAAATCATGAATAAATATTTTGATCAGCCAATTGTTATACTTGGTGGTTTCTTGATTGACGGTAGTGCCTATAAGGAAATGACAGAATATATTAAAAGTAGAATAAATAACAAAGTAGTAATAGTTCCAGTAAATAAAATTGAGTGGCTTAGTACTAATTGGTCATTTGGTTGGAAGAATATTCTTGATAAAGTTGAAAAAATAGTGACAGAATTATCGAAAGAATCGTCTACGAATAAAGTCACTTTGATAGGTCATAGCTCTGGCGGGATGATCCTCAGATTGTATTTATCAGATCTTTTATTTAGTCGGAAGATCTACAATGGGAAGGATTATGCCAATTGCTTAATTACACTAGGAAGTCCTAATCAAGCAAAAAGGGCCACCTATCTACGTAATTTTGTAAGTTCTAAATTGCCAGGTAGTTTCTATAGCGCAGACGTTAGTTATATATCTGTTGCTGGTGAATTAGACTTGAACGGACCTATTGCGACAAAGACATCAGTGAACTTAAGCAAGTCATCTTATAGGGCCTTGAATGGAAATGGAGATGTTATTGGAGATGGACTAGTCCCTAGAGATTCAGCATTACTAATTGGCTCAAAACAGGTAGTGATGAAAGAAACAGCACATGGAAAAGCTTTTGGTAAGGATTGGTATGGCTCTAAAAATAAAGTTGAAGAATGGTTGAATAAATCATCGGAATGAAATGGTAATAATTCTAAGTAATATAAATGGTTTTCTCTTTGTAAAAATTGACTTAAGATAAATACTAGAAGATCATATATACACTAGATGTGTAGCAATTAAGCAAACAAAGAGATAAAAGAAAAACTATATTTGTAATTTGTATTTTTGAGATGGAATTAGATCCAATTACTAAATGGTTGGTAAGGATTTCTTCATCAATCCTTATTTTTTTAGGATTAATACTTGTTATTGCGATACCACTTCTTGCCTTGAAGGCTAGCTCTGCAATTTCGTTAATACAAGAGACAATTCAGAGTGATTTAAAAGATATTCTTACTGGATTAATAGAGAAGCTTTAAAATTTTAGATAAACAAAAGAAACAATAGATACATATCTATCTTTAATATTACACTGTCAATACTTAAGAGAATAAGCTTATTCTTTGAACTTTGATATTGTTTTTTGTAGTTTGTTAATAGGTATTATTAATTTAATGAGAAATAGAAAGAATATAGAAGATTTAATTACCTCTTCTCTGACAGAGCTTTTAACAAGATCATTAACCCTTGAAAGGAAAGACCAAATCGCAATTTCTCAAGAATTTAAAGAATGGATTCATGGAGTAACCAAAGAGGAAGATATTTGGGTTATAAATCATCCAATCAAATAATATGTAAAATTTAAATTTAATAATTTTATTTGCTGTTTATTTGTTTGTTCTCGTTTAATTTTGTATTTGTTTTCTCATTATTTCCAATAAGTAAATACATCATTGATTCCCACATGATTTATAAAAAAATTTCAAGGACTATATCTTATATTTCGATTTTAAATAAATTATTAGCTACAATTAAGTCAGTAAAATTTTACTATCAGAGCATAAATATAAACTTTTAATTCTTTTTTTTAGACTCGTAAAGAACTACGATCCACCCCAGCAAGTAATCTGAGGATTAATTCCTGTAGTTAATTTATCTGCCATACGCAGTGCTAAAGCAATAATAGTTAGGCCATGACCAACACTGGGACAGCTTGGGAAAATACTTGAATCAACAATATATAAATTTTCCAGATCATGACATTTTCCATTCAAGTCTACAACTGAGGAATGTGGTGATGTACCCATTCGACATGTTCCACATGCATACCCCACAACACTTAGAGGAGCTGAACCTCTTGGATGAGTAGGAGTTCTGGTCACTACGGTTGTTCTCGAATCGCGTTCCATTTTATTTAAAGTATCTAACCATCTATAAACAAGTCGATCATGTGCCTCAAGATTATTATGTATATAGTTAATTCGGATTTTATTGTCGTCAACCCAAACTCTATTTTCTGGGTCAGGTAATACTTCCGTCATTGCCCACCAAGTAATTGACCTAGAAGCTAGTCGTTTAAGTCCAAAATCTGGTATTAATTTTGTTATTAATGATAGGACAGGTGGGGATTCAGCAAATAACGTATCTTTCAGAACTCCACCCCCAGACTGGATATGGCCTAGAGGATAACTTACATTCATATCTCCCCAATAATAGTCATTCACACCAAATGATCTATTAAACAGTCCATTATTTTGTATATTAGCTCTTTGCAAAATACAAGTGAGCTGAAGATTCATCAGATTCCGGCCTACTTGACCTGAGCTATTACTTAACCCATTGGGATGCTTTGCTGTTTTAGAATTCAACATTATCACCGGAGTATTAATGGCACCAGCTGCTAATACAACAATATCGGATGAGAATAACCAAATATCGTCATCTAATTTGACCTCTACACCTTTTATTGCTTTACCACTTGGATTGACATGTAGTTTTAGGACATTGGCATTGGTTTTTACATCTAGTCGGTTCTTATCAGAAGAATATAAACCAAATAATTGAGCATCTCCTCTAGGGAAAAAAGAACAATTTTCAAAATTATCATTGTCTTCATTTATTGAGTCAGGCCAGCTTATTGGCAAGTCATAAGGTTGGCATCCATTTCTTATAAGTGACTCTCTAATTAACTCTAAAAATTTTTCTAATTTTCTTGGAGCATTGTTATATTTACTTTTTCGCGGAGGGTCTGTAGGGTCTATACCTCCTTGCCCATGAACATTAAACAGATTCTCGGCATGTTCGTAATATGGTTCAAGCTCCTCATAACTAAACGGCCAAGAGGGAGATATTCCCTCCTGCAGAGGCAATGAAAGAAAATCTTTTTCTCTCATTCGTTGCAAAACTGCACCCCAGATTTTTGTATTACCACCAAGTGCATAGGCTGTTTGAGGAGCGAAAGGATCTCCATCTGGACCAAACCACTTTTCTCCTAAAGGGTGATATTTTGTTTTCCTGAATAAATCAGTACCTTTTATATTTTGATCTTCAAGAGGTAATTGACCTCCACGTTCAAGTAGTAGTACCCATTTACCTTGTCTACTCAACTCACTTGCAAGAGTAGAACCGCCTGCTCCACTTCCAACTATTATGCAGTCATAATGATGATCATCTATAAACATTATTTTCTATCTTTATTTAGAATTTCCATAATTAATTAAATACTATTGCCACACATAAATTAAGACGAATAAGATAATCCATATCACATCTACAAAGTGCCAAAAAAGACTTACTGATTCAACACCCATTTCACCACTGTCATAATTACCTGGTATAAATGAACGTATTAACATTAAACCCATTAGTAGTATTCCAGTTATTACATGTAATCCATGGAAACCAGTAAGTAAATAAAATAAGCTCCCAAACACTCCACTGCTTAAGCTGAAGCTTAATTCAGACCATTCAAAATATTGACCATATACAAAATAAGATCCCATCAGCATAGTAACTAGCCAAACAATTCGGAATCCCCAATAATTCTTTTTATGTAAATACCTCTCAGCAAAATAAATAACGAAACTAGAACTTACTAAAATAATTGTATTTATTAAAGGCTCCCTTACAGCTATCCCACTAACACCATCAGGATACCAAGTAGGTGCAGTGAGTTTTAAAACTGCATATCCTACAAAAAAAGCAAAGAAAATAATACTTTCAGAACATAGGAAAATAATAAAACCCGTTAAATTATGTCCATCATGTTTAACATGACCGGGAGTATGAAGTAATACTTCTGATTTAGTGGTAGTCATTTAACTATCATTCAAAGCTTTCGAAATATAAAACTCCTCATCAACAACAAATGGTTTATTCAATCCATAATTATATGGCTCATTGAGTACTGTTGGGATGTCATCCTCAAAGTTTTCATGTGGAGGTGGTGATGGTAATAACCATTCAAGGCCAATTGCATTCCAGGGATTTGGAGGTGCCTTTTTGCCTCTAGACCATGAACTAACCATATTTAAAATAAAAGGTATAGACGCGACTCCTAGCATAAATGCTCCAATACTCGCTATTACATTCCAAATAGCAAACTCTGGATCATAAGAAGCGACTCTTCTTGGCATACCTAATAAGCCAGCCCAGTGCAAAGGCAACCAATTAAGAGTTGCCCCAATAAATGTCAATGTAAAATGGACCTTTCCTAATCCTTCATAAAACATGCGACCGGTGAATTTTGGAAACCAGTGATAAATTCCTGCAAAAATACCAAAAGCAATTGTGTTAAAAATGATGTAATGAAAATGGGCAACCACAAAGTATGTATTGCCCACATGAATATCAATAGGTACTGTGGCAAGCATCACACCAGTAATACCTCCAAAAATAAAATTAAAAAGTCCTCCTAAGCAAAACAACATAGGTGTATTTAATCTTAAATTGCCTCCCCAAAGAGTTGCTATCCATGCAAAAACCTTAACTCCAGTGGGCACAGCAATTAACATTGTTGTAAACATAAAAAGGTTTCTCATCCACATTGGCGTACCTGTATAAAACATATGATGAACCCAAACGACTAGAGATAAAATAGTGATACCAAAGGAAGCCACGGCTACAAATTTATAGCCAAATAATGGTTTACGAGAATAAGTAGGAAATAATTCAGAAAAGATGCCAAATACTGGCAAAACCATCACATAGACGGCGGGATGTGAATAGAACCAAAAAAAGTGTTGAAATAAAACGGGATCGCCTCCAGTTTCTGGATTAAAAAAGCTTGTTCCGAAATTCAGATCAAAGAAGAGCATTATTGCTCCACCTGTAAGTGCTGGGAGCCCAAGAAGCTGAAGAATTTGCGCAGCTAAAACAGTCCAAATAAAAATAGGCATTTTAAAAAAGCCCATACCTGGAGCACGCATTGTAATTATCGTAGTTACGAAATTAATCGCACCCATGATTGATGAAACACCTGATAGACCAATAGCTACTATCCACAACATTTGGCCATTTAGAAAATGGCCAAGTGGGTTTTGAATACTTACAGGTGGATATGACCACCAACCGGAGGATGCAGGACCTCCTGGTACAAAAAAACTGGTTAATAAGACAATTGAAAAAACAGGAACCAACCAAAAAGCTAAAGCATTTAATTTCGGGAATGCCATGTCTGGAGCCCCAATCATGGGAGGTACCAGTAGATTCGTAAGGCCACTAAGTATGGGAAATAAGAACAGGAACAGCATCACAGTCCCGTGCATTGTATAAAGACCGTTATAAACAGTCGGATCAAACAAATCGGATGGAGGCGTAATTAATTCTCCTCGAATCAACATGCCTAGTAATCCACCAAGCAATAAGAAAATTAAAGCTGTGACAATATATTGAATACCTATAACCTTTGCATCAGTATTGAATCCAAAGAATCTTCTCCAGTTATTTGGAGCTCCTGGGACCGGTTGATTAACTTTTATAATCCTTTCGTCGTAATTTGTTATTGTCATAAATAATATCTAACCTTCATGGGGTGAATCAGGGTTGCCAGGATCATTAACTTGTGGCGAAGGAGATGGTGAAATAGTTGCCCAACCTTTATCTCCTTTTTCTAGCCGCTTCTTGTAAAGAAATCCAGCCTGATTAAGACCATCAACTTGTACCTTTTTTACAGTTTTATTTATCCATTCCTGATAAGCATCTTTTGATTCAACAATGACATTAGTCTGATTTTGAGAAAAATAAGCTCCACTAAACATAGAATCTCTTAATCTGTAGATTCCTTTTCTAGTAGGAGTAAGACTATAAGAAATAATGCTTCCAGGGATAATATCTTGTTTCAAACGAAAAGCTGGTATGTAGAATCCATGAATGACGTCCTTTGAAATCAACCGGAAATAAACTTTTTCATTTATGGGAATATGAAGTTCAGAAGAGGAGAAACCCTCAGGGTACTTAAATTCCCAACTCCATTGTCTAGAAATAACATCAATGAATGTACCTGCAGAAGCTTCGTTATTATCTAAGTATGTTGGTAATTCTTTTTGAGAATCATATTTTGTTTTTTCACCTAAGTTTTGCAAAGTAGTGTTGACCTTTGTTGAATAAATAGCTATTGCAATCACAAGGAAAAGAGGGACTAATGTCCACACAATCTCTAATTTGACATTACCTTCAATAGGATCTCCGTAACTTTCGTCATATTTAGGGGCTCGATTAAACAATAAGACCCATCCAATTACTCCAGAACATCCTAGAAATATAAATGTTCCAATGCCTGTTTCGAATGCAAATAGATTATCAACGTAAGGAGCCGCTTTTGATGCTTGTACAGGCAACCAGGAATATGACCAATTAGCCATTAATTTGCTTAATATTAAGTCTATAAAAACAGCAAAAGTTATTCCTATTATGAGAGATATTTTTGGATTAATATAATCTTTTAAATTCATTATTATTGTAAGTAATTATCTAGTTCAAGACCATTAACTAATAACTGATCAGCTGTAATATGAACACCAAAATCACTTGCTAACCATGCTCCTAGACTTCCATGTAATCCCATAACTAATAGAATAATAGTGCCTGAAAACAAATAGGCCCATGACACTTGTCTTCCAAAATCTTTTCTAAAAACAAATCTTTGATAACCTCTCCAGATTGTCATTGTAATTAAAATAAATAAGATTAATACTCCACCTACTCCGTGCCAAAGCATGGTCGTAATAGCTCCTTGACCAATAATACTTTTTACATTCTCTATTGGAACAGCTAGCAGCATTTCAAAGAAGCCGGTCGCTACTGTAAAAAATGTTATAAAAGAGGCTGCAAGAATGTTATACCATCCAACATCATGAAAACCAACTCTGGTTACTGGAAAAGCTAAAAATCTAAGTATTCTCTTTTCAAAAGGATAAAGTGCTCCTGCGAAATCAAAAGCAATCCCTATAGCAAATAGCCCAATAGTAAGATGAACTAAATTTGGGTGAATAGGTATCTGATATGGAAGATCATTCGGACCCAATGAATTTTTTATCTCTGTAATCGGAGATGAGATATTGTTTAAAAAATAAAAATATTTTGTGAATATATTATAGATTATCATTATATTACCCCATCTCTAATTGCATTAACTACTGGAACTGTATGCAGTCCATAAATCCAAACAAGTTTATCACCTAAATAAACTTGAACACATACAAGAAAAGCAAGTATTATATCAACAAATAAAAAACCAATAGATAGATTATTGGGGTTATTTTGTCGTGAGACATAACGCCATCCAGTGATAATTGAAAGGATCGCAGCTAATGACCAACCAATCGTACTGTGATAGTTCAAAATATCCTTTGAAGATCCATAAGGGTTTGCTAAACCTGCTTCAATTTGGCCAAAAATAATAGCAACAAAAATCGCAATAGTAGCGACTATTAAATTTAGAAAACTAACCTCAAAAAGATTAGATCTTTTTTTTAAAATACCAATAATATCAAATACAACTGCTATCAAAGTCATGGCAATTACAAAGTGAACAATTATAGGATGTATTACATCGATCCAAGGAAGATTCTTTTCGTTCAGTTCTGGTAGCAGACTCATCACTACTAGATAAAGTTGCATATACATATCATGTCAACTCAATTAAAAACGTCAATTTTTATTTGGATCAATACTTTTCTTTATAGTAATTAAGATTAAATGGAATTAGTTGAATAAAATCTTAAATAACTAAATCTCAGGATTGAGGGTAAAGTCTAGCAATCTTTTTCTTTTGCTCTTTCAAAATCTGAATTTTCCTTGAATTCTGAGATTCATTTGAATACATCTCACGAATTGAGATGTATCCGACATAGAGCATCATTAGTGAGAAAATGAAACCTGTGACTAAAATGAGAAGTCCTACTACACCTTGTGGAGCTAGAATTTCTAATCCTAAACTTTCAGCAAAATACATCAAATAAATAGTCATCTAAAAAAATAGTATAAAAATAATCAGAAAAGAACAAAATAAATGATTCACTTACGCATTAAAATTAATACATAAAGCTTTCTCCTCTTATAAATTAGGTGATTACACTCTTTTAATAATTCTTTTAATGATGGCAGCATAAATGTTTGACTTTGTTAATTGATGAAAAAAATAAAAAAGACTTTATCAAAGGTGAAAAGAGAAATTGATTTCCAGGATATTGATAGGCAGCTTCTAGTAGGTTTCGAATGCAACCAATATGATAATGATAATAAAAAATTCCTTTCAATGATAAGAGAGCAAACCAATTCAGCCTTGGATAATAAAAAGTATTGGAATGCAAATATTAAAGTTGAATAGGCTAAGTTTTTTAATTAATAATATCTATTTAGTCAGCAAACTGCCGAATATCAACTTATTACACACTTGACTCGAATTAAACGAGAATTATTCTTGAGCAAGGATTTTTAAAATGTATCAATTGTTAGTTTATTTTATATAAAAATATATAGACAAAAAAATTATGACGGCAATGATAATGGAAATTCATATTTAGATAAACAAGTGTATTTTGAAGCTGAGGATCATGATCTCTTACCAAGTAATGGAAAAGACTCTCATAAGAATCTAGAATATAGAAACTTTTTTATTAATCATTTAAATCAATCTTTTGCTATTTCTTCTCCTTTCGGCAGATTGGTTTCATATATAAACGCATTTTTAGATAAATATGTAGAGATGAAGAATTAGAGATTTATTTATAGTTTGTATAAATATAACTCTTAAACGTATTAATTGTTTATGCAAACTTTTTCAACACAGCATATAGTTTGATTAAAAATACTAACATGAATGAATTAATAACACCATTGCCAATTGATAAAGCTATGAATAAGCTTGACTTTCGAACTTTTTTTAAAGGTATTTGGACAGGAGTATTAATTTCTTTGATTGTTCATTCTTTAGCAAATCACTGATAAATTATTTATAAACCCAATTTAGAAAGGCTTTAAGACTCCCTTGCCTTCCTCATCTTTTTCATCTTCTAATTTGGAATCCATAGGCTCATATTCGAATTTCCCAAAGAAACCTGACATAAGCCAAATAATTGAAGTTCCTATAGATATTATTAAACTCCCAAAACCGAGTATAAATAGTCCTTTAAATAATAAAATTAACCCTGTTGTTAAAAGTGCTAGAGAAAAATTAAATAAAATCTGAGGATTCATTTAAATATTTTTTTTATATTTTAGTTTATAATCTTATTAATCATCAAATATCAATTGTTAGATTTATAGTATTTTATGCTGAATTGTTTTATTTAATTGGAATATATATATCAAATTTTACCCTTAGATTAATTAATTTAAATCTATATTTAATTAACTTATGATTATCCCCCTTATGGATTAATTTATCTGAAATTTATTACTATAATGAAGTCAAATCAAGATAGGTATTTTAATTGTCTAGAACATTGTCACAACCATGAACAATTTGAGACTCCAAAAAGAATTTGTCTAGCAACCTTAACTGATGATCCATTTGATAATCCAAAAGTAAGCATTGATCAAACCTGATTTTTAAAATCAATTATATGATTTTTAATTTCAAAACAGTAATTGAAGATTATTGTGGAACAGGAAAACTCTCTGAGGAAGAAGTTGATTTCTTAGAGAGAGAACATATTAAAACCATGAGTTCAATTTGTGAGACATCATCTCCATCAATTGCTCATTGGAATATCTGCGAAGCTTGTAATCTTAAACAGAGAAGTTTCTGGATTTCTTGTAATGCGTCAATACTTGATAAGATTAGGCCTGTTAAGACTGGGAAGCCAAGAGCTCATAAATTATTTGATGCTCTTTGTCTGTATAAGCTTTTAAACTAAAAAACTAATACTATTTTTCAAATGCTTTATTTTCAATCATCCTCACAATAATTTAATTAGATTTGACTCTTTTAATAGGTTTTATTCTGTAAGAACCATCAAGCTTAAAAGTCAAGCATGTAATATTTGTACATTGCATAAATATTAGAAGAACTATCGTAAAGTTGAAATAATTTTTTTCAGGTGTCCTATCAAAAGTTTTTAAACTTATTTAGAGAAAAGAATAAATTTAACGCCTTTCTTCTTTTAGCATTTATTTCTTTAGTCATAGTTCTGTCTTTAAGTAGAGGTTCGGTTGAATTAAGTAGTCATGAATTAATCAAAGCATTCTTGAGAGAAGGTGATTTAACTAATCAAATTATTTTTTGGGAACTCAGGCTCCCTAGATTAATTGCTTCTTTACTTGTTGGCTCGGCTTTAGGTATGTCTGGAGCTCTCCTACAAGGAATGCTAAGAAATGGGTTGGCAAGTCCTTACTTGCTCGGTATCTCTGCAGGCTCGGGGTTAGTAATTGTTCTGTTAATAAGCATGGGTTTATGGCTCTCTTGGATACCTATTGCTGCATGGATAGGAGCTATTATTACGACCTTAATCGTCTACTGTTTAGCAAAATCAGGGACTTCCATATCAGTAGAAAGATTGATTCTTGCAGGGGTTGCCTTAAGTAGCCTTTTTGGGTCTATTCAGTCAATGCTTCTTCTACAAACAGAAGATGGACGAGTTCAAGCTGCTTTGACTTGGTTAATAGGTAGTCTTAATTCCAGAGGGTGGACTGAAATCAAGTTAGCTGGACCACCAATCGTCTTTGCTTTAGTTGTGGGATTATTACTCTCAAGACAATTGAATTTATTAGGCTTGGGAGATGAATTATCTGTAGGTTTAGGAAATTCTTTATTTCGTTCAAGATGCTTGATTGGTGCATCTGCAACTCTATTAGCTGCAAGTTCAGTTAGCGTTGGTGGCTTGATTGGATTTGTAGGTTTGATTGTTCCCCATGCGACACGATTTTTATTTGGCACAGATTACAGAGTTGTTTTGCCCTTCTCAGCTTTGTTAGGTGCCTTTACACTTAGTTCGGCCGATTTGATTGCAAGATCAGGAACTATTGAATTGCCTGTTGGAATCATCACATCATTATTAGGTGCCCCAATTTTTATAGTCTTATTGTATAAAAGACAAAAATCCTTAACTAGTCTGAGATAGACGTAATGACACTAATAACAAAAGATTTCTCTACCGGTTATGAAGAAAATAAAATCATTAAATCGATAAGTCTCTCATTGGAGAAATCTGAGTGGTTAGGGATTATTGGAGCCAATGGATCAGGTAAATCCACTTTTTTAAAAGGTATTAGCCGCATACTTGATGCACATACAGGTATTGCTTATTTAGATGGGTATGATATTCATCATAGTTCTACAAAAGAAATCGCAAAAAAGATCTCTGTATTACCTCAACAAAATAGCTCAAATTTATCTTTAACGGTCTATGAATTGGTCTGCCTTGGGCGTTCCCCTCATAAAGAATGGTGGGAATTAGATCTTGATGAAAACGACTATTTTGAAGTTGAAAGATCTATTGCCTTAACTGATATGACCTGTTTAAAAGAAACGCCTATATATGCGTTGTCTGGTGGTCAACGTCAACGAGCTTTTCTTTCTCTTGCGCTTGCACAAGATGCAAAAACCCTTTTATTGGACGAACCAACAACTTTTTTAGATCTTCGTTATCAACTTCAATTTTTTGATTTA
Organism: Prochlorococcus marinus str. MIT 1013; assembly: GCF_027359395.1. Taxonomy (NCBI): domain Bacteria; kingdom Bacillati; phylum Cyanobacteriota; class Cyanophyceae; order Synechococcales; family Prochlorococcaceae; genus Prochlorococcus; species Prochlorococcus marinus. Next base: position 559,047 of record NZ_CP114778.1, read on the forward strand.
CTAAAAAGACTTAATAATGAGCAAGCACTTTCAATTATTACTGTTATTCATGACTTAAACTTGGCTGCGAGATATTGTGATCGGATTGCAATTCTTAAAGACGGCGAATTATTAGCTATCGACAAACCTAGAGAAGTTCTTACTGAAGAGCTAATGAAACAAGCTTTTCAAGTTGAGACTTGCCAAATAGAGACTCCTATTGGTCTTCAAATATGTACAATTAAATCTTCCTGAAAGTGCAGAATTAATTGATCCACAGACATAGACGTATAGCTTTATACCTGAAAGAGAATCTAATAGCACCTTATATTTTATTTATTGGTATTACGAATCTTTTGTCTGGTTTATTTGTATAGATCGATACTCTTTTAAAAAGTCTTTGATTACGTTTACGTCTATAAAAATAGGTATATATCTTGTTGTGTGAGGCAAGGGTGAAACTTTTTTCTAAGCTGCTGGTTATTCCTGCGGCAATTTCTTTTTTAGGTTCTTCTGCGGCAATTGCATTAGAAGTTGAAACAAATTCTTCTAAAGGATTTGAAGTTAACTCAAAAAGAAATTCAACTTTAATTGCTCAAGTAGAGCAGGAAGATATAGCGGGAAAACTTAAAATTACAGTTACTGGTACTAAGACACCAAGAGCAACCTCTGAATATCCAGGAAGTGTAACTGTAATAGAAGGAGAGGAAATATACTCAAATCAGTCTCCTACTTTAAGAAATTTATTAAAGGATGTACCTGGTGTTAGTACAAAGAAATTCACTCAAAGTGGAGTAAGGGGAATAACAAGTCAAGAAGACGTAAATATTAGGGGAATGAATGGCGATAGAGTCTTAATGCAAGTTGATGGAATAAGACTACCTACTTATTCCTATGGAAGTTATTACACATTTGGCAGAGGTAGTTATGTAGATTTCAATACACTCAAATCAGTTGAAGTTCTGAAAGGTCCCGCCTCAACACTTTATGGAAGTGATGCTCTTGGGGGGGCGATTTCATTTAGACAGCTAGCCCCATCAGATTTATTAAAAGAAGATGGCACATATACTATTGAATTACCCACCTATTATGATGGAGCAAATGAAGGGTTAGGAGGAGCAATAAAAATTGCGGCTCCTTTGTCTGATAACCTTTCAGGACTATTTGTTTTTAGTGGAGAGAAAGGTAGTGACCCTGCAACAAATGCAGATGATAAATACATAAACGGAGGAGAGAGTTCAGGTAAAACATTATTTTCTAATCTAGAGTTAAATATTGATGATTATTCAAAAGCAAACTTTATAGCTGAAAGTATAAATAAATCAACAGATGAAGATCCAGTTAAGCCAGACAACTTGCCAAGTGGGTATAGCTCTTTAGACTCTGAAAGTGAGACACAAACAAATAGATATTCAATAGCATATGTTTATGAAAATCCATCTAACGGTAAATCGATACAGTACTCAAAAGTCAAAGCTTATTTACAAGATATAGAAGCAGATCACAAATATAGTAGGAATGCGATTGTCTATGGTAGGCCATCAAATCAAAATAGGGACCAACCTTTTGAGCATTCTTCTTATGGAGCAGAATTACTGTTAAGGAGTGATAGAAATGTAGGTAATGTTCTTCACCAGATTTCATATGGCTTTGATTTCTCGGAAAGTGAAAATGAGAGGGAAAGAAAGGAAACTAACAAATTAACTGGAGTAACAGTAAGCAAAAAAGAGACACCTGATTCAACTATCAGAAGAACTGGTGTTTACATACAAGATGAAATTGCTGTAAATGATAAGTTAGATATTATTGCTGGTATTAGATATGATAATTTTGATTTAGAGGTCGAATCTGATGCAGCATATTTCGGTAATGGTGTAGGCGTTCTAGAGCCAGTTGGCTACAGTGAAAGTGCTATTAGCCCAAAATTGTCGGCAATATATAAGGTTAATCCTGATCTATCTTTGTATGGTCTATATGCAAGAGGTTTTAGAGCACCTAATTATGTTGATATGAATAGTAGTTATACTAATGTCCAAAGAAGATATACAACTTATTCTAATCCTGATTTAGAACCTGAGACAAGTGATACATTTGAAGTTGGATTAAGGAAATTTACTGATAAATTTGATTGGAATATTTCAGGATTTTTTAGTAAATATGATGATTACATTGAACAACATAGTTATATAGGTAAATCAGCAAGTGGATTCACCGAATATAAGTCAATGAATAAAGATGAAATAGATATTTACGGAACAGAAATCGAGGCTGAATATAGGTTTAATCCAGATTCAACTGGCATAAGCTTGATAGCATCCTTGGGCTACCAGCATGGAGAAAACACAAAAACAGATACGGCTTTAGAGTCAATAGAACCACTTAAAGCTATAGCTATTCTTAGATATAAAACCTCAGATAATAAAATTACAGTTGATTTGAAAAACACTCATGTAGGAGGACCGAGAGTAGAAAGTGGAACGACTACATACGTTCCTGATTCTTATAATAAGGTTGATTTAATTGGTAGTCTAAAACAATCAGAAAGATTAGAAGTAGATTTAGGAGTTTATAATTTGTTTGATAAAAGATATTACTATTACTCCGATGTTAAAGGATTGTCTAAGACAGCTGCAAATTTAGAGGGATATTCTCAACCCTCTAGGCATATTAAGGCTGGGTTTAATTTCAGATTTTAAATCTGATATAGTAAGTAAATTTAAGTCAAGTTATTAATTAAGAAAAGTTAATGAAGATTCTAAATTATTTAAACTTGATAATATTTTTGTTATTAGGTTCTTGTTCATCATTTAAATCTAATAATGGAGAAATAAATGATAAGAATTTAAAGCTAATAAAAAATAAGAGTATTAATAAAGTAATTACTTTAACATCATTAAGCACTGATATTGTTAGTACTTTATCAAGAGATAAACTTATAGCTATTCCTGGAAGTTCACTTTTTAAGGATAAAATTAACTATCAGGAATTGCCAAGAATAAGTCAGGGCAGAACTCCACCTAATTTAGAGAAAATTGTTTCTTTGAAACCAGACTTAGTTATTGGCACAAAAGGGTTTCATGACAAAATACTAGGCAAACTTAAAGATATTAATATCCAAACAATTTCCTATGAATTGAGTGATTGGAATAGCTTGGAAAATACTATTAATTTAATTTCTACTAAATTAGATATAAATGGTTCGGGGAAGTCTAATGAAATAGTTAACACTAATTTGAAAGAATGTGTTGTTGCCAATGAGCAAAATAAAAAGCCTAGTGTAGTTGTTCTTGCTAGTACAAAACCTATTCTCTCTCCTAACTCAAAAAGTTGGGCTGGAAATCTTCTACAAAGATTCGGTATAAATAGTCTAACAAAAGATCTTGATTCAAAGAGTGAGTTTCGTGGTTACGTAAATTTATCACCAGAGTGGTTAGTCAAAGAAGATCCTGATAACTTAATTATTATCCAAACAAGGCCTGGACAATACGTTGACTTTGAAAAATCTATGCCATTTTCTAATTTGAAAGCAGTTAAATCTGATCAAGTGTATCGTTTTAATTACTATGGGCTAATAAATGCAGGTAGTTTAGAGAGTATTAATAGTGCATGTTTAAAACTTAGAAAAATCTTTTAACTCCTTATCTTATTTTTAAATCGTATTCAATATTTATTGAGGTTTCCTCCTCTAAGGGGTAAAAAGTAGAATTAATTGCTGCTTTTTTAGCAGCTCTATCAATTGATTCATGCCCACTGAAAGTTATTAGCTCTGCCTTAAAGACATTCCCCTTTTTGTTAATCCATACTTTTACTGTTGGAGTCCCCTCAGCTCCTCTTCTTAGAGCAATTGGAGGGTATATAGGTCGGACACATTTTAAGCAAGTAATTTTTATTGTTCCCTTGCCCTTTAAAGATCCCTTTTCTGGCTCATTATTTTTTATACCTTTTATAAATCCGCTCCCTTTTTCCTCTTTTGACATAGGTTTATTTACTAAATTACTTTTATCTTTCTTTAGTTGAAATTTTTTCTCATATATCTTGTTATCGTCAAATGATTCTTGCCCATCTAAAGGATTTTTCCTCTCAATCTCATTTTTTAATTCTTCTTTTATTGAAGGTTTTTTAATAAATTTTTTGCTTCTTTGTGTGGCTTCACCAAATCCTGGCTCTGATAAATCATCAATCAGCTCTATTGGAATAATTTTCTCACCTAAAGTAACGACTCTCTCTTTTTCAATAAATAAAAAAAAGAAGGAGTGAATCATTACTGACATAAGGATGTAATAATTGATTCTATTAATTTTGATTCTATTCATTTTTCTAGGAAACTATTAATTCAATTAGCTTTCTTTTATTAGGATTATGATTGTTATATTCATTATAAGTCTTCTTGTTTGATCTTTTCAAATCAGGTGGCATAGTTATGTGGCCATTATTGTTCATGTCAATTACTTCTTTAGCGTGCATATTTGAAAGAATTGCATACTGGAAAGATGTAATAAAAAAAAACGATAGTAAACTAATGATTACAGTTGAAAAATATTCAACTATTTCTTCTATTGATTTTATAAAACAAAATGAGATTTCTTCAATACCATTAGAAAAAGTATTGTTAGATTCCTTGAAAATTATAGATAGAAGTCTTCTAACTGATAAAAATACTATTGATCTAAAATTAGCATTAGAAATATCAATTCAATCAATTCAATCTGAATTTGGAAAGTTTAGTAACTTATTCTCTACCATTATTACTATCTCTCCTTTACTTGGTCTCTTAGGCACAGTACTGGGGCTTATAAATTCTTTTTCATTTATAAAACTAGGTGAATCTGGTGTTAATGCTCAAGAAGTTACTGGTGGAATAAGTGAGGCATTGATTTCCACAGCAACTGGTTTAATTATTGCTATTATTACACTTATCTTTTCTAACTATTTTAATAGTTTATGGAGGAAACAAAATTCTATTCTAAATCAGTATACCGGCAGATTTGAAATACTATATAGAAAAAACAAATTATAATAATGATCTATTTAAAATTAAAAGAAGATATTAATAACAAGAATCAAATTGATATTTTGCCCATGATAGATATTATATTTTCTATTTTAGCTTTTCTTATTATCTCAAGTCTTTCTTTAAAGAGTTTTGATAGCATCTCTTTTGATTTACCTAAGGCAAGTAATTCGATCAAGTAGAATAATAAATTTGTGAATATATCTATTGATAAATCTGGTAATTTATTACTAAATAAGAAAAGTTTAAACTATCAGGATTCGAAAGATAAGGTAGTTGATTTGGTTGATGAAAGTAAGAATTTAGTTGTTCTAAATGCTGATAAAATAATTCTCATGATTATGTAATTAGTGTTTTAGATGTGCTTAGGAGTATTGATGGCTTGAAATTAGCAGTTTTGACTAAGTTAATAGATTAAGGATTTCTTAGAAGATAAATTTATATACCTAAACTTATAATAGTTTGGCCCAGAAGTAATTAATGAATTTGTCTTGGCTACAATATCTTCTTGAATAATTCTTTTATTTCTCTTTCTTCTTCATTTGTGATAATGCACTTAGCTCTTATTTGATTAATTAAGGTTTGGTGCATAACCTTTGAGTACATCTCTTTACTCTGCAAACCTATATATTTAAAGTATGAATATTTAAGAGTTTTCTCATTGTCTAATCACTCAAAATAATGATCGGCTTTAGCACTGCAAAAGCTCTCTGCGTATTTGTTTGCGATTAGTATTTGAGACTTATCTAGGATAGATTCCTTTCCAAAAGCATGAACTTGTGATGAAAGTGAGATAAAGATAAAAAGAAATGCTATGGCATAACTAAAAAAACTTTTCATACGTCTTTCATGTCAACTTTGATGAGATGTAAACATTAAACCTTTATCTATTCTTTACGAAGTAATTCTTCATTTACTTCAGGGATTACTTCAGGACCTGTAAACACAGTCCATAAAAACAGAATAGTTACAGGGCATAGGACTATCTGAACTAGAGGAGCAAAGTATTTGAGCGAGTTGATTCTCTTTCTCATATTTATTCGACCCTAGTATTTTGTTTGGCATACAGATCAGCCGTACCGTCTGGAATGAATCTTGCATAACTTTGATGATGCACTTATGTGGTGTGACCCATGGCAGCGGCGATAATAGTTAGTGGAATCCCAGCAGCATGAGAAACCTTCGCATAGCGATACCTAAATGTATAAGAAACTAACACCTCACTTATCATTTCTGCCTACTTGCATAGAACATTCCATACATTCTTCCTTCGAAGGTGAGTTCTGAGAGATTCGCTTCCTTTTTCTATTATTTTCCTAAAGTCTTTTAATTCCCATTTGCAATGAATAAATCTTGCATGATGAAAATGCGTTTTTGAATAATTCTTAGATCTAAATTTCTCATGATGATTCCTTGGTTAAAACGGCAAAGGAAATATCTTTGATGCATTTACCCTTTTAAAGCAATCGCCCAATTCGGACATTTGGAAGTAACGCCAAGTTTTTGTTTGGTTACTCCAGAAGCAACTTTGACCACAATTCCGTCACAAGGAAGATTTTCAAATAATTCACCAGCCAACCATTCTTTATGCCATTTCTTTACTTGGCAAGGATCAGCAGTTCTATTTATTGGCGGTATTTCAAAGAACCAACTTTCTAGGCGTTTAATATCTTCAATTTCATCATTGGTTGAGCCAAGAATTTCATAGGCAACAAAAGATAAGCCAGCACCAGTTGGATTTTTCTTTCTTAGATGTCCAGCGGCTAGGGCTTGAGATTTAGTTCTACTTAAGTTTGGGCCATAAAGTTCTCCTCTTATTTCTACTGGATCTTCAGAAACAGCTTGCCCATCTTCTGGAAGTTCTAAGGGAAGATTGCAAATAGTTCTGGCGGCTTCAAGAACATCTTTTCCAGACCGAGTAAAAGCAGCAACCAAGGTTCCAGATTGGTATCGCAACCCCAAAGTACAACCATCAAATTTTGGTTGCACAATCATGGTTTCATTTCTGGCTTTATCCGCCCACCATTCACTAAAACAAGAATTATCTAAATTGAGCAACTTCATTTTTGCTGGGAATATAAGTTCTGAGGATCTATTTCACTAAGCCTATTTTCTAATTGATCAAATTGCTTGTCGCTTACTTGAGGATTGCTCAATCTGTAGGCCCTATCTAGCTTTCCGACCTGGCCAGAAAGTTCTTTTGCCCACGTTTTGCATACATTTTGCCCACGCTATTATTCCCATTAAAAAAGACAGGGCTGGGATCCCTGTCTCTAACGGATCGGGGCGTCAGGATTCGAACCTGCGACCTAGTGATCCCAAAACAACCGTGCAAAATTAAAGGATATCTAAATGACCTCGAAGACGGGAGGGACGTTGATAATTGATAGATAAAATTGTGATAATTACTTGAGAAAGATCAGCTAGAAATGGGAGATGAAACCTTGGTTTAAGAATGAATCCAATAAACGTTTTCAAAAAATGGTTACTGAATCTTCTAATACCCATCATAGAAGGAACTAATAAAATTAAGGATTCATCTCAAGAGAAAAGATTTCAAGACTTATTTAAGAAAAGAAAAAGTGCCTTAATTGTTGGAGCCTTGGTTTTCTGTTTAATAGTATTTGGAATTGGTAAAAGTTTGAGTTTCTTTACTGGGGTCATAGCATGTAGCCCATTTGTTGTCATATTGTGGAGTTCTTTTGGTGAGCAACTAATGGGTATGTTTAAATTTAAAAAGAATAAAAAATGATTCGTTGCTGTAACTTGCAATAAACATATATATTTAACACATAAATCATGTGAATAGAGATCACTTATGCTTTAGCAAATCTTGCAATACTTGGATTATTCTTTTATGTTAATTATCGAATGACTAAAAAATAAAATGAAAAGGTTTACCCTAGATCGAACAAGCTAGGTTTAAATCAAAAAAATTTAATTATTAATCTTTACTTTCTATTAATTCTACTCAACTTCTTGAAATAACTTTCGAAGTCAATGGTGTATCTATAAATGCATAACTAAAAGCAAGGACGAAAAAAGCCAATAAAGAACTTAAAAATAAAAAAAGAATAAATATTCCAGTACTGGAATTAACGTTAAAAAATTCTGCAGCCTTTAGAAGTTCATTTCCAGCAAAACCCATAGAAATTTTAAATAATTACTTTTAATATAGTTCTAAACATAAATTCAGAATGTAATCAATAAATGTTTTCAAAGATAAGGAAAATATATTTAAACCCTTCATTTATTACAATCATATGAAAACTATTAAAAAAAAAAGCCACGTGCCTTAAACGTAGCTCTAAATAAACTTTGGCGAGTGTCCTACTAAAGACCAAAGCATTAATATTAAAGCAAAAAAAAATATTAAGATCTACATTAAATCATATTTTTTAAGATAAATTTTAATGGCTAATTTAGTAAAAAAAGGTATATCTTAAGAAGACATTAGAGACAATCTATGGTTAATAATATTTCCTATAAGGAAATTGGAATAAGTTTGTATATCAGTAATCGAGATGAATATCCATTTGATACATAGAATTGTTTAAAAAATTATTTCGCAAAAACTAATTTTTAATCATAAATAAAAAAGAGGTTTCTTTTTTATGGAATCACAACGAAGAAAAAGTATTTTATTTGATGTGCTTGATGGAATTCCTCCTCAAGGGAAAGAAAGTAAAGCGGTGATGAATTATAGAAAAGATATCGAACGAAGTCATTTAGCATTGGAAGAAGAGGCGATGAGACTAGGATTAAGTAGAGATGTTATTGAATTCACTGAAGATTTCAGATAGATGTCCAGACAATCTCCTAGAGAAGTTGAACTTCTTGAAATATGTGACTACTTAGAGAAGGTTTTAAGAGATGGATCTAGAAGCTCAATAGCCTCAACGCTTAAATTGCTAAGTAGAGATAATTGCCCCTTCACTCCGATTCTTAAAGCAAAGGGAATTATTGAGTAGCAAAAAGTAAAACCACCTCAATGTTGAAGGTATAACAAAAAGAGGCATGATATGTTTACGAAACAATTACTTAATCAATGCTGATAACTCAAAAATTATGGGAACGCAATTATAATCTTGCATCATTAAGCCTTAATACTAAATTCGTCCAGGGGATAAAAAATGGAGATCTTCCTAAAACCAAATTTCAAGAATATTTAGCTCAAGATTATTTTTTTTTAGAAAGTTTCGCTCGGGCATACGGTTTAGCAGTTTCCAAGTCAAGAAATAAAAAAATCATCAAAACTTTAAGCGTACTGTTATCAGGAGTATCAGAGGAGTTGATTCTGCATGAAACTTATGCAAAAGAATGGGATATTGATTTAACTACAAATTTAATAGGACCAGCTACAAAAAAATATACTGATTTTTTAGAAGAAGTCTCCTTAAATTTAAGTTTAATTGAAATAATGAGCGCAATGACACCATGTATGCGTTTATATTCTTGGCTTGGAAAAAAATTATTAAATATGATTTCCGATAATCCTTATAAAGAATGGATCTTAACTTACTCTGATAAAAGTTTTGATAATCTTGCAAAATCACTAGAAAATCTAATAGATGAATATGATGAATCATATGATATTGAACAAGTTAATTTTCTATATAAAAGATCTATGGAGTTGGAACTAGATTTTTTCAATGCCTATTCTTCTTTCTCTTAGATTAGAAGAGATTTACCTTATCAGAGGAAATTATGTATTCTAAAATTGTTCTCTCAATCGGTGGTAGTGATTCGGGTGGAGGTGCAGGGATTCAAGCAGATCTAAGAACTTTCATGTCTATTAAAGTCCATGGTTGCACTGCAATTACATGTATTACGGCGCAAAATAGTATAGGGGTAACTGGGGTAGAAGCTGTTGAAAGTCATATATTAATCAATCAAATTGATGCTTTATTCTCGGATTTTGAGATACAGTGTTTAAAGACTGGAATGCTCTTAAACGAAAGAATAATTCTAAATACTGGTACAAAGTTGAAGGAATTCGCTATCCCTAAAATCATTGATCCAGTTATGGTTTCAAGGACTGGCGCAAAATTAATTGAAGACAGTGCAATTAATGCTTATAAAAAATTACTTTTACCTCAGGCAGAAATAGTAACTCCAAATATTTATGAAGCTAATTTACTTTCAAATGTTGAAATAAAAAATGAAGAAGATATAGAATTTTCTGCTCAAGAAATTTTAAAACTTGGCCCTAAAGCTGTATTAATAAAAGGAGGAGGATTAAATTCCTTGAAAGGTAAAGATTTTTATATTGATAGAGAAGGTAAAAGAGATTGGTTAATTAATAAATTTATAAATACCTCAAATACACATGGTAGTGGATGTACATTAAGTGCTGCTATTTGTAGTTATATTGCTTTAGGGTTCAACTTAATTGAGTCAATCAAAAAGGCAAAGTCCTTTATTGAAAAATCATTAAGAAAATCCTATAAGATTGGATCTGGTCCTGGACCTCTTGGACATCACCAATAACAGATAGACTGAGGATTAAAACGATTTTCTTAAGTAAATAAAGAATATAACTTTTAGAACTAAAAAAATTTTACAACCAATTAATTCATTAAAAGAAACATTTAATATTAAAAGTTTTAATTTAAAATTGTCTTTAAAGAACTAGTCATATCTTCTAATGTTTTTTTAAAAGGGGTTGGCTCCCAATCGAAGATCGAAATAGTTTCGGCTATATCTGCTCCATATCGACCTCTTTTAATCATAGAGGAAGTGCTTTTCATATCTCTATTGAACATTGCTAAAGAATTTATTACTTGAGTAGGGACCAAACTCTTTGGAGATTTATTAAATCCTAGTTCTCTTAAAATTTCTGAAATTTCTAAGAATGGAATACCTTTTTGAGACGTCGCAATTATTCTTTTATGATCACTATGGTGATTCGTTAATGACTGAACATGTAACTTCGCGACATCTCTTACATCTACCACAGTGAAATAAATATCTGGCAAAGCTGGGAATTTACCCGTAATCATTTTTGTAATTAAACTCGCTGATATACCTTCTATATCATTGCTAAGTAATGGTCCAAAAACCATTCCAGGATGAATAGTAGTCATTGAAAATGACTCGTCGGTTTGGTTGTCAACAAAATCCCAAGCAGCTTTTTCAGCTATTGTCTTGCTTTTTATATATGCCCCTACATCCTTTGAGGTATCAGTCCAATCATTAGCATTGCAGTAACTCTTGTTATGTCCGTAAGCTATTGCACCCATTGATGAAGTTAGGACTACCTTTTTAATTTTTGATTTGTGCGCAGCTTTTAATGCCCTTAATGTTCCTTCTAATGCAGGGGTAATTAGTTCATTTTCATGCTTTGGTTCTTCGACAAAGCATGGAGAAGCTATATGAAAAAGATAATCACAATCAGAGGCCGCATCGTCCCAGCCTTCATCATTAAGTAAATCCAATTTACAAAATTCAAGATTGTTATTGTTAAATTCTATCCCTAATGATTTTCTTACTTCATTCTCACGCTTTAGATCTCTTAAAGATCCTTTTACTTCATATCCATTATTTAATAATTCTAAAATGCAATGCAGAGCAATATACCCTGAAGCACCAGTTACTAGAACTTTTCTTTGATTAACAGTCATTGGATAATATTATCAGTAAAATAAACAGCCTGTTCTTTTTTTGTGATTGAAGCTATTCATTTACAAGTCAAGTAGAAACTTTGTACCAGTTTTATTTATAAAGAAGTTATCACACTAGCTCCACTGGCGAGGAGACAATGGCTGTATACCTTCAAAGGTATTATTCAATACGCTGATTCTCATGGAAGTGAGCTTACTCAAGAACAGATTATTGGAGGAGATATTTATAGAGACCTTATCCAGCAAGTAGAAAACTTAATTGAAGGAGAAGATTATGAAGGGCAAACCTACAACGCCTATAAAAGCCGTGATCCTAATTACGAAACTATTTACAAAAAACGTTTGCAACAAATACGAGAAGATTTTCCTATACCTGATCAATTCAAAGAGTCCTTCATATGAATACATAATGCCAAACCTTATTCCCTCTTTGTTGTAGGACTTAAAAAGAAAGTCATTATGGAAGAGTTAATACATTATTTGGTAGATAACAGAAGAATGCCAAGCGAGGTAGGAAGCAACTGAAGAACAAATTGAGAGCATAATTATTCCTGTAATGAAAAACATTGCTCAGTAATTCGCTGGTTATATTAATGAACTTCAATGTCCTCCTGAATTTATTGCATTCATGCTTAAGGATGTTGCAGATGCATTTGAGAACCCAGCGCCCGAAGGCAAAAGTAGTTGTGATTGTTGTTAATTAATTAACTTCTCTTCAACACAAAACTCTTACTTGCAAATGTTTTAGAAGTAATTTCCATACAAATCTATTAAGGACAGCTAATTATCTAATGACTAATTCAGTTGAATCAATTGTTATCTCTTTAGGGAATGAACCTGCAGAGGTCCTTGGTTTCAAAACAGAAGAACAAATAGAAACAGCCTTAATCCCCTTAATGGCAGAAGTTTTAACAATGAAACCCTTACTGTTAAATAAACCAATTCACGAAGAATAAGACGAAACTAAACACTTTATAAATTATCCAAGGTCCTGATATAGACACAAAGAGTATTAACTCCAATTTCAAGATCAAGATTACCAGCTATTGAATAAGTAATAGATAAGTTCTTACACGAATGAATGCTGATAATGAGCTAAAAGACATATTGCACATGGCAGTAAAGAATGCAGTTTCAAGAATGAAAATCTTAAGAAGTCCTGCTGATCGTCGCTGTTTATTCCATGAATACAAGGAATGGCTAGGAGAAAGTATTGATGATGAAGTTTTAGCAATTCCCACAGAGATAATTCAAAACGAACTAGATAAATAAAGTCAACTCAAAAGGAGGCAACAATACTGTAGGGTCAAGTCGTAAGAAGATAAGGCTTTTAATTTGACAATAAAAAATAAAAGCAAGGGAATAGTTCCATGGGATTATCAAATTGGAGATGAGAATTATCAAATAGAGCCTTGGATACTCAAGAAAGGGAAAGAATATGTAACTATTGAGAAAGACAAAAACAATAAAGGGTTTTTCCAGCTTCAAAAGGATGAAGAGAAACGTCTATCTCTTAACGCTTCGCAAGCTAAATTGACATATCATCAACTGATTGAGTTTGGATATAAGCTACGAAAACCTAAGATTGAAATTACAAGTAAAGATTAATATTACTAATTCAACGTAAAGGTATCTTTTGAGATATTAATTTCAAGATTACTTGGTAGGGTCGATTTCAAAATCATGTTCATCTATTTCGAATAGCTTATAAAAATGACAGAAGACTGGAATACGACTGATGAGCTAAAGAAAGACATTATTACAGCCGTTTATAAGGACATAAATGATCAAATAGAAGAAATGGTTCAGGATCTTGGTTGTCCTCGAAGTTTTGCTGCTGGATTATTGAAATCTATTGCAGACAACTTTAAAGACGGAACGACAGTCGGCAAGCCTGAATCCTCATATTCTTCTCGTCATGCTTCAACACCAGAGCATGAGAGAGGTGCACAAGAAATAGTAATCAAGAATGAGAGAGAAGTTAGGAAAGCCTCCTCTGATTTAGTGAAAGATTTCAATAAAAAGATTGAGGTTATTGAAAACAACGATACACAAAGTTCTTTATATTCCTCTCGACATCTCTCAACTCAAAACGAAGAAAAAGGAGCTGAAGCAATCGTTATTAAGAACGAAGAAAAAATTAGGGAAGAGATGAAAAAGGAGAAATCGTAAAAAAGAAATAGCAATAGTGAAATAGCTCTATTTTCTAATGATGTTTTTACTTTGTAATGCTATGCAGCTTCAGTAACTCTTGATTCGTTGCGCTTTTGGTCTAAATAAATTACAGAGTTAGCGACAGGAAATAATTTCTTTTCTAAGTGAGCTATTGCAATTCTTTTTGTTTCTGTCATTTCTTCTGTATAGAACTTCAAAGGCTGAGAAACATACTGAATGTCTCCACTCATTAAAAAATCACGAAACATCTCTGTTTTATATAAGCGTATTAATAATCAAAGGATAAGATCTTGTTATGAGAACAAAGATGTCCCCTAGAAGAGCTTGTCTTACGGCAGCAATTATGTCTGTACCTCCGACTCTTCTATTCGTTATTACTTCAGGACGATTTTCTGCTTATGTAGTTCTGATTGTATCCATACTCATTAATTGGCCTCTAATAAGATGGCTTGATGATCGCCAGTGGTATAGAGAGTGGAAAAGGGAAGAATAATGAGATCTTTTAACCCATAGACCAACGTCTGACAGTAGTAGGACTAACGCCGTAAACATCTGCGATCTTCTTCCAGCTCCACCCATAAGAACGAAATCGATTGATCCTTGTCCGTTTGATTTCTAAATTTAAAATAAATATTTATATTTTTTCTATACATTATAGTTTTAGTTCTTCAGTTCTTAGTCAGACTTGAAAAAGGCAATACATTTGAGAGCTTTTTAAGCATTCCATGGATTTGAAGGATCTTTCGCAAGAAGAAGGTTTTTCTTTAATAGAACTAGTAGTTGTAGTGTCAGTGCTTGCGGTCTTAGCATCCATTGGTATTCCCACCTTTAATTGTTTTCAGCGTCAAGCAAAGGCTACTGCTGCTTTGGCAGCCATGAAACAAATTCAAACTGAATGTTTAATCACTAAATTAAGCGAGAAAAACTCATATGAATTTATTCAAAGCAATTTAAATTCTTACCAGATTCAATCAGATGGATCAAATAGCTGTGATGGAGAATCAGGCACTGGATTGATTAGTGCAATACCTACTGATACGAATCTATTGCCTACTTTTGTATTGGCATTAAGCAGTAATGAATTAAGTTATAGCTTTAAAGGTCAGACAGGGACTGACTTGACAGATTGCTTCGCGTTGATATGTAGTAATGCAGCTCCAAACCCAGATCCAGATCCAGATCCAGACCCAGATCCCGACCCAGATCCAGACCCAGATCCCGACCCAGATCCAGACCCAGACCCAGACCCAGACCCAGACCCAGATCCAGACCCAGACCCAGATCCAGATCCCGATCCCGATCCCGATCCAGATCCAGATCCCGATCCAGATCCAGACCCAGGGGGCGGCCTACCACCAGGGACTCAGGTGAGATATAGGAATATCTACGGAAATAACGGATTAGCTGATGATGGTGGTGAGATGTGGAATGGGGGCTATGATAATTTGCCAACCGGATGCAGGATGCTTTTGCCAGACTCAACCACCTGGGAGGCTTGTCCGGATGGGTGTGAGCGCACGCCTGGTGGAAATGGGGAGGGTACTTGTCCCTAAGGGAATCTCTAGAGTTAAGACTAAATAGGCGTTTAATAGGACCCTTTTTATGGACTGTGTTTACAGGTCCTGAAGCAATCCCTGTAGTTAGTGAAGAATTAGTTAATTAGAGGCATGATGGGTATATGAATGAAGGGATTGTCTACGTACTAACCAACCCAGCTATGCCTGGCGTGGTGAAGATTGGCAGAACAGGTAGAGAGATAGGTGCTCGTTTATCGGACTTATATACAACAGGAGTTCCTCTTCCTTTTGAGTGTGAATATGCAGCAAGAGTTAAAGATCAGAACGAAGTTGAATCAGCTTTTCATTTAGCTTTTGGACCATATCGAGTTAATCCAAGAAGAGAGTTTTTCAACATAGAACCAGAACAAGCAATCACTTTGCTTAGATTGATGGCATTAGAAGATGTCACCCCAGAAGTTCAACAAGAAGCTGAAAGTGTTGATATAAATGCCAAAACATCCACAGAGAAATTTAAAAGAACTAGACGAAAGCAGATGAATCTCTGGACGATGGGGTTAATGGGAGAAGAGATCGTTTTTAGAGATGGAGTCACGAAAGCAAAGATTGCTTATGACGGTTGGATAGAACCAGAGGGGTATAAAGCTGAAGATGGAGAAATTTCTTTAACTAGATACACAAAGGAATTACTTGGAGTTCCTAGAGACGTAAGACCAGCACCCTATTGGACATATAAGGGTGAACGTCTAAGTGATATCTATGAGCAATGGGCTAATGCTGGTTTCCCCGATAGGTCTGGACAAAAACCTCAGAAAATCAATTAAAAAATGGCAATTATTAAAACAATTGGATTTGATACTCTTCAGCAAGGTGGACCGGATTCTTTCTACGACGCTGAAGATACACTTTTAGGTGTTTGCGACAGTATTTGTCTTTCAGATTCAGGTCCAATAAATGAATTAATAACACCAGTAAAAAAAAACACAGGACAACCAAAACAAGGAACTTGAACGGCAAAAACAGACAACCTTTCACTTGATTAATTAATCTTCCTTCTTTCTAATCATGACATTCCTCAAAGTCCTCAAGGTACTTTCTAGCCAAATCTTTTGAGGGTATGTTCGCACCTCGAAAATTTTCTAGCGTCACCCTTTTAAAACTATGGACAACTTAACTAATTTGATTTCGTATAAGGCAATTTAAGCAGTGATAGAGAGCCTTTAAGCAATCTCACTTTGGACACCCTAGTCAACTAAATGGTTTTTGATTATGTCTATTTTATCTTTTACAGAAGCGAGCAAAAAGTTAGGTTTTAAATCTAGAAGTTCCCTTTATTCGTTAAAAAAACGCGGATTATTAGATCAATATCTTTGTGAAATTAGAGGTATCGATCATCTTTGCTGGAAGCCTGTTGGCGAGCCTCGACTACCTGAATATCTATCATCAATTGTTCAATGGAAAGTAAATGGAGCTTTGATTGCTAATTGTTATTCCGAATCAGATCGCATGGGTAAACGCCGTTGGACTATCGATCTCAAGTGATTTCCTGAAACGATAGACGTTTATTTTCTGAATTAAATCTAATACTTATAATGGTTTCATGGCTTAAATTAATCCGTGTAGTAATTACTTGAGATGCCTTGATGTAAATAAGAAACAAGATTGTGTTTCATTTCTTCTAGACTGTCTTTAGGTATAGGAGCGAAAATGAAATACATATTTTTCAAGTCTGAGACAGTATATGTTCATGTCATCTGCTGATTCTATTTTCTTTAAGAGTCGAGCGGAATGTTTTAGTAATAGTAAGCTACATGCCTTAGACCAATATTGGAGTATAAACAACTCACACCCTATGCATAAGCAAATGCATGAAATAATTGAAACCATTTTAAATGCTAGAGGTGAGAAGACTATCAAGCAGTCAAGATTAGATCTAGTTAGGAATTTTGAAAGATCTTTATCAATCTCGACTCCTATGGGGCGCTTGAGTGCAAATATAATTTCTTTTATTTCAAGTTTAGTTATGTCTAAGGTTCATCTAACTAATTTATGAATATCGAAAATGAGTAGACTATATAAATCTTTAATTGAAGCCAGAAATCAATGGGAGAGGGATATAAAAATGTACAAGGATTTTCTTAAAGGAGAGTCTAAAACCTTTGAAGGTAGATACGGTGCGGAAGAATATATTTCAATGGCTGAGAATAGATTGAATGATATCAACCTAAAATTAAAGGAAATAGAGAAAGAAAATCTACCTGACCAGATCAAAGATGAGAAGCCCAGCAGTCAGGGCAACAAATAAAAGGCGGCGCATAAAATAAACGAGCCCTGCGACTTCGACTTGGTTATTTTATGCCACAACTGAAAAATAAGTTCTTAAGGAAAATTGTTTGGTTTATCTATGGGCTTTGTGGCTCTATAACCTTAATAACACTAGCCAGTTCTCAGTACTATCAAGTTTGCAAAAACAACATTAATATCTTTCTTTCTTTTGCTCTATTTTTAAGTGTTTTTTGTGTTGTTCATTGGTTGGCCTTGAAAATATCTCAATCTATTGGTTTAAGAGATAAAAAAATAACATTCCTTAGAGATAGATCACTTTATTGGCTATCTTTTTTTCTTATACTTCAATTTAGAGCTAATAGCATATGTTCGACATTCAGATAAAAAACATTAGTTAATAACTATGAAACGCTTTACTACTCGCCATGACTGCTGTGTTTCTCAATATTTGATGACACATATACAAATCAAATCTAGATTGACTAGATGGATAAAAGTTTAAAGCTAAAACTCTTAAGGAATATCTTTGCTAAGGAAAGTCAGGAAGGTTTTTCTTTGATAGAACTAGTAGTTGTAGTGTCAGTGCTTGCGGTCTTAGCATCCATTGGTATTCCCACTTTTAACTGTTTCCAGCGAAAAGCTCAAGCAACTACTGCTTTAGCAGCTATGAAACAAATTCAAACTGAATGTCAAATTAATAAATCTAATACGGGTAACACAGATACATTTACTTCAAGTAATTTAAATTCTTATCAAATTCAATCAGATGGATCTAACAGTTGCAGTTGAGCCTCAGAGACTGGATTGATTAGCGCAATACCTATCGACACAAATATATTACCTACTTTTATATTGGCGTCTAATAGAAATGAATTAACTTATAGCTTTAAAGGTCAGGAGGGAAATGATCTGTCTAATGGTTTGCAATTGGTTTGTTCTGTTGCGAATGGATATAGAGGAGGCAATGCATTCAAAGAAAGTATAGAAAAAAATTCTTTTGTCCGGAAAGATACTTATATTGAAAGAGGTTGTTCTGCTTATGTATTGGTAGATGGACCTGACTGGAGTGATGCTAATGCCAATGCGAAAGCTTTGGGCGGAAATTTAGTAACTGTCAATGATGAAAGAGAAAGCAGTTGGTTGGGTGATGAGTTTTCTAAAGCAAAATATCAATATTCTGATGATAATCATTCATGGGCCCCACAAGAACACACAATTAGCCATTTCTGGACAGGAGCTAAACGAAGTTCAAATGGTAGTTGGGAGTGGACAAGTGGAGATTCCTTTGACAATTCTCTCTCTAATCTTGAACTAAACAACAATGCTCAGACTCATGACAGATTATTAGCAATATTTAATAACCCAAATCATTCTAATCCCAATATTTATCTAGATGACATGTTTGGAACTCCTTTAGAAGGCAGTTATCAAGGGATGGCCGAGATTTCTTTATGTAATAACTAGGTTCTTTCTGGGGCTGCCTGAATGGGGCATCTGAAAGTCGCAAGTTGTAGCTAGCGTTAGCCCAAATAGTTATGGAATAGGGTTAATTAGCAGTCATACCAATGGATTACACGTCAACAGCTGGTTAATTTGTCAATAGTGGTTATTTATAACCCCGTTAACTTTCCATTGAAGAATTGAACCTAGATAATCCTTTAATTTTGGCTTTCCTGCGGGCTTCATTACTAAATGCCAGCGTCCTTGAATCTCTACTAAATAATCTTCTAGCTGACCTTCTTTTCTCAATTTATATAGTGTGCTCGGCGATGAATAACCCAGCATTTGTGATGCTTCGGCAAAAGTTGCAATAGTCATAAGTGAAAACCATTTAGTTGACTAGTTAACTCCACAATCAAGGAGATTCCACTGCCTCCTCACGTACAAAGAGCACTCGTTATTAGGAGCAATGGATCCACATGGAAAGTTGCTGCCGAATCCGTTGGAATGGATTATCGAACACTTAGAAAATATGTACGAGATCATCCTGACGCGAATGAGTTCCTAGAACGACAAACGCAAGACGCATTAGATCAAAGCCATAGCAAACTTATTGCTGCAGCGCCTAGAGCCGCACAAAGACTAATCGATGTCATTAATGACGAAAACAATAGAGGTTATGTAGTCGTTCAAGCTGTTGAAAGCCTATTTAGGATTATTGATCGAGGTATTACTGATAGAGAGAACACTGAGCAATTAAAAGAAATAAAGGAATCTCTTAACGCCCTCGAAGGGGGGAAAGTTGTTGATGTTTGATCGTTAAGACTGTATGGATTAATGCTCTAAAAATTAATCCTTAACGTAATCCACCTGAACATATCTAACAGGTTGTTCAACATTCCTAACGTTATATTTTGAAAAGACTTTCAACGAGTCCTTCAACTACCTTGCAGAAGAAATCCAAATCAAGAGTATCAACAGTATCTGTTGGCTCGTGATAATGAGGATTTCTCAAGAATGACGTATCAGTAATCATCATTGCGTTATATCCTTCGTCCCAAAAAGGACTGTGATCACTCAAGCGCACATCAGGTAAAACATCCCCTTTTAAAGGGACAGGTAGTACTTTATTCATTTAATGCCTGATTGAACTAGTTCAGCTATAACGAGCAGGTATTTACATATCTTTAATGCGCCGTTTTTTTCTTCTTGCACTAACAGCTGGAATTTCTATCCCAATAGTTGCTTGTAGTCCAAAGAAGCAAACATCCCTTGAACCTGTGGTAATAGAAACCCTTATTAGGGCATCTGAATCGTGGAATGGAGATTCTTTTGGCTATCCAAAAGGGCAAGCAGAAATGAAACTTGAAAAAATAACCGCACAACCAGGTTTTAAAACACCTCTTCATTTACATCCACAGCCTGGGATTATTTATGTACAGAAAGGAACTCTTTATTGTGAAACTAGTGATGGACAATCCTTGACGATAGGTGCTGGTGAAAGCTTCGCTTCATCCCAGGACACTGCTCATTATTGTCAAAACATTGGTGATGAAGAGATGGTGGTTTTTAGTGCCTCAGCAGGAGCTAAAGGCAAGAAAACAACTGTCCCTACTGAATAAATAAACGATTTCTGATTAAATAAAGAAGGTTGACAGCCGATTGCTATAGGAATCAGTGGGGCTGACTTAGGTCAGTCCTTTTTTATGTATCAACGTATTTTTTAATACTGCAGAATTTTTTTGAGCTATTAGATTTATTTGAATTATTTAAATCATATGAATTCAGCTCTTACCAAAGCCTCAAATATCAAGTTAAACAGATTCTCCAAGATTGCTCTTACATTGACCTCCTCAACTTTCTTCCTTTATGGATTGGGGCAAGCACCGATCTTCAAGAATTTCCTTGCTAGTGCTTTCTCTTGCTCGGGTGCAGGTTAATCAAACTTGCGATCTCAAATCAAATAATGAATTGGGCTGACTAAGGTCAGTCCTTTTTTATGTGATGCCGATTGAAGTAGCAACAAAGGACCCAATAGACTCAAATATTTTAACTATTTCCTCTTGTTGATGATTGTCGCTGGGATGCCTTCGAAGAATATAAAAAAGCAATAATCAATAGTAACCATATACCTCCTGCTAAAAAGAAAATAGGAGCATCATTAAATAACTCAATTGAAAAAATACTTCTTGCTATTGGTATTAAACCAATAGAGACAAAAGTAATTCCTGAAAGGTATGCGATTTGAGATTTATTCATTATCTTAGCCTTAGATTATATATAGATTATTGTTCTGGCAAAGGATCTGATGTTGATATTTCCTTTTCTTTTTCAGGAGTATTTTCTGGATCTGCCTTTAACCTTGTAATTCCAAAATCATCTTTACCAAAAGCAAAAAATGCTATACCTAATATGAAAAATGCTGCAATAGCTATTAATGGGAGCATGTGATTCATGAGAATATGAATTATTTATATATTGATTTTCTGTATTATTAGTCCTTAGGATTTATAACTTTATATTGATGTGATTTATAATTATATATTATGCACTTTATTTACAATTCTTGGTTTTATAAATAGGAAACTAACTTAGGGTTTATTACAATTCTAAGATCTTATTGATTCTCCTCTTGTGATTAATTTGTCATAAGAGGTGATCAAAAAAGATTTTTGATTCCTATAGATCACCAGCAGACTATAAGAAAATTTAGATATTTTAATTTTTAAATAATTTCTTTCTAATTAAGTTGACTCTTTACTAGAAAGGACCAAGACTGATTTTTATTTATATTTTTAATATTAAGAGTTCTTATTTTGTAGCATTTTTATTTAAAAAAGGTTCCCATTTTACAATGGGCTTCATTCTTCCAGCCTTTTCAAATTAAATAACTATAATAAATTCTTATAAAGAATTGAAGGCGAAATCTATTCTTATGTCTTTAGCTTTTTTTTACTGCTTATCAATTTTGCTTTTATTTGTAATATTTTTTACTTATACATCAACTTATTTCGCAAGAAGGCAGACAAAGTTTGTACATAAGGTAAAGGTAGAAATGATCAAGACTCATTTAGAACAAACATACAATCTGAGTACCTTTAAAGACTCAGTGCATCAATAATTAAATCTTCTAAGGTGTTATCAATACTGATGAGCAAGATCTCTTTTACATATTAAAATCATTTTAATTAAACTTTCATTACAAGGATTTATTAATTCCCAAGTTGTAAATCGGAATTAATAGAATTTATTGAGACTTATCTTCTTTCTTTTCAACAGGTTGAAATTCTTCGACAGGCTGAGTCTCTTCAACAGGCTGAGTCTCTTCGACAGGTTGAACTTCTTCGACAGGCTGGGTCTCTTCAACAGATTGATTTCCTTTAAAAAGTTCAGAAATTTTGTCGCTAATTCTCTTTGAAAGTTCAGCGATTTTCTGACTTATCTCTTTTAAATATTCAGAAAGTTTTTGGAGAAAGTTTTTCATTGGTTAAAAACACCTATAAAAATCAGATAACCTTATAAAGATTGCAGACTCATATAAACATTTTTAATAAAGAGTGTCACTGGACGCTAATACTCAAAAAAATGCAGTTGTGCTTTTTTGTCGCTCAAATAATTAATTCGGATACATATGGCGTTCAGAATAATATCCTTGCTCTCTTCTTTACTTACTCTTATATGTCTAATTCGTACTTTTCATTAAATGAATTAACTCACAATATATCTATAGATCGTAGTTAAAAAAAATGACTCTTGAGATTTCAGAAATTGTTCTCGCCAAATCATTTTTGGTCTTAGGCTTACTAGCGTTTGCTTGTATCGGATTCGCATCGTTAGTTAATCAAAAACAAAAAGTAGCTGCTGTTAAATAAGCCTATACTCTACTTTTTAATACAGCAATCCCTGCTGAAAAGAACCAAGTAGTTAGTCTCCTTTTTTATGTCTCCTCATAAAGGTCCTCAAATAATTAGATACTGCGTCGTTACATCAACAGCCGCATTGATCGGGCTTGCAATTGGGTTAATTAATTAGGAATAGAGAAAGACGCAACGTCTACCTATAAAAGTTTAAAACTATTCATCTTTAAGTAAAAAATAATCATTCTTGTCTTGTTGATTTTGCTAGGTTTAAAAAATGGAATTTTCTTTTAATTTTGCTTCAACGTCCACATCAATTGCAATGATAGGAGCTCTCTTGTCATTCGCAGGTGTTGGTTTATTGATTTTAGTTTTAAGTGAAAGAATGTTTCATGGGCTTAGTAAATTAATTTTATTTTTTGGCCAGCAAGTCCTTACAGCTCGAAGATTGTTTTCCAATAAATATATTGAAGAAAATAAAGCTTCAAATAATCAACTTTATATAAAGCAAACAGAAATCACCCAAAAAGAAGCCTCCCTAACAGAACAAAAAGAGCGGCTAGAAAAAATCCTCAAAATGAATGTTCAAGTTAAAAGATATGACTTAGAAATCTAGAACCGTCTCAAGAATCCAAAAAGAGGAACGCTTATAGCGATTGACAGCCTTGGAGTATTTATACCCATGTAGCAAATTCCATATATAGCTAGAACATAATTGTTAAGAAAATATTAAAGGCTGCTTCTTCGGTGTTCTTGGGCCTGACCTATCCGATCGACTCGAGAAGAGCATGAAATCCCCACCAGTAGATCACATTAGTCATGTCACTTACAACAATTAAATACACAATCAAACCCGATGGGAATTTAGAAGAAGAAGTGCAAGGGGTAGATGGTCACGCATGTCAACGAATTACTAATCCAATTGAGAATGAGGTAGGAGATGTTGTTAGCCGTGATTATTTACCATCATTTTTTGTAACTGATGCAAACCCCATCGAAGCAAATATACAAAGGCTCGAAGATGAAGACTGGAGTGGGTGCTGCAACACCTGGGAATGTGCATTATAGAAATTTAGTAGTTTTAAAGTTATTCCAACCAGGCAAGTATTAGAAATGGTTTTAATGAGATTAATTAAGGCGGATAAACGATTAGCCGAGCGTATTCAACAAAAATTAAATTTCAGCAACTATCAAATGCTTTGCCTTAGTTGGGTAATTGGCCTAGCAATGGGTGTAGCCATTGCTATTCTCTTTTTTTAAATCAGCGTGGCAAAAGACAATACTTTCAAGTGGTTCGTAATCACCTACCTAGCAATCCCAATTCTTCTCATAATTACTGTTTACGGATATCTAATTCTTAAGTAAAAGGATTTTTGATTCTCATACCTGGCCGCTTAAATCCTCTGGATCGTAACCTCTTTTTCTCATCTGATCTTTAATCCTTGTAATACGACCCTCACAATATCTTTGAGTCTCTTCATCTTCTCGCTGATCAAGCTCTCTTATCCACTGATGGAGTTCGTTTTCCAAACTTGTCCAACTATCTCCATGCTCAGGATCAGGAATATTGATAATGCTTCCATCTTTATTCCTTCTTTGATGTTTTTTTAGCGTTGGAAGGGCTAGAAGAACATTGTCATATCTCAGCGTTATTAGATCTAGTTGAGTCAATTTTTCAATACTTCCTTAAAACCATCATAATAAATAGATGTACTTCGCAGATAACTGGGCAAGAATTTTTGTTGTGATTACGTTTCTGACTTTTGGAGAAGCTCAGATCATTGGTGGCATCGTTCCCAATCTGATTGCTTTTGTTTTGTTCCTTGGAGCAATTGGATATTTTGCTTTAACTGGAAAAATGGCTGAGATGTTCGGCTGGGAAAACAAGAAATAAAGCTATTACTAGCGAGCCAACACTCAAGAGGGACCAGTGAGGGACCTTTAGCGTCTTCCCATTAAAAAAGACAGGCTGGGAAACCTGTCTCTGACTGATCGGGGCGACAGGATTCGAACCTGCGACCTAGTGCTCCCAAAGCGCTGGTCTATATTTAGTGACACCAGTCAATTACGGCTATAACTGCAATTATAGCTTAGTCTGTCTTGACTTGTCATGACCAAGATGACATGATTTGGGTGCATTTTGGGTGCAATGCCTCTAGTTCGCAATACTGATGATTGGGCCGCGGTCTTTAGGAAGCAAGTCAGAAAACTTGGTAAAGGTTGGACTGTGCGTGAGAGTCCAAGAGGCCAAAAAGTCACTCTTAAAGTCAGAGAAAATAAAGAGACCACTCATCAGCCTTTAAGTAATTTTGTTCCATCCGTTGAAAATTACGAGAAAATCATATCTAGTCAAAAAGAAGAATCAGTCACACTTGAATTTGCATGGAGAGAAGATCAAGCAGGTGATTGTTATACCCGTATCCGAAATATTTTTGCTTTAGTTGCAAAAGATAATTACAGCCTTAAACAAGCTGCTGAAATTGCAGAGGGGAAAACCCCCAAGTTAATAGAACAACTTGATTGGTCAGGAGCTATCAATCGGTTCAAATCTTATAAAACTGAATTTGGCACAAGTATCACGCTGAGAACGTGGAACAAGAATTACTTCCTTAGCCAAGAAGAGATTACAAAGAAAGCCGCCAACCTAAAAGGCAAGATGAAAGAAAAGACTATTTATCCAGTCTTAAATAATGCTCTTGAACTCTTAAAGAAAGGATATGTAAGCACGCCAGAAGATCTCATTGATCAATGCGTTAAACAATGGGCAAGCGGAAGTCGATCAAGACAAATTGCTGTCAGGAACCTTGCTCAATTTTTAAAGTATTGCGTTAGCCGTGAAAAATTTCCTGTCCAATGGATGCCTCCCACTGATTTAAAACACCACATTGGAGAAATCTCAAAAGAAAGTAAGAGAATTAATCAAAAAGGTGATGCTGTAGAAGATCAAGCATTGATTGACCTAATCGAATCCATTCCAGATGAGCGATGGGCTTTTGCTGTGAAAATTTTGGTAGAGCTCGGGTTACGTCCCGTTGAGCTAATGCATTTAGAAGTCAAAAAAGACCCCAAAACAAGAGAACGCTATTGGCATTGTTGTTATGAAAAGAAAAGTGGTGGCGGTTCTACAGAAGAAAGAAAGCTCTATGCCCTCAAGCTCAAAGACTCAAATGGAGTAACTAAAGAATGGGACCTAATGAATCAGTTTGAAAAGAGAAAAATAAAGCTACCTGAATTTGAGAAATACACTTATGGAGTTGCTGATGCTCTAAAAAATTATCTAACTAGAAAATATTCCATTCAATCGAAAAAATGGTTTGAGTTAAAAAGACAAGAACAAGAGCAAGGTAGAAATTTTGTTATTTATTCATTCAGACATTCCTACAGTCTTAGAGGACACAGACTAAATATTGATGGTGGAAGCATGGCAACAGCAATGGGACATAACTACAAAACACATTGTCAGGCTTATCCATTTGCATCAAAGTCTGGAGTCGACGCTGCCTTTAAATTGGCAAAAGAATAACCCCTCCCCCCGTTGTTCAAGGGAAGATACTCAATATGAACTGAAGGCATTAAAGAATGCCCTAGTGATTTTGATTGGAAAGTAAGAAAACTAAGCTTGCGTCTACTTATTTAGAGATTTTAAATATCTCTTTCTTTGACCACTTCCTTCTACTTCAAAATGCCATGTTGGCCTTTTTCTGTCGGATGTTTTCAAATAGTCTTTAGACTTGGACGAGCTTGACTCCTTCTTAAACGAAGTAACCATAAGACTATTCAACCATGTTTTCTGATAATTTGCAGTTCGGATAACATCTAGACTTGTTTTAGTTGATACTCGAAGTAACTAAATTAGGGGAAAGCCCCTCCCCCGTTATCCGAGGGAAGAGGCCCATCGAGAAATCAATGCTCTAAATAACTAACGTCCTCAAGTTATTTATCAAGCAGTGACTTTTTCTTTCTTAGCTGGAGCAAGTGCTTTGAGCTCCTCTTTCAACTCAATCTCACGATCTGACAATACTTTGACTCGTGCTTGATAGTTCGACTCAAGTCTCTTACGAGAGGCTTCAATATTATCTAGCTCTTCTTGATGTTGCTTACGCTTGATTTCTTCTAGCTGACTATCAGAGACCACATAAACTGTTCTCATGGGAGAGAAGAAGGAGTCAGCGAATACTGCATCAAATAAAGTGGAATACATTACATTCATTAAAAAGGACATATCTACTTTGACTCGACTATATAGAATTTAAAATGTTGCAATCCGAAGAATTATATTCGGTCTCTACGACCAAGATCGGTTGCTACTACTTATATTTCGTAGGAACCGATAAGTGCTAGAGAAAAAAATCATCTTCTTATTGCATTTAATCAAGTAGATAAAATAGATATGACTAAAGTGTTTTACACCAGATTCTCGAACCCCATTTACCTCACTAATTAGATAAATTGTATTGAAGAATTTCTTCTGATTTTATTTTGACTCAAGCGAAGCTCATATTACTTTTTGATGGTGGTTGCCCTCTTTGCTTAAGAGAGGTCAAATTCCTACGGTCTAGAGATACACTTGATAATATTAGTTTTATAGATATTGATTCCCCCAAGTATCAACCAGACCTTTATTCAGGAATCAGTTATAAAGACGCGATGGGGAGAATTCATGCGATTAATGAATCAGGTGAAATTCTTAAAGATGTCGCTGTTTTCAGAGAAGCATATCGATTAATTGGACTGGGGTGGATCTATGCTCCTACAAACTGGCCAATACTAGGTTCATTAATAGATCAAGTTTACAAGTTATGGGCACAATGGCGTCTACCTCTAACTAGACGTCCTTCACTTGAGCAACTGTGCAAAGAAAAAGAGCTTTGTAAATACAATAATTGAGTGTCTCCAGCTTTAATCTGCTCATCGACTTTGAAAGTAATAAAAAAGTCCCTTCCTCTGTATCAAGGAAGAGACTTAATTAAAAGATTAAAAATTCGAACTATACAATTCCTGGAATGATCCAGCCAGTGAATCCGTAATTAACTACAGCTGCAAAGAGGCCCATCATCGCGAGACGACCATTCATTTGCTCGGCTATTTTCCAGTAGCTAGTTTCTTTGTTCATTACACGAAACCTGGGATGATTTGACCGGTTGTTGCATATGCACCGACTAGAGCAATGCAACCAAATAATGCTGCATAACCATTAAGTCTTTCAGCTGTCACCTTTTCAGGATCAATGTTTCTATTGTTATTTTGAGAAGTCATTAAACAACACCTGGGATAAGTTGACCGGTTGTTAGGTAGATACCTGTTAGTAGAACGAATGCCATCATGGCTGGTCTGCCGATGCTTCTTTCTAGGATTGTTTTGTTAGATGGTTGCATTGTTTTTAGTAGTTATTGGTTTAGAAAATTCCAGGAATGATTTGTCCTGTTGTTGCATATGCACCAAAGGCTGCAACGAAGCCAAGCATTGCTGCCCAGCCGTTAAACTTTTCCGCTTCTGGAGTCATGATGATTAGCGAGATGTGTATGTGTAGAAATGTAAAGTATTGGCCTTTTAGGGGGAAGATACGGTCATGTACGGCTTCTTCTAATCATTAATAGTTTTACTCATCAAACATCAAATACAGCAACTAATTAGAGAGATATTTATTTAATCATTAGATCTATTTATAATCCTTATAAGTAGATATAGCCCAAATAAGAGTGGGTTTACCCATCCTTGATATTTTATTTACAAGCTAGATTTTGAAAGTTAATAAATCACTTTTCATGCATCCCGAACCTGATGATTTAAAAATACTTATCAGCAAGTACAGGACTATGGGTATTGAAGAATTAAAGTCAAATATAGATGACTGGGAAGGAAAAGATGATAGCTTTATCCAACTCGAAAACCTTGATATTGCAAAAAACGAACTGGAACTTAAATACAAAGAGAGACAAGAACAAATAGAACTCCTAACTAAATCTCTTACCTCTTCATCACGATTTCGAAGGTGGATTAGTAGTGTCAAAGCCGTGATTAAACAATTTATAAAGCTTAAAAATCAAAAACAGTAGTTATGAAAGGAATGAATAGTAATTAATGGATATTTAAATTTGATTAGAAATATTGTTAGGTAGAGTTTATTTCTTAATTTGATTGTGATTAACTTGGACTTGCGATAGACATTTGAAAAGTTGAGGCATAACTAACAATCAGCAAAATCTCAAACAATAAAACGTGATATCGTTTGAGAATGATTAAAACAGATTTTTTCGAACATTAGTAACGACAAAAATAGTTAGTTGTAGTGCAAGTACTACTTTTTATTAGGGGGTTCTACACATCTAGAGAACCTCCAAATGCCCTAAAACATAAAGGTAAAAGGGAGATTTTTATGAAATTGTTTACCCCTTTCAGCATCCCTAAACCAGAGATGACTGAGCTTTGCCGTATACAAAAAGCAGCAAAGAAAAAAGCAAACAATCATTTTAAATTGTTTTAGCTATCCACATGAAATCAACTACTTTCTACCTCTCATTTTTTAGTCGCAGACCATTAGAAATGAGTTTGTTTTTTATTTATTGCGGAGCTTTAGCATGCTTCGTTAGCTCAATTGGTCACTACTAAAAAAATCCAATGAACTCTTCTAATGATTTATTTCAAAAGCCATTACTAATGACATTGGCTTTTGTTGTATGTACATTTTTAACTGATTCTCTGGCCGGGAGCTTCATATGAAATTACCAACTATCAGCTTAAAAAGGACTCTTGAAGTAACAATGAATGATGCTTTAAAGAGACTAATGGAACTTGATGGGCTAGATAAAAAAGCTCTTAAAGAAGAGTACAAAGAATGGATTCAAGCAAGCGAGGGGAGTAAAGACCAGCCACACGTTCTTTATGCCAACCAAATCAATATTGAACAACTTTAGACTCTAAATAAACACTAATCATGAATGCAGTATCAAAATTGATAGAAGTTCTTGAACATACCCCTAAATCAAATCAGATCGTAGAGCTCATAAAACTAGCTGAAATTGAATCCTCTGTAGACATAACAAAACAAATTGATCTGCTCACAGGTGTATGGGAACTTAAATGGAGTACCTCTAACTCTCCTTTTTTAAATTATTCGCCGCTATTAGATAACTTACAGATACTTGAGCCAGAGGAAAGTAGAGGACTAAATTTATTAAGACCTAAAGGTTTTGCAGGAAACCTATTTTCTACTAACATTCTTGCTAGTTTAGAAATTATTGATCAGAAACGCATAAACGTTAGCTTTAGAAAAGCAGGAATAATAGGTCCAAAGTTACTAGGTAAAAAGATTAGTTTCTTATCTGAGATAAAAAAGACTCAAAAAGGTTGGCTAGATACAACTGTATTATCTCCCGACTTACGTATATGCAAAGGTTACAAGGGTACAACTTTTGCTTTGTTAAAAAGAAATGATTTATCACTCACTGAGTTTTTTAATCCTTAGCCTTTGTCGTGTTAAGCGTAAAAATTTGTCGTACAAGCCTCAATCAAAAAGCATGCAGATGCTTTAGAACATGTTTGTCATCATTCATATCATTATGACTTCAATTCCTACTTATGATTTTCCATCATTCTCTCCAATCCTAGTTGTAGGTTTTTTAGGGATCGCTGTATCTCTTTACACACTTTATACAGTCAACAAGGCTTATTACAACTCACCTTTTCGAAGTGAAGCATGACTTATTTTAATAGAATCACTCTGGAAGAAGTATTAGAGGAAGACCTGTTTTTTGATTACAACGAGTATTCAAATCTTCTAGAAGACTCTGAGTGGAAACAAGCATAGTCTTCTAAAATAGATTACCAATTTTTTTGGGAGATCATCTAAAGGTAAAGGTCTCAGCATTGGAAAATGTAAATGTATTTTGCTTGTCTAATAGCCTCTACTTATAACGTATATTTTGTTACTTAAATAATCAATTCCGGTCTTAAGTTATCTATAACAAAAGACCCCGTCATGAACTCTGTTCTAACTAAAGCGACAAATTTCAAGTTGAATAAAGGCTCCAAGATCGCTATTACGTTGACATCATCAATATTCTTTCTGTTTGGATTAGGTCAAACACCAATAATTAAGAGTTATCTTGCAAATGTTTTTTCATGCTCTGGTTCATAGTAAAAAACTAAAAATTAGCAAGATATGAATCAGTCTCTCTGGATATATTAAAAATATTTTTTCCAAGAGACCTAAAAAATTCGATTATATACATTTTTTATCTACTATTTGAAGGTCAAAGAAGTATTTATTTTTACAAAATTATCATTATTTCCACGTATTGTCTTAAAAACATTTAAATTAAATTTTTGATTATTATTTCGTGAGCGGAGACAACTTACTTGTGAAACAGACAACAAAGTTCTACACAAAATATATTACTGATACTAAGATTGAATTAATTAAAAAGATTTTTGAAGCGAGCCCTAAAAATAATTTCCTAAATCTAGATCAACATCATAAGGAATGGGGAAATGAGCTAAACAAATATTATATTTCTGAGACTGACTTTTATTCCTACCCAGAAGAAAGATAGTCCATTATTAATATCAAATCATATAATCCGCAAGTTAAAAATAAAATAGATAAGATACATTAAATCTAAAGGCTAATAATTGATACTTAATTGAATTTTAGTTAAATTTATGCTCTAGGATGTAGATCAGGATATCTAGTCGTTTCATCTTTGACTCTATTTGGATTCTCTCGATCAGAATTCCTAGCTGCATTAAAAATTATAATGAATGGTATGGCTATAGCAAAAAAATAGAAGTGCAATAAAACAAGATCCCAAGGCACTCCTGAAGTCCCATAATCGGGAAAAAATAGAGCAGTAGAGAAGTGAATCACGTGAAATTTTTTTCTCTTATAAATTTAAATGACTTAGTATAAATTCGTGGAATATATTTGTTAAAAAGGGATAATTTACGACCCACTTTAAAGTTTTTTAAAGTGGTAAAAGCAACCTTT
This sequence comes from Prochlorococcus marinus str. MIT 1013, assembly GCF_027359395.1. NCBI lineage: Bacteria > Bacillati > Cyanobacteriota > Cyanophyceae > Synechococcales > Prochlorococcaceae > Prochlorococcus > Prochlorococcus marinus. Next base: position 590,921 of record NZ_CP114778.1, read on the forward strand.
GTTTATCTGAGTTGATATATCAGCCTACTTTTTTCCAAATTGAATAAGAACATCTAGTGATATTTAATTGTTTCCTAATTTGGTAATACGTATGACATTAATTAATAACTATTTCTTAATGCGAAGTCAATCATCGCTTTTGCTATTGCCTATAGAAGGAGCATTCATTCCATCATAATCTGGTCCAACCATCAAACCAACAATTGCAAATAGCACTATTGAAGCTATTCCTACTATTGGAGCTGTAGGAGCGGATGTTGAAAGTAAACCAGCGAAAATTTGCATAATTATTTAGTTAGAGAAAAACAGTTATAGATGAATTAATTAAATGAACGTGGATAAAAGACCATTAATTTATTTTTTAATATCAAATCTTAGAAAAAGATAAGTATTTATTATGAATTCCGGCCTTAGGGTATTTACAACCACACACTAAAAGTTTGAATAAGCCATAATATAAATAATATTTATATTTAAATTTAAATGGATAATATATTTCATAACCAATTTTTAATGACTTGTCTCATCTCCTCAACTTGGATTGTTCCTGGCTTTGTATTCACGAAGATGACAAATGACAAATTCAAACGCAGAAAAATTGCAAGACAATCCAAAAGAATTTCAAAGCTTTATCCATCCAATTAGTTTTACTAATAAAAAATAATTTTTGACAAAGTCCTGATAATGTAACGCCTAGCTTTTCGACTAAATAGTTAAAAATTTTAAAACTCAATAACAAATCATACTTGTATATTACTTTTTACCTTAATTATCCAGACAACTTTTTAGTTTGACAATGATATGACTTATCAATGTGTAATCATAAATTAAAGTTATCAATCAGTAGGATTATATAAAGAGAATATTTAAGTATTTATATAAAGTTATTTTTAAAACAAAGGCCCAAGTTAAGTGCTGAATAGTGATAACTAATACATTCTTATATATGTCAAAGTCTTTTGAAAATGATCGAAAGTCAATTGAGACAGATTCTATCGATTTGTATTTTGAGTGTGTTACTGCTTGTTCATTGAATAATGAAGGAGTTGAATGTACAACCATGTGTATGGAAGTTCATTTAAAGCAAGAAAACTAATTAAAATTTTATAGCTGATAAGACTAGAGAATAAAATTGTCTTAAAAGAAGGAGTGAGACTAACTTCTACAGGAAAAAAAATAACTTATTAATTTAAATGGGTTTCATTTCTCATTCTTCAAGAATTGAATAAGAGTTTGTAGTTCTTTAATGCGAATTTCCGCGGCTTTAATTCTTTCTTTTGTTGTCATGTAATTATTAAATAGTAGTCATATAAGCAAGAAAGCCAACAGGAGCAAAAAGCAAGGCAGCAATCGTAAAGCGAACAAATTTGCCTGTACCTGAATCTCTTGAATAATCCGTGAAATGTTTTGTGTTATTCCACTCTGACCAATTCTTTGGGCTTTTAGATGATGTCATTGTTAGTTAAGGGAATACAGTTGTAACAACTTCATAAGTACCAGCTAATAAAAGAAGTGCAGGAAGATTCCAGAGAACGATTAGTTTTGCAGCAGTAGTTTTGTTGATTGCACACATGACTAAAAGTTTTGTTCTGGTTGGTTCGTATGAGGATGTTATGAATATAAAAAGGGTTCTCTTGTCTTGTAGGTCGGTCCATGTAGGGCTAACCAGTTCGGGTAATTAATACTTATTTTTCATTTGTACATAGACAAAAGGTCAATGAAGTGGCAAAGATACTTTTATCAATCCCTACTTCGACTATGGATTTTCAAAAGGAAACTCATAGGTATGCGTTCGAATTAGTAAAGGCCTCAAGGACAATGCCAGTGGATTGGGCCGAAAAGCAATCTCATATAAAAGAAATCAGAACCAGCTATCAAAAAGAAGCTTTAAGGCTTAGAACTAACAAAAAGTTCAACTAGGTAATTTCTATTTAATAAAATAAGATCTTGGATTACTCTTCAAGTCTCTCCACAAACAAGCCATCATGTAAAACAAAGCAGCAATGCCAACAAAAAGGAATGTAGAAGTCATATTAATCCCAAACTCCCAGCAGTAAAACCAACTGCGCAGAAAAAAACAAACTCAAATAAATCTCTACTTCCTGGTGGGATTAAACTTAGTGCAACGTTTATTCGTTGAGCCATTTGACCTTGTACTCGCAGGTAAGTTCTAAACTTAAAACCAAATAAGCGAGGCTGTGCCTCTATAGATGTAGGGGTTTCGAGTATTAGTTGAACTTATGAGTTAAGTTCCTTTTTTTTCTCCTCGGTATTTCCAATTTCTAAGAAGGAAAACCGTACTACTCAATCAACTCAACAGCAGAATTACTTAGCCAAAATATTAAACACGTTGCGTAGGTCGAGCAATGACCTACTAGTGAAAAAAAGGTTTGCAAAGCACCTTTTTGACACTCAACTAGAGCTAGGGAAATTGTTCTAAGTAGCAATTTCCCTTTCTCGCTAAGTAGTTAATCAGATTTATTTCAATGCCTCACCAAAATGCATCATTAAATTTTTCGCACGCGCCTAATAAAAACAATCTAGCACTCAGTGAAAAGTCACTGCATGAAATACAAATGCAGCTTATGGATAAACAAGAACTAAGACTTAGATATATAGAACTAATGAATGATGCACAAAAGATACTTGGCAAACAAGAAGCTATTGACTTGTTCAAAGAATCAGAGGTTATTTGGGAAAAGCTTAGTGCTTAGATTGGCTACTTTATGTCATTGTTGTTTTTCCAGTAACTCTTTGCATAGTCAACATCTACCCAATGCAGTTTCCAATAATCTACATTCGCTACTTATAAAAGAGTTGGGCTGGTAGTTATTTCGCTCCACCAATAAATCAGAAAACTTTAAATTTATCAATCGCCAATGAGAACAGTTTCTTTTGGTTTTAATTTAGAAACGCTGACTCAATGATTAATTCTACACGCTTTGAAACTCTGGAAAAGTCATCCCATCTCCATCATTATCGTCATCATCAAAGCCAGAAATTAAAACCCAAATTCCACCCAAGGCGAACAAAACAGAAGCAAAAATCACAATTACTTGGCTTGGCATTTCAGCTTTTTAGATTTTGTTTAGTAGGTGTTTAAGTCAAACTTTGATTCAGTAGCCTTAACTGGAACTGGATTATTTGCTAGGGACTCTTCCCCTGAAGAAGCTTTAAGAATGACGCCAGCCCCACCTATCAATAAAACCGCGAACATGATTGCGTGATATGCAGTAAACATTTTCTAGACCTAAACTTATAAAAATCTAATCAGTTGATATATGACAGTGTTGTAGTACAAAGCGAATGTTTCTGGGGTGTTTATCCTACTACTGCTAGGAGATTGCCCATGAATTAGTAACGAGCGTAAAGATCAAACAAAATCCCACCAATAAACTCACCAAGTCCGAGCTTAGACTTTTTCTTTGTTTTGGCTTGAGTAAAGGTAGTCATTACATGCACTGACGAAGTCTGTTGACGAGGATTGTTGAAAAGCCAATGAACAAACCTGCAGGGATAGCCAAGCTGGCAATGATTGTTGCTTCGTTAATTCCGTACATAGTAGTTAAACGTAGAAAATTCCTGGAGTGGTTGAAACTTGATAAATTGCTGGAATACCTAACAAGCAAACCAATGCGCAAAGTGAAGTTGCAAAGAATTTCATAATCAGGCTTAGGAAAGAAGTGAAAAGTTTTTCGGTGAAACAAAGGTTGAACATTCCGGACCACCGATTTACTGAAGATATAAAATATTTGTCTACTACTGAAGTTCGGTTGAAGTAGGGCTTTCCAATCTTTTCTTTTTTTTCAAGTTGATTTCACCCTTTCATTGAGATGATTTGTTCTGAATGAAGCCTTGAGAGGATAGAAGTAAAAACTTAAGCTGTATTTATTTAATTGATGCTAAGTAATGAAATTGATAGGGCAGAGTAGTAGCAACACTAATTACGATCAAAAACATACTTGTTTTATTCAACCGTTTCATGGCCTTATATTTACTATAAATTAATTTAATTGGCATAAAAAAAACCGTGATTTTTTGAACAATGATTCTATAAATTGATTTTTAATTTAACCAGAATAACCTTGTGCAATTCCACCCACTAATCCATTCAATAAAACCAATACGAACCAAACACCACCAAGGGCTTCTATTTTTCTTATGTTTGGATTTCTATTGTCCTCTGGACTATCTTGAGTCATATAAAAAACTGGAACACCTACTACTAACAGCAAAGATGAGAACAAAAGTGCATTAGCAAGTATGCCTGCAATAAAAGACATTTTTGGATAATCTAAAGGTCAATTTATGAAGTCGAAGTATCTTAACTTTTAGCACGAAGAGCTAACTATCCACAATAACCCTAAAGGCTTAGAGCTAATAAAATCTCACCAAGATCGAACCTGGGCTTTTTCTTTGTTTTGGGTTGCGTGTAGCAGTCAATTGATTTTTGATCTTTATCTAAAGTCGTTCCCTTCACCCAGTTGCCAGAGTGAAGCTCCACCAGAAATGAGCATTATTCCAAACACTTTTGCGTGATAGGGAGTGAACAAACCAGTGACCAAATTTTTGTAAACCTAACTAATTTTTCCAAGCTTCTGTTGTAGCAAAAGTACCCCATAGACACTAAAAAACCCTCTTTTTAGGGAGGGTTTAGTAGCTTTAATAGTTACTCAAAGCTCTTAATCGAAGATTGAAGAGGGTTATGCCTGATATGTAGGAAATGCAAGGCTTAACCTGAGTATTTGTTTACCAAAAAAAGTGCAGACCTAATGAACTTTTTATGATGTGCGAGAAAAGGGACAGGATTTCGGCGACTGTCCCCTTCTCAGACCAGAGCTATCGCATCCTTTCGATACTCGCTCTTGATTGATGTAAGAATAAAAGTAAGTTCTCTAAAATAAAAGTTCGGTTGGGGTAGGGCTTTCCAATCTTTTCTAAACCTCTTTAGTAATAACTAAGCAACTTTTATTACATCGTGAGATATTTGAGTAATTTTCTCGATTCACAAAGGATTACCGTTTCGACAATGTACTAACACCATTCCGTACTTCGACTATGGGTTCTTTTCCAAAAGCTAGGCATAAATATGCTTTCGCAATGGTTGAGGCGGCGAGGACAATGCCAGCAGATAAGGCAGAAAAACTAGATCACATAAAGCAATTAAGATTCGATGTTCAATTAAAAGCTGTTAGAAAAAGAATTAATAGAAGGATCACTTAGAAATTAACTTTTTATTCAACTTTTTGTAGTGTTCTCCTACTCCTAATAAGTAAACATAAGGATTAGACCAAAGGTGTAGCAAAAGGAGGTCTTATGAGACTATTCACTCCCTTCACTATCCCCAAAAAAGATAACTGCGATCTTTGCCGGATTAGAAAGAATAATTATAAGAGGTGCAAATAGCCTCAATTTCCTCTGAACAAAACAGTAAAGGAGGATTTGAAATGCGTTTAAATTTTGTTCCTTAGAATAATTTATTAAGGATACACATTCGATTAAAACTATTAGTGCTATCTGTTAGTTTGATAATTATCTATGTAGAAATTTCTTATCTTATGAAAAGGATGAAGTTGTTTTTTCTAGCTTTTTCAGTTGTTTTTGTAACGGGTTGTTCCTTACCCGTCAATGACTCAAAAAGGATTAACCCAGAGAAAAACAAACCTGTTGTTGTGACAACATTTACAGTCCTTGCTGATCTTGCTAAAAACGTTGCCGGTGAGAAATTAACAATTCAATCAATTACTAAACCAGGCGCAGAAATTCATAGTTATCAATTCACACCAAGCGATGTTATTAAAGCGTCTAAAGCCCAATTAATTATTGAAAATGGACTAGGTTTAGAATTATGGTTTAAAAGATTTACTGCCACAGCTGGTAATGTTCCAACAATTACATTAAGTGATGGAATAAAACCACTGGCTATTGAGGAAGATAAATATAAAGGTAAACCCAATCCACATGCCTGGATGTCTCCCCAAAAAGCTATGCTATATGTAGATAAACTTGTTGAAACTTTTATAGAAATTGATCCACTCAATGAATCAACTTATAGAAGTAATGGTAATAACTATAAAAAGGAGTTAATGAATCTTGATAATGAATTAAGGTTGACATTATCAAAAATCCCCCTAAAGAAAAGAGTCTTAGTGAGCTGTGAAGGTGCTTTTACATATTTAGCCAATGACTATGGCATGCAGGAAGCTTATTTATGGCCAGTTAATGCTGAAAGTCAAGTAACTCCTAAGCGTATGGCCAATCTAATAAAAACAATTAAAGAGAAAGAAGTCCCTACGATCTTTTGTGAAAGTTCAGTAAGTTCAGAAGCTCAAAAGCAAGTTGCTATTGAATCAGGAGCAACTTTCGGTGGAAATCTTTATGTAGATTCTCTATCAAAAAGCGATGGGCCCGCACCAACATATTTAAAGTTACTCCGTCATAACGTTCAGCTCATTGTGAATGGATTAACTTCAGGTAGCTAAAATAAATTTAAATTCACTCAATAATCCTCTTAACAAGTAATTCATAGATATTACTTTTCTGGCATAATATTTTTAAGGTTCTAATAGCGATCAGTTATTGGAAGTGATGGGGAAAAGCGGTGCGAATCCGCTGCTGTCCCGCAACTGTGATGTATCGAGCTTCTTCGATACCAGTCAGAATGCCCGCCTTCTTTACAATTCGACGAGGATCGACCTATGAGGTTTCATTTTTTGGTGCGCAAGTTTTCTCTTGCAGTTTTAACTCCATTATTTTTAGTACTTACCTTTTTATCTAACTCAGCTTTAGCTCATCATCCTTTTGGAATGGGAGAGAGTACTGATCTTTCAGCATGGCAAGCTCTTCTTAGTGGTATCGGTCATCCATTACTTGGACCTGATCATTTACTTTTTATGTTAGGAATTGCTCTGGTGGGATTAAAGAGATCCATGAAATGGATTCTCCCACTTTTAGCTGTTGGATTAGGAGGAAGTGCGCTAGTACAACTACAGCCGTTGCCTGATTTAGTAGCTCCTTGGGCAGAAGCACTTGTCTCTCTAACTTTGGCTGTAGAGGGCTTAATTGTTCTAAATCTTGTGAGCACTAAATGGCTTTTGCCAATGTTTTCATTACATGGCTACTTACTTGGAAGCACAATCGTTGGTGCAGAACCTACACCGCTGATTGGTTACTTTTTAGGCCTTCTTCTTGCACAACTATTCTTACTTTTGCTGGTCACACAATCCACTCAATCGGTTATTGATAATTTTGGATTGAATGGTCGCAATTTATTTGCAGGGATTTGGATAGGAATAGGACTTGCTTTCTCTTGGGTTGCTGTAATCCCTTAAGTCTTTTGGATGACTGTTGTTTGTAAATTGAAAGCTCGGTTGAAAGTTAATTTTATAGGGGGCTAACTGCCCCCTGGTGATCGACTGTCAACAATTAATTCTGAATTAAGAATCCATTGCTGCAACTTCTTCACGAGCTTGCTTTTGTCTTTCTTCAAAAACTGAAGATTTGAAAAAAGTAAATACTCCTTTCTTAAATGTTGCAAGTTGAGCAGCGTGAAGCCTTTCTGCTTTCTTAATACGCTTTTTAGTTAAAGCTAGGTTGTTCATGACCTATTCAATTACTGGAAATCCCGTTCCCTACTTCCATCTCATGCACCCCACAATTGAGGCGAACGTACATATACAATAACAAATAAGAATAAGTAGGTAAAGCAGACATTACGACAATTTAAGTAGTGCTTACCTACTCCCTACAAGTAAAAAGAAGGATTAGAAAAAGAGTGTAAGAAAGTAGGCATTATGAAACTCTTTACTCTCTTCACCATCCCCAAAATAGACAACTGCGATCTTTGCAGAATTAAAACTAATAAAAGAGAAGGAGTTGAGAATCCATTCTTATATAATCATTTTAAAGACTTTTATAGACAGAGATTCGATTTCGTTTTTAACTGACCTGCAACTGTTAATCAATGGTCTATGACTTGAAGGCTATACACTAAAAAACCCTCGTTTTAAGAAGGGTTTCAAGCTTTAATAGTTACTCAAAGCGCCTAATCAATGACTTGAAGAGACTGGTTATGCCGGTATGTAGGAAATGCAAGACTTAACCTGAGTTTTTGTTTACCAAAAAAAGTGCAGACCTAATGAACTTTTAATGATTTGCGAAGAGAGGACAGGATTTCGACGACCGTCCCCCGATCTAATTTGATGATGTATTCCGTATTACGCCATCAAGCTGGTAATAACATAAAAAGAATTTCTCCACTACTGCTGTTCGGTTGAGGTAGGGCTATCCAATCTTTGCTTCAACTGGAAAGATGGCTGAGTTGTTTGGCTGGAAAGATAAGAATCAATAGGTATAGAAGTTACGGCTGGAGTTGGGAACAGATTGCTGGAATTTATGGAGCTAGTCCCACTACTGCTAGGTGGTGGTCTATGGCTTAATTAACACAAGACTTTTAATTCATTCCAAGTTGATTAACCTTTAATTATCAGCCATTTTTCTGTAGATATAAATGCAAAAACTATATAGATCCCTAGTTTTAATTGTTTTTCTTTTTCTTACCCAACTAATCTCTGAACCAGTATTTGCCTGTGTTGAGGGTTTGACGTGGGGAATGGACCTTCAAAAGGTAGAGAGCCATCTTGGTATATCTTTCAGTCCCATCAAAGAAGAATCAACCCAGAATCTTTTTGAAGTTAAAGATATTCAAATTAGTGGCTTACCTGTAGAGGTTCTTCGAGTTCGAATTGAAAATGAGGATGGATTAAAGCAACTTGCTTATGAAATAGACAATGAAAACATGACTGAAGTTTTGGCAGGATTAAGGTATCGTTTTGGTCCTCCAGTTGGTACAAGTGTTGATGTTGAAGGTGGCTCTCCTCAACAGCAATGGATTTGGCATACGGGAGAAGATGTCATTGTTGCAGTTAAAAGCGAGCATCGTCCATTTGTGCTTTCTTATCGACCATCACTTTTAGATCCCTCTTTTCTCTAAGGGAGTTTTTCAGTCCCTTTACTTTCAGGCGTTGGAGTGTGGCATAAAAAAGGGGGCAATGCCCCCAAGATAAATCGACTGTCGACCTAGTATTGGCTAAATCAACTTGTCATTGAAATGATTTGAGCTGAATGCAGCCTTTTCTCGTGTTCTTTTTTTTGGGCTAAGTGGCTGTTCAGCTGAAAGGAGATAGATCTACATTTGGAAGCAAGATTCAATCCGGATTGGTGTATCAGTTTTCTTTGGGCCTTTTTCTTGAGTAATCGGATATTTAATTCAATTGGACTTCTATGACTGGGTCTGGAAGAAAGAAACAACTCAGCATTGTGGAGTGAGTTTTTCTTGCAGATACTTTTTCTGATTAAAAGAAGTTGATTCATTACGTTTCTCAGCAGAGGCAACCCCGTTCCGTGCTGCCCAAACATGCATTTCCCTAGGGAAATCGAACGTAAAAGAAGTGTAGCGGTTGATACCATTTTCTATCAATGAAAAAAATACTCAATTCAACTTCTATGAGCTGAAATCGATAGTCCTCCGCTGCTTTTTTTCTATCGAAGGAATAGGAAGTAGTACTTGAGTAAAAGCCGAGGTGTTTAAATCAAAAGGAATCAAGTAGAACATATTCATCCGAACAGGAGGTTTATGAAGCTAAGAACTCCATTTCCTGTCATCAAAAATGCTTTGAGTGATATTCGAGTAATGCATGATTTCAATTACGAAATTCCTGCAGAAACCAGAGAAGAGTTTTGGAAAGAAGAATGTGAGATCCACCCAACTTCTTCAACATGCAAAGTTTATGACGACTGATCAAGCAACGATCTGATGGATCCCTTAGATCCTGCCCTTCAAAATACAGCTGTATCCGGAGTAAAGCCTTTACTGACTCTGGCAATTTTTGCTGGTTTAGGATCTTTTTTCCTTGGAGCACTTGTTACTGCTATTAGAAGGGGAATGAGAGAAAACGGTTGGTTTAAATTTAGCCAAGAGAAAGAGAAGCAAGACTAAGCAATTTCTTTTTTAAGTCTCTAATCTAAACAAGACAAATTGGAGGCTATAAAGATATACATGGAATTCTTTGAAGAGTTCGAAATAATTGGTGGGATAATTCCTAACTTGGTTGGATTAGCATTTTTTTGTGGGGTGATTATTTATTTTGATCAAACCAGAAAGGCAAAAGTCAGACGAGGAGAGAAAGTACCGCCTCATCAATAAAAATGATTCTCTTGGCTAAAGCTCAAATCATTGGTGGAATAGTTCCAAAGCTGATTGCTTTTGGGTTGTTCCTTGGAGCGATTGGATATTTTGCTGCAACAGGAAAAATGGCTGAGATGTTCGGTTGGGAGAGGAAGTGAGGAATCTTTGCAGAAAATAAGGGATAGACATTACGAAAAGCTATAAAAATATTCCTTAAAAATGACAATCATTCCCAAAAGCTTTCAATAAAAAGATCATTTGTTATTACTATAGTTGACTTTATAGGAATTTATCTTTATATTTGCAAGATCTAATCAGTGATTGCTATGTCTTTAACTTATTTTATGGCAGAGGCTTCAGTTTCTAATGAGAAAGAAGTTTGTCCAGGTTGTGGTTGTACTTGTCCTTGCGATTGCACGGATTGCAAAGAATGTTCAAAATGCAAAGATCATTAACTTCAAAAATCAACCGAAGCTAAAAGCATAAATACTTAATACTAAAAAAGTGTTCATAATGAACACTTTTCCTTCAATCGAGAGGCAAAGTGTATCGAAGAACACTTTTTTATCTTGTTACGAACTCGTATCGGAAAGATAGGAATCGCGTTATTAGCGGTGCCAGCACTTCAGCTAATTTTTGCGTCATTCCTTCCTGCTAATGCAACCGAATCAAATCTTTCAGCTGCAGACAATACATTGATATTGACTTCATCAGCTCTGGTTCTGCTGATGACACCAGGTCTTGCATTCTTTTATGGAGGTTTTACTCAGGCCAAGAATGTTCTCAACACAATGGCAATGAGCTTTGTGATGATGGGAATCGCAACCCTTGTTTGGTCAACAATTGGATTTAGTCTTGCTTTCTCTGATGGAGGCGCATCCAATGCATTCATAGGAAATCCATCAACCTATGCGTTTTTAGAAAATCTTCCCTCTAACTGGGAGGGGTTACAAATTCCAGGTCTAAGTTTTGCACTCTTTCAAGGGATGTTTGCAATTATCACTCCTGCTTTGATATCAGGAGCACTTGTCGAAAGAATAAGTTTCCGTTTTTGGTGCTTCTTTACTCCAATCTGGATTTTGCTTGTTTACGCACCTCTAGCTCATATGGTTTGGGGAGGAGGATTGCTTGGTAAAGATTTAGATTTCGCAGGAGGAACAGTAGTTCATATAAGCTCAGGCGTCTCTGCTTTAGTTCTTGCTGGATTAATAGGTTCTCGTAGTAATTGGCCCAAAGGAATCAAACCACCACACGACATTACTCAAATATTAATAGGAACTGGTTTGCTCTGGTTTGGTTGGTTCGGATTTAATGGTGGAAGTCAATTAAGCGTGAGTGGTGCAGAACTGCCTTTCACAACTACTCATGTTTCTGCCGCTGCTGGATTAGTTGCTTGGGCCTTAATTGAGTCAATAAAAGATGGTAAGTCAACTGCTGTAGGAATGGCTACGGGTGCAGTAGCTGGATTAGTCGGGATAACTCCAGCTGCTGGGTTCGTTAGTCCAGGAAGCGGAATGTTGATAGGTGCTATTACCTCGGCCCTTTGTTATTTATCCGTACAATTAAAAATCAAATTATCTTTTGATGATTCCTTAGATACATTTGCTGTGCATGGTGTGGGTGGAACAGCAGGTGCTCTTCTTACTGGGTTCTTTGCGAAATCAGAGTTAATAGCTTCTCATCCAGCAGGATTAGTACTTGAAGAGCAAGGTCGCATGGCATTGATTTCAGGTCAATTTCAAGCTGTCTTAATCGCATATGGAATAGCTGCAATTGGAACATTTGTAATTGCAATAGTTTTGAAATCACTAGGTTGCAATTTCAGAGTAAACAATAGCGAAGAGCAATCAGGATTAGATATCTCTCAACACGGAGAGGAGGCATATATGGAGAAGACTGGATCTCCAAGTGCGACATGATACGTCAATGAATTAGAAGATTGAAAAGCCCCACAGCAAGAAATTGATCTAGCTGGAACAAGTTAATAAAATCCAATAAAAGGGCTGAAAAATGTCAGCCCTTTTTAATTGGAAAAATCATAGTCTTTATAAAAAAAAATTCAAGGAAATTATTGAAATAATCTAGCTACCCCTACAGCTACCCTTTCTCACTTCCCAATAAAAAAACAGGCTGGAAAAACCTTTCTCTGAGTGACCGGGGCGACAGGATTCGAATCTGCGACAAGTGCTCCTAAAGCATTAAAAAAAGTCCCTTCCGTAATGACAAGTAAGAGACCTTTTTTATTAGATTTTAAAAACTAGCCTTAAACAAAACCTGGAATGATTTGGCCTGTTGTTGCATAAGCACCAACTAAAGCGATGCATCCAAACAATGCTGCGTAGCCGTTAAGTCTTTCAGCGGTTACCTTTTCAGGATCGATGTTTCTGCTGTTGTTGTTATTTTGAGAAGTCATTAAACAACACCTGGGATAAGTTGACCGGTTGTTAGGTAGATACCTGTTAGTAGAACGAATGCCATCATGGCTGGTCTGCCGATGCTTCTTTCTAGGATTGTTTTGTTAGATGGTTGCATTGTTTTTAGTAGTTATTGGTTTAGAAAATTCCAGGAATGATTTGGTGGGTTATTGAGTAAGCACCGAGTAGAGCGATCATGCCGATCATTGCCCAACGACCATTAGCTTTTTCAGCGTCTTCTGGTTTGAACTTTTCAACTACGTTGACGTAGTTGCCAGAATTGGAAGGTGATTCAGAGCTCAAAAGATTCCAGGAATGATTTGACCTGTTGAGAAGTAAGAAACCAAAAGACTGATCATTCCTATCATTGCCCAACGGCCATTTGTCTTTTCTGCTTCTTCTGGATAGCTGGTGTAATCCTCTACAAGCTGAGGTTGTGTCTCACGGCCAAAGATGTTTTGCTTGCCGTACTCAGTAATTACCTGAGGTGAAGATGTCTTAGTAGAAGTTGTCATTACTGGAATTGAGTTGATGTGACAAACATAAGGTATTAGATTTGTTAATCAAAGATACGGTTGGGTACGGCTTCTTCTAATAATCAACAGAAATAAATCTCAAACACCAACTACGGCAACTAATGAGAGAGATATTTATCCAATGATTAGATCTATTGATAATCCACATAAGAATAACTAGTCCGAACTGGTTAGCCCTACTTCAACCGAACTGTTGTTTAAGAGAACTTCCTTTTATTCTCACATCAGGCAAGAGCGAGTAACTGGGTTAAAGGCTGTGTTGCGTTCAACAAGCTCAAGCTAGATCAGGGGACAGTTGGTGAAATCCTGTCGTCTCTTCGCAAAACTTCCTCACTAAGTTTTTGAAACCCTCCACAGCGAGGGTTTTCTTTTGCCTACTTATAAGCAACCCTCTTCCCAAGGGAGAAAGAAAGCACTACCTCAACCGAACTGCAGGATTAAATATTTTTTTCTTAGATTTTCAATAAGTCAGTAGTAAGTGAGTTTTCTACTAATCAGAGTCTGGGAGCTGTAATTCATAGCAGTTCCCTTTCTCACAAGATCGAGGGAGTGGGGATCCCTTCAAAAATTGAGTTAACCCCCTTTTTTGGTCATCAGGGGGTTTTCTTTTGTCTAAATATCTATCACTGAGGGACTACTGCCTTCCACTCTTCTATATGACAACGTATCTTTCTTTATTACGGAAACTTTTATAACTCGTTAGGTTTGTCCAACTTTTCACAAAGCAAATGAATTCATCTCTTACCAGAGGAGGCGAAGGCATCAAGTTAAACAGAGCCTCAAAACTCGCTCTCACTTTGACTTCTTCTACTTTTTTCCTATATGGATTAGGCCAAGCACCGATCTTCAAGAATTTCCTTGCAAGTGCTATGTCTGGAGCTTGCCCATTCTCTGGTTAATTAACCAAATAAATTTAGTTAACCCTCCTTAAAAAGAGGGTTTTTTTTTGCCTTTTTATTTTCTTAATTGAATGATTTGTGCATTTGGAGAATGAGCCAAGTTGGCAACAAATCTAGCAATTAGGGCAAGTATTGATCCATCGAGTTATTGTTGTTGGCTCGTAAATATGACCTGATGCCTCAACTATTGTTTTTGTCTCTGGATTGGTGAAGATGTCATATAAAATATTTTCAGGTCCCTCAAACATAACGGTTGCTCTTTTGGGATCGTCCTTGCATTGGCCGATATAAAAAGTCTTCACACCCATTTCCTTGAACATTGCTTGTTGTTCAGGAGCCTTCATATGAGTGCAGTATTCTTCAAATGTATTGCTCAACTTGAAGTCTAAAACGGTGATTTCAGTTGCCATTAAGTCAGAAAATTTTAGGAATTAAAGCACAGAGCGTATCTACATGACTGTTGAAGCAATAACAAAAAAAGCATGATGTAGATATGAACTTCGCTGATAACTGGGCAAGGGTTTTTGTTGTGATTACGTTTCTGACTTTTGGAGAAGCTCAGATTATTGGTGGCATCGTTCCCAATCTAATTGCTTTTGGTTTATTCCTTGGAGCAATTGGATATTTTGCCTCAACTGGAAAAATGGCTGAAATGTTCGGCTGGAAAAACAAGAAATAAAGCTATTACTAGCAAGTTAATACTCAAGAGGGACCCGTGAGGGACCTTTGGAAATATTCCATCAAAAAAGACAGGCTGGGAAACCTGTCTCTGACTGATCGGGGCGACAGGATTCGAACCTGCGACCTAGTGCTCCCAAAGCATCGAGCCCCATAAAGCTATAACTAGGGTTTCTAGTGATACCAACACATTAAAAGGACTACCACTTGCAAGCAAACTTGAAAAAGACTATATTTTGCCCACGATATGCCCACAAAAATGCCAAGGATAAATAATCAAGAATATTGGGCGGTTGGTCTAAGAAAAGGAGTCTCAAAACTCGCTAAAGGTTGGACTGTTGAAGAAGCTCGCGGAAATGTACGTCTTGTTATCAGGGTTCCTGACACTCCAAAGCAATCAGTTGTTTTGCCTTTTGCATGGAATGAATTAGCCGCTGATGATGCATATATAAGAGTCAGGAATATTTTCGTCACGATGAGAGAAGAGGGTCGAGACTTAAAAACGGCTGCTCAAATTACATCTGGTGACGCTCCTAAATTACAAACCGAGCACGACTGGAGAGGAGCGATAGATAGATTCAAAATTCAAAAGACCAAACACGGGAAAACAGTTAAAGAGGTTACATGGGCAAAAAAATATGAACCAGTAGTGACCGATGCGGTGGATTTATTAGAGAAAGGGAAAGCTAGCAACCCTGAAACTTTGATTGATCTTTGCATCCGCAATTGGGAAGCAGGCAGTAGGACAAGACAAGAAAGAGCAAGAAACCTTGTTCAATTTCTCAAGCATTGTGTTTATCGAGAAAAGTTCCCTGTTGCGTGGATTCCTACAACAGAGCTAAAAGATCACATTGGAGAGAAGAAAACAGATTCAGTTTCTAATGCGGGTGATCCAATCACAGATCAACAAATCATTAACTTGATTAATTCTTTTCCTGATACCGACAATGCGAATAAATGGGCTGATGCTGTTCGACTAATGAGCGAATTAGGTCTTAGGCCAATTGAATTAAATTTCCTTTCTGTTAAAACTGATCGCAAAACTGGGAAACCTTATTGGTGGTGTTCTTATCAAAAGCGCAGCGGCGGCGGCACTACTAAGCCTCGACAAGTTCATCCGCTTCCATTGGTCGATGATCAAGGCGAGGTTCAGCAGTGGAACCTTATGAAACGCTGGCAAGCGAAAATGATTCCTTTGCCTTCATGCGAGAAACAAAACGCTTTAAAAGATTTCTTGAGAAAGCAACCCTATTGGAACTCATTAAAAGAAGAGCTAAAAGCAAATGATGAGAATTTAAAACCATATTCACTAAGGCACTCATACAGTCTTCGAGGACATCAACGAAATATTGACGGCGGCTCAATGGCCTCATCGATGGGTCACAGTTATGAATGTCATTGTCGTGAATATTCATGGGCATCTAAAGAAGGAACAGAAAGTGCATTTGAAAAGGCCAACAAAACCCTTGCTATGGCGGCGTAGTATTTCCTTATTGTCTACTAATAGTAGGGTCTACCCTTGTTTAAATGATATTTAGCTAAGGGGTACACCCTTAAAAGTATTGAAATAACTGACATCAGGGGTCAACCCCGTTAGTAGACGTATGTTAAGAAAAGCAGACTAAAAAGGTTCAAAACCTACAAACAAGATTAGTATCGCTTTAACAAGTTTCGCGCCAGATGCTCGTCACCGACATTTGATGTCACGCTCTTGCTTGTTCCTTTTTTAGGTAGGTGACTCTTGTAAACCCTTAACCCATAACAATGGCACGCAAGAGGACTCCACCCCCTTTCTTGAAAAGTCGAAAAATAGTAAATGAGCGTTTCAATAGGCATGACTCAATCAGTCTTGCTGAAGATCTCTTCGTTATGAATTTCGATGTTGAGAAGTGCGAGGAACTAGAGCCCTTAGCTAATGCTTTGGAGTGGGTGAAGGATAATTCCATTAGTCAAAATGAAAAACTGGGTAACGACCAAGGAGGCTCTTGAGTATTTAAAAGTCTCAGAAAGCACTCTCTACCAACTACGTAGAAAAGGAATCCTTAAAGCAAATATCGACTGGCGCAGAAAGTTTCCTGATAGCCGTTCTAATCTCCTCTATGACCTAGAGCAATGTGAAAAGACCTTAGAAGCAAGGTTCGAGGCAAACGCCGAAACTCTTGAATTAGCAAAGGCTTAGAGAAATGAAAATATTAAATCACTGCATCTGTTCTAAGGAAGAGCCAATGACCATTGAAGCGGTCGAATTATTTTTTGATGATGCAAAAGTCATTCAAGGCATGATCTCTTTTTATATGCCTGCTATCGATGGATTAGAAGGAACTCTCTACAGCCAACAAGAAAAAGATGACTTAGTCGTGCAACACCGAACTAAATCTGTTATCGCTCTACAACTCATCGCGGGTCTTTCTCACGCTGAGGCAATTCAATTGATCGATGAATTAATCGATAGAGAAATAAGAGAAGAGGAGGAGGCAATTGGCAAATAAAAAATTTAGTGAGCATTACGAAGAGAACTTGTTAGATACTGCCTCGCAACTTCTCGATGACGGGCTTATGTATGTCCATTGGGAGGACAAAGCATATCTACAGATGATGCAAAAAGTTTGCTTAAAAAACAGGATTATTAGCTGCTTGCAAATCCTTACTTTAATTGAAGGAACTGATGCTCAAGAGATTGTTGATTACATCTTCGACTCCAAAGAAATTATGGATCACGATTTTTATTCGACACCTCAATTCCCATACAGCATGAAAAGCAAATGCATTTACAGAGCTCTTAGGCAGCGAAAAAACAAACTTGAAAAGGAGAAAAATGTCTAATAAAAAAAGTGCCCCCCTCACCCCTGAAGAGAGCAACAAAAGAGATAAACAAATCTTGGATAGTCTAAACGGCGCATCCTTGATTGACCTCTCAAACTCAATTCTTGCCGAGTGGAAACCCTATCTAAACAGTGAAGGTGAAACAATTCTTGGTCAAGAGGTTTCATTTAACCGCGCTGTATTACTGACCCTTCAAAGGGCGGTGTCAACTAGAGAGGAAACTTACCGAAGACTATTAATTGTTAGCCACGAGCAAACCAAGCAAATAGTTGAGCTAAAAGAACAAGTTCAAATTCTCAAAGCGAGTAATACTAATCTCCAGAATCGAACATTGGATTTAGAGAAGGGTTACTCCGATTTATGCAAAGGGTGGGATGAGAACAAACAACTTCACCTTGAAATAGGTACAAGGCAAAAGAAACACATCGAAACCTGCGATAAAAATTTCTTAAAGCTAAAAGAGCAAGTTGAAAACCTTATGAGGAGGTTATGAAGTGGATCCTCTTAAAACAAAACTCGATGCTCTTCTTAGAGAGGAGTTAACGGAGAACGCTGTTCTTTGCGCCGTGATAATCATCGGCCTCAGAAGGGGTTTTAATCCCTATGAGCAAAGTGATTTCTATACGCCGTGGGGCAAAGCTCCAGACTCAAAGGAAGAAGAAGCGTTCCAAGATCTTGTCTGGTTTCATAAGGTCTTGCCACCTCATGCGACGTTCGACCCCGCAAAAGCAAAGCGGGGTTTTTATACAAAGTTGAGATGGAAAAAACAAGACGAGTTTTACTCGAAGTACATTCCTGAGGAAGAAAGAGAAGAAGTAAAAAGACATATTCCAAAAACCTTTAACCCACAAATAAAACCTCAAACATCACTCAAAACAATCCGAAGGAAACTATCGGAGGAAAATCATGTCTTCTGAAATTATTGGTATTCATCTACCTAACGGATGGGAAAACGGCATAAGACAAAAATTTGCTGCTGGCGATCTTTCAAAACTTCTTAAAGATGAATTTAAAAGCGATCTGAAATTTAACCTTTTAACGCTTGAGCCTGAATTTAAAGATCAATCACTAACCTCAAATTTTGTTGATAACTTCTATGTCTTCTTAAGCGAAGCGGGTTACATGATTAGCAAAGGGGCGGCCACTGATGCCTTATTAGTTTCTGCCCATCGAAACGCTTTTCATCCTGTTGTCGATTATTTAGAGGACATAGAAAAAGATGATTCTATTGAGCCTATCGATTTAGAAAAAGTCTCTACTGACTATTTAGGCGTTGATGATCCTCTCTCAAATTCAATGCTTGCAATGTGCCTTATTGGGGCTGTTGCTAGGGCGTTAAATCGCGGCGTTATGTTTAAACATTGTTGTGTTTTAAAAGGGGCTCAAGGTATAGGCAAAAGTAGTTTTTGGAGAATACTTGCTTCTCCTGAATGGTTTTGCGACACCATGCAAACCAAAGATCAAGACTTATTTCTAGCGATTCAAACTTGCTGGTTTTATGAACTTCAAGAGCTTGATTACATGACTTCTAAACATGAGCAAGGCAAGCTAAAAGCGTGGATCTCATCAAGAGAAGATAAGTTCAGACTGCCCTATGGAAGAGCCACAGATTCACATCAAAGGCCATCAATTTTTGTTGGTAGTTGTAATCGCTCGGACTTCTTAACTGACTCAACAGGTAACGTTCGTTTCTGGGTGATTGATATACCCGACAAGATAGATCTACCCAAATTAAAACAAGATCGAAATCGAATATTCAAAGCAGCGATTAAGGCATATCGAGAAGATGAAAAAACGTATAACAAAATTGGTATTGCTTTACCTGATGAGCTTCAAAGAAAATCAGATATTAGAAATTTAGAGTTTGAGGCTGAACATCCTTTCTTCTCTCGTCTAGCAGAATGGACAAGCCGAAAGGTTAATCAATATCCCTTTACTAGCGAGCAAGCATTGATCGGTTCAGGGTGTAGAGATGAGACAAAGCTAAATCCAAATGATGCTAAAGAAGCGGGTAACTGCTTAAGGAAACTTGGCTACATAAAAGACACTCACCAACAAAGAGATGAGGAAGGTAAAAAACAAGCGAGGCGATGGAGACTACCAGAATGGCCTAACACTAAAGAAGCATTAAAAATTGAAATGCCTAGACGATTCCATCACGAAATTTAACTCAAGTGTCTCAACGGGTAGAGCATGCGCTGAGGCAGCCGAAAGCATTGCACCGCAACCAATAAGGAACTTTTGTCTCAACGCTCTATAAATTTTTCTAAAACTATTTATATGAAATAGACAGACGAGCAAAAAAATAAAAAGTGTTGGCAAAACACCTGAGGCACCTGAGGCAAAAAGCGTAATAACCCTTTAAATCCCAAACGCAAAATTAAGGGTTTGAAATTGAAACATTTAATTAAAGGCATTTAAGGAGTTTTTAGCGACGTTTTAAGGACTATTAACGACAATAACGGGTCAATAATTCTGCATAAGTCAAATTAAGGTTTTACCCCTGTTAATTCAGTCTTTCCAGTCGTTTTGACCATGCAAAATTACTTAGAATCTGTTATATGACTGACTCAATTCTAGTTGATGATGACGCTCCGCGGATACCTTGCCCGCTGGATGACGCGCTCTTATCGGCTCAATTTCGACGTTATCAAAAAACTTTATTAGAGGAAGATGACTGCTTCGACTACTCAGATTGAAACCCGCTTTTAGATCTAGAAGCAAAGGCGGTTGATGAGGATAGTTTCTCTCTTTCGTTCAGTTCAGAAAATCCAGTCACAACACTCTTGATTGGGTAGAGAAAGAACTTAAAGACGTTGTAGCCTTTGATATAGGGATATCACTGGAAAGCTACTTAATGCTTTGACCTTAACCTATACGAACTAGATATACTATATAGTTTTAAAACCTAGCTTTACTACCTTCTAAAATTTCATATTTAGAATGGAAATTGTAAATATAAAATGCCTCAAAACAATCCCCCAATTCTTTTAGAAGAAACCAACAAACCAGATACAAAACAATATACTGTTGAGTTTGACGGAACCGTGCCAACTGCCACAGGTGCGTACACTGCAGAATTAACTGAACGTAAGACATTTAATATTTTTAGAGCTTGGAATGCCAGCATAAGTCCAAAGGAATACGGTCTTTACTGGACTCATGACATCTATGATGAACTCCCCGGTAAGTTTTCTCTAGAAACACCAGGTTGGAACTATCACTATGTTGGGAAATCATGGAATAACTATCCAGGGATCGAGCAATTTGTGAGAAAAGGAGTTAATTGGGGTCATGCGGCTGAGTACGGAACAACGCTAGCCACTGATTACACTAATCCTGAATTTCACGATTATTTCGCAGAATTAGTAGCAATCCTAAATAGCGATGTGGACGGTATATTGCTTGATTGGTGGCATGACAATCATTATGAAATAAATAGTAAGTCTGCAGTTGCGAAGGCTCGAAAGCAAATCGCACAGCATGTTCGCGAAAAGATGGGTGATGACTTTTTACTCGTTGGTAATGTTAATTGGGACAAAGACACTGCCACTATCGAGAACCTGAATGGAGTTTTTCTAGAACTCTACAAAACGCCATATGAGAGAAAGAATGCTTATACTTCTATTGAAATTGATAGTATGATTGATGTCCTGAAGTATTACGAAAACGAACTTCAATATCCTAAACTTATTGCTTTTGAACCGTGGCGTGTATCGCAGCAATCTAAAGCAAATGGCAAGTCGTTAACCGAGGATCGCCTCACACCAGAAAATCAGAGATTTGCTAAGTTATTTGCAACAATATTGAGTGTTCATACTAGCAATGGTTATTACCTATATGCTGACAATAATCACGACACGGAGGATGGTGATCACGGTCATGCTTGGTACTCATTTTATGATTTAGACATCGGAAAACCGACATCAAAAGGCGTTGAAGTTGCTAATAGAATTGGCGTCAGAAAATATGAAAAAGGATTGCTTGGCTACAACTATACATCCAGAGATATCGAAATAGATACACCAAACGGCACAATCAAGATTCCATCTCAAAGTGGGGCAATCCTATATTTAGACAGTGCATCTACTCGAGCAAAAGAGGCGACTAATGTGAGTGATTTAATTCTTCGAGAGCAATACCAACTTAGTACAGTTAAAGATTATGATGGCAACTGGCATGGATATTTAAGAACTAGTGCTCCTGAAGCTGTCAAATCCACTTATAAATATCAAGGGGAGTTAGATGTTAATAATGATGAGACAACAGAAGCAATTTTTACTAATAAGGAAAGCGGTCGTTGGGTAACTGCATCTATTGATCCAGTTACAGGAGCCTTTGATTATTCCAAGCATGGAGCAGGTGGAACCACAAGGATTGTGGGGATTTATCAGGATCCATTAGTGGCGAATGGAACGGTAGAAAAAGATAGCGTCTTTGATGGATCGCGAACGTTTATTAATGATCTAAAACTGGATAATCTTATTCTTAAGACAGTGGGTGACTATGACGGTGATGGGTTTCAAGAACTTTATTGGAGCAAAGTAGATAACTCTGCATATTTAAGAGCCGTTATGCATGCAGATGGCAATATCCAATACGCTAACTATCAAAATCTACAACAAATGACTGATTACTTAACTGGTAATGGTTTTGCAAATATTATTCCTTTGATTGCTTGATCATGCCTTGCTTTTGTCGCTTTGGGGCGGAAGAGGTTACTTACTGTCCTCTTTAGTGGTGCTGTGACCCCGCAACTTTCGAGGGGAGGGTTTTTCGAGTTAGCTAGTCACTTGCTCGGTTTTTGATCTCCTCAATCTTTTTTTCCATATCTATAAATCAAATGCGTCGTAATCAATGAAAGAGGAAAAGCAAAAAACATTGCTTTATTCCAAGCCCATTTCAACTCACCATGATACTGACGCGTTATTTCAGTAACCTCTTTTCGTTCTTCAGCTGTTAAAGCAACCTTACTAAGAGTCGAAGGAAACTTAGGCATTATGGGTATAGGTGATAAAGGACTAATAAGAACGCACCACCAAACAAAGAAATAGAAAGAGACTGTGAAACAACCCGTCAAATTAATTAATCTTCCATCTTTTTCTAATTATGACATTCCTCAAAGTCCACGGGTCCCTTTTAGACAAATACTTTGAGGGTAAGTTCGTGCCTCGAAAATTTTCTAGGCTGGAGCTTTTAAAACTATGGAATGCTTAACACTTATAAAACCAGCTAATTCCATTTAGTGAGTAATAGACAAGCTTTAAGCGTCGAAGTCGCAGAACTTGTTGGTTCTCACTCGGCATTAAAGCATTTCTAAAAACTAATGACATCTATTACATAGCTGATCACCATCGGCCATTAAAGCAACCTCTCTTTTCAGCATCCGAGCCAAGTGCTGCAAAACATGTTTTTTTGTCTGTACCGAAGTTATATGAGAATGTGGGATACTCGCTCTCGTCTTCAGATACAACTTTCATTTCTCCTGTAGTAGGACAGTCAATACTTGTACCTGATAACTTTCTATTAATTCCTAAATAGAAGCCAGCAATATTTTTTTTCTTTGGTTTATAGCCTCGAAGTTCAGGAACAATGAAAGTACCTGTTCTTATATAAGGTATTTTTCCTTTACATTCTTTCGCTATCGTTGCAAGCATATTGCGAGCAGCTGCTGATGCAGCTCTTTCATTCATGCCTGAGACATAGAATTTCGGCCAAGCGGTAACAAAACAAAATGCAAGATAAGCAATTCCAAATAATGATATTGTCAAGCACCCCTGAGACTTAAACGAATTACTTACTTTACGCGTATTCCTTTTGAGTTTTTCTAATGGGATGCTGAGTATAAGTTTGCGTTGTTTAGAAAACAGAAGATAATTCTCTCCAACAACTCCACTTTGAAATGGATCAGCATCTTTTGAAAATTGAAGCTTTCCTTCTTTCATCGCTATGACTAAGGCCTGATCAAATAAATTTGGCTTCTTTTCTTGTTTATCCATAGAACCATTATGCCAAGCCCCGTTAAATCCCTTTATTACCAGTAGCTGTAGACACTATTTGCCCACGTTTTGCCCACACTGCAAATACCCTATTCGCTGAGATCCCAATCGGGGCGACAGGATTCGAACCTGCGACCTAGTGCTCCCAAAGCACCCGCGCTACCAAGCTGCGCCACGCCCCGTTACTGCTTTTTCAGGCTCTCACCAACTTTGTGCTTTCTTGTGACTAGTCATGCATGCGCATGAATACTATTCTTAGGCCGCAACTAGGCCGCAAAACCATTACCTAGAAAAAAGGCCACAAAGATGGGAAGAAACATTAAAAGAGAATATAAGAAGTTTAAACCGAGGGTGGTCCATTCAGGAAAATAAATGTAAAATGCACCATTTTTAAATGGCTAATTCTATTAGAAAAATAAGGAAACAAATATTGAATGCTGTTTTTTTATAGTTTGCAAAAAGATGTGGTTATGTCAATCACATATTGGGACCTCTGCAATCCCCCAGTTGTAAGCCCAATAAGCATCATCTGCTAATTCGTAATATTCTTTAGGGTCAATTGGTTCTTGCCACCATCCATTTAATCCACCATGACGCTCAGCATGACCAGATGGATCCTTCATTAACAAATGAAACCCTCCTGCTGTCCCTCTCTGATGATATTCATTATTCCAGTCACCTTGCCCTGCCCCATATGGTGAGTCATAACCTTCATCTAATTCATTATCATTAGCCCAATTCAAATTACCTTCTGAATCTGAACTCAATCCAATCCAAGCTCCTGCACGCATTCCATAACCCCAGTTAGGATCTGGTTGAGACAACATGTCACCGTAAGTCTCGTTTAAAAATTTATTTTCACCTTCATTATTTGGTGTTGTTAGAAATCCGCCTAGTTTTTGGGCATTTTCATTTGCTTCTGTCCAGGATGATCCTCTCACCAATGCATAAGCAGAACAACCTCTCTTTGCCAAACTACCTTCAAATACAACATCACTATTTTCCATTATTAAGCCTTCAAGAGACTGGTTATTATAAGAACCACAAATTGCACTTAAACAAGCATTAAAATTACTCCCTCTGGAACCTTTAAATGAATAAGTCAAAAGATTATTACTTGTTTCAAGAATAAAAGTAGGCAAAGTTGTTGTATCGTCTGGTATTGCATTAATGAGACCTGACGTTTGCGCTCCGCTACAGCTTTTAGAACCATCTGACTGAATCTGGTAAGAATAAAGATTGCCTTGATAAAAAGTCGCTGAACTATTTGAATCTAATTTTTTAACCATACATTCTTTTTGTATTTGCCTCATAGCTGCTAACGCAGCTGAAGCTTTTGATTTTCTCTGTAAACAAAAAAAAGAAGGAATTGAAATTGAAGCCAATATAGAAAGAACAGAAACAACAACAACTAATTCAATTAAAGAAAATCCTTCTTCTTTAGATCTAATCGTTAAGTCCATTCTTATAGTTTTTGTCATTATTTTTAATTAACTAGAAAGTATACAAAAGATATTCAGATCTTTACATCTTTTGTTTAACGTCAAATCTAATAACTCAGGCGGGTATAAATTTCTAGGCCGCGCTTAGGCCGCATTTAAAAAGGCTTGTTTTGAATATCCCTTTTACTGATTAGCTTTTAAGGGGGGTGAGACTAGTGATCCCAAAGCACCCGAGCTACCAAGCTAAGCCACGCCCCGCTACTGCTTTTTCATTCTCTCACTAACTTTGTGCTTTACCGTGACTAATCATGCATGGGCGTGAATGATACTCTTAGGACATTTCTAGGACATAATCCTTTTCCTAAGATAGTAAGAACTCAAAGATGGGAAGAAACCCTTAAAAAAGAAATTAGAAGTTTAGCCCGTGGGTGGAGCGTTCAGGAAGAGAAAGGCAAAATACGCCAAATTTTTAAAGGATAGATCTATTAGAAGTTCAAGGATACGGTTCTTTTAGTCTTATATTTAAAATACGCAGATATATCAATTACACGTTGGGACGTCAGCTATTCCCCAATTATAAGGCCAATAAGATTTCGAATTACCAGCATCTTCATAATACTGTGCACCATTAATCATTGAATAATCATCTCCCCACTCGTCCAAATAAATTCAGCGAATATCATTATTAGCTGGCACAGGATAAATTAGAGATATTATGCCAAGTAAAAGCAACAACGAAAGTAGGCATTGCGTCCAACTATTAATCTTGTTGGCTTCAAGTGTGACAATGAGTCGATAAAAGATGAAGAAATGGAAATAGCAGTGCTAAGAAATGCAAATGGTTTTCCTCGACCATTTCTGATACAAATTCGTAGATTAAAACACCTAGCTTCAGTTTTAATTAATGAACTCGTATCTCTCGAAAAATAGTTAAGATGAAAACTAGTCACAGTGAAACCATTTGGCACCTCATTTAGATCACCCTTTTTTAATATTGATTTGGCACATACTTGTTGGGTATCTTATTACTGTTAGTTGTGACTGGAACTGGATCCCTTTAACAAATGAGCAGAGAAAGAGAGGTCCATCTCTTGACCAAATCAGGGGTAAAATATTTGGTTAGTTGAAATTTAAACAAAAATAATTTTAGTTTTCATTTAGTCATAAAAAAGAAATTTTATTTAAACAACTAAAAAAGATTCACTTACAAACCATTCAATATCAGCGCCTGATTCAAGTAATAACAAGATTAAAATAGTAGAAATTATAAAAGTACGGTTAGGCCCAGTAGAAGACTCCACAATAAAGAATCTTTTCAATTATCTTTTGTTTTTCGCCTGCGAGTACAAGGTCAAATGGCTCAACAAATCAACCTTGCATTATTTTCTGTCCCTTCGGAAAGCAGAGATTTAGTTGAATTTATCTTCTTTTGCGTTGTAGGTTTCACGGCAGGAAACTTTGGTTTAATTTGACATGTATAATTTTTTTAGAAAATTATTTGTACCATAAACATTCTTTTTTAGAAACCTTCAAGAAATAACAGAATAAAAATCAATACAAATAAGATATAATCCTTCTCTATGATTTTGAGTTTTCATAAGCCTAACAAGTATTGCTCAAACTCTAAAGAGATTGATTTTAAGATAATTAAACAATCATTTGATGTAAATAATATCTATAAACCAAAGATATATTATTAAAGCTAATGAGAATAAATAGCTAGTGACTTAAAGAATGAAGAAATGTTATTTATAGAAGATGAAGAACAAGCGAAAAAAGCTTTCAATTGTTCTATCAGTGAGGGAAGTGAAGGCAGTTTTTTTATTTGATTTTAAACTGCCTTCATTCCAAAAATTAATTTTAAATATATGAAAATATTATGAGATACTTCGTTATATTTAAAATAATAGATAAATTTATATCGATTTTTTTCACGGTAAGAATAAAAACCTTTCATAGTTTCGGTAAAATCATGTCCAGTGAAACTTATACCAACTTTTACTGAGTCACTCCATGAGATCAAATTACCATCGCCTGAAAAATCCTTTACTATTGAAAAGGGTAATGAGAAGCAAATAGGGAAATGGATAACCAATGGAGCTATTACATGTGAGTTGGAAAAACTTTTCGAATGGATGAATGTCGAATAAAAACTCAAAAAAAACAATTTAAATAATGAGGAAAAACAACTTCCAGAAGAAGTAAAAAATAAATTTCCTATAGACCAATGGTGTGTAATAAAAATATTCAGTGACCATCAAAGAAATATCGATACTAGAAAAAAGGCAATAGAAGACGTAAAAAGTCGCACTAATCCACGCATGAATGAACAAACAATTAATACCATCTTCAGCCCAGGCCGTGGTATAAATACTTAGTATGGTATAATTACCTATAGATTTTCAAGGATTCAAAACCTCATGATTGAAAAGTACCCCTTGTTTCCATTCCTTATCTTTGCAGGAGCAGTGATCAGCACAGCTACTATTGGTTTGCCCGTATTTGCTGGATAATATAGATATTTAAATTTGAAAGCTCATAGATAGAATATTTATCAAACCGTAAAAGCCAGTAGAAATTCCCAATAAAATCAAACTTAGACTAATTAATATTTCATTAGAAATTATTAAAAAGTCAATTTTTTTAGATATTGATTTCTTATGCAATTTTTATTTTTCTAAGATTGTAGACCAATAATTAAATAAAAAATAAGAAGAGTATAAAAAAATTGCAAGATAAACCCAGTTAAGCCAAGCAGGCCGCTTATTACTGTTAACCATTCAGTCTAATAAATTCATATTCAACATAATATCTTAATATGTATAAAATATGACTTTAAAGTTTTAAGGCTTAACTTTAATTATAAAATTTATAACCAAAAGTAATTACATAAAGAGGTATTCATGAAAAATCGATATAAGTTTCTCAAAAAGCACATGTGTGAATTCACGAGAACATATAAAAGCATACTAGGAAATAAATGGTCCTTGAATTTTCCAGTTTTTCTTTTTGATAGAGATTGGTTCAGACTTAAGAAAGTAACCTTATACGATTTAGCTAAAGAACTAAGACCAGACAACTCACAGGAAGCACCAGAGATAATTCAATATCAACAATTACTCAAAGAAGGACATGATCATTTACTCGCTATTCAAGAATGTTGGAATGAATTCGGAATTGAAGATTTTCATCGGTCTCTTAGAAACTCTTCAGAGTGGAAATCAAAAGGGAACAACGGATGGACATTTAAAAAATATGCTGAACTTTTAATTGGATATAGAAAAATTATTGAAAGCAAAGAAGTTCGTATACCGCTAATTATTTTAGGTAGAAACCCAAAAGAGGATCATCAACTTGAATGGATAAACAAAGACTTCATTTCGGAATTACCCCTCTCAGATTAAGACAAAAACTATATCTGAGTCTTTTTAAGCAATAGTTAAGTCATCAGATCTTGTTCCCCACTCTGTATCTTCCAAAAGATCAGAGTAGCAAGATGCGTTTACCAAGTTATATTTCTGGAATTTCCAATCTGAATCTTCAAGGTAATCTGAATACTCGAATGTTTTGGCAAGAAGAGAAAATTCTTTACTAAAAGGGCACATGGCATTATGTATTTTTTCAATCATTCACACTAATCAAGGTAAAAGCAACTAAAAATTATAATTCCTAAATAATTCCTAAATATTTAGATAGAAGAACTAAGTACCAAAGTAAGAAATGAACGCAATTGAATATCTATTATAGGATATGTAAATGATAAAAACCTTTTAAATAAGAATGGGTTACATCAAAAGTGAACAAGATGGAGAGTTTAATTTCGAAAAACTTCCTGAAGGTGATTATTTCTTTTCAGGGAAAGAAGGATTTGTAAAAGTTGAGGTAGATAAAGATGGTCATCAATCCTGGGATCTACAAAATTGGTTTGCAAGTCTAGATCCAGACAAAGATGAGGCGCAACGTCAAAAAATAATTCAAAATATAAAAAAAAGGCTAAATGCAAATACTGGGATAATTAATCCATCCGAAAAGCAGAAAAAGAATCCTTTTTTGAATCCTTTTAAAAATTAAATCTACGACAAAAACTTATTTAAAAAATAGAAATAACTCATTTGCTGCAAATACAATTAGAGAATATCTTAATAATGTACACCAAGCATACAAATAAACACATTGATAGTCTGACTTTGAAGCTTCTACACCTTTATATTTTAATAATAATTTAAATCGATATTCTGAATTGTTTTTAATAATGAAAATAATTCCTAATGCTAATAATTGCAAAATGTTTTTGTTAACTAATAAAATGAAGGCAACAAAAAATGAAATATTTGAAACAAAGTCAATAAGTGGAATAAATGTAGCAGGAATAACGAACAAATTAGATAATATATATATGAGCCTGTTATGATTTATCCAAGAAAACATTTTTGAATGAAAATACAAATATATCTATATTTAGCAAACAATTAATTAGATTGCAATTTTTAAATTAAATTAATTTAAGATAGGAATGAAAATCAACATATTCTTGGCTAACCAGACAATGATTTGAATTACAGAATTACTCAAAATTAAAATTAGAAAAGGAAAGGTGATGATCTGATATATTTATATATTTTTTTTTCATCTATCGTCTTAGAGTTTCTAAGCAGTTATGATTAAACAAACAAACTTTATAAAATGAAAATATTTATTCTCTTTTCTATAAGCATAGTGGCGATTTTAATCATTAGCAAGAAATTATTTTCTTCTGCAAAAAGAAATCTCTTCAAAGATCAATCAGCGTGGTCTGGTAAAGATATAAAAATAAAATACAGTAAATCAAAAGAAATTTCCGATTCAAGGAGAAATGATAACTTCCTGAAAATAATTGCTGACGAATCAAAAACCTATTTAGAAGATCAGTCTAATAATGTTTAAGAATAAAAACAATTAAATTTATCTACACTAAAAAAATAAAAGTAGAGCTTAAATGCAGGAATTCATTTATAATTAAAAACATAATAAGTTAAATCTTTTAAAACATGCACATTCAATTATTATTAATTAATAATATATATTTTCTTTTAATAAAGAGTACTTTACTTGATATGACAATAAACAATCCTATTTTCGTTTTTGCTCTAATAACAGTAATTTGGTTCATTCCAGGAATTATCGTTAGAAGGGTTAATGAATTAAATCAGATAAAAAAAAAGGAAAAGGTTCAATCTGATGCTATTAAAAAACTTTACCCTAAAGCTAAGGATTCAATTGATTGAGATATGAAAATGTATTTTTAACTAGATAACTATCAAATCTTATCTATCAACTTAATATTTTAGTTATTTTATAAAATAGTATTAACTGTTATTTCAATACAAAAAAACAAGACATCAAATAGATACCCTTTAACATTGCTAGTATTATGAGTTAATCTAAGGAAAAGACAAACAGTTAATGATGGTGAGGAAACTAGGACAATATGGTGGCTACTTACTAAGTGGAATATTAATAGCATGGCTAATAAACCCGATAGCAGCTTTAGCTTTTATTGAGTTCTTTCTTAAAATGACTTTATTAATATCTATTCCAGTTTCCGGAGCTTATCTTCTTGACAAAGTTATCCTTTTAAAATATCAAAAAGTATGGAATATACTTCTTCCGTCATGGATAATAATAAGTATGTATATCAGTTTTAAGCTAGTTAAATTAATAGAAAGCCTTATTAATTAAATACTTAAAGCTTTAAAAAAAATAAATAAGTTAATTTTGTTTTTTTCTTATCTAAACGGATATTTTAATCCTAGTTAAAGGCATTAATCTATTAAAAAACTTGAGTAGCATGAACCCTAAACAATGCATATGGAAAATTCATAGCATTTCTAGAAGTTAAAATATCCAGCCTTAGCGATGAAATTCATGCTTTATGGATAATGATTAATACAGCTATAAATTCGAAAAACATGGAGCTTACTTTCCTTACAGCAATATTTTTTCCTGATTATGGTTATCAAGGCATACCTTGGGATTTGTATTTACTTCATTTATTTTTCTTTGCGATTGTAATTCCATTTCATGTAATCATTTTTGCTGCTCGTAGTGCGCAGACCGTAAAGCCTAACGGTGTAAAGGACTGGCTCAAGTGGGAAACCAATGCAACTAAAGACGACTCAGCTTCAATGTTTCCAAACAAATTCCCTACCGCTTAACCTTTGCAAAAGCCTTTAAAAAGTGTCTGAATTTATCAAGGTGCTACAACTTCATTAAATTTGGGCAATTTTAGGTTTATATATATACCTGCTTCTAAAAAAAAATGCTTCATTTGCCATTCTTAACCTTTGCTTTGGGAGGAGGAAGCCTCTCAGCAACAATCGTCGGTGTTGTATCCCTTGTTCTCTTTGGACTTGTTGGTGTAATAGCAGGACCAAATCTATCTAAATTTGATTCTGAAGCTTAGGTATAGATAGCCAATAGACAAATCTATTAGCTAGATTTCCTAAAATAAATGTCTTGTAGATTTTCAAAATCTATTTTGGAAATCAATTTCTTTAATAAAAATCAAAGTTCATCAAGTTAATCTTGTCTTGATGAATTTTTTTTTGGCTTAGATTAAATTAATTAGCAGAAAAACCACATCGAATCTATTCCAAAATTTATATCCGCTATCAGGAATCAAAAAAACTCAAGTCTTCAAAGGAAGCATAGATAAGTAAAACTTATAGATCGTATGATTATTGGAAATAATACTTGATTAGTCATAGCGCTAGCTTATACATTTATGAGTATAAAAATTTGCTGGGTGTAGTTTAAATGGAAATGAATCCTTACAAGCCTTTAATACAAGCTATAAAAAAAATCTACAAGAATTTCAAGTAAGAGATTAGAAATTTTAGTGTGCAGATTTAAATTCTCCCCCTCTTCCTCCAGCTTCTGATGCTTGCCCTATTCGTGAAAATAAATTTAAGCTTTCATCATTCAAATTAATTACTTCAACCTCAGATCCCCCTAATTTTATTCTCCTGATTACTTGGTCAAGAACAGTTACACCGCTTTGGTCCCAAATATGAGCTTCGGCCATATCGATTGTAATTTTTTTAGGATGTTCGTGAAGTTCAAACCCTTGTCTAAAGTAAATACTACTAACAAAGAATAATTGACCTTTAACTTTATAAACTCTGTGGTCTTCACCATTTAAAGAAGACTCAACCTTAATAACTTTGGCAACCTTTCTACTAAACAATATAGCTGCAAGTCCAACGCCTGAAAGGAGACCTAAGGCCAAGTTATGTGTAATAACAGTTACAAAGACAGTTAAAATCATAACTGAACTATCGCTTCGAGGAATGCGGCGTATATCTTTAATTGAGATCCAATTAGCAGTATTAATTGCAATCATTATCATGACTCCAACCAATGTTGCCATTGGTATTTGATTTACCCAATCTTTAGCCGCAAGAATCATTGCTATCAAACAGACACCAGAACTTAATGTTGAAAGACGAGTTTTCCCCCCATAGCCCACATTCATAACCGATTGTCCAACCAAAGCACATCCAGCCATACCTCCAAAGAGCGAACTAACAATATTTCCTATACCTTGCCCTCGAGCCTCAACATTTTTATTTGTACTTTTATCAGTCATATCATCAAGAATATCTTGAGTGAGAAATGTCTCCATAAGGCCAACCAAAGAAATTGCTAGAGCTGTTGGAAGTATTAAACCAAGTGTTTCAAAATTAAATGGAACTTTTGGAAGACCGAAGCCAGGTAATCCATTAGGAAGAATTCCTAAATTCGATACAGTTGGAACATTTAAATTAAATCCAATAGAAATTGCAGTGCAAATAAAAATGGCAACTAATGCAGATGGCAAAAGCTTGGTAACTTTTGGCAGCAAATATATAATTAGCAAGGTTAATATGGTCAAACCCCAAACCGCAGGTACTTGGCCTGCAGTAACTACTTTCGAAGAGTGTGCTAAGTCAATCCCCAAATGAGGCAATTGAGCAAGGAAGATTAAAATAGCCAAACCATTCACAAAACCATCCATAACAGGTTGAGGGACAAATCTCATCTGATGTGCAAGTCTTAAATACCCCCAAGCAATCTGAAGAACTCCCGTAAGCAATCCGGCAGCCAAAAGGTATTGCAAACCAAGGCCAGGGCTTATATTTTCTCCTTGTTGAACAATCCCAGTCATCAAAAGAGCAGTTGAACCAGTTACAGAGGTAATCATTGCCATTCTTCCCCCGAAAATTGCGAGGGTTACAGAAAGCAAAAAAGCACCAAACAATCCAACTCTTGGATCAACACCAGCAATACCAGAAAAAGCTATAGCCTCTGGAATCATTGCGAATGCAACCACAAGCCCGGCCAGGACATCGCGAGAAGGAGATACAATTCTCTCCTTTGCTAATAAATTGTTCAATTTCAAAACTACTCTTCTACCATCCTGCCTTATTAGACCTGAGAATTCATATTAGTAAGAAGATCTGCTTACTAATATGAATAAATCAATCAGATTCATCTTTCTTTTCAATGAATGAATCCATCAACTTTTTGTATTCATTCTCTCTTGAGCTTTTTGCAAAGCCGATAATAAAAACGATAGACGATACTAATATTAAGGCTAGTATTGTCGGACTAAGACCCATTTCACTAGCAGTCAAAGCAAAGAAAAAATGAGCTATCATTAAATAAAAATATACTTAATAAAATACTAAGTTGAATAGCACAATCTTTAAAGTTTTTTAGACAGAAGTTTATTTTTTATATAAATTAAATCCAGTTAATAAAAGAAAATTATATCTATTGTTCTTTTATTAAATTAACAAACTCTTCAGTAGTTAAGGCAGGTTTATACTCCCAAGTCATTCCGAATTTATCTCTCCAGGATCCAAAAACCTTAAATAAAATTGATGCACTTGAGGCCCTACAAATGATAACTCCTGTTCCATCTTGTGGCGTATGAGCCCATGCAATCCTCTCATAGCCATCAATAAGATCCGCAGATTTTCCACTTTCAACATAATCTACAAATGCTTCCGATGAATAATTTTGATCTTCAGATGATTCGAACTTCCAAGTAACTACATACAACTGCATTTCTTATTTTTCGAAGGTTTTTTATTCTATCTGAGAATCATTTTTTATTCCTAAATCCAGGCTCAAATTGTCTCCTTGCTGCCTGTGTTCTAAGTATTAACTGCCTTCCAGAACTAGATAAAGTGAACCTCAAAGCTTTGCCAGATTTAAACATTGCCTCTCCTATTGCCTTTGTTCTAGATAATTCAATTTGGTATGCCCTAGAAACGGCTCTCTCAGCATCAACGTTTGCCAACTTTGCCTGTTGGGCTAAACGTTTAGTTTTTGATTTCGGAATGACTGAAAGTTCGCTTTCAGGTTCTGCCCACCTCCATAACCAATTAGAATTGGATTTTATAATCGAAGAAGATTTCTTAACCATACCTCCATTTCCATAAGACGAAGAGGCTTGTTACCTCACAAAGACCCTAACCGCTGCAGGTAAAAAAAAAGGATTAAGAGTGCAAAAAAAAATGAAAGTTAAAAAAGTGCTTAAGAATACAAAACTAAAAAATAAAGTTGTCAGAAAACTAAAAAGTCAAATATATAAATTAAATTATTGTCCTTTGTTTACTGATTAAAATTTAAAGGGTAAATCCATTAAAGCCCAAATATACAAAGATATATTTAATGCAATCGCAGCGCCAACTGTAAGTTTCTTCATACTAAAGTGAATTCCTATATTATTAATTCAGCAATAAAATTTCTATTGAGAAAGTATTTATATTCTCATCCACACATTAATCATTGTCCTTATGTGGCTTTTCAGGAAGGAAAAGAAGTCCTGACCTGCAATCATCAAGAATTTCTCTGACTTGAGCTAATTTTGAATCAAGCACTTGGTCAGTATTGATAGAGATCCAAACAGGTTTTATCAATTCATTATTGGTTCCAAGTCTTACCCGAGCTCCAAACCAATTTGCATGTGAAGGTATTGAGGCTCTGCATTTTATTTCATTAATAGTTAAATCAATCTTCCTCTCGATAAGCCAATCTTCTACAACAATCAAATTAGTAAAACTATTCAACCCAGCATTTACTGATGTAAAACCAGCAATCAAAAAGATCAAAAAAAAATAATTCTTCAAAAATTCAGAAGTAATTATTACTTCAGTTTATCTAGAAATAGTCCTAAACAGAAATGGGTCGCCTGAGATTCGAACTCAGGACCAGCCGGTTAAAAGCCGGATGCTCTACCACTGAGCTAGCGACCCTTTAATAGACCAATACTAATAGTCCAATATGAAAAATATCACGTTGTCGAAGCATTAACTGCCTTAATGTTCCTTTTTGAGGACTAAAAAACAATTTAAAGATATTTTTTTTACTCCCTCATTGATTTTTAGATATTTCTGAAGTCTTAATAAATAGTTGAGGAGAATGAGAATACTATGTAATTAAGCTAAAAAAAATGCACACTACAGTTTGACTGAAGATTCTACGGTAACAGTAATAGGTGCTGGTCTAGCAGGCTCAGAAGCTGCATGGCAAATAGCAAGTGCTGGAATCAAAGTAAATCTTTATGAAATGCGACCAAAGAAGAAATCTCCGGCGCATCACTCACCGGAATTCGCAGAACTCGTTTGCAGCAATAGCTTTGGAGCGCTTAGTAGTGATAGAGCCGCAGGTCTTTTACAAGAAGAGTTAAGAAAATTAAAATCTATTGTAATTTCAAAAGCTGATCAACACGCTGTTCCAGCAGGAGGAGCACTTGCAGTAGACAGAAGTCAATTCAGCCTATCAATCACAAATGAACTTTCCTCTCATCCCCTAATAAGAATCATTAGAGATGAATGTCCGTGTCTACCAAATGCTCAACAAATAACAATTTTAGCCACAGGTCCTTTAACAAGCGAATCGCTTGCTGAAGACATAAAAAAATTCACAGGAGAAAATGAATGTCATTTTTTTGATGCTGCTAGTCCAATAATTACTGGTGAAAGCATAGATTTTTCAACAGCATTTCGGGCAAGTAGATACGACAAAGGCGATGCTGATTACGTTAATTGTCCGATGAATGAAGAATCATATTTAAGATTTCACTCTGAGTTGATCAAAGCTGA
This sequence comes from Prochlorococcus marinus str. MIT 1013, assembly GCF_027359395.1. Lineage (NCBI taxonomy): Bacteria > Bacillati > Cyanobacteriota > Cyanophyceae > Synechococcales > Prochlorococcaceae > Prochlorococcus > Prochlorococcus marinus. The sequence continues at coordinate 627,030 of NZ_CP114778.1, forward strand.
ACAAGCTGAATTAAAGGCTTTTGAAAAAGAATCTGCTACTTTTTTTGAAGGCTGCCTTCCTATTGAAGAGCTTGCGAAAAGAGGTCTAGAGACTATGCGTTTTGGCCCATTAAAGCCCATCGGGCTATGGGATCCTAGATGGGGAGATGTAAATAATAAAAGCCTTCGGAGACTTAAAAGAGCTCATGCAGTCGTTCAATTAAGAAAAGAAGATAAGGCAGGTCAATTATGGAATCTCGTTGGTTTTCAAACAAATTTAAAATGGGGCGAGCAAAAACGTGTGTTCAGGATGATTCCTGGCTTGTCAAATGCAGAATTTATTCGCTTGGGAGTAATGCATAGAAATACTTTTCTTGAATCTCCAAAGTTATTAGAGCCAACACTTCAGTTCATAAATAGAAAAACTTTATTTGCTGCTGGACAACTCACAGGTACAGAAGGGTATGCTGCTGCTATTGCTGGAGGTTGGTTGGCTGGAACTAACGCTGCATTGTTGGCAAAGGGACTAAATACAATTACTTTGCCATCGTCTACAATGATTGGAGCATTGACAAACTTTGTCAGCAATAGTCAAGCAAGCTTACGAGTTCAAAATAAAAAAAACTTTCAACCTATGCCAGCTAATTTTGGATTACTACCTGAACTCGATAATAGAGTTCACAACAAACGTGAACGATACAAAGAGTATAGAAATAGAGCTTTGAGTCAAATAACAAAGTTAAGAGACACTTTAACAAATAAAAACTCTGTTTACTCGGCCATTTAAAAATTTCTGTACATCATGACTCAATTAACAAATAAACCTAAAGGCTCTCGCCACTGGGATTCAATAGTTATTGGTTCAGGTCTGGGTGGATTAGTGACTGCTAGTCAACTGGCCAGCAAGGGTGCAAAAGTCCTTGTGTTGGAACAATATAAAATCCCTGGTGGAAGTGGTGGTTCATTTAAGAGGAAAGGGTTTACTTTTGATGTTGGCGCATCTATGATTTTTGGTTTTGGTGATAAGGGGTACACCAATTTACTAACTCGAGCACTCAAAGATGTTGGACAAGAATGTGAAACGATTCCAGACCCAACACAATTGGCATATCATCTACCTAATCAGTTAGAAATTACAGTTGATAGAGATTATAAAAAATTTGTTACTAAGCTAATTGATTTGTTTCCCCATGAAGAGAAAGGAATAAATCATTTCTACGAAACATGCTGGGATGTTTTTAATTGTCTAGATTCGATGCCTTTACTTTCAATAGAGGACCCAAGATATCTAATGAAAGTTTTTTTTAAATCACCTTTATCATGCCTAGGACTCGCTAGATGGTTACCAGTTAATGCAGGAGATGTTGCTAGACGATATATCAAAGACCCCGCACTCTTAAAATTTATAGATATTGAATGCTTTTGCTGGTCTGTTATGCCCGCCGACTTAACTCCTATGATAAATGCAGGAATGGTTTTTTCGGATAGACATTATGGAGGTATTAACTATCCAAAAGGAGGCGTTGGTATTATTGCAGAAAAGTTAGTAAAAGGAATTGAAAGCTTTAATGGAGAAATTAGATATAAAGCAAAAGTTAAAAAAATAATTTTTGAGAACGGAACGGCAATAGGTGTTTTACTAGATAATGGTGAAGAAATTTTTAGTAAAACAATAGTCTCTAATGCAACAAGATGGGATACTTTTGGTGGCCAAGGAATCAATGATCCACTTGTAGAACCAGATAGAACCCCACCAGCAGAGACGAAATGGGAAAATAGATATATACCTTCTCCTTCATTTTTATCTCTACATTTGGGAGTAAGTAAAGATTCTATTCCTTCGAATACACATTGCCACCATTTGCTTCTCGATACATGGGAAGAGATGGAATATGAACAAGGAGTTACTTTTCTTTCAATTCCAACTCTATTAGATCCATCATTAGCACCTTCAGATAGCCATATTGTTCATGCCTTTACTCCTTCTTCAATGGATTGTTGGGAAGGATTAAACAACAAAGAATATCTTGAGAAGAAAAAAGAAGATGGAAATAAAGTTATTTCAAAGTTAGAAAAACTATTTCCAAACCTCAGTCAAAATATTTTACACAAGGAGATAGGGAGTCCACGAACACACAAAAGGTTTCTTTCTAGAAACAAAGGAAGTTATGGTCCAATTCCTTCAATGAGATTACCTGGCCTTCTTCCTATGCCATTTAATACTACAAAGATAAAAGGACTCTATTGTGTTGGTGATTCTTGTTTCCCTGGTCAAGGGTTAAATGCTGTGGCCTTTAGCGGATATGCCTGCGCACACATAATTGGCACAAAACTGGGGATGAACAAATGGGAACTTCCAAAATAACTTATTAAAATCTTACTAAAAGTTATGAAGGAAGGTTATCAAGGCTAAACCTGTAACCTTGCTGACGAACAGTTGTAATTCCTCCTCCATCACCGAGACCTGCTTGTTCTAGTTTTCTTCGAAGCGTCAAAACCTGCGTATCAACAGAACGAGGTCCACCACTAAATGGAGGCCAAGCCATTCTAAGTAGCTCATGGCGGCTTCTTACCATTCCAGGTGGCATCAACAGGGCACACAACAAAGCAAATTCCCTAGGACTCAGTTCGACAGGCTTTTCTCGCAAGGTGACTTGCCTGAGGAGAAGGTGAACCTCAAGAGGACCAACCGCGACACGTTCTTGCAAACCAATTCTTCCTCTTTTAAGTAAAGTTCTGCATCTAGCAGCTAATTCTTCTAGGCCAAAAGGTTTCCTTAAAACATCATCGGCTCCATCATCTAAAAGGCCAACAACGGGTTCAACTCCTGTTCTTGCTGTTAGAACGATCACAGAACATCCCAATTGTTGTGCAAGTCGAAGAGCTGAACTTTTTTCCAATATCTCAGCACTAACTAATAAATCTGGTGATTGGTCACGACAAAGGTCAACTGCCTCCTCAGCAGAACCTACTGCTGCGGCCAGCTGTCCATCTTGCCTGAGCCTTTGAACCAAAACAGTCCTGAGAGTTGGATGTGGTTCTACAACAAGCACCTTGGAGGGTGATTGCGTGGTTGCTTGAATAGGAGAAGAACCTGAGGAGGATCCTTGAATTTGCTCAGTAGCAAGCTGATCTGCAGGTATTAATGTCACAACTTATAAAAGTAGACCCTTAGACTAGAGAAGATATTAAAGCAAACTGTTCGCTGACTATCAAGAATAATCAGTGTCTTAGCAAACCATGACATCTTTTGATTCTCCAGAGGCAATAAAACACTTCCAATCAATTTGCGATGCCTGTCAAGAGTTAACGAGTCGATACCACAGTCCATCTGAGCTTAGGATCTATGCAGATGGATATTTGCATTCTCTCAGGAATTGCAAGAGATTACCCTCTAGGGACCAAGAGAAATTAGAAGCATTAATTGATAGATGGATCATGGATCCTTCCAGCTTTATTGGTCCAGATGGTGATATTAATAACCTCTTTTTTCAAAAAGAATCTCGATAAGAATCAAAAAAGTGACAAGTTATGAAGCAAGTGCAATTTCTAACTTTTCTTTCAATTCCCCAGAGTTATACATGCTTATCAATATATCTGAACCACCCATAAATTCTCCTTTTAAATAGACTTGAGGTATTGTCGGCCAATTTGAATATTCTTTTATACCTTCCCGAATTTCCATATCTGAAAGCACATCAAAAGTTTCAAAGCTCATCCCCAATGAATTAAGAATTTGAACAACATTGTTAGAAAAACCACATTGTGGCATCAACTTATTGCCTTTCATAAAAACAAATATCGGTTCTGACTTGATTAAGAGTTCAATCTTTGAACGAGTGTTAGGATCCATGACGGAAAAATTAATGAGGGATTGAGGTTTTCAAGGCCAAAGCATGAATTGTTTCGGTTTTCAATTCATTTTTTAAAGCACCATAAACAAGTTGATGTTGTTGTACAAGTGATAAACCTGAGAATTTTGCAGATACTACATTTACTTCCAGATGATCACCTCCTCCCAAATCTTTTACATCAATTTGAGCATCTGGAAGTGATTGCTTTATTAAAAGAGTAACTTCTTTGGCTGTAATCATTTTCAAATAAAAAATTAAAGTGAATTAGGAGGAAATAAATTCAATGTGACTGCTAGAAAATCAATTAAAGAAATTATATTATCCTCTACCAACAGCTAACAAAGCCGATTGTTCAGCAGCTCGCATACTTTTAGAGAGTGCAATATTGAAATCATTTGTAGATTTATTAAAATTTCTAGAAACGATTATTGGTTTAGCAAAACAAATTGATGCCGATCCATAAAACTTAGGAATAACATCGCTGTAGGCCAAACCGACTGGAACAATTTTAATTTCTAAACCTTTGTTAGATGCTAGTTGAGCCAGGCGAATCAACCCTTTTTTTAGTTTTACAGGTTCGCCAAATCGATTTATTTTTCCTTCTGGGAATACAACCAACTGCTGACTTGAAATCAACAAATCTACGGCATATCTAAGAGTAGTTAAAGAAGGTCTTCCTTGATCAATGGGGAAACAACCTAACCTATTCAAGAACCATCCTTGTATCCCTTTCATCTCTGATCGGGTGACCATGTATCTGCAGTCTCTATATGTAATTCTTCTCCCAGCTGCCATAGTCAGCATCAAAGCATCCCATCTAGATCTATGAGTAGGAGCAAGAACAACAGAACCGCTTAAAGGTAAATTCTCACCACCAAGAACTATTCTTCTTCGAAAAAAATTGTTCAACGCAAAATCTTGAGTTACCAACATCGCCAATCGACTCCAAAAAGGATCAACCCCGAGACATATTTTTTTTTCTCTATGAAGAAAGGGCAAAAATCCCTCAGTAACAAACTATCTAATGAAGTTAACTCCGAAAGCTTTATTATTAATAGTCGCACTGGGCAGTTACTCCAGCGGCTAAACCTTATTTTGCTTTTGATGAATAGAATCAGAATATATTTTAAATACCTATGGCAAGTCTTGGAGTAAACATTGATCACATAGCAAATGTTCGAGAAGCTCGTAAGACATTCGAACCTGATCCAGTAACAATGGCTCTTTTAGCGGAATTAGGCGGAGCTGACGGCATAACAGTTCACCTTAGGGAAGATAGAAGACACATACAAAATAGAGATCTATTTCTTTTAAAAGAGACTGTGCATTCACGCTTAAATCTGGAAATGGCTGCTACTGAGGAAATGACTTCAATAGCACTTAAGACGAAGCCAGATCTCGTTACATTAGTTCCAGAGAAAAGGGAAGAAGTCACTACAGAAGGAGGACTCGATGTAATTAAACACAAAAAAAAATTAAAAGAAATAATTCAACTTTTATCTGATGCAAATATACCAGTGAGTCTTTTTGTAGATCCAATCCAAGAGCAGTTGGCAAATTGTGCTGAAGTAAAGGCCTCTTGGATTGAACTGCACACAGGTAAATATGCAGTCACTAAAAACCAAGCAAGACGTTTGGAATTATCCATTCTTAAAGAAAGCACTGCCAAAGCAAAATCCTATGGTTTGAGAGTAAACGCAGGGCATGGACTGACATATCAAAACGTTGAACCTATTGCAGCTATTGAAGGGATTGAAGAATTAAATATTGGCCATACAATTATTTCTAGAGCCCTTTCCGTAGGCCTATCTCAAGCGGTAAAAGAAATGAAAAGCCTAATTATCAATCCAAGGAAAGAGAACTTCTTAATTTAAAAATATGTTTAAATCGCATTTTGACTCTTGTTAACAATTTATCGAAGCAATAAAGCTGAATGGTTAGCAGAAATACTAGGACAAGAACTCCGGTTAAATCCTCCTGAAATAACAGAAGAAGTTAACATCATTGTAAGTACATGGCCATCAAGCAGATGGCTAAGTGAAAAACTTTCAATAATTAATAATATCAATGCATTAGTTAAATACCCCTTCCCTGGAACATATTTAAGAAGGTTAGTCAAGAGAATTATTGGTATTGATCCTAATGAAAAAGATCCATGGGAAAAGAATCATCTTGTTTGGGATATTTTAGAGTTTTTACCAGAATTAATGAAGAAAGAAGAAGCACAGATAATTAAATCCTGGCTGAAAAAAAGCGAAAAAGAAAATAAGCAAATCAATATGAATTCATGGGATCTAGCGAACAATATTGCAGAGATATTTGATGATTATATACTCTATAGACCTGAGATTATCAAGCAATGGTTAAGTAAGAAAAAAAAGAACGTAACGAGAGACATTAGTGTTAATAAAAATCTCCTTTGGCAAGAAATACTATTCAACTTATTACATGACAAGATTAATAAAGACCCCTTCTGTATTCAAGTCGAAAAGGCTATTAACGTTTTAAAGAAAGGTGATATTTCTAAACTCTCTTATCCAAAGAATCTATACATCTATGGGCTGAGCAGTATGGCACCATTGCAAATAGATTTAATTCAGGCATTCTCAAAAGTAATAAATATAAGAATTTATCTAATTTCCCCTTGTAATGATCTTTGGCAAAGATTAGAAACAAGAAGAATGCAATTTAGAAACACATGGAATACACCTCCTGACAGGCAATGGTTACTAGAATCTCCAAGACTTGAGGCCTTCCTTGGACGGATGGGTGCTGAATTTCAACAATTGCTAGAGGGAAGTGGGGAATATCAATTAGGGGAAAGAAATGAAGAAGATATTTTCTCTCTTACAGCAGATATCACTGCTAATAAAGGAAACAAACCAAATCTATTAGAACAACTACAACAAGAATTGTTATTCACAAAAAGTGGAAAAATTCTAACTAAAGAGAAATCTGACAAATCAATACTTTTCCTAAAATCTCCAGGGAAGTATCGCCAAGTGGAATTAATACGAGACCACATATTGCAGCTCTTCGCCCATAACAAGAAGCTACAACCCAGAGACATTTTAATAATGACACCACAAATTGATAGCTATGCGCCAATATTTTCCTCAGTATTTAATAATATAGATCATAATACCACTCAACTACCTTGGGTAATCACAGATAGAAGTCAAGAGGATAAAGTAGGTTTAATACATTTTGTGTTAAATCTGTTAGAGGTTTCTGCATCTCGTCTGACTGCATCAATTTTTGAAAACCTATTAAGTAATCCAGCATTACAAAAACAACAGCAAATAAGTAATGAAGAGGTGAGTGGCATAACCAAAAGTCTTCAATCCGCTGGCTTCACTTGGGGACTTGATTCCTCAGAAAGATTTGGGGAAGAAACCCACAGCCTTTGTTGGTGTTTAGAAAGATTTCTACTTGGTCTTGTTTTACCAGACGATCCAATTAATGGGATAAGAAATATCTCCCCATTTTCCGAAAACATTTCAAATACAGAGTTTATAAAAGTTTGGGGCATACTTTCAAAACTTTGCAATTATATCGATGAGCTCCGCAGTAAACGTTCATGTAAAAAATGGATAAAACTTATAACATCGCTCGTAAAGGATTTATTTGGAGATGGTGGAAAATGGGCATGGGAAGAACAACAACTACTAACTATTGTTAATAATTGGGGTCTCATAACAGATAATTGTGAACTAGAAATTGATTGTTTAGTAGTCAAAGACATTATTAGCAAAGCATTAAGTTCTTCAAATGGAAAATTTGGTCATAGGACAGGAAAAATTACGATCAGTGCCTTAGAACCGATGAGAGCAATCCCTCATCAAATCATCATCGTCATGGGACTAGAAAGTAGAACTTTTCCAAGAATAGACAATAGAAGAAGTTTTAATCTCCTAGAAAGGAAAAGAGAGCTTGGAGACCCTAACCAATATGACAAAGACCGCTATTCTTTATTAGAGGCTTTAATCTCAACTCGTCAAAATCTTTTACTTTCTTGGAATTCCAAAGATGAAAAGACAGGAGAAGATATTGAACCTCCAAGTCCTATTCAACAATGGCTGAATTACTTAAGAATCAAATTAGGAGCCAATATCTTTAAAGATATTCTTATTGAGCCACCAGCAAATCCTCTTGATCATTTCAACTTTATAAAAACCGAAAATTCACAAATCATGAGTTGTGATAGGAAGAATCTAGAAGCTAGAGAATGGATAGAAAAAGCAATACCGACTAAAAAGGTCTCACTAGGACTACCGATAAATTGGACAGAAGCAAACGGAAATAAATTAAAATCTTATTCTTTCGAAAAAATTAAAGAATGGTTACTCAATCCACAAATAACATGGTTAAAAGAGAATGAAATCCAATCAAAAGAATTTGTCAATCTTATTGAAGACAATGATTTACTCGAACTTTCTGAACTTGAAAGATATAAACTGCTTAAATATCGACTAGAAAATAGTGATCTCACAAAAGTTAATGACATAAAAAATAATAAAAATTACTGGCAAAAGACCTATTCTGGCAAAGGTGTTTTCCCCCCAAAAGGCTCTGGAATAATAGAGGAAGATCTTATTGAGGAGCGATGGAATAATTTAATATCAGCAATATATGCTACTGGTGAAATAACGAAAAAGAGTATAGAGATGCAAGAGCTAGAGGGTGATTTTTACTTTGGAGGGAAGAATTTAATACAGATTGAAGTTGGAAGTTTAAAATATAAAACTCTTATGAATGGATGGCTAAATCATTTATATTTATCTGCAAATAGTTCATTTAACTCTAAAACACTCATAATATCTAAAAAACTAGATTATAGAAAAAAAATCAACTTCACAGTGAGCAAGGAAATATTACCAATTGACGCTAAAGAAGCCTCTAAAACTCTAAGAGGAATCAATCTATTAGCAGTAGAAGGAAGAAAGAATTGTTGGCCCATACCACCAGAAAGTGGTCTGGCTTATGCCATTGCTAAAAACGAGCAGAATAAGAATGAGCAAGATTTATTTAAAAATAAATGGGAAGGCGATTTATATATGCAAGGAGAAAGAGAGAATTTAACAATGGAACTTTGCTTTGGCAAAGAATGCAAGGCCTCTACCTTTTTAGATAATGAATCATTCGATGATGTATTGATGAGTCTTTATGAACCACTTCTAAAAAAAACCAACTAATCTAGTTACTAAAATGAAGTTAAACAATAGGAATCTCTTTAAAGAAATTAAAATAATCTTAACAAAGTGGGGATTTAGCAAGCAGGGGCTTTCTAATAATTCCAAAGGTGAGTGGTATTTCTTTTCACAAATAATACTTATCCTGCTACATTTTATACCTCCATACCCAAAGATAGAGAATATAGCATTTGCAATAAATACTTGTTTTATAATTATTGGATTAGCTATTTCACTTCAAGGTCTAATCATTGTCATTAAAGCATTCATAGATTTAGGTGAAAACCTTACACCACTTCCTTATCCTATGAATGAATCGAAACTAATAAAAAATAATTCATATCAAAATATTCGACACCCACTTTATAAGGGATTATTATTTATTTCATTAGGAATATGTATTTTTTCTTTGAGTCTAATACATCTATTTCTGCTCATATCATTAACTTACATTTTAAAAACAAAAGCATTAAAAGAAGAAGAAAGACTGAAAATTAAATTTCCTGAATACAAAAAATATAGCAAAGAAGTGCCAGCTATTATAAAAAAAATAAAATATTTAGATTGGAGATACTGAAATGTTACTTATAAATAATTTAAAAGATAAGAATCAAAGAATATTAGATAACAAAAAAGAGAGTTTGAATCTTATTATTATAGCTATGAAATAATGATGAATAATATAAAATTATTTGATGCAAATAAATATCCATTAACAAATGGAATGCGTTTAATTGAAGCAAGTGCTGGAACAGGAAAAACATTTTCTCTTTCTCATCTTGTCTTAAGGTTATTGACTGAAAAAGAATATTCAATAAACGAAATACTAGTTGTTAGCTTTACAGAAGCAACGGCATCAGAAATAAAAGCAAAAATAATTGAAAGACTAATTTTGGCATTAAAAATAATTGAATCAAAAAATACAAACATAGAACTTTACAAAATTGATAGCGTATTAAATGAATGGGTCAAGTTAAATGTAACATCCAATGAAAGAGCATTATATTTAGCTTCCCTGATCTTAGAAGCATTAGAGAGAATTGATATTGCAGATATCACAACAATACATGGATTTTGCAGCAAAACTCTTCGTAGAGAAGCTGTTGAAAATGGTAATAATTTAAACCCAACCATCGAAAAAGATTCAAATTCATTAATAACTGAAATTGTTGAAGAATATTGGAAAAAAGAAATATTAGAAATAGAAACTTCAGAATTAAAAGGAATATTTAAAACTAATTTCAATCGCAAGAATTTAATTGAAGTTATTAGCACATTAGATAATGATCCAAATAATATTTTTAAGCGAACATTTAATGACTTAAGGATAGAAGAAAGTCTTGCAAATCAATTAAACAATTATATTGAATTATTATGGATAGATTTTAAAACTATTTGGAAAGCAAAGGGGAAAGAGCTAGAAGATGGCTTTATAGAGATTGCGAAAGATCTAAAATTACAGGGTATTTCAGACACAAAGCCATACTCATCAAAGCCAAGGAAAAATCGTTATGAGCTTTTAAGTAACTGGATTGAAAACTATAAAGAGAAAAAGCGACCATCATATGAAGATATTCAAAATCAAGAACTTATAAATAAATATTTTCATCCTAAAAATCTTTGCCAATTAGATATGAAATATAAAATTGATTCTTATTCAAAAGGAATGAAGTCAATACTTGATATTATAGGAGATTTATATGATAGTCCAGGTGAATTTGTTTGGGAACATGCTTTGTTATGGACCAAGAAAGAGCTTGAAAAAAGAAAATCAAAAAAGGGTTTGATAAATTATTCTGATCTACTTAAATTACTAGATCCAAAAAAATATCATAATAATAAGATTGAAGATGAAGTTAATCCTAATAATATATATAAAAACTTAAAGCTTAGATATAAAGTAGCATTAATCGATGAGTTTCAAGATACAGACCCAGTCCAGTTAAGATTACTAAAAGAAGCCTTTGGTAATCGATCAACACATCTATTACTAATGATTGGAGATCCAAAGCAAGCAATCTATAGTTTCAGAGGGGGAAACCTAAATACATACATGCAAGCCAGAGAAACTTGTGATCGAATTGATTTGATGAATGCTAATTATAGAAGTACAAAATCTCTAATTTTAATACTCAATAAATTATTTCTTGATGGTTTAATAAGATCAAATCTATCAACTCAAGAACTTAATCCATGTTCACAAGAAAATCGACTGAAACTAAATGGAATAAAAGAACCATTTAAGATAATAAATCTAATAGATAATAATCAAAAAGAAAACATACAAAGAATAAAATTAGAATCAAAAAGCAAAATAGAGGATAAAATCCCGAAAGTTATTGGATCTTATTTGTTAGAACTATTAAGCAATAATCCCAAAAATCTAAATCCCTCAGATATTTGCATACTAGTCAATAGACACGATCAAGCTAAAAACATCTTTAGCTATTTAACAAAATTAAAAATCCCCTCACAACTTCTAAGCAATGAAAATATATTTGCGAGAGAGGGTGCGCAAATCCTACAGATTTTCATTAACTGCATAGTCAGTCCATACAACCAACAAAAACTTGCCCTACTAGCTTGTTCTGAGCTAATGCAATGGGAAAAAGACACACTTATCGAATCAAAAATCAATGGTGATTTTGATTCATTATCTTCGAAGTTCTATGAACTTTCTAAATTATTTCCAAAGATTGGATTATTAGGCTGTTTATCAAACTTTCTAGAAGGAAAATCAATAGCTGACCTCTCTCATAGAGGAACTTTATTAGGTGATCTTTATCAAAGTTCTCAGTTAGTAGACGAACAGATACATCGACATAAGCTTAATGCTCTAAGAGCATCACAATGGCTAACCAGTCAACGGTTCCAGTCCCTTGAGACAATCCCTGAAGAATATCAACCAAACAGTGCTCTTAGTAATAACTCCATCAATATAATTACAATCCACAAGAGTAAAGGACTTCAATTTAAAATAGTAATCTGTCCATACTTATGGCAAAAGCCTCCATATAGAAAAAGTCATTTATGGAAAGACAATCAAAATCTATTCATATCTAAAAAGCATAAATGGTATAAAAAATATAATTCATATCAAGATTTCATTAAAAAAGAATCATTAAATGAAGCAGAGCGTTTAGCTTACGTTGCTCTTACAAGAGCTAAAAAACAATTAATAATCCTATGGGTAAAGGCTGCTGGTCAAGAAGGGAACCCTCTCTCAGGATTTTTATTTGGATCTGAATCATTAAATCTAAATATAGAAGATTATACAAAAGAAATGATGGAACAGTCATTCAAGAGAAGGGGTCTTAAAGTTGATATTCAAGATATAAAATCAATTGAAACTAATAAAACCTGGACTCAACCTAAAAGTGATGTTAAGTTATCACTTGGAGCAAGTCCTAACCATCAATTTGAAAATAGCTGGGGAAGATACAGTTTTTCAAAATGGATAACACAAAAAAAAGACGAATCAATTGTAATAAACTTATCAGATGAGTTAAATGAAGACCTTGGATTTAAAGATGAAATTGAGAATGAATCTCTAGAAGAAATCGATAGATTGTTGATAGGAAAAGATCAAAGTATTGACACATTAGAAGATTACAAATGGTCTAAAGAAAGTCCTATTGGTAATTTTCCAAGAGGCCCCATAGCAGGGACTTGTCTTCACAAAATACTTGAAAGAGTAGATTTCAATGATATTGAAAATCAAGTAAGAGTTTCATCTATAATAGAAGAAGAACTAAATATAGTTAATATAAGTAATTCATTTATTGAACCAATTAATATTTTATTAAAGAGAATTACAAATATACCTTTAGGTGGTCCTTTAGGTAAATTTAAAATGAGAAATTTAAATCCTAAAAACTCAATCAAAGAATTAAAATTTCATATTCCAATTTGTCATGAAATAAATCCAATTAATACTCTCGAATTATCATCAATATTTAGAGAAGATGTCCAAAAAAAATATGGCTCAGATTATATAAATAAGCTAATCAATCTAAATATCTATAGCAGCGGTTTCCTAACCGGATCCATAGACCAAGTTTTTGCAGACAACCCAAATCATGAAATTGCTAAATGGTGGGTTTTAGATTGGAAAAGCAACTGGATAGGAAGTCCGCTGTCCAAAAAGGGTGGTTTCTCTTGTGGCCCCTCAAATTATTCGATGTCAAAAATGGATGAAGAAATGTACCGTCATCACTATCCACTACAAGCACATATATATTTACTTGCATTACATAGATTTTTAAATTGGAGACTACCTAATTATTCACCTCAAAAACATCTTGGAGGTTATATCTATGTGTTTTTAAGAGGACTCCCAGATAGAAGAGATTTAGAAAAAAATAATTATCCTCAAATGACTCCGGGCTTAATTGTCGAACCTGCTCCTCTTGAAAGAATCAAAAAATTAGATTTATTGATAAGCAAACAAAAATGAAAGAGCCATTTAAAAAAAAATTTTCAACTGATTTAAGTAAATCATTATTAGTTACTCTAGCTCGCTATTACCCACCCATAGAGTTTAACGAAGCTTTAATTGATGTCGTAAATGTATTAATGGATGGATTATCAAGAGGTGAGGTTTATATAGACATGAGGGTAATCCCAAAAAATCTTGAACTAAAATATAAAGGTTGGCCTAGCTGTCATATAAAAGCCTTATTAGAAAGTGGCTGGACTAGAGGAGATAACTCCCCAATAGTTTTAAATGGAGATCTAATCAGTTGGCGTCGAACCCACAATGAGATAGTTGAGACCATTCATAAAATACTCATAAGGAATCAACCTATTAAACACCTATCTAAAGAATTATCTGATCGAATTAATAGTAAGAATCTAAAGCATCTAAATATTCAGCAAATAGCAGCTGTTAACCTTGTTAAAAATGAACAAATCATCTTATTAAGTGGTGGCCCAGGAACAGGCAAGACTAGTACCATCCTTCAAATGCTTTTACAAGCTCTAACAAGAAATCCGACTCTTGCTATTGCAATGGCAGCTCCAACAGGGAAAGCAGCAAAAAGACTAAAGGATACTATTCAGACAGGTATCAAAGATTTTGAAGACCCTATAAAGGATAAGCTTTCTAATATTCCGTCTAAAACATTGCATAAATGGTTAGAAGCAGGACCAAATGGCTTCAGACGAAACTCTCAACGTCTATTAAAATTAGATCTAATAGTCATAGATGAGATGTCAATGGTTGACTTGTCAACCATTAATGGATTGCTCGATTCATTACCAAAAGCATGTCAAATAATCTTTGTAGGTGATCCTGACCAATTATTACCAATAGCAAGTGGTGGTATATGGCAAATTTTGCAAGACAAAGGAACGAAAACAAACTTTCAATCTAACTCAGTCAAACTTACAAAGTCATACCGAAACAAAGGAGATATTGCTTTATTAAGAAATACACTAAGAGATGAGGGAGTAGAGGCTTTTTGGCAGCTGCTTTCAACGAAAAAAGCTTCTTCAAATACGATTCAACACCTTTCATCCTTAAGAAGTATTCCAGATCCCGTAGTAAGAACTCTTTTTAACTATAGTAAAAAGCTTAAAGAGTTAACAGAAAATTGTATTAATTATATTCCTAATGAAGCATGGCAATCAAGCATGATTGAGGTAGAGCAATCAGTTGAGATGATAAAACTCTTTAGATTTATAGACAATCTGCTTATACTTTGTCCGCAAAGATATGGGCCATGGGGTGTAAAAAAAATTCATGAGTTTCTTTTAGGAAATAGATTTGAAGATGAAGTACAAACCTGGGGGCAGGGAACACCAATAATGGCAAGAAGTAATCAACCTGAAATAGGTTTAGCAAATGGAGACGTTGGGATAATTATTGGCAACGGCGAAAAAAAACGTTTTTTATTTAATGTTTTTTCTGAAGAGCAAAGACTAGTAACTCGATTAATAAACCCATCAAGGTTAAATATGTATGATCCGGCATATGCAATGACCATTCATAAAGCACAGGGAAGTGAAGCTGATCAAGTTCTTTTACTTTGGCCAAGTACCTCAAAAAAAAGTTCAGAAGAGAATACTCTCACAAAATTTTATTCTGATGATTATGAAAAAAGAATGCTTTACACAGCAATAACTCGAGCAAAGAAACAATTACTGGTAATAACCAATAAAGAAGAAGACTTTTAAAGATGTGATCAACTTATTCCTAAAAGGATTTTTGAGATGATAAAATTAAAAATATAATCCCTTTAACAAGGCGAGTCAGCAAAGCACGGTTATACGCCGATCGGAAGTTGCCTGCCTAACTTGAAGGACAAAAAGGCAACCATTATTAGATGACAACTAAAAAGCTACATGAGGATTCCCCATGTCCAGTAGATCAAGATGTTCTCGAAGAATCTACTGAGGAAATATTGGATGAAGGTGATCAAAATTCAGAAAATGGATTTTCTGAATTCAATTTTAGTGAACAACTAATTCAAACAATCTCCGATCAAGGCTACTCATTACCCACTCCTATTCAAAAGGCTGCGATTCCTGAATTACTTCTTGGTAGAGATTTAGTTGGACAAGCTCAAACAGGTACAGGTAAAACAGCTGCGTTTGCTTTGCCGATCCTTGAAAGACTGAAAAAAAATGTTGGACATCCACAAGTTTTAGTTCTAGCTCCAACTCGCGAGTTGGCTATGCAAGTGGCTGAATCATTTCGCACATATTCCGCAGGTCATCCGCATTTTAAAGTACTTGCAATATATGGAGGCTCTGATTTCCGAAATCAAATCAACACACTTAAGAGAGGAGTTGATGTAGTCGTAGGGACTCCAGGGCGAGTCATGGATCATATGCGTCAAAAGACTCTCAATACTAGTCATTTAAGTTGTTTAGTTCTAGATGAAGCTGATGAAATGTTAAGAATGGGATTCATTGATGACGTTGAGTGGATTTTAGAACAATTGCCAGAGGAGAGACAACTAATTTTATTCTCGGCAACCATGCCATCTGAGATAAGAAGATTATCAAAAAAATATTTAAATAGTCCTGCCGAAATAACTATAAAAGCAACTGAATTAAAGGAAAGACTTATCAGACAAAGGTATATAAGCGTTCAAAATGTTTATAAAGTAAATGCACTTCAAAGAGTACTTGAAGCAGTATCAGAAGAAGGAGTAATAATATTTGCTAGAACAAAAGCTATTACAATTGTAGTAGCTGAAAAATTAGAAACATATGGATATAATGTAGCTGTTTTAAATGGAGATATTCCTCAAAATCAAAGGGAACGAACTGTTGAAAGATTAAGACAGGGTTCTATCAATATTTTAGTAGCTACCGATGTCGCAGCAAGAGGCCTTGATGTGGATCGAATCGGTTTAGTAATAAATTATGATATGCCCTTTGATCGCGAAGCATATGTTCATAGAATTGGAAGAACTGGTCGTGCAGGAAGAACTGGTGAAGCTATTCTTTTTGTTAATCCAAGAGAAAGATCATTTTTAAGTAATCTTGAAAGGGCTGTAGGTCAACCAATTGAGAAAATGGATATACCAAACAATGAACTTATCAACAGCAACCGAATTAAAAAGCTACAAGCAAAATTGATAAAAGCTGCCTCAACAGAGAGAGATAACCCAGAAGAGGCTAACATTTTAGAAGAATTAATAAAGAATGTTGAAAAAGAATTAGATATAGATCCAAAAGACTTAACACTTGCCGCATTAAATTTAGCAGTTGGTTTCAATGCACTCCTTGAGAATGGCAATGAGGATTGGATTAGGCAATCGTCTCAAAGAAATACAAGGAATGATCGAAGAGACAATAAATTCAAACAACGTCGAAGAAGTGATTTTGATAACAACAGACTTGAAGATGAGATGGACAGATTCAGAGTTGAAGTTGGGCACCGAGATAGAGTTAAGCCTGGAAATCTAGTTGGAGCAATTGCCAATGAAGCCGGACTAAAAGGAAGGTCTATAGGCAGAATAAGAATATTTGAAAATTACAGCCTAGTAGATTTACCAAAACAAATGCCTGATAATATTTTTCAGGCTCTAAAGAAAGTAAAAGTAATGAATAGAGAATTACAAATAAACAGAGCTAACTGATAAGAAAATTACCAATAAAATGCTTAGTAAATTGTTATTCAGAGGAATTATTACATTGCTTCTCATCGATATGGGTGTCAATTTGGAGGCTCAGGAGAAAAAAATTAGTACTAAAAATAGTCTTATTAATAAATTCTGTATCGCAACATTAAAATCAAAACTTGATATCAAGAATAAACAAAATTTAAATGAAATCAGTGATTTCACATGTGAATGTTTTTTTAAAAAATATAATTCTGGAAATTCATTAAAAAGCTCTCGTATTTACTGTAGAGATAAAGCTTCTAAGAAATATAATCTCTAAAAGAATAGCAATCAAATAAAATGTATAAATCTAATTCAAAAATCAATAGAAGCCCATTAGCAAGACTTTTAAGTAATCTTAAAAGTCAAAAGCGTCTAATTTATACAGCTATTACTTGCTCTATATTAAATAAATTTTTTGATCTTGCACCACCTGTATTAATCGGTATATCGGTTGATGTAGTAGTAAGAAAAGAAAGTTCTTGGCTTGGTACAATTGGCTTTAACACTGTCCCAGATCAATTAATTGTACTTGCAATAATTTCCTTTTTGATTTGGACAGCTGAATCATTCTTTGAATATTTATATGGATTAATGTGGAGAAATTTAGCTCAGAGGACACAACACTACTTAAGAATCAAAGCATATGCCCATTTACAAAAATTAGAGATGACATTCTTCGAATCAGATAATACAGGAAGGCTTATGACTGTACTGAATGACGATATTAATCAACTAGAAAGATTCTTGGATGAAGGAGCTAACAAAATTATTCAATTAATAATTACTGTTTTTATTGTTGGTGGAGCAATGATTTTGTTAGCTCCTGGGATTGCATTACTAGCATTCATCCCTATTCCTTTTATTCTTTGGGGTTCAATTAATTTCCAGAAGAACCTAGCTCCTCGTTATCGTGAAGTCAGAGATAGAGCTGGAGATCTCGCCTCAAGACTTAATAATAACCTTAGCGGAATGCTTACTATTAAAAGTTTCGCTACAGAAGATTGGGAACTTGAAAGATTAAGACTCGATAGCAATTTATATCAAGAAAGTAATAGAAAAGCAATTAAATTATCAGCCGCATTTATACCATTAATTAGATTCGCAATCCTATTTGCATTCCTTGCAATATTAATCGCTGGCGGTTTCCAGACTTGGAAAGGGTTAATGCCAGTTGGAACTTATAGTTTTTTAGTATTTATTACTCAAAGATTATTATGGCCCTTAACAACACTAGGTCATATTTTAGATGATTATCAAAGATCAATGGCCTCAACAAATAGAGTTTTAGATTTAATAGATACTCCAATAAAAATTAAAACGGGGAAAGTCAAGTTACATCCAAATAATGTCAAAGGTGAAATAAAATTTAAAAATATTGATTTTACATATCAAGGTCGTTCTCAAGTTATAAAAAACTTTAATTTAAATATTAGTCCCGGCAAGAAAATAGGCATTGTAGGTGCTACCGGTTCTGGTAAAAGTACACTGGTAAAACTATTATTAAGGCTGTATAAAATCAGTAAAGGTTCAATAGAAATTGATGGAAACTCAATTGAATCATTAGATTTAAAAAGTCTACGACGATGTATTGCATTAGTAAGCCAGGAAACATATTTATTCCAAGGTTCAATTGAAGAAAATATTTCTTATGGATCACAAAATATTGATAAATCAAAAATTAAAAATGCTTCAGATATTGCCGAAGCAACTGAATTTATTAGTCAACTGCCAGAAGGGTTAAAAACAATAGTGGGAGAAAGAGGACAAAAGTTATCAGGCGGACAAAGACAAAGAATTGCTATCGCGAGGGCAATCTTAAAAAATGCACCAATATTAATATTAGATGAGGCAACAGCATCTGTAGATAATGAAACTGAAGCCGCGATTCAAAGATCTCTAAAGAAGATAACAAATAGTTGTACAACAATTGTTATTGCACATCGTTTAAGCACAGTAATAGATGCTGACGAAATTATAGTCTTAGATAAAGGTAAAATTATCGAGAAAGGAACACATGTTTCTCTTCTAAAAAATAGAGCTTTCTATTACTACCTATGGAAAATCCAAGCTGGTGAAAATCTTACTTAAGTTATATGAAAAAGGTGAAAGAACTAACTACTCTTTTAAAAGTGTCTTGCATTTTTGACCAGCGTTGTTCATTAGTACTAGCAGCAAGTGTATATAAATAACCTCTATCCACGACGACAGTAGCGATTTCGTGCCTACTCTTTTCTTCTAAATCAATAGAGTATTCAAGATCATAGAATTTGCGTTCATCAACTTCCCTCTCTGAAGCATCAATTAATTGAATAGGGTTATTCCTATTCTTTTCACCAAAAAGTCTTTCCCCTACAGCATCCGCCCCACCCAAAGCATCTAAATCCACTTCATTTTCCAATTTAGAAATTACAAGACTGAGAGTTTCATCGGAGTTGATCAAGTCATGAAAAACAACCTCTGGCCCATTATCGACAGCCACTCTCGTCCACCCTGTTGGAAAAAGAAAACCATATCGCCCATCTTGACTTTTAAAAGGTTCCAACCCAGCCGCCCCCCCTGTAGAGCAAGCTCCGAGCGTCAAGATCAACGCTATAGCTAAAAGGGATTTAAGAGATGTTCGAAAAAATTTGATCATTTTGGAGACTCAAGCATCACTATTTTGATACATTTCTAATTTAACTGACGGAAATCTTCTTTAAATTACTGCAACCCAGATAAAAGTCTGACTACATTCAAGTTAATTGCTTCTGAACTCTGAGCGGCTTCACTAAACCATTATCTAAATTAATTGATCAGTTTGAGCAATTACCTGGTATCGGCCCCAGAACTGCTCAAAGATTAGCTCTTCATATTTTACGTCAGCCAGAAGACAAAATAAGATTGTTTTCAGAAGCTCTAGTTAATGCGAAAAGTCAAGTAGGTCAATGCAAGAAGTGTTTTCATTTAACTGCAGGAGAACTATGCGAAATTTGTTTAAACAAAGAAAGAAATCAAGATCTCATTTGCGTTGTTTCCGAGTCAAGAGATTTACTTGCACTTGAGCGAACTCGCGAGTACAAAGGGATTTATCATGTTATTGGTGGACTGATTTCTCCTATGGATGGCATTGCACCAGAGATGCTTGAAATATCAAGTCTTATCAGAAGAGTGGATAAAGAAAATATAAAAGAAGTCATACTTGCCTTAACTCCAAGTATTGAAGGGGATACTACGAGTCTTTATGTTGGCAGATTATTAAAACCTTTCACGAAAGTCACTCGTATTGCTTATGGACTTCCCGTTGGAAGTGAGTTGGAATATGCCGATGAGGTAACACTTTCGCGTGCTTTAGAAGGACGTAGAGATTTAGATTAATCATCAAACCAAAATGACCACAACCACAAGAAAAACAACAAAATATAGTAGATTCCTTCCAGAAGAACGTTTGCCTAATTGGATCAAACCATCCATAGGGAACGCATCTCAACTAGAAAAAGTTCAAAAGCTAGTAAAGGAAAATAGATTACATACAATTTGTGAGGAAGGTAGATGTCCAAACAGAGGTGAATGTTACGCCGCTGGTACGGCTACTTTTTTATTAGGTGGCTCAATCTGTACAAGGAGCTGTGCATTCTGCCAAGTAGAGAAAGGAAAGTCACCCGAGAAAGTAAATCTTTTTGAAGCAGAAAAAGTTGCAAAGGCTGTTCAAGTCTTATCACTCAAGTATGTGGTACTAACCGCAGTCGCAAGAGATGATTTAGCTGATCACGGCGCAAGTCTATTCACGACAACAATGGAAGCAATTAGATCATTGAATCCTAGTGTCGCGATAGAGGTACTAACACCAGATTTCTGGGGTGGAAACAACAAGGACAATAACAAAAAACAAAGAGAGCGACTTAAGCTAGTTCTCTCGGCTGATCCTATTTGCTTCAACCATAATCTCGAGACTGTCAAGAGACTTCAAAGAGAAGTCAGGAGAGGAGCTACTTACGAACATTCTCTAAACCTTCTTAAATCTGCAAGGGAAATTGATCCAAAGATTCCTACAAAATCAGGAATAATGCTTGGACTAGGAGAAAAATTTCATGAAATAATTCAAACTCTTAAAGACCTAAGAGAAGTCGACTGCCAATATATAACTATCGGTCAATATTTACGACCTTCACTTGCTCATATTCCAGTTTCTCATTACTGGTCTCCTACAAAATTCAATGATTTTGCAGAAATAGCAAAGAGATTAGGTTTTAAAAAAGTAAACAGCGGTCCATTAGTAAGAAGCAGTTACCATGCGAATGACACCTTAGATTTAGTCTCCTAAAAAAATTTAATTATTCCGACCAACTCCGATAACTTTTTTCAAGGACAGTCTCACAATCACCTACCATAAATGCACCTGCACCTCCCCATACAAGTCTCAAAGGCAGGTCCAAGGGAGAAGATCCAACTGTACGCACACTATTAAATCCACGCCTACGAAAATAACGTTGCAAAATTTCATGTTGATTGTTCTCATCATAAATAGCCAATAATCTCGCACTTCGACATGGAGTCTCTTCTAAAGTCCAAGCCATAGTTGCAGCCCAAATCAAATCACCTACTTTAGAATTGGCGTTCTTGCCAACCTTCATGGTATCAAGTTGAAGTCCTTTAGTATTTTGATACGCCCATCCTTTCATTTCACCCCATAATTGAATTTTATCATTACTAGTTAATTCACCAACAACCAGTCTAAAAGACCAAATATTGAGAGGTCTCCTAACTTGTATTCGTAGCAACAAACCTCTATCAGATGCTTCTTTTTCTAATAGAGTTAAATTAGTTGTGGTCATGAGACTGGCCATATAGAATTTTCAGGTAGACGTTCCATTATTTCATCAATTTGACGCTGTCTTTCTGCAAATCTTCCTCTATCACTATCTGTAAATTTATTCACACAAGCCTCACATTGTAAGCCTTTAATATAGGTTGGCTTTTTTAAATCCTCAGGGGAGATAGGCAGTCCACAAGCATGACACATCGTGTGTGAACCTGGTGAGAGGTCATGATCTAAAGAGACACGTTGATCAAAAACAAAGCACTCACCTTCCCATAAACTCTTCTCAGGAGAAACATCTTCTAGATATTTCAGAATTCCACCTTCAAGATGATGTACATCGGAAAAGCCTTCATCTATCAAATAAGAAGTAGCTTTTTCGCATCTTATGCCTCCCGTACAATACATCCCTATTTTCAAAGATGGATTCTCCTTGAATAAGGGTTTTAAATGCTTTTGAACCCATGCAGGAAATTCACGAAATGAGCTTGTGTGTGGATTTAGAGCTCCCGCAAAATTTCCAATTTTTATTTCATACTCATTACGAGTATCAATAACTACACTATCAGGATCTTCTAGGAACTCATTCCATTCACAGCTTTTTATATATTTACCTACAGATTTAGCAGGATTAACTTGTTTTAGCCCAATCGTGACAATTTCTTTTTTCTGACGAGCTTTAAAGCGTCTAAATGCCTGCTTTTCGGTCCAACTATATTTGACATTAATATTCGATACCTTTAAAAGTTTCTCCAAGATTTCAATGAATTGAACTATCGCATTTTCAGTTCCACAAACCGTACCGTTAACACCTTCAGAAGCTAATAAAATAGTGCCTTTTATTTCCTGATTCGTTGCTATCTTCGTTAGTTCTTCTTTGATTAAAAGAATTTCTTGATCAAAAATCGTTATAAACTTGTAAAACGCAGCAACTTTATATTTGAATTTCTTGAGGCTATCCTCTGTTTTCATAACTACTTATTCTTGTGAGAAATTGGCAGCAATTCCAGCATCCGCTAAAAGTTTACGGTCTGCCTCCACCTCCGGATTACTTGTTGTCAAAAGTGTATCTCCGTAAAATATAGAATCAGCGCCAGATTGTAGACATAGTATCTGAGCTTCCCTACCTAATTGTTGTCTTCCTGCGCTAAGTCTTATTCGACTTCTAGGCATAATGATCCTTGCTGTTGCGACCATACGAACCATCTCTAATGGGTCAATAGAAGACAAATCCTCCATGGGTGTCCCCTCCACTGCAACCAACGCATTAATAGGTACACTCTCAGGATGTGGATCTAAATTTGCTAAAACTTTGAGTAAAGATGCTCTATCGGAAACAGATTCGCCCATGCCAATAATGCCACCACAGCACACTGTAATTCCAGCCATACGTACTCTTCTCAATGTTTCAAGTCGATCTTGATATGTTCTTGTTGAAATAATATTGGAATAATGTTCAGGACTAGTATCTAAATTGTGGTTATAGGCTGTTAAACCTGCTTCTGCCAATCTAGAGGCTTGAGAATCAGTAATCATTCCAGCCGTAACACATGCCTCAAGGCCAAGTTCTCTAACACCTCTGACCATCTCAAGCATTGAATCGAATGCGTTTCCATCTTTGATCTCACGCCAAGCCCAACCCATACAAAATCTATCTGCTCCTGCATCTTTAGCCGCTCTTGCTCTCTCAAGAACTGACTCAACTTGGAGTACAGGATTTGGCTGAACCGTTGTTTCGTTGTGTACGGACTGGGGACAGTATGCACAGTCTTCTGAACATCCACCCGTCTTAACACTAAGAAGGGAAGCAAGTTGAACTTTATAACCTGGATTATAAGACCTATGAACTATTTGAGCTCTCCACAACAAATCCATTAATGGCAACTCAAGTATCTCTTTGATTTCCTCTAAAGACCAATCATGTCTAATATCACCCCCTTTAATGGAATTAAAATCTAGATATGATTCATTTTTGAAAGTGAATTTATTAGATTCCTGAATATTAGGATTAATCAGAGTCATAAAAGAGTTTGAATATAAAGAATTTATTTGCTATTTAGTTTTAGCTGATAATCTATAAAAAATCATAGAACTCAAGATAATCAATTATTTTAGTTATACACCTCCAAATCTCCTTCTTCTAGATTGATAGTCAAGTAATGCCTTAGCAAGTGTATCAGAATTAAAATCAGGCCATAATACATCGGTGATGTGAATCTCAGCATAAGCTAATTGCCACAAAAGAAAATTACTTATTCTTTTTTCACCACTAGTTCTAATCAATAAGTCTGGATCGACCTCACTAGCTGTAAATAATTCAGAAGCAAATACATTTTCATCTATCAAAGAAGGATCTAATTCCCCTTTAACCGAACGTTCTGCCAACTTTTGAGCAGCTCGTACTAATTCCCTTCGTCCCCCATAATTAGTACAAACATTAAAATGAATACCCTTATTATCTGAAGTTGATTCAACCGACTCTTTTATTAAGTCCTTTAATGCAATAGGTAATGGGTCAAGATCACCCAAGAAATTAATTTTAACTTCTTCGAGTTTTAAATTAGTCAATTCACGCTTAAGAACACTTTCAAAAAGTGTCATTAAGAAATTTACTTCTTCACTAGGTCTTGACCAATTTTCAGTTGAGAAGGCATAAACAGTTAATGCTCCTATTCCCCAATTACTACATAAATGCAAAGTAGTTTTTAGAGCCTCAACACCAGCTGTATGTCCAATAGTTCTTGGCAAACCCCTTGCTTTTGCCCACCTACCATTTCCATCCATAATTACCGCAATGTGATCAGGCATACGAAGACGATCCAAATCTTTAGGTAATGGGGATACCTTTCTAGAATTATCAGTGCTTATTACAGAAGGGTAAGTCAATTCAAAGACTCCTTGCTGTCATTATTTTTCCCAAGATTAACTCTTGATTGAGCAACTTTAGTCTCAATATTAGAGGAAGTTGTTTTCAATGAAGAATTAATGCTGGTGGACTTAGATCCAGATGCATTTGAAGGATCCAACAATTCTTTCAAAAGGTCAAGTAATCGACTGCTTGTAATTGGTCTTTCGAGTCGTCCTTGACTAGCTAAGGATAAGGTCCCTGATTCTTCTGAAACCACTACACAAATACATCGATCAAATCGTTCAGTTATCCCGAGGGCTGCCAAATGCCTTGTTCCGTATCTACTGATTCCTTGTCTTGAAAGAGGCAAAATAACCCCTGCTGAAATAATTCTATTTCCCTTTACCAAAACAGCTCCATCATGTAGAGGGGTATCAGCTGCAAAAAGATTTAGTAACAATTCAGACGATAGTTGAGCATCAATTGGAACCCCAGGAAATAAGAAATCTTCAGGGCGTAAGTCACTGCCCATATCAACAACAATTAATGCTCCTTTTCTATTTTGTGATAAGCGACCTGCAGCTTCAGTTAATTGAGCAAAAGTATTAGAACTTGCCCTGAATTCTTTTTGAGTATTTCCAAGAATTACAGCCAATCTTCCAGTGCCTAATAATTCCATTAATCTCCTTAATTCTCCTTGCCATAAAATTGCTAAAGATAATGAGCAAGCTAAAACCAAGGCATCAACAAGTTTTGAAGTAATTGGTAAATTTGCAAACCTTTGAACAAACCAAGCTAGTGAAACTAAAAATAGATAACCCCTTAAAAGCCATAATGTCCTTTGTTCTTTAACTCTTGTAAAAAGAAGCACTCCAAGAGAAGAAGCAAACAATACATCTAGGAGAACACGCAAGTTTATAAGCCACCAGAAATTCACTCCTACACCCCAACGTTATTTCAACTTACCTAATATTTGGCAATAAAGCGATCAGGTAATACATCTAATTGCAATAGATCTTCAGGAAGTTCTCGCCTTTGAGTCATCACGGCCGAACCTTTCCAAACCATAATTGTTGCAGGCCTAGGTATTCTGTTGTAGTTGGAACTCATTGAATAGTTGTATGCGCCTGTTCCAAACACGGCAAGAAAATCTCCACTTTCACAAGAAGGCAGAAGAAAATCTTTCAATAAAACATCTCCAGACTCACAATGTTTACCGGCGATGGTAACTTTTTCAAAATTAGTATTTAATGGTTTATCTACTAAACACGCACTATAAAGAGACTGATAAGTTATGGGACGAGGATTATCGCTCATCCCGCCATCAACAGATAAATAAGTTCTAACACCAGGAACAACTTTTTTAGCTCCAATTTTGTAAATAGTGAGTCCCGAATTAGCGACAAGAGATCTGCCAGGTTCACACATCAATCTTGGCAAATCTAAATTTCTTTCCTTACAAGCCTGAACAACAGCATTAGAAATAACTTCAACCCATTTTTCAATAGAGGGAGGATTATCTTCTTGAGCATATTTAATCCCTAGACCGCCTCCTAAATTCAGATCAGTTATTGGATGACCAATTTCCTGAGCAAGCTTTAAAGCATCAGCCATAACACCAGCAAGATCGATATGTGGTTGAACCTCAAAAATTTGAGATCCTATATGTGCATGTAAACCAGTCACATTTGCCCAGTTATATGTTTTTAATTCTTCTAAAACTGACTGAAGATCATCGGGATCAAAACCAAACTTGCTATCTAAATGTCCAGTCCTTATGTATTCATGAGTATGGCATTCTATGCCAGGAGTAAACCTCAACATTAACTTTGCTGGCTTCTTATTAGAGGCAATATTTTTTAGCAGCTCAATATCGTGATGATTATCTAAAACAATCGTCACGTTATTTTTATAGGCAAAATTCAATTCATCATGTGATTTATTATTTCCATGAAAAACAATATTTTCCCCTTTCACACCACCCTTGAAGGCAGTAAGTAATTCACCTTCTGATACTGCATCAAGACCAAAACCCTCAGAAGCAATAACTGCACAAATAGCTAATGAGCTATTTGCTTTTGATGCATATAGAGGCAGTGATTCTCCTGGATAATGTTTTTTTAAAGAAGAAATATAAGTTTTGCATGAAGTCCTAAGTGATAACTCATCAAGAACATAAAGAGGCGTTCCATATGTTTTTGCGAGTTCACTAAGTTGACATCCCCCAACAACTAATTTTTTATTCTCATTAATTTCTGAAGAAACAGGAGCTATATTTCGATTTGGACTATCTATATCCACATTGGGTTCAAAAGCCTTTGATCCGTGCATTGAAAATTTTACTTTAATATTTAGCTAATCTAAAGATCAATCAACCAATTAGTATTCTTTTTAAGAGAAGAGGTATTAATTAATTAATAGTTAGATATGAATCTCACGATAATTCAACTTGGGATAATGCATTTAAATGATTGCGTGGATCTAGACCAAAAAGCATTAAATGGTCTTTGGTCAAAATCTCAATGGGAAAAAGAACTCACTGACCCTAAAAGAATTTGTCTTGGAATAATAGAGTTGGAAACCAAAAAACTTTTAGGACTAAGTGCCGCTTGGTTAGTAATAGACGAATTACAAATAACTTTTATAGCTGTTCATCCTTTGTATCAAAGGAAAGGACTAGGAAAATTTCTCTTGTCAGACTTAATCAAACGTTCAAAATTACTTAAAACAAATTACATTCATTTAGAAGTTAAAGACAATAACGAGTCAGCTAAAGCTTTTTACAAAATCATGGGCTTCAAAACAGTAGGATTCAGATCTAATTTTTATAAAGATGGAAGTGATGCTCTTATTCTCAATAAAGAAATTAACAACAAATCATAAAATCAATAATTAAGTACGGTTTACCGAAATCCAAAAACAAAAAATAGGCGGTTCATTGCATCAATTAATACTTTTAATTATTTTTCAACGAACAATTAATATTTACCCTTTATAAAAAAAAGCCTAACCGTACACATTTCACACTTAACCCTGATAAATTAGGTGAAATAGTTAAAGGCAAAAGCTAAATGTTTGAGAGGTTTACAGAAAAGGCTATAAAAGTGATCATGCTTGCTCAAGAAGAGGCGAGACGCCTTGGGCATAATTTTGTTGGCACAGAGCAAATCCTTTTGGGATTAATAGGAGAAGGCACTGGTGTGGCGGCTAAAGTCCTAAAATCAATGGGTGTTAACCTAAAAGATTCACGGGTAGAAGTTGAAAAAATAATAGGAAGAGGTTCAGGATTTGTTGCTGTAGAAATCCCCTTTACACCAAGAGCAAAAAGAGTACTTGAACTATCGTTAGAAGAAGCTCGTCAACTAGGTCATAATTACATTGGCACCGAACATCTATTACTAGGACTCATTAGAGAAGGCGAAGGAGTTGCTGCAAGAGTTCTTGAAAATTTAGGTGTTGATCTAACAAAAGTCAGGACACAAGTTGTCCGAATGCTTGGTGAAACAGCCGAAGTTACAACAGGTTCAGGATCTTCAAAAGGTTCAGCGAAAACAGCAACACTTGACGAATTTGGTACAAACCTTACGCAGTTAGCTAGTGAATCCAAGCTTGACCCTGTAGTGGGAAGACATTCTGAGATTGATCGAGTAATTCAAATTTTAGGAAGACGAACAAAAAACAATCCCGTTTTAATAGGAGAACCAGGGGTGGGAAAAACAGCCATTGCTGAAGGTCTTGCTCAGAGAATTCAACAAGGAAATATTCCTGACATCCTTGAAGAAAAAAGAGTATTAACTCTTGATATCGGTTTACTTGTAGCTGGAACTAAATACAGGGGTGAATTTGAAGAAAGATTAAAAAAAATAATGGAAGAAATTAAATCTGCTGGGAACGTAATTCTAGTTATTGATGAAGTTCATACATTAATTGGAGCAGGAGCTGCAGAGGGTGCAATTGACGCTGCAAATATATTAAAACCAGCTTTGGCTAGAGGAGAACTTCAATGTATTGGAGCTACAACTCTAGATGAATATCGCAAGCATATTGAAAGGGATGCGGCATTAGAGAGAAGATTCCAACCTGTAATGATTGGAGAACCTTCAATCAAAGATACAATTGAAATTCTTAAAGGACTAAGAGAGAGATATGAGCAACATCACAGATTAAAGATTACTGATGAAGCTTTAGACGCTGCTGCAAATCTTGGGGATAGGTATATATCGGATCGTTTTTTACCTGATAAAGCTATAGACCTAATAGATGAAGCAGGTAGCCGGGTTAGATTACTCAACTCGAAATTACCTCCTGAAGCGAAAGAAGTTGACAAAGAATTAAGGAAAATACAAAAGAGTAAAGAAGAAGCTGTAAGAGAACAAAATTTCACACAAGCAGGAGAACTCAGAGAAAAAGAAGTTGAACTTAGAGATAAGATAAGAAATCTTTTGCAAAACATAAGACAAAAACCAGCTTCAAATGAGAATCCAGAAACTAATAATATTTCAGATAAAAATGCTGAAGATTCTAACCAAGGTATTTCTCAGGATGATGAATTAAAAGTTTCTCAACCTATTGTTAACGAAGAAGATATAGCTCATATTGTTGCTTCATGGACTGGAGTTCCTGTTCAGAAATTAACTGAAAGTGAATCAGTCAAACTTCTAAACATGGAAGAAACCTTGCATCAAAGATTGATTGGTCAAGATGAAGCTGTAAAAGCTGTTTCAAAAGCAATTAGGAGAGCAAGAGTAGGTCTAAAAAATCCAAACAGACCAATTGCAAGCTTTATTTTTTCTGGTCCAACTGGAGTTGGAAAAACTGAACTTACAAAAGCTTTAGCGTCCTATTTCTTTGGTAGTGAAGAAGCAATGATTCGTCTAGACATGTCTGAATTTATGGAAAGACATACTGTTAGTAAATTAATAGGATCTCCTCCTGGTTATGTAGGTTTCAATGAAGGTGGACAACTAACAGAAGCTGTCAGAAGAAGACCCTATACAGTTGTGTTGTTCGATGAAATAGAAAAAGCCCATCCAGATGTATTCAATCTTCTTCTTCAATTACTGGAGGAAGGAAGATTAACAGATTCAAAAGGAAGAACTGTTGATTTCAAAAACACTTTAATAATAATGACTTCTAATATTGGGTCTAAAGTTATAGAGAAAGGTGGCGGTGGCTTGGGATTTGAATTCTCAGGTGAAAATTTAGAAGATACTCAATATAATCGAATTAAATCATTAGTAAATGAAGAACTAAAGCAATACTTCCGTCCTGAATTCCTCAATAGATTAGATGAAATAATTGTATTCAGACAACTCTCCAGAGACGAAGTAAAAGACATCGCAGAAATAATGTTGAAAGAAGTATTCTTGAGAATAAAAGACAAAGGTATATCATTGACTGTTTCAGAGGATTTCAAGGAAAGATTAGTTGAAGAAGGATACAATCCTTCCTATGGGGCAAGACCTTTGAGAAGAGCGGTAATGAGGTTATTGGAAGATAGCCTTGCTGAAGAAGTTTTATCTGGAAGAATAAAAGACGGAGACAAAGCCGAGGTGGATATTGATGAAAGTAAAAAAGTAATTGTTAAACATCTTGGGAAAGATAGTTCCAAACAAGAATTAGCAAAAGCCGCTGTTTAACTTTTAGATTGAACAGTTACATGTCTATAAATAACCACAGCATTTCACCTGCAAAGGTCGTTAGAGGGGAAGGGGCATGGATTAAATCGTTGGATCTAATAACTAAATTAAGCAAAAAACCTTTGATAATAGGTAGAAGTAACTCTACAAAAAAAATAAGAACTTCATTCAAAAATGATCTTCTTTTAAAAGGTATTCAATCAATCTCTCTCGATCTAGATCATGATTGCTGTGAAATAGATATTCAAAATGCATATCTAATCTCAAAAAATAACAACTGCGATGGAATTATTGCTGCAGGAGGTGGGAAAGTGCTTGACGCAGGAAAACTAATCGCTGATTTGCTTGGCATCAATTGCATTACTGTGCCATTAAGTGCTTCCACATGTGCTGGATGGACGGCTTTATCTAATATTTATACTCCCGATGGCAAATTCGTAAAAGATGTAACTTTAAAAAGATGTCCAAACTTATTGATCTTTGATCACACAATTGTTAGAACCGCTCCACCAAGAACACTTGCTAGCGGAATGGCAGATGCTGTGGCGAAATGGTACGAGTCGTACCTAACAAGCAGTACAAGCCAAGACGGTTTTGTGCAGCAAGCAGTTCAGATGGCTCGGGTTTTACGCGATCAATTATTTTTAAATGGTTACAAGGCTTTCTCAGATCCACTAAGCAATTCTTGGGAAACTGTTGCAGAAGGATGTGCTTTAACTGCTGGAATTATAGGAGGGCTTGGGGGTGCTAGATGCAGAACAGCAGCAGCGCACCCTATACACAATGGATTAACACAACTTGCATACACAAACAAACCACTTCATGGAGAACTTGTTGGATTTGGCCTGCTAGTACAATTACATCTAGAAGAGAAAAATTCAAACAGTCAATTACCAAAACAAGCTAAGTCACAACTTATAGATTTCTTCTCTCAACTAAATCTTCCTATTTCAATTGAGTCTATTTGTCTTAGGGATAAAACATCGAACCAACTATATAAAGCATGTGAATTCGCCTGTAATGATGACTCTGATATACATCAATTACCCTTCCCAGTAAATGAAAAAGACCTTTTCGAGGCAATTCAAAGGTTACAATCCATTTCTAGAAGGCCAAAAATAAAAATAAATAATACTTAAGAGCATTGGATCAAGAAGTAAATAAAAATATAGACAAAACAATTGCTACGAAGGCATACATAAATGAAATACGAGATCAAATTATTGACAATCAAGCTAATGAACTTTTTGAAGATCTTAAATGGATACAATTAGAAGATATTTCACCTATTAAATCTGATTTATTTCCAACAGTATTAACAGGTAAAGGGGAAAAAGTCCTACTCATTCATGGTTTTGATAGCTGCTTTCTTGAATATAGACGTCTCACACCTTTTCTAAAAAAGAATAATAAATTAATCATTCCAGATCTATATGGATTTGGGTTTTGTCCTAGATCTAGTGAGAACAAATATGGATTTAAATATTTAATGAAACATTTGAATTCTGTATTGAACTGTTATTCAAAGCATAAACCCATAGGAATAATTGGTGCCTCAATGGGTGGAGCTTTAGCACTAGAACTCGCAAGACAAAACCCAAAAAAAGTCAACAAGCTACTACTTTTATCACCAGCAGGTTTAGCAGGCAAAAACCCTAAGATTCCTTGGCCCCTCAATCATTTTGGGGCTTTTTTCCTTAGTCAGGCTTTTGTTCGCAAGGGATTGTGTAGACAGGCCTTTGCGGATCCTAAAAATAGTGTTGGTCCTGCAGAAGAACAAATCGCCTCAATACATTTAAAAGTTCCTGGTTGGCAATCATCGTTAGCACATTTTGCGGCGAATGGGGGGGTGTCAGGTTGCGGGCTCCCTAAACCAACTCAACCTCTCAAAATTATTATAGGTAAATATGATAGAATTGTTCCTAAGAAGGAAAAGGAAGAAACCAAAAAGAACTATAATTCCATTATAGAAATAGCAACTAATTCAGGACATCTTCCACACTTAGAAGAACCCAAATTAGTTGCTGAGGCTTGGAAGAAATTTTAAAACCAAAGTGATCGCTAAAAGGATTAAGGATAAAGGGATTCTTTCTAAATTATTAGAGCAAGGTATAAAGATCTTACTGATAAAAGAGTGTCAGAAGATTGCCAATATTAAAATAGATATTGTCTCAAGTTCTATTCAAATAATTAAAGGTGAAATACAAAAAATCAATCTCTTTGCTGAAGATATAAATTATAAAGATCTTTTATTCGATGCAGTTGAGTTAGAAGCTAATTATCTTAAAGTTAATTTCAAGCTAACAACTAAAGAATTATATTTTAAAAATAATCCTATAATAAAATTGAAAATATCTTTGTCTCAAAATTCACTCGAAACAATTTTATTATCTAATAATTGGAATTATATTGGAAATATGATAAGCAAGAAAATATTAAATCAAGATAAATTGCAAGCTATAAAAATAAAGAATGGTCAATTCTTTATTAAAGCCTCTGAAGACAATATCACAATCAGTAACGACGAACAAATCGAAATTCAAGCAAATAAAGGTAAAATTTTTTTAAAAAGTAGATCCTATAATAAAACCTTTCAGATCCCAATTGAAGAAAAAATATATATTAAAAATGTAATTATAGAAAATAATATAATTAATGTTTATGCAAATTCATCTATTAGTTTTTAACTATTTCAGGAAATAATTAATGGTGATAATAAAATTACAATATAAAATACAATTGCTGGAGTAAATAAATAGCTATCTATTCTATCAAGAATACCTCCATGACCAGGTAAAAAATTACCTGAATCTTTTAATCCTGCATTCCGTTTCAACATCGATTCTGTAAGGTCTCCAACCAGAGAAAATAATGCGACTAAAATACCAATAAATATTCCAATAAATATTCCAAATTCCCATCTAAGTAGATATCCAAAGAAGGCTCCTATTAATATTGAAAACAATAATCCACCAATTACTCCCTCTATAGTTTTAGAAGGTGAAATTGGAGATAATAAATGATTGCCAAATTTCTTACCTACAAAATAAGATCCTATATCAAATCCAACGATCATAAAACATGTAGAAAAAGTTATTAGCATTCCAAAAGTAATAGATGACGACCAATCAGTAGGAATCAAGTTAACATTATTGGTTAGATCAGTTTCTAAAAGATTTCTTAACTTAATCCAATGACTTGGCAAGAAACCTAAATAAAATAAACCGAATATTGATGCTGCTACATCCGCAATTGAACCAGTAACAGGCTGGAGCAATAACCAACCACAGATAGCAGCGCCAGATAATGGCAAAATAGCATCTGATATTTCAATAGAAATATATCCCTGAGAAGATAATTGCGTGAAGAAAAGTAATATTTGACAGGCTAACAATGTTGTCTTAGTAGCTGGTCTTATACCAGTAAATTCTGCCATACGAAAGAACTCTAGAAGAGCTAAATGGACAATTAAACTTATTGCAATAGAAAACCACCAATCACCAAGAGAAACTATTAAAAAACCAAAAGCTCCAACTAAAAGTCCACTTAATAATCTCTTTTTCGAAACAGATAAAAACATTCAATCAATAAAAAAAATATAGCTTTCTTTTAAAAAACATACTCTAAAGGGGTTATTAATAATACATTTTATTATAGTTGATGAGTGGATACTAATAATCAAGAAATAACTCTTACATAATCTGAAATTTGTTCTGGCCAAAAGCATTTTTGTTCTATCAACCAATCAACACGAGCTTCGTCCAAAATCTCACCAGGAATCAATAAAGGTATTCCAGGAGGATAAGGGCAAACCATCTCAACAGAAATTCTTCCTATGGCATCCTGTAGATGAACCTTCTCAAAATTCGATCTCCAAGAAGAAAAACCTGGTTTGTATGGTTTAGAGACGATACTGAAAGGTGGTTTTTTAAAAAAACAAGATTTATGTTGGCCTAAAGATGTAAGGATTTCGTTCCAAACTCTTACAAATCTTTCTCCTAATCTTTGGTGAGAAGAGAATCCAAGACAAAAGGTTAGTGTTCCTGGCTCAGCCAATTCACCAATTATTCTTTTTTTTATAAACCTTTTATCAACTTCAATACCACTCAAACCGAATTTTGACGTGTGAAGAATAATTCTTAGTGGATCACTATTTTTAAGAAGAGGAACTTCTTTATTAATCAAAAAATCTTTTAACAACTCAGCTTCGTCTATGCAAGATTTCAATTTTTTTAATCCTTTGGATTCAATAAGTTCCTTTATTGAACTTTCACAAGAAGCTAATAACAAAGAACTTGGGCTTGAAGTTTGAAGCAATTCAATACTTCTTTCAATTTTAAATGGGTCAACCTTTTCACCTTGCGACCATAAAACTGCGGATTGAACTAATCCTGGTGCAGATTTATGAAGAGAGTGAACAACAAGATCTGCGCCAAAAGAGATCGCCGACTTAGGTAAGTCTGATCTTATTTGACTAATTAGGTAAGCTCCATGAGCCTCATCAACCAAAACTGGCAAACAATGTGAATGAATCTCCTTAATCAAAGATTCAATATCTGCAGAATATCCTTGATATGTTGGGTTAACTAAAACTACGGCCGCTATATCCTCATCAAGCTCTTTTGCTTTTTCAAAAACCCTATGAAGCCATTTTCTATCAAAAACAGAGGCATGCCCTCTATCAGTCAAATAAGGTACATCAAAAAGTAATGGTATTAAGCCTCCAAACAGGCATGCTTGAATACAGCTTTTATGTATATTTCTTGGCATGAGAACAGCTTGACCAGGACGAGCTAGAGCCAGCATTGAACTTTGAAGTAAACCCGTCGCGCCATTAACTCCATACCAACATCTATCAACACCCACTTCATAGGCAGAAGACTTTTGACTTTCTGCTATTGCTCCTTCACTAATCAAAGGACCACCAATCTCAAAAAGCTCAGGTAAATCCCAAATACCAGGTCTTAGCTTCAGTAGTTTTTTTATTTCTTTTGGGAGTGCATTTCCTCTCCCATGGGCTGGCAAGAAAAGATTTTCACTTCTATTAATAGAAAGCAAGTTTAAAAGCCCCATAGAATAAAAGGATTACCTAAAGTCAATGTAGTTAAATTAATCAGTAAGCAAATCAAAAGAACTTCTTAGGGGAGCAGCTAAAAGAACTTATGATGGAATCATGAAATACGATTTCAAAAGAGATCTAATCTGGTTAATTTCTAGGCCATGGATATTGGTCCCTAGATTTATTCAGATAGTTGGCGCAATATCACTTCTATTAGCAAGACTTATTTTTCAAGGTTCAAGTAATGACGAAAAGACTCAAAAGAAACTAGCTAAATTCCTACTAAAGACGCTCATTGGCCTGGGCCCCTGTTTTATAAAAGTAGGACAAGCCCTTTCAACCAGGCCAGATCTAATAAGAAAAGATTGGCTGGAAGAATTAACAAACCTGCAAGATAATTTACCCTCATTTTCTCATGAAAAAGCACTTGAAATTATTAAAAATGAACTTGGGAGAACAGCAAATGAACTTTTTGAAGAATTCCCATCTAAACCGATAGCCTCAGCTAGTCTTGGTCAGGTTTATAAAGCAAAGTTAACTAGTACTTATTGGGTAGCAGTAAAAGTTCAGAGACCTAATCTGATTTTCAACATTAGAAGAGATATCGTAATTATAAAAATACTTGGGGTTCTTAGTGCGCCAATACTTCCATTAAATCTTGGATTCGGATTAGGCGAAATAATAGATGAGTTTGGAAGAAGTTTGTTTGACGAAGTTGATTATAAAAAAGAAGCTAATAATGCAAAAAAATTTTCTGACCTTTTCCACAATAATAAGTCAGTAACCATACCAAAAGTAGAAAGACATTTATCATCTGTAAAGGTATTAACCACAAGCTGGATTGATGGCACAAAATTAAAAGATAGAAATGAATTAGTTCTAAATAATTTAAATCCTTCAAAGATTATTAGAACTGGTGTTATCAGTGGAATTCAGCAATTATTAGAGTTTGGATACTTTCATGCAGATCCTCATCCAGGAAACATGTTTGCTCTTGAAGGTCATAATGGTGATTTAGGAAATATAGCCTATGTAGATTTCGGAATGATGGACTCAATTTCAGAGGAAGATAGGTTAACTCTTACTGGCGCAATTGTTCACCTAATAAATAATGATTTTCATGCTGTAGCTAAAGACTTTCAAAAGCTAGGATTTTTAAATAAAGAACAAGATCTTAATCCACTAATACCAGTATTAAAGGAAGTACTTGGAAGTGCAATTGGTAAAGATGTTGCATCTTTTAATTTTAAAGAAATCACCAATAAATTCTCCGAGTTAATGTTTGATTACCCCTTCAGGGTCCCCGCAAGATTCGCTTTGATAATTAGAGCAGTAATTAGCCAAGAGGGACTGGCTCTTCGCCTAGATCCTGATTTTAAAATTATAGATTTAGCCTATCCTTATGTAGCAAAAAGATTACTTACTTCAGATACTAATGAAATGATAAATATTTTATTAGACGTTATATTTGATCAGAATGGTCACATAAGAGTTGAGCGGATAGAAAATTTATTTGATGTGCTAGTACAAGACTCAAGCACACCAGCGAAAGAGCTAATCCCAGTGGCAGGAGCAGGTCTAAAGCTCTTAACTAGCTCTAGAGGCTCATTAATAAGGAAAAACTTATTAATGAGTATTATTAAAGATGAACGTATAGATACAAAAGATATGAAGCAACTAATCAAACTAGTCCGAAAAACGTTCAATCCGCTAAGAATGGCTGCAGGTCTAACAAAACAAAATAATACACAAGTTGCGTAGATGATTTTTATAAAATATAATAGCAAGAAAATTAATAAAAATTGAAGACATGGTCAATAGCAATATTCAAAACATAATCACAATTATTGCAGTTAATTTAGATGATGCATATGTACGAGAAATAGATGAATTTATTACCGAGTATCAACAAATAAAGCCAATTGAAGATCCTATTTTTTGGCTATCTTGTGGTGCATTTATTTGTCTAATGTCTGGATTGATATTTGCCTACATAATGAAATCAAAACTAAATGGTTGGACAACAAAAAAAATATCTCCTTTACCGCTAGAGAACCCTAGAACTATTTCAAGTTGGTTTTCATTCTTCACAGGTCTAACAATTATTTTCGTAAGTGCCTTAAACATAATAAACTTTTCTATTATTAAATCTCTAGTATTTTCTTCAATAATATCAATGCTTTTTGGCATAAGCATGTGGAAAGCCATTAAAGATTTACTAACCCAAGTAGAAGCGGGAACAGTTAAAGAAATAGATGAATTTTTTTAAAAAAATATACTATATCTATTGTATTTTCAAATCAAGCTCATATAAAAATAAATATATAGTTTTGGAATAATGTCAGCTAATAGATTACAAAAAATAATATCTGACTCTGGTCTTTTTTCAAGACGTAAGGCTGACTTACTAATAAGACAAGGCAGAGTAACATTAAATGGAAGACGAGCCATTCCGGGAGAGAAAGCAGATCCAATCTTTGATCATATTTTAGTTGATGGGAGAGATTTACCTAAGAAGTTAAATCATAAAGTTTTTCTATTAAATAAACCTTATGGAGTCATATCTAGCTGCCAAGATAATCATGGAAGGAAAACAATTTTAAGTTTAATTCCATCACACTTACGTCTTGGAATGCATCCTGTGGGAAGATTAGATTTTGATAGCAGAGGAGCGATACTATTGACCAATAATGGAAACTTAACGCTAAGACTTACACATCCAAAGTACTCCCACACAAAAACATATCTAGTTTGTGTAAATGGTCAGCCAAGTCAATCTATATTAGATAATTGGAGAAAAGGAATTTTACTTGATGGCAAAATGACAATGCCAGCGAAAATAGAAATTTTAGATAAAGTTAATCGCATGACTCTTCTCAAAGTGATTCTAAAAGAAGGGCGCAATCGCCAAATTCGCAGAATAGCAGCACTTATAGGACATCCAGTTCAAGATTTGCAAAGGATATCGATCTCAAATATAAACTTAAATGGACTACAAGAGGGGGAATGGCGAGAGCTAAAGACAA
Organism: Prochlorococcus marinus str. MIT 1013; assembly: GCF_027359395.1. NCBI lineage: Bacteria > Bacillati > Cyanobacteriota > Cyanophyceae > Synechococcales > Prochlorococcaceae > Prochlorococcus > Prochlorococcus marinus. The sequence goes on from NZ_CP114778.1 coordinate 665,542, forward strand.
AGGAATGGATTTCAATTATTAATTAAAATATTTCATTTTATGGCTTTAAATTTTCTCTTTAAAAAATCCTCATCAAGCTTATCAGATGAGCCTGATAAATCTAGTTCTGATAATGACTTTTCTGAAGCAATTAATTTATTTAAGACTCAAAGAAAGAGAGTTGGGATTTCATTCGATCAATTATCTAAGGAGACAAAAATCTCAAAGAATGTACTAATTGCTATTGAAAATGGATGGAAAAAGTATATACCAGAAAAAACCTATTTAATTTCAATGATCAAGCTTCTTGAGATTAAGCTCAATTTAAATAGAGGAAGTTTAAATGGTTTGTTAGAAGGAAACGGTAAAGTTACTAATATATCTAGTTTTAAATTTAATTTTATAAATATAGACTTTCTTAACAGCTGGATTGGAAGCTTATTGTATATTATTTTTATGCTTTCATCGATATTAGCTCTGAATAGTCAACAAAGATATCTTATCAAAATCAATAGCATCTCGACTGAACCTATAATTACAGAAAAGAATAATATAAAAAATAGAAATATAATTAATACCAAACAAAGTCAGTGACTTTATCTTTTATTTGCTTTAGCTAAATCACCATATTTTTTTAAAGCCTCTTGAATATTCAAATCATTTCTTGATAATCTCCATGACCAATTATTTTCTATTGTGCCAGGTTTATTTAATCGAGAACTATTATCAAGATTTAATAAATCCTGCATAGGCGCTACAAATAATTTGGCTTTAGTTTTCATGCCAATTCGAATCAATTCCCAAGAAGTGAAATTTTCAAAATCAAGAATCCTTTCTCTGATTTGTTCTTTTCTGTCTTGTTCCATTTCTCTCCACCAGCCTTGAGATGTTGAATTATCGTGGGTTCCTGTATAAACAATCCAATTTTCATCTTTGATATTCTCTGGCAAATAGGGATTATCTAAATTTCCATCAAAAGCAAATTGGAGTATTTTCATCCCTGCTAATTCATAATAATCTCGTAACTTTTCAACTTTTTCTGTTATTAGACCTAAGTCTTCAGCAACTAAAGGAAGCAAGCCACTGCAATCTTTTTTAATTAAACCTAGTATCTCTTTACCAGGAGAAGGCAACCAAAAGCCATTCTCAGCTGTTTTATCTTTACCAGGAATTGCCCAAAAAGCTTCAAGAGCACGAAAATGATCAAGACGTAAGAAATCTACTTGTTCTAGATGTCTTGAAATTCTTTTTCTCCACCATTTATATTTACTAGCTTTGTGCCTGCTCCAACGATACACAGGGTTCCCCCAAAGCTGACCGGTCTCAGAGAAATAATCAGGCGGTACACCACTTTGAAGAAATGTATCTGAATTAGTTAAAATAGAAAATAATGACCGATTACTCCATACATCAGCACTATCTTTTGATACATAAAAAGGGAGATCCCCAAATAAAAAAATTCCCAGGTTTTTTGCAAGTTTTCTGATTGATTTCCATTGCCTGTCCAAATGCCATTGGAGAAGATTATGGCCTAACAATTCTCTTTGGTTATTTTTTTTCCAATTTGCTAATTCACTCTTATCCCGAACTGCATATTTATCTGGCCATTTCCACCATGGAAGATCATTGTTTTGAATTTTTAGTTCCATAAATATGGAATGATCATCTAACCAAAATTGCCTCGAGCACCATATTTCAAATTCTTCTTGAATAGTTCTATTCTGCTTATCCCAATAATCAACCAAAGAAACACGTAAGGAATTAACTTTTGAATTAGCTAATTTAAAATCAACTCTATTATCAAAATAATCATTTTCGGAAGAAAACTTATCCAGATTATTAGCTAAGAAGCCCTCTCTCACAAGATCATTTTGATCAAGGAACCATGGGTTAAAAGCAAAACTTGATGGAGAACTATAAGGAGACCCAAATAAATCTGTTGGAGCAAGAGGTAAAAATTGCCAAACTCCTATTCCAGATGCGGCAAGTTCATTCAGCCATAATCGAGCAGGGTTACCAAAACTACCGCAGATAGGACTATCAGGTAATGAGGTTGGATGTAGAAGGATTCCTGAATTTCTTTCCAATTTCACTTTTTGTTATCTCTAAAAAATACGAAAGAAATACTAATAATTCTATTTTTTTTAATAAATTCAAAATGGATTCCATTGTGAAATGGGAAATCTTTTTCTTAAAATCAAAAAAATAAATTTAGTAATTAGATATTAACAAATCTATTAATAAGAGAAACATTTATATTAGAAAAACTAAATTTTTTTCTTGAATTAAAACAACAACCTGAATATATTTGTTTCCAACATAGCATTATTTATTTGAATAGCTTAATACGATTTCAAAACAAGCCATCCATGAGAGGTGATATTGATCTTGGGATTTTAGTTTTTTTATTCCAAACAAACTCTTAGTTGTAAAGCCCCAAGTAGCAAAATCAAGCTCTCTTAAATGTCTCTTTTCAGTAAAATCAAAGTTAAAAATCTTCAAACCTTTACCTGAAGTCAAATTATTAATGTTTTCAAAAGAAAATTCTTCAGAAGACATTTCTTTTACTCAACCACCCCAAAAAGTAGTCAAGGCAATCGGTTTCCGTTTAAAAAAAGAGTATGAAATCCAATAAGAAAAAATTTTTAAACGCTTTTAGATGATGATGTATCAACATAAAGGTAGATTAGTAAATATTATTTATTGCTGGCGGTGGAACCGTGACCAGTTTTATCACTGCAGCGCATCCTGAGCCTACTAGTCTCAAGCATGACACTAATAGACTCAGATTAATTAGTGGGACATCCAATACAGCACTAGCCAAAGAAATTGCGAATTATATGGGGATAACTAATGTCCCTCTAGTTTCAAAAAGATTTGCGGATGGAGAACTCTATGTTCAAATCCAGCAATCAATCAGAGGGTGTGATGTTTTTCTCATACAACCAACCTGTGCTCCTGTTAATGACAGCTTAATGGAGCTTATGATCATGGTGGATGCTTGCAAAAGAGCATCAGCCAGACAAATTACAGCTGTAATTCCTTACTTTGGTTACGCAAGAGCAGACAGAAAGACAGCAGGTAGAGAGTCAATAACTGCGAAATTAACCGCAAATATTCTTGTCAAATCAGGAGTAGATAGAGTTCTAGCTATGGATTTACATTCTGCACAAATCCAAGGTTATTTTGATATCCCCTGCGATCATATATATGGTTCACCCGTTTTAGTTGATTATTTATCAACCATGAAACTTGATGAAATCGTAGTCGTCTCTCCTGATGTAGGTGGTGTAGCACGAGCAAGAGCTTTTGCTAAACAAATGAAGGACTCGCCTCTAGCCATTATTGACAAACGTCGCTCAGGGCATAATGTTGCCGAGAGTCTCACAGTTATTGGTGAGGTCTCTGGCAAAACTGCAATATTGATTGATGACATGATTGACACCGGAGGCACTATATGCGCAGGAGCTGAATTGCTAAGGAAAGAGGGTGCACAAAAAGTTATTGCATGTGCATCTCATGCTGTTTTCTCCCCACCTGCATACGAAAGACTTTCAAAAGAAGGTCTTTTTGAACAAGTTATTGTGACCAATAGTATTCCAGTTCCTAATAATTTAGACTTCTCACAATTGAAGGTCTTATCAGTTGCAAATATGCTTGGAGAAGCTATTTGGAGAATTCATGAAGAAAGTTCTGTTAGCTCAATGTTCAGATGATTTTCTAAATTCACTTCAAAATCAGTTCAACCACCTCTCTTGTATTTGAAGATATATTTGATTTATTTATTTTTAATATTGATGTATACATTCCTTCCTTATTTTTATCTACGTAAGTTTTCCATTTACTAAAAATTTTTACCATTCTTGAAGCCGTTATTGGATTAATTTTATCTACCTCTATTAATTTATCAGCCATAAATAAATAGCCTTGTCCATCAAGTGAATGAAATAACTCAATATTTTTAGTAAATCCTCCTAAAACAGCTCGTATTGCATTTGGAGCCTTCCAATCAAATTTAGGATGTGAAAGTAATTGTTCAATAACATCTATTCCTTTCTTATTAGGCCTTGAGGCTTCATAAGCGAACCATGAATCTAAGACTACTGGATTTTCTTTCCATAGTTCATAAAACAAATTAGAAGCTTCTTCCGTCTCAGAGATATCAAGTGGCTTTAATGCTGCTAGAGCTGCCCTTGCTATGGTCATTGAGGAATGACTAATTGAATCAACACAATTCTTGTAAACATTTATATCACCTGCAAGAGCTAAATATGACCAAATAGTTCCTAATAGTTTTCTTTCTCCTTTACCCATTGGCCATTCATGATTAATATTAACTATTAAATTTTTACACAGTATTATTAGCTCTTGAAAAATTTTATTACCAATAAAAACTTGGAACTTCAATGACTCTCTATAAATATTAATTGGATCCACTTTTTCGAATAAAGATTCTAGTTCTGCGAAACCAGGTGATGTCAAAAGGGTTGCCAAGAAAGAAGGATCGTTAATTTCTAATGATTTTATGGATTTTTTAATAGCATAAATAAACTTATCTTCCAATAAATAATTGGCTTTATTGCAAAGTCTTGTTTTAATGATTTCACGCATCAAAAGCTGACCAGAGTCCCACCTTGAAAAATAGTCATTATCATTTAAGAAAAGGAAAAGATAGTCATCTATAGATAAATCAGTTTCCCAAATAACAGGTGAAGAGAAACGTCTGAAAATTGACAAAACTGGTTCTTCTCTCTCACCTTTTGGAGTATTGATTACTAGATTCTTTTTCTTTTTATCTAAAACAAATAAATTATCTTCAGTTATGGGTTTAGCGCCTTTCTCTCTTCTATAACAAGAATAAAGAATTGGAATTACCATTTCAATATTTTTATTAGTTTCTCCTTCTATTTTCTGCTCAAAAGAAACAGTCAAAATTGAATTTTTTGAATCCCATAATTGATTTACATGAACTTTTGGCGTACCTGATTTATAATACCAATTTAGAAATTTTCTGACATCAAAAGGAGAATCTTTTTGATCTGAATAAGCCCCTTTAATTAATGAATTAATGAAATCCTCAGTTGTAGCAGCTTTGCCGTCAAAAATTTTAATATAAAGATTAATACCTCTAAAAAACTTTTCTTTGCCAAGCAATAGCTCAAGCATTCTTATCAACTCAGCACCTTTTTCATATATTGTTGTTGTATAAAAATTATCAATAGCTACATATTCTTTAGGCTTTACCGCATGCGCGGTAGGGCCCTTGTCTTCGGCAAATTGAAAATTCCTTAGGAATGAAACATCTTCTATTCTTTTAAGTCCTGCACTATGAAGATCTGAAGTAAAAGATTGATCTCTAAACACTGTCAGTCCTTCTTTTAATGAAAGCTGAAACCAATCTCGACATGTAATTCTATTCCCAGTCCAATTATGAAAATATTCGTGTGCTATCACACTTTCTATTCTCTCTAATTCGTCGTCTGTTGCAGTCTTTTTATCTGCCAATACTAACTTGGAATTAAAAATATTTAGTCCCTTATTTTCCATCGCTCCCATATTGAAATGCCTTACGGCAACAATTTTATATTCATTCAAATCATATTCAAGACCATAAGTATCCTCGTCCCACTTCATTGCTTTTTTCAGAGAATTTATAGCATGTTGTGTATATTTTTCATCTCCAGATTCAACATATATTTTAATATCAATTAATCTTCCTGTATTTGTAAGATATTGATCGGACACCAAATTTAATTTACCAGCAACTAAAGCAAATAAATAGCAAGGTTTAGGGTAGGGATCTTCCCATATGATTTCATGTCTGTGATTATTATTTTTTAAATTAGATGAATACTTATTATTTCCATTTGACAATAATACAGGGTACAAAGTCCTGTCTGCCTCTATTCTTACTGTATATTTACTTAAGACATCTGGTCTATCAGGATGATAACAAATACTTCTAAATCCTTGAGCCTCACATTGTGTAGTTAGCATTCCAGAGCTTAGATATAATCCTTCTAGTGATGTATTTCTAAAAGGATCTATTTGAGAGATAATCTTTAATTCAAATTCTGACAATGGAGGAGTATCTACAATCAATTCTTTACCTGAAATCGAATATTCTTCTAATTTCAATTCATCTCCATTAATTGCTATTGATAATAATTTAATTTTATCACCCTGAAGAATAAGTTTTGAAGATTCTCTACACTTTGGCTTAATTATCATTGAAGATTGAACAACAACATGATCAGTGAAAATATCAAAATCTAAATATATGCTTGGTATTATGTAAGGGTATTCAACATAGTCAGATAATTTGATAGATTTCTGTGTTGACATATTAAACAATTATTTAGTTGAAAATTAAACTTATTTCTTTTGGTTTAATTGTTCAACAGTTTTTAAGAATTTTTTCTTATCTTCTTCTGGAACCATATCAGGACAATTTTTTATAGCACCATCAAGAAGCTGTAAAATCGCTCCATTATAAATATTTTTATCTGGTATTTTTTCTTTTCCTAATTCTTTAATAAGTCCCCCATGTCTACTTGAAATAAGCAATGCATAATTTTTAGCAGCCAAGGAAATAGCCTTGGGGAATTCAACTTCAATCTGTCTTGCCATACAGAGATAGCTAATTCCTATTTGTTTGTATAAAAAAATATCTTCTTCACTTGCAGGAATAAAATCAACTTCATTTTTATCAGAACTGATTTTAGTCGGATTAGATTCTGACTTTATGGAGGAACTACAACTTGATAAAAGTATAGAAGCGATAAAAAAAGACATAGCCAAGATTGTTTTTCTTGGAGATTTTTTCATTTTTCTCAAGTGATTTTAGTTCGTAAAAAACATCTGATGCAGTAAAAAATTTATCAAAAATTCTTCACTTGCAAATTAAATACATAATATACATTGAGGTTCATGAAAATAGATTTTATAAACTCATCAGTTGGGATTCTTAACCCTTATTTCATGATGGTTTTCAACTATTTTCAACTTATCATTAAACCAACTATAAATAGTTCTGGATCTAAATTTATCTTGGTCTATTAAGCGAGTATGTTCTAATACATGCCAATTATCGTAATTAGACTCAAAAATCAATTCATGTTCATCAACTTGCCTAATATTGGATATACCTGAAGAATTAGATAAATAAGAACAATTACGTATTAGTTGATGGCCTTGTAAACGAGCAGTTATTTCACCTTTACTTTTATAAGTTGGTCTTTTAATAAAAAAATCTTTTTCATCCTCGCACCACCACTTAAATCGATAGTTTTCAAATTCAGTATCGTCCTGAATCAGCTTGCTTACATTGATATACATTTCCAAATTAATAGCCTTTTCATCATCAAAAAAATATTGTCTCCTTGAATGCCATAAGCCAATATTTCGACCAAACCAACGCCTTAAACTGCTATCGAAATCAATCCTAAGTCTATCAATACCTACTGAAGTATTTCTAGTTCTTCCAATGCCAGGTGAATGAGATATTGACATTTACTGGAACTTAGAGATTAAAAAAGTATTCACTTAATTATTAGCTAATACCTAAAATGAGTCTCATTACCTTAAGGTATGCGTAATTATTTAGATTGCTCGACACTGTGGATAGTGCCGAAGCTAACGACAGACGGCAGTTAAAACTGTTGCTTGTGGCATCCGGCCATCATCTCTCAAGGGGAGATATTCGTTCGTTAATTGAATTTTTGGAAAGAGAAGATTTTGGGTTTAATGTCACTCTAGAATTTTCAGATCCTTCTAAAAATCCAGAATTACTTGAGCTTTATAGATTAGTAGCGCTTCCTGCACTAATAAAATTGGAACCTTCACCGAAACAAATATTTGCTGGGAGTTCGATTTTTGAACAAGTTAAAACTTGGGTTCCAAGATGGCAACATGAAGGACTAATTAATGGATTAGGAATAAGTCTTAGAGCCAAAACACTTGAATCCGATCAAACACAAAAAGAACTTCTTTTAGAGGATGATCTTCTAGTTCTTCGACAAGAGAATGAAACTCTCACAAAAAAAATACATTCTCAAGAGAGTCTCTTAAGAATGGTTGCTCATGAATTGAGAACTCCATTAACGGCAGCAGGTTTAGCTCTTCAAAGCCAAAAACTCGGACAAATCAGTATGAGTAAATTTCAAGAAGTACTAAAGAGAAGGCTAGAAGAAATTGAATTACTTTCAAAGGACTTATTAGAAGTTGGGAGTACTCGCTGGGAAACTTTGTTTAATCCTCAAAAAGTTGATCTTGCTAACATCTCTGCCGAGGCAATTCTTGAGCTTGAAAAGCTATGGCTTAATCGAAAAATAAAAATAAATACAGATATTCCTTCTGATTTACCTTCTGTTTTTGCAGATCAAAGAAGAATGATGCAGGTTTTGTTAAACCTCATAGAAAATGCTTTGAAGTTTTCTGAGGACAAAGGTGAAATTTTTATAACAATGCTTCACAGAACAAATCAATGGGTTGAAGTAATTGTTCGAGATAATGGGCCTGGTATTCCACAAGAAGAGCAACAAAGAATATTTGTTGATCGAGTGAGGCTTCCACAAACTTCTCAAGAGACAATCGGCTTTGGCATTGGTCTTTCAGTTTGCAGAAGAATTGTTGAAGTGCATGGTGGCAAGATCTGGGTAGTTTCTAAACCGACTGAAGGTGCATGTTTCTACTTCACCGTTCCTGTATGGCGTGGCCAAAATAAGGATCAAGAAGCCTTGACGAGTGGCAAGTCGGGCCCGTAACTTTCAATTGTGATATTAATTGCTTATTGAGTGATTTATCACTTCATCTGGCCCCATCGTCTAGAGGCCTAGGACACCTCCCTTTCACGGAGGCGACAGGGGTTCGAATCCCCTTGGGGCTATAAATAAAATTTCTTTAAAACTTCAATATTTGGCAAGACATTAATTGCTGGTTATTTTATTAGACTAAATTCACCCCGCCAAAGCCTATTTATCAATTATTTCCAATGGAACATTGAAAAAATAAATCTAGAAATTAATGCACGGAAAATCAAAAACAAAACGCACAATCGCTAAAAACCCCTTAAAAAAGGAGGATCTAAGAATGAAAACGATCTTGTGACGGTATAAAAAGGTGAACTAATTAATTAGTAATATCAAGATAAAACAGCTAAAAGTTACCTCTTCTTGGTAATCTCACGTTCTAATTTAAGTTTTTATGGCTTACTCAGAGACAAAGGTAGTACTTGGTGGTCTTGCACATATTCCTATCATAATTGGTTTTTTCTACCTAATACGCAGGCAATATTCATTTGGTGCAATGTTGCGCACCGGTAATAACGCTTTAAGCGAAAAAGTATCATCTGCTCCTTCTAAACCTGCCGCTCCTGCTAAACCTGCCGCTCCTGCTAAACCTGCCGCTCCTGCTAAACCTGCCGCTCCTGCTAAACCTGCCGCTCCTGCTAAACCTGCCGCTCCTGCTAAACCTGCCGCTCCTGCTAAACCTGCTGCTACTGCTAAACCTGCTGCTGCGAAGAAACCTCATTCAGAGGTACCAGTTAATACATATAAACCAAAAGCTCCTTTCACAGGGACAGTAACTGAAAATTATTCAGCACTTAAAGAAGGAGCTATCGGAAAAGTTCAACACATAACTTTTGATCTATCTGGAGGGGACCCTGAATTTAAATATGTAGAAGGTCAAAGTTGCGGAATACTTGCTGCAGGCGAAGACGCAAAAGGTAAGCCTCATAGACCAAGACTTTATTCAATTGCTAGCACAAGATATGGTGATAACTTTGCAGGGAATACTCTCTCATTATGTGTTCGCCAACTTCAGTACGAAAAAGATGGTGAAACGATAAATGGTGTTTGCTCAACTTATTTGTGTAACCTATCCCCTGGAGACAAAGTAAAAATTAGTGGACCAGTAGGCAAAGAAATGCTTCTTCCAGAGGAAGAAGATTCAAACATAATTATGCTTGCTACAGGTACCGGGATAGCTCCAATGAGAGCGTATTTAAGAAGAATGTTTGAGCCTACGGAAATTGAAAAACATAATTGGAAGTTCAAAGGAAAAGCATGGTTATTCATGGGTGCACCAAAGACAGCTAACTTGCTTTACAATGATGATTTTGAACACTACAAATCAAAATTCCCCGAAAATCTTAGATACACAAAGGCAATCAGCCGAGAGCAACAGAATACAAAAGGAGGAAGGATGTATATACAAGACAGGGTCCTTGAACATGCCGATGAAATATTCAACATGATTGAGAATCCTAAAACTCATATTTACTTATGTGGATTAAAAGGAATGGAGCCAGGTATAGATGAGGCAATGACAACTGCAGCTGCTGCAAAAGGTTTAGATTGGGCTGAGCTTAGACCTAAACTCAGAAAGGCAGGCAGATGGCATGCTGAGACTTACTAGATAAATAAAAAGTCTGGAAAGCGATAATTATTAATTACTTTAGAAATATTTTTTCTATATTTAATCAATCAATATCAATTTTGTTTTTGGACATCCGACCAAAATATGGCGGAATGATTAGAAGCAATTTAGATAATAATTCTAATCTAATTGGCAAAGAGTTTATCAATGAGCATGCCAGTAACAAACCCATTGAGAGTAGGTCTTCGCCAAGAGCGAGTAGTTCCTCCACAATGTCTGGTTATTTTTGGTGCCTCTGGGGATCTGACACACAGGAAACTTGTTCCTGCATTATTTGAGCTCTTTAAGCAACGAAGATTACCAAGTGAATTTGCAGTTTTAGGATGTGCAAGAAGGCCATGGACTGATGAAATATTTAAAGAAAAAATGGAAGAAGCTCTTTCTTCTCAAATAAAAGAAAGTCCAAAAGAATGGGAACTATTTTCTCAAAATCTTTTTTATGAACCTGTAGACCTTCAACAACCAGAACACCTCGTAAGGCTTGGGGAAAGACTTGAAATAATTGACAAGTTAAGAGCGACTCATGGACATAGAACTTTTTATCTTTCAGTATCTCCCAAATTCTATGGAAGTGGATGTAGGGCTCTAGCTGCAGCAGGATTATTGAAAGATCCCAAACGTAGCAGGGTTGTAATTGAAAAACCTTTTGGAAGAGACTTTAATAGCGCTCAGTCACTCAATTCTCTTGTTCAGGGTTGTGCTCAAGAAAGCCAAATCTTCCGAATAGATCATTATTTAGGCAAAGAAACCGTTCAAAATATTCTTGTTCTCAGATTTGCAAATACGATTTTTGAACCTATATGGAATAGAAATTATATCTCGAGTGTTCAAATTACTAGTTCCGAAACAGTTGGAGTTGAAGATCGAGCTGGATATTACGAATCTTCAGGAGCTCTAAGAGATATGGTTCAAAACCATCTAACTCAAATGCTTGCTCTAACAGCAATGGAACCACCTGGACATTTTGATCCAGAAGCCATAAGGAATGAAAAAGCCAAAGTTCTTCAGGCAGTCAAGCTTGCCAATGAAGAAAAGCCTTGGGAATGTTGCGTTAGGGGACAGTACTCAAAAGGAGGTAGCGATGAAGATCCACTCCTTGGATATAGAGAAGAACCAGGTGTTAATCCGAATAGCACGACCGAAACATATGTAGCCATGAAGCTTTTCATAGATAATTGGAGATGGCAGGGAGTCCCTTTTTATGTGAGGACAGGGAAACGATTAGCTAAAAGGCTTAGTGAGGTTGTTCTTACATTTAGAGAAGCTCCTGTTCACCTTTTTGATGCAGCAGGGGGATGCCCAACATCAAACCAATTAATTCTTAGAATTCAACCTAATGAGGGAGCAGAATTTAGTTTCGAGGTTAAATCACCAGGCTCTGGCATGAGAAGTAGACCTGTAAATATGGAGTTTTCTTATGACGAATCCTTTGGAGAGCCATCAGATGAAGGTTATGTAAGACTTCTAGCTGATGCAATGCTTGGTGATCCAACATTGTTCACTCGAAGCGATGAAGTAGAGGCTGCTTGGCGTTTATATACTCCTTTACTAGAGAAGATTGAGGATTCTCCCTGGGAATTACCTGTTTATCAATATGAATCAAGAACATGGGGGCCTACTGAATCTGACTTACTTATTGGCAAAGATCAACTTCTATGGAGAAGACCCTAGAGAAATTAAATCTAAATCTTTTATTCGAACCAAATTAAATGTCTCCTCAATTAACCCTTCAAACACCTCTTCAGCTCCCTCCATCTGAAATCCCTACTTATCTACAACAACTCTGGTCTCATGATGAGCGAGGAGACAAAGGAGCCAACACTTTTTGTTTAATTGTCTGGCAACCTGCTTGGATAGAACAAAAATTAGTAAAAACTGGAAGAATATCTGGTCCAGTAGTTGGGAGTCAAAGGAATGATCTCCTAGAAGCTGCAAGAGAAATTATTTTAAGAGGAGATCTTCCTAACAGCACATCGCCACTAGATTTTAGAGTTCAATCTTCAATCCCATCTGAACCATCTCAAGAATTAATTAAAAATATTGAAGACCTTAGAGGGCAACACATTGACACCTCGATAAGTAATTTACAACCTCGAAGATTAATAACTATTGCACCAACAATTGAAGAAGAAAATAATTTAGAAGCATTAGTAGCAGCATATTGTCCTCTTCCTGAAGAAGGCGGAGGAAAAACAGCTTGTGGCGACGTAATTGTTTTAAGAGGTAATAAAACTGCAATTAATGATGGGCTTGAAATTGTAGAGACTCTCGTACCTAATGAACTTCCCTCTTGGTTGTGGTGGAATGGAAGAATTGATGAGGCCCCTGAATTCCTTAATGCTCTAGCTCTGCCAAATCGAAGATTAATTATTGATACTTCACTAGGTGAACCAACAGTCTGCTTAGATTTATTACTTCAGAGAATTCGATCTGGACAAGCTGTTAACGACCTCAATTGGCTTCGCCTTAGAGGTTGGAGAGAGACTTTAGCGATGGTATTTGATCCACTTCAAAGAAGAAACGCTCTTGATAATTTACAAAAAATTGATATTGATATTGAGGGTTCTCAAACAGTTCAAGGGCTTTTACTCGCTGCATGGATTGCCGATCGCCTCAACTGGAAACTTGCAAATTGCATCTTCTCAAAAAAAGATCAGCTGAAAGTGAATTTTCTTCGTCCTGACAAAATTCTTGTTGAAGTTGGTATTACTTCTCTACCAATTGGTAAGCCAAGCATAAATCCTGGTCAAATAGTTGGTTTAAGATTAATTGCAAAAGCCAAGAACAAACAGAAAAACGATATTTGTGTAATTCTCGCTTCAGAATCTGGAGAATGTATGAGATTAGAAGCAGGTGGTATGGCAAGAATGGAACTTATTGAACAAGTCGTTCCTATCCAAAAAAACTCTTTAGAAAATGACGTTGCTCGTTTACTTTCCAGCAGTAGAGGAAATACAAGTCCTTTACTTGCGAGTGCGGCACCAATAGCAAAAGAAATGCTTGACTTAGTTAGTCAAGCCAAATAAATACATTCATTGAGATGGCATGCGTAATCTCTGCTATATCAAGTAACAGTGGTAAAACTCTTTTAAGTATTCTTTTAATTTCCTGGTTAAAAAGTATAAATAAAACAGTTCAGACTTTTAAAGTTGGGCCTGATTATTTAGACCCTCAACAACTCACTGCAATTTCAAAAAAAGCTTGTCGCAATCTTGATTTAATCCTCTCAGGTGAAAGTTGGGTTAAAGAAAATTTTAATCATTTCGGAGGATTAACTGATTATTCGTTTATTGAAGGGGTAATGGGATTATTTGATGGAATTGGCAGTAGTTCAAAAGGCAGTACAGCTGAATTAGCTAAGGTTTTAAGTCTGCCAGTAGTACTTATTGTTGATGCTAGAGGGAAGGCTGCGTCTCTAGCAGCCTTAATAAAAGGTTTTAGAGAACACGATAGTGAATTAAAAATTGCAGGCGTTGTTCTCAATAATGTTCAAACTAGTAGACATGAAAAAATATTATTGGAGGTTCTTGATCAAATCAATATAAAGTCATTAGGTTCTATTCCATCTTGCGAAGACTTATATCTTCCAGCAAGGCATTTAGGCTTAGCGCCAGCGCATGAAATTCTAGACTTAGAAATAAAAGTTAAAAAGTGGGCATCAATAGCCAAAGATCATCTAGACATTGAAAGTTTTAGAAAGCTTTTATCACCTCCAGAATATAACAACAAAAGAGTTAACATCTTGCCAAAGAAAGAATCAAGAATTATTCATCCAATTGCTATCGCTGAAGATGATGCTTTCCATTTTAGGTATCAAGAAACAAAAGAATTGTTAGAAGAAAACGGCATGCCAACTATTACTTGGAAACCTCTTGAAGACGAACAGATTCCAAAAGAAGCTAGAGGATTAATCATACCTGGTGGTTTTCCTGAACTACATGCAAACCAATTGAGTAATTCAACTAAAAGCCTTAACTCAATAAAAATGTTTTCAAAAAAGTTTCCTATATATGCAGAATGTGGTGGAATGATGCTTTTAGGTAAAAGTATATATGATTTTGAAGGGAAAGAACATTCAATGGCTGGGATATTACCGTTTAAGTCAAAAAAAGGTAATTTAAAAATTGGTTATAGAGAAGCAAAAAGTAAAAATAAAAGCCCTATTACCACTCCTGGCAATAAACTAATAGGACATGAATTTCATCGCTGGGAAATAATTTATGAAAGCTATAATTCGAAAATAAATCCACTATGGGATATCAAAGGATGGAATATGGAGATTAAAAATGAAGGTTTCTGTAGTCATTTAATTCATGCAAGTTGGATACATCTACACTGGGCAAGTTCACCTCTTATACTAGAAAATTGGAAAAGAAGTATTATGAATTATGCTTAAAAAAAATCTTTTTTCAAACTGACATTTTCCAAATCATTCAATTAATAACTTCTCTAAAAGAGCTTGATTAGTATTGCTTGTTTTATCACCAACAATCCATACTCCTTTGCTCGCTCTGCTTACAGCAACGTATACAAGCCTTCGCCTGAATTCCAGATCTTTAGGCCAAAAGACATCAGAAGTAATGAAAACTTCTCCAAAAGTACTTCCTTGACTCCTGTGAATTGTAAGAACAGAAGCAGGACCTAAAGATGCAAATGAATCTCTTATAAAAAAGAAAAGTTTCCAAATCGAAGCACTATTTTTTTTTCCTCTCTCTCTTGCCAGATTGCTCAATTCATTCAAAGAAAAGTCCAAGTCACCACGAGATTTAGAACCTATTCGAGGCATTAACCTCAAAGAAAATTCTTTTTGATCACAGTTAACTTTAGCTATCTGAGTTTCAATAACAGGTAAAGGGGTTTCAAAATCTTGATAGATTCCTAAAGAGGCCAAATCAAAACTATTTGGAATCAAATCTTCTACCAC
The DNA here is from genome assembly GCF_027359395.1 of Prochlorococcus marinus str. MIT 1013. NCBI lineage: Bacteria > Bacillati > Cyanobacteriota > Cyanophyceae > Synechococcales > Prochlorococcaceae > Prochlorococcus > Prochlorococcus marinus. Next base: position 680,885 of record NZ_CP114778.1, read on the forward strand.
CATCTCTCTATTGGAACTAATCAAGATATCTGGTTCTTCTCCAAGCTCATCCTCATTTAATGACGCATTTACCATTACAGCTTTACGGCTTATTAAAACCTCCCCAGGTAAAACCTGATATTGATCTGCCATCTCACCATGAATAGCTCTTCTTGCATGAGGAACTAAATTATCAACAATTCGATTCGTGTAGCACAAAATCCTTGCTCTATCGTGATCATCCTTTAAAGAAGATAGCCTCAACGCTGATTGGGCTCTTTCAAGCCAACTTGTTCTATCTAATATTCCGACATTACCTTTCTTAGAATTAATAACTGGCACTATTGGTGGCTGGTTACAAGGGATTTGCCCGTCTCTAATTATTTTTGCCAATTTCAGAACAGGTCCTTGATGACGAACAACTTCTCTAAGTTCAGTATTTACAGCTCTTTTCATTATAAAAACTGAGCTAGAACTCTCTCCCACTGGTGGAAGTTGAGCAGGATCACCTACGAAAACCAAACGCGTCGAGTTGCATCTTGCGCATTCAAGAGTGATCTCCAATAATTTGGAATCAATCATTGATGCTTCATCAATTAAAACAAGTCCTAAGTTTTCCAAAGAGTTCTCGGTTTGATCTGTTTTTTCACATATTTCTACATCTGCTTTTCTTTTTAACTTAAGTCGAAGCAAACGGTGAATGGTAGAAGGGAACCATGTGGGTTGAATAGATTCATTTTTCAAACCCTCCCTTAGTACGCCTACAGCTTTATGAGTGGGTGCAACTACGGTCCAACACAAACCTAACGCATCGACCTTTTTTAATAATTTCATAGATAAATATGTTTTTCCGCTACCTGCAAAGCCTTTCATTACAAAGGGTTTAAAGGAATATGGTGTCTCTAGCCATTCACAGAATAATTCAAGAGCTTTTTCTTGATCTTTAGTTAAAACAACACAATCTTCTTTTGTTTTTACTTCTTTCACAAAGAAACTAATCCAATCATTTGCAAAATATGCAAAGGGGAACCAATGAAAAAAATACCTGGCAAAGCCACAATTGGGCCAAGAAGACTTCCTACCAATACCTCGATTTTTGTATGCCCCAAAGATTCTTTTAAAGTAGTTTCTGAAGACAATTCGTTGGAATTATCTTTTGAAATTTGATTGACTTTTGCTGCTGTTAAGCCAGCCGATCTTCTTATTCCCGAAGCGTCGTACATCACAATAAAAGCAATTGTTGAAGCCAAAGCAAATACTGGATCATTAAAACCAAGCTCAAGTCCAACTCCTGCAGCGGTTCCTGTTACCAAAGCCGAATGACTTGAAGGCATACCACCTGTTTCGATAAGTACTGACGGTCTCCACTTTTGCTTAAAGATTAATTCAAATAATAATTTAGAAAATTGAGCAAGTCCACATGCTGCTAGGCCCCAAGCCAATACAGCATTATCAAGAATAAAAATAAATTGAAATTCGAAATCTGGATTAAGATTCATCTATCTCTACTTGTGATGTAATCAGCCAATGCAAGAAGAGGTTTTGATTTTTCTGGCCAAGGATTAAGAGCATTTTTTGCTTTAGCGACTAAAAGATCTGCTCTCCTTCTTGATTCATCAAGACCAAGCAATTTGGGATAAGTAGTCTTATCAGCAATTAAATCCTTTCCTGCTGTTTTGCCCAATACTTCACTACTTGCTGTTACATCAAGAATGTCATCAATTATTTGAAATGCCAAGCCAATCCCTCTTGCATAGACACTTAGTGCTTCCAGAAGCTTCTCATCAGCTCCGCCAATCAATGCTCCGCAAGTTACACATGCCTTGAGCAAAGCACCTGTTTTGTGAAGGTGAATGTACTCCAGAGTTTCTAAATCAACTTCTTTCCCTTCACAATCGAGATCAACTACTTGTCCTCCAACTAGTCCAGGAGCCCCAGCAACCAAAGAAAGCTCACCAACTATTTTCAATAGTCTCTCTGACGGTATTCCCTCTGTTCGAATTGACACCATCTCAAAAGCTCTAGTCAATAGAGCATCTCCAGCAAGTATGGCTACCGCATCTCCGTAGACTTTGTGATTCGTTGGACGCCCTCGACGAAGATCGTCATTATCCATTGAAGGTAGATCATCATGGATAAGAGACATTGTATGAATCATTTCCAGAGCAACTGCTGTAGGCAAAGCTTTTTCAACTTCGCCTCCAGCAAGTTCGCAGGCAGCAAGACAAAGTATTGGTCTTAATCTCTTTCCCCCCGCCAAAAGGGAATAGCGCATAGATTCTCTTAATTTTTCTGGCTTTTCAGGGCCCAGAGATGCATCCAGTGCATCTTCAACGCGAGTTCTAGATTTCTCTAGATACTCAGCGAAGTCAAAAGAAGCGATTGCTTCCTGCATGCAAAAAATCGATTCCTACCAATTCTCTCAGGACATTGTGATTCATGGAAGTAAATGACTAATAGTTAAAGGTAATCCACAATGTTTCTGCCACCTATCAACCGTATTTGTTAGAAGCATTGTTACTGTCATAGGCCCTACACCGCCTGGAACCGGAGAATAAGCAGCTACTTTATCTTCAATTTCAAATATCTTTACATCTCCACAAAGTTTACTCTTTTTAAGATTTTTCAAATCTTCTTGATCAGGCGAAAGTCTATGAATGCCAACATCAATAACCACGCAATTCTCGCTTACATGATTTTTCCCAATCAAAAAGGGCTTGCCAGTTGCTACTACAAGTAAATCAGCCTCCCTAGTCAAAGAAGGTAAATCTTTAGTTCTTGAATGAGCAACCGTGACAGTGGCATTTGCAGCTTCAAGCATTAATGCCATTGGCTTACCAACAAGAATGCTACGTCCAACAACTACTGCTCTTTTCCCTTCGATTTTGATTTGATTACGTTCAAGCAAAGACATAACACCAGCAGGAGTGCATGATCTTGGGCCTTTTTCTCCCTTTATTAATCTTCCTAAGTTCAAAGGATGTAAACCATCAGCATCCTTATCAGGATCAATACTCTTCAGCAAGGTAGCCTCATCAAGATGCGAGGGTAATGGAAGTTGCAATAGAATTCCATCAACATTCTTTTCTTGATTCAAACTTTTAATGATTTCTGTAAGTTCCTCCAATGAAATATCTTCTTTTAAATGCTTTGCAAAACTTCTAACACCTATTCGATCGCATGCTTTTTCTTTGTAATTGACATAAACTCCACTGGCAGGATCATTCCCAACCCTAATGACAGCAAGACCAGGGGGACGGTTCGCAACTTCCAAACCATCTTCGATAGCCTGTTGAAGTATATCTTCAATCTCCTTAGCAAGTTTTTTTCCATCTAAAATTTTTGGCATAAATAAAATGAATACGATTTCAATTAATCAACTCATTAAACCTAGCGTCAGGGCAGGTGAGAAAGTCTTTGGCTAAATTAACAAGTCCAAAAAGAATTTGGAGAATATGGTTAGGGAGTCAATCTCCCAGACGTCCAATACTTCGCTGGTCAGCCACTGACAAGTTAGGTCTACTCATGGTCTGTCTATTAATAGCAATATTTTCAAGTTATAAGTTACTTGCAGTTCCCGATCTTAAACCAGGAGATATTGCTCAATTCAATGTAATAGCTCCTAGAGATGCAAAGGTAATAGACACTAAGGATTTAAAAGAAAAGAAACAAGGCTTAAAAGAAAGTTTTGTACAAGTAATAGACCAGACTCAATCAAATAATTTAGAAAAAACTGTTTTGAAGAAAATCAAGACACTTCGTAGCTTAAAGGATAATAATTTTGAGGTAGGTTTAAATGAAATTAACCTAACAAATTCAGAGAAAATTTGGCTGGTTAATGTTTCAGATAATGAATGGGCAGAATGGAAAAAAGAGATAAAAGCTGTTTCAAGGAAAATGCTTTCTCAAGGAATTATTAATACACTTGCACTTGACCACCTTAATGATGCTTCTTCACTACAATTAATTGATCTAGGCGACAAAGATTCTCCAAACAGATCATTAGGAGCAAAAATATTATCAAATAGTTTTCATCAAAAAAGTAATTTAAAAGTTGATAAATTAAAAACTAATATATTACTTGAAAATTTAATTAATCAAGATGGTATAAGAAAAATAAATGTTAAAGAAGGCAGTTTGATTTCAAGAAAAGGGGAGCCTATAAGTTCAGAAGAATTTGATATACTAGAACATTTTAATAAAGTAAGTCGAAGTCCTAGACCTTTAAAGTGGTTAATCACTTTCTCTGAATCTATGGGTGGTTGTGGATTACTTCTTATGATCATGAGAAGAGAAAAGCCTAGGCTTAACGCTAGACATGGATTACTATCTTTAACTTTATTATTTGTAGTTCAATTAACAAAAGGTTGGCTTGGACCGCTAGCAAGTCCAATGCAATTAATATTACCTCCCACACTACTTCTTTCACAAGGAATAGGTACGACAACATCATTGGCCTGGATGGCCACTGCTAGTCTGATGTGGCCATCATCTCTTAATGAATTAGGTGAAGTTAGACTAATAATTGCTTGCATGGCTGGATCATTTGTTGCTTTTTTAGGTAGAAGGATGAGAAGCCGTGCACAAGTTCTTCAAATAGCTGTATTTATACCTTTAGGTGCATTATTAGGGCAATGGTTTATTTTTAATCAATTAATTAACGAAAAAAATATAGAATTCAAAAGCCTATCTTTTGACCCTAATTCTCTTTTCAATGAGACTCTTATTATAAGTGCAATACTAATGGTAACTATATTAATTATCCCAATATTAGAAAACACATTTGGATTACTTACCAGAGCAAGATTAATGGAACTTGCTGATCAAGAACGTCCTTTACTTCGCCGTTTATCCAGAGAAGCGCCAGGCACATTTGAGCATACATTAACAATTTTAAGCCTTGCAGAAGAAGGAGCAAGAGTCATTGGAGCTGATGTTGACTTAATAAGAACTGGAGCTCTCTATCATGATGTGGGAAAATTACATGCTCCTAATTGGTTTATTGAAAATCAGAAAGATGGGATAAACCCACATGAAGAAATAAAAAACCCATACAAAAGTGCCGATATTCTTCAAGCCCATGTAGATGAAGGATTGAAACTTGCTAGGAGATATCGACTTCCATCTCCTATCGCTGATTTCATCCCAGAACATCAAGGAACATTAAAAATGGGATATTTTCTTCATAAAGCTCGAGAAAGTGATCCTTCTGCTTCTGAAAAACGTTTCAGATATAAAGGACCTATTCCTCATTCCAAAGAAACTGGAATCCTTATGCTTGCTGATGGATGCGAAGCTGCTTTAAGAGCTCTAGATTCCTCTTCTTCAGACAACGACGCTTGCAAAACAGTTAGAAAAATAATTCAATCACGTCAGATTGATGGGCAATTAAAAGAAAGCAGTTTAACAAGAGCAGAAATAGAAATAATCCTTAGGGCTTTTGTCACTGTATGGAGGCGAATGCGTCACAGAAGATTGAAATATCCAAGCTTTAATTCTAGGTAAAAAGTATCAACTTTATTGGAATATCCAAAATAAGTTAAAGCCTTATTCGTCTATGTCCTCTTCTACACCAGTAGAGTAAAGCTAATAAATTAAGCAAAGCAATTATCAATAATAATCCACTTATCCCAAAAAGATCATTGACTTTAATTAATCTGATTATTCCATAAGGCAAAGTTCCTGAAAGAGTCATAGATAAAGCAACTATTGATAAAATCACACCCCATCCTCTTTGAGCAAATAGACCTGCTGAAGCAACAATTCCAGTTACTGCAGCTGGCCAAGCAAGACTAATAGCAAGCGTAATATTGGCAGTTTGAAGCGGTGGTCCTGATCCAACGACATAAGCAATAAAAGGAATTGCAAGTGTATTTGAGATCAAACCAAACCAAGTAAGCGTCCAATAGCCGCGCATTACTGTATCCATCTTTAAAAAATTATTCTCTCAAATAAAATCATAAGATTGTTAATAATTTATTTTAGGCGAGAGAAGGTTCCAAACAATTAGATGGATAACAAACAGTTCTCCAGGTTCCATTTCCTGCTAGCACTTCTACACCAATGCCTCTATCTTTAATTGTGCACCTCAATCCTTGACCATTGCACCAAACTTTTGCTGCTTTAAGGGCTGCATCAATACTTTCATAGGGAGCATCGAGAACATGATGAGGATCTCCATCAAGTCCTGTAAGTCGGTAAAGATTTCTTTTAAGAGCCATTTATGTGCGCATATCAAATCGTCACATCATATTTTAATCTTTGATTAGGTGATTAGTGCGATTTATCAAAAAAAAATTTACGGAAACCTATTCATGATTTTTAAAGATATTTTATGAAACTAAGTAATCAAACCCCTTCTTTGTCTACCTGGGCCAAATCATGTTGTGGATGAATGGTTTTCCTTCCCTGAGCCGCTACTAATCTATTAAGCGCATTTATGTATGCCTGGGCAGCTGCAACAACAACATCAGTATCAGCAGAATGACCAGAGAAGAGATTTCCTTCACTTCTTATTCGAATGGTAACTTCTCCTAAAGCATCTATTCCTTCTGTAACTGACTTTACGGAAAATTCAATCAATTCATTAGGCTCTTCAATTAGAGAATCCAAAGCTCGTACAACTGCATCAACAGGACCCGTTCCAAGAGAGACTGCTGTTTTCTCTTCACCCTCTTCTCCAACAACAGTAACTGTTGCTGTGGGCATTAAGGATGTTCCACAACTTACTTGGACCAATTTCAATTGGAACAACGCTTCTGGTAGTTGAACTTGTTCGCTAACAATGGCCTCTAGATCACGATCTGTTATCTCTCTTTTTCTATCGGCTAAGTCTTTAAATCTAGCGAAAGCATCATTAAGATCTTCTCTATTTAAATCATATCCAAGGTCCTCTAATCTTGCTCGAACAGCACTCCTACCACTCAATTTTCCTAAAGAAATTTTATTGTCGGACAATCCAACTGTTTTTGCATCGATAATTTCATATGTAAGCCTATTTTTTAATACTCCATCTTGATGAATTCCAGATTCATGCGCAAAAGCGTTAGCTCCAACAATTGCTTTATTCGGTTGTACGACCATCCCAGTTAGATTGGAAACCAAACGGGAGGACTTCGTTATTTCCTCTGTTCTAACTGCTGTTAAAGGGGTAGGAGATTCAGGAGGCCTGCCAAAAAACGGATTAAAATATGATCTTCTTACATGAAGAGCCACAATCAATTCTTCTAAAGCTGCATTACCTGCTCTCTCTCCAATTCCATTAATAGTGCATTCAAATTGTCTAGCTCCATTCTTGACAGCCTCAAGAAAGTTTGCAACTGCAAGTCCTAAGTCATTGTGACCATGAACTGAGAGAACTGCTTCATTAATATTTGGAACATTTTTATTGATATTTAATATTAAATCTCCAAATTCAGAAGGGGTTGTATAACCAACTGTATCTGGAATATTAATTGTATTAGCTCCAGAAGATATGGCTAATTCAATTACTTCATACAAAAAATCTAAATCACTTCTTGCAGCATCTTCACAGGAAAATTCTACGTCATCAACAAAACTTTTAGCGTAGCCAACCATATCTGGAACGATATCAAGAACTTCTTTTCTGGATTTTCTTAATTTATGCTCAAGATGAATATCACTGGTTGCAATGAAGGTATGAATCCTTTTTCTGGGAGCTGGAGCAATCGCATCAGCACAAGCTTTGATATCAGGTTTTGAGGCTCTTGATAATCCGCAAATAATAGGTCCTTCTTCTCCACCTACATGCTCAGCTATTTTTTGAACTGCTGCAAAATCTCCTGGACTAGCGAAAGGGAATCCTGCCTCAATAACATCGACACCTAATCTTGCTAATTGTTGAGCAATAGCCAACTTTTCTTCTAAATTAAGACTTGCACCAGGGGATTGCTCTCCATCCCTTAAAGTGGTATCAAAAATTAAAACTCGGCCTGGATCTTTGGCCATAACATGAAATATATAAAAATAACTAGACCTTATTGAGATCTAAATCAAAATAATTCTAGTATATTTTTCATAAATTTCTAGAAAAAATATTAAGTTTCTAACTATTTAATTAATCTTTTCATATTAATTTTTCATAAATAGTAAAAATTTAAGATTTAACATCAAATTTTAATAAAAAAAAATCTAAGAAATAAGTCAAAAATTAATTATTTTCAAGTAACTATTTTGACTAGATTTAAATTACAACTTAAAGATTATCTTTTGTAGTACGGCTAAAGAGTATAAGTATCAAAGTGTCTATTCCAAAAATCTGGGAGTTTTAATGACTAAAGGCAATCTCGCCATAGTCCTGCATGCTCATCTACCTTACGTGAGATCAGAAGAACCTGGCTCCTTAGAGGAGGATTGGTTCTTTCAAGCTCTGGTGGAATGTTATTTACCACTATTAGAAACACTTGAAGAAGCTTCCATAGAAAAAGATCTAACACCTAAAATCACAATAGGTTTATCGCCTACTTTGCTTTCGCTTTTGGAGGATGAAGTATTAAAAAATCGTTTTGAAGAATGGGTGGCTATTAGATTAGATCTTCTAAATACATTAGAAACAGACTGCATAACAGCAGCATTACATCTAAAAGATCACTTAAAACGCCAATTAAAAAGCTGGAAAAGCTGCAAAGGTGATCTAATAGGAAGATTTAAGAAATTACAACTATCAGAAGTAATTGATATTCTCACATGCGCAGCCACTCATGGATATCTTCCTCTTTTAAGAGAAAACCCTGAAGCAGTTAGGGCTCAATTAAAAACTGCGGTAAGAGAGCATCAACGGCTTTTCATAGACTCTCCATTGGGTATTTGGTTGCCTGAATGTGCTTATTACGAAGGCTTAGATGAATTAATGGCTGAATCAGGTCTTAGATATGCAGTCCTAGACGGACATGGCTTATTAAATGCAGATCCAAGACCAAGATATGGTTTATATGCACCTATTTGCACAAGAAAAGGAGTCGCTTTTTTTGGTAGAGATAGTGAATCAACTCTTCCAGTTTGGTCAGCAAGGGATGGATATCCTGGGAATCCAGACTACAGAGAATTCCATAGAGACTTGGGCTGGGATTTATCAATAGAAAGCTTAAAAAAGATAGGTATCAAGGGGAAAAGGCCCTTAGGTATAAAATTATTTAAGATTTCATCTCAAAATACACCTTTAGAAAACAAACAACAATATGATCCAAAAGCGGCAATAGAAAGTGTTGAAAAAGATGCAGAGAGCTATTTACTAGACAGAAAAAAACAACTTATAAAACTTGAAAAATCAATGAAAATAGAACCATTATTAATCGCTCCTTTTGATGCAGAACTTTTTGGTCATTGGTGGTTTGAAGGCCCAAAATTTCTCTCGCATTTATTTATCAAATCAAAAAAGAAAGGTATTAAGTTAATTACTTTAAAAGAGGCTCTTCAATTAACTCCCCAAATCCAATTATGCAATCCTTCTCCATCTAGTTGGGGACAAGGTGGCTTTCATAATTATTGGTTAAGCAAGTCAAATGCTTGGATTGTTCATGAATGGAGTAAAGCAGGAAGAGAAATGGTCAGTATTTGTTCCGGAGGTTTTATAGAAGAATCAAATATCAAAATTATTAAACAAGCTGGCAGAGAACTTTTACTATCTCAATCTTCAGATTGGAGTTTTATCCTCAAAGCAGGCACGACAACTGAGCTTGCAAGAGAAAGAATAAACATGCATCTAAAAAGATTTTGGATGTTAATTAATGCAATTAAAGACAATAAAGTTATCACCGGAAAAATTATAGAAGGAATCGAGAAAGAGGATTGTATATTTCCTTTAATTTCACCTATAGATTGGAAAAAGAAAATCTAAATTATTTCTTACTTTTTTATCAAAAGACCAATCATTCCAAATCTAACTTTAAGTGGAGCAATAGAGAATAGTTTGAGCATAACAATAAAGAGCCTTGGTAAAGGAAGAGTATTTGTTAAATATCCGTACCAATCTTTTTTAGGTAATTTAAAAAAGGTATCAAAAAAAGATCTTAGTAGGGACTCATCAAAGCTCATTAGTCTTTGCAATCCAAACTGATAAAGACGATGTCTTTGAACTAATTCAGTTGTCCAAAGGATTTTCCATCCTCTTCTTGCTATCTGAGAGGTAGGCATAAGTGGATCCTTTTTGATTACTTTGGCTATCTCTTTTGCTAACGAGGGTGCTCTCCTTAAAAGGCTGCCAACCATGTATCCCGATGCAGGGTGAACCATACTGGCTGAGCCTCCAAAGGCCAAAAGAGGCTGATCTCTATAGGGCAATGGCAAATTCATTGGAAAAAGACAATGTTCTTCATGTATTACTTCCTCAATTTGAATACCTTTGTTAGATAGTCGTGAATTTAATCTTGCTTTTAATGATTCAAATGAAACTGGAGGTGCACACGCCAGAGATGTTTCTTCTACAAAATAATTCCCGTCTCCCAGGTCCATAGCATAAAGAAAAGAGGGTGGTTCTTCCAATTCGTTGGCACTTAAATGGTCTGGTCTAAAATCCATCAATACAAAACGATTCTCCTCCACAGGAGCAGAACTAAATTTTCCAACCACCCCATAGGCAGCTTGCTTGGCTATTTGCCCATGATTAGGCCTTCTAATAAAAGGTGTTTTGTGACCGCTTGCATCAATAACTAGCCTAGCAAAATATTTTTTCCCAGAATTGCAAATAACAACCGTTTCTCTTTCACTAAAATCAATATTTTTGACGGTTTCTACTTGCCAAGAAAGTCCATTGCATCTCTCTAGAAGTGCCTCCTGAAAATTAATTGAATTAAAAAGGCCGTAATCAAGATAGTGATTAGTGCAACTATTACCCTTTTTACTTAATCCATCTCCAAAGAAACTAACAGTATCTTTCCATCTATATTTTAATAATTCTTGCATATTTATAGACTCAAGTTCAGACGCCCATATCCCATAAGTATTGGGCCAAGGTTCTAAAGGGGACTTAGAAGCTATTGCCTCAACATTAAGTCCTTGTTGAACCAACTCAGCAGTGATGCAAAGAGCAGCAGGTCCTGCCCCCATAACTAATACATCAGCAGAATTATTCAATTTCAATTTTTTGACGTTGATTCAGTATTTATTGATTCCTTAGTTGTAAATGATTCTTTTTCTTCATAATCATTAATTTGTTCTGGAGGAACTAAAACAACCTCCGACAATTTATCTCCATTATCAAGCTTCTGAATCCTTACCCCAGTTGCAGCTCTAGATTGTTGAGAGATCTTATCCGCACTAGTCCTAACAATTACTCCTCTTTCACTAACTAATAATAATTCTTCTCCTTTACCTAAAACTCTTAAACCTACAAGTTCATCTCCATCTTTTCTGAATTTTATTGCTCTTAATCCCATTCCTGCTCTTTTTTGCAGACGAAATTGAGTCACAGGGACTCTTTTCCCTAGTCCGCTTCCAGAGGCAACAAGTACCCAAGGGCCTTCAGATTGTGATGATTCATCCTTTAGTTCTTCTTCTTCACTTTTATCAACATGATCAGCTAACTCATTAGATAAAACATCCATACTTACTAAAGAATCTCCCAACTTCAGATTCATTGACTTAACTCCTCTTGCTGATCTGCCTAAAGGGCGTAATTCTGAATCATTTAATCTAAAATGAATTGTCATTCCATTTTTGGAACCAATCAAAACGCTATCTCCAGACTCAGCCAATCGAACCCAAGTCAAAGCATCTCCATCCTCTAAACCTATTGCAATTAGTCCATTTGCTCTAATCTTGCTGAAAGCTGAAAGAGGTGTTCTTTTTATATATCCCCCCCTAGTAAGCATCAATAAATAGTTTTCATCATCAAAAGAACTCACAGAAAGCAATGAAGTGATAGCTTCTTCCCGTGGTATAGGAAGCAATTGAACAATAGGAGTACCTTTTGCAGTTCTACTACATTGCGGAACTCTATACGCAGGTAGAGCATAAGCAACTCCTCTATCACTAAAAAGGAGGAGGCTATCATGGTCTTTACAGCTAATAAATTTTTTCACCTCCTCCTCTCCTTGGCTTCGCGTTCCAGCTTTACCTCTAGTACCTCGACTTGTTGCTTCAAATTCATTAACAGGCATCCTTTTCAAATACCCTGTCTCAGTCAACAAAACAACTGATCTTTCGTTTGCAATTAAATCAATATCCTCAAGGCCCCCTCCAAGATCAAGAATTTCTGTTCTTCTTGGGGTATTATATTTATCTTTTATTTCATTCAATTCTATTTTTGTTATTTCAAATACTCTTTCTTTCTTATTTAAAATATCTTTTAAATCTATTATTTTTTCAACCAACTCCTCATGTTCAAGTCTTATCTTATCTGCCTCTAAAGCGGTAAGTCTTCTTAACTGCATCTGCAAAATAGCGTCAGACTGAATACCTGTTAAGCCATGCAGTTCTTGTAATTTACTTTTAGCAGTAGCAGAGTCAGAGGCTGATCTTATAAGACTAATTATTTCATCTAGCTGATCTAAAGCTAATAATAACCCTAATAAAATATGATCCCTACTTTCTGCCTTCTTTAATAGATATTTAGTCCTTTTTTGGATAGTTTCTACTCTGAAATCTAAAAATACTTTCAACATCTTTCTAAGTGACAATGTAACAGGCTCACCATCAACTAATGCAAGCATATTTGCACTGAAATTAGTCTGTAAAGGAGTAAGTTTGAATAAATTATTTAAAACAACTTGAGGATAAGAATCTCTTCTTAATTCAACAACAATTCTCATTCCATCTCTATCACTTTCATCTCTTATATCTGCAATGCCTTCAAGTTTTTTGTCGTTGACCATATCAGCAATTCGTTCTATTAACGCTGCTTTATTTGTTTGATAAGGAAGTGCAGTAATTATAACTGCATCCCTATCTGGTCTCCCAGGATTCTCAATAGTTTCTATTTCAGCAACTCCACGCATTGTTATTGAACCTCTACCAGAAAGATATGTTTCCTTAATTCCACTTCTACCAAGTATCTGACCGCCAGTTGGAAAATCTGGACCTTTGATTATATTCATCAACTCTATTTCTTCTAACTCAGGATTAGCTATTAAAGCCATCAAGCCATCAATCAATTCGACCAGATTATGTGGAGGTATGTTAGTTGCCATACCTACAGCTATTCCAGACGAACCATTTAATAACAATTGAGGAATTCTTGCCGGCAATACTGTTGGTTCTTGTACAGATCCATCAAAGTTATCGGCGAAATCAACTGTTTCTGATTCAATATCTTCCAGCAAACTATCAGTGGTTAAAGATTGCAATCTGGATTCTGTATATCTCATTGCAGCAGGAGGATCATTATCAACTGATCCAAAATTCCCATGCCCATCAATTAGAGGCATTTGCATAGAAAAATCTTGTGCCATTCTGACCAAAGCGTCATAAACGGCGGTATCACCATGGGGATGGAATTTACCTAAAACTTCTCCAACAACACGTGCACATTTTCTATATGGTCTATCACTAGTCAGCCCTAGTTCATACATCGCGTAAAGAATCCTACGATGAACTGGCTTAAGTCCATCTCTCGAATCAGGTAGAGCTCTCCCAACAATTACACTCATCGCGTATTCCAAATAGGAACGCGACATTTCGTTTCTTAAGTCAGTCTGGATGATCCGATCGTCGGATTCCCCGGGACCAGTACTATTAGGTCCCAATGGATCAGCCATATAAAAGGGTTTTACCAATTATAAGAACATCTGAGCATTAATAAACCTTTTAAAGTAAATACCCATATATCTGAAAGTAAATCACCTCTGACAAAATCAACTATTACAAAAACATGGTATAAATTTCTCTCAAAGCATTCATAAATCATCTAATTAATCTGAAAAAATAAGAAAAATCTTGATTATCTATTCCCAACATTTGAACAATTTGGCACTTCAGTTGGTAGTTTGACGAGAACTTACAAAATTTAGGTGTGAATATTCAACTAGGACGCACCAAAACTGTTCGAAGAGCCTACGGAATCGATGAAATTGCATTGGTCCCAGGAGGAAGAACAGTTGACCCTGAAATCACAAAAACCCATTGGGAAATCGGCGGAATCAAAAGAGATATTCCCATAATTGCAAGTGCTATGGATGGCGTTGTCGATGTAAACATGGCAGTTTCCCTCTCAAAGTTAGGAGCACTAGGAGTTTTAAATCTAGAAGGAGTTCAAACTAGATATGAAGATCCAGAAACAGTTCTAAGCCAAATCCGATCAACTGGAAATGAAGAATTTGTTCCTTTAATGCAGAAAATTTATAAACAACCGATAAAAGAAGAATTAATTTTAAAAAGAATTCAAGAAATAAAAAAAAGTGGTGGTATTGCTGCTGTCAGCGGGACACCAATAGCTGCAATCAAGTATAAACATTTAATCAAAGACTCAGGAGCAGACTTATTTTTTCTTCAGGCAACAGTAGTTTCTACAGAACATCTTGGTAAAGAAGGAAGTCAAAATCTGGACCTTTATAATCTCTGCGAAACCATTGGCATACCAGTTGCCGTTGGTAATTGTGTTACTTACGAGGTTTCTCTCAATCTAATGAGAGCTGGCGCTGCAGCAGTAATGGTTGGTATCGGGCCTGGAGCAGCATGTACCTCAAGAGGTGTATTAGGAGTTGGTATTCCTCAAGCAACTGCTATTTCTGATTGTTCTGCGGCAAGGGATGATTTTCAAAAAGAAAGCGGTAAATATGTTCCCATTATCGCTGATGGTGGAATTATCACTGGTGGGGATATATGCAAATGCATAGCTTGTGGTGCCGACTCAGTCATGATTGGATCCCCAATTGCAAGATCCAAGGAAGCGCCTGGGAAAGGTTTTCATTGGGGAATGGCAACTCCAAGTCCAGTTCTACCAAGAGGTACAAGGATTAAAGTTGGAACGACAGGAAGTTTAAAAAGCATTCTTTCTGGTCCTGCAATTCTTGATGATGGAACCCACAATTTATTAGGAGCAATCAAAACCTCCATGGGAACTTTAGGAGCAACGAATATTAAAGAAATGCAGAAAGTTGAAGTTGTTATTGCACCTTCTTTGTTAACAGAAGGAAAGGTTTACCAAAAAGCTCAACAACTTGGAATGGGGAAATAAAGCTACCGAAAGATTTCATAATTAAATACAACGGCTAGAGTTAAGTAGTGAGAGCCTTTGCTCTCACACTCCTCACACACCAAAATGCCCGATTAGTTCGGGTTTTTCTTATTCAAAAAACACACATCAATATTCAAACTTCGTTTAAAAATGGCAGCAAAACTTTTTATAGGCAAAATACAATTGTTATGATTTAGTTCTTAAGACTCCAAAGGTATGTCCACAGCTTCTGCAGTAACTGATTCCTCTTTCGAACAAGAAGTCCTCCAGAGCGACGTGCCTGTTTTGGTTGATTTTTGGGCCCCTTGGTGCGGACCTTGCAGAATGGTTGCACCAATTGTTGAAGAAATCTCTAAAGATTTCGAAGGCAAAATAAAAGTTTTTAAATTAAACACTGATGAGAATCCCAATGTTGCTAGTCAATATGGGATCAGAAGTATTCCGACTTTAATGATTTTCAAAGGAGGTCAGAAAGTAGATACTGTTGTTGGAGCAGTTCCTAAAGCAACACTCTCTGGAACAATCTCCAAACATCTTTAAAGTCTAATTATAGAATTTAGATTTTTCAAAGCCCTATGCAAATGATTCAAAGGTAAATATTTTGGCAAAAATTGGATTAATAGATTATGGAATGGGTAATCTTTTTTCCGTTCAACAAGCCTTTAAAAGGCTTAATCAACCTTTAGATATAATTTGTGATATCAAAACACTACGGACTTGCGATGCTTTAATTCTTCCCGGTGTTGGTGCTTTTGATCCCGCAATGATGAATTTAAGAAAAACCGAATTAATACCTTCAATAATTGAATGGATAAATAACGGCAAACCACTTCTTGGGATTTGTTTAGGATTGCAGCTTTTATTCGAGACTAGTGATGAGGGGACTTCAGAAGGTTTAGGAGTTATCAAAGGTCATATTCACAGATTACCTCAAGAAAAAAATGAAAGAATCCCTCATATAGGTTGGTCTCCAATCTATAAAACAAACGAATGTCCTATTCTAAAAAATTATCCTGATTCTAATTGGATGTATTTCGTCCATTCATACTCAGCATGTCCATTAGAACAAGAAAACATCGTAGCTACAACAAAATTTGGTAAAAAGGATGTTACATCTATTGTTTGGCACAAAAACACTGGAGCCTGCCAGTTTCATCCTGAGAAATCAGGAGTTGCAGGACAAAAACTTATTTTAAATTGGATTAATTGGTTAAAAAAAACTAAATTTTAGTTTGAAAGGGAAACTGAAACTTATTTCTGGGAAAAGGATAGAAAGTCCTTTAAACCAAAAGACAAGACCAACCTCCTCAAAGGTAAGAGAGGCACTAATCAATATTCTTGGGAACGAGCTCAAAGGAGCAAGTTGGCTAGATCTTTGTAGTGGAAGTGGATCAATGGCATGTGAGGCTCTTCAAAGAGGAGTGAAAAGGGTTCTTGCAATTGAAAAGCAAAGGGAAGCAGTAAAAATATGCAAAAAAAACCTTATAGATGTCTCAAAAACCATGAGTCATTCAATACATATTGAAGTCATATGTAGTGAATTGATCTCATCTCTCAAAAAGGGTCCAAAAAACAAAACAATTGAATTAATTAAAGATTACGAAAGACCTGATCAAAAATTTGATTTTGTTTTTCTTGACCCTCCATACGAATCAGGATTATATGAACTTTCTCAAGAACTTTTATTGTCTAAACAATGGATTAAAAAATCATCTACTTTGATATGCGAATGCTCGTCAAAATCAATGCCAAGAATACATAATGGTTGGCAATTAAAAAAAAAGAAATTTTATGGAAACACCTCTCTTATTTTTCTTATTCCCAATCAGGCATTGAACTGCTTCGACGATACTGATTCCACGCACTAACAAAAAGTCCTAATAATGTTATTGGAACCAATCCAAGAACAATCCCACATAGCAGAGGCTCAATCATTTGCTCGCTTTTTTCATGATTACTAGTAACAATTCTTTCATGTCAGAGAGGTTTTAGTGAATACTCCGTCATCAAAAGCATTAATTAACAAGGACCAAAAGATTAGCTCTTGGCGAATATTCTTATTATCTGCTGCCACTCTTGCCTTACTTATCCTTTTTTGGAGAATTGGAGATTTTAAGCAAGATCCTTTCATAACTCAAACTTTGTCTATTCAAGGTGAAGCTTTATCAGGAAGCAAATTATTCAAAATAAATTGTGTCGGTTGCCATGGGATTTCAGCTCAAGGTTTTGTAGGACCCGACCTCCACGAAGCGACTCAAGAGATGAGTGATAAAAAGATTATTAATCAAGTTATTCGAGGATTGACTCCTCCAATGCCAAGTTTTGAAATTGAACCTCAATCAATGGCTGATCTATTGGCATATATGCATTCACTCAATTAATAGTGGCAATTAAAAAAACTCTAAAAGTAGTACTTGTAGAACCATCAGGGCCAATTAATGTTGGGAGCGTTGCAAGGCTCTGTGAAAACTTTAGTGTTCACGAATTAAGACTAGTTTCTCCTAAATGCAATTATTTAGATCAAGAAGCGAAAAAGATGTCTGTAAGAGGACTGAAGATATTAGAAAAAGCAAAAGTTTATAAGGATCTAAATTCAGCACTTTCGGACTGCTCAAGAATTATTGCTACTTGTGGGAGAAAAGAACATGGCGAGATTCCGCTTTACTCAAATAAAGAGGCTTTGAGCTGGGCTCTTAAATCAGAAAGAGATGAGAAAATAGCTTTGGTTTTCGGAAGAGAAGACAGAGGTTTGTCTAACGAAGAACTTCTAAAAGCAAATAAAGTGATTAGTCTTAATACAAGTGAAAATTATCCATCATTAAATCTTTCACATGCAGTAGCAATTGTTCTTCATCAATTCAATCAATTGAATGAGCTTAATTTATTAAAACACCATACAAAAATGAGCTATCCTGCAAATTTAATTAAATTAGAAGATTGTATTAATGATGCAGGTAGTCTTTTACTTGATATTGGTTTCTTGATGAAACATACCTATAAAGCTAAAATGACGAAAATCAAACAATTGCTCTTACGAGGTGAGATAAAAGATGATGAAGTTGCACTGATTAGAGGAATAATCAGCCAAGCAAGATGGAAAATTAAAAATAAAAATGATTCATCAAAGTAACAAGCTACAATAATTGCAAAGGTTTATATTCTTTCATTTCAAAGTGAAAAATCACCTCAAGGTAATAACGAATATATTTCTAACAAGCATAGCCTTATCAGTTTTACTTGGAAGTTTTCTAAGAATTGTTGGTCCCATTAATCAAAGCTATAAAATAAATAAGAAAATTAATATAACAGGTAAATCTAGTAGGTCATTAAAAAATGAATTACGAATTAAAAAATCCAAATTATCATCATTTTACAATGATAATTTAGAAGATTTTGAAAAACTAGAAATATTAATTAATAAATGGGAAAACCTTATAATAAAAAATCCAGATTTAGATGTTAGTGCTTTTTTCATATCATTAGATAATAAATTCTATGCAGAAATAAAACCTGATGTAATGCTATCTGCAGCAAGCAGTATTAAGGTACCAATTCTGATTATTTTACTTACAATGCTAGATAGAGAAGAAATAGTCTGGAATGAAAATTTGATACTTACAGAAGATGTAATCGGTAGTGGTTCAGGCTGGATGGCATACCAAAATATAGGTGAAGGTTTCCCTGTTTATGAAGTAGCCACAGAAATGATCAGAGTTAGTGATAATACAGCAACTAATTTACTAATAAAACGATTGGGAGGGATCAAAGTAGTTAATCAAAGATTCAAAGAAATTGGCCTAAAAAATACACAAATAAATAATTATCTTCCTGATCTAGATGGAACAAATCTTACATCAACTAAAGATCTATCTTTAGCAATGGCTCTTGTTGATAATGGTTATCTACTTAATGTTAGTTCCAGAGATATTTTTAGAAAAATAATGAGCAAATCAAAAACTAATACATTAATACCTTCAGGAATTTTAAGAGGTCTTGGTAAACAATCTAAAGACACTGACTATCATCTTTCATTAAAAGGTTATTTAGTTCACAATAAAACTGGTGATATAGGAATCTCATATTCAGATACTGCTTTAATTCAAACTCCTCATAACTCAAGGGCATTCGCAAGTTTTATAGTAAAAGGTCCATTTAACGATCCCCGATCAACTGAGTTGATAAGAAATTTATCGGCCGAATTAGTCCCTTTTCTTAATCAAGATGAAAAATCAAGTAATTAAAATTAGATTTTTTACTAACTTAAAAAAACATTTTGCTTTTCATTATCATTTTTTTTTTGGACTTTATCAATCTAAAGTGGCCTGCTTATGAAACAATCTTGTTACCAGTACTAAGAAAGTGAGTTCAACTAGAAAACGCAGAGTTTTTCCATTCACTTCAGTGATTGGACAAGAGGAAATGAAGCTAGCGCTTCTTTTAAATGTTATTGACCCAAGAATTGGTGGAGTAATGATAATGGGTGATAGAGGTACTGGGAAATCCACAACAATAAGAGCACTTGCAGATCTATTACCTGCAATAGAAGTCGTTGAAGGAGATCCCTATAACAGCTCTCTTGATGATCCAGACCTTCAAAGCAATGATGTCCGGGAGAAAATAGACAGTGGTAGTGACATACAAAAAGGTGAGAAACAGGTCCCAATGATTGATCTACCCTTAGGTGCCACTGAGGATAGACTTTGTGGAACTATTGATATTGAAAAGGCTCTTAGTGAGGGTGTTAGAGCTTTTGAGCCAGGATTGCTAGCCAAAGCGAACAGAGGGTTACTTTACGTTGATGAAGTTAATTTGCTAGATGATCACCTTGTTGATGTGCTTTTAGACTCTGCTGCATCAGGCTGGAATACAGTGGAACGTGAAGGGATTTCGGTCCGACATCCTGCAAGGTTTGTACTTATTGGTTCAGGAAACCCTGAGGAAGGAGAATTAAGGCCTCAGTTACTTGATCGTTTTGGGATGAGTGTAGAAGTGAGAACCGTAAGGGAAGCAAAACTTCGCGTTCAAGTTGTTGATCAACGCACAGCCTTTGATAATGATCCTGAATCTTTTAGCGATTCGGTTCAAGCTAATCAAGACTCTCTTCAACAAAAAGTTGTTGATGCTCAAAATTTACTTAATGAGGTTTCTATCGATGAAGATCTCAGACTAAGGATTTCAGCAGTTTGTGGTGAACTTGATGTCGATGGACTTAGAGGAGATATTGTGACAAATAGAGCTTCTAGAGCCCTTGCTGCCTTTGAAGGAAGAAAAGAAGTAACTGAAGAAGATATTGCTCGTGTCGTGTCGACATCTTTAAGACATAGACTTCGAAAAGATCCTCTTGAACAAGTTGATTCTGGAGACAGAGTAATAAAAGCTTTTTGCAAAGTATTTGAAAAAAATGAACCTAATGATGTATCTGAATTTGAACTAGCTACAACAAACTAAGTGAGAATAATAGGAATAGATCCAGGTCTAGCAAGAGTAGGTTATGGAATCATTGATCAAATAGAAGGAAAGAAAATAATGCTTGATTGCGGAATTATAGAAACAAAGTCAACGCAAAAAGAAGAAAAAAGACTTGTAGAAATTTCAAATGATTTAAGTTCAATAATAAACAAATGGAATCCAAATTCTGCAGCAGTTGAAAAGTTTTTTTTCTACCGCTCTAGCACAACAATTAGTGTTGTACAGGCTCGCGGAGTGATAATGATGACTTTAGGAAAGCACAATCTTCCGATTCAAGAATTTCCACCAATGCAAATCAAACTTGCTATCACTGGTTATGGTCATTCAGATAAAGATGAGGTGTTAAATTCTGTCATGCATGAACTAAGTTTAAGTTCACCGCCAAAGCCAGATGATGCAGCCGATGCACTAGCTATTGCACTTACTGGAATCTATCTTAAATAATTAAATCTATAGTTAAAATATATTATTTATGAAAAGTATATATGATGATATTAAATCAAGAAAGAAAATTAAAAGAAAAGAATATAATTTAATCCGTAATTCTAATTCATCTTTAATACATGAGAAAATAAAGCTGAGTGTCAAATCAACATTAAATGTACTTTTAAATAAATATCATGTTGAAGGAAAATATATAGGTATTTATTGGCCATTAAAATATGAAGTGGATATAAGATTTATTAAAGACATTAATAATCTAAAAG
Organism: Prochlorococcus marinus str. MIT 1013; assembly: GCF_027359395.1. Lineage (NCBI taxonomy): Bacteria > Bacillati > Cyanobacteriota > Cyanophyceae > Synechococcales > Prochlorococcaceae > Prochlorococcus > Prochlorococcus marinus. The sequence continues at coordinate 702,170 of NZ_CP114778.1, forward strand.
TTGCTTTACCTTTGAGTTCTAAAACCAAAGGTATAAGCTATCATCATTGGTCAAATAATCCACTCGAGAGAGATTCAAACAATATTCCTGCACCAATAGGAGAAAATACTATTCAACCTAATGATATTTCTATCCTATTTGTACCTGCAATAGCTATAGATCAAGAAGGATATAGATTAGGTTACGGGGGAGGATACTTTGATCGTCTTCGGCAAAGAGATTTGTGGTTTTCAATACCATCATTTGTAGTCATCAGTAATAATTGCATATCTAAAAAACTTTTGCCTAGAGACAGATGGGATGTTCCATTTAATGGTTGGATTAGCGAAAAAGGTCTACATCAAATTGAAGCAACTAAATAATTAGTTAGGCTTTAGGATGTATAAATTGATTAAACTAATGAGGTGACTGAAATCAAAGAAAAATCATTCATTAATACTTATGGGAGTGATTCATTAGATAATCTTATAGAACGTCTACAATCAACTTCAGATCCCAAAAGGCGCTATGAATATATTTTATGGCTAGCTAAAAGTTTACCGTTGCTACCTGAAGATCTTCACCTGGAAACCACTAAAGTAAAAGGATGCATTTCAGAAGTATATGTTCTTGGAATTCTTTTGAAAGGAAAAATTCAATGGAAAGGATATTCAGACGCACTCATAACAAAAGGATTGCTAGCTTTTCTAATAAAAGGTTTGAATGATCTAACACCTTTTGAAGTACTCTCTATAAATGAAAAATTTATTGAGATGACTGGATTAAGCAAAAGCTTGACGCCATCAAGAGCAAATGGTTTTCTCAATATATTCCTAAAAATGAAAGCTCAAGCAAAAAACCTATCACTACCTAGCTCTGAGAATGAATAAACAGGATTTAAACAAAATTATCGCCTTAATAAAAACATGAAAAAAGTTGGTATCGGTTTACTTGGCCTAGGAACTGTTGGTCAGGGTGTTGCAAATATCATTAACAGCCCAAATAACAGACATCCATTAGTTGGAGAACTTGAACTTGTTAGTGTTGCAGTAAGGAATCTACAAAAGAAAAGAGGTGTATACATACCAGATTCAATACTGACAACAAACCCTATTGAAATAGTAAACAATCCCAATATTCAAATAGTTGTTGAAGTAATGGGAGGTATAGAACCAGCAAAATCATTAATTATCCAAGCCATAAGAGCAGGTAAATCTGTAGTAACTGCCAACAAAGCAGTAATTGCAAGATATGGTGAAGAGATTTCAAATGAAGCAAAAGACGCCGGGGTTTATGTCCTCATCGAAGCGGCAGTAGGAGGAGGGATCCCAATAATTGAGCCTCTAAAGCAATCTTTAGGGGGAAATCAGATAAACAAAGTAAGTGGAATAATAAATGGAACAACTAATTACATACTTTCCAGAATGGATAAAGAAGGAGTTAATTATGCTGAAGTTTTAAAAGATGCCCAAGCGCTTGGATATGCAGAAAGTGATCCAGCAGCAGATGTCGAAGGATCCGACGCAGCTGATAAAATTGCCATTCTAAGTGGACTTGCCTTTGGTGGAGCAATCAATCGAGCTGACATCCCAACAACGGGAATAAATCTACTAGAAGGCATAGATGTTAATTATGCAAGAAAGTTGGGATACGGAATCAAGCTTTTAGCAATATCTGAAAAAGGAGAAAATCAATCAAAAAGTGAAAACAGTCAGCCGCTTTCTGTTTGGGTTGAGCCAACATTGGTCCCTGAAGATAATCCATTGGCAGGGGTAAATGGAGTGAACAATGCAATTCTTGTGGAAGGAAATCCCATTGGCCAAGTAATGTTTTTCGGACCAGGTGCAGGGTCTGGTCCAACTGCATCAGCTGTTGTTGCAGACATACTTAACATTGCGGGTATTCAGTCTATGAGTGGTGACAAAGGCCTTAACTTAGATCCACTCTTATCAGCAAAAGGCTGGAGAAGTTGTCACGTAGCAGAAAAGAAACAAATAACTAAAAAGAATTACATACGGCTTATTGCCGAAGATAGTCCCGGAGTGATTGGAGAGATCGGAACTATTTTTGGAAAGAAACAAATATCTATTGAATCAATTGTGCAATTTGATGCAACAAATAAAGAAGCAGAGATAGTAGTTATTACTCACAAGATTAATCAAGGTCAACTTGAAGAGGCTCTTTTAGATATAGAAAACTTGTCACAAGTAAAGAGAATTGCAGCAACGATGGGTTGCCTTTAGCTAACGAAAACTAGTCAAAACGAAATTAAGTTGCTATTTATATAACAAGAACAAAGGAAATTTTATTTTAAATTTCTTTTCGGAACCAAACTATGAAAACATCCAAAAACGTAATTGAGAAAGCTAGAAAAGAAACAGAAAAAAATATTAATCAAGGAGATTGTGTTTATCTAAAGAATAAAAAAGAACTTTTTCAAGTATTGGGCATAGATAATGCTTATGAAAAATGTTGGGTTAGAGAATGGCCACTTAATCCTAAGGGATCCCCTGTCTTCGAGATATCAATAAAACAAGTATCTCCTAATCAATAAATATTTTGTGCTGGTAGAAATAATTATAGAATCGTATACTAAATGTTAAAATTAAATCATATAAAAAATATTTTTAAAGTCTCAGGTATTTTCTTAATACTCTTCCAGTTATCTTGCGTACAATATAAGAAGAGAGAAAATATTATTGTTGCAAGTGCAGGTAAAATTGAATCCCTTGATCCTGCTCAAGCAAATACTCTTAGGACACTACAAATACTAAGCGCCCTTGGAGATACTTTATACAAAATAAATAAGGAAGGAAATCTTACCCCAAGTTTAGCAAAAGATTTCCCAAAAGTAAGCAAGAATGGTTTGCTAATTGATATTCCACTTAAAGAAAATATTTCTTTTCACGATGGAAGTGTTTTTAATGCAGAAGCGATGGCATTTAGTCTTAATCGCTTTATGGAAATAGGAACTTTAAATTACCTGTTAAACGAAAAAATAGATACTATTGATGTCAAAGATGAATTTCTTATAAGAATAAAATTAAAAAAGCCATCGAGTTCTTTAAAGAGTCTTTTAACATCAGTAAATTTAACACCTATATCTCCTAATTCATATTCAAATTATAAAAATAGTTTCAATAATAAAAACTTTATAGGAACTGGACCTTACTTCTTAGAAAGCTTCAACTCAAGTCAACAAACAATCAGGCCATACAAAAACTATTGGGGAGAAAAACCTCTAAATAAAGGAATTAACTTTATAAATTATACTAATTCTAGCACTCTTTTTGGGGCTATAAAAACGAAAGAAGTTGATGTGCTGATATCAAATTCTATTGATGATATGCAGAGATTAGCATTAAATAATATGGTTAATAAAGATCAACTTAACGCAGGAGAAGGTGATCCTATAGAGATAGGATATATTACATTTAAAAGTAATAAATTACCTTTAGTAAATAAAACAATTAGAGAGGCTCTTTCCTACACAATTGATAGAGAACTAATTAGTCAACAAGTAAGTTTTGGAACTAGAGAACCCTTAAGATCAATAGTCCCTCCTCAATTACACAAAAAAAAATTTTCTCCATGGCCTAAATATAATCCTATTATTGCAAGATCTTTATTGAAAAATGAAGGTTACTGCGAAACAAATATTCTTTCTATTCCATTAACATTTAGATCTAATGTACCTGCTGATAAATTACTTGCCCTTACATGGAAAGATCAAATTAAAAGAGATTTATCTGATTGTATAGAAGTTACTTTAAATGGAATTGAATCAACAACAGTTTACAAACAACTGTCTGAAGGTGCTTTTGAAGCAGTTATATTGGATTGGACTGGCGCATATCCTGACCCTGAAGCTTACTTAACTCCCTTGTTAAGTTGTAATGAAATAAATGATAATTCTTGTCTTAAGGGTGAAGCTGTATTCAGTGGCAGTTTTTGGGGCGATAATAAATTGCAAGAACTCTTGGAGAAAAGTGAAGAGCTTGAGGGAGAAAATAGATTAGAGAACTTAAAAAAAGTTGAACAAATTGCAGCACAAGGAAGTGCCTACTTACCAATTTGGCTAGTTAATCCTAAAGCTTGGTCTTTAAAAGATATAAGTCAACCAGAATTCTCAAGCGATGGATTAATTATTCTAAGAAACTTAAAAAGAGACTGATTTTGTCATCTAAAAAGGAACTTTTCAAATATATCCTATCGAGATTAACTCTATTGCCAATTATGCTTTGGATAATTTCGAGCTTAGTTTTTATATTGTTGAGAATTGCACCAGGGGATCCTGTAGATGCGATTCTAGGCACTCGAGCTAATGAATTTGCAAGAGAAAGCCTACGAATTAAACTTGGATTAGATAAACCTCTAATTAATCAATACTTTGAATATTTAAATCAATTAATTCATGGAAATTTAGGAATCTCATTAAACACACAAGAACCTGTAAAAGTAATTATTTCCAAGGCTCTTCCAGCAAGTTTGGAATTAGCTATTTTCTCAATATTAATAGCATCACTATTAGGTTATTTAATTGGATTTTTAGGAGCAATTAAACCAGAAGGCAGAATAGATTTTTGGGGAAGGATTTTTGGCATTGGGACCTATGCTCTTCCTCCTTTTTGGGCGGCAATGTTAATTCAGATTATCTTCGCTATTTTGCTAGGTTGGTTACCCATTGGCGGAAGATTACCTCCTGGAGTTATCCCTCCGCCCCAAATTACTGGTTTCTTACTTTTAGATAGTATTTTAGATAGAAACTTTGAAATCATTTTTATTTCTATTAAACATTTAATATTACCCTCAATCACTCTAGGGATATTATTAAGCGGAATATTCAGTCGGTCGTTAAGATTAAATCTAGAGGAAGTTTTAAAAAAGGATTATATAGAGGCCGCCAAAAGTAGAGGTTTAAATAACTCCAGAATATTAGTTAATCACGCTTTACCAAATACACTTCTCCCAATATTGACAATTACTGGATTAACAGTTTCTTCTTTAATTGGTGGAGCACTTTTAATTGAAATAACATTCTCATGGCCTGGAATTGCTCTTGGTCTTCAAGAGGCTATTAACCAAAGAGATTATCCTGTTGTGCAAGGAATAGTTGTTATAATATCTAGCCTTGTTGTCATGGTTAGTGTTGGAATAGATATCGCTATTGCATATATTGATCCTAGGGTTAGCTATTGAGTTTTTACAAGTTTTTCAATTATATTCTTGTCCAAAACATGAAACTTAAGCTCTCCTTTATTTAAATTAGTATTAGAAGGGATTGATTTATTCTCTTCTAATTTTTCTAGGAAGCCTATAATCTCAGAAGCTAATAAGCTCTGAACAGAAAGTGGATGATATCCAACAATTGATTCTCCAAGATTAAATAAGTCCTTACCTTTAGACTGATACATCTGACCCTCTACTCGAATAGGTGAAAAATGACTAGCCCCCTCAATTAAAAGGACTCTACTCAATGGGCTAGAACTTAAAGCAAGCAATAATCCGAGTTGTTCACTTATAGATGGTGTAACTAAATCAAAAGTTCCTCCTGTAAGAAAAAGAGGAAAATTTACTTGATTATCTAAATTCTTTTGCCACAAAAAACTACCAAAACTATTCATACCAACAATAGCTGAAAGATTTTCTACACCTTTCCAATCTGACAAGGTTATGTCTATTAGTTGACATTGTAAAAGTGAAGATAAATTAGTAAGAAAAAGATTATCAAGGACCTTCTGACATCTATTTTCAAGTTGATCATCTATTTTGACTCCTGAAGCCAAAATAGATGTAAGGGCCCCTAAAGAATGACCCATCAAGACAACCTTCTCAGCTGAAATATCAATCTTGCCTAATTTTTTAGCCTGAATTACATTGTCTAAATCTTTAATTCGATCAGGTATAACTTCAGCGCCTGGTAGGGGAAGTCTCCCTTTTAGCAAGGCTTCTAATGCTATTGAGTCACTACCTGGATGATCTAGAACAACAACAGGCCAGCCATTATGACTAAGACTTCTTGCAAGCCAATTAAAATGATTACGATCACCTCCTAATCCTGGCATTAACAAAACCCAATTTTTTCTGGTTTTCTCTCGAAAGGACGGATTCCAAACCTCTAAATTTAAAGGCTCATTTCGATGAGAAACAATTAAAGGTATCAATTCATATTCAGTTTCTTTAATCTCATAAGGTAAAAGATGGCTTTCTTCTTTCTTAACTGATTTCTCATTAATTGAAATCAAATCAGATATGAGTTTTTGCTGTTTATTTAATTCACTTCTCCAATTATTGGCTACTTCAATCCACCCATCCAAATCTATATGAATTGCTTTCACAGAAAGTGAATTTAGAAGATCAAAAGTTGTCACCTCATCCTTTTCATTTAATAGGTTTTCCAAAGTATCTAGAACACTTTCACCTGAACTGTCTTCATCCATAAGGATTAGATCACTAACTTCATCAAGTAATTTTCGACCTGACCAACTTCGCAATATTTGTCTTGCCATACTTTTATCTCTTACCAAAGGTGTGCTTAAAAACTTTGCTAAACCTTTCCTTTCTTTAAACCCAAGTAAATTGAGCCAGCTGGCTAATTCTGAATTTGCTTCCTCTTCACCATTACTCCAATCAATCAATTCTTTGATTGAAATAGGAATAGACATTCCATCAAAATGAATTTCAAATCTCTCTGCTGCTTGAAGTTTTGGATAAAAACAAGAAGGTGCTAGTAAGCTTCCTACTGTTCCAAGAACAACTAATTTTTTAATGAATGAATTTGTTCTCAACTTCTAGTGTTAGCAAGTATTGGGAAAGATTCCCAGTATCCCTAAGATTAATCATAAAGGTTCGTTTATGGACAGCAATAGGAGCAGGTGGAGTATTGTATTTAACTCCGATAATTTTTAATAGCTTAGAATTTTCAGCGGAACAAATTGGAAGCGGAATAACAACAGCTGCATTTGCTGGAATAACAACAAGGTTTGGAACAGGATATTTACTTGACAATAAAATTAGATATAGGAAAGCAATTAAAGTTGCATGTTTACTTGCAATATTATCTGATTTTATTCTTTTTTATTCCCAAACTTATTTACCTTATCTATCTGGTCAGTTTTTTTTAGGAGCAGCAGCTGGAATTTATTGGCCTTCTGCAGAATTAGCAGTCCCACTAAATTGTAATAATCAAATCAAATCAAGTGAAGGGTTTTCTCTTGCACGAAGTGCTGATGCAATTGGTGTGACTATTGGGGTATTTTTAGGTACTATAGGTACATATTTTGAATTGACAAGAATAATATATTTTATAGATATTATTTGCATGTTATATATATTTTATATTCTAATTAATCAACTAGATTCACATAAGCTTAAAAGCCAACAAGAGATAAAATATACTTTAGAAATCAAGTATAAAAGTAAAGAAAAAAAATCTAATTTAAAATGGATATTCAAGTTACTTCCTTTATTATTAATAACTCTATTTGTTACAGGAGTAATGAGTTTATTGCAAGTTGTTCTACCATTAGATTTAGCAAACGGAGGAATAATAAGACCACCATTAACGGAGGATAGAGTAGCAACATTAGTAACAATAAAACTTATTCTGGTTGCAATTTTACAATGGCCAGTAGGTTATATTTTAAGGAATAAAAATTCACCTTTTAAGTTTAAATTATGCTTAATTTCATTACTCATAGGATTTATTTTATTATCAGTTTCGAATTTCTTATATGATGGATATTTATTAATACTTTTAGCTTTCATACCTCTAACGACTTCTCTATGTATATTCCTACCATCTGCTTCAGATGCAATTATAAAATCTTCTCCGGTTAAACATCACGGTTCAGCAATAGCTTTGTATTCTCAGTGTTTTGGACTAAGTTCTTTAACAGTGCCATGGATGGCTGGAAAGTTAATTGATAATTCCGATACAGCATTTCAATTATGGTTAATTGTTGGTCTTTTTTGCATAGCTTTAGTACCAATATCTAAGAATATTAAATAAGAATATCTAATCCTTATAAATTAATTTAATTCCTATTCATTTCTTCAATTCTTAATTCTCTTAAATATAAAAAGAGAGGAGCTGAAAAAGCAAATGCAATTGTAAATGTAGTTAATATAACAATCCATAAATTTTTCATCTCTAATCTCTTTGATTCTGAAATTATCCAAACAAATACAGCTGTTGAGCCTACAAACAAATCTCGAGTTAAAGACTGGGAGGCTGGATTATTATTAGCTAACTCTATAAATAATTGAATATCAAATGCAGGTCCATAGCTTTTTGCAAATTCAATATTTGCAAGAGTAGGTAAAACGGCTCCTAATATAGCTAATAATAAATAAACCCATTTCAACCATTTAATCTGCCTTATCATAAGAAATTTTCTTATTTAATAATAAATAATATATCAGAACTATTATAAGATTTGTCTATTTTATAAATAAAAAAAATATCTTGGTTTAACCTATGAACCTAACTAACTATATTAGTAAAAATATAGTTAGTTAAGCATGAAAATTAATGCACCTAAAGAAATATTTAGGCTCCCTAAACTTAAATTAGCTGTTATCGGGCATGTCGAATGGGTAACATTCTTAAAGGTTGACCAGCTTCCATTAGCAGGAGAAATTTCACATGCAAGAGATTGCTTTGAGGAAGCAGCAGGGGGGGCGGCAGTCGCAGCCGTTCAAATGGCAAGATTAATAAATGGACCTGTTGACTTAATCACATCATTAGGCAAAGACAATTATGGGGAAAAATGCTACGAAAGACTTACTAAACTTGGCTTAAATTTAAAAGTAGCTTGGCGTGAAAAACCAACAAGAAAAGGTATTAGCTTGATTAGTAAAGATGGAGAAAGAGCAATTACAGTTATTGGAGAGAGATTACAGCCACTCGCTTCTGACAATCTGCCTTGGAGTGACATGAAAAATTACGATGGAATATTTATTACCGCAACCGATAAAGAAGGAATAAGACTTGCAAGGAAAGCTAAATTTCTCTCTGCCACGCCTCGAACAGGTGAACAAACCATAAAGATGTCAAAAGTATCAATCAACGCATTGATTGGTAGCGGTCTTGATCCTGGTGAGAAAATAAATTTTGAAGAACTTGAACCTAAACCAGACATATACATTTCAACGAAAGGTAAATCAGGTGGAACAATTTTTCCAAAAAATATTAAATACAAATCAATTAAGCCTAGCTCAAAAGAAATAGACACCTATGGATGTGGTGACTGCTTCGCGGGAGCTGTTACTACTGCTCTCTCAGCGAAACTAAATTTAGAGCAAGCCATTAATATTGGTGCCTATTGCGGAGCTGAATGCTCAACCCACTACGGACCTTACTAAAATGAAAAAGCAAGAGAATAAAAACCCAAACCCAAACCCAAACCCAAACCCAAACCCAAACCCAAACCCAAACCCAAACCCAAACCCAAACCCAAACCCAAACCCAAACCCAAACCCAAACAATAATAATTCTATTACTAATAATTTTATAATTCTAATATTTTCAATTATTTCTCTTTTTGTGGAATCAATAATAATAATAATCAGTATATTTAAAAAAGGTATTTTAAAAAAAGAAATCCTCTCAAAAAAAACGAGTTTAGGATTTGACTTAATAATCAAGAAAAAATAAAATACAGAATCAAGATAAATAAATTTAATAATTTGCAATTAACTGGCTTTATTTCTAGAACTTGCTTTAATTAGTAAGGTTATAATTGTCAATAGTGAAATCAATCCCAGTATTTTTAATAATATTCTTTTTATCTATATTCTTAATTTTCAATAAAAGAAAAAAATTTTCTAACAGAAAGAGTTTAATAGAAAGGTTCAAAAAAAGGTTCAAAAATATAAATATTCGTAGAAAAAGGATATCGGAGGAATTTACGAATTCTCTTTTACTTGACCCCTGTAAAAATATCCCTTTGGGTACATGGTATTCAGAGGATGAATTAAGAGAAAAAGCAGATATTCATAGATCTAGATTAAGTAAATTTGGCAAATCAAAAATCAATGGAGAAATGCTTTTCGTCGGGCCAAAAGGGGGGATTTACAAAATAAGCGATGGAAAGAAAAAATATGTGTAAATCTTAAAAGACAAAAATCAATAATTATAAAAAATTTAATTATTGCTAAAATAATAATGAAAAATTACAGTCAATTAAAAATTGAATTTATACCTAACAGTCTCATTTGGCGAGTTAGAGCTATCTAACCTAATTTTTTGGAGCCTTGTTGGTATAACAGTATTATTTGTCATCTCTTTTATTTTATCAACAATTCCGCTTACTAAAAATATAAAAGCCACAAAAAACATTTCTTCAAAAAAGTAAACTTCAAGCCGCCCTCTTGTATTCTGAAAAATCTCGATTCGCCCAATGTATTCTTTTAATAGATAGATTATCAATCGAAATCTTTTTACCTTCTTCTTTCATAGATATTAAATTGCTATCATTTAGAATCTGATTTGAAATTTGATTAGTTGAGTCTTTGGGGCTGGAGATCTTTAGACGGTACTTACGTGCAAAATTTGGAATTGAGAACCCTTTTGCCTTAGTTCTATGTGGCCAAAAATTCTTCACGATAGATTAAATCTCTTTTCTAAAGAAAACCCAAAAAAACAAAATTGCAACTAATTCTATTTTTTTATAACAAACTTTTTTCTGAATTATCCCTAAAAATCAAGCAGCTGGCATAGCAGGTTTATATGATTCTTTATCTCCCACACATTCAAGACTTTCCCTAGTAGAGACACCCGTAGTTGGATTTACACCATCAGCTATTTTACATAGGTTTCTCTGATCTTCACTATCAAGAATTGCAAATGTGAAATCAGCTCCTTCGATTTGAGCACCAGCAAAGCTACTACCTGAGGCGATCATATTTATCAAAACCGCATTTCTTAGATCTGTTTTTTGGAAATTAACCCTGTCCGAAAGAGTATCTGTAAGGTCTATCCCATTAAGATTTGAACCTTTAAGGTCAGACAAAGTTAATGTTGTTCCATGAAGATCAACATCACTGAAATCAGCATCTCTTGCCATTGCACCAGCTATTGAAGAAAGGTGTAGATCTTCTCCATGAAAATTAAATCCAGTGATATCAGACCGAACATAGCTTGGAACTTCATCCCCCTCTCCCTTAACTGCCACGTTTGCACCAGCAAAAACTGGGTTCACTCCAAAGAATATTATTAAGAAGCTAAATACGTATTTAATTATTTTTGAAAAAAGAAGTTCAAAATTCATGAGTAAAGATGTGATTCCATCTGAATAATGCAATTATCTCTCCTATTAAAGATTTTTATATACATTGATAAGACAAATTAATGTAATAGGAAATATCTAATGGTCATTACAAAAGAGGTCTTCCAGAGATGAATTCATGCATTACTGGGTTCATCCAATAAAATCCTACGAATAACATTATAAACACATTAAAAAATATCAAAGCTCCGCCGAGTAAAAAGGTCGGATCATTTGAAGGGTTGACTTCTGTAGTTTCTTCAACAATTGCCTGAAAATTCTGGTTCATTTTTCATCAAAAGACAGAACTAAGTTACTAGAAAAACAAAATTATTGAGGCCCTAACAGGAGAATTAACAATATCTTTCTAATTTTTTAAGATTTTAAAAATATTTTTTACTGAAAACTTTGAATGATGGTTCTTTGTTTGGATCTTTCTCGATTTTAAAAAAAATCTCCCAGTCCAGTATTAGTATCTGTCAAACAGATTAACTTATGCCATTCATTCAAATCAACACATCCTCCAAAAGTGTTTTAGAAAATGATGATTTGCTCCAAAAAGATATTTCAAAAATGATTGCTGATCTAACAAGAAAACCTGAAAATTACGTAATGACGATGATCCAAAGAGATACCAAAATGACATTCGCTGGAACCGATGAACCATGCTGTTTTATCAAGGTTAAATCAATTGGCTCACTAAACCCCTCTTCAATGAGCAAGTCTTTATGCGAGTTAATTGCATCTAAAACAAATATAAATGCGAATCGGATTTATATTGAATTTTTCGACGTTAAAGCCTCAAATTGGGGCTTCAATGGTTCGACATTTGGATGATACATTTATTATCTTTAATAATTAAAACTGAAAATATTTTTAATAAATAAAATAACTATTAATAACATCAGGAGACTTCACAACCCCTTTTATTACATAATTTTTCTATAGAAGGTCGAAGAGTTATTTTTAATCTGTATTTCGCCCATAATCCATAAATAAACTCAATAAATTTATCAAGAATGGGCAATTTTGTTGGAGCATAAATCCAACCTAAACCAATCAAACTGTAAGCCTCTTGAAAAACCTTAATATCCTTAATTACCGAACCATCACTTTTTAAAGCATGGATTCTTTCCATAGCTTGTTTATAAGTAATTCCGTATTTAAGGTCTAGAGGAAGATCAGAACTATCAATATCAATAAATCTTAGGAATCCCTTTTGATTTCTTGATTGCAAGAACTCAACTTCTCTTCTACACAATGGGCATCCCCCATCAAAAAAAATAGTAAGTTTGGGTGTATTCATAAAAAAATTAATTCTTCACTAGGGATTTAATTTAAGAAAGAAAGGCTATCTTCGTTGTTCAATGTAAATAAAGACTTGATAGCAACAAAATAAAGAGCGATCTTGATGATATCTAACTGATAAAAAAAAATGCTTACCCTATTTATTTTCATATTAATCTCAGTATTAGTTGTTTCAGCCTTGCTTTTCTTCAACAAAGGGGAAAAAGCTCTAGAGATTAAAAGCACTCTCAAAGATATATATGAAAATCTTAAAGAACTCCTCTCAAATTTTAAAAAACTTTATGTGATTGTTAAAGAGTTAATCCCAGCAAAATTAGAGCAAGAACCAACTCAACTGAAAGATGAAGCAACAGAGTCGCAAAATGAAGTGACCGTTGAACCTGAAGTGACTGCTGAACCTGAAGTCAAGGCTGAATCTGAAGTGACCGTTGAACCTAAAGTCAACACTGTATCTGAAGTAATTACTGAGCCTGAAGTTAACACTGAGACTGAAGTAACCGCTGAACCTGAAGTATCAACGGAGAATGAAGTAAACACTGAGACTGAAGTAACCGCTGAACCTGAAGTATCAACGGAGAATGAAGTAAACACTGAGACTGAAGTAACCGCTGAACCTGAAGTATCAACGGAGAATGAAGTAAACACTGAGACTGAAGTAACCGCTGAACCTGAAGTATCAACGGAGCCTGAAGTTAACACTGAGACTGAAGTAACCGCTCAACCTGAAATTAACACTGAGACTGAAGTAACCGCTGAACCTGAAGTATCAACGGAGCCTGAAATCTACCCGATTAGTGAATTAGAACCCCCTTCTGAAGATTCAATTGATGAAGAGAATAAATTTAAAAGGGAATAATTTTTAATTAAATATTTTTCCCAATCAAAAAGCCTCATCAAATTTGATGAGGCTTTTTGATTGAAATTTGAGATTGAATCTACTAACTCTCAGTTGTTGCTAGAGAAGCTACTGATCCAACAACACGACGGAAATCAAAGCCCATAGCTCTAAGAGCATGCCAAATATGACCTTGAATAAAGAAGAATCCAAAGTAATAGTGAACATTTGACAAAGCCGCTCTTGTTGTATGGCCTAAAAACGCAGTGCTATCTGAAACATCTCCAGTATCTACCCAATAAGGAGAAATTCCAAATTTCAAAGCTAAAGGTTCTCCATACCAGTCAATTGGATAAACAGTTGTATTTTGTGCACACCAGAATGCAGCAACAATTGCCATCCAGCCAATGCCGGCTAGTGACCATGAAAGGACCGCTTCTGCCGAGAGCAATCCTTTGCCTTTGAATTCGGTGTATTCACCAAGCTGTTTTGTAGCTATGTGCCATGCACCACCACTTATTTGAACGAATGCCAAGAATGCATGACCGCTCATTACTTCTTCAAGACTATCAATGGTTAGGAAGTCGAACTGATGTCCGTAAACCATTCCAAAATCACCATATCCAGGGAAGATTGTTCTGATTTCGCCTATGGCTGGGTCGTAAATTCCATGCCATCTTGCCCACTCAACGAACCAAATATTTGCAACCCCAAAGAAAATCAAATGATGTCCAAGAATGAATGTCAAATTATCTGGATTGTCCCATTCTAGTTTGAATTTCTTAGTGGTAGGAATAGGACCATCTTTCAAGTCCGGATCAAATAAGAGTGAATGAGCTAACCCAGCAGTTCCATATACAGCTGAGAAAATCAAATGGAAAATAGCAATTGTTGCTACACCAGCTCCTGTCCATACACCAGCCTCATCAAAGCCAATGCCAAGAGAGGCTAAATGAGCAAGAAATATGGAACTTTGATGTCCCATTGGTATCTCTGGGTTGTAGCGTGCAAGCTCCCAAAGAGTGCTTCCACCTGCTGCGAAGCAAATAAGACCTGTGTGGCCTATATGTGACCCTATGAATCGACCTGCGCGATTGGTCACCACAGAATTACCAACCCACCACCCGTAGGTGACGTCTGGATTTCCGTAGGTCTGCATAATTAAGGAATTAAAGTCGAAATTTTGGCTACCTTACACTTATTGGAATTGTTTTTACCAGAATAGTTAGAGGTCTTTATAGGTATCTCTCTTTTTTTACAAAAAAAACACTTTTTACTGCAAAAAACAAAAAAAATACCCCCCAATGGGAGGTATTTTTTTATTTTAAATTAAATTTATCTTGGTGCTCTTCCGTTAAAACCTGCGCCTTCAACTCTAACTGTTGCTCCCTGATTGTTACCAATGGCATCAGCAACTTTCTTGAAGTCAAATCCTAAAGCACGAAGAGCATGCCAAAAATGACCTTGCAAAAAGAAGAAACCAAAGTAGTAATGAACATTCACTAAAGCTGCTCTGGTTGAATGACCAAAGAAAGCTGTGGAATCAGAAAGGTCTCCAGTATCAACCCAATATGGAGCAACAGAGAACTGTAATTTCAATGGTTCACCAAACCACTCTGTTGGATATACGGTTGTGTTAGATGCAGCCCAGAAAGCAGCAACAATTGCCATCCAGCCAATACCAGCAAGAGACCATGAAAGAACTGCTTCTGCAGAGAGTAATTCAGCTCCTTTAAATTTACTCCATTCTCCAAGTCTCTTGTTTTCCCATTGAGTTGAACCAGCAACCATATGAATAGTTGCTCCAGTCAATTCAGCAAAAGCTAGGAAAGCATGCCCACCCATTACATCTTCAAGACTATCAATTTCAATGAAATCAAACTGTCGATTCCAAATCATTGTCAAATCAAGGTTGTAATTAACCTGACGAACGGCTCCTATAGCAGGATCGTAGATGCCATGTATCCTTGCCCATTCAACAAACCATATACAGGCAACACCAAAGAAGAACAAATGGTGACCAAGAATAAAAGTTTGATTATCAGGGTTTTCCCATTCAAGTTTGAATTTTCTAGCACGAGGGACTTCGCTTTCTTCAACATCAGCCTCGAAATAGACTGCATGCAAAAGAGCTCCTCCTCCATAAACCATTGACAAGACCAAATGAACAATAGCTATTGCAGCTACTCCTACACCTGTCCATGCTCCTGCCTCATTGAAACCAATTCCAATTGAAGCCAAATGAGCCAAGAATAATGAGCTCTGATGCCCCATTGGGATCTCAGGGTTGTAACGGGCAAGCTCCCAAAGTGTGCTTCCACCAGCCGCAAATGCGATCAAGCCTGTATGCCCAATATGGGAGGCTATAAATCGGCCTGAGCGGTTGGTGACCACAGAATTACCAGCCCACCAATCATAGGTAACATCTGGATTTCCATAGCTCTGCATAATTTTTAAGCGATACAGGCGAAATATGCGTGCAGATTACACGCTGCTGAAATGATATGTGCAAAATAGTTAGAGGTCGTTATTTAGTTTGACTATTTTTGCCCATTTCAATAATTAAAACGATTTTATAGAAGCTGAGATATTAGCTCGAGGAGATAGTAGAAATCTTCCAAATGCAAGTCATAGCTTAATTTAAATACGCAAAATTCTCGACTAATCATTCAAAAAAGCTCAATCCACAAGATCTAACAATATTTGATATAAAAATTTCAACGTTGTAAAACGAATAATTTTTTTAATCGATCGAATTTAAAAGATAAAAATTTGCAAAAAAAAAGAGGAGGTAAATCTCCTCTTTAAAACATATTGTTTTTGATTAATTAATAAAGCTGCGCTGGAAGAGGCTCTTTAAGAACTTTCTTAAAGTCAAATCCCATTGCCCTTAAAGCATGCCATAGATGACCTTGAAGGAAGAAAAATCCAAAGTAATAATGAACATTTGCTAAAGCAGCCCTAGTGGTATGACCAAAGAAAGCAGGACCTCCTGAAAGATCGACACTATCAATCCAATAAGGAGCAATACCAAACTTCAAGATCAAAGCTTCTCCG
The DNA here is from genome assembly GCF_027359395.1 of Prochlorococcus marinus str. MIT 1013. Taxonomy (NCBI): domain Bacteria; kingdom Bacillati; phylum Cyanobacteriota; class Cyanophyceae; order Synechococcales; family Prochlorococcaceae; genus Prochlorococcus; species Prochlorococcus marinus. Next base: position 718,619 of record NZ_CP114778.1, read on the forward strand.
TACCAAGCTTCAGGATAAACAGTTGTGTTCTGAGCACACCAGAATGCTGCCACTACAGCCATCCAACCAATACCTGCACATGAGAATGAAAGAATTGATTCTGCTGAAAGAAGACCAGCTCCTTTGAATTTGGTGTATTCACCAACTTGCTTGGTTGCGATATGAAAAGCTCCACCTGTTATCTCGACGAATGCTAGGAATGCATGACCGCCTAGTACATCTTCAAGACTATCGATAGCGAGGAAGTCAAACTGATGGTTCCAAATATTTGTCAAGTTAAGGTTGTACTCAACTTGTCGAACAGCTCCTATGGCAGGATCATAAATTCCATGAATTCGGGCCCATTCAACAAACCAAATACATGCCACACCAAAGAAAAGCAAATGGTGTCCAAGAATAAATGTCTGATTATCTGGGTTGTCCCACTCAAGCTTGAACTTTCTAGCTTGAGGAACCTCAGAATCTTGCATATCGCCAACGAATAGGACTGAATGCAATAAACCACCGGCTCCATAAACCATGGAAAGAACCAAATGTACGATGGCAATAGAAGCGACTCCTGCCCCTGTCCAAGCACCAGCCTCATCAAAGCCGATACCAATTGAAGCTAAATGAGCAAGAAAGATAGAACTCTGATGACCCATTGGGATCTCAGGGTTGTATCTTGCTAGTTCCCAAAGAGTACTTCCACCTGCTGCAAAGGCTATAAGCCCAGTATGCGCAATGTGAGCAGCAATGAATTTACCAGATTTGTTAGTAACCCCAGCGTTTCCAGCCCACCAACCATAGGTGACATCCGGGTTTCCGTAGGTCTGCATGATTTAAGATTTTTGGCGTAATACGGTGAGCACACCTTACAGGCAGCTCAATTCAAAAACTACTATTAGTAATAAGGTCTTATACAGCAGTAGTAAAGTTTTTTTTCTTTAAGTTGGCTTAACCCGCAACTAAACTACGTTTTCATGGAAATACTCAAGAAAAATTTAAATATCAAAAATGAAATCTGCTTTACAACTTGAACTGCAAGACCTTCATGGACTTCCATATATTGCAACAATAATTTGGTTTGTCCTTCTTGGAGTTTGTCTTTTAGCAGTGGTTTTTTATCTGTTTCAAAAAAATTACAGGCCCAAGGCAAAAATCGATGAGGGTCTCCCTCCTGCGAAGAAATCACGACCAAAAGGGTTTTAAATGACTAAGAAAATTTTGTTTTTCAATGTTAGTTCTCAAATTAATGTAATATCCTCAAACACGGGTTTGGCATAGTGGCCACCTGGGTTAACAATAAAAACAATTTTTTTACTCAATGATTGATTTTTCTCACCTTCTTGATTTTGCCACTCAGCTTCCACACCCATCAGATATTGGTTTAATCAAACCATCCGGTGGATTTAATATAGCTGCAGCTCTTTGTGGCCTTGGAGCAGTATTTGGAGCTTCTCAATTCTTCTATTATTCTGACGATTCAAAAAGGATCGATCCTTGGGCTAAGCCTGAAAACTACAAAAACTAAAGAAAGTTAAACCTCTTTAATTTTTTTTCACAAAAAAAGAGCCTCATCTAATGATGAGGCTCTTTTTTATTGGAATCTTAAAAACCAATTATTAATCAGAGAGGGTAACCCTAGCGTTATCAAGATTGCTAATTGAATCAGTAACCTTCTTAAAATCAAAGCCTAAAGCACGTATTGCATGCCAAAGGTGACCTTGAATGAAGAAAAAGCCTAGGTAGTAATGAACATTTGTAAGCCAAGCTCTTGAAGTATGGCCACTAACAACTCCCGTCATATCAGCAGTATCAATCCAATAAGGAGATATACCAAATTTAAGAGCTAATGTTTCTCCATACCAAGCCTCTGGATAAACAGTTGTATTTGTTGCACACCAGAAAGCTGCAATAATTGCCATCCAACCAATACCAGCAAGAGACCATGAAAGTACCGCTTCAGCAGAAAGAATGTTCTTTCCTTTGAATTCGGTGTACTCGCCTACTTGCTTAGTAGCGATATGAAAAGCTCCACCTGTTATCTCAACAAATGCTAAGAATGCGTGACCACCCATAACATCCTCAAGACTATCAATAGCCAAGAAATCAAACTGATGATTCCAAATGTTGGTCAAGTTTAAATTGTACTCAACTTGTCGAACTGCTCCTAATACAGGATCGTAAATACCATGAATTCGAGCCCACTCAACAAACCATATACATGCAACACCAAAGAAAATCAAATGGTGACCAAGAATAAAAGTCTGATTATCTGGATTATCCCATTCAAGCTTGTATCTTGCTGCCTGACGATGTTCAGGACGATCATCAGCAAACAACCCCGAACTATTTTGGGTATCTTCGCTAAAGATCAAAGAGTGCAATAGACCTGCACCCGCATAAACCATTGAACAAATCAGATGGAATACGCCGATAAAAGCAATTGATGTGCCATCGAATACTGTTCCAGTTGGATCAAATCCAATACCAATGGAAGCTAGATGTGGGATACTCACCATTCCTTGGTGTCCCATTGGTATATCTGGGTTGTATCTAGCGAGCTCCCAAAGTGTGTTGGCACCAGCTGCGAAACAAATCAATCCTGTATGAGCAACATGCGAGCCAATAAATCGGCTTGACTTATTTGTTACGACAGAATTACCAACCCACCACCCGTAAGTGACGTCTGGGTTTCCGTAGGACTGCATAATTGAGGAAATTGAAGTCGAAATTCGACCTACCTTACATTTAGTGCAATAAATTTGCTTGAAATCGTAAAAGGTCTTTATTTAATGCACAAAACTAATTAACAAAAGAGTCGTGATTATTCATTGATTTTCCCTACAAAAGCAGTGAGAGATGGAAAGTGAGAATCCTTTATTAATATCAGTCAGTTTTTTTTAAAACACAATAAAAAAGCTCCGAAAAAAATTACGGAGCTTTTTTATTGTCTATCCAATAATTAAATCAGCTAGCCATTAAGAGTAACTTTTGCACTATCTAAACTAGCAACAGCATTTGTAACTCTTCTAAAGTCAAAGCCTAATGCACGGATTGCATGCCATAAATGACCTTGTAAAAAGAAAAATCCAAAATAATAATGGACATTAGTCAATGCAGCTCTTGTTGTGTGACCTGCAAATGCGTTGCTATCACTAACATCTGCCGTATCAATCCAATAAGGAGAAATACCAAATTTCAAAGCCAGAGGCTCTCCATACCAAGCTTCGGGGTAAACAGTTGTGTTTGTTGCGCACCAGAAAGCTGCGACAATAGCCATCCAACCAATACCAGCCAAAGAAAAAGAAAGTACAGCTTCAGCAGAAAGAATGTTCTTTCCTTTAAATTCTGTATATTCACCAACCTGCTTAGTAGCGATATGGAAAGCTCCACCTGTTATCTCAACGAATGCTAGGAATGCATGTCCACCCAGAACGTCTTCAAGATTATCAATAGCTAAGAAATCGAATTGATGATTCCAAATATTGGTCAGATTTAGGTTGTACTCGACTTGTCGAACAGCTCCTATGGCAGGGTCATAAATTCCATGAATTCTGGCCCATTCAACAAAAGCGATACAAGCCACACCAAAGAAAATCAGATGGTGACCAAGAATGAATGTCAAGTTATCAGGATTGTCCCATTCAAGCTTAAATTTCTGAGTAGTAGGTCCTGGCCCATCAGCTAAATCACCATCAAAGAGAAGAGAGTGAGAAAGAGCGCCTCCTGCGTATACAAGCGAAGCAATAATATGGACTATTGCTACTGAAGCAACATTCGCTCCAGTCCAGACACCTGCATCATCAAATCCAATTCCAATAGATGCAAGGTGAGCAAGAAAGATAGAACTTTGATGACCCATCGCTATAGAAGGATCAAACCTAGCCAACTCCCATAGGGTGCTAGCTCCCGCAGCAAATGATATTAGGCCAGTATGACCTGCATGAGCTGCAATAAACTTTCCAGCACGGTTAGTAACCCTTGAATTACCAGCCCACCACCCATAGGTGACATCTGGATTCCCGTAGGTCTGCATATAAAATCAGGGGGGATAAATATATATTTTCCAGACTACAAGTTAGTAGACTTTTTAACTATCTAAAACGTAAAGAAACGACCTATGATTAATAATCTAATATCATTTTATACTCGCATATAAGTAAAACTTAACAATCAAATTAGTATTTATTTATACAAGTTTTACTAATAAGATAAGTCTAATAATTTATTAGAAGGATATAGATAAGTTAAACTTAACTATAAATTATTTTGTTAGTTACTGGGAGAGTGCAAGCACTCTCCCAGTGTTGATAGAGAAACGAACTTCGACTTCAATTCCTATCAACAGCAACTGTCATAACAAAAATCAATCCCGAATGCGAGAACAAATAATTCATTTCATACAACCAAAATAAATTAATAGGCAATGGCGTTTTATAAATCCAATAAGATATGAGGGGTATACGTACCTATTTATCGTTTGAGTTTCTAGTACATTAGTCAAGAAATGAACAAAAAAGTCATACTGAAAGATCTAAGTTTCGTAGAGATTGATCGCATCATAGAAATGGCCTGGGAAGATAGAACTCCATTTGATGCAATTCACTTTCAATTCAACCTTAAAGAGAAAGAGGTAATTAATTTAATGCGCTTTAATCTAAAAGCATCTTCTTTCAGGATGTGGAGAAAAAGAGTCTCAGGAAGGAAAACAAAGCATGGCTTCCCTAACTACAAGATAAAGTTCAAGTCATCGAACCAAAAGTGAAAATTAAACTCACAAAAAATTGTCCAAAGTGCCATAGAGATTTTCAATGGAGAAAGAAATGGGCTAAGGATTGGGAAAATGTCATTTACTGCTCTGAAAGATGCAGAAGAAGAAAGAATAAAGACAAATAATATTGATTGATTTTTTTCGCACTTAAAACAAATTCTGGTTATTTTGAATTGGTATTAGTTTCTTAGACACTTTCTAAGAAATAATAAATTTATTAACAAAAGAAAGTGAGAAAAATATTCCTGATTTTTCCAAATCAATTATTCAAAATAAAAAAACAATTTTTTGACGTTAAAAATATTGCCTTAATTCAAGATAGCTTATTTTTTGGTTGTGATTCACAATGGAAACAAAAATTTCATTGTCAAAAAATAATTTTTCATAAAGCCACTATGGACTCTTATGTAGAAGATCTCAAAAGACATGGATTTAATGTGATTTATATAAAGCACAAAAGAGAAACTAGGACTGAAGATAATCTTAATTATCTTGCCAAAAAAGGTTTTAATTATTTCATTACTTATAAAGCATTTGATTGGTCATTAGAAAAAAGGATAAAGGATTTCTCATCAAAGAATAATACAAAGTTAGAAATCAGAAAGAATGAAATGTTTTTAACTTGTCCAGACATATCAAAAGAAATTATTAATCAAAAAAAAATCTATGGTATGCAGAAATTCTATAGGATTCAAAGACAAAAACTAAATATTTTAATTGAAAAAGATGGCTCACCAAAAGGAGGAGAATGGAGTTTTGATAAGATGAATAGAAAAAAACTATCTACTTCAATTAAAGTTCCTCAAATCCGATATATAAAAACAAACAAGTTCTTAGACAATGCTATCAAAGAAGTTTCAATAAAATATAACGACTATTATGGTAAATATGAAAAATTTAATTATCCATTAACACATAAAGAGGCTGAAGAATGGTTAGAAAATTTTTTAGTTGAAAGATTTAATTTATTTGGAGATTATGAAGATTCAATCAATTCAAATCATAGAATACTTTGGCATAGTGTTATTTCTCCATTAATAAATACTGGTTTACTTACACCAAGACAGATAATCGATAAGGCCTGGGATTATTATCAATCTGAAAATATTGGAATCAATTCATATGAAGGATTTATAAGGCAGATTATTGGCTGGCGAGAATTTATTCTATTAATTTATATGCGTAATAATTTAGAGCTTCGAAATGGAAATTTTTGGGAGTTTGAGGATCAACCAATACCATCAAGTTTTTATAAAGGGAACACAGGTTTAACACCATTAGACGATTCAATAAAAAATATTTTAGAAACAGGTTATGCTCACCACATAGAAAGATTAATGATAATAGGCAATTTAATGCTTCTATGTAGATTCCACCCAAATCAAGTTTATAAATGGTTTATGGAACTATTTATTGATTCATATGATTGGGTTATGGTTCCAAATGTATATGGAATGAGTCAATTTGCAAACGGAGGGTTATTTACAACCAAACCATATATATCAGGATCAAACTACATCTTAAAAATGTCTAACTATAAATTCGATAAATGGTGCGTAACTTGGGATAGTCTTTTTTGGACATTCATAGATGACTACAAGCACAAACTAAAAAAACAATATCGCTTATCAATGATTATGAGAAATCTAGAAAAAATGGATATTAATAAAAAACATACTCACAGAAAGAATGCCAATGAATTTATTTCTAAGCTTACTTAGGAAATTAAATTCAGAATTTAGAAAAAATAATCTAATTAGCATATCTAGGTGTTGTTCTTACTCCAATAGATAGCCCTAATGATAAAAATGATTCACTATAGTAAACATTTATTAGGATAGTGTGAAACTAAAAATCGGTGATCAGATTCCTTCATTTTCTTTGAAAGATCAAAACGGCAAAATCAGAGCATCGTATAAATCCAATAAACCACTCGTTTTGTTCTTCTACCCAAAGGACGATACACCTGGTTGCACGATTGAAGTTTGTGGCTTTCGAGACAAATATGACCTCTTTAAAATTTTAGGAGCTGATGTATGGGGGATTAGTAATGGAGATGTTCAAAGTCATCTTAAATTTGCAAATAAGAATAAACTTCAGTACCCATTACTTTGTGATCAAAACAATATTCTTAGGAAACAATTTGGAGTAGCAAAAACCCTCGGTTTTCTAGAAGGTAGAGTTACATATATAATAAATAGTAAAGGAATAATAATACACATATTTGAAGACCTATTGAATGGTCCAGCACACATAAAAGAAGCCATAATAGCTTTAAAAAAACTTCAATAAAAAATAAATAAATTTTAAATGAATATTTTCAATAAAGCTGATTATAAATTAGATACTTTCATCAATAATAATCTCGCCTTATACCACAAATACAGAAATTATGATTATGGTAAGGGAAATAGATCAAATGTTTCTCAGATTTCTAAGTACACATCACATAGAATCCTTTACGAATATGAAATCATTAAAAAATTAAAAATAATTGATAAGAAAAAAAAGTTCATAGACGAAATTCTTTGGAGAATTTATTGGAAAGGTTACCTTGAAAATCATAAATCTATATGGATTGAATATAAAAATTTTAAAAATAAATCATATATTTCATATATGCTAAAAGCTGCTAAGGAAGGTAAGACAGGTATAGATTGTTTCGATACATGGATAGAAGAACTTCGCGAAAATAACTATTTACATAATCACTCAAGGATGTGGTTTGCAAGCATATGGATATTTACTTTAAAACTTCCATGGCAACTAGGAGCTGAATTTTTCATGAAACACTTATTAGATGGTGATGCTTCATCAAACACCTTAAGTTGGAGATGGGTCGCTGGCATGCATACAAATAAAAAGCCTTATATAGCAACGAAAGAAAATATCAATAAATATACAGTAAATCGATTTAGAAATATAACAATAAAAATATCGAACAAAATGAATTTAATCAAAACAAACATACATAAATCAAATAGACTTCCAACCAGAGGAAAATCATCTAATAGTATTATACTGATAATGTTTGAAAATGATCTGGATATCAGGAATAGATCTAAGCTATTTAATTCATACTTAAAAGTTTATCTTATTTGCAATGGAATTATTAATTATGGATTTGAGCTCAGTGAGAAAGTCAGTAAATATAAAGAAAGTTTAATTGAAAATGTCAACAAGCTGATCCCAAACGGAGTTGTATTAAAATCGTCTGAACTGAAAATCTTTTTGGGTGATTATCACTGTATAGATGTTATCTATCCAGGAGTTGGTTATAATCTAGATTTGATAGAAAAATATGCATATCAAAATAAAACCAAGATTAATTATATATATAGAGATGAAGATCTTAAATATTGGAATTATGCAAATTCAGGATTCTATAAATTTAAAAAAAAATTTTATAAATTAAATAATATAAATTAAATAATTTTAATTCCAATAAAACAAAAGAGCCACAAATTAATAGCCCACAATTATAGTAAAGAAAGTTTTTCAAATAAACGATGGTTAGAATGAATCAAATTAAGACCCAAAATGGGAGAGTATTCTTAATAACTGGAGCGAATAGCGGTCTTGGTTATGAAACATCAAAATTTCTTCTAGAAAAAGGGGCAACAGTGATCATGTGTTGCAGAGACTTGTTCAAAGGAGAGAAAGCTAAACAAAAACTTTTAAAATTTAATAGCTCTGGAAAGATTGAACTAGTTGAATTAGATTTATCAGATTTAAAAAACGTTAAGAAAGCTGTTAATTTTATCAAAAAAAAATTTGATAACTTAGATGTTTTAATAAATAATGCTGGAATAATGGCCCCGCCAAAGACCTATAGCAAGCAAGGTTTCGAAATACAGTTTGCGGTTAATCATCTAGCTCATATGAGTTTAACGATGGAATTATTACCCATGCTTAAAGATAAAAGCAATTCTAGGGTTGTGACCGTAACCTCGGGCGTTCAATATTTTGGAAAAATTCAATGGAACGATCTACAAGGCAATCTTAAATACGATCGTTGGGCTTCATATGCGCAAAGCAAACTTGCAAATGTAATGTTTGGGTTGGAACTGAATTCAATACTTAAAGAAAGCAATTCACCAACATCATCACTACTTGCTCATCCAGGATTTGCTCGTACAAATTTACAACCAAAGTCAGTCGAGGCCAACCAATCATGGCAAGAAGAAATTGCTTATAAATTAATGAACCCTATGTTTCAAAGTGCCAAAATGGGAGCATTACCTCAAATAGCAGCCGCTACATTAACCAGTGCTAAAGGAGGAGAGCAATATGGTCCAAAATTCAACTTCAGAGGTTGGCCAAAAATATGTAGAAATGCTCCAGAAGCATTAAAAAAGAGTTCAAGAAAAAGATTGTGGGATATAAGTGAAAAACTTATAAAAAATGTTTAATTCATTTAAAATAAAGAAAGCAATTCCTCTCCTTTATCACATATTTCTTGTTGAGATGGACAATCTATTTTCCCAGTCCACATAATTAAACCTTTTCTAATTGAACAATTACATTTATCATTTCCAGTCAATTCATTAAGTTCATTGCCCGTCCAAGGCGCTGCATTATCGCTAAGCATTATTTCTTGCAATCGATCAGAAAAGGAATTAGTTAATTGATCATAGATCTGAATTGTCTTAAATAAATCATCAAAGGCCATCTTTTTATTAGCAAATTTTCCTTTTTCGAATTCTTTGTCAAAACAACCTCTCATAAATTTTGTACAGTTAATAGCTTCTGAATTATTAAAAGGTTTTGACTTTTGACTTAAATATTCCCTATTTCTTACAATAGATTCAAGCGACAATATTCTTTTTTCAAACTCCTCAAATTTATTACCATGATTAAATTCAGGAGTTTGTAAATCATCCTCAAACAATGACTTATTAAGTAAATCAGTAATGTGCTCGGTTAGGCTTTTACCAGACCTTATAGCTTGTCTCTTAACATTAGCCAATAAGTCTTTTGAGATTTTAATATTGAACTGGCTTTTAGTCATTAATTAAAAAAATATGACTATATTAATTATAATCAATTATTTAGTAATTTCAAGAAAATAATGAAAAACTATAATTCAAAGACAAATACAATTAACGAAAACATAGGTACTCTATGTTTTCTAGTAGATATAGACAATTAGATCAACTAGAAGAAGTAGTTTAAATAGTTGTTTTTGATCAAAATCAAATAATTTTAATATTTTAATCTAGTTGAGAATAGAAGTTAAGCGGTCTGAAAATAAACTCACTTAAGCTACAACTACATAGATAGAAGATGAAAATAAAAGGACATAACTATAACAATAAGTCAAGAACGCATCAGATCAAAAAATCATATTCAAAATCATTTATAAAAAATACTGCCCATAAATAAATAAAATATTAATAAATGAAAATATCACAAAAAAACTACTTGATATGTAAAGCAGGTATAGAATGTATAAATAATGTGGAAATTCCATGGAAGAGCCTACTGTCTCGATAGGAGTTAATACTGATCTACATGATGGAGCAGATACCTTGGAAATTAGCTAATTATCTCCTTGATTAATTCAATTAATTTATATAAAAAATAGATAAAAGACAATTTAACTTATCGAATAAGAAAAAATTATTCACCTAAACAGATTTACTAATTTCCATTAACCAAATTTTGGTGAGTTTACCCATCCTAGATATCTTATTTAGAAGCTAAATTTGGTCCGTCAGATTTTCTGATCTTACTTAATGCCCTTACGGGCAAAACAAAACGTTCTTATTCATGACCACCATTCAGCAGCAACGTTCTTCGTTGCTCAAAGGTTGGCCACAATTCTGCGAGTGGGTTACTTCCACCAACAACCGTATCTATGTCGGTTGGTTCGGTGTATTGATGATCCCTTGCCTTCTTGCGGCAACAACTTGTTTCATCGTTGCATTTATCGCTGCTCCTCCAGTTGATATCGACGGTATCCGTGAGCCAGTAGCTGGTTCATTTATGTATGGAAACAACATCATTTCTGGTGCTGTTGTTCCTTCAAGTAACGCTATCGGCCTTCACTTCTACCCAATCTGGGAAGCAGCAACTCTTGATGAGTGGCTATATAACGGCGGCCCTTACCAGCTTGTAATCTTCCACTTCCTTATTGGTATCTCTGCATACATGGGACGTCAGTGGGAGCTTTCATACCGTTTAGGTATGCGCCCATGGATCTGTGTTGCTTACTCAGCTCCTGTATCAGCAGCTTTCGCTGTATTCCTTGTTTACCCATTCGGTCAGGGTTCATTCTCTGATGGTATGCCTCTAGGAATCTCTGGAACATTCAACTTCATGTTCGTTTTCCAGGCTGAGCACAACATCTTGATGCACCCATTCCATATGGCTGGTGTAGCAGGTATGTTCGGTGGTGCTTTGTTCTCTGCAATGCACGGTTCTTTGGTTACTTCATCACTTATCCGTGAGACAACAGGACTTGATTCACAGAACTACGGTTACAAGTTTGGACAAGAAGAAGAGACATACAACATCGTTGCAGCTCATGGCTACTTCGGTCGTTTGATCTTCCAATATGCAAGCTTCAACAACAGCCGTAGCCTTCACTTCTTCTTGGCTTCATGGCCAGTGATTTGTGTTTGGTTGACATCTATGGGCATCTGCACCATGGCGTTCAACTTGAACGGTTTCAACTTCAACCAGTCTGTAGTTGATACTTCAGGCAAGGTTGTACCAACCTGGGGTGACGTACTTAACCGTGCAAACCTTGGTATGGAAGTAATGCACGAGCGTAATGCTCACAACTTCCCACTTGACCTAGCAGCTGCTGAGTCTACTTCTGTAGCTCTTGTTGCACCTGCAATCGGTTAAGTCTTTAACTTGATATTTCTAAAGCCCTCTTTGCGAGGGCTTTTTTTTTTGCTTTTGAAAATATTACCTTGATTATGAAAATTAAATGCTTAATTAATTATTTTTACTTGATAAGATAGAGAAGATGGATTAATAGTAGTAGAAATATTTTAGTTTCAATTTTCTAAAAAGAATAAAGCCTGGAATAATTTTTTTTTCATTTATTACGCTGACTTTTTATTTTCTTTTATTTAGTTTATAATGATCAAAAAAAGGTTAATCAATAATTTTAATGTTTTTTTGGTTCCAAGCATGACTATATTTTCAGAAAACTTTATAGAAATATACATTAAATTAAATTTGATATCTATTTCTATGAAATAATCTATATAAATACTTTCTTACTGTCAGAGATAACTTAGTAAAGATTTCAGGGTAGGAGATGAGGCTTATAATGATTTGAATAAATTAAGATCTTGCTAATGAATAAAAAGTGGAATAACCTAATTTCTGAATTTCGCAAGAATGGAGGAGTAGCCGAAAATGTATGTCAGAAGGACGGTGTAAATGGAAGAGGTATCTTTCCTATCAATTTCCAAAAGAAATCAAAAATTTATACTCCCGACACCTTAATGATAAATAAAGATGATATTTATTTGGATGATAACAAATTAAGAATCAAAGAAGATAAAAAATATAGTAAAAATATAAAGGATTTTTTTAGCTATTACCAAGATAATTTCTCATGGGGGGAAGGTGGAAGAGAAGCAACAGAGCTTTTCGAAAAAGGTTTAAAACTCTTTAATCCAGACTTAAAAAGTTTATTAAAACACTATTCAATTATAGACATAGAGAAAAGACATGAAGGGAACTGGAATAATGTGATTCTAAAGCAATTTCTTGATGCTCGAGCATTTAAATTTAAAAAATCTTCAATGATTTGTCCAGTATTAGAACTTGTAAATCATGAGGTAATTTCTCTGCCTTTCATAATTCATCAAGAAGGAATAAGCACACCAAATTACCCACCCTTAAAAACTGAAATAACTCATAATTACAGTCCTAAAAGTTCATTAAGTCGTTTTTTTACTTACGGTTTTTTTTGTAAAGAAACAATAGTTTTTTCGATACCTTTTAATATAAATATCAAAGGGAGAGGAATTAACATTTTTTGTAAAGGAAATGATATTAATGATGACTCTATGAAAATAGAAAGATCTGGGAATAAGATTGCAATAGAAGGATTGCCTATTTCCGATATTAATAATCATAAATTACCAGTAAATTATTTTAATGAGTTAATCAAAAGAATAGATGATGCTAATATTAAAAATGACTTATTCCTAAAAATAATTGAATTGAATATTACAACTAGAAAAAATATTTTAAAAAAATTAAATTCTACAGATGATAATATTATTTTACATGAATTTCGTAAACTCTTAGACTATGATATCAGTTCTCTTTCATCTTATAATTAAAAGTATATGATCCATTTATAGACCATGGTTTAAGCTGAATTATTCTTTGAGAACATCTCAAAGCTTCTTTAAAGTTTCCTGTATCCCTTAAAAGAATCCCTAAATTTAAATGAGCATCTATATAATCAGGTTTAAGTTTAATTGCTTTGCGTATTGATAGATTTGCTTCTTTAAATTTTCCTAGGTCTTTTAATATCGTCCCAAGATTATTATATGCCTCTGGATAATCAGATTTCAATTCAATTGCTTTACGTATTGACATCTCTGCTTCAATTAATTTTCCGACTCTAATTAAGATTGTTCCAAGATTATAATGAGCTTCTGGGTAATCAGATTTGAATTTAATTGCTTTACGAATTGACATCTCTGCTTCAGGTAAGTTGCAAAGATCTATCAATATTATTCCTAAGTTTGAATAAGCTTCTGCAAAATCAAATTTAATTTCAATAGCTTTACGCTGGAAGGCTTCTGCTTCTTTATATTTTCCCATTTGTTTCAATATTACTCCATAATTAGAGAAAACTTTATGATCTTTAAAACCTTGATCAACAAAATACTTATAAAGTTTAACTGCTTCAGAAATATATCCTTGAGAATGAAATCTAAATGCTTTAATAATTATTTCTTCTTTAGAATTTTTGGAAGTTATTATTTTAGAAACATCAGGGTTCTGATTAATTTCTCCCAAACAAAATGGGATAGGAAATATTATTGGTTTTTCCCCTTCATTATTATAAGTAATATTATTCTGTTTTTTAATATCCATAATCCTAACAAAGATTAATATCGCTTGTTTAAGGCTCTACTAAATATACACTGTAATATGATAATTGCTATATTATATAAAGAGGTTAATCTTAAGTCTCGATTATGAAAAGAAAAATTTTATTAGACCTAAGTCAGAAAAGGGCGAAAAGATGATAATAGAAAAGCTATTAGATTAGCTCTATTCTTAAAGAAAAAGATGAATTAGTTCCATAATGACAAATCCACTTATCAAGTTAATCTATTATGCACACATGAAACTTTCTACTTATAATTGTTTTTTTTTGAATATCAAAAACCATATTCAGAAACATTCTTCCATGCAGAATAAAACATCTCAGACAAAAATTTATACTATAAAGTTTACTTTGTAATAGGTTTAAAATATTTAAATAAGAGATATATAGATATCGCTAATAATCAAAGTAATTTTCTAACCGACGTCAGAAGAACGACAGTGTGCACCTCATCACGACGTTGATAATTGTAGACGTTAAATTTCTCAGACATTAAATAAAAACCCCGAAAGATCTATTTATACCAAAAAATACAGCGAAATTTCAGGCTTAGATCAGTAAAAATTAAAGTTATACGCTTTCTCAAACTGACGTTTACAACCCCAATGGCTCAATCTAAAAATGAGAAAGATATTCGATAGGTTTTTATAGCCTTGGAGAATCATTCATAGAAATACTTAATATTTGTTGCCCATTAAACAAATATCAGCTAAAAAAAGTATCAACAACTACAACAATGGCTTCGACCCATGATCAATGAAAACCTTGTAGAAATCCTTCTCGCTGCAATTCTTGTTTCAAATACCTATGACAAGGATCAGCCTGTAATTAAATGGGGCGGAATAGTAATAGCAGTTGCTGGTATAGCTTCAGCTTTATTTGGATAAATTTTAAATCCTTTGATTTTGGCATAATTCAAATAGATCAAAATTCTTTAACTGGGCTGCAAGTATCTTGCAGCCTTTTTTTTGATTGAATAAAAACTCACGCATATTTATAACAGTTGATTCTCAGTAAGAATTGCTGTTAGACGTAAGTTAGAACAGCAGAATGAAGTTCGAACAATTCAATCAGAGAATGAAAGTTAAAACAAATCGAATAATGACTAATCATACAAGATTTTTAACCTCCACAGCGTTTAGGAAAGCTTCATTTAATGGTTCTAATGTGCTGTTAGTCCATTCAGATAAAGCACTTCTCATTCCACAAGATCCATTCCTATAGGCATCTGTCATTTCTAAACCAGTTAATTCATGATTTCCTAAGAGGAGTTCAAAGACTAATTCAGGTTGACTATCATAATTGGCAAGACAAGTAGATAATTCGGCGAAAGCATCTTTTAACGAAAGTTTCTTTTCTTTACGATGTAACTCAAATAATTCTCTGGCAATCTCACCATATTTCTTTGCTCCACTATTAGAAAAGATACTATCAGTTTGATTTAAATCTTTTTCTATATCAAGCGAGAAAGCATTAATTATTTTTAGTTGTTTTTCAACTCTTAAAAGTCTTTGTTCAAGAATATCAATATTCGAAGTTGCTTTTATAGAAACTTGTTCTAGTAACTCAGTGATAAAAGCTGTTAGTGTTTTTCCACTTCTAATTGCTTCAGACTTAAGTCTTAGTAGTAGTTTAGGATCAATCTTAATGTTCAACTGTGACTTGTCTTTACCAGTCATCTTTCTTGTATTTTTTCTACTATATCTAATTATTTAGAGAAAACTATTGCTTCTTGCAAGAATTAAATCATTTATCAATTAAGAAATTCGCCAAGAAACATAATTTAAACTTAGAAAGAATTAAAATAGTAGCGTTCTAGCCATTGAGAATCCCTACCAAGACTGAAATGATATACGTTGGACAAAAACTCGATAACGTACATTTATACCAATCGATTACAAGCAAAAATCACGGTTAGACCAAAACACGAAAAAGTTAGACAAGGCTCTATTGATAACCCCAAGTTATAAATAAAAGAAATCGTTGTTAGATTAAATCGCTAAATTATTAGAATAATCTGATACTTAAAAATATTGGAAAAACCACCTTTTAACCCTTCACACATTGGACTGCTGTGTGCCATGCCTGAGGAAATAGGCGCAACTTTAGAAAATTTGCAAAATCCAATTGAGACTCATTGGGGAGATCTTAGAATTACTTCTGGAGAATGGTATGAGCATGGAGAAAATTGTCCTTCTTTATACATCTCTATTGCATGGAGCGGGTGGGGCAAAGTTAGTGCTGCCAGAGCAGCGACAAGACTTCTAGGCACATACTTTAAGGGAAAAAGTATAGATATTATTTTATTTACTGGAGTCGCAGGCGCTGCCAATTCAACACTTAAGCAATGGGACATTGTTATCCCAACAGAATTGGTTCAACATGATATGGATGCTAGACCTCTTTTCCCGAGATATGTCATTCCAGCTCTTAAGCAAGAGAGAATCTCTGCAATAAATAAATGGGTTGAATGGGCTAGCTATGCGATTAAAGATTCAATTTCCAAAAAACACTGCAAGCATTTTGGGAAAGTAGAGAATGGTTTAATAGCTACAGGAGATCGATTCGTAGCAGAGAAATCCTTAATCGATAATCTTTCTAAAGAGCTACCAGGCTTATGTGCTGTTGAGATGGAAGGAGCAGCAGTTGCTCAAGTTGCCTATCAGGAAAAAGTGCCTTGGCTAATAGTTCGTATTATTTCTGACGGAGCTGATAATTGTGCGGCACAAAATTTCAATGACTTTTTGAAAGATTATAAAAAGTCCTCATGGGATCTTATAGAGACCCTTTTAAAGAAATATAAAACAGCTCCTTGGGAAGAAAAGACAGCTAAATAAAACTCTATTGACACCAGTCAAAGACCCTGCCATGACTAGCATTCTGTACGTTGAATAAAAACTCCATCACCTAACCTTGGATATCCATGAGTGTCTTTTGAATCGATATAAATATCATCTCCATCAGTACCAGACAAATCAGGTTCCATACCTTGATAAACAGCTCCTCCTCCATCAGGAGAAAGAGTATTTGCTGGAATGTAGTAAGTCGCCAATTAATTTTTCCTATTCCAAGCGAATCTAATAATACTATCTGTTATATAAGATCTAGCCCCGACCTAACTCTTAGTTGATTTAGTTTGACTCATCACTTATTCTCACTTGTCTCAAAAAACACAACTTTTCGTCTCAAAAGGTTAGACTAAATTTTTAGACTAAACCTTAGTCTAACTTCTAAAAAGCCTTGGTATAAATAAATTTCTAGACGTTGAATAAAAACTCCTATACATCAAGTCATACCAATCGATTACACGCAAAAATCGCGGTTAGACATAAACGTTAAAGTGTTAGACAACCAGAGGAGACGTCTTGTGATTCCAATAAGCTTTGAAATTGAACTATCATTGAAATCCTTCCGGAAAGAGTGTTTACGCGAACCCTCGCACTCTGGATTTAGTGACATCAGCAACAGTTAAGAAGTCAGGCAAGGTTAGAAAATTTTTCGGGAAGCAAGTAAAATATTGAATGTATAAAAAACTAATTTTTACCTTGCTGTTAGTTAATCCCCATGCAAGAAATCCTATATACTATAGAGACGGAGAAAAGAAATTACTCTTTGTAATCGATAACATTGTCTTTTAAAAATGACGAAGATATTAGCTCTACATTTTGGCCATAATTCTCATGCAGTTCTTTTAAATGATGGCCATATAGATTCATATGTACAAAGAGAACGAATTTCATGCACAAAGAATCATGCTGGAGTTGATAAGATTTTAATAGAGAAATGTCTTTTAGATTCGAATATAGATATTAATCAAATTGAACAAGTTGCTATAACAAATACTCAATATCGTGAATTTATTTTTGAAGATTTTGATTATTTTAATTTTGAATATTCTCAAAACGGTGTCAACTCAGAGATTGATAAATTTTTTACTAAAAATAAGGCTAAATATATTAAAACGTATGAAATAGTCCAATCCCTAACTACTAATAAAAATCCAAGATTAACTAAAGCCAACTCAAAACAATATCCACAATTGATTGAATATACTGATCAAATTAATAAGAAGATTAATCTTCCTTCTCAAGCTTACATGCTTACATCTAGATCAGATTTTAGCGAAATAACAAATTCATTTATAAATAAAGCCGACTCATCATTTGATCAGTCTAGAACATGGGCTATTAAAAACTTTTTTATACCTATAAATGTTTATATTAAAGGAAGAAAAATACCTGGATTTTTTGTTGATCATCATTATTCTCATACATACTCATCTTCTGTAAAATCAAAAATCAAAAAGGCATTAGTTCTTAGTGCTGATGGATCAGGAGCTTCCTTATTAGGCAACTTAGCTTCGATTAAAACAGAATCAGGAATATTTCCTTTGGTACATACAAATTTTCGAGGAGGTCAATTTTATGAGGTTTGCGCAAGTTTAATTGGACTTGATTGTGGAAAGTTTATGGGCTTGGCTTCATACGGTAAAAGTAATCCTGAGTTTATAGATTCTATTTCTTTAAAATTAGGTAAAAATATTAATAACTTAACTGAGAAAGCATTTATTGAATATTATCAAAGTTATTTTTCAATCAATATCATTCGTAAACAATATGACCTTTTATCAAAAGAAATAGTTAATTATGCAGCCAATGTTCAATCTATTTTTGAGTTAAGTTTTTTAAAAACCATCTCTACTTTAAATAGTGTAGTGAAAAATATTTTAGATAATCAGTGTGAAGGAATTATATTATCTGGTGGTTCTGCTTTGAATTGTCCATCTAATAGCTCAATAGCAGAAAAGATAGGATATCAAAATGTTTTTGTAGAGCCAAGCTGTAATGATGAAGGTTTAGGCTTTGGAGCTGCCATAGCTTTAGAGAATGTTATTAATAACAAATTATCAATAAATCAAATAAGAGATAATCAAGTTAATTATTCATCTCCATACCTTGGTCCTAAAGCTATTCCTCTAAGAAATGAGATTATTAAACAATTCTCAAATGAATTGATATTTAAAGAAATTGATACTATTCCATGGAGCGACTATGTTGCGAAAATGTTAGTTAATAGTGCTGTAGGGATAATTTTAAAAGATAATTCCGAGATTGGACCAAGAGCATTAGGCAATAGATCCATAATCGCAATTCCAGATAATTATGAAGTTTCTAATAAAGTAAATTCAATAAAAAATCGAGAAAAGTGGAGGCCCTTAGCACCCGCTTGCCTTGAAAAATACTTTAATTATTTTTTCAATGGTCCTAAGAACCCATATATGTTAATGACATGTAAAGCTAAAAATATATATTTCCCTGGTGTTATACATGTCGATGGTTCTTCGAGAGTTCAGTGTGTAGACAAGGACTCAAATAACTTCTACTTAATATTAAATTCTATCGATAAGTTAATAAATAAACCTATACTTTTATTGAATACATCATGCAATCGAAAAGGAGAACCTATTATAAATGATGCCAATATAGCTCTTGAATATTTAAGAACTTCAAAGATTGATTTTTTAGTTACAGATAAATATCTAATAACAAAAAATCATCTCAAAAGCTAGAATAAGATATAATTAAAGAGCTTAATATCCCTTGCTATCAGTGGCTATTATACGTTGAATAAAAACTCCTTAGCATCCAGCTATGCCAACCGATTACAGCGAAAAAAACAGGGTTAGACGTAAGTTAGAAGAGTAGAACGAAGTTAGAACGCAGCGAAGGTCACAATGCAGGGGAGTGAAAAAACTCCTTGGTTTCAGCTTATCCCAATCGATTGCAATCAAAAACTGCTGAAAAAGCTATGAATAAATAATACTGATTCAAATAAAACATGTCTACTAATATTCTTCTTTTAATTGATAATATAAAGAATATAATTGTTTATTTTTTGCAAACTCTTTCAAGCTCTGAAATAGTAGTTAAATGTTTAAATATTAGTTGTTTTCCATACTCTCTTAAAGTTATCATTCCATCTTCTATTGCAATATCTTGTATTTCTAGATCCGTCATTCCCTTTGTAATCGCATTCTTTATATTTCTATTGATAATTAGCAATTCATATACTCCTATTCTTCCTTTATAGCCTATCCCCATACATTCTTCACAGTAAATAGTATTATTTGTATTTCTTTCTTCTTCTGAAATAACAGAGGCATATCTAATTAGTGTATTACTTTTAATACCAGTTTTATTTGAATCTTCTTGCGTTATTTCTCGTAATTCACTACAGGAATTGCAAACACGCCTCACTAGTCTTTGGGCTAAAACCCCCCTAACTGAAGTATTTAACTTATACCTTGGTACTTCCATATCTAACAATCTAGTTAACGAACTTGCGGCACTATTTGAGTGTAAAGTTGTAAAAACGAGGTGTCCTGTTTCTGATGCATCCATGGAGGCATTTGCAGTCTCTGGATCACGAGTTTCTCCAATCAAAATAACATCAGGATCATGTCTCATAAATGTTCTCAGAAGATATGGAAATGTCTGATTTTTAGATTTATTAACTTGTGTTTGAACAATGTCTCCACCTAAATCATATTCAATTGGATCTTCAGCTGTAACTATTTTATTCTCTCCATTGTCTATCTCTCTCAAAGCAGCTGCTAGAGTAGTAGACTTGCCTGAGCCTGTCAGACCAGAAACAATAATAATTCCATTTTGTAAGCTAATTAAATCCCTAAAAGAGTTCCTTACATATGAAAAATCAATTAAAGTATTCAAGTCTAATGAAGACGAATGACTTTTTAAAAGTCTTAAGACCATGGACTCTCCATTTCTTACTGGAACAGTCGAACATCTAAATTCAAGTTTTTTATTTTTGTATTTTTTATAAATTTTCCCATCCTGACTAGCCCTTTTTTCAGATACATCCATATCCGCTAAATTCTTTAAGCTGGCAACTAATTGCAGTCCTTCTTTGCTTTTTATATTTATAAAATTTTGAAGTATTCCATCTTTTCTTACACGTATTTTGTAATTATATTCATTTGGTTCAATATGAATATCAGAAAAATCATTCTTATAGGATTCACTCAATATAAATTCTACTCTTTCCAATACTTCAGAGCCAGATTCTATATCAAATGAATCAAACTCATCCTCCTTATATTTCTTCATAGTCTCTTTCATTAAAAGCGAATTAGATTGTTTATCAGATAAGAAGTTTAATGAAGAATGAGGATCATAAGCTTTGTTTTTTTCCTTAGAATTAATATTATTATGATTTATTTTAGTATTCTTTCTTCTATTATTTATTTTTTCTGATTCTGCTGAGAAAGGTTCCCAGAGCGAATAAAAGAATCCACGATCTGATTTATCTAACTTAAAACCTTCTTGAAGCCCCTTAATAATAAGAATCATCCAAGGCAATGATCCAATAACTTTGTCACGCGCTAAAAATGGATCATTAGAAAAATTATTGATTGCAGAATATATTAAAGGAATAAAATCTGTAGTAATAAAGAAAAGGACTGAATATGCAAAAATTCTCTTTCGATAGTAGCTTGAAATCTTTTTTTCACTATCATTTAAAAGCTGAATTAAAAACATACAGCTTGGGATTGCCCAACACAGAAGGACTTTGTAAGTGCTTGAAAGGATTAATTCTATCAAATTAACCTTAAATAATCTTTTACGATTCTAATTATCAATGGGATTCAAGCAATACAACAATCAAACAATTAATGTTGGCCACAGAAGTTATAGATTACATGAACGGCTTCTTATCCCTCGACCTCACCATTAATGTCTCTTCGAATCTACTAAAAGTTAGAATAAAGTTAGAATGCAAGCCTATCCAGAACAGTGAGAACCCTTGGTATAACTGGACGCTTATACGTTGAATAAAAACTCCATATAGACTAGTCATACCAACCGATTACAGCCATATTTTCATGTTAGACCAAATCGCTAATTTGTTAGAACAAGTTAGAACATCTCATACTTAGGCAATGAGACAAAGATGAGACAGACTGATCGCGACCAATAGATAGCCTTTTATGATGAACGTTGCATTACGCCGTACCGGTTATTTTTTTTCGAACCGACGATTACATTAAGACTCAAAAAGGTATAGGGATCTAAGTTAAAGATAAAAGATCAAACTAGAACCAAAGCCATCCTTGCTTATTTCCACAGTCATTAGCAAAATTAATAATCCTTTTTAAGTTGAAAGACAGAAAGATTTTTAAAGCCTTTTACCTCTAAGAGATTATTATCAGACTTGAGAGAGTAAAAACATTGATCTAAATTCTTTATATTGAAATGAGATAGTGAAGCATTAGGAGCAATGGCTATTAAAGTACCTTTTTTAAATTTTATTCTCTCATTGCAAAATTTAAAATCCTGAGAGGGGCTATGATTTATATGCGTGAATAATGGAGATTGTAAGTAAATCTTTTCATTCTTAAATTTAGATGTAAGTATTCTAAGTTCCTTATCTAGTTCAATATGAAGGTTAGTTATTGGATTTAAGGCTAATGACATTAAAGGAGATGGTTTAGAAAAACAAAGTATTAATGCAAATATAGGAACTAAAGTAAATTTAAAATAAGTAAAGTTTAACTTCCTTAGGAATGGTAATAACTCTAAAATAATTATACCTGGCATACAAGCAAATAACAAAGGAGAGGTTAAATCATCATAATGGTATTGAGAAGAATACATTGGCTGAAAACTTACAATAATATTTTGGAATAATGCTGGTAAAAATATAACTCCATAACGCCAGAATAGAATAGGAAGAAAAAATAATGGTAGCAATAAATGAATAATATATTTTAACTTTAATCCAGAATCTTGAAAAATCCCAAATCGTTCAAGTTTGGAATATCCATTAATCGAGAATAAAGGTATTACTAATTTTATTAAGAACAACATTGTTATTGAACCCATAAAGACAAGAGCTAAACCTAATTTAATTTTTTTATGTTTAAAGATTAAATATAGTCCGAAACCAATAGATACAAACATAGTATTTTCTTTAAATAAAATTAATCCACCTAAAATTATTAACATTTTAATGTATTTTCCCTCCTCCAAAAATATAAAGGCCATCAAGATAAATGGTGCTGCTAAGGATGAAGGATGAAAAGTAAAATCAGTTGCACTTCTCATTGGTAGATATAAAAACCATGATATACCTAATAAAATAGAAACAAAGAATCTTATATTTATATCTGCTGTATAGATTTTAGTTAATCTATACAGTAAGATAGGCAAGCTACAATAGGTTAAAGCTTGTACTAGCAAGATCCATCGTAGATCTGATTTAATCCAATAAAAAGGTATAAAGATTATCATTATTGGCGAAAAATGTTCTCCTAAATGATTCTTCTCTAAAACAGAAGAATAGAAGAATTTTCCTATAGATGAATTGAAAACTATATTGCCATATATACCAGCATCCCATGTCGGTAAACTAAAAGTACTATAAGAGTGAAAAAAGCTAGCTGTCCATACAATAAAAAAAAATAAAGAAATGAAGATTATATAATAAATAGGATTAATCTTTTTACAAAATCTATGTATATTTTTAGCTGATTTATTGATTCGTACAATTAGATTTCGATTAGCAATTAAAGAAGTTATAAATGCAGCAATTGGCACAAAAAGAGCCAAAAGGTGTCCATTTCTTGGCCCAACACCGCTTATCCAGATTAATACTGAAATAATTAAATATAAACACAAAGATGTTGTTAAAAATGCAGAGCTATATTTAGCTTTGTGATAATATTCTTTAATAACTCCCTTCATAAACTTTCAGGTAGATTTTTTACATACTATATACATAAGATAAATTTGATACATCACTTAGCCTTTTAATAGATACAAGTAAGATTCCGAAGCAGGAAATGCCTTTTAAGGACTAATTGATTAGAAATACATAGAAAAATGCAAAAGTTAGAATAACACCAATTCTAATCTTAAAAAACCCTTGGTATCACTTGTCTGCCATACGTTGAATAAAAACTCCTATACATCAATTCATAGCAACTATTTACAGCGATATTTTGTGGTTAGACCAGTACAACAAAAAGTTAGACTAAATCCTTGTCTCATTGAGACAGTAAAAAGATCTAGAATAAACTCCTTACTCTCTGATTTCTTACTAAGCAATCAAAGCAACAGTATCTGCAAAGCCATTAGAGGTTAAGTAATCGGTCATTTGCTGCAGATTTTGATAGTTAGCGTATTGAATATTGCCATCTGCATGCATCACGGCTCTTAAGTAGGCAGAGTTATCTACTTTGCTCCAATAAAGTTCTTGGAACCCATCACCGTCATAATCTCCAACAGTTTTAAGAATGAGGTTATCGAGTTTTAGGTCATTGATGAAAGTTCTCGAACCATCAAAAACACTATCTTTTTCTACCGTTCCATTTGCAACCAATGGATCTTGATAGATACCAACAATCCTTGTTGTTCCTCCGACTCCATGCTTGGTGTAGTCAAAGGCTCCTGTGATTGGATCAATCGATGATGTCACCCATCTTCCACTGATGCTATTGGTAAATACAGCTTCTATTGTTCCATCACTATTAACATCTAATTGGCCCTGAAATTTATAGGAATAAGTCACAGTCGTTGGTGCATCTCCTAAATATCCATGCAGATTTCCGTCATAGTCTTTTATTCCATCTAATAAATACTTGATTCCAACAATTACATCATTAATGTTATCGGCTATCTGTTGTACATCTCCATTACTGGTTTCATTTTTACTTTCTTCATTGCTTTGATTTCCTGAAGTTTTAAAAGCACTTTCTCCATTACTAAGAAATATTCTATTTTTTAAACCTTGTATGCTTGAATTAAATGTAAGTGATGCTAAAAAATCAACTAAATATTTGGCATCTGGATACTTAATAGCAGAAAGAGAAAATTCATATTTCCATTGATTGTATCCATTAGGATCTTTCTGACGATTTATATATGACTCAATAGATTTTGATGGACCTGTTAAGGCTGATATTCGTTTCTCATTTTCTATACTTAAATTGGGATATTTATCCGAAACACCACCACCTGTAATTAAAATTTCCTCTTCAATCCAACTATAACTAAATGGAGATGGTTTAAATAGATCTCTCCAACATCCGTGTGGATCATAAACAATGGTAAGAGCTGGATTTGAATCCACCCCCCCCCATAGATTCATTTTCAGGGTAATAATGTCGAAACATAATATCGCTTCCTAATACGCCTTCAGGAAGAAATATTTTATCTGTATTAACATTGAAATTCTTTATTATTGGATACCCACCGCCTTCCAAATAAGGATGTTCGACTCGGTTCTTTGCATCGACATCTAAGGCTAAATAATATTTATCTGAACCTGATGTAAAAACTCCATCACCTAAAGTTGGATAGCCATGAGTGTCTTTTGAATCGATATAAATATCATCTCCATCAGAACCAGATAAATCAGGTCCTATACCTTGATAAACAGCTCCTCCTCCACCAGGCGAACGAGTATTTACTGGAATGTAGTAAGTCGCCAATTAATTTTTTCTAATCCAAGCGAATCTAATAATACTATCTGTTATAGAAGATCTAGCTCTATCCTGGTTCTTCGTTGGTTTAGTTTAATTCATCACTTATTCTCACTTGTCTCAAAAACACAACCTTTCGTCTCAAAAGGTTAGACTAAATTGTTAGACTAAAACTTAGTCTAACTGATGAGAAGACTTGGTATAACTGAATTTTTAGACGTTGAATAAAAACTCCATAACGTCTCCCTCGTTTACGACATATTCTTTACCTTCACTTCTTAACCAACCTTTGTTTCGGGCCTCAGAGAGAGATCCTGCTTCAAGTAGTTTTTTATAAGAAATTGTTTGAGCCCGAATAAATCCCTTTTCAAAATCTGTATGAATCACCCCAGCGGCTTGAGGAGCTGTCATCCCATCAGATATAGTCCAGGCTTTAGTTTCTTTTTCTCCAGTAGTGAAATAAGTGCTTAAACCCAACAATCGATATGTAGCTTTAATAAGACTAATTAAACCTCCTTCTTCAACTCCTAAGCCATTTAAATAATCATCTCTTTCCTCATCCCCCAATTCAATTAATTCAGCCTCGACTTGGGCTGAAATCTTCACGCATTCAGAACCTTCTTTCGTTGCCAGTTTATTTACTTCCTCTGAAAAGGGATTACCCTTCGCAAGTTCATCTTCCCCAAGATTAGTTGCATAAATAATTGGTTTTTCCGTTAATAAGCCTAGTGGTTTAATTAATTTTTTCTCTTCATCAGTTAACGAAACACTTCTAACTGTCTTTTCATTCTCAAGGGCTTCGCTTAATTTTTCCAACACCTCATCTTCTAACTTTGATTCCTTATTAGTACTTAATTGTTTTTTTAATCTAGTTCTACGTTTTTCTATCTGATTTAAATCAGACAATGCTAATTCTAAATTTATTATCTCAATATCTCTAGATGGGTCTACTGATCCAGAAACATGAATAACTTCATCATCGCTAAAACACCTAATCACATGAACTATTGCATCGACCTCTCTTATATTTGCTAAGAATTTATTACCCAGTCCCTCACCTTTACTTGCGCCCTTAACAAGACCTGCAATATCAACAAATTCTATTCTAGTAGGAATAATTTGCTTACTATTACTAAGTTCACCAAGTAAATTCAAACGTTGATCCGGTACTGAAACAGAGCCTACATTGGGTTCAATCGTACAAAAAGGAAAGTTTGCTGCTTGAGCTTGAGCATTCGCAACAAGTGCATTAAACAAAGTGGACTTTCCAACATTCGGGAGTCCAACAATTCCGGCCTTAAGCATTGAAATGGGTCTTTGAAAGACGCCAGCTGATTAATTTGACTAAATTAAACCCAATAGTGCCCTTTAACAGCGAAAATATAGTTATAAATCTCCAAAGGAAAGTTTTACGCTTTTTCTTAACGTCATCCAAACTTCTAAAACTCTTGAGCACTTGATTTTCACAAAATGATTTGGAAAAACTTCAAAAATAAAAAATTTTTAAGCCTCATTGCGCTTTCAGTCTTAAGTTTTGGTGGAATAAGTTTGAAACTTTCACAAGAGAATAGATCAAATAAAGACATAACTGAATTTACAATCGCAGCTGAAAGCGGCAGCTTGCCGGGCTTAATAACAGCAAGTGGTGAATTAAAAGCTAATAAAAGCGTCAATGTAAGTCCAAAAAGGCAAGGAATACTTGATGAAATTTTCGTGGAGGAAGGGGATCAGGTCAAGAAAGGAGATCTAATTGCAAAAATGGATTTTGGAGACTTGGAATTTAGGATTAACGAAATAAAAGCAAATTATGAGACTCAAAAAGCGAGTTACCAGAGAAGGAAAATGCTTTTCAATGAAGGTGCTATAAGTGCAGAAGAGTATGAAGAATATAAAAATAAATTTTTAAGAAGCGAAGCTAAATTTAAACAAATAGAAGTTGAGGAGAATGAGACAAACATAAGAGCACCATTTAAAGGAGTAATAACGAGCAG
This sequence comes from Prochlorococcus marinus str. MIT 1013, assembly GCF_027359395.1. Taxonomy (NCBI): domain Bacteria; kingdom Bacillati; phylum Cyanobacteriota; class Cyanophyceae; order Synechococcales; family Prochlorococcaceae; genus Prochlorococcus; species Prochlorococcus marinus. Next base: position 745,966 of record NZ_CP114778.1, read on the forward strand.
ATATGCTGTCCCTGGTGCATTCGTAACTCCTACGACTTCTTCTTCTTCATCAAGAGAGGGGGGAGCTACAAGCTCATCAATAGTTAAACTTTCTCAAGGGCTTGAAATAATTGCGAAAGTTCCTGAGAGTGATATTGGAAGAATAAGAACAGGTCAAGATGCAACTATTAGAGTAGATGCTTTTCCTGACAAGCGCTTTAAGGCATTTGTTTCCAAAATCTCTCCAAGTGCAATCAAGAACAACAACGTAACTTCATTTGAAGTTACGTTGTTGTTGGGCAATAGGCCTGAAGATTTACGCCTGGGAATGACATCTGATATCAACTTTCAAACAGGAGCAACCAAAATCAGCACCCTTATTCCAACAGTTGCAATTGTCACGGAAGAGGGGAAGACCGGGGTTCTTATAGTTGGCAAAAACAATCAACCAGAATTTAAAAAAGTTGAATTAGGTACAAGTAGTGGTAGCAAGACTGCAATAATATCTGGGTTAGAACCAGGAGAGAAAGTTTTTATTGATCTTCCTCCTTGGGCTAAAAAAAGAAAAAGTTAATAAACAAACTCACTGTGACTGATTCATGAAAGAAATAAAAAAGCCAACTTTATTATTGATTGATGGCCATTCGTTAGCTTTTAGAAGTTTTTATGCTTTTAGCAAGGGGGGGGAAGGAGGTCTTACAACCAAAGATGGTTTTCCTACGAGTGTTACCTATGGTTTTCTAAAAAGCCTTTTAGATAATTGCAAATCTATAGAACCTAATGGAATTACAATTGCTTTTGATACCGCTGAGCCAACATTTCGCCACAAAGAAGATCCGAACTACAAAGCAAATAGAGATGTCGCACCTGATATATTTTTTCAAGATTTAGACAAGCTTGAAGAGATTCTTAAAGAAAACCTGAATCTCTCAATCTGCAAAGCCCCAGGCTATGAAGCGGATGATGTCTTAGGAACTCTTGCTAACGATGCCGCTGAAAAAGGATGGAGTGTCAGAATCCTCTCTGGAGATAGAGACTTATTCCAATTAGTGGATGATGCAAGAGATATAGCAGTCTTGTATATGGGAGGAGGTCCCTACGCAAAAAGCGGAAATCCTAAACTTATTAAGGAAGAGGGCGTAAGGGAGAAACTTGGAGTCAATCCAAACAAGGTTATTGATCTGAAAGCCTTAACTGGTGATAGCTCAGATAATATTCCTGGAGTCAAAGGAGTTGGTCCAAAAACGGCTATAAATCTTTTAAACGAAAACAATGATCTTGATGGAGTTTATAAATCACTCCAAGAGCTAGAGAAAGAAGGCGAAAAAGCTAAACGAGGCGCCATAAAAGGAGCCGTAAGATTAAAGCTAAAAGCAGACAAAGACAATGCATATCTCTCAAGAAAACTTGCAGAAATATTAATTAAAATCCCTATAAGTCCAAAAATAGAATATAACTTAGAAGGTATTAACGAATCAAAACTAACTGAAAGCCTTGAAAAACTTGAGTTACATAGTTTATTAAAACAAGTTCCAACTTTTAAAGCTTTATTTTCTAAAGAAGGCTTATCAGAGAAAAACAATAGTCGCTCATTAAAAGAAAGTAAGATCGTTAATAATAAGAGCGAGAATATTGAACTAACTAGGCTTAATGAAACAAAAGAGATTCCTCAGATAGAGCCTAAAATTATAGATAATCTGGAAGAACTTAATAATTTCGTTGCACAAATAATGAAACATACTGATACTACAAAACCAATAGCTATTGATACCGAAACAACCAATTTAAATCCTTTTAAAGCTGAACTTGTTGGCTTAGGATTTTGTTTTGGTGAATCATTAAAAGATATAGTTTATATACCAATAGGACATAAAAACAAAGAAGCCGATTTAATAGAAATTAATCAAATAAATCAATTAAAGATAGAAGAAGTTATTGTTGCACTTCAGGGTTGGTTCTCTAGCAATGAAAATCCTAAAACCCTACAGAATGCAAAATACGACAGATTGATTTTGCTAAGACACGGAATCATATTAAATGGCGTGGTAATTGACACTTTACTTGCAGATTATATATATGATGCAACTCTTAAACATAGTTTAGATGAAATTGCTTATAGAGAATTTGGATTTAAGCCCAAAAGTTTTTCTGATGTTGTCAAAAAAGGAGAAGACTTCTCTTATGTGGACATTAAGTCTGCAAGTATGTACTGCGGGATGGACGTTTATTTAACAAGAAAATTAGCAATTATTTATATTAATAGATTAAAAGAAACTAGTATAAAATTAATAAACTTACTAAAAGAAGTTGAACAACCACTTGAGCAGGTTTTAGCGGAAATCGAATCCACAGGCATCATTATTGATACACCTTATCTAAAAGATTTATCTTTAGAGCTAACAAAAACATTAAATACTATCGCGAAAGAAGTTTATAAGGTTGCAGGAAATGAGTTTAACCTTTCATCACCTAAACAATTAGGTGAATTACTTTTTGAGAAACTTGATTTAGATAGGAAAAAATCAAGAAAAACAAAAACAGGATGGAGTACAGATGCAGGTGTATTGGAAAAGCTGGAATCAGACCATCCAATAGTAAAAATGATCATTGAACATCGCACTATAAGTAAGTTGCTTAATACTTATGTAGATGCTTTGCCTCAGCTTATTGAAAAAGAGACAGGAAGAGTACATACAGATTTCAATCAAGCTGTAACCGCTACTGGAAGATTAAGTAGCAGCAATCCAAATCTCCAAAATATCCCGGTCAGAACTGAATTTAGTAGACGAATAAGAAAAGCTTTTATTCCGCAAAAAGATTGGAAACTTCTAAGCGCAGACTATTCACAAATTGAACTTCGTATACTCACACATCTTTCAGGTGAAGAAGTACTAAAAAATGCTTATTTAAAAAATGAAGATGTCCACTCTTTAACAGCAAAAATTTTATTTGAAAAAGATGCGATTGACGCCGACGAAAGAAGAATAGGAAAAACAATAAATTTTGGGGTTATTTATGGTATGGGGGCTCAAAGGTTTGCAAGATCAACGGGCGTTTCATTAATAGAAGCAAAATATTTTTTAAGTAAATTCAAAGAACGTTATCCAGCCGTTTTTCAATTTTTAGAATATCAAGAAAGACTTGCCCTTAGCCAAGGTTTTGTTGAAACATTGCTAGGGAGAAGACGATATTTTCATTTCAATAGAAATGGGCTTGGAAGACTTCTGGGAACTCCACCAAATGAAATTGATTTAACTACTGCCAGAAGAGCAGGGATGGAAGCACAACAATTAAGAGCCGCAGCGAACGCACCTATTCAAGGCTCAAGCGCAGACATAATTAAGCTAGCAATGATTCAATTGCATTCAGCTTTAAGAAAGACTGGATTGGCAGCGAAAATTCTACTTCAAGTGCATGATGAACTCGTGCTAGAAGTTAATCCCAAAGATTTGGAGGAAACAAAACTCCTTGTCCAAAACACTATGGAAAATGCTGTAAAACTTAGTGTCCCTCTTATCGTTGAAACTGGCGTTGGAGTAAATTGGATGGAGGCAAAATAGTTGCTGACAAATTCAATAATTTCTCACATTTTTATCTAAGAAATTGTCCTTAAGATTCACAAACACCTTATCCAAAAAGAAAGAGGATTTTATTTCTATAAATCCTAATCAAGTTAAAATATATTGTTGTGGTGTAACTGTTTATGATCTTTGTCATCTTGGTCATGCAAGAAGTTATCTTAATTGGGATACATTAAGACGATTTTTAATTTGGAAAGGATTTGAAGTTAAATTCGTACAAAACTTCACTGATATTGATGACAAAATTATTAATCGAGCAAATAAAGAAGGATGTTCTACTGATGAATTAAGTGAAAGAAATATTAATGAATTTCACAAAGATATGGATACTCTTTCCATTCTTAGACCAAGTAGCATGCCAAGAGCAACAAAATGCCTTCATCAAATTATTAATTTTATAGAAGAATTAGAACAAAAAAAAGTAGCTTACTCATCAAATGGTGATGTTTATTTTTCAGTAGATAAACATAAAAATTATGGTAAACTTAGTGGAAGAGAAATTGAGAAACAGATAGATAATGCAGCAGGGAGATTAAAAATAAATCAAAAAGAAAGTAAAAAGAACTCGCTTGATTTTGCTCTCTGGAAAGAATCCAAATCAGGTGAGGTTAGTTACTCTTCGCCTTGGGGAAACGGCAGACCAGGTTGGCATATTGAGTGTTCAGCAATGGTTAAACAAGAATTAGGAGAAAGTATTGATATTCACCTTGGTGGCTCAGACCTGATATTTCCTCATCATGAGAATGAAATAGCTCAATCTGAAGCCTGTAATGGGAAAGAGTTAGCAAAATACTGGCTACACAATGGGATGGTTAATGTGGGGGGTGAAAAGATGAGTAAATCACTAGGGAATTTTACAACCATTAGGTCTTTATTAGATGAAGATATTTCACCTATGACTTTAAGATTTTTTGTGTTACAAACTAATTACCGAAAACCCCTAGATTTCACTGAAGAAGCGCTAAAAGCTGCTTCAAAAGGGTGGGAAAGATTAAATAATTGCCTATCTTTTGGATATATTTATAAAATTAAAGATCAACCTAAAAACGAACTAAACCTAAACAAACCTATAAAAAGATCTGCCAAAAGTAAACTTGATAAAGACTCATTTAAATTATTATCAGACTTTGAAAACTATATGGATGACGACCTAAATACATCTGGGGCTTTATCTATACTTTTTGAATTATCACAACCTATTAGAAAGTGCCTAAATTTATTAAAAGGAAAAGATATAAATGAAGTTGACGAAGATATTTTAAATCAAGTTTTTAACAAATGGGAACTACTCACTGAGTTGGCAGGAGTTCTGGGCTTAAGAGTAAATTTAAATCAAGAAAAACAAAAAATCAATACTGAACTTGACACTAATAAAATTGAAGAACTTATCAAGAATAGATCCTTAGCAAAAGCTAATAAAGACTTTTTACTCGCTGATAAAATAAGAGCTGATTTGAAAAATATTGGAATAGATTTAATTGATAAACCTAAAGGGGTTACTGAATGGGAACAACTTTCAGATTAAGCAAATGTTTCTATTGTAGATAAGACTGTTAAATAAAGTCCTATAGCAATAACTGGTGGAGACACCCAGCGCAACATAAACTTTAGATACCTTCTAACTCTTAAATTAGAATTTGAATTTGCAAGATCCTCATCATAACGATTTGGAACAATCCAACCCAAAAGAATTGAAATCAGAAGACCTCCTAATATCAAGAGTGTATTACAGATAGCATCGGACTTGCCTAAAAAGTCTGTAGAAATAGCAGACGGTATTCCAATCAAGAAGATCAATAATGTTGAAGTCCAAACGGCCTTCTTTCTACTCCAATTCAGCCTGTCCATTAAAGAAGATACTGGTACTTCCATTAATGAAATAGAAGAAGTAATAGCAGCTAAAAAGGCCAATCCGAAGAAAACGGCAGCAATAAATCTCCCAAACAAACCAAGATCAGCAAATCCAGTTGGAAGAGCAATAAATAAAGTCCCAACAGTTGATTCACTGATAACATCTTTCAAACCAAAACTCATAACGACAGGGAATGTAATCAGCCCTGCAAGTAAACCCACAGCAGTATCCAAAGTTGCAACTCTCAAAGCTTCTTTAGGAAGATGATTTTTACGATTTAGATATGAAGAATAAGCAACCATAATTCCAATACCCAAACTTAAAGAAAAGAAAGCTTGTTTAAATGCATTACTTATTGTGTTTTTATCAAAAAGTTGAGCTGAATCCCATTTAAGTAAAAACGATGTATATCCTTCCCATGCCCCAGATAAAGTTGCAGCCCATATAGCTAACAACAAAAGGAGTCCAAATAAAAATGGCATTGCCCATTTTGTTAGTTTTTCAATACCTCCACGAACGCCTGCAACAACAACAAAAGCAGTTAACAATAAGCTGATTATTTGACCTACAAATACACTATTACCACTGCTTATTTTACCAAAAAATTCTCCCGCCTCAGTCATATCTGAGGGTAGACCAATAAATAAGGAATGGAAGAAAGTATCAATTGTCCATCCCATTATCACTGCGTAATAAGAAAGAATTCCACAAGAAGCTATGGCAAATAACCAACCGAGAGGCTTCCAATTCTCTCCAGCAGCTTTGATTGGAGCAAGGAAAGGACTACTTGCAGTGCTTCTCCCCAAGACCATCTCTGCAACTAAGACAGGCAGACAAACAACTAAAACAACCAATACATAAAGGATAAGAAAAGCAAGTCCACCCCCTTGAGATGACCTATAAGCAAAGCCCCAAAGATTTCCAAGGCCTACAGCACTACCGGCCGCGGCGAGTGAGAATCCCAGTCCTGATCTCCATTGTTCCCTTTCTTGCATAATAAATCTCTATTAAAATCCAGAAGAAACTGGTAAATATATAACTGGGTTATACCTTTAAATGGGAGACTGGTCATACTTGACTTCACAATGTGAAAGCCATAAGCGTTTTAGGCTCAACAGGATCTATCGGAACTCAAACACTTCAAATTGCAGAAGAGTTTCCTGATCAATTCAAAATTGTTGCACTAACAGCAGGCAAGAATCTTGATTTAGTAATCAAACAAATTGAAACTCATCAACCTGAAGTCGTTTCACTAGCCGATGAGTCTCTTTTGCCAGAGCTGTCTAGCAGAATAAATAGTTTCAATGAAGATTCAAAAATATTCAAAAAGCCCTTATTGATGGCGGGAGCCGAAGGACTTAATACTGCAGCAGCTTGGGGAAGTGCTGATCTTGTTGTAACTGGAATAGTTGGCTGTGCTGGCCTCCTGCCAACACTTGCAGCTATTGAAGCAGGGAAGGACCTGGCTCTAGCAAATAAAGAAACTTTGATTGCAGCAGGACCAGTTGTCATTCCTGCTTTAAAAAAAAGTGGAAGTAGGCTCTTGCCTGCGGATTCTGAACACTCAGCGATATTTCAATGTCTCCAAGGAACGCCATGGGCTGACAATGCAAGACTTTCAACTGGAGTGCCTACTCCAGGATTTAAATCAATACAATTAACTGCATCAGGAGGAGCATTTAGAGATTGGAAAGCAGAAGATTTAGTGAAAGCAACTGTTGAGGATGCGACTAGCCACCCTAATTGGAGCATGGGAAAGAAAATAACTGTAGATTCTGCAACCCTTATGAATAAGGGACTCGAAGTCATTGAAGCGCATTACCTTTTTGGTCTTTCATATGACCAAATCGAAATCATTATCCATCCACAAAGCATCATTCACTCGATGGTTGAATTGGATGATTCATCAGTTTTAGCTCAATTGGGATGGCCAGATATGAAGCTCCCTATTTTGTATTGTTTAAGTTGGCCTGGTCGACTTAAAACACCATGGCCAAGATTAAAGCTTACTGAAATAGGCAATTTAACTTTTAAAGAACCAGATACTAAAAAATATCCATGTATGGAACTTGCTTACAGTGCAGGAAAATTAGGGGGCACAATGCCAGCAGTACTTAATGCCGCTAATGAAAAAGCAGTAGAACTATTTCTAGAAGAAAGGTTTAAATTTATCGATATTCCAAAAGTAATTGAGACGATTTGCGAGAAACATAAATGCGACCTAAATCTAAATCCAAGCCTCAGTGAAATTCTTGAAATTGACATCTGGGCCAGAGAAGAAGTCTTAGATTATTCAGAAAAAAATATTACAAAAATGCATTTTTAGATTAAAAAGTATTTAAAGATAAAAACCATTTAGAAACAACTTGATCCCCCCAACAACCTTGAACCCCATGAAATCCATTGTGTCCTCCTTTCTCAGTAAAAATAAATTGATTAGCTATTTTATTATTAGAAAATTTCATTTTTTCCATTAGTTTTTCAGCAGCTAAAAAAGGTACCCAAGGATCATCTTTAGATTGAATAAATAATGTTTTAGGAAGAGATTTTTTATTTTCTATAAGAGAGAAGAAAGGAGATGCTTTTGCATAATAATCTCCAACATCTTTATATCCCCACCTTGGAGCAGTTATCAAATTATCAAAAGATCTAATATCATTTATTTTTCTTTCTTTATCCTTTCCATTGATTAACAATGCATTCTTTTCACTTTCTTCTATCCCAAAAGGATCTTCTAAAGTTTGCCTAATTAAACGATTTAACAACCATTTTTGATAAATAAAATTTCTTGGTCTTTCAATAGAAGAGCTACATTCATTCAAATCCAAAGGACTACTTATACATACCAATCCATCTAATAAAGACTCATCACAAATGCAAGCATTTAAAAGAATAGTTCCACCCAAAGAGATCCCAGCTCCAAAGACAGGAATATTTTTTGAAGATTGATAGTCTTCAGTTAATTGATATGAAATCTCTCTGGCACGCCTTAATACAGGAATCAAATCACTATTGCATTCAGCAGCATAGGTACCATCAACAAAATCCCTACAAGGATCTGAACCTCTCAGATTAAGCTTCAAAACAGCGAAATTTGATTGCACCAAAGCACTCGCCATTCTGGTCAAACCTCTTCTGCGAGTAGAACCACCAAGACCATGCAGAAGTAGAACTAAACCATGAATGCTCGATACACTTGATGGCTTATCCAAGTAGGCAACTAAGAAGCCTCCTCCTGTCTTTCTACTTTTAAGAGGTGGGACTTTTATACGAATTTCAGATGAATAGGCATTAGGCAATTCATCTGAGGCAAAAGTATCTCTTAGTGTCTGAAGGTCAGGACCGATCCATGGGAGACGCTCTTTAAAAGGGCTTATTCCTAAATCTGAAAGTAAATCTTCTTTTTTTAAATTATCCTTTACTCCCAACTCCAAGCTCCTTTAATTCCAATAAAAGATCTCCAAGAACCTTTTTTGCATCACCAAAGACCATAGAGGTATTTTGCAAATCAAAAAGGTCATTTTTTATTCCTGAATATCCAGCACTCATTCCTCTCTTAACAACAAATACAGTTCTAGCCTCTTGAACATCTAAAACTGGCATTCCATACAAAGGTGAAGTCTGATCATTCTTGGCCTGAGGGTTAACCACATCATTCGCTCCTAAAACTAATACAACATCCGTCGCGGGAAATTCAGGATTGATAACATCCATTTCTTTTAATTGCTCATAAGGAACATCTGCTTCGGCCAACAGAACGTTCATATGACCAGGCATTCTTCCTGCAACAGGATGAATAGCATATGTGACTTCAATGTCGGCGTTTTCTAAAACTCTGGTGACCTCTCTTAGTGTGTGCTGAGCCTGAGCTACAGCAAGACCATAACCAGGAACAATCACTACTCTCTCAGCCGCCTCAAGAGTAAGTGCACATTCTTCTGGGCTGCAACTAGTAATATTTGTATATTCTCCCCCTCCACCTCCTGAAGTAACAGAACTAGCTCCAAGTGCACCCCCAAACAATACAGAAACTAAAGATCTGTTCATGCCATCGCACATCACTTGAGTAAGAATTAATCCAGCAGCTCCAACCATGGCACCTGCGACAATCAACAGTTGACTACCGACAACAAATCCTGCCGCTGCTGCTGCAACTCCTGAGTAGCTATTTAGCAAAGATATAACTACTGGCATATCGGCTCCTCCAATAGGAAGAGTCACTCCAATACCCAGCAAAGATGAAGCAATTACAATAAGAAAAAGACCATTTTGTCCATCGATTGCAAGATACATTCCACCTATCAAAGCAATAACAGCAAAAAGAATATTGAAGAAATGCCTAGCTTTGCTTTGGGTCCAAGAAGGTGTAGACACCCAACCTTGAAGCTTGGCCATTGCAACAATTGATCCAGAGAATGTAATGGCTCCAACAAAGAGTGAAACGACTATTGAGAAATTTCTAATAAGTTCACCGACTACACCATCTGAGCCGTCTGTCGACGGGAACAAAGCCACACCAAGTGCCACCAATAGCGATGACATCCCTCCACAACCGTTAAACAAAGCTACTATCTCAGGCATCGCAGTCATTGGAACCCTTTTAGCAGTTAAGGCACCTAAAAGACCTCCGATTAAAGTTCCACAAATTATCCAAATCCAAGAGTTAATAGAAATGCCTATAGTTCCTTGAGAGTTAAGCAATACTCCAAAAGCAGCCAATATCATTGCCATGGCGGCAAGCCTATTCGCCTCTCTTGCTGATCTAACTTTTGAAAGGCCTTTGATACCTAAAGCAAGCAATAAAACTGCCAGCAGATCAATAGCAAACTTAACGGGAGCAATAAAAGTCATAAGAGATAATCCTATTTACGAGTTTTTTTACGACTAAACATTGCAAGCATCCTGTCTGTAACAAGGAAGCCACCAATCACATTAAACAAAGCAAATCCAAGAGATATTGATCCAATTATTAGTAAAGGTAAATTGTCTCCGGATTTTATTATTAAAGTTAAAGCTGCAAGCATCGTGATGCCTGAAATTGCATTAGCCCCACTCATTAGTGGAGTGTGCAAAGTTGGAGGGACTTTTCCTATTAGCTCTAATCCCAAAAGGCTTCCAAGGAGAAGCACCCAAAGAGCTTCACTAAAAAAACTCATGACCTAGTTCCTCCATTCTCAATAATCTCTGATTTGAGTATTACTCCATCCTTACTAATCAAAGAACCAGCAATAAGCTCATCATCGTTATCAATTAAAAACTTACCCTCTTTAAACATTGGCTGAAGAAGAGACAATAAATTTCTCGAATATAAGGAACTTGCATGGTTTGGTATTGAGCAAGGGAGATTAGAAGCACCCACAATCTTGACCCCTTTCCTAACAATAGTTTCTCCTGGTATTGAACATGCACAATTGCCACCACTAAGCACAGCAAGATCAACCACTACAGAACCAGGACGCATATCATCCAACATATTTTCATCAATAAGTTTGGGAGCTTTTTTACCAGGCACCTGAGCAGTACAAATTGCCACGTCAGCTTCAGACAATTGAATTGCCAATTCTTTCCTTTGTGCAATCAGAAATTCATCAGAAACTTGTTTTGCATATCCGCCTGACTCTGATGGTGTTTCATCAATCTTTGGAAGCTCAATAAATCTTGCTCCTAGTGATTCAACTTGCTCCTTTACTGCCTCTCGAATATCACTCACATAAACCACAGCACCTAGTCTTTTTGCAGTTGCAATAGCTTGAAGTCCTGCCACTCCAGCGCCTAAAACAACAACTTTTGAAGGCTGAATAGTACCAGCAGCAGTCATTAACATTGGAAAATATCGATCAAGAGCACTAGCAGCTAAAAGTACAGATTTATATCCAGCTATATTTGCTTGAGAAGATAATGCATCTGATGATTGAGCTCTGCTAATTCTCGGAAGCAACTCCAAAGATATTGCAGAAATTTTTTGGGATTTTAATATTTCGGCTAATTCTTTATTCCCATAAGGATCCAAAAGGCCAACAAGGAAAGATCCATATTTTAAATGTGACAGGAATTTTTCTTCAGGAGGTTGAACGCAGAGAACAATATCAACTAATTTTTTTACCTCATTATTTTCCTTTTCAACCAATTCAGCCCCAGCCTTCACATAATAATTATCTAGAAAGCCAGCAGCCTCTCCTGCACCTTTTTCAAAAAAAACTTTACAGCCCAAATCCAAAAACTTTTTAACAGTATCTGGAGTCGCTGAAACGCGTGTTTCCCCTAAAGCTGATTCGCAGGGAATTAAGAAACTAACCAAAGTAAAAATATTTATCCTCCTTCAGATTAGGAGAGGAAAGGTTTGAATACCACCATTTTTAGTTAAGAAAGGTTTTCCTAATAGTTTTCCATGGCTATGAAGGAAATGAGAAAATGTTATCGATCAAGAAAAAATGAGCCTCACCGCTATCGAATGTCCTGATGGTGTTTGTCATAGCCATCACGGTGGGCATGCTGTTCCAAGAACAGCCATGCAAAAAAATCTGCAAAGCCATGGAAAAGAATGGTGTGAGCGATTAGCTGAAAGAATTTACGAAATGTCTGTAGACACTTTTTCACAAACAGTGATGCCAAGCCTTCATTCTTCTGGTTGGCAGAGGAAACATCTCGACTGGGAATTCAAACTGGCAAACAAAGAATCTGAACCAGACGAAGCCTTGGTTGAAGGTATCATCAACGCGACTGAAAGTTTTTTAAGAAGTAGCGAGGTACATCGACTATTTATTCAAGAACTTGTGCAAGGCACATTTGCCGAGGCTAAAGATGATAAATTACCATCTAAGGCTGTTAGGAAAGTAATAGAGAATGAAATAATTGTAATGATTGAAGGTAAAAAAGAAGAATTAACTAATAAGATAGCAAAAGCTTTGGAAGAAGAAGCTAATGGTGATTTTGAATTAGCTAAAGATGCTGCGATTGAGGGTATTAATGATGTTGAAAAACTATTAATAAATCATACAGAAGCAGTTTAACTTGTTAGCAAATAAATATCTAAAGAATCGCATTAATTAGCTATCAATATTGCCTCTGCCATAAAAGAACACTTATAAATCCAAATATTAAGGAAATCTTAAATCTTAAGTGATAATTTCGTTTTCCAGACAAAACGCAAATTTGTACCAAAAAACACAAGTTAATCTACCAATGGCATGTCATGGTGTGGTCGTTGGGGATTAATTATGAATGCTTCTTTCAACAAGAGAATAAGTATAGCAAGCTGTTGGGCAGCAAGCAGAATAGCTTTACTTGATAGCGTGGAAAGATATGAAGATAGTTACGCTATCAACCAGGAATTCTGTGAATGGATTACATGTGTCAATACTTACCCTGAGGGAGTAAAAGCCTCAACCCTACAAGTTCCTAATTTTCAAAAAGAAAATTTTGACGCTGATGAACTTTTAGAGCTTTGATTTTCATTAAATTTGAGATTTAAAAATAATCCTTTCTATGCTTTAGATACACTTTCAAGATTTTTTCTTATATCGTGTAAGTCAGTTTGATATTGGTATGGCATGCCAGCCGAGAAAAAAAAATTAAAAACTGAGAATTTAGTAATTGTAGGCTCAGGACCCGCTGGATATACCGCTGCTATATATGCGGCAAGAGCAAATCTTCAGCCATTGCTTATTACTGGTTTTGAAAAAGGTGGAATCCCTGGTGGTCAATTAATGACGACAACATTTGTAGAGAATTTCCCAGGTTTTCCTAATGGAGTTCAAGGACCAGAATTGATGGATTTAATCAAAGCTCAAGCTGTTAGATGGGGGACAAAATTAATTGAAGAAGATGCCATATCAATTGATCTAAGCAAAAGACCCTTTTCTATTGTTACTTCAACTCAAAATATTAAATCAAACTCGTTAATAATCTCCACTGGAGCAAGCGCCAATCGTCTAGGTCTAAAAAACGAGAATTCGTTCTGGAGCAAAGGTATTAGTGCCTGTGCAATTTGCGATGGGGCAACTCCTCAATTTAGAAACGAAGAATTAGCAGTAGTGGGAGGAGGAGACTCAGCCTGTGAAGAAGCTGAATATCTAACTAAATACGGTAGCCATGTACATTTACTAGTCAGATCAAAAAAGTTAAGGGCTTCTGCTGCAATGGCCGATAGAGTAAAAGCCAATTCCAACATTTCTATTCATTGGGAGACTGAGCTTTTAGATGTTTTAGGTAATGAATGGTTGGAGAAATTAAAAGTTAAAAGAAGAAATACTAACCAGGAAGATGAAATTTCAGCTAAGGGGCTTTTTTACGCAATTGGTCATACTCCTAATACGTCTTTATTCACTAATCAGTTAAATACAGACTCAAAAGGTTACTTACTAACAGAACCTGGAAGACCAGAAACTTCGCTAGAAGGTGTTTACGCAGCTGGAGATGTTGCCGATTCGGAATGGCGTCAAGGCATCACAGCTGCAGGCAGTGGTTGCAAAGCAGCTCTAGCCGCTGAAAGATGGCTAACAAAAAATAACCTAGCAACTCTTATCAAACGAGATGAATTAGAGCCATCAAAGGCTGAGACGACAAAAACTTTAGAAGTAAGTAACGAGGAAAATTTTGATCCCGAGAAAACTTGGCAAAGAGGAAGTTATGCACTGAGAAAGTTGTACCATGAGACCAAAAAACCTCTTTTTGTAATATATACATCTAGTAGTTGTGGGCCTTGCCACATACTCAAGCCACAACTTCACAGAGTTCTTAACGAATCAAATGGAAAAGCAATAGGTGTTGAGATTGACATTGAAAAAGATCAAGATATTGCTAAACAAGCAAAAGTTAGCGGAACTCCAACAGTACATCTTTTCAAAAATAAGGAATTAAAAAAACAATGGAAAGGTGTCAAAGCAAGAAGTGAATATAAATCCGCGTTAGATGAACTAGTGAATTAGCTAATTATCTTTTCCTTGGCCCTCCTGGTCTATTACCGCCTTGCCTTCCACCTCCAGGACCTACATTTCTTTCTCTATAGGTAATACGACCTCTTGTTAAATCATAGGGACTTATTTCAACAAGAACTTTATCTCCTGCGAGCAATTTTATTCTAAATTTTGTCAACTTACCTGCTGCCCTACACAAGCATTGATGTCCAGCGGGCTGTTCAAGAGTTACAAGATAGAATCCATTTCCTTGCTCTTTTTCAATCACGCCGGATGTTTCAATCATGTGTTTTTTTTTGCATCACTAATTAACTAAAATGATTGTATTCTAAAAAGTCTTTAATTAACCAATAAATGTATATTTAACTAAAAATGTCTTGCAACTCTCGAGCAGTTTGAAATTGTCCATAATAATAATTCGCGGAAGCTCTTAAACTGGCGTCAGACAAACCATCAAAAGCTTCAAATCCAATACTTTTCCATAACTCATTACCACATAACTTATCTAGTTCTGAAGAAGCTTCTTTAGATAGATTTTCGAGTCTTCTATTAAGGTTCTTGATTTGACTAATTGACATCAGAAGAGAGATTTTCCTTAATAGTACATATTAACTATATTTTTGCAATAGGTCATATTGGGAATTTCTTTTTTTCTTCAATATCAAGATCAACTCCAATATCTTTAAGCCTTTTCAATATGACTCCGTAATATTCTTTTATATACCCCTCCATTGTTGTTGAATCGACTTGATTCAAGCCAAAAGCATCATAAGTATCATCCATGGGTGCATCCAATTTGCCTCCACTACCGCTCAATTCAGAGAAAGAAAGCCTTTCGGCGACATTTAAGGTTGGTTCAAAAAACGATACAACTGATTGAGCAACGGAAATTATTGTTGGAGAAACTTTTAGTACTCTTGCTCTTTTTTCACTGAACTTTTCACATAGATCTACTAATTCTTTAGCGCTCCAAGCTTTAGGGCCAACGATAGGGAATCTTCTTTTTATGGTTTGGGGCCTATCTAAAGCTGCAACAGCAAATCGAGCTATGTCCTGCGTATTCATGTAAGCAATATCAGTGGGATTTCCACTTATCCAAACTGGCTCATTATTTAAAATAGGAATAGCAAATTGACCTATTACCCCTTGCATGAAAGCAACACCTTGCAAGATGGTGTAGTCCAAAGCTGAACTTACCAATAATTCTTCAGTACAGTATTTAATGTCCATTAATGGGATCTTTCTATAATTTTCTGCACCTAACAAAGATAGAAATACAACTCTTTTCACATTTTTTTCTTCGCAAGCATTATATAAATTTAATTTTCCATCCCAATCTATTTCATAAACGCTGCGAGGATCATCTGGTCTGCTAGTAGCTGCATCAATAACGGCATCAACCCCATCAAGAGCGTACTCAATATCTTTTTTGTTTATTAAGTTGCCACGAGTTAATTCACAACCCCACTCTTGAAGAAATGAAGCAGATTTTGGTTTTCTAACCATACAGCGCACTTTATGCCCTGCATCTATGGCATTTTTGGCTATTTGGCGACCAAGAGTTCCTGTGCCACCAATCACCAGAACTTGCATAGTTGAATTCATTACAAGATTGGAGCTTAAATGGGCAAACTATGGATTGTGGAAATTAATCACCTTGAAGTTTCAAAAGAAGTACTCCTCCTAAAAGCCCAACGGGAATTAAAACCCAAAAGACTGCAGCGATTCCAAAAATTTCTGATGCCATTCAGATAATTTAACTCATTTACTATTAAAACCTAAAGCCCTTACATTCAGATAACAATCCAAAGGCATCCACAAGTTTTTAAAATAAACTTAAACTGGAATGAAAAATAATAAAACTCAAAGTTAACGTGAGTTTCGAACTAAATGCAGTCAAATATTTTTAATAAAGACCCTTTCATTGGATCCCCTGACTGGGGTGAATCTAAATATTGGAGCTACAAAGATCTTAGGGTTCACTTCAGAGTGACTGGAAATGAATCTAATCCTCCCATTGTTCTAATTCATGGTTTTGGAGCGAGCAGTGATCACTGGAGGAATAATGCAGAAGTATTTGCTTCAGAAGGTTTTAGGGTCTTCGGAATAGATTTAATAGGTTTTGGAAAATCGGAGCAAAATCTTCAAGGAAAAATAGAGTATTTAGAAAATCAATTTTGGGCAAATCAATTAGCTTCTTTTCTTGATGAAATTGTAGATATAAAAAAAAACGGTAAGGTTATATTAATTGGAAACTCCCTGGGAGCTTTAACAGCAATCACAACCCTCTCTGAGAGACCTGAGTTAATAAAAACAATAATTGCAGCGCCTATACCAGAGCCAGTTTTTCTTAATCCAATTAAATTTTCTTTTCCAAGTTGGCTAATAAAAGTTAAAACTTTTTTGATAAAAATTGTTTTTCATTTTTTTCCACTTAACACCTTAATAAATTTAATATCAAGAACAAAATTAATTACTTTTGCTCTTCAAAGCGCTTATTTTCGTTCAATTTCAAATGACACTCCATTAAAAAGGATAGTTACAGTCCCTGCGAGGAGAATCAATGCCTCCAAAGCTCTTAGAGCTATGTGCATTGGAATGAGCAATCGACCCAATTCTGCAAAAGGTCCATCTATCATTGAAAAGATTAAAAACCTTCCAAATCGACCACCAATTTTATTGATTTGGGGCAAACAGGATAAATTGATACCAATATTTTTAGCAAAAAAACTAATAAAGCTCCATCCTTGGCTTAAATTATATGTAATTAATGAAGCAGGGCATTGCCTCCACGATGAATTACCTCAACATTTCAATCAAATTGTTCTGAAATGGCTGAAGAACTTAAAAACTTCTAAGTAAAAAATATGAAGCACACACTTTCAGTTTTAGTTGAAGATGAATCTGGAGCATTAAGCAGGATTGCAGGCCTTTTTGCACGAAGAGGATTTAATATTGATAGCTTGGCTGTTGGACCTGCAGAAGCAAAAGGAATATCTAGATTAACAATGGTCGTGCAAGGGGACGAATCAACGCTTCAACAAATGACTAAACAACTCAATAAATTAATAAATGTTTTAGAAGTTCTAGATTTAACCACTTTACCAGCTGTAGAAAGAGAGTTAATGCTCTTGAAGGTCTCTGCATCATCAGAGAACAGAGGGAAAATCTTAGATCTTGTTCAAGTTTTTAGAGCAAAAGTTGTAGATGTTTCTGATAATGCTTTGACACTTGAAGTTGTGGGAGATCCAGGCAAACTTGTTGCTCTAGAAAACTTATTGAAACCTTATGGGATTTTAGAAATAGCCAGGACGGGAAAAGTTGCTCTTAAAAGGGCCTCAGGGGTCAATACAGAAATGTTAAAAGCTAAAAAATAATATTTTCCAATCAAGAATCAACTCTTTTTGCTTCAATAATAAAATCTTCTTCTTCAATCAAATCAACTATATTCATACCACTAATCACTTTTCCAAAAACAGCAAACCTTCCATCAAGTTCTGGAAAAGATTTTAGCAATATATAAAACTGCAAACTTGCTGAATTTACTGCTTTTGATCTTGCCATAGATAAATATGATCTTTTATGCTTAAGTTCGATATTATTTATTTGACTAGACGCATCAATTTCTTTTCCATATGTTGGTAAATTATTCGTTTTTAGTTTTATTTCTAAAGGAATGTATCTTATTTTTCCTGTTTTAGTGTCTAGAAAGTTATTTTTATTTTCTATTAAATTATTTTCTCCACCTCTAATTAAAAAGGGATAAGGTTGTTTTATAACCCTATTGAAAATTGTTTTATTATATAAACCTTTTTCAACCAAGTCTATAAAATTACCAACAGTTATTGGGGCCGATTTTCCATAAAGCTCTAATTTTATATTCCCTTTATTAGTTATTAACAAGACATATTCATTTGATGTTAAGCAGGGAGATTTTGTAGATGAACATATATCTATATTTTCATTTTTCTTTAAAGCAGAACAACCAGTTATTAATATCAAATTGACAATTAAAACAATATAAACTGGTTGAAAAAATCTATAAGTTGAATTATTTGAAATCTTTGCAATTTTATTCCTCTTTTTAAATTCCTTCAAGGTTAACCTCTAAAAATCTCGCAATTTCAGCACCTTCATTCTCTAAATCCAATAATGGTTTAGGAGATCCAACTCTTGATATTGGTAAGTCCTTCCTTCCTTTAATTCTTAAAGATACTCTTCTTAGTGGATTAAAACCTTCTCTAACCTCTAATTTCACACCCTTAATCTCATCAATAGGGATTTCTATTTCTATATTCTTCAATAATCCTCTCCTTGATAAAGATAATACTCCTTTATTTTTATCAAATCTATTAACGCCAGAACCATAATCGATACTTATAAGTCTCCAAAAATAAAGAGCCAACAAGAAAGCCGCTACACCATATAGACCCATAACCAAACCTTGAGGGACGAAAATCAGGGTAGAAGGGTTCCCTAGTGGTAGAAGGTCTCTTCCAAAATAACTAGAGAATGATGCCAACAAAAATCCAACACCACCAATGCTGAGCATCGATGCAACTAGATAGTTCGAAACCTTACGTGAACCTTTAATTTTTTGTTCTAGAACCAAACCAGATACTTCTTTTTCTGATTGGCTTAACTTTGATTCAGATGTCATAATCTCATGAAATTGGGAAGCACATCCCTTTCAAAACATTATATAGACTAAGTTTTTGACAATTAATAAGTAGCAATAAAAAAAATTGATTTTATCTCATTTCAATACAAGGGATTTCATCAAGTTAAAGATTTACCCACAAACCCCGTCATCGTTGTTAAAGTCCTCGACGTATACAAAAGCTCAGCAACGCTCCTCCCATGACGATCGCTGTTGGAAGCGCAACAGAACGAGGTTGGTTTGACGCCCTCGATGACTGGTTAAAGCGCGACCGATTCGTATTTGTTGGTTGGTCTGGACTACTTCTCTTCCCTACAGCTTTCCTAGCTATTGGTGGATGGTTTACAGGTACAACCTTCGTTTCTTCCTGGTACACCCATGGTGTAGCCAGTTCTTACCTTGAGGGATGCAACTTCCTCACTGCCGCTGTTAGTACTCCTGGCGATGCCATGGGTCACAGTCTTCTATTCCTTTGGGGACCAGAAGCTCAGGGCGATTTAACACGTTGGTTCCAGCTTGGTGGCCTATGGAATTTCGTTGCTCTACACGGTGCATTCAGTCTTATTGGCTTCATGCTTCGTCAATTCGAAATTGCAAGACTAGTTGGTATCCGTCCATATAACGCACTTGCTTTCTCAGCAGTTATTGCAGTATTTACGGCTTGCTTCCTTATCTATCCATTAGGACAGCACAGTTGGTTTTTCGCTCCTTCTTTTGGAGTTGCAGCAATATTCCGTTTCATCCTCTTCATCCAAGGATTCCACAATATTACGCTTAACCCATTCCACATGATGGGAGTAGCAGGAATTCTTGGAGGTGCTCTTCTTTGTGCTATTCATGGCGCAACAGTTCAGAACACTCTTTACGAAGATTCAAGTCAGTATTCTGAAGGTAAAGCTCAGAGTTCTACTTTTAGAGGTTTCGATCCAGTACAAGAAGAAGAAACTTACTCATTTATTACGGCAAACCGTTTCTGGAGTCAGATTTTCGGTATTGCTTTCTCAAATAAGCGTTTCCTTCACTTCTTGATGCTCTTTGTACCAGTAACAGGTATGTGGGCTGCATCAATTGGAATCGTTGGACTAGCTCTAAACCTTCGTGCTTACGATTTCGTTAGCCAAGAAATCAGGGCTGCTGAAGATCCTGAATTCGAAACTTTCTACACTAAAAATATCCTTCTTAATGAAGGTATGCGTGCATGGATGTCTTCTGTAGACCAGCCACACGAAAACTTTGTATTCCCTGAGGAGGTACTCCCACGTGGAAACGCCCTTTAATAGTTTACTCAACGCTCCTAATCAAAGTCTTGAAGAGACTGGTTATGCCTGGTATGTAGGAAATGCACGGCTAATCAACCTTTCTGGAAGACTACTAGGTGCTCACATTGCTCACGCAGGACTAATTGTTTTCTGGGCTGGCGCGATGATGCTTTTCGAAGTAAGTCACTTCACAATGGATAAACCCATGTGGGAACAAGGCTTAATTTGCATGCCTCACGTGGCCATGTTTGGATACGGTATTGGTCCAGGCGGAGAAGTAACTGATGTTTGGCCTTTCTTCATTGCTGGTGTTATTCACCTAGTCGCATCTGGGATTCTTGGCTTTGGAGGTGTTTTTCACTCTCTTGCTGGCCCAGAAAAGCTAGAAGAAGATTTCCCATTCTTCTCAACAGACTGGAGAGATAAAAATCAAATGACCAACATTCTTGGTTTTCATTTGGTTGTTCTAGGGGTTGGAGCTCTTTTATGGTCCATTAATTGGATGTACATAGGAGGTGCTTACGACACTTGGGCTCCTGGTGGTGGAGAAGTTAGGTTGATCAACCCAACACTTGATCCAAGAATTATTTTTGGATATCTACTATCAACCCCTTGGGGTGGTGGTGGTTGGATGGTTGGTGTTAACTCAATGGAAGATATTGTCGGAGGACATGTTTACCTGGGTGTGATTGAAATAATTGGTGGTCTTTTCCATATCTTCACTCAGCCTTATGGATGGGCTAGAAGAGCCTTTATCTGGAACGGTGAAGGACTTCTAAGTTATGCGTTAGGTGGAATTTGTGTTGCAAGTTTTGTTGCTTCATGTTTCATCTGGTTCAACAACACAGCTTATCCATCTGAGTTCTACGGTCCAACAAACGCTGAAGCCTCTCAGGCCCAGAGTTTTACATTCCTAGTTCGTGACCAACGAATTGGAGCAAATGTAGGTTCAACAATGGGACCAACTGGTTTAGGTAAATACCTAATGCGTTCTCCTACTGGTGAAATCATCTTTGGTGGAGAGACGATGCGTTTTTGGGATTTCCGAGGACCATGGCTTGAGCCACTTAGAGGACCAAATGGCCTCAGCCTCGAAAAGATTCAAAATGATATTCAGCCTTGGCAAGTTCGCCGTGCTGCTGAATACATGACACATGCTCCTAATGCTTCAATCAACTCTGTTGGTGGAATTATTACCGAGCCAAATGCTGTTAACTTTGTTAACTTGCGTCAATGGCTTGCAGGTGCTCAGTTCTTCCTTGGCTGGTTTACTTTTGTAGGCCATCTTTGGCATGCAGGTCGTGCGAGAGCCGCTGCAGCTGGATTTGAAAAAGGTATTAGTCGTTCACAAGAGCCTGCTCTTTCAATGCCTGATCTAGATTAGATCCATTAATAAATAAAAAAGTCCTCTATATTGAGGGCTTTTTTTATGTTCAAAAATATTTGATCTTATTATTTTTTTCTAAAAGCAACTCAGATAAACCTAGTTTTTCTAAATTAATTTTCAACCAAGGCAAGCTAAGTCCAATTACGTTACTAAAACATCCATCAATTTTTTTTATAAATAGTCCTCCATATCCTTCAATTGCAAAACCGCCTGCGCAATTGTATGGTTCTTGAATTGAAGCATATTTTATGATCTCAATATTGGATAAAGTCATAAATTCAATTTTCGTGCTCACAACCCCATCAGAATATTGATTTAATGAATAACTTTCCATATCTAATTTGGAACTATCATGCGAAATTAAATAGTGACCTGTATGCAAAAAACCAGACTTACCAGACATCCTTTGCCATCTGGATATCAATTGCTCTTTATTAATT
Source organism: Prochlorococcus marinus str. MIT 1013 (assembly GCF_027359395.1). NCBI lineage: Bacteria > Bacillati > Cyanobacteriota > Cyanophyceae > Synechococcales > Prochlorococcaceae > Prochlorococcus > Prochlorococcus marinus. The sequence continues at coordinate 768,039 of NZ_CP114778.1, forward strand.
GGCTTTTCGAAAATTTCACCCTCAAACTCAAACAAAGAGTCACAACCCAATAAAGCTTGAAAAGTATCTAAGTCATGATTTTCTTTTATCAACTTTTTTAATGCACTATCAGATTTACCCTTAGCTAATAATTTGACCTTCAAAATGGGATCTGGTTCTTGAATCTGTGTCTCATCAAAATCACTTACAATAACTTTGTGTCTCAAAGCTATTTGATCAAGTAATTTTTGACGAGCTTTGGATGCCGAGGCAAGAACAAACATAGAAAACTAAATTTTTTAATGCTTAAGATCATTATTGATCTTCTATTTAAAAAATAAATCCATTTAATTAAATGTCGCTGATTGACCAAAAAATCTTTATAAGAGCGAAAAAAGGGATTAGGAATTGTCCCTTTAACTTATTTCTTTTTCAAAGTCTTCAAAAAGAAAGTCTCAGTGCTCAAGACGTTTTTGAGAATAAATCAAAATATTTGAATAAAGAATTTATGTTTATCAATAGTTCTTTATTCATAGAGAATGAATTTCTTAAATTAATTAAAATTGGTGTCTTAAGAAGAGAAGTTGACGGCCAAGGTCTTACTTCAAAAGTTCGTATTACACCAATAGGAAGACAAATTTTAGAAAGCCGTGCAAATTTATTTACTAAAAAAATATCACCTATAAAAAAATTAATTACATGTCTAAAATATCAATTATCAGCAAGATGAAAATAGAACTCAAACGTACTCCAATAATGGTTTTAGGGACCTCTAGTGGTGCAGGTAAAACACTTATCGCTACTGCAATCTGCAGATGTTTAAAAAGAAAAGGGGAACAGCCAATACCTTTTAAGGGCCAAAACATGAGCAATAACGCCTGGGTTGATACTCAGGGAAGAGAAATGGCATATTCACAAGCCCTTCAATCTTGGTCTGCAGGCTTAGAGCCAAGTGCTGAAATGAATCCTGTTCTTCTGAAGCCAAAAGGGGATTGTACAAGTGAAGTAATTCATCTAGGCAAAAGTGTCGGCACTAGTAAAGCAATAAGTTATTACGAAGATTGGTTCGATTCAGGGTGGGAAGCTATTAAAAAAGGCCTAGCAATATTATTAAATAACAAAAAAGATGGAAGACTTATTCTTGAAGGGGCTGGCAGTCCAGTAGAAGTAAATTTGCAACATAAAGATCTTACAAATTTGAAATTAGCAAAATTTTTAAATGCAAATTGTATTTTAGTAGCAGATATTGAAAGAGGAGGCGTTTTTGCTCAAATCATTGGAACAATTGCATTAATGCAACCTGATGAAAAAAGATTAATTAAAGGAATAATTATTAATAGATTCAGAGGCGATAAAGCCTTATTCGAGTCAGGGGTTACATGGATAGAAAAAGAAACAGGAATCCCAGTTTTAGGAATATTACCTTGGCTAAAAGAGATTTTCCCACCAGAAGATTCGCTTGATTTACTTGAAAGGAAACAAATAAATCAAAGTGCAGAAATAGAAATAGCAATAATAAAATTACCTAGAATTAGCAACTTTTCTGATCTAGATCCTTTCTTTAGCGATCCAACTATTGAAATGAGATGGATAGAACCTGGACAAGAGCTAGGAGAACCAGATGTATTAATAATTCCTGGAAGCAAGCAAACAATTAAAGATTTAGAGAGTTTAAATAACTCTGGTTTGAGCAATCAAATAAAAGATTATGCAAAAAAAGGGGGAAATGTTTTTGGCATTTGTGGAGGTTTACAAATGATAGGAAAATCATTAAAGGACCCCCATAACCAGGAAAATATTAATGAGCTAAGGACATTTTCAAATATAGGTATGAATCTTCTCCCAATCAAAACAACCTTTGGAGAGATCAAGCACACTTCACAAAGAGAAGAACTAGTTTTATGGCCAGATTCACAAAATATAAAGGGGTTTGAGATGCATTACGGAGAAAGTGATTTAATCAATAATAAAAAGTCCGATGTTATTTCTCTATTCAAAAACAGTTCTTTAGGATGGGTAGTTGAAAAAAAAGATAAAAGTTTTATTGGAGGAACTTATTTACATGGAATCTTTGAAAATGATGAATGGCGTAGGCAATGGATAAATAAAATAAGACAGAGCAAGGGATTAAATAAACTAAGTACTAAAGAAGAGAAGAATCTCGATAAAAGAGAGAAGTTATTAGATTTACTAACTGATGCCTTTGAAAGAAATATCAACATAGATAATTTAATCAAATGATCTTAAGAATGAAAAATGTAAAAATCAACTGGCCTAATAAGAAATCAACTAATTGCTCTCCAGGAGTTGATTGGTTAAAAGCTGCATATGATGCAAGTATCGATATCCCTACTGGATGCCTAGGAGGAAGCTGCGGGGCGTGCGAAATAGAAGTCAATGGAGAAGTAATAAGAGCATGTATTGCAAAAGTTCCAGACAGAAAGGAACTTAATGTTGAATTTTTCAGTGACCCATATTGGTAAAAAAATATATGTCCAAATTATTAGATAATCAATAATATTTCTCTGCTCTTCTAATAGCTTTAATAGAACCTTTATAATCTCCAATTTTATACTTCGATTCACTAATAATTTCTAGTTTATTTATTACCTCCTTTATCCTTTTATCACTAATTTTCTTTTTATAATCTGCAATTAAATCATATTTACTTTTTTGTATTTTAGAGCCTTTAATCAAGACATTGTATTTAGGTTCTAGATTTATTTTTATAAAAGTACCTAACAAAATATTTTTATAATCTATTTTAGTATTATCTAATTCCTTGGATTTATCGATTTCCAAAAATCTAATTTTTTTTGCTTTTCTTTTATCCTCTATTGCCCCATAAAAATCTCCGTTCTTATACCTAGAATTACTTCTTCCACTAAATGAAATATCTTTAGACCTTTGTTTTATAATATCTAATTTAGCTTCAAAACAAATTGACCTTGAGAAGTCATCTATAGCAGATAGATTATCTCCCAATTTATCATTCAAAAATCCACAATTTAAATATGCTAAAGCAATATCATCTTGGCTTTGAAGACTATCAATATTCTTTTTAATAGATTTAATAGCCCCCTCATAATCATCTGAATCGATCAAGTTAATTGCTTCATCATAAAAAGATGAAGACTCATCTAGTTTTTTCAAATGATTTCCACTTCTTTTTTATTTTAAGCACATTAAATACAGTCAGTTTAAAAGTCTTCAAAAAAATATGCAGGAGAAAAGCAAATGCTGAATGATACGGAGAAGGTGTCAGTCGCTTTAGGTGATTTCAGGACTTCTGGTAGACAGGAGAGGACAAAGAGAATGCGGAGAGGGTGGTAGTCGATTTGCGTTTAGGAGGGACGGTGAGGGCATAAAGAGGAACAATAAGTCGAGATCGGGGTAAAAATCCCACAACAAATCCCACAACATTATTCACATCACTTTTACAGGAGACTCATAAAAACCAGAAGATCAGTCATACCAATCGATCTAAAGAAATCCCACAACACTGGGTTTTATCCCACAACATTTCCAAAAATCCCACAACAAAATCCCACAACATTTTGCGTTTCCACTAAAGCGATTTCAAGTTCGTGCCATCTCAAAAAGATCCGATAAAGTTGGCAAAATCGTTGAAGATGATAAGACTGAAAAAGTTTAAAATCTATTTTGCTCCAATATTGTTCTGGACAATTCTGCTTTCTGGATCCTTAAGTCATAAGGTTGTGGCACAAAGTAAACCTAAGAATATTCAAACTTCTACAGAAGAATTGAATCAAATGTATTCTAAATGTGTAGATAGTTTTGGTCACGGTATTAATAATGGAGTTGTTGCTTTTTGTTCAGACAAAGTAATAACTGAAGCAAAAACAACCATTAATTCAAAACTTTTAGAAGCGGAAGAGAAAATAACTCCTAAAAATGCCTTTCTACTAACAAAAGGACAATTCTTGGAAAGTCAATCTCTTTGGGAGAAATACATGAAATCACAATGCATCTTGCAAACAAAACTGATAGGTATGGCAATGGAAGGATATTGCCCAATGAAAAAATATCTACAGAGAAATAAGGAATTGGATTTCCTTTTATACCGAAAAGGGGAATTCTGAGTTCCCACTGATTCAATTTGATTTTCAATCAGTCTTAGAAAATCATTCTGCAATTATTAGAAACATGCCAAAAGTCATTAATTGCAGAATAAATTGCAGGATTGTTTATTTGCTCTCTTTTATCGCTATACCAAAGGGATCTACCTAACTCAATAAGAAGAACTCTTCTCTTATAACTGGAAGAGTTATTTGATCGCCCACGAACTGGATATTCTCCTCTAAAGCGCACTACTGATTTCCAATTTTTATTGGGATCTGTCCTCCACCAATATCCTGATAAACCTTCAGATACCAAATCCAAATAAATTGGTGAAATTTTTTGCCCTTCATAGACCAATTGACCTTGCCACTCCGTCTTCACGAAATCCTTTTGACTAAGACCAGGGAATTTAATCAATACTTCTGGAGTTACATCACTTCGCCATTCACATGAAAATGCTGGTTCAATCGTAATTAATGCTGCTAATAGTAGAAGTGACTTCATCTCTATATTCTATAAAAATAAAAAAAGGCATATACGAAATACGCTTTAGAATTTGCGAAGAGAGATGCTGATGCCTCATCTGCTTTTAAATTTGTAAATGATTGATCTCGAAAGAAATAGCAAAAAAGAACCTGTTCCAGCGAAGGGAAGAAGAACGAGAAATATCTACACACCCAATCAGACAAGCGACTTCAAACTCAGCAGAAGTAAGTTCTCTGACTTCTTAACTTGTAAAAGATGTTTCTATCTAGATCGTGTTAAAGGTCTTAAACCACCAGGAACTCCAGGTTGGAGTTTGAACGCTGCAACTGACGAATTATTAAAAAAAGAATTTGACCATTGTAGAAAGCAACAAATTCCTCATCGACTTTTTGCGCCTAATGGATTAAAGGATGTTGTCCCTTTTGATCATCCTGAAATGGATCATTGGAGAGATTCACTACGACATGGATTAATACATAGATATAAAAAAAAGAAAAATATTATTTTGTCGGGTGGTATCGACGATATTTGGCAAAATACAATTACGAAAAAGTTAATAGTCGTAGATTATAAATCTCAGGCAAAAAATGCTGAGGTTAATACTGAGGAATATTTAAGTGATCCATACCATCACGGATACAAAATCCAAATGGATTTCTATGCTTATTTACTTTCAGAGATGGGTTTTGATGTTGATAAGACATCATATTTTCTAGTTTGTAATGCTCAAAAAGATAAAGCAGGTTTTAATAAAGCAATGCATTTTAATGAATATTTAGTTCCTTACCAATGGGATACCTCCTGGATAGAAAAAAAGATTGATGAAATGATTACTTTAATGGACCAAAATAAGATTCCAAGTCCAAATCAATGCTGCAATAATTGTGCATACTCAAATGAATATGCACAATTATTAAAAACATCAAAAAATGAAATCCATGTTAAAGATACAAATATAAATTCTTCAAGAAGTAGTCATTCAGAAGAAAAGAAAGTTTCAAAGCAAGAAAAACCTATTGCGAACATAGATAAGAAAGAAGAAATGAATAATTTAGATATAAAAGAGATTCAAAAGAGTGATAATTTAATTGTCAATAAAAACCCAATTACCAACTCAAATTCAAACTTAGAAATAGATCAATTAGCAGAGAGAATAACTGTTCTAATTCATGGAGATTCCTTTTTTGGGTCGGGTGTCTTAATAAGAAATAAAAATAATTTATATAGTGTTTTAACTGCAAAGCATTTATTTTCTAACTTAAAAAATCAAAATACAATAAAAATTAAAACTTACGACAATGTTACCCATTCGCCGATTTTTGAATCAATTGAATTATTCGCAAATATAGATTTAGCAACCTTAATTTTTGAGTCAAGATATTCTTATTTAACTGCTTCAGTTGATTCTGCAATTAATGTAAAAAGAGGTGATGAGATTTGGGTAACTGGATTCCCTCCAATCAATTTAATCACCGAAAATGTAATACCTATGCTTTATCCAGGGAGATTAATTGGTAAGCAAATTAAAACTTTTCAAGGAGAAGAACTTCTTTATAGCAATCCAACACAACCTGGCACTAGTGGAGGAGCAATTCTTAATCAGAATGGAAAATTAGTAGGAATAAATCATGGGGCATGTCCAAATGAAAGAGCATTAGAAAAAAGTATTGAAGTTAGTAGCGGAATTAATCTAGGAATACCAATTGATTATTATCTAGATCGACAAAAACTTCCCTTAAAAAACTCAAATGTATATTTAAATAATGCCCTTATTAAAGTTAATTCTTGTGACTGGTCAGGAGCAATAGTTGATTGCAAAAAAGCACTAGAAATTAACCCAACTAATTATGCGGCGTATATGACCCGTGGACTTGCCAAGAGCGAAATGAAAGATTATCCAGGGGCAATATCCGATCTCGATAAGGCAATAGAAATTAACCCAATGGATTGTGCTTTGTATTACAATCGTGCGATTATCAAGGGCAATTTAAAAGATTGTCCAGGGGCAATATCTGATCTCGATAAGGCAATAGAAATTAACCCCATTTATGTTGATTCGTATTACAATCGTGCGATTATCAAGAGCGTATTAAAAGATTATTCAGGGGCAATATCTGATTGCAATAAAGCAATAGAAATCAACCCAATGGGTTCTGATTTATATAACCTTCGTAGCAAATCTAAGAACGAATTAAAAGACTATTCAGGGGCAATATCTGATTGCAATAAAGCAATCGAAATTAATCCAATAGATTATAAGGCGTATATGACCCGTGGACTTGCCAAGAGCGTATTAAAAGATTATTCAGGCGCAATATCTGATTACAATAAAGCAATAGAAATCAACCCAACTGAATATTTATTGTATTCAAACAGAGCAGTTGCCAAGAACGAAATGAAAGATTATTCAGGCGCAATATCCGATTACAATAAAGCAATAGAAATCAACCCAATGGATTATGTAACTTATAGATTTCGTGGAGCATGCAAGGGTGAGTTAGGAGATTATTCAGGGTCAATATCTGATTTCGACAAGGCAATAGAAATTAACTCAATGGATGATGTAGCGTATTACAGTCGTGCGATTTCCAAGGGCAATTTAAAAGATTATCCAGGGGCAATATCTGATCTCGATAAGGCAATAGAAATTAACCCAATGGATTATAAGGCGTATATGAACCGTGGACTTGCTAAGAGCGAGATGAAAGATTATCCAGGGGCAATAACTGATTACAAAAAGGTACTAAAAATAAACCCCAAAAATGATAATGCATATACCCAAATTTTAATTTGCAAGGGTAAATTAGGAATTTTTTCAGAAGAAATATCTGATTTTAATTAATATGGAAATTTGATTCTAATTCAAGAAAAGTGTCCTCTCTAAAAATTAAAAATTCTAAGAGCAGGTTTGTACATCATCTAAAAAAGATTATAAAAATGCGGAGAGGGTGGGATTCGAACCCACGGATAGTTTTAGCTATCAAACGATTTCGAGTCGTTCGCTTTCGACCACTCAGCCACCTCTCCCCGAAACAAGCTTAAGGCAATCTTCTATTTTCTCTTAATAATAATCAGAATTAAAAATTTAATTTTTAATTATTTAATCCCAACCTGCCTTTCTCATTAGCTTGATTGCTTTTTTATTATTTGCTCCTAATTGATCAATGGTCACACTATCAGGTGTAAATTCTCCAAATTGTTTAACTTCATCCGTTTTATTAAAACCAACTAAGGGATGTTCAAATGTTGGGCCTGCTAATCCACGACTCCCATCAGGAGAAGCAAGGTATTCTAGGAGTTGAATAGCTTCTTCTTTATTTTCAGCATATCTAGCAATTCCACCTGCGCTAACATTCACATGAGCAGGATTAGGAGTAAGAACATTTACTTTTTTAGCCAACCTTTGATCTTTACTACCATTAACACCGGCTAGCATCCTTGAAACATAATAGTGATTAACTATCCCTACTCCACACTTACCCTGTGCAACAGCTCTTATAACTCCTATATCACCGGGGAAAAAAGGCTGCGAAATATTTGAAATCATACCTTTTAACCATTCTTTAGTTTTTGCTTCTCCTTTATTGACAATTTGATTGGCAACTAAAGATTGATTGTATGGACTGCTCCTTTTCCTCACACAAACAAGGCCCTCCAAAGCAGGATTAGCAAGATCTGAATAATCTTTTATTGAGTTTATATCAACTTTTTTAGGATTAGCGACCATAACCCTCACCCTTCTAGTTAATGCATACCACCTTGCTTGAGGATCTCGATATTCGACCGGAACATTTTTATCTAATTCATTAGATCTATATGACTGAAGAAGACCACTTTTTGCAGCATTGCTAATTCTAGCCGCATCAACAAGAAGAATCACATCTGCTTTGGAATTCGTGCCCTCCCTTTTCAATCTTTCAACTAGAGAAATACCTGTAGCCTCAATTAACCGAATTTTTATCCCAGTCTCCTTGGCAAATTTCTTATAGATCTGCTTATCAGTGTTGTAATGCCTGCCTGAATAAATCCTTACTTCTCTATCGGAGGCTTTTGCATAACTAAAACCCGTAAAAACAAGCAAAGAACTCACGACAGCTGAAGTAAAAAGACGCTTGATTAAATTCATTAAACTATAAAGAAAGTTTTTAAATCTTTTAACAGATTAAACAAGAAGAGTGGGATGAATATCCTTTTGCAAGGTTTATACGTATTTTAGTATAAATTGATATTTTCTTTATACTTTAGGATGATTATTAATTCCTAATTACTAAAGATGGAATATTTAACTCATTCTCTCATTGAGAAATCAGAAGCAATTGAAATAACTCAAAAACTAAAAGCAGATAATTCTTCCTGGCAAGATGGGAAAAGGACTGCAGGTAGCCTTGCTGCAGAAATAAAGAATAATTTTCAACTAGATAAAACCTCAAAAATCTCCAAAGAAATTAAAGATCTTGTTGTCATGAAAATAATCTCAAATTCTCTTATAAAAAGCTTTACTCTTCCAAGCCTTATTCATGGTGTAATGTGTACAAAATCACTCCCAGGGAATGGTTATGGAATGCACGTTGATAATCCATATATGCCATCTGGAAGAAGTGATTTGTCTTTTACATTATTTTTAAACGAGCCTGAGAATTATGAAGGAGGTAACCTTTGTATACAAACAATTAATGAAACGAAGCAAATAAAACTTTCTGCCGGAGAAATTATTATTTATCCAAGTACAAAGCTTCATTCAGTGTCTCAAGTTAAAAAGGGAGAACGTTTTGTTTGTGTTGGCTGGATACAAAGTTATATACAAAATAACGAAGATAGAAATTTCTTATTTGGTCTAGATGCAGGAGCAAAAGGTTTACTCGCTAAGCATGGAAGGTCAGACGAATTAGATTTAGTTTTCCAGGCATATAGCAATCTCTTAAGAAGACTTGGAGATTGAGATTAATCCTTTATACAAACAATCGTAAAAAATGAACTTTCATTGATAGACTTTAGCTATCAAAATATATTTAAAATCAACTACATATGTCTAAAAAAACTCCTGTAGGAATATTCCTAGCTGCAGCAGCGGCTTTAGCTACTAATGCAATTATTCCAGACAATTCAATGGCTGGAGAGAAACATGGAGACATGGGTGGTTTAAAAGAATGGACCTCTGATCAAGAAGCAGATGAAGATGGGAAGCTTGATGAAGCAGCTCAAAAAGCTGCTGATAAAGCTAAGAAATCAAATGTCTGCATTCCTATTGGTGAGGGTGAGAATTGCTGGTAAAGCTTTGACATAAAAAAGGTCCACCAGGGACCTTTTTTTAATGCAAAAAAAACGCCCCTTTAAGGGGCGTTTTTAAATGAACTAATTTATTTAGATTAGAACCTGAATTCAGTTAGAAGAACTGCTCCAGTGACGTCTTTGCCTTCAGCTTCAACATCTGTACTACCAAACACTGCTGGTGTAACTGTTACGCCATCATTAACTTTGAAGGAGTAATAGGCTTCCCAAACAGAGTTATCCTCTGAAGGATCAGAACCACCGCCAACAATATTTGTAGCGCTAACTCTTGAACCAACAGCAAGTCCTGCTCTGTTTCCATCCATGAATAGATCTTTCCAATTAAGGCCAACCATCCATCCTGATGCTTCATCTGCATTACCAGTTCCAGCATCATCGATACTAGATGTGTCATAACCAAGCTGAACTGAAGGAAGCGCACCTGTGTTATCTGGCTTCCAATATGCTCTTAAACCAATTGCAGTTTCAGAACTTCCTGAAGCTCTTGACTTACCTTTGGCTGTTGTGAAATAGCTATCAGACCAGCCATTATCTTTGAAAGCAACGGCTCCAGATACTTGCCATTGTGGTGTGCCATATTCAAGCTTAGTCAACAAAGCTGACTTAGCATCATCTCCAAATAAGCCTTGACCTTCTGCAGACTTAGCACCGCCCTGACTTGTATAAGCAGTACTTAATGCCCATCTACCTTCTGAAGGATCTTCAGTTTGCTGAGTCCATGCAGCACCAAAACCAGCTTTAGTACTTGAACCATAAACTGTTCCATTTCCACCAAGACTAAATTGCTTAGTTACTGGCTTATAAATAGAAGGAGAACTTGCAAGCATGTAATAGTTCTCAATTTTTGGTCCAACCCAAACAGTTAGGCTTTCTCCAACTGGGAACTGGTACCAAATCTTGTCAACTTTTAAAGCGTCAGATGTGTTTTTACCAGCTGAAAGATAAGTACCTTGTCCTTTGTCTACAAAGTGATCAGATACATTACCAGCCTTAATTCTTGTATATAGAAGATCTTCACCAGTGAAACTTGTATTCATGTTCAACTGATACATATATTCCATAGTGATGGAATCAGTATCTGTTTCATTATCATCATCAACATAACCAGTGATGAAAGCAGCCTTACCGCTCATCTTTGTAGATGAAGAGAACTGGCCAGCCATGATTTCGCCGAGTTGAGATTCAACACCATCAACACGAGCTTGAATGACTTCAGAACTTAAGTCTGAATCGTTAGATACCGAAGTAACATCGGCATTTGCAGCTAATGGAGCCATTAGGCCCAAAGCAGCAGGAGCTACCAGCAAACGCTGAAAAAGCTTCATTGTGTCCTCACACAAATATTGTCGAATCAATAATAGTGTATTCAATGAGACATTACAGAGCCTAAACCCCTAAAAGTATCTTTTTATACATCACTGGATATTATCCGATCTATCTATTATCTATAAAAGCTAAATTGTTACTTGGTGTTAACAGCTAATTTAAACAAAGAGGAAAATTTAGAGACTCTCTTTCTTCCAACCAAGCCTCAGCAACTTTTCGAGCCAAAGATCGAATTCTTGCAATAATCTTGGTTCTTTCGGTAACAGATATAACTCCTCTTGCCTCTAATAAATTAAATGTATGGCTACATTTTAGAACATAGTCAAGGGATGGAGCAGGTAGTCTCTTTTCTATTAATTGATGAGCCTCCTCCTCATAAATTTCAAAAAGTTTTCTTAAATTATCAGAGTTAGATTCTTCAAAATTATATTGACATTGACCCTTTTCAAAAGGAAGCCAGATATCACCATATTTATTATTTTTGTTCCAGGAAAGATCCCAAATACTTTCAACATTTTGCAAATACATTGCCAATCTTTCAAGGCCATAAGTGATCTCAATCGAGACAGGCTTGCAATCAAGACCACCACATTGTTGAAAATAAGTAAATTGGGTTACCTCCATACCATCAAGCCAAACTTCCCATCCCACTCCCCAAGCGCCTAAAGTTGGAGATTCCCAATTATCTTCAACAAATCGAATATCGTGTTCAGTAGGCGAAATCCCTAATGCTTCAAGCGAAGACAAATAAATTTCCTGTATGCCGTCGAGAGAAGGCTTAATAAGAACTTGATACTGAAAATAATGCTGTGCTCTATTGGGATTATCTCCATACCTACCATCAGTTGGTCTTCGACAGGGCTCAGGATAAGCGACAGCCCAAGGCTCCGGACCTATGGCTCTCAAAAAAGAATGAGGGCTCATTGTCCCTGCGCCCTTCTCTAAGTCATATGGCAGGAGCAGCAAACAACCTTTCTCACTCCAGAAATTATTGAGGTTAGAAATTATGTCCTGAAAGTACACTATACAGTCCTCCCAATGTTTTTGAAGCTCAGATTTAGGAGAACAAGGGGAGAACAACGATTCAAAACAAACTTAGGAGAACAGATGTGCGATGTGTCAAAAGAACGATAGGAGAACGAAATCGTCATTTTCAATTTTTTCCCCTTTTCTTTTACTCAACTAATCCTATCTATTTGTGTAATCAATGACACTCAAATATCCATGAACAATCAAACAGATCGCTCTATCCATAGGGAGTAATATATGTATTTCTCTGCTATCCAATGAATGGAGATGGTTAGATAAAAGAAGTAAGTGGAGGTAAGCGTATGAGTAGAAAAGTTAAATACTATTTGTGAATGGATATGTTGTCACACCTTATTCCTATTTCTCAAAATAGAAAAATAATATAAAGACCTACTTTTATTCTTGCACTAACTTACGCTATAAGTAAAAAAGTGATTGCTATCAAAAGATAAGCATAGATGAAACAATCTGGTGATAAAAATCAAGGGGGAGAAGAAGTCTTTGAAGTAACTACATTCACAATTCCTTTTGCTTTAGAAGAAACTCAAGGAAATCTTACTATTAATACAAATGCCCCTTCGAAACTTTCAAATGAAGAAATAATCAATCAAGCATTGCATTTTCATTCACAAGGAAATATTACAGAAGCAGCAAAATGCTATCAAAAGTTAATAAATAAAGGATTTAGGGAAGCATTTATTTTTTCTAATTATGGAGTCATTTTAAAAGATGTTGGCAAACTAAAAGAGGCTGAATTAGCACAACGCAAAGCAATAGAAATAAATCCATATTACGCAGAAGCACATTCAAATCTGGGAAATATATTGAGACATATTGGCGAATTGAAAGAAGCTGAATTATCAACTCGCAAAGCAATAAAAATCAAACCTGATTACGCAGAAGCATATTCAAATCTGGGAAATATATTGAGACATATTGGCAAATCAAAAGAAGCTGAATTATCAATTCGTAAAGCAATCGAAATAAAGCCTGATTTGAGCTCCGCTCATTTAAATCTTGGAATACTATTGAGAGAGAATGGTAACAATGAAGAAGCAATTAAAAGCCAAAAAAAAGCTCTAAAGTTAAATCCTTTTTCATCCTCTGCTAGAGCTGAATTGATTAGATCTAAAAAAGATATTTGCGATTGGAGTAATCAAGAAATAGAAAATAATTGGCTAGAAAATATTGGAATTGAAGGAGAAGCTGTTAACCCATGGGATTTCTTATTTGTAGAAGATAATCCTATAAAAAGTTTAAAAAGATCCAAAAAATACTATAAAGATAACTATATCAAGAAATCCTTTAAAATAGCTTCTTTTAAAAATAAAAAAATTCATTTAGGTTACTTCTCTTCTGATTTTTACGAGCACGCAACAATGAATCTAATTGCTTCTATTCTAGAATTACATGATAAGTCTAAGTTCGAAATATATTTATACTCATTTACTCCTAAAGAAGATGAATATACTGAAAGAGCTAAAGCATCTGGATGTTTTTTTAGAGATATAAAGAAATTAAATACTATTGAAAGTGTTAAATTAGCAAGAAGCGACAGGCTAGATATAGCAATTGATCTAAAAGGATATACTAAGAATAATAGAATGGATATCTTTTCTCATAGAGTAGCTCCAATACAAATAAATTATCTTGGATACCCCGGTTCACTTGGAGCAGATACTATTGATTATATTCTCTCAGATAAGATTATAATTCCTGAAGAATATGAAAAATTTTATTCTGAAAAAGTAATACGAATGCCAAGTTGTTATCAATGTAACGACAATAAAAAAGAAATATCTATGGAACCTATTAAACGTAATGATTTTAAACTGCCTGAACAAGGATTTGTCTTTACATGTTTTAATGCTAATAGAAAAATATCACCAAATGAATTTAATATTTGGATGAGATTACTTAAAGAAATAAAAGGAAGTGTACTATGGTTATATCAATCTAATTTATTGGCAAGACAAAATTTATACAAAGAAGCCGAAATAAGAAATGTAGATACAAATAGATTGATTTTTGCTAATAAATTGTGCTTGGATAAACATTTAGCAAGATATTCTCTAGGAGACCTTGGACTTGATACATTTAATTGTAATGGTCATACAACGACATCAGATGCTTTATGGGCTGGCTTACCCGTGCTAACAAAAGTAGGCGAGAGCTTTGCTTCGAGAGTATCTGCCAGTTTGCTCACTTCTCTAGGAATCACGGAGCTGATTACTTACAATGAAAGTGAATATGAAGAAAAGGCTCTACACATTGCAAGGAACCCGGAAATACTTCTAAGACTGAAAAGTTTGGTAGCTAACTTAAGATATAAATCTCAACTTTTTAATTCGGAATTATTTACAAAAAGCCTAGAGAATAAATTGGAAAAACTTCTTATATAAATTAATAAATAATATAGATCTTATATATATTAAAAAAAGACAATCCAATAACAAGAAAAAAGGTCATATTTCAAAAGCATTGCAATATTATAAAGAGTTAACAAATCAAGGCTTAAAAGATCACAGAGTATTTGTTAATCATGGAAACATATTGAAGAATCTTGGCAAATAGAAAGACACGGAATTATCAACTCGCAAAGCAGTTGAACTCAATCATAATTTTGGTGCACACATTAGCCTAGGAGTTCCAATAAGACTAGAAAAAGAATGAGTCTTAGTATCCATTGCTTTGAAGGTTTTATCTAATGCTGCACTGAAAATACATTAGTTTTGATAAAACTGTAATTTAAGGTTATAGGTATAACTTGATTGGGCTAATTAACAAGAAGTATTGCAAAAGATCCTGGGCTTAAATAGCCAAACCGAGAAAATTAATTAAAAGCTAAATCAACTACTGAGCATTTAAGCTTGGGTAGTGAGACGAGGAAAAACGGATGACCATATAAGTATATATACTTAGAAGAGAATTATAGCTAAAATATTCAACAGTATAGTCACTCGATAAGCTCTATAAATACCACTAATAGCCATAACAAAAGCAAGATAAGTTCTGAAGAATTATATAAATATTCATTATGCAAACATTGTAGATTATTGATCTAATTATCTGTTGATTAGCCTTAATCTCAGCCGAGGCTAGCATAGTAAATTTATTTATAAATATAAATCATGCATAAATAAACAGAATTCCCCGACGAATGAAGAAGAAAATTAAAAAAAAATCAAGCCTAAGCAAGAAAATAGTACATCAGTATCCATTGTTCCGATTCGACACAAGGCTTATATTAAACAGGTATTTAGTCAAGTCTATGGACTTATCGCCAACCGAAGTGGTTGACCTAGAAAGTATTCCGCTCAATAACGAGGTCATCAGGGGCCTCGTACCCGCCCAGATAGAATTTGTAAAAGAGTCAGTTGTCGAAATAAATGAAGAACTAGGTTATGTTGGACAGTCACTTAGGGCAGTAGCGGCCAACCTCGCAGATATAAAGAGTAATATCAAGCCGGGGAATTGGAGGGCCTTCTTGAAGTCAGGCGCAATCAACTGTTCCGAAAGATTTGCTGTCGATCTTGTAAGCGCATACACAAATTGGCTGGGCGGCTCTGATATAGACGACAATCTACTTGCCTCTCTAACGCCAAGATCGCTAGCACTTATGGGAAGCAAAGGAGTGACCGACAAAGAGCGTCAAAAGGTATTCCAGGCCGTTGAAAATGGTGAAAGAATGACAGAAGCAGCCGTACGAGTCCTGGTGAAAGGGAGTAAAAAAAAGAAGAATGCATATTCCAAAAAGACTGAAAGCGAAAAGGTAAAGTCCCTAAAAGATAAGATTGAAACTTATAGAAAGATAATTAATAATCTACAAGATGAGAACAAGAAACTAAGTATCTTGCTTTCAAATAGAGAAAAAATAGAACCTCTGGTTTAATGAACAGTCCGCAATTACTTACTCTGCAATATCAATTTCAGAATATGAACCACATCAACTCATCTCCAGGAATGATTTTCCCAAAAAAAACCAAACTTTATCATATCGAGAATTCAAGTCAAAGAAAAACGTCAAAAATGCAAGAAAAGTTCAAGTCTAGCAAATCTCTCCTCGAAATGGTGCCCATGGGAAATAGGCAAGTTAAAAATAGAGTGGGTTAACTTCATGAATATGAATTCAAAATCTAGAAATGGTTTTATCCATTTGTACAACCCCAAAGAAGAAGGGCTAGGATCTTACGATGTTAACTATATAAACGCCTACAAAAAAGATAAACATTTAAAAAGTATATATAAGAAAAACGACAAAGAGAGCTACGCGGCATGATTACATTCATCAGAAGTCTTTCAGAGTTAATGGCAATAACAGAGCCGAGAGACAAACAAACGAATCTCTCGATACATAATGAGATCATCAGCACAACAATGGATAGTGCTCAAAGGAAGAGGTATATAAGATCACTAAACAAAAAAGGAGTCGATCTGCCTACCATACCTAAAACAATAAGAAATAAATGGATCAAGAATAAAGAAGCTTTATCAAAATTTATTGATACATTAGATTATAACAATCAAATACAATCATCATATGATCTCACTTTATTAGAAAGACAACAACAGAGAAACCAAAAGGATGTTGCCTAGTTATGAATAAAAACAAAGTCATCTATCTCATAGAATATTTATCAATGGGCTTAGTATTATCATATTTTATTATTCACAATATCTATTTTGTTTTAATTGGAATTACTTTTTCAATATACTTGATTAATATTGAGCTAATTAATAGTATTAAAGGATCGATCTATAAAAGTCTGGATATAAAAAATATATCTAGAAACTTAATAAAAAACATTAAGGAAGTGAAATCTAATTCTAATGAGATAAAAATAACTACAGAAGAAAGCAAGCTTACATTAGTTGAAGCAATAGAAGAATTTGGATTTATACCATCACAAGATACGCATAATGATATTAATGGTGCATAATAAATTATTTATATTTAAATAGTAAATAAAAATGAATTATTTAGCTATTTGTATCTTTACAAATAAATGAATAGAGGGTAATCTGGAATACATGCAAAATATTAATGAACGAAGATCAAAGAAACATAGAAAAGATTTTGATAACAGGTTTATCTGATATTTTAAAACGAACATTGGAGGTAGATCCTGGAGGTCAACTTGCTATTGCCCAAGAGTATAGAGAGTGGATAAACTGTATATCAGCGAGTGATTTCTCAAAACAAGAAATACTTGTTGTAAATAAGTTTACATTTAAATAAAATATGTATTTGAAGGATAAAATCTACAACCATAACTTATAAATTTACTAATAAAACATTTAATATGATCAATAAATTATCTTATATGATAGAAGGTTCTAAAATTTAATATATGAATGTTGACAATTAAAAGAAGTCTTAATTATCAAAAATACTATTCTAAATAATTCACTATATATACTTAAACACAAAAAATATATATAAATATTTTAAAATTGAGTCTTTTATATATTTATTTGCATTTAGGTGCTTCAACTATCTTACATCAATCAAATTAGTTTGTAAATTTAAATTGAGATTATATTATATTATTTAAAAGAAACTATTAATCAAATAAATTACCTTACATAAAAGCATTAAATTGGCCAACACAAACAAGGCAGAGAATTGACAAGTAGTAATACAGATGTATTATAGTGCATTACGTTATTCGGATCGAAGAATCTCAATTTTTTCCACCCGCTCTAACAACATCATTTAGTTAAAAAACATGCTTAATAGAACGCTCAATAAAGGCACGGGGTTCTTCTCGTATTTAGTCAACCAATTAACTGGAGTATCTAATGGAATCATCAAGCACTTCAAGCTGGAAATCAATAACGAGCCTAAAGCTTTCAAGCGGACTAGGAATAGGAACAGAAGCCCTCATAACAAGATCTAAAAGAGAGTTAGTTGAATTTTATTGGACAAATCGAAAGCGGTATTAAGGAGGTTACATAGGCTTCTCATC
This sequence comes from Prochlorococcus marinus str. MIT 1013, assembly GCF_027359395.1. Classification (NCBI taxonomy): domain Bacteria; kingdom Bacillati; phylum Cyanobacteriota; class Cyanophyceae; order Synechococcales; family Prochlorococcaceae; genus Prochlorococcus; species Prochlorococcus marinus. The sequence continues at coordinate 786,200 of NZ_CP114778.1, forward strand.
TGAAGCAAGTAGGTACCATGGGGAATAAATACTGAACTTGAAATTTCTTATTTGTGTTTTTACGGTCTAAATAGATAATTAATTATTAAGCCTATTGAAAATAAAAATAAAAGAATAACTTATTGTTATTCTTTATCATTAATTAGTTGATATGAATTAGGAGCAAGTATTAAAAATACTATCCACCAAACAAAAATAAAAAAGCCAATAATCGAAGTAATTATAATGTTATTAAATATTTTCCAACTAAAAATTGGAACTAAAACTCCGAAACTAATAATAGACCAAGGTTGACACCAGTATGGCTTTGAATCCCAGAATTTTTTTTTTGAATTTGTATCCATTAAAAAACGTGAGAAATTATTAAATATATCCAATACTAGCGATTACTCAAGCTTTTCTTCTTCATCGGGCTTTGCTTCTTCAACAGGCCTTTCTTCTTCAACAGGCCTTTCTTCTTCAACAGGCCTTTCTTCTTCAACAGGCCTTTCTTCTTTAACAGGCTTTGCTTCTTCAACAGGCTTTGCTTCTTCAACAGGCTTTGCTTCTTCAACAGGCCTTTCTTCTTCAACAGGCTTTGCTTCTTCAACAGGCCTTTCTTCTTCAATCGGCTTAATTTCAACTATGTTTTCAATTGAAGAAGAGGTCTCAGGGTTCGTAAAAATCTGAGAACCCTCCTGAACCGAATCAGATTCAGAGTCCTTAAGTAAAAACTTTAAAACATATCGAAGAGAGACAAACAAAGCTATTGGGAGGAAAAGTCCTAAAAGCAATTTATAGAGGATTATTCCTATTCCAAGGACACCAATAGCAATAAGAATGTTCTTCCTGTTCATATGAGCTAATTGAATAGATACTAAATCTAAGCTATTTCTGAGTTATCTTCATCACTTGCCTTTAACACGATGTCTATTTAAATAATCTAAATTGTGATTATTAACATAGAATTCAATGCTCATCAAAGAAAAAGAATTAAAAAAATTCTTTAATTTATCTTATGGAGAACAAGCTCCATCTAGAGAAAAATGGGAAACTTTATATAACAAACAAGTTAAATTCATCGATCCTACCCAAGAAAGAAATGGAATTGATGCATATATCAAAGCACAAGAAGGATTAATCAAAAGATGTGATGATATTTATTTAGAATCACACTCAATTGCCATAAATAAGGATTTTGCTTTCGTTGAATGGACAATGGGATTGAAAATAAAAGGTCTCGAATTTTTATACGATGGAACAACAAGACTAATTTTTGACGAAGAAGGGAAGGTGAAAGAACATAGAGATTATTTTGATTTTTGTTCAGGAACATTTGGTAATATTCCCGTTATCGGAGCATTCTTTAAATGGTTATACTCAAGATTTATTGATTAAAATAATTTAAATTTATTTAATACAGAAATTCAAATCATTGATTATCATTGATTAATTTCAATAAAAGTTTGCTTTATTCTCTTAACAAGCAATTAAACGTTCTCAATTTTTTTTACTTTATTCTAATACTAAAACAATAAAAGAACTAGTATATTTACCTAATTGAAGTCCACGAAAATAATATTTAGTTTTTTTGAATTTTGTTTGATTACGTAATTAAATTTTTTATTAGCTATAACACTAGGGGTGATGGAAGAATTAAATGGGAAGATTAGTTGATTTAATCAAAGAGACTTACGACCATAATGCATGCCTAGAGATCGCCAGTAGTGGTTGCTCTGAAGGGGCATGCACAAGACATAACTATCAAGCTGACACTCTCTTGCTCTATTTGAGTTACTCAGAGGAGATCATCAAATACACGTCAGATAAACTCGGAAGCTCTTTTCTTTCTAATCTTGCAAGAGATTTTGGGTCACCACTAAAAGCAAATAACGATCAAGATGATTTCTCATGGCAAGAGGTAGTATCGGCTTGTCCAAATAAGGACGACTACAAACATGCCCTTGTATGGAAATTTATAGAATTAGTCGCCAAAGAGAAAACTTTAGAACACTACTAATCAGCATCAACATTAATTGAAAATACATTCTCCAGGACTTTAACGATTTAAGCTACAGATAAATTACTTTTCAAAAAAACATCAAACACAGCTCTTATCCATTGAGGTTGAAAAATCAAATAAACTACAATAAAGAACAAAATAGCACCTATTATTCCATAAAATTGAACCTCAATTTCTTCCCAAATCTCCTCAATCCAAATAAGCAAAGATTTATTTTTACTTTCTTTATCCATTGAAAGATAGATTAGAATTCAATTATATACGTAAAAAAAGATATAAAATAATATTTATTAAAAAAACTTTGATTTATATTCAATTGATAAATTGAATATAAAATTATGGTCAAAAATACTCGTCAGTGAAGATTTTTTACTAGATTATAAATAGACACCCAAAACGAAGATTGAAGAATAACCCCTCTATTGAAGAAATTATTACTGTCACTCTAAGCTGTACCTTAATTAGGATGACTGAAATAAATAAAATAGATAGATCCTTTCTTTATCAGGAATTTAAAGAATGGATTATAAATTCAGATAAAAATGAACAGAACCAAGAAATTTTATGCTTGCGGTACTTAAAAAACGATAGAAAGATGTATTAGAATAACTAATTAATTAATTGTCTGTTTGCAGAAAAAAATAAAAAATCCTCGTCCAAGAATAAAAAACACTAATATAAAGTAAATCTAAAGAAATGTTCGCTTCTTTGTTTTCCTTATTTTTCTCTACTTTGCTTTGGGTTCAAGTGCCCCAATGGAGCGATAATTGGTCAAAGTGTGCAGTAGACGTCCCCGACACTGCTTGCCATTGGTATATAGTTTCTCCTGATAATACTTTTGGGAAAGGATTCAATTGGGCAACAGCTCCTTGGTTTGATGCAAACGGTTTGAATGATGTTGCGAAAATCTCGTCTGAAACAGTTCTAGAAAAACTACAATCAGGAGAAAATTCTAGCAAATTAATCTATTGATGATTTCATGAACAATTAAGGTACTAAATATTCAAATCAAATATATAGATAGAATATAGATAGAAAATTAATTTCTTATTTCACCCAATACCCTAAGTGCCTCATTAACGTGAGCAGGACCATTTAAAAGGTCATTAAAAATATGTCTAATAACGCCTTTTGAATCAATAATATAAGTCACACGACCATCCAGCAAGCCAAGAACTTTAGGCACACCAAAAGCTCTTCTCAAAGAATTATCCTTATCACACAATAAGGGAAAAGGAAGTTTATTTTTGTCGGCAAAAGATCTATGACTCGCTTCATCATCCCCACTCACCCCCCATACTTCAGCACCAAATAGTTTAAAAAGATCGTATTTATCTCTAAAGCCACAATTTTCAGCTGTGCAACCAGGAGTATCATCTTTTGGATAAAAAAATAGAACTAGTGGCCTACCTTTAGCTTGCTTATTAGTCCTAGAAACTCCTAGTTGATCAGAGAGTGTGAAATTAGGTATTTGATCGCCTAACTTTAAAGGCATTTGATTCCTTAACTATATTAATTTATTATATAAAAAATCAAGGCATATTGGAGCTAAAAAGAGTTATTAAAATAGCATTCACTCTATAGTTTATAAATAAACAGCTAGTAAGTAGCTTGTAAACTATGGATTTATTAAGCTAAATAATAAGATTTTTAGGTTTTAGTATAATAGCATTAGTTAAATAAAAATCATTGAGTGGTTTCGGGAAAAAGAAAAAAGAGAATAAAGGCTCTTCTAAAAAACTCCAGAATCTTTCAGAACAAGATCTGAAAGCAAAATCAATAAACTATCATATAAGAGGTAACTTAGATGAAGCAGAAAAAGGTTATATAGCTTTTATAAAAAATGGGTATTCTGATGCAGATATAATTTCAAACTATGCACTTATATGTGAAGAAAAAGAAGAAAATGAAAAAGCTATAAAACTATATATAAAATGTAATGAAAGTTTTCCAAATCATATTTACTCAAAATTAAATTTATCTTTCTTATATTATAAACTAAATAATTTAGGAAAAGCAAAAATAATTATTGATGAAGCAATTAAATTAAAACCAAGCCTACCAAATGGATATTGTATTAGAGGATTAATTTTAAAAGGTTTAAATAAATATGACGAGTCAAAATTATCACTTAAAAAAGCAATAGAATTAGATAAGAATTTTATTGATGCATATATCAACCTAGGTTTACTAAATAAAGATTCTAATAAATATGATGAGGCAGAAAAATATTATTTAAAAGCTTTAGAAATAAATAATAAATCTGCTATCGCTCATTTGAATCTAGGTGCATGCTACAAAGAGAAACAAGAAATAGAAAAGGCTATATTACATACAAAGATGGCAATTGATTTAGATAATGAATTAGAAAACTGTTATTTAAATCTAGCTACAATATATAACCAAATTGGTGATTACAAAAAATCATTATTACTTACAAAAAAAGAACTTTTATTAAACAAAAATAGTGAATTAGGTTTTAAACTAATAAGTGAATTAATTAAAAAAGGAGAATTATTAAACACATCAGAAAAAGATAATAGAGAATTACTTAAAAAGATATTTAATAGAAAAGATATTTCTCATCGAGAATTATTTGGGAATATAAACAGTCTAATCTCAAAAGAAATATTAGAAAAATTATCTATTATAAAATCCGGATTGTTTGAAGATCATGAATTTAATATTCTTATTAAGGACAAGGAATTAGTAAAAGCATTATCTCTACTAATATTTTGCTCTCCTTTATGGGAAAAAGTGTTAGGAAATATACGCAAAAATATTCTTATAAGCTATTCAGAAAAAGGTAAGATAAATAATAGTATTCTTAACTTTACTATTGCACTTGGAGCTCAATGTTTCTTAAATGAGTATGTTTATTACATCTCCAAAGAAGAAAAGGATAGACTAAATCAAATCAAGAGAACAATCAAAAATCAAAATAAAAATCAAGACTATAAATTAGCTATAATCTCATGTTACCAATCTCTATTTTCAATAAATGATGAAATAATTAATTTAAATACATATATATCAGATAATAAAGAATTTAATAATCTACTTAATTTACAATTTAAAGAGTTAAATGATGAAAAAAAGATTTCAAACGGAATTAAAAATATAGGTAATATAAATGATTCTATATCTAAGGAAGTAAAAAAACAGTATGAAATAAATCCATATCCTAGATGGAGATATAATTCATATACTAAAGAAAAAAAATTAAATTTTTTATCAGTTATCAATTCTGAAATTTATCCAAATATAATTAAATCTAATTCAACTCAATTAGAAAATAAAAAAATAAATTTACTTATAGCTGGTTGTGGAACGGGAATTCAAATACTTGAAGCATCTCAATATAGTAATTGTGAAATAACAGCAATTGATTTAAGCAATTCAAGTATCTCATATGCAAAGAGAAAGGTCGATGAATATGGATTCAAAAATGTAGATTTTATAGAAATGGATTTACTTGAATTGACATCACTAAATAAAAGATTTGATTTAATAGAATGTTCAGGTGTTCTTCATCATATGAATGATCCTATTAAAGGATTATCAAATCTATTTGATGTTTTAGAACCTAAAGGTTTTTTAAAGTTAGGTTTGTACAGCAAGTATGCAAGAAAAGAAATACTAAAAGCGAGAGAACTAATCAAAGAAAAAGATATTAAACCAAACCTTGATGGAATAAGAAGCTTCCGAAATGATATTCTTAATGGAGAAATAAAACAGTTAAATAAAATAACTAATTGGTCAGATTTCTATTCAACATCAATGTGTAGAGATCTCTGCTTTCACAGTCATGAAAACTGTTACTCACTAATTGAAATTAAAAAAATGTTAAAAATATCTAATCTGGAATTCCTAGGTTTTACTCTCTCAAAAGATATAAAAGATAAATGTCAGAGAGCTAATAAAAATAAAGACTCTTTAAAAGATTTAGAATTATGGGATAAATTTGAAAAATTAAATCCTAATTCTTTTAGAGAAATGTATCAATTCTGGGCTAGAAAATCAATTAAATAGTTGCTCTTCCAATCCTGGAATAAACAATTTACATAGGGAAAAAATAAATAATATCGCAAGAACATTACCCAGCATTGCTATTGCAAACCGAATTCTTAGATCCTTAGCAAATGGTAGAAGGTTTTCCCAAAGTTGTAATAATGGTCCGCCTGCCATTGGGTATTAATGTTTAATTACTCGTAGTTTACAGTGGGACTACCCTATTGGCTACAAGAAAACCAAGATTTAAAGCAAAAAGATTTTGTTTATATCTTTCTATTTTAATTTGCTTCTCATAACAAATAGAAGTATCAAACCTATCAATATTAGTGCTAAAGGGTAAAGGAATATAAAGAATAGATCTGTTAAGTTTTCTGGTCTATTAAGAATAAATAAACCTACTATGAAAATTATTATTGGCAAAAGGATAAGTGATTTTATTAATAGGCCTTCATTCCATTTTTTAATCTCATTCTCTTCATCTAATAAAGTATCCAATTTATCCTTTAAAACTTTATCATTAAAATCAGACTGCTCACTCATAAGATTTTGATACTACTAACGCAAGATGGAACTATATAATAATTTATTATATAGTTCTGATTTATATTTTTTATAACCAAAGCATGAATCACTTTAATTATATAGATTCATTTGGGTTTTTAGCTGCTTTACTAACTACCATAGCCTTTTTACCCCAGTTATATAAAACATGGAAAACGAAATCAGCAGAGGATGTTTCATTAATTATGTTGATTCTATTTATAATAGGTCTTATTTGTTGGATTATCTATGGTTCAAAAATTGATTCAACTCCAATCATAATTGCTAATGTCGTTACCTTTATTTTTAATTTTTCAATTTTAATTTTAAAAATCACTTATACAGAAAGAAAAGAATAATGAATTTGTTTTATATATATTAAATATTTTTTATTGCGCTCCTTTAGAAGCTATAGTTGTAAAAGAATTAAATTAATTAAATGTCAGGAGAAGAACTACAACTAATTGGTAGATCTCTAGCTTTACATCCTCCTGTGATGATAATCACTCTTAGTTTATTCATGTACATAAGAGGTAAAGCTATTGCAAGTAGCAACCCTACAAAAAAGGTTACTCCATTTTTTCCTTTCAGAAACGTCTGAAAATATAATTAATTCTCAACACCTGTAAAAAATAAAATAAATATTTAACTTAGAGATTAACCAAAAGGGTTACTACCCATTAGTGGTCCTACAAATAAAAATTCCATAACCGCTCCAGTTATTGCAACTGGGAAAACCCAAATAGACATAAATCTAATTCCCATGAATTTCATTCCACCTTTCCCTGCGAATGCATCTTTAGTCATTGTGTACACAGTTTCAGTATCTTGAACTGTGTATGCACTTTCACCAGGATTAGAGTAAGGCTGTGCAAAATTCAAATTGTTAATTAGATTTCTAACTTTGTTGTGAAAGACTATGGGCCAAACCCATAAGAAAAATATCCGACTTGCAAATGCAAAAGTATCAGATTGGGGAATACCTAATTGCTGATTAGCTTTATCCTTTGGAAAAGCATCCTCAATAATAGATGAAATTAAATTTTGATCTGTTGGAAATAGCTCTTTTTTATTAACGTTTTCTGGTTGTTTATCTACGGAAACAATATCAGCAGCATTATTTTCTAAAACAGCTGTTGAGCTATTATTTTCATTCAGATTTGTTTCTTGACTTTCCATAACAAACTTTTTTCTTACCAGATTATAAGCTTTCTAAGTCGCTTTTGATTAAAGAAATATATAATTTAAAAATTATCAATAGAAATTTAAAAATCTCTTTTTATTCCATAAAAAAAGGCCTATCAAAAGATAAGCCTTTTTATTTTTATTTTTATTTATGCGTTTATTACACCACGGCGAATAAATTGCATTGCAAAAATAGCGCCAAGGAAAAAAACTGTTGGGATTCCCAATGCGTTTACCGCCAAGGTTCTAACAGTAAAAACTGGGTAGCCACCAGCAGGTCTTCCTTTATCAGCAACGATCGCAGTATCTTCCCAAACTTGCTCGTTTTTAATAGTAGGGCCATTATCCCAAACAAATACTCCCCACCTACGTAACCAATAATCAGCAAAGGCAAGAGTAAAAATAACTGGAGAAAGAACCAGCAATAATTTAAGTGTGTTCATCCATCTAGGATATTTATGTGACAAATCCTGGCATATGAGAGCCAAAAAGGCTTAACAAGAAGAAGACCCTAAGGATTCTGTAACAAATTGGGCCGAATTTAGAAGCTTTAATAACTCTCTAAGTTGACTCGCATTACTTCTGATATGGTGGAACCATTGCCTGTAAAGGGCGTAAATTAATCGGTTTGATTTATGGAATTCGGTTTTAAAGAAATTCTTTTCGGACTAGCTGGAGTCAGCATGGTTGCTTGGGCTGGCATAATTGGCCTCTGGCATACTTATATGTTTCCAAGATTTTTCAAAGAAGATTCCAGTCGAATTAATAGCACTTCTCAAGTAATTGCCGAGGCTCAATCAGCTCCTATAAACAACAGCACAAACAAGCCATGGTTCCTCAGTGACGAGGGGGGGCTCTTACACCTCAAACCGCGATGGGAGCAATAGGTCTTACAGATAGAGGAAAATACAGCAAAAAATCCTTTGTAGTTGCTGATTTCAATCCTGTTGAATCTGGTTATGGAGTTAACAGGCTTTATTCTTCGGTTTTAATTGGTTTGGCAATAAGTACTTTTGTAATCATTTCCTTTGGACTTCAGAGTGGTTTTGGAATGATGGGACCTAACTTATAAATTGATTCAATTAAAACTTTAAAGGATAGACTCAGTAATCAAAATTTAAATTTTCTAATACCCATAGGGCTTCATAAACTCAAGATTTAAAATTATTTAATTTGAAAATCAACTGCTTGAATCTAAAAAATGCAAATGTTTTCAGATAAAGATCTTTAACAAGAGACTTTTTTGACTGATTTTAAAGTCTTTTTCTCAAGTTAATTACAAATCCATAGCAATCAATTTTTCTTTCGAATACTTTTTTAAGTTTTTCCTCTGAGACCCCTTTTATAGACTGGGTTTAAGAATCATGATTGTCACGAGAAACAATATTAGAAATTAGTTTGCTAGAAAGCAAAGCAATAAATATTGACTTATTAATGTATCAAAAATCAATATTTAATAGACAAGAAAATTTAAAAAAAACCAAATCCACTCCAAATGTGCAAAGCTGCTTTAAAATATTCTTGATTTTAAATTGCTCCATGACTGTAGGAATCTACTTCGCTACAACAACAGGTAAAACCGAAGATATAGCTGAACGGCTGCACGGATTACTTGACTCTGCTGAAGGTCCAAAGGATATTTCAGATGTCGATGACCTTAGTGAATTAGCTGGACATGATGGGGTCATTTGTGGAATCCCTACATGGAATACCGGTGCAGACTCTGAGAGATCAGGAACTGCTTGGGACTCAATCCTTGAAGACATTGGAGAACTAAATCTCAGTGGTAAGAAAGTTGCTATTTTCGGTTTAGGTGATTCCTCTACTTACACCGAGAACTATTGCGATGCAATGGAAGAGCTTCACAGGTACTTCAAGCAAGCAGGTGCTTCAATGGTTGGATACACTGCAAAGACTGATTACACTTTTGACGAGTCAAAAAGTGTAGTGGGAGAAGAATTCTGCGGATTACCTCTTGACGAAGACAGTGAATCAGACATGACTGACGAAAGGCTTGCAGGATGGGCTGAAAAACTTAAAGGCGAAATGTTTTAAGCCTTAATCAAAATTGTTAGATCTTCCTGAGAATTACTTAGGAAGATTTTTTTTGCATTTTTAATTCAAATAAAAATGCAAAAAAGAAAAGTTGAAAATATCCCCAAAAAATTCATTTTCTAAAGGTATTCAAAGGAAAGACCCAAAAGGACCAGCGATATCTTAATGTTTTCTTTATGAACTCAAATAATTGCTCAGATCAAAGCGTTTCTATAAACGTAAACCTTTCTTTAAAGGTTGAGACTTTGCGGATTTTGATAGAGATGTCAAACGATATGGGTGCAAGCCTTGAGGATGTCATAAGCTCAATAACTGAAGACTCGGTAATTGATTTAGAGAGGCTTCAGGATGAATTAGGTATTATTATAATCCCAGAAAAATGCAGTGAACAAGATTTAATAAATTCAATTCAATAGATTTTGAAAGTTTTTTAAAATCTTTCTGGTCTAGGGTTTTTCCAAGTAGAAACAAAACCATCTGTTTTCAAAGATTTAGCTCGCCTTTCAAGAATTTCTCTATTAAGTCTCCAAACGCTATATACCCCGAAGTTACCTAAGACTTTTGGATTAAGTCCTTGCCAATAAGGTTTTTCCACTGATCTTTTATCAATAAGTAAAAGGATAGTTTCTGAGCCATTGGAACCATAGATAGGTATCCCTTCCCAGCCTCTTCTCTTCTCATTTTTAAGTCGATCTATAACATTTATCAAAGCATTTTTAGATCTACCTTCAAAAACAATGACCTGATTAGTATAAAAATGAATTGATGGTTTCATAGCCCCTACCATAACTAAAGGCTCGTTTCTATTTTGAGAATTTATAAGTAATTCTGAAGCTTGCCTTAACGGAAGTTGTCTTAACCTATCTGCCAATTCAAAAGTTGGTAACACAATCAGAAAATGGAATACAACTATAGGAATTTGTAAAATCAATAGTTTTCCATATATTTTTCTAGAGGAAAACATAATTCCTAGAACAGCAATTAAAAGGAATATGAATCCAGCTTTTTCAATTAAAAGACTATGGGTTAATTCTTCGGAAAACCTGGGTATCTCCGGATCATTAAGTAGCTGAATCCATAGTTTTGAAGAGAAGAGAATTATGGAAAAGAGTATGGATAAAAATATTGTTAATTTCCAAGCCAAAGATTTTAGGAATTCCTCTTTAAAATCATTAGTTAAGGAAAATGATATTAAAATTGATGCTGCAGGAGTTGCAGGAAGCCAATAGCTAGGTAGCTTTGTTGCTGAAATAGTAAAGAAGACAAAAACAGAAATTAACCAAAAAAATGAAAACTCAAATAACGACTTATCTGGTTTTTTAATAACCCTTCTAGAGCATTTAAATATATTACAAAAATTCTTCCAAATACTTATCAATAAAAATGGAGTAAACGGTAAAGAAGCAATACATAATACTATTAAAAAAAACCACCAAGATTCTCCATGTGAATTTACTACTGACGTAAATCTTTGAAGATTGTGATACCCAAAGAAACTATCTAAAAAAGGTTTGCCCTCTATTAACAATTCAATTAAGTACCAAGGAAAACTAATAATAAAAACAATAAAAAATCCCGGAATTACCCTTAATGTTTTTAAAGTTCTAAAAAAATCATTTTGAAATAAAGCAAAAAAGAAAATTGTTAACCCAGATAGCACCAATGAGACAGGACCTTTAGTTAAAACTGCCAATGACAAAAAGATCCAAGACAGCCACCAAACTTCTCCTTCTGGATTAGCGTATCTTCTCCATTTAAAAAGTAAGCAAACACCTAGAGTGCTGCAAAGCAGAGCATCACTTACGGCAATCCTTCCCCAAATTATTACTAAAGGCGACAATGCAAATAACAACGAAGTAGAAACTGCAGTTCTTCTAGTGAAATTATTTTCTTCTTGGGGATATCTCATCATTGTGTCCCCTAAAACAAGCATTAAAAAAATTGTTGATAATGCCGAGGGAAGTCTGGCAGCCCATGTTCCTAGAGGGTCCCAAGAAGTATTACCTGGAAATGAAAATCCTATCCCCATCAACCAATAAACCAAAGGAGGTTTATCAAAGCGAGGTAGTCCATTTACTTGAGGAGTTAACCAATTTCCTGTTTCTGCCATTGTTCTACTTGCTGCAGCAAACAGGGGGGGTGTTTCGTCAACTAAACCTGTTGTGCCTAATTGAAAAACAAAGATTATTAATCCAAAAAATAAAATACAAAGAAGACCTCTTCTTCTTTGCTTCAAAGTTGGGGGAAATGATTTCGTTAAACTTTTCAATTAATCTTAAAATTCTGCAGATAAATTTTTATTTAAGCCTTTATTAAGCCAATTCTCAACACGTTCTGCAAAAACTTTATTGGTGGCTTTCTTTTCAAACCAATCCCTACAATTTTTTCTTTTGATTTTAGAGACAAGTTTTGTTGCTTTTATCATTCCTTCTATATCATTAGGCTTAACCAAAAAGCCATTGAATCCATCTTCTATCAATTCACCAGGTCCTCCAAGATCATATGCAATCACTGGAACTCCACAAGCCATCGCTTCAACAATAACGTTCCCGTAAGCTTCATTCCATTTAGGAGTGTTTATTAAAGCCCTACATCTTCCTAGTTGTTCCTGAAATTTATTCGTTGGAATGAATCCTTTCCACTCAATAATTTCTTTTTTAAAAATGTTTTCAGTTTTTGATGCATATTCTTTATCTTCAATAAGTCCCCAAACTAATAATTTTTCACCTAAATCATTTGCAACTCTTACTGCATCTTCTAAACCTTTCTCTGGTGCGATTCTTCCAGCCCAACCTAAAGGACCATTTTCATTTTTATTGTATAAATAATTTTTCTTATCAAAACCATTACCAACAATTATTGGATCAGTTTTTAAGTCGTAATCTTTTGATTGTATTTTTGTATGAAAAGCCAACTGAAAAGGGAATAAATGACTTATTTCACTAATAATTTCTTTCATTATTAGTGATTCAGCACCCATACTAATTAAATGAAATATTTTAATTCCTTGAGTCTTTGTTAACCATAACGGAAGCCAATCGTATGCAAAGTTAATAACTGCGTCAGCTTGATTTGCTAAATCAAGCGCAGCTTCCCATAGCTTCGGTAAAACACTATTAGAGGGAATTATAACTGGATCTGTTTTATTCTGATGTTGCCAACTAGGTTGATCAATTCCATCGATTAATTTTATTTCAAGTAATTCACTTTCAAAAGGTAATTTTGACCCTTTTGGTGCAATTAAAATAATTTTATGACCTAATAAAATTAATCCTTTTATAAGAGAAATAATAGTAAGTTCAACTCCACCACCTTTACCACTCCCTAGGCAACCTATAGGTGTGCTTACAAGAATAAGTTTTAATTGCTTATTGACCAATTAAATCAAGCCTCTTCTATTAATTTCTTATTACTATTACCACCCCAGAACCTTCTTCTCTGGCTAACAAATAGTACTGACATTAAAACCAAAACAACTCCAACCCACTGAAGTAGAAAAAGTCTCTCGCCTAACCAAATTCCACCAGTAATCAATGCAAATACAGGAGTTAAAAATGCAAGAGTACTAAAGCTTGTTAATTCTTTACGGCTTGCAAACCAAAAAAATAATCCATAGGCCAATGCGCTTCCAAACAAACTTGAATAAGACATCAAAGTCCATTCAAAAGCAGACCAATCAGGTACCAATGGCCAATTTTTATCGAAGACATGCCAAAAAAGAAGGGGGACGCTGCCTAAAACCATGTGCCATCCTGTTACTGCGACAGGATCACTGTTTTTACAAGCGAAACGAATAAGCACCGTCCCTAAAGCCATAGAGCCGGCTGCGCATATCATCCAAACCTCTCCATGGCTTAAAAAATTACTTCCTGATTCAAATTTGCCAAGCAAAAACCAATTTCCAAGCAACTCAGTAGGAACTCCGAGACAAATTATTCCCACCAAACCAAGTATCAAGCCGATCCATCCAATTGGATTTATTGCATCTCCAAACAAAATTCTTGCTAATAAAGCAACCATCAGAGGTTGGGAATCTATAAGAACAGAACCCAAACCTGCTCCTGTTTCCATTAAACCTTTTGCTAGAAAAATCTGAAAAAGGGTTGCGTCAATCAAAGTAAATACGAAAAACCACACCAAATCATCTTTTGAAATATTCCAACTTCTCTTTAAGAAAGGCACTGAAGCCAAAACCACTAAACCTGCGGGCAAAAGCCTTAGTGAGGCAACAATCTCGGGTCCCGCGGCATTAACCAAAGGCGCCATAGCCGCCATTGAGGTACCCCAAAGAGCGAACGGCAAGATCATCAAAAACCAATTCCAAATGACAAACATAAGGTCAGAAAGCAATCTCCTTTTTAAGATCAATAAAGTTATGCATAATTTGAATGATTTGGCCCTTGAGACGCAAATCCAAAAAAAGGATGGCACGAATCTGTATTGAAGGTCCTATCAATGCAGAAACTCGAAAAAATGTTCTAAAAGCATTAAAGCAAATTGAAGAAAGAGAGTTCCCAGCCCTATTACTTCGCATTGATAGTCCTGGAGGAACAGTTGGTGATAGCCAAGAAATCCATAGTGCTCTCTTGAGACTAAGAGAAAAAGGTTGTCATGTTGTAGCCAGTTTTGGCAATATTTCAGCCTCAGGAGGAGTCTATATAGGAGTAGGTGCTGAAAAAATTGTTGCCAACCCAGGAACAATAACAGGCTCTATTGGTGTGATTTTAAGAGGAAATAACTTATCTAAGTTATTAGAAAAAGTTGGTATTAAATTTGAGACGGTGAAAAGTGGAATTTATAAAGACATCCTTTCACCTGATCGAGCTTTATCAACTGAAGAAAGGGCACTACTTCAATCTCTAATTGATAGCAGTTATGAACAATTTGTTATGGCAGTTTCAAGAGGAAGAAATTTAACACCAGAAGTTGTTAAGAGTTTTGCCGATGGGAGAGTTTTTACCGGAGAGCAAGCTAAAGAATTTGGTCTGGTTGATGAGATTGGTGATGAAAACGATGCAAAATTACTTGCTATTAAAATTGCAAACCTAGATGAAAAAACAAAGCCAATCACCTTTGGTAAATCCAAAAAGAAATTATTAGGGTTTTTACCAGGTGGAAAATTAATCCACAATCTTCTAAATACATTAAACATGGAGTTCGAGGGAAATGGACAAATCCTTTGGCTCTATAAACCATGAATTTCCAAAATGAATTTACTAATCTCTGTGCATTGAGAGGGGCAACGACTTGTGAAAACAATTCTGTTGAGTCAATCACTTCAGCGGTAGAAGAATTGCTAGTTGAATTAGTCTCAAGAAATAATTTGATCCCAGATCAAATTATTTCTGTTACTTTTTCCGTCACATCAGACTTAGATGCTTGTTTCCCCGCCTCTATTGCTAGAAAAAAAACAGGCTGGGAAAAAATCGCACTTTTAGACTGCCAACAAATGTTTGTTAAAGACGACTTATCGAAATGTATTCGACTTCTTGCTTACGTTTCTTTAGCAAATAATCAGACACCCCAAAATCCTTATCTAGGGAAAGCAAAAAATTTACGTCCAGACAGATAAATTAAGATTTTTCCCAACAACCACTTATATTTAAAAAAATCATGCTTATCCACTTGAAAATATTCAAGTGATTTATATTTCTGAAAAATTCAAATTATGTCCAAGAAGAAATCATTATCAACCATCAAGAAATTTGTTTTTATTGGATTTTCAGCTTTTTTGTTTGGAACAGGTGCTTCTCTCTTCACTCCAAAGTCTTCTGCATCCCCAGGATTCTTTGAACACCAATGGGATCCAGAGCCAGGATACAAAAGATTAAAATATTATCAATCTGCTTCCGAAAGAAATGAAAGAGCTACTTATTACCTCTTTCTTAGAGGCAAGGAAAGAAAAGAAGATATTGTCAAATTGACCATTGCAGTTCCAAATTATTTTAAAGCAAAAATTAAGACCAAAAAATTAAGTCTCTGTAAAGTAAAAGTCGGAGGATATACTGAAAGGACTCGTTGTATAGAAAATATTCCTTCTCTAATTGAAGTTAACAATAAACAAACTTCTATTGAAATCTTTCCAGAAAAGCCAATTCCATCCAACAAGGATAATTACGCTGTAGTAATGAAAATATTTAATCCTAGAAAAAGAGGCATGTTTCAATTTCGAGCACTCTCTCAGAAATCAGGAGACATTCCTATCTCAACATATTTGGGCACTTGGAACATAGACGTTCAATGAGCTGATAAATTAACATCTATATCTAATCCAATACGAGAATAAATAAAAATGACAAAAAGGACCTTTGGAGGAACTAGTAGAAAAAGGAAAAGAGTTTCCGGCTTTAGAGTGAGAATGAGATCTCATACTGGAAGAAGAGTTGTGAGAACTCGCAGGAAACGTGGAAGAGCTCGTTTAACAGTCTAAACATTCTTTTAAAGATACTTACAAGTAAAGTTTCTTCTAATGGTTTTACCAAAACATATGCGACTCAAAGGTCATAGATGTTTTGACTTCATTTATAAAGAGGGCTCAAGGTTTTATAGCCCTTCAATGGTTCTAAGGATTACAAAAGCAAATACAAAGCTTCAATCAAAAGGATTTAACTCACATATTGGGTCCTCCATAAAATGTGCCATTTCAATAAGCAATAAAGTAAGCAAAAAATCAGTTACAAGAAATAAGCTTCGACGGTTATTTCACCATCACTTGTCAGAAAGACTTTCTAATATCTCTTATGAAAATGAAGTTTGGGCTTTTATTTCCTTGAAACCTTCTTGCATGAAAAATTCTAATAGTGCGCTGCTTAGAGAATGTGACAAACTACTCTATAAGGCTGGAATAACAAAATGAAAAACGGTCCTAACGAAGACATTTTTTACGAAGGCGGCCCTGCCAATGGTGATTTAATAATAAATTTGATGGCTGGTATAACACTTATAGGTTTACCTTTTACTTTTGGAGCGCTGGTTAGAGCTTTGTGGGTCAGATACAAAATTACGACTCGTCGAATATCTGTTACAGGTGGCTGGCTAGGCAGAGACAAAACTCAAGTTGTTTATAGTCAAATAAGTGAAATCAGGGCAATTCCAAGAGGTTTAGGGTCTTATGGTGATATGGTTTTAGTCCTTAAAGATGGAGCTCGCTTAGAGATGAGATCACTTCCAAATTTTAGAGAAACAGAATCATATATTCTTCAAAAAATAGAAAATTCACCCACCAATAAACTTGTTAAAGACGTTCAGGGCTTTTCAAACTAATGAGCCCTCGCAAATATGTGAGACAAGAACACATCTTCTAAGGCAAACTGGCCTAACAAACTCAATCTTTCTAAATTAAAAACCGTGATCGGGTACATCTCAGACAATCTACTTATCCCGATCCTAGATTTTTTCTACGGATTAGTTCCTAGTTATGGACTAGCGATTGTCGCATTAACTATAGTTATACGTCTAGCACTTTTTCCTCTTAGCGCTGGCTCCATCAGAAGCGCGAGAAGGATGAAGATAGCTCAGCCTGTAATGCAAAAAAGGCAGGCTGAGATCAAAAGTCGCTACGCAAGCAATCCTCAAAAGCAACAAGAAGAGTTAGGGAAATTAATGGGTGAATTTGGTAGTCCTTTAGCTGGATGCCTTCCTCTTCTTGTTCAGATGCCTATCTTGTTTGCATTATTTGCAACTTTGAGGGGTTCACCTTTTGCTGACGTACCATATCTGGTAAATATTAAAGTTCTGCCTTCAGACCAATTAGCTGCTGTAGAACCCAAACCTTTCAAGACAGCAAAACATTCCATATTTATTACTGAAAAAAATCATTTTCCTGTTATTGCATCTCTTCCTGGAGGCACAAAAATAGGTTCAGGTGAGAAAGTTAAAATCAATTTACAAACAATTAGTGGTGATTCATACGTCAACGAATTGCAGAAATACGAAAATGGAGCTAAATTTTCTCCTTCTTGGAAAGTCACAAAAGGAGAAGAGGTTGTACAAGTATCCGCAGACGGAACTGTAAGTGCAATTAATCCTGGTGATGCGACAGTCGAAGCGAAGATTCCAGGTTTAGCAGCTAAAAGCGGTTTCTTGTTTATAAAAGCACTAGGAAATGTTGGCTTTTATGTAGATGGTGCCATTCATTGGGATATTGCCATTCTAGTAGCAGGCTTTGGTTTAACACTTGTCATTTCGCAGGTCCTTTCGGGAAGAGGGATGCCTGTAAACAAACAACAATCAACTGCTAATAAAATTACACCTGTAATGATAACTGGAATGTTTTTATTCTTCCCTCTACCTGCTGGTGTTTTGCTTTATATGGTCATTGCAAATATTTTCCAAGGGTTACAAACTTTTCTTCTTAGTAGAGAATCTCTACCAGAGAATTTACAAAAAATTCTTGATGACCAATTAAAACAGCAAGATAAGACTTCGGTTTCTGTTACTGCAGAAGTAATATCAGATTCAGATAGATTACCTTTTGAACCAAAAAGTAATAAATAATTTCAGGACCAACTTATTATATAAATGATGTCTTATCTATAATCATAGATTCAACTTATGTCTCATTGGGACGAACAACTTGATCTACTAATTAGAGCAAGAACTCCAATTATTTGGATAAGGAGTAATGAAGAAGAAAGAGTTGAAACTCTTTTAAAAAATTCTACTAAGAGACTTTCGCCAAGAAGACTTGCAACTTGGGATTATATAGATGGGATTGGTAATATTCTTAATTCCAATAAAATTGGCTCTAGGCAGCCAATGGCTGTTCTTGAATGGATTAAAAAACTGGATGAAAGTTCTCCAACGATACTTTTGTTAAAAGATTTTCACCATTTTTGTGAAGATCCAGGCATCCTAAGAATGTTGAAAAATTTAACTGTCTATCTTAGATCAAAGCCTCATTCAATAATTATTAGTTCTGGCTTATGGAGCCCGGCAAACGATTTAGAAGAGGACCTAACTATTCTTGATCTCCCTCTACCTAAAGAAAATGAAATCAAAACACTTTTATCAAATATCTCTAAGGCAAGTAGTTCTCATTTAGAGGATAACGTTCTCAAGGAACTTACAAACGCATGTGGAGGTCTTAGTGAATCCAGAATTCGTAAAGTAGCTGCTAGAGCTCTGGCTCAAAGGGGTCAAATTGGCAAAGAAGATTTAATAGAAGTACTGGAAGAAAAACGCCAATCTATTGCTCGTAGCGAGGTGCTGGAATATTGCAAGACAGATAAGTCGCCAAATGATGTTGGAGGTTTACAAATATTGAAAGATTGGTTGAAGCAAAGAAAACAAGCTTTCTCAGAAGAAGCAAAAGATTTTGGATTGCCTTTACCCAAAGGGGTTTTGCTAGTCGGCCCTCAAGGAACAGGAAAATCTCTAGTAGCTAAAGCAATAGCAAATAGTTGGTCTATGCCCTTATTAAGACTTGATGTAGGTAGATTATTTGCTGGCTTAGTAGGAGCCAGTGAAGCACGAACAAGAGAAACCATTCAGCGCGCTGAAGCTATGGCCCCTTGCATTTTGTGGATTGACGAAATTGACAAGGCTTTTGGTGGAGATGGAAGAAGTGATGGAGGAACCAGTCAAAGAGTCCTTGCAAATATTCTTACTTGGATGTCAGAAAAAACTTCTTCTGTTTTTCTTGTGGCCACTGCAAATGGAATTGATAAGCTTCCTGCTGAACTACTCAGAAAAGGAAGATTCGATGAAATTTTCATGCTGGAATTACCCTCTAGGAATGAAAGACATCGCATCCTTGAACTTCATCTTCAAAAACGAAGACCTAATTTACAAATTGATTTAAAGGCTGCTGTTGATAGAACTGAGGGATTCTCTGGAGCAGAATTAGAACAAACTGTCATAGAAGCAATGTATTTTGCATTTGCAGAGAAAAGAGAGCTTCTTGAAGGAGATTTGATACTTGCTACAAGTCAACTTGTCCCTCTTTCTAGAACGGCAAGAGAACAACTTGAATCTTTAAAAGAATGGGCATCTGGTGGAAGAGCAAGAGCTTCATCACCAAAACTTTTTTAGATTTCTAGTTGTTTTTAGTTTTAACAAAAGAAAAAGTAGTTCTTAATCCAGAAGAAATTAACAAGGGTGATTATTTTTAGGAACAATTAACGATTAGGCTAAAGGGACTTAAATATTTAGATAGTGATAGACCAGCGAATTCTTAGGGAGAATCCTAATTTAATTAAGGAAGGACTTATATCAAGAGGAATGGATGTTGATTTAGGCCCTCTTCAAAAATTATGCAAAGATCTAAAAGAGCTTGAGGAAAAAAGAAGCACTTTACAAGCACAGGGAAATTCAATAGGCAAAGAGGTTGGACAAAAAATAAAAAAAGGTCTTTCTCCAAATTCTGAAGAGATCTCAAACCTACGAATCAAAGGAAACCAAATAAAAAAACAAGTTTCGGTTATTGAAGAGGAAGAAAAATCTATTTCACAAAGATTAAATGAACAAATACTTTGTTTACCCAACCTTCCAGAGAAAAATGCTATTAAAGGAAAAAACGAAAAAGATAACAAGGAAATAAGAAGATGGGGTGAACCTTCATCGGGAAATAATCTCAAAGAGCATTGGGAAATTGCTAGTAAATTAAACCTCTGGGATAGTGAGAAATCATCATTAATAGCCAAAAGTCGATTTGTAACCCTTTTCAACCAGGCTGCAAAACTTGAGAGATCACTCATAAACTTCATGCTTGATTTGCATGTTAAAAAGGGATATTTAGAAGTTCTTCCTCCAGCACTTGTAAACACAGCAAGTCTTACTGGATCAGGACAGTTACCAAAATTTGCAGAAGAAAGTTTTCGATGTGCTGATGATGATTTATGGCTTACTCCTACTGCTGAAGTTCCATTAACGTCTCTTCATAGAGGTGAAATAATCCCTAAAGATTTGCTCCCATTAAAGTACGTTGCTTATAGTCCCTGCTTCAGAAGAGAAGCTGGGAGTTACGGTAGAGACACTAGAGGCCTAATCAGACTTCATCAATTCAATAAAGTAGAACTATATTGGTTCTCTAGTCCTGAAAAGTCTAAAGAAGCTTTAGAACAAATGACTTGTGATGCAGAATCTGTGCTGCAAGAACTAGAACTTCCTTATAGAGTAATTCAGCTTTGCACAGGAGATTTAGGTTTCTCAGCAAAAAGAACATACGATCTGGAGGTTTGGCTGCCAGGTGCAAATAGCTTTAGAGAAATATCTAGTTGCAGCAATTGCGGAGACTTTCAAGCTAGAAGATCTTCAATACGAACAAAAGATAACAATAAAAAAAATATACTTTTACATACTTTAAATGGTAGTGGACTGGCGATAGGTCGCACTATGGCTGCGATTCTGGAAAATGGTCAACAATCTGATGGAAGTATCAATTTACCAAAAGCCTTAATACCTTACTTCGGTTCGGACAAATTACAGCCAGAATAACTCAATCAAAATCTAATTAATGAACGTTCTCTTATCTATAGCTGTACTTGGCCTTCTTATTTTTTTTCATGAGGCTGGTCATTTTTTAGCAGCTGTTATTCAAAAAATTAAAGTTAGTGGGTTTTCAATTGGTTTTGGACCAGCTCTTTTAAAAAAGGAAATAAATGGAATTACTTATTCACTTAGATCTCTTCCTTTAGGGGGGTTTGTCTCCTTCCCTGATGAAGAAACAGATTCACTAGTTAAACCCAATGACCCTGATCTTTTAAAGAATAGGCCAATTCACCAAAGAGCAATAGTTATTTCTGCAGGGGTTGTAGCAAATTTATTACTTGCTTGGATTGTACTTATTGGTCAAGCAAGCTTTGCAGGGATTCCTACTCAACCTGAGCAAGGTGTCATAATTATGGGAATTCAGCCAGACGAGCCTGCATTTAAATCAGGATTAGTTGCTGGAGACAAAATAATAAGCGTAAACGGTCAACCATTAGGCAGAGGGAAAGAAGGGATCATAAATTTAGTCAATATTATTCAGACATCCTCAGGGGAAGAATTACTTTTCGAGAGAGTTAATCAAGATAAAAGTGAAACAGTTTCTATAACCCCCTCTGACAATGAAGGAAGTGGAAGGATAGGAGCTCAATTACAACCCAATCTTCCAAATGAATTATCTAAAGCAAAGAATATTAGTGAAATAGTTAATAGTTCAAATTCACAATTTTATGAATTACTAAGTCGAACAGTTATTGGCTATAAAAGTTTGATTACAAATTTTGCTTCAACTGCTCAACAGTTAAGTGGGCCAGTAAAAATTGTTGAAATTGGTGCTCAGCTTTCTGAACAAGGTGGATCAGGGCTTGTCCTTTTTTCTGCATTAGTTTCAATTAATCTTGCTGTTCTCAACTCGTTACCATTGCCACTTCTTGATGGTGGACAGCTAGTTCTTCTTATTCTAGAAAGTATCCGTGGGAAACCAGTGCCTGAGAAAATTCAATTAGCTTTTATGCAATCAGGCTTTGTCTTACTTGTGGGTCTCAGTGTGGTTTTAATAATCCGTGACACAACACAATTATCTTTAGTGCAACAATTTGTTCACAGATAATTATTCTAAAAATATTCTAAAAATATGGATATTTTTTTGTTGTCAAAATATTTTGAAAATAAATTCCAGGCAATATCTTAAAACAATCAGGCAAGGAGTTAAGATGCTATACAAATGTGCAAAATAAGCTCTTAATGGCCAAAAAGTCGATGATAGCGCGTGATGTAAAGCGCAAAAAACTCGTAGAAAGATACGCAGCTAAGCGTAAAACACTTATTGATGCTTTCAAATCAGCCAAAGATCCTATGGAGAGACTAGAGATTCATAGAAAGATTCAAGCTTTACCTAGAAATTGCGCACCAAATAGAATTAGAAATCGTTGTTGGGCTACAGGAAAGCCAAGAGGTGTTTATAGAGATTTTGGCCTTTGCAGAAATCAACTTAGATCAAGAGCACATAATGGAGAATTGCCTGGAGTAGTTAAATCAAGCTGGTAAAAACTAACAGTAAATTCAATTACACCAAGAAGTGGTAAAGATTAAATCTCCCACTTTTTTTTTAGTTTTAGAGTTTCAGTAATTGTGGTAAATGTTTCCTCAAGGAAACAAATCTATCAAGATTTTTACTCAATTAGTCCCATTAAGTGTAAGAATGTCTGAAGACAAAAAGCTATAAAGTCACGTGCAAGGTCAGACAAAATCCGTTTCCTTCGATGGTAGAGAGATAAAGCTCACTACAGGGAGATTTGCTCCACAGGCTGGTGGTTCAGTAATGATTGAATGTGGGGACACCTCCGTTCTAGTAACAGCAACAAAATCTACAGGGCGAGAAGGGGTAGATTTCCTACCTTTAATGTGTGATTACGAAGAAAGGTTATATGCAGCAGGAAGGATTCCAGGAAGTTTTATGCGACGTGAAGGACGTCCTCCCGAGCGAGCAACTTTAATATCAAGGCTTATTGATCGCCCGATGAGACCTCTTTTCCCTGGTTGGATGAGAGACGATATACAAATAGTTGCGACATGTCTCTCCTTAGATGAACGAGTTCCTGCAGATGTTTTGGCTGTAACTGGATCTTCAATGGCAACGTTGATGGCAGGCATCCCTTTCCAAGGTCCTATGGCCGCTGTTCGAGTTGGTCTATTAGGTGATGACTTCGTTCTTAATCCAAGTTATCGAGAAATCGAAAGAGGTGATCTTGATCTTGTAGTTGCAGGGACTCCAGATGGAGTAGTGATGGTTGAAGCAGGTGCTAATCAACTTTCAGAACAAGATGTTATTGAAGCTATTGACTTTGGCTACGAAGCCATAACTGAATTAATCAATGCTCAAAAGGAAGTTTTAAAAGAAGCAGGAATCAAACAAGAGGTACCAGAAGCGCCTCAAGTAGATGACACAATTTCAAACTATTTAGATAAAAATTGTACGAAATCAATTAGTGAAGTTTTGAAAAACTTCGATCAAACAAAAGAGGAGAGAGACAATAAAATTGAAGACATAAAGATAAGTATTTCTTCAAAAATAGATGGACTAAAGGATGACAATGCTGTTAAGAAATCTCTTTCTTTAAATAACAAGTTGTTAGAAAATAGTTATAAAGCTTTAACCAAAAAGTTAATGAGAGATCAGATAATTAAGGAAGGGAAAAGGGTCGATGGAAGAGAATTAAATGAAGTAAGGGAAATTGATGCAGATGCTGCAGTTTTACCCAATAGAGTTCATGGATCAGCTTTGTTTCAAAGAGGTTTAACTCAAGTTTTATCTACGGCAACATTAGGGACTCCAAGTGATGCACAAGAAATGGATGATTTAAACCCTAATACCGACAAGACATACATACATCACTACAACTTCCCACCTTATTCAGTTGGGGAGACTAAACCAATGAGAACTCCTGGCAGAAGAGAAGTTGGTCATGGAGCTTTAGCAGAAAGAGCCTTGATCCCTGTTCTCCCAGCAAAAGATACTTTCCCTTATGTTCTTAGAGTTGTTAGCGAAGTCTTGAGTTCAAATGGCTCTACTTCAATGGCTTCAGTATGTGGGAGTACTTTAGCCTTGATGGATGCTGGAGTTCCTTTAAAAGCTCCTGTTGGTGGAGCTGCAATGGGATTAATTAAAGAAGGAAAAGAAGTAAGAATTTTAACTGATATTCAAGGGATAGAAGATTTTCTTGGAGATATGGATTTCAAAGTTGCAGGGACAGAGAAAGGAATTACGGCCTTGCAAATGGATATGAAGATAACTGGACTTCCAATTGAGACAATTGGTGAGGCTATAAATCAAGCACTTCCTGCAAGGACTCATATATTAGGAAAAATGTTAGAGGCAATTGAGACACCAAAAGATAATCTTTCTCCTCATGCTCCAAGACTATTAAGTTTTAGAATAGATCCAGAACTTATAGGAACTGTTATTGGACCTGGCGGAAGAACAATAAAAGGTATCACCGAAAGAACCAACACAAAAATCGATATAGAAGATGGAGGGATAGTAACTATTGCATCCCATGATGGAGCAGCCGCAGAAGAAGCTCAAAGAATTATTGAAGGTTTAACAAGAAAAGTACATGAAGGTGAGATTTTCTCTGGCTCCATTACTAGAATCATTCCAATCGGCGCCTTTGTAGAAATCCTTCCTGGCAAAGAAGGAATGATTCATATTTCTCAATTATCTGAAGCACGAGTTGAAAAAGTTGAAGATGTTGTAAAAGTTGGAGACCAAGTCACTGTAAGAGTAAGAGAGATAGATAATCGAGGACGCATCAATTTAACGTTAAGGGGAGTACCTCAAAATGGTGGGATGAACAATTATCCTGAGCCAACTCCTACTCCTGTAGCCCCTCTTACTTAATAATTAGACTTTATATTTAGGTTCTTCTAAAGAGAAAAAATCCATAGCTTTTTGACAAATTTTTTGATGAGATTTACCATGACTAGCTATTAAGCAACCAGATTGAGAATAATTTGTTTTTTGGTAAGTCAATTTTCCTCCATCTGCATGAGAGAACATTCCACCAGCTGCATCAATAAGCGCATGAGGAGCGGCCATATCCCAATCCTTAGGAGAAGTTTTTCCAGATAGAGATATATAAACATCAGCATCTCCTCTTAAAATTGATGCGACTTTACAACCGACGCTACCTATCTTTTTCGTCTCAGCAAACGACAAAGTTGATAGAAGATTTAGAAGTTCTGTTTGTTGATGATTTTTGCTTGAGACGAGCACCAATTCAGATACATCTAGCCTCTCACTAAAAGAAACCGACTTTTTAGAACCATCACGATTTTCATACCAAGCACCACTTCCAAGGATTCCAAACCATAACTCCTCTTTTTCAGGAATCAAAACTATCCCAATTTTTGGTTTTTGCTTGTATGCCAAAGCAATATGAACTGCATAATTTTCAGATCCTTGAAGAAAATCCTTTGTTCCATCAAGTGGATCAATAATCCAGCACCAATCTTTTTTATAATGGCCTCGTTGAAAAGTTTTCTCCTTAGAAGTTTCTTCACTTAAAATATCCCATTCTTTATAAGTGAGATTATCCTTCAACCCAGAGGTCAATAATTCATTCACTGCCGTATCAGCTGCTGATACTGGGCCATCGCCACCTTCTTCTACAGTCAAATGTTTTGGGAAGCCAAAAGGAGGTTCTTGACCTCGCGCATAAGCCATCAAAACATCTGCGGCAGCCCAGCTAAGCTTTCTAAGTTCATCCAATAAAGTCGTTAAGTCGACCTCTTCTGGCACAACAAGATCAATTGACATAATGGATTTAATTGATGATCAACAGCCTCAACAAGAAAGATCCGAACCTTGTCCAGGTACTCTTTACATAGTAGGGACACCAATAGGCAACTTAGGTGATTTGTCTCCAAGGGCAAAGTCGATTCTAAAGAATGTGTCACTAATAGCCTGTGAAGATAGTCGAAGGAGTGGAAAACTAATGAAAATAATAGAATCTAAAGTACCTCTTCTTAGCTATCACAAACATAATTTCAAAAGTCGACAATCTCAATTACTGGAAATTTTAGAAAGTGGTGGAAGTCTTGCATTAATTAGTGATGCTGGATTACCAGGGATAAATGATCCTGGACAAGAGCTTGTTCATGCTGCAAAGTCAAAAAGTTATGAAGTGATTTGCATCCCTGGTCCATGTGCAGCAATAACAGCACTAGTAATAAGTGGATTACCCTCAGAAAGGTTTTGCTTTGAAGGGTTTCTTCCAAAAAAACAAAGTATTAGAAAAAAACGTTTGGAAGATATTTCTCAAGAACAAAGAACGTCAGTAATCTATGAATCACCACATCACTTAATAAAACTTTTAGAAGATTTATCTAATTTATGCGGAAATAAGCGTCCTATTCAAATCGCGAGAGAACTTACAAAAAGATACGAAGAGTCAATAGGAAAGACTATAGAAGAGGTCCTAAGATATTTTATTGTCAATAAGCCTAAAGGAGAATTTACAATTGTTTTAGGAGGAAATAGTAATAATAATAATAATAATAGAATAAGTGAATCTGAAGCATTAAATAAGCTCCATGAATTAATTAAGCAAGGAGAAAAATCAAACATCGCAGCTCGAAAAATCGCAGAAGAAACAGGTTATGAAAAAAAATGGCTTTATTCAAAGTTACATAAGAAACTTGACAAATAGTAATTTTAGCTTAATGCTGATTAAATATAAACTTTAAATTAAAATATTCTATATGTTTTTTAAATTAAAACTTTTAACCTTAAATGTTGCGACATCAATATTACTAATTTTCTTCCTCTGCCTTGGGTCCCAAAACTTAGGTAAGAAATATCGTTTAGATTTTCTCATAAATAAAACTGTATCGCTGCCAATTGGTTTCATAATAGGTACATCATTCACTGTAGGATTAATGTCTGGAGGAGTAACTTCAGTATTAATGATTAATAATAATGATAAAAATTAATCTTTGAAACAACTAATCATCCAAAGCAATAATTGAATCTTCTAGAATTAAACGAGTAATACCTTTTGAAATTAAATATGACTTTGAAAGTTTAAAAATACTTGTGTTTGGAACTTTAATAACTCTCTGATTTTTTGAACAAATTCTTTTCGCAGAACGTTGATTAGCAAATAATAAAATTGCATTTCTTTCTAATTCTTTTTCGGGCAAAAAACTCCATTCTGGCAAATCAGAAATAAGTTGTAAGTCCAGCTCAACTTTCTTATCAACAATCATATAAACTGTCTCAGGAAGGCTTT
The DNA here is from genome assembly GCF_027359395.1 of Prochlorococcus marinus str. MIT 1013. Lineage (NCBI taxonomy): Bacteria > Bacillati > Cyanobacteriota > Cyanophyceae > Synechococcales > Prochlorococcaceae > Prochlorococcus > Prochlorococcus marinus. Next base: position 813,716 of record NZ_CP114778.1, read on the forward strand.
CATAATTAAGTATTTGAAAATCAGATTTTTTCTTCTCTAGATCAAAATCAAAACTAGAGATCAAGGGAACTATCTCCTCAAAATCTTGATCAAAATTCTGATGATTTTGATTGTGTTGATTATTTTGCATTTTAGAGGTTATATCTTCACCAAAATCATCAGAATCTTCAAGAGCTAAAAAAGCAATTTTTTCAAGCTCTGGGAATGGAGATTCTTCATTCACTTTTAAACTTAGGTCTTCTTGATTAACTTTTTCCTTAAATGAAATTGATGAATTTAACTGTTCTAAATCTTCAATTTTTTCTTTTTCTGTTTCATTGTTAACTAAATTTGTAGTTTTGTTACCGATCTTTGATCTTTTTTTCTTTACAAGTGCATATTCACTTTCTGACAATAGATTTTTGACCGTTCGATTTATAGTATTGGTAGTACAACTATATTTTTCCGCAAGGACATTGGTATTATCTCCAGCCATATAAGCCTCTAAAATTTCTTCTTTTTGCGTCTTGGTCAACCTTCTTGAAATCATTTCTATCATTTCTACTTATCCAAGATAAGACCTAATCACCAGAAGTAGTAAAAAAAATTTTTCAACCTATGAAAAACTCTTATAAAAAATTCAGGAATTAAAATAAATTAAATTCATTTTAATTAAAAACATCATCAATACTTGATTTTTAAAACATGAAAACTACTCTTCTCTCTTTTAAAAATAATCAATATCAACAAATAATTAATCAAGCTATTGTTGGTCTGCTTAATTCCTCTTGTGGCAAGCCTCGTCAGTATGTAATCTTAAATAGTTGATTTTTCAGTTCAAAGCGATGTTTATCGTTTTTCTCTAAAGATCCTCTTTAGCTCCCTTAGCTCAGCTGGATAGAGCAACTGCCTTCTAAGCAGTGGGCCGCTGGTTCGAATCCAGCAGGGAGCGTTCCAAAAACATACAGATACCAATAGACTTCAGAGATCTTGAAATTCCCTGAGTCATCTTGATATGTCGTGATACTTGCCTATATAGCACTTCTGCACCAGAATATTCACCTTAAGCATTTAGTTATACCATTCGAAATGGTCGGTTGGATTTGGATCTAAAAAAATTCAAATAAACTACTCATAATAGTAGAGTAATATGAAAATGAGACTCTCCAAAAGCGATATTAGTTAATCTGCGCCTAGAGAGTTTGTTCCAATTTTCTATAAAAAATTTGTATCGATGAAGGAAGTTAAGGAATGGAAGAATTTAACGAATATTGAGTTTGAAAATGGTGCAGAAGGAGTAGCCATCCTATTATCCAAAGGCTATAGAGTAAGTGAATGGGTACAAGATATTTTTGCCAGAGAGCTGAATAAGAAAATCAAGTTCAATTATCCTATTAAATTAGCTAGAGTGACAGTTGCTTCTCTTGGATTTGACGAACCAACAACACTACTTAAAATTTATGACTCTCTACCAACTCATGAATTAGGACTTGTCTCACCAGAAATAGCTTTGGCATGTCGATTGGACTATCCAGAGCAACCTACTGGAGAATGGTTGCGTTTCGCTACACCAATGAAGTCAATGATTGATAGCGATGGAGTCCCTCATCTTCCAAAACTTGGTAAAGCTCTAGGTCTTTATTTTGTTGAGACTTATTGGGCTTACGAACATGCAATATTTCATCCACACAATGAATTTGTCGTTGAGTTGAATCATTGACAACCAATTTATTTACACCAATAAATCTTTCAGGGCAGTATCTCAAGAATCGATTAGTTGTAGCGCCTATGTGTCAATATTCCTCAAGTAATGGAGAACCATCAGCTTGGCATCGTCGACATTTAGGAACTTTGGCTCTTTCAGGCGCTGGAATGCTTATGATTGAATCCACTGCAGTTTCAATGAAAGGGAGGATATCTTCTAAAGACCTTGTCTTGGAAAATGATGATCAAGTTATTGCGTTTTCTAACCTTTTGAAAGAAATAAAAACTTTATCAGATATTCCAATTTCACTTCAAATTTCTCATGCGGGGAGGAAAGGGTCCGTAAACGTACCATGGGAAAAAAACGGAACATCTCTTGACAAGTATCAGTCTGGATGGGAAACAGTATCGGCTTCTTCTATCGCAAGAGATAAAGGTTGGCAAAAACCTCGTCAAATGAATATTGACGAAATAAATAAGACTGTTAATGATTTTGAATTGACAACAAAAAAGGCTTGCTTGGCAGGCTTTCAAGGTGTTGAAGTCCATATGGCCCATGGCTACCTTCTCCATCAATTTCTCTCGCCAATATCAAATAAGCGGAAGGATCAGTTTGGAGGTGACTTTTTAAATAGATGTAGATTCCCTCTTCAGGTTATCGAGAAAGTCAGGGAAGTACTTCCAAGAGAAAAGATTCTTGGTGTGCGTTTGACAGGGGATGATTGTCTTAATGGGGGGTGGACAATTAACGACTGCATAAGACTTGCTCATAAGTTGAAGACACTTGGTGTGAGCTATTTGTGTATATCTAGTGGTGGGATTTTGCCAATTACAAAACTAAAATTTGGACCTTGCTATCAGGTTCATCTTGCAGAAAAGGTGAAATCTGCTGTGCAAATCCCAGTTCGCACAGCGGGAATGATTACAACTCCCAAGCAGGCAAATGATATTATTAAAAATGGTAAGGCCGATATGGTTGCATTGGGTAGACAATTTATCAGAGATCCATGGTTTGCTATTCGCGCTGCAAATGAGCTCTCAGAAAGATTTATTATGCCTAATCAATACAAAAGATGTCTTCCTTAGAAAATATTACACTTGATAAACTTGATCAATAATCTTAGATTTCAACATTAATAATAGAAAAATATATACTTTATTGAGCAACAATTGTTTTGTTAACTAACGACTTATAAAAACATTTTAATGAGACATTCGCGAGCTATATTTTCTAGAATATATAAAAGATCATTTAATTAAATAAAGACTTTTCTAGATTATTTATGACAGTTAAAACTTCCATTTTTATTCCTGCAAGATTAATGAGCAAAAGGTTTCCTAGGAAACCTTTTGCTTTAATTGATGGAATTCCTATGGTTATTTATTGTGCAAAGAATGCCATAGAAACTGGTTTACCAGTTTATGTATGCACAGACTCAGAAGAGATAAAGTCTTTATGTGAGAGCTATTTTATTAATGTTATTTTAACTCCTGAATGCAATTCAGGAACCGATAGGGTCGCTATAGCATCTAGTCAAGTTGAGACAGATTACGTTATTAACCTTCAAGGTGATGAACCGCTTATTAGCTCAAATTCCTTATCTCAAATCATCTCAATGGTATCTATTCTAGATAATGAAGAAAATTCTATTATTAGTGGTGTTGAACCTATTAATTCTCAAGAAGCTATGGATATAAATGAGGCAAAATGTGCATTAGCAAAAGGGAATACCAAGATACAGTATTTATCAAGACAACCAATTATTAACAATGCAGAAGACTTGTCTGATTATATTTATTTCAAACAATTAGGGCTTTATGCTTTTTCAGTGGAATCATTAAGAAACTTTGCGAGCCTGCCGATGGGGGACTTAGAAAAGGCAGAAGGAATAGAATTGCTTAGGGGTTTGGAAAATGATTTTACTATATTCTCTTGTATATTAAATGATCAAACCACTTCTGTGGATACCCAGATTGACTTGAATAAGGTTATTAGCAAAATAAAAAATAGGTAAATGATTGCTATTCTTTATTTTATTCCTCTAGAACAAGGTTTTTAATTTCCTGTAGAGTATAAAAATGTTCAGATGAAAAATCATGGGCTTTAAAACCTAGTGATTTCGAATAAATCACACCTCTTGTCTAGGTTAAATTTAAAAATGTGGTGCACTTTTGACGGCTCTTTTTTCATTTAAACGAATAAGAAATAAAGTGGTAAAATATAGATATAGACTGAATAGTTCCAATTAATCTTTTCATGGATATGGTGCGCACTTTGATGCACATAACTTTTCAACACTTAGCGCTAAACCTAGTTATAACAATGCTTTACAAGAAAAAAGAAACTGCCTTCTAAGCATTGGGCCGCTGGTTCGAATCCAGCAGTGAGCGTACTCAAACACAATTGAAATTACAGTAAATCTACTAAGAGCTACTACATAGCTGGCCATGGCTAGATATGGCTAAATATTGCTAATGTGCGCACATATGCGCATGCTGAAACCATTGCAAGCACTTTATGAAAGCTCTCATCTAATCACTTCCCCTCGCGGGCAGATGAGCTACTGCTGAAGTTATGAGTTTTTTTATCGGTAAAAATATTGAGAGATCTAGGAAATTCAAACAAGCATTTGATTATCAATCAACTTCTATCAAACAAAATCATAGAAATCTAAATTCTTTCAGGTATGGAATATAATTAATCATATTATTAATTAACGTTTAAAATGCCAATTTATCAATTGGAAGATAGAGGTGTTGAAAACAAATTAACATTTTTTCATGTTCATATTCCAAAAACTGCAGGAACAATGTTAGAGCACTTCTTTCACTCAATTGGCTTGCGCCACTACGGAGCTGGACCCGAATATATGTTCGCAAGACCATATCTGAAATGTCCACCAAATCATTATGATATGAAAATCTTAGAGCAATTATTCTTCTTTGAAAAATTATATTCTTTCGCTATTGTAAGAGAGCCGGTTAAGAGATTCTTTTCCCAATACCAATGGGCAATAAGTAATAAATGCAAAGGGCATGCCTATTTTGAGCGAATGACTTTTGAAGACTTTGTTATTGATTCATTTGAAAAATATTCATCTGATGAATATTACTTAGCAAATTATATAAAGCCACAACACCATTTCATCCCAGAAAAGGTTAATAGAATATTTAAAATAGAGGATGGATTAGAAAATGCAATAAGAACAGTATTTAATGATTTACAAATTAAAATAAAATCCAGAAATAAAGAAACTGATGTGGAGATTTTAGATGATGGTTGGAAATTTCCACGTACTTGGACATCCAAACCATATAATAAAGATCTTGTAAATGACAATACGGTAAAATTGATCAAAGAATTTTATAAAGAAGACTATGAAAAATTTGGCTACGAACTTTAACAGACGGTTCATAATAAATATAAATTATTGTTTACATTATTCAGAAGAAAAAAGCTAAAAAAATGCATAATATAGAATTTAATATTATCAACATCTAAAAGTATTAGATTTCTAAAAGTTTTTCTAGAATAGCCTGAATTTGATTTGCAAATGTAATTTTAGAACTTACAGGAGGCTCTTTTATACAAATAATCAAACTATAAAACCCGCTAATGATTTTAAATAATTTATCTGAATAGTATTTAACCTCAGACCTGCTCCCCCTTCACTTACGTATATAAATGTATAAAGAAGATCAGGATTCCATCCATTATCAATAAGTTGTTTTGCAATAGAGTAAATATGAAACCTATCATTTTTTTTAAATACTACATCAGATAAAATTGGTTGAACATTTCTAAAGATATTTAAATCTCTTATTATTTCATAAGAATCAGTTATGCAATAGAAATCTTTATTTATATATCTAGCAAGGAATCTTACACCTTCTCCTGTTTTGCTAATACATACTAAACCTTTTGATATATTCGAGGAGGCTATTAAACTAACACTTCTTGCCATCAAATCTGCTTGACTAAGTTCATTATTATCAATATATTCTAAGGGATTCTTATTCCTATCTAGAATATATTTCATTGTCAAATCTATAATTGATCTCATGGTTTCTATAGATTCATATGGATATTTTCCCACAGCTGTCTCACCTGAAAGCATTAAGCACGAAGCACCATCTAATACAGAATTGGTAATATCATTACACTCTGCTTTTGTTGGATTAATTGATTTTTGCATTGTATGCAGCATCTCGGTAGCAACAATCACTGGAACACCTAACTTATTTGCTTCAAATAGAATATCCTTTTGAAGAATACCAATACTACTTGTGTTTGTTTCTACAGATAAATCTCCCCTATCTATCATTATTGCAAATGATATTTTGAGGATTTCTGATAAATTATGAATAGCTGTAGCATTTTCAATTTTAGCAATTGCCTTAGGTCGCCTATCTCCAATATAGGTTTTAATGTTATTTAAATAATCAGAATTATCAACAAAGCTGATCCCAATAAAGTCGACTTTATGTTGACAGCAAAAGTCTAAGAAAAATTTATCTTGATCGTTTAAGTTTTTTTCATCGAAGTAACTACCTGGGATATTTATACCTTTGCATTCCTTAAGCAATCCATCACATTTTGTTATGAGAGTAATGTATTCGTTACATACTTCTTTAATAATAAATTTGAGTCTGCCATCATCAGCATATATTTCCATGCCTCTCTTTGCGATATCAAACAATCTATTATTATTTATTTCATAAATAAATCTTGATTCTAGAGGATATTTATCGAATTTATTTGAGACTAAGTATATTATTTGACCTTCCTTAAATTTGTCTTTACATACTTTTGAAGTAGTCCTAATCTTCCTTCCTGGAATATCAACAAGAATAGAACTTGATGGTGTAATTTCTCTTATATTATTTATAACATTTATATGCCATTCAATACTATTGTGAGATAAATTTAACCTGAATATATTTACACCTAAATCGCATAACTTTTTAATTTCATTTTCCGTTGATGGACCAATAGTAGCTATTATTTTAGTCAATTTCCTAAATTAGATCTTGTTTTGACAAAATATTAGATACCTGATATCTAATTAACAAATAAGGCACGTTATTTAAATTTCTTATAAATATACTAACTATAATAACACTGATTTAGAAATCATGTCTTTACTAGCTCAAAAATGCTTATCAGTAATCACACTAATGCATTCTTTACAGCAAGTCCTAAGACACCTAAGAGACGTAAAACACCTAAAACACCTGAAAAGAGCCATAAAAAGAAATAAAAATAATAGATATGAATAGATATAAGTAGTAAGTGTTCAAAAAAACGTGAGTCACCTAAGACACTTTTAATGTCCAACTACTCCACATGCAGTAGGACATTTCCTCCTAATCGTTTGTTAGCAGTAGTTTTCGGTTGAAAAGATGTAAAAATTCGCAGAAGCGTTCGTAAAATCAGAAAATAAGGATAAAAAAACGCTTATAAAAAACACTTAAAAAGACGCTGATTTCTTACGTCGAGGTAGCTATTGGATAGTTAGTTGCGTAAGGAATAAAACTCAAGTCGACATGAGACTTCAAGAGGGGTTAGAAGAGACTAATCCTAGGTCTAGCTGCAAATAGCATCCAATAGGAGCAGTAAAAACGTTCAAGCAGAACATCCATTTATGGAAAAACTTTCCTCTTGCGTTGTAGGTGAATATAGTTTTTCTGGTAGGCATGCCTTAATTGATTCTGGATTAAAACACGCAGAAAACATTACGGCGACTGCTGATGATGCAGAGGCTCAACATTAATTTTTAACTCAAAACTTTAGTGCAAGGTATAATTCTCATTGATAGATCCTTTTCAAAACAAATAATTTGACCGAAGGAAAAAGAAATCACAAGCAATCAGGATTTGAAGTAGAAACATTCCCAGTTCCATTTGCTTTAGAAGAAACACAAGAGAATTTTACAAGTATCTCACTCACTTCTTTTCAAAAACCTAAAGAACAAATAATTAATCAAGCATTCAAGTTTCATTCACAAGGAAATATACCAGAAGCATTAAAGTATTATGAATACTTTATAAATCAAGGATATAAAGATCACAGAGTTTTTTCTAATTATGGAATCATCTTAAAAACTCTTGGTAAGTTAAAAGAAGCAGAATTATCAATCCGGAAAGCAATTAAACTTAATCCTGATTATGCAGAGGCTTATTTAAATCTTGGAAATGTACTTAATAATCTGTACAACTTAAAAGGTGCTGAAAAATCCTATCGCAAAGCAATTGAACTTAATCCTAATTTTGCTAAGGCACATTCAAATCTAGGAACCCTTCTAAAAGATCTTGGTAAATTAGAAGAAGCAGAATTATCAACTCGTAAAGCGATTCAACTTAAACCTAACTTCGCAGAGGCATATTCAAATCTAGGAACCATATCTCATACTCTTGGTAAAATATCAGATTCATATAAATATTTGTTATCTGCATCTAAGTATGCCCCAAATAATATTTTTTATTTTATAAATGCGAATCTAAGACTTTCTACAATAATGAAAAGTAATTCACAAATCGATAAAGAAAGAAGTCAATATAAACAAGCAATCAATCGTTTAAAAAATAAGAAAAATATGTATTATCAAGAACCCATGTCATTCATTACTAGTATTTTTTATTTAGCCTACCAAAATAGGGCCGATGACAGAGAGATTCTTGAAGAATTTTCTGACGTAATTTCAAAGGCAAATGGAATGATATGCAATGGATTTACGCAAGAACAATACTTATTTTCGTCAAGCAAAAGAAAAAATTTTAAAATAGGAGTTTGCTCTATGTTTCTTTATAAAAATCATAGTGTAGGTAAATGTTTCATTAACGTCTTAAAAGACTTATCAGAGACTGATATTGACATGACATTATATGTTATTCCTAATAATCAAAGTAATTATTTAACAAAAGAAAAATATCTAAGAAAAGAAAATTATATAAGAAAAGAACGTAATGCGTATTTTAAAAAAATAATTAATTTACCTAATAATCCACAAATGGCATCAAAAAAAATACTTTCAGATCAACTAGATTTGATCTTTTATCCAGATATTGGTATGGACAGTTTTTCATATATTATGGCTTTATCAAGATTAGCATTAGTGCAAGTTACTAGCTTGGGACATGGCTCTACATCGGGTATTAAAAATATTGATTATTATATAACTCATAGAAATGAACCTGAAAAATCAGATTTAGAATATACAGAGACCTTAATAAGATTTAGAAGATTACCTTTCAATTTCGCTGTTCCAGAAATAGATGAAAACAACATTAAACTTAAAAATATACTAAATTCAAAAAGTAGATTCTATATTGGCTTAATTCAATCATTAGTTAAAATTCATCCAAATTTTGACGAAATACTTGAGTCAATCTTATCAAAAATTGATAACTCATATTTAGTTATAATTACAGATAAGAGTAATTATAACTTCAAAACACTCCAAGATCGATGGAACAAAAAAAATGAATTATTGATAGAAAGATCAATTTTTATTAATAGTACTGGGAGAGATGATTTTCTCAACATAACAAGAAGCTGCGATATAATGTTAGATCCTTTCTACTTTGGAGGTGGCGTAACTTTTTATGAGGCAATGGCTTATGGAATCCCATTTATCACTTACCCTCATAATCAAAAAGTGAGGATAGTCTCAGCAGGTTATGAACAAATGAAAATAAAAAATCCACCTATCGCTAAATCTCCAGAGGATTATATTAATTGGTGTATAAAGTATTCTCAAGATAAATTATTATTAGAATCAATAAAAAAAGAATTAAAACAACAAGCAGAAAAATATTTATTCAATGACAATGAAATATACAAAGATTACTATGAGTTCTTTACAGATTCTATTAAAAAAGCAAGGGAATATATTTGATATTTATCAAATATTAATTAAATTAATTATCTAAAAATATAATTGATGAGGTTAAACTAATTAAAGACTTTAATAGTCCTATTGAGCTCTTCATTTATTACTTAAGATCAATTAGATATATAAAGATGCTTGGATATAGTCATCTACTGAATAATTTCAAAAAATATTGCCATGGATATTCTACCCTGCCATTACTTTATAATACTTAGTGCTAAACCTTGTTATACCAATCCTTTACAAGAGAAAAGTAACTACCTACTAAACAGTGGGGCGCTGGTTCGAATCCAGCAGGGAGCGTAGGCAAAATATAGTGATACCAATAGACTTCAAAGATCAGGGATTCTGTGAGTCATCTTGATATGTCGTGATACTTGCCGTTATGGAACTTCAGCACCAAAATATGCACCATAAGCATTTATTCATACCATCGAAATGGCCGCTTGTATTTGGATCAAAAAAAATTCAAATAAACAACCCAAGATAGTAGAGTAATATGAAAATGAGACTCTCCAAAAGCGATATTAGTTAACCTGCGCCTAGAGAGTTTGTTCCGATTTTCTATAAAAAATTTGTTAAGTAAAACTTCAGTTAATAAATCAAGTAAATTTTTGCCTGATTTGAATTTATTTCAGGGAGATATATGCTCTGAAAACATTAAAACAAGTAGTAAATATGTTTTTATTCTGTTAAGTCAGATTTTATGGTATATCATCGAATCCTTTCCAGTTGTGATTAACAATTGCAATAAGATGCTTAATAAAAATGCAATTTTACAATTCTAATTTAAAGGAAAAATCAGCTTTCGTAGACTCTAGTGGACCTTGGTTAATAGATAACCAAGGTAATCGTTTTTTCGACAGTTGGTTAGGGTCAGGTACTTTAATATTTGGTCATGAAAAAATTAAGCATTTAAATATCAATAAAATGCTGCCAGAGGCAAGCATCTCAAATCTTAATGACATTTCTTTAATAAATAACTTAGTTGATTTTGAAATAGGTTCTTTTGGGATTCAGACCAGTGGTTCTTCTGCAATCACAAGAGCATGCCGGATTGCTAGAGCAGTAACAAATAGAAGACTCATCGCCTTGATTGGAAATTTTTGGCATGGATCGGAGGATGAATTCCTTTTTAGGCATAACTATGAATTGCTTTCTGATGGTCTTGCTATTTCTCCTGGACAAAATTATGTATGGTTTAAAAATTTAGAATCGTTTCTGGCTCAAAAAAATTGCCAAGAATTTGCGGCAATACTTATAGAACCAGTCCAAGGGTCAAATCCTCAAGCAAACATACTAAAAGAACTGATAGATAGTGGTATTAAAGAAAAGATCAGGAAATTTAATATATTGTTGATTTTTGATGAGGTAATAACAGGGTTTAGAAATAATTATGGCTCTTCAAAGCTTTCAAGAAAATGTGATCCAGATATTGTTGTGTTTGGTAAAGCTATAGGCGGTGGATATCCAATAGGAGTTGTAATAGTCAATAAAAAATGTACAGATACAGCCAACTTAAAAAAAATATTTTGGGGTGGAACTTTCTCGGCCAATCCAACACAACTAGAATTAATGATTAATCAATTAAGGAAATTAGAAAGATTAGATTTCAATTTAATTAATCATAATTTAGAAAGTATTTGTCATTTTATATTAGAAAATATACCTATAGAAGCATTAGGGTATCATTTAATAAGAGGTAACGGATTTGCTAGAATTATAAAACCAAATAAAAAATTTATTCCTAGTAGAGGCTTTTTAGTGAAAAAAACAGAATCAGAAATAGAATTAGATGAAGTTTGTAAAGAGAAGAATATTTATATTTCTAAAAACCGACTTATTTTTCCATCTATTTTTAATATAGATAATTGTATTAACTTGAAAACGTAAAAGGAAAATTTATAAAGACCCAAATTCACAGACCAATTAATAAACTAAAACAAACCTAACATTATAGTTTTAATTCTAGTATATAATCACTATAAATAAAAACTATTATTGAAGTACTTTCTTTGATGGAAAAGACTCTGCTTGAGAATTTACAGAGGAAACGTCCAATCATAGATTGCGTTGATTTAACTGAAAATGGTCCAAAGCCTTCTTTTATAGATTTGAATACTGGCGAATATTGCAATAGAAAATGTGTTTTCTGTCCCAGGTTTGACTCTAGTCAGTACCCTAATCAACATTTATATATGAAAATAGACTTGGCAAAAAAAATATCAAAAGATTTAAAGAGTCTAGGTTTTAATGGGATAATTAATATATGTGGTTATGGTGAACCATTAGCCCATCCTGAGATTTGTGATATTGTAGCGATCCTTTCTGATGCGGCTCATGTAGAAATAGTTACCAATGGAGATTTACTTAAATTAGATTTAATTAAAGGTTTATACAAAGCAGGGATTTCTCAGCTAGTAATTAGTGCATATGATGGAGCACATCAGATACCTAAATTCGAAAAACTGATGAATGAGTCTGATATCCCAAATAGTTTATTTAATATTAGAAAAAGGTGGTACAGCAAAGAAGAAGGATATGGAATAAAATTAACAAATAGAGCAGGGTTTTTGAATAATGATAATGAATTAATAGATCAATCCAGATCGTGCGCATATCCTCATTACTCTCTTACTATTGATTGGAATGGTGACGTGCTTCTTTGTGTCCAGGATTGGTATAAGAAATTAAAATTTGGTAATATATTTGCCGATTCAATTGAGGATATATGGTTTAGTAAAAGGATGAATCAATATAGAAAAAATTTAATTAAGGGAAGAAAATGTGCAGGTTTCCCTTGCGAAAATTGTGATGCTGATGGACTTGTTTTTGGCAAGTCTCATTTAGAGGCATGGACGAAATATATTAATAATTAATTCATGATATTTAAATATTTAATAATTATAAATCAGTTTTAAGATATAACTTCGCTTGTTTTTTTAGCTCATCTTTGTTTATCTAAATAAAGTACATCAATAATTTTTTAAAAGAAAATTAACAGCTTCCTTAGACTTTTAAAAAATGCGTCTTTTGGACCATTAAAAGATATATTTTATACCACTTAGCATCCAAAAAAGCTTTTTTAGATTTGTTAGTATTTGATATTAGCCATCAGTCTCTATTGTAACTGTTTGTACCCTTGCTGATCCATCAACATAAATAATTGCGGAATAAAATTTTTGATAATTTACTTATTTATTGCTTGATGCTTTTCTGTTAGGGTTTTCGTGTAAGCATTAAATCATGTCCAAAAACAAATTTATAATTGCCATCCCTGCTCGATTAAATTCTCATCGACTACCAGGCAAAGTATTGGAGCGCATTGGAAATAAAACAATGCTCTACCGCGTAATGGAGAATTCTTTAAATATAAAATATATTGAAGAGACATTTCTATGCACAGATAATAAATTAATTGCTAATGAGGCTAATGATTTACCTATTAAAGTCATTCTTAAATCTGGTAACTTTTCTTCTGGGACCGATCGGATTTTCTATTCCAACACTTTAATTCTAAAAAATATTAAATTTAATTATAATATTAGAAACTTATATGTTATAAATATACAAGCAGATCAACCTTTTATAAATAAAAACCTTATTAATAGATTTATTGAAAATATAAATCTTATGGGTAATCCAGAATTAGTTACTGCTTATTACAAAAAACAATATAGTCTAGAGGAAAACTATGATTTGGTGAAACTTATAACTTCTAAAAAAAGCAAAAGAGTTTTATATTTCAGCCGATCTGTTATTCCATTTATTAAAAAATTTAATGACAGGCAATTAAAAATATCAGAATCAATCTCACTTAAATGTCATATAGGAATCTATGCATATAGGTTTGACATTCTACAGTCTTGGTCAAGTTTACAAAACAGTCAATTAGAAGCAAATGAATCGCTTGAACAACTTAGATGGCTAGAAAATGATATACCAATATATGCATTTGAATATGACAGAGAAGTTCTCTCTGTTGATAATAATGCACAACTAGATCATGCTCGAAAAATAGTTAGATTTTAGCTCTAATGAAAGAGTATCAGTATTAATTTCTATTTTTTAAATTAATTAATATATCACATATTTCTCTTAGAACCCCTTCTCCGCCTTTGGATCTTAACTTTAGATCTGCCTTTATTTTAACTTTATAATTACAATCATTTGGTGCGACAAAAAGACTTACATAAGGTAAAACTTCTAGATCATTCACATCATCACCTATATACAAAGTAGACTCAGGAGAAAAACCTAGTCTCTTTTGTATTTCAATTATTTTTAGACCTTTATCTTCTATATTTGTATGACACTCTTTAATACATAATGATTTAGCTCTTGCTGATGTAGCATCTGACTCTCCACCACTTATAAAAGCTAGATTTATATCATTTGATTGTAACAACTTCACAGCCAGACCATCTTTAACATTAAATAATTTAAGACCATTTATCTTATCACTATATCCAATTGAACCATTTGTTAAGACTCCATCTACATCAGTAACTATTAATTTAATTTTTATTAATTTCTTTCTTAATGTTCTTCTTAAGAACATGAATTTGAATTCCATAATCTATTAAAATTCATTCACTAATTCGTGAATCCTACTTAATTCATTGATTAATGATTTGAATTGCTGAAGATTAAGCATGTTAGGTCCATCACTTAGTGCATTATCTGGATCTGGATGAATCTCTAGAAACACACCATCTACGCCCGCAGCAACTGCTGCTCTTGCTAATAATGGTACTAAATACCTTTTTCCACCTGAACTAGATCCGTTCGCACCAGGCTCTTGCACGGCATGCGTGGCATCCATGATGATTGGACAACCTGTCTTTTTTAAATAATATATACCCTTCATATCTACTACTAAATTATTATAACCAAAAGAAGTTCCTCTTTCAGTCAACCATAGTTGATTCCTTGTTAAATTTGGATTAAAGCACTTAGCCTTTTCAACTACCATTTTACAGTCCCATGGAGCTAAAAACTGACCTTTCTTTATATTTAATGCTGTTGTAATGTAATTATTATTATCTACAGTTTTTATTGATTTTTCAATTAAGCTTGTTTGTCTACATAGATAAGCTGGTATTTGTATTACATCAACTACTTTTGCTACTGAATCAACCTGATATGTTTCATGTACATCTGTTAGGACAGGGATATTAAACTCTTTTCTTATTAAAGATAAAATTGAAAGACCATTTTCCATCCCATTACCTCTAAAGGAATTTGCAGAGGTTCTATTGGCTTTGTCAAAGCTGCCTTTAAATATGAACTCAATTCCTAATTTTGTTGTTGCATTAACAGCAAATTCGGCAACTTCCATGCACATGTCTATACATTCAAGACTACATGGTCCAGCTATTATTGTTAACTTGTTAGATTTAAACATTTAATTATTCATTTTCACTACGTCGTTCATAATTATAAATCCTATTAATTCTTTATCAGAAGTTACTCCAAGACATGTAATAGATCCAGGTTTATTCTTTTCCATTTTTTTTAAAGCATCAATTAAAGTAGCATTCTTATCTATAGTTCTCGGATTTTTCGTACAAATATTTTCAGCAATTATATTATCCCAATCACCAGAAGCATTTTCAAAAAGTGCCCTGCGCAGATCTCCATCAGTAATAAGACCCATAAATGAAGTATCTTTTTTATTCTTAACTAAAGTAAATCCAACACCTTTTATATTTTCCTCTATCGAAGTAATTGATAAAACAATAGACCTTAAGTTAGAGCTATTATATACAATGGGAAGGTCACAAATATCTATCATAATATCTTCAACCTTAAGGGTTAGTCTTTTACCAATGATACCAGCTGGATGATTTATAGCGAAATTTTCATTAGTTATTCCTTTAAAGATAGACCATTGTGCTGCCAAGGCATCTCCAAGTGCTAATGACAACGTAGTACTTGTTGTAGGGGCAAGATTAAGAGGGCAAGATTCTCTATCTATATTACATTCAAAATGAACATTTGATTTTTTAGCTAGAGTAGAGGTTGAATCAGAAGTTATAGAAATTATAGTTTTAATTTTCCTAGTCAGATGAGGTAATAATGAAACAAGCTCTGTAGTTTCTCCACTATTAGATATAATTATTGCTGTATCATTATGCATTGCAATTCCTATATCTCCATGAAGAGCATCTGTTGGATTCAAGAATAAAGCGGGGTAGCCAAGAGAAGTAAATGTTGCGGCGATTTTCCTGGCAACAATTCCACTCTTACCTACGCCCGATAATAACAACTTACCATTATTTTCAAATGTGTAATTCAAAGCAATTAGAGCATTATCACAAATTTTCTTATCTAGTATCTCAGAGGCTTTTTGCAAAGCACGACTATCATGCAATAGGCAATCTTTCATTACAAAAGGAGTTTTTAAAATCAAATCATCATTATTCATTAAATTTACCATTTTGCTTTTTTCGCGAAAAATAAGCTTAATAAGCTCTAGGAAGTTAGTAAAATCTAATTTATTAAGAAAACATTTTATACAAAATACAATACTAGCATGACTCAAGCAAATCAAAGTAAAAACAGATAACTGAGAAATTTATTACTTTCTTAATATAATTAATCTTGCAAACTATCTAATTAATTTATTTTTAATCATATATTATTATATTTTTCAAACTCGATTATTATTGGAGGAATCAGCAGCGAATCCAGCCAGCGAAATTATTAATCTCGCATATACAGCAACGTCGCTTGATTTGTTATTGATTAGCGCTTTCTTTACCAAAAGGATTTGGTTCAGAACAATTAGATGATTGCTCATTTAAAAATAAGTTTGTTGGATGCCAACCGGAAATTGATTCCTCTTGGGATTTCTTGAAAATGCCTCCATCATTGAAAATTGCGATTTAATTATTACTTGTAATACTTCTATTACTCATTCAGCTGGAGGAATGGACAAGAAAGTTTGGTTAATCTTAAGAAATATCCCTTTTTGGACTTAGGGACTGGAAGGGGACAATACATTTTGGGATCCATCAATGAAGTTATTCCTTCAAAAAGAACGACATAATTGGAAAGAGGTTATGAGAAGGGTATCAAGCGCACTTAAAGAAGAATTTGTAGGGAGATAAAACCCTGCCTAATGAAAGGAGCTGAAAATCTTTTTAAAATTTAAATTTCAATACAAGTCATAACTTCAACTAATAGGTTCTAGGTGAAATAAGCAAAACAGCAATTTTCAGCCGATATGTTGCTATTACATTTCAACTTTGCCTTTCACCAAAACTCATTTAATGCTTAATCCCAGAGAGGAACTCGTATTTCTACTTCGAGGATTCTTTGCAACACCACTCCTGACAGCACTTGGGGAAAAAGGTATATTAGATAGTTTTGTTGAAGGTAATGTTGATCTGGCAAATTAGGTGTCACATACCATGCGAAAGGGATTTGGAGTCCATTTGTATTTAAGATGTCGTTAAGTTGGCTAACGATGCAGGTCATCAATTCATTTTGAAAGTGAAAACTTTGGTGCAAGGTATAATACTAATTAAAAGAACCTGAAAGTTTTAAAGATGAAAGGTTTAGGAGAGGAGCATAAATCTAAAAAGAAAATCAAACCATCTAAAGAACAAATAATAAATCAAGCATTTAAATTTCATTCAGAAGGGAACATATCAGAAGCATCAAAATATTATCAATATTTTATTGCACAAGACTATAAAGATCCAAAAGTTTTTTCTAATTATGGAATGATATTGAAAGGACTTGGTAAATTAAAAGAAGCAGAAGTCTTTTACCGCAAAGCAATTGAACTGAAGCCGGATTATGCAATGGCTCATTCCAATCTTGGGAACACATTGAAAGATCTTGGTAAATTAAAAGAAGCAGAATTATCAACTCGAAAAGCAATTCAACTGAAGCCGGATTACGCAATTGCTCATTCCAATCTGGGAAATGTATTGAAAGATCTTGGTAAATTAAAAGAAGCAGAATTATCAACTCGAAAAGCAATTCAATTTAATCCTGATTTCGCAGAGGCTCATTCCAATCTGGGTAGCATTTTGAGAGATCTTGGTAAATTTAAAGAAGCAGAATTATCAACTCGGAAAGCAATCGAACTCAACCCTAATATCGCAGAACCATATGCCAATCTAGGAAGCATATTAAAAGATCTTGGTAAATTTAAAGAAGCTGAAATATCAATGCACAAAGCTATTCAACTCAAGCCTGATTACGCAATGGCGTATTCTAATCTGGGAGGCATATTAAAAGATCTTGGTAAATCAAAAGAAGCGCAAAGTTGTTTTCAAAAATGCCTTGAATTAGATCCAGATGATCTAGCTTATAACATACAAGCTAAACTTTTCATATCAAAAATACCCTTAAATCAATTGCAAATAAATCAAGACAGAGAGGAGATAAATAGACAAATATCATTAATAGGTAATAACAATAATATAATCTATAAAAATAATAGTTTACCAACAACAATAGACTTTATTTTTTATTTAGCCTATCATAATTGTTATAATGATAAAGAGATACTCCAAAATATAGCTAATAATTTATCAAAAAAGGATGGGATATTAAATACTAATTTCCGTTTAGACCAGCATATCAAAGAAAGTCAGGGAAGAAAAAGGATAAGACTCGGAATTTGTTCTAGCTATTTTTTTAATCATTCTGTAACGAAATGTTTTTTAAATTTAATTGAAGATCTTGCTAAATCTGGAATTGAAATAATCATATTTAAAGGAGAACTTGATCATACTGATAAAACAACAGATCATATTATTTCATTAGCGAGTGAAATAATAACATTACCAGATTCCTTAGAAAAATCTTGTCAAAAAGTTCTAAATAGTTCAATTGATATTCTTCTATATCTTGATATTGGAATGTCAGTAAAAACATATTTCATGTCTTTATCAAGGCTAGCTCTAGTTCAAGTCCTTCATAGTGGACACCCACAAACTTCAGGTTCTCAAAATATGGATTACTACATAACCGCATCGCAAAAAGAAAATGAGAATTCTGATAAGTTCTTTTCAGAAAGATTGATAAGAATGACTAGACTTCCAGTAAATTATAGTCTACCTACAATTTTAAATAGTACTATTAAAGCTTCAGATCTAGATATTTATGAGGATGATTTTATAATTGGACTTCCTCATACTTTATTTAAATACCACCCCGACTTTGATGATATTCTAGACAAAGTACTTGAGGAAATTCCTCATTCACGTTTATTATTTTTCGAAGGTGTTAGAGAATACAATACAAAGGAATTATTGTCCAGGTGGGAACAAAATAGTAAGTACATTTCAAGTAGATTAATAATTTGTCCACGTGTTAAATTTGATGATTATTTAACAATTTCAAAAAGATTTGATATCGTACTTGATACTATTTATTTTGGGATGGGTAATACCTTTTTTCAGGCAATGGCATTGGGTATTCCAGTTGTTACTTTGTTACCTGATAAACCACAAGGTGGATGCGTTTCTGCAGGTTATAAGCAGATGGGTATTTTAAATCCACCTATAGCAAAGTCAAAGAAAGAATATATTTCAATATGCAAAAAACTAGCATTTGATAATTCATACAGGGAGAATATTAGTAATCAAATACTTTTAAAAGCAAAAGATAATTTATTTAATGATCAAACAGTTTATAGACAGTATATAGACTTCTTTCAAAAGGCATTGAAAGCTGCATATAAAAAAGAATTACTTCCAAAAAATTGGGAACCATTTAAATACTAAAAAATATGGAATTATTAATTTTTCCCTACAGAAAAAAAAGCTTTTGAAGATCAATTCTTTCAACTTAAGCCAACTCCTCTAGCCATAAGTGTCGCTATAAAAGGGATAGAGGCAAACCCGACCAATTCGACATTAATTATTATTCTCAATCTAGAAACCAAATCCTCAGTTACTTGAGGAAGAGTTCCTTTGCTAAGAGGAATTGCCCATAAAACATAGGTTGTTGTGGGATAAAGAGATAGAGAACCAACTAGAGCAAAAATAATAACTTTTGTCCAAAATACAGGATTTTGAGTATAAAATTCTGAACCCTGACCAAATTTGATAACTCTGTAAATCCCACTTACCAAAAGAGCAATCCCAGCAATTCCATAGATAATGTCGGCAAAAACCATAGATATTGCTTCTTTCCTATTTGGATCAGGCTTCAATGAGATTCGCTCATAAATCAATGCTCCAAAACAAATCATAAAGCTGAGATAATGAATATATGCAACTGAGGCTGATTGCAATAAATCAGTTGGTAGAACGAATCCGAACACAGTAATTAGCTTCTATCAATTTATACACTAGCAAAAATCATAAATCACAGAGCTTGAAAAAGTTAGCCTCCTTGCCCAGCAACCAAAATTGGGCTTAACAAGAATAAATTATTCTCAATCTCAAATCTATTTGGGTGCAAGCCATTTTTTCTGAATATCTTACTTTTTCTGCTCAATGGCATGAAGGCTATTACAAATATTTCAAGAATAGACCTCAATGTAATTTATTGGACTAATTTAAAATTTTTAGAATAGATGATGAGTAGAAAACGAAATAAAGTGATTTTGAACCTTTTTGCATTTATCTTTGCAACTTGTTTTTCACTACTATGTTTTCATACAGAAATCTTATATGCCTCAGAAAGCAATCAACCTGATTTAGTCAAAAAAATCTCACAATCTTATACAAAGAAATTCTGCAATTCGATTGGATTTGGACTTTCAAAGGAAAGTGCTATGAAATTTTCAATAAAAGAAAATAATCAAGTATTTTACAAAAAAAAAGAGTTTAATAACATTAATAAAGAATTACTTGCAGAGACAATAGCTATATCAGTTGTTGAGAAATGTGGCTACCCTATCAACTTATCTGGAGAGAAAGGCATTCAAGAATTTAAAAGTTATTATATATCAAAAGAAAAAGAATACTCATAAACAAAGTATAAAACCAATATTTAGAAATCAATCTATTTTATAAAATAAAATTAAAGTTAATTCTTTTATTAATAAATTCATATTTGCTCTATCATTCCAAATTTCTTTAACATTGACATGACTAATGGCTGCTTTTCAATAGATATTCCAATCTTAGATAAATCTTTAGTATCTAAGAATTGATTTTGATATAAATATTCTATTAGATTATCTATAGAAGTTCCAATGATAATCCTTGAAAGAGAATGATGTAACCTATGTCTAATAAGATTAGGATTAACACTACTCACCTTTACTTTACTATTTTTTATTTTTATCTCATTAGTTCCATAATCTTTAAATAAATATTTAATAGATGGCATAGAGGCTCTGTGAGGCTTAGTTGAAATAGCTTTTGTTCTCTCAATATATAATTCTTCCCATAAATCCCGTAATTGTTTTTGTACTATATCCCAGGAAAATCTAAGTCTCCAATTTGTTTTTGCATTTACACCGATTTCAATTCTTTTTTGTGGATTCTTAGCAAGGAAAATCAGCCTTTCAGCCATTAAATTATAGTCTAAACAAGTAGTCATACTTCTCAGACCAATCATATAATCATGATTTAGTAATCCTAATTGATATTGAATATCAATAAAATCTAATGAATTGTCTGTACCTAGGTAATAAGTAGTTGGTATTAAATAACCGTTTTCTCCATCTAATACGAAGTCTTTATATCCGTTCCAATCACTAATAATAACTGGTAATTCTGCTGACATTGCTTCGACAACAGTTATGCCATAAGTTTCTTGAATATTATCAGATGGAGAAACAAAAACATCTGCAGCCATTAATGCCAATTCCTTTTCTTCTTCTGTAGCATTTTTAACACCACCAAGCCTCTTTAAATTTAGATTTTTAGTGTTTATTGCTAAATCATTATATGCTTCTTCTGAATATTTATTATTAAAAACGCCACATTCCAAGAGTATAACATTCTTATCTTGACAGCTCATTGCAGTCTTAGAAACTGCCTGATAAATACTTAATGGATGAGCCTTAGCATGTGCGCATAATCTTCCTAAATATAAAATTATATAAGAATCCTTAGGTAGTTTTAAAGTATTTCTCGCTTTTATTCTTTTTTCTTGTCTAGTAGTACTGTTATCAGTTATGAAATCTTTTACTGCTAGAGGAATTATAGGTAATTTAATTGATTTTTTTTTAGGTAAAATCATATCAAATTTTTCTTCTAACGACTCATGATGATAATTTCTTATTCTTTCAACTACTTTTTTACCAGATGTCGAAGTGCAAATTAAAGCGTCCCAATCTTCGATAATACCTGTAACTGTATTTTGAATACATTGAATTGCTGATGTGCTACTTAATGTATGTATCATCCCTACAATAGAAAAAATATTGGATTTCATTCCAGATCTTAAAGCATTATATTTTATAATATTTGGATCTTGTATGAATAATGTTTGCAGATCATTTCTTGAAAGTGTCGTAATAATATTTATTTTTGATTCTTTAGGTTTAATATCACATAACAATTTTTCTAATTTTTTTTTAGCTAAATCGCTATCTGTAAATATATTTAATTGTTCGTTCTCTTTCAAGTTCCCAGTAATTCCTTTTACTACATTTAAACCCGCAACTCTCCTTCCCAATAATTGCTTGCTTGTTAAATCAAAACTATCCTCAGGTAATAATAATGTTGCCGCATAGTTTTTATAGTTTTTTTGAAAATCTTCCATTCTATAATTTATCTAAAGATGAGAATAGATTAACCTATTTGGAAGATTTTATGAAATATTATTGATTAATTTTTATAGGAAATTGCCAACAAGAACTTTAATTATTTGGGATGTCAGATAAAATACACAAACAAATTAAAAAGATGTGTCCTTTTGGCTGAAATTCTTGTAACAGGTGGAGCTGGTTTCATATTAAGTCATTTCCTTGAGGTTATCCATAAAGAACAAGCTCTAAAATAATAGTTATTGATAACTTAAGTTATGCTGCAAATTTAGATAGTGTTCCAAGTAATAAACAAATTGAATTTGAATGGTGTGATATTAATAACGAAGAGCATGTTTATTACATTTTTAAAAAGCATAGGCCAACTAAAGTATATCATTTTGCTGCTGAAAGTCATGTTGATAAATCTCTAAAAAATTAGAGGCCTTTTTTAGAGACTAATGTAATTGGAACAATAAATCTTTTAAATGCTTCTCTTTTAGTAGGAATTGAAAAATTTCATTTTATATCTACTGACGAAGTTTATGTCTCATCAGATCATAAAGCTACGGTTGGATTAGCTGCTGATTCTTCATATAACAATCGAGTAAAAAAAATCTAGTAATCAATTTGGCAACAGGTCAAATGCCATAACTATTCGATCAGTATCTGTAGAGAAAGGGATAGTTCTATGATGAAGAGAAGAGGGGAACAAAACTATATCCCCTGCTTCTGGATGATGAATTAAATTGGGAGAGTTAATATTGGAATAATTCGGACCATTTAAACTAAATTCAATTGCCCCTTCATCCTTCCCTAGTGAAGGAACAACCTTTAAATAAATAACGCCACTTAGCCATCCAGAAGGATGTATATGTGCCTCTTGATATCCTTGCTTTTTAAGAATTACATGCCACGCCGTTAAATTTCTATTTGATGGCCATTTTTGAATATAGGAACAAGATTCTTTTTTAAATTTTAAATAATAAGAATCTAATTCATTTAAAATGATTGATTTAAGATATGAAATATTTTCAGATGAGTTGGAAAATAAATTTATATGAGTAGGAGTTTGAAAACCATTACGAGTTGCTTTCTTTGATGGCTCCCAAATAGTTTTAATCTCAGCTAGCTCATTAATTATTTTTTTTATATATTCATCATAATGTTTTAGATGAGATTTTAGATTTGAAAAATATAAAAATGAAATTGGATTCCTACAAAAATTATTAGATGTATCTCTATGTTCCTTTGCTGAAATAAATGAAGCGAATGCAGCTAATCTTATATTTTCATTATCTATTTCTGACGTTTTTTCAATTCTCTTGTAAATCTCATCAACCCTTCCAAGTGCATAAAGAGCTTCCAAAGCAAACGCCCTTGAGTTTTTTGTATTACAAGAATCTGAGTCTTTTAAGGCTCGTTCAAATTCTCCTCTTTCAAAAAGGAATTGCCATCTATTTTTTAATACAGAATATGAATTTGGACTCAAGGTAAGTGCCTTTGAGTAACATGCCTCTACCTCTTCGAATTTACCAAGATAGTTCAAAATAGATCCAAGATTGTTATAAGCATTAGCTAAATCAGGTTTAAGTTCAATTGCTTTTCGAGTAGATATTTCTGCTTCTTTTAGTCTTCCAAGATCTTTTAATATGTTTCCAAGATTGTTATGGGCAACAGCGAAATTAGGTTTAAGTTCAATTGCTTTGCGAGTAGATATTTCTGCTTCTTTTAGTCTTCCAAGATCTTTTAATATGTTTCCAAGATTGGAATAGGCTTTCGCGAAATCAGGATTAAGTTCAATTGCTTTTCGAGTGGATATTTCAGCTTCTTGTAGGTTTCCTCGATCCCATAATATATCTCCCAAATTATTATGAGCTTCTGGAAAATCAGGATTTAGTTTAATTGCTTTGCGTTGTAACAACTCTGCTTCTTCTAATTTGCCTAGATCTTTCAATATGACTCCATAATTAGAAAAAACTCTGTGATCAGTGAAACCTTGATTAATGAAATCTTGATAATATTTTGCTGCTTGTGAAATATTTCCTTGTGAATGAAACTTAAATGCTTGATTAATTATTTGCTTTTTAGACGGCTTCTTGGAGATATCGATAGAAGTAGAAATATTTTCTTTGCTTTCTTTTAAGGCGAATGGAACTGTGAATGTTTTTACTTCAGAGCCTTCTTGTTTTTGATTTCTTTTCATTAGTTTATAAACTTGAATAAAGCTTTAAACTTTCCATTCCTTGAGATTAAAATCTTGAGCAAAGATAAATTAAATAATTGATTTGGAATATTCATCTTAATCACGTGAAATTAAAATATTTCCTATGAATAAGCAGTCCAAGAACCCTAAGGAAAAAGAATGCAAGGCATCATTTGGCGATTCAACAATAGGCTCACCTGGTCGATTAAATGATGTATTTAATAAAATAGGAACACCTATAGTTTTTTCTACCTCTAAAAGCAAACAATACAAAATCTTATTCTGCTTTTTATTTACAGTTTGAACTCGCGCTGTTCCATCCACATGTTTAATTGATAACAGTCTTTTATCCAAGACTTTTACATTTCTCATCATAACTGGCGAACTATCATTAATATCAAAAAACTGATTGGCTTGCTCTTCAATGACAACTGGAGCATATGGTCGATATCTATCTCGACACTTCATTAATTGATCTAATAGATATTTGGTGGAAGTACTAAAAGGATTAGCGAAGATGCTTCTATTGCCTAGTGCTCTTGGACCAAATTCACTTCTGCCTTGAAACCATCCAAAGACTTTTTCTTGTTTAATCATTTCTGCAGCTCTGATATATAATTCATTTTGAGGAAGAACTTTATAACATAAATTGGATTTTAATACTTCCTCCATAATCTCGTCCTTATCATAAAGTCGACCATAATAATCTTTTATTATTGAAAATTTTCTATCTAAACCCATATTTAAATTGGCTGCTATTCCCGCACCAATAGCTGTTCCATTATCTTCAACAGAACCATTTAGAATTATATTTTTAAAATAGTTACTTTGTTTAATACGTTCATTTGCTACTACGTTTAATGCAACTCCACCAGAAAGATATAAAGTATCAGTTGGAAATTCCTTCTTAAGTATATCTAGTAACTTTAAAATTACATTTTCCGTTTCAACTTGTACTTTATGAGCTAGATTCTGATGGTGTTTGCTATTTGATAAATCTACACGGAAAATATTTGCCTTTTTATAAAGATTATTAATTTTATTGAAGTCTAAATTAATTTCCCCATTCCCATTAATTGTCAGAAGATTGCCTTTATTAGATTTATCTTCTTTCCCAAATGCTGCTAAACCCATTACTTTCCCAGCTGAATTTCTTGATCCACAACAATATAAAGAAGCCCATTCCCAGTAATGGCCAATACTTTGTAGAAAGCCTTTTGAATTACAATTGTAATCATCAAGAGCAGACTGTGATGGACTAAATCGATAAATCAGGTAAACTTCTGACCCATCAAACCAATATGCAGAAATAACTTCCTTTCCAGAAAATTTCGTATGATTAATTATTTGTGAGTGATTTTTTTCATGTATATTGAATAGTGATCTATCTTCTTCTAATGATCCACTTCCATCAATTACCAATACTATTCCTGGCTTCTTATTCCCATAGTGAATAATATATTCCATATGAGCTAAATGATGTGGTACATAGAATGTGCCAAGAAAATTTTCTGGTACTCCACCTATATATTGAAATAACTTCTCATTACTAATCTTCTGTACTTTCCATGGTGTTGAAAGAGCAATTGCATTTACATCTTTATATTTAAGACCTGAAGAGTTTAAACAGTACTGTACGCATTTATGTGTTAACTCTATTTCTTTACCTAAAGGTAGGCTTTGACGTTTCTTGCGGGAAATACGTTCTGCTTGTATTGCTGCTTTCACTTCACCATCACATATTAATGCGACACTCCCATTGTGGGTATTGCTAAAACCAAGAATTATGCTCATGATCTTATGCTATAAATTATTTATAAGGTTCATTAAATTGCTTCTAGCTAAGTCTTTCTGATTGAATAATACAAGGCTTCTTCGAATAACAAGCCAACCAAGATCTTCTGTTGCATTATCTTTTAATAGGATCTTGGATGCCTGAATGTTATGTGAGGCTAAATCTTCTATCTCTGAAAACTCTCTTTTTAAGAATTTATACTCGCAGAAACCTAACGTTAGTAATATTTTATCCTTACTAACAGCTGATTCTAAAACCTCATGTAAATCATAGCTGTCAAATACATACTTAATTAATTTATTTATGTCATTATTCCTTTCCTTTATTATTAATAAATTTAAAAAGATTGACAGCAGCTTATGTAGAGAATTCTGATTAACTAGTTCCATACTAAAATTACACCAAAGTTTAATAAATTCATTTACATTGTCTGTAGTAAATTTAGGAGAATTATTGCAAATTTCTTCTAATAAAATCTTTGATTTTTCCCAATCGCAATCATTTATACTTTCCATTAAGATTTTATTTTTTATCAAAGGATATCTATAAAAATCTGATATTTCAAGACCTGCTTTAATACGATATCCTGCGTTTTTGGGGTCAATCTTATATGCTTTATTATAACTTATAGTCGCTTCATTATACCTTCTAAGATCTATCAATATATTTCCAAGATTGTTATAAGCATTAGCTAAATCAGGTTTAAGTTCAATTGCTTTTCGAGTAGATATTTCTGCTTCTTTTAGTCTTCCAAGATCTTTTAATATGTTTCCAAGATTGTTATGGGCAACAGCGAAATTAGGTTTAAGTTCAATTGCTTTGCGAGTAGATATTTCTGCTTCTTTTAGTCTTCCAAGATCTTTTAATATGTTTCCAAGATTGGAATAGGCTTTCGCGAAATCAGGATTAAGTTCAATTGCTTTTCGAGTGGATATTTCAGCTTCTTGTAGGTTTCCTCGATCCCATAATATATCTCCCAAATTATTATGAGCTTCTGGAAAATCAGGATTTAGTTTAATTGCTTTGCGTTGTAACAACTCTGCTTCTTCTAATTTGCCTAGATCTTTCAATATGACTCCATAATTAGAAAAAACTCTGTGATCAGTGAAACCTTGATTAATGAAATCTTGATAATATTTTGCTGCTTGTGAAATATTTCCTTGTGAATGAAACTTAAATGCTTGATTAATTATTTGCTTTTTAGACGGCTTCTTGGAGATATCGATAGAAGTAGAAATATTTTCTTTGCTTTCTTTTAAGGCGAATGGAACTGTGAATGTTTTTACTTCAGAGCCTTCTTGTTTTTGATTCCTTTTCCCCTCAGTCACATCTATTGTTTTATAAAGAATTTATTTATTAGGATTATATGTCTGATTAGGGTTTTTAGTTTTCAACTACAAAAAGAAATTCACCCGTTGTAAAAAGCATGAGAAAATATCTTTTTTGAAGGAAAGTAATTAGTCCAGACCTATTGAAAATAAGAGCGTTTGGTAATTACCTACCGCTTTTTCTTCGGCTAAAACTTCTTCCCCTTCGTTAATAGTGTCGGGAACTTTATCAACTTTAGGTAGTGAAGTATAATGCTTAGGTTGCCTGAGATTGATTGCGATCACTTTCATGTTAACGATTTGGAGCCATAGCTCAGCTGGTAGAGCACCTGCATGGCTGCAGACCCTGAAAACCGCTAAAAGCATTGAAGTGAGTGGGATATTAGAACACTGAAAAACAAATAATGCGCATAACGTTGCGCAATTATAATATAGTATTTAGCTCTAATAAATGTAACATATCCTTTGTTCTGACTTGAGATTTGCCTCTTTTTATTTATATCTTAATCACTAATTGACAGATAGAAGAGCCTCAAATGCATATCCAACATCGAAAATTAAAACTAATTCTCTCTTAAACACCAGCAGGCAATCTCAGCTTTTCTTATTTTACGCGGTGTTTAGTTCTAAATATATTGTTTTTGTTGATTATTTATGAAATCAGGTCTCGATATTTTTTAGTTTGAATAAGAATTTTAATAGCAGGTTTCATCATCTCTTTGTAGTTCTTCCATCCACCAACAGATTTTGAATTAATAGGGAAACGAACTTGAACAGTGCTTGCTGTAGAAACAGAACGTGGATTTAAATGAGGCGATAGATATAAATCATCCCAATGCCAACCTAACCAAGAGATCAAAGATTTAATTTCTTTATTAGGATTGCTGACTAATAAATCATAATCTAAGTCGTATATTTTTGATCTGAATCTATTCTTATATTCTGTCATTATTTCATCTTGATATAAATAAACTCTTGTGCAATCGACTAAGGAAGAAGAATATTCATTTCCTCTGGCAAAATGTGCTCGATAAATTGAAAGAATATTATCTAAAGGATTTCTAAAACAATGAATGATTTTTGCGTTTGGTATTTTCTTAGCAATGATACCTGTGTATTGATAATTAAATAGATTTTTATTAGTTGTAATATTGGCTTTTTTCCTAAGATCTTTAATTTTTTTCCAATACACTTCAGCAAGAGTTAATTCTTGATCAACTTTTTTACTCTCTAGGAAAGATTCCTCAAGGTTCATTCTTTCCCCCAAATCATTCACGCTAGTATTCATACTAAGAATTGATTCCAATAATGTAGAACCACTTCTAAACATACCCACAATAAAAATACTCTCAGGGAATTTCGCGTGTTCTTGTTGATTAATTTCCAGCTTATCAGATTCAATAAGTAAAGCTTTAGATTTATTAAATATCATCTCAGGTTTAGATGGTTTTACCTCCAGTTTAAGGTTATTTGCTAATTGAAGGTATTTTGAACTTTCTTCGTATTTTTTTTCTTTATGAAGAATATTTGCTCTTGCAAAGTAAATATCAATTTGATCTTTTTGTGATTGATTTTTTAAGATACTTTCAGAAAATAGTTTATCCTTCCATAATGTATTTTTATTGGAGTATTTAAGATCCGAAAGAGATAAATATGGTGCAGCAAAATCAGGATTAAGTTCAATTGCTTTGCGAAGGAATACTTCTGCTTCTTCTAAACTGCCCTTCTCTTTTAACATTCCTCCTAGATTATTATGCGCTTTTGCGTGAGTAGGATTGAGTTCAATTGCTTTGCGAGTTGAAAATTCTGCCTCTTTTAATTTGCCTCGAGTATTCAATATGATTCCCAAATTGTAATGCGCTTCAGTTAAATCAGGATTAAGTTCAATTGCTTTGCGTTGTGATAATTCTGCCTCTTTTAATTTGCCACGAGCATTCAATATGTTACCCAAATTGTAATGCGCCAAAGCTAAATCAGGATTGAGTTCAATTGCTTTGCGTTGGGATAATTCTGCTTCTTTTAACTTGCCAAGATCATTCAATATGCTTCCAAGATTGGAATGCGCTTCAGCAGAATTAGGATTAAGTTCAATTGCTTTGCGTTGGGATAATTCTGCTTCTTTTAACTTGCCAAGACCTCTCAAGATGTTTCCAAGATTAGAATGCGCTTTTTCATAATCAGGATTGAATTCAATCGCTTTACGGTAAAAAACTTCTGCTTCTTTTAATTTACCAAGTCCGTTCAATATCATTCCATAATTAGAAAAAACCTTATGATTATTACATCCTTGATTTATTATCTGTTGATATAATTTTGCTGCTTCTGCAATATTTCCTTGTGAATGAAGCTTAATTGCTTGATTAATTAGTTCCTCTTTGCAAGGTTTAGATGGCGTGTTTGTATTAATAGTAAGATTTTCTTGGTTTCCTCTTAAAGGAAATGGCACTGGGAATGTAATTAATTCATAGACTTTCGTTTTCCATTGGTCTTTTTTTCTAGATTGGTCCATTTATACTTTTCTATCTTTTGATACTTCGCATTTTACTACTAATACTGCAATCATTGTTATTTAATTATGCGTGTCATAAAGTAGCATCCTTTTCAATTATTCCCTACGATATCTCTAAGATAATGCCGTCTTCGATAATCTTGAGTTTTTAATCATTTTTATTAATTTCATACGAGTTTCATACAAGATTTCAACATTATAAAATACCAGATTTATTCAGTTATAATATTGCATCCTGGCCTTTCTATATTTAGAGTTATATTGAGTGGAATTAAATTGTTGTTTTCTGGTTTTGATTAGAATGAAAACCTCTATTCAAATAATTCAATATTTTTGGACCTTTTATTTGTTCATTAGTAATTTTATTTACACTTTGATCTCCTATCTTTTGCGCATATGCGATCCAGTTTCGGATTACAAGAAAGTTATTTAAATTAAACCCCTCAATACTTTTGGTTGATTTACCCCAATTTTTATTACCTTGATCGATTTCTTTTTCGATGCTTCTCCAATTTTCATTATAATTCATTGGTTGATCTCCAGATATATTTATTTCTTTGTATTTTGGGAATTCTAGTGGATATTCAGAACAACCTCTTTTTACTTTGGATATTAAATCAATTCTAATATTATTTTGAATATGAAGATTCAACTCTTTAGATATTTCTAATGCCTCACTTAGGCCTAAGCAATATATCAATCCTTTATAGAATCCAGAAACATTAGTTCTTAACTCGACCATACATTTTCTAGTATTGTAATTCTTAAGTTCTAGTGTGTTGAAAACTAGAAATAGTTTGATTAATTCAATTATTGAATTTACTTCAACTTGTACTTTATAACATCCAAAGCAAAATTCAGGAATTATTTTATGCTGTTTAAAAATTAGCATATGCCTTTTACAATTTAAATTTATTTCATTACATTTATATACTTGTGACAAAGATGTTTCTAGATCCAAATTATATCTTCTATAAATTTCTAGTCCATCCTTATAAAGTTGTATTGCTTCTAAATCAGTTATAAGATAGTTATCTTGTTTGCGAAGAATGAGATCTCTAAATTCTTTGTCTATTATATATAATGGATTTGAATTAATGTTTTTTACTTCGTATATAGTTAGTAAATTTAGTAAATTAACTTTAATATTTTGATTGTCAGGATCGAGTTGAATTGCTTTGCGTTGTGATAATTCGGCCTCTTTTAATTTGCCAAGATCTCTCAATATGCTTCCAAGATTAGAATGCGCCATTGCGAAATCAGGTTTGATTTCAATCGCTTTAAGAGTAGATAATTCTGCTTCTTCTAATCTTCCAAGATCTCTCAATATGCTTCCCAGATTAGAATGCGCCATTGCGTAATCAGGATTGAGTTCAATTGCTCTGCGTTGTGATAATTCTGCCTCTTCTAATTTGCCAAGATCTCTCAATATGTTGCCTAAATTGTAATGCGCTTCAGTTAAATTAGGATTCAGTATAATTGCTTTGCGTTGTGATAATTCTGCCTCTTTTAATTTGCCAAGATCTCTCAATATGTTGCCTAAATTGTAATGCGCTTCAGTTAAATTAGGATTGAGTTCAATTGCTTTGCGTTGGGATAATTCTGCCTCTTTTAATCTACCAAGATCATTCAAAATGCTTCCAAGATTAGAATGCGCCATTGCGAATTCAGGATTGAGTTCAATTGCTTTGCGTTGGGATAATTCTGCCTCTTTTAATCTGCCAAGATCTCTCAATATGTTTCCCAGATTGGAATGTGCTTTTGGGTAATCAGGATTCAGTTTAATTGCTTTACGATATAAGATTTCTGCTTCTTCTGATTTGCCTAGATTTTTTAATATTGCTCCATAATTAGTAAAAACTCTGTGATCATTAAACCCTTTATCAATAAAATATTGATAAAGTTTTGCTGCTTTTTGAATATTTCCTTGTGAATGAAACTTAAATGCTTGATCAATTATTTGTTCTTTAGAAGGTTTAGTTTTGCTATTGCTAGGAATAGAAATATTCTCTTTTATTTCTCCTAAAGCAAATGGAACTCGAAATGTTTTTACTTCAGATCCTTCTTGCTTTTGATTCCTTTTCCCCTCAGTCACATCTATTGTTTTATAAAGAATCTATTTATTTGGATTATATGTCTGATTAGGGTTTTTAGTTTTTAACTTCAGAAAGAAATTCACTCGCTGTAAATAAGCATGAGTTGATTTCTCTTTGAAGGGAAGTAATTAGTCCAGACCTATTGAAAATAAAAGCATTTGCTAATTACCCACCGCTTTTTCTTCGGGAAAACTTTTTCCCCTTCGTTAATAGTGTCGGGAACTTTATCAACTTTAGGTAGTGAAGTATAATGCTTAGGTTGCCTGAGATTGATTGCGATCACTTTCATGTTAACGATTTGGAGCCATAGCTCAGCTGGTAGAGCACCTGCATGGCATGCAGAACATCAAACCCTTGAAAATCATTGCAATCACTAAGTTCTCTTGTTAAGTAATAGATAATTACCGCACAATTTACCGCATAACTCTAAAAACTTGTTATCTAAGTTTATTCGGTCTATACCTTTGGTTGTAGCAGTTTTTGGCTTTAATAACTAACCACTAAATAATATAGAAAAGAGCTACTAAAGGGAGTCTAAATCATAAATAAAACCCAATCAAAAGGTGTACTTCAATTGAAATCAATATGTTTTTAAGCTACTTTTGTTGTTACTTTGGTTTCTTATATGGTTAATCAGATTTATAAGCTCATGCTAAATAGCAACGCCTAGAAAATCTCAAATGACTAAAGTCATTCACTCTGATTTTTTAACTGTCGCAGAAGCAATGACTTCCGCCTTTTCAACAATAGAAAATAATCAAGCGTGGGATCTAATGCCTTCTTTGGTTCCTGAGTTGGCATTTTGTTTTCACATGCTCCAGAGGGAATTGAATCTACATTGTATCGAGCTGGAATATGAAAAAAGCCAATAAACAAGAGATGGAATTAAGGGCAGGTTTTGCTGCTGACTTACTTGCGCAAGGTCATAGTTGCACCGTAGTAACGACCCGAGTGACCGAAGAATATGCATTAAGTAGAAGGCAAGCTAGAAGAATTACAGCCAAGGCAATGGATTTGATCGTTCAAGACTTTGAAGAGATCAATATTGAGAGGCCGCAAATGGTGGCGAAATTGCTCGTAAATCTAGAACAAGGTATGCAAAAAGGACTCACCAATAACCAATCAAGTGGCGTTGCTGCCTGTGCAAGACAAATAATTTTACTAGCTGGATTAGCTGCCGATTCTCAATACAACTCAAGAGGAAGGAGAACTTTTCAATAGAGTGCTGATTATGAATTAAGCACTTTTATTTTTGGCTGAAACCTTTCAGTCTTAAGTTCGTGAAAATGTCGCCTCAACTTGAGCAAATACTTTATCTAGTTCATCAGAGACTGATTTCATTTCACCTCTTTGCAATGATTTTTGAAGTTAAAGGGGTATATATAAATAAATAAGTAAAAGTCAAGTTAAAGAAAGCCCAAAATGCACTTAAAGATAAAAAGAGGATGAATAAACCTGTACTTGATTCAATATTCAAAAAATCAGCAGCCTTTATTAGTTCGTTTCCAGTAAAAACCATAAATAATAATTTAACTTACTATAAAATAATCATTTGAAAAGTATTCCATGAGAAATATATGTCGCTAGTCCAACAATTATTCAAAAAAAGATTATTAATGTTTCCAAGCATTTTATTTAAAATTGGACAATAACTTAACAATTTTGTTTTTGATGTCTCTTATTTTTATATAAGTATTGATATTAAAAGCAAGAAAATAGTTCATTTAATCCTGGGTTTACCATTATTTGTAACACGGTAGTCTAAACAAAACTTACAAACTTGATATAGAAATGATTTCATAACAAGTTAGCAATGACATCTATGTAGATTTTTATCATTTTGTCTTATACTAAGGTCATTAGTTGTTGATTCTTTTTAAAGAGTAAATGAATATCTTTAATAGGTTTGATGTCTCATGATTTTATTAACTTTATAACTTACAAAATCTGGGGATCCGAATGAATTTGTAATTCTTCTAATACTCTTTCTTGGCTGAACTAGTTCAACTCATCTTCTTTCTGTATGCAAAGTAAGTTTTTTATTGTTTATACAAACTAGCAAATACAAGAGACATGTATGCAGCTATATTGTCTAAAATATGAACTAAATAAGAGGTTAGTTAAATTATAATTAGTATATTTTTCAGCAATTTATATTATTTGTAAAACACTGTTTATGGATTTTGTTTTATTGCGACTTGGTTTCTTTCTTTTTTGATGATTTTTTCCTAGTTTTATTTAATAGATTTTTTATAAAATTAATTGATTTAAGAATAACTGAAGAAAAAAAAGCAAGAATTACAGTTAATATAACTATTAAAATACCAATTGACGAGCCTGGTCCTGCATATGCATGAGCAGGTAACTGTATTAATGATAAAAACAATGCAATACCTAAGTATTTAACTTTATTTCTTATAATCATGTATGAACTGAAATAATTTAATGATTATATACTATTTAGTTTTTCTAGTGATACAATGTTTAAAAAATTAAATTTATGCAAATCAAGATAATGATTAGAACCTTTATCAAATCAATTTCATATATTGGTGCATTAGTTTTAGTATCTTGGGGTGTACAAGAATTAGCAAATAGGAAAGATGCTTGTATTAATGATCAAAATACACTTTTAAAATTGATATGCTTTTCCCAAAAAGTTAACTCTAAAATAAATACAGAAATAAATATATTTATAAAATCTTTAAAACCTTTGGTTGAAGAGGGGGAAATAAATCCAAGGGGTTCAGATTTACTTTCTAAAGAAAGATTTAAAAATTACAATGAAGGATTTAGTTTTTCTTATCTAAAATCAAATGGAACAGAACGTGGCTTCTTATTATTATCAAGAATTGATCCAAATTTTATGGTCCCAAAAATTGAATTGTGGGATCTTACTCAGCAAAAAATAATACATAAATGGGAAATAAATTTAGACAATTTAATTCAAGAGATAAATATAAATAATAAAGACAAGAAGGTCTTAAGATTTTTACATCCATTATTATTAAAGGATGGTTCAATAATTACTCACATTCAACCCGAACATAGAAATACAGAACTTCTGAAATTTGATTACTGTGGTAACCTTACAAAAATTAGAGCTGATAATTTAGGGTATCATCATTCAATTGAAAAAGATGATGAAGGTAATATATTTGTTCCTATTGCAAGAGTACCTAAACCTTCAAAATATTATTCAAACTATGAAAAGTTCTCTGAAGAATACCGTAATGAAGGTATAGCAATATTAAATAGTGAGTTAGAAATTAAAGAAATAATTGCCTTAGATAAACTATTTGATTCTATTGGTTTACTTAGACATATAAATAGTAGTCCCAATTCTATAAATGACCCTTATCATTTAAATGATGTTCATCCTTTTAAAGATAAAAAAAATAATTTAAATCTTCTATTAAGTTTGAGAAATTTTGGTTTAATTTCTTATAACCATAACAATAAAAAGGTTAATTGGGTCTCATATGGATTAACTGATTTTCAACATGACATTAGTCCATATCTTGACAGTCAGAGTGTTTTTACAATTTTTGATAATGGAGATAGTACTAATCAATCTTTAAATCAACATGAAGGTAACACAATAATAAAATTGGATTTTACTAAATTAATTGATAATAATGAAAAAACTATAGTTATTTTTGGGAAATCACCTAATTTAACAAGCGTTGATATTACAAGAATTAATTTTAAGAATTTAGATGATAATCTTATACCTAATTCTAGATACGAGGGTAGAGGTAGATTTATAGATCAATCTAGAATATATATTGAGGAGACAAATTTTGGTAGGGCATTTGTTTATAATATAGATACAAAAAAACTTGATTGGTCTTATTACAATAAAGGATTAGATGGATATTCTAGATTTCTAAGTTGGTCACGTCACCTAGAAAACGTACCACAAATATTTAAAAAAGAAAATATATGCCAAAAATAATTTTTATAAAAACTTTTTAATTTTTTTACATAATTTAGTCTAAACTAAATTAGTTTTTCAGCTTATAAACAAGTCAATCTAATTCTGTAAGACTTTCATAGATTTCATACGCTTGATTAAGTAATATTTTATCAATTTTATGGGAATCTGGAATATTAATATTTTTATTTTTTAAAATATTATTTTTAATAGGGTTCAATTTTATTCTGTCAAAGATTTCATATATTTTTTTACGATTGTCATTGCAAAGCTCTTCATATGAAACCACTATTAAATTCTTAGGCTTATTACATCTTATAAATTTATAAATCCAAGAGTAGGCATTAATCCAGGACTTAATCCAATAATTAGATTTTTCTTGACTATCAAAAATAGTCTCATTTTGGCTCTCTTTATTATTGTAATTAAAAGGCATTTGATTTAGACCAAATTCTCTATGGCCTATTAAATTCATATACTCTAAGATAAAGGGATCTTTAGTTTGTTCATTACATATCGTCTCGTGGCTTTTACTTAAAGAAAAAGAATGAGAAATAGGATCTCTAAATAAGATGATAAATAAATCATTTTTAAAGAAATTGAAAAGTTGAGGTAAACGCAAATGGTTATTATTATTTTTAATTAAAATACGAGTTTTATTTTGAGATAAAGCATGTTTACTTAGGAAGTTATTATAAAAGTAAAGAGTTTTTTCGTTATATATTCTTTTTGAACTTAAAGCTTCAGAATAATATTTCTGATTTTCTTTGATCCAGAATGGCTCATCAAGACATTCTGGCGAATCAAAAGATATCTTTATTCCATCTTTATGCATTCTTTCTTTATATTCTGAATTCTTTTTGCTTGAAATACTTGAAAATATATTAGACAATGTAGGATTAAGTATAAACGGCATATGAGAATATTTTAAAGAAGCAAATTCGTTTGAAATATAAAGTTGATTTAAGAGCGCAGTCGTACCAGATCTAGCTAATCCAGATATAAATACCTTGCGAATTTGTTTCTTTGGTAGTTCATATTTTTTTATTCTATTAAAAAGAAAGTGAGATATTTCTGTATTACCAAGAAATTGTTTGTGTAAATACTTTTCCAAATAAGAGTAATTAAAAGCACTCATTTCTTTTTCTTGAAAAATAATGGAATGAATATTATTGAAGAAAGTAATATAGATACAGTATAATTAAAAGTTAAGTAAAAGATAAAATGATAAGCAATATAGTATGGAACCAAACATAGACATAAAGAAACTATCAATAAAAGTCCACTTGAAGCTAAACCATCAAGATCCTTACTTGTTATATTTGTCAGAGAAGATGTTACTTTAAATAAATTATCTTTGTAAATTTTAAAGTTATTCTTTATTTTTATTTTTCCCCAAATATAAATAAGTATATATGAAGATGAGGAAATTATTATTGCAAAAAAAAGTGTTTTCATTAGTTCTTACTTATGAATTTAAATGATAAAAACCACATTGGTACCAATATGACCATCCTCTTTAAGGTTTTGCCGCAGATTCATTACCCATTTA
The DNA here is from genome assembly GCF_027359395.1 of Prochlorococcus marinus str. MIT 1013. NCBI lineage: Bacteria > Bacillati > Cyanobacteriota > Cyanophyceae > Synechococcales > Prochlorococcaceae > Prochlorococcus > Prochlorococcus marinus. Next base: position 851,387 of record NZ_CP114778.1, read on the forward strand.
TCCATAAACCCTGTTGCCTATTGCAAAGAGTTTACCGCAGATTTACCGCAGAATCTACCGCACATTGGGTATATCTGGGTGTATTTGGGTATATTTGAGTGGTGAAGTATAATGGTTATGTTGCCTGAGATTGATTGCAATCACTTTCATGTTAACGATTTGGAGCCATAGCTCAGCTGGTAGAGCACCTGCATGGCATGAAGCACTTCAAATCACCGCAAAGCTACTCGTAAATCTTGAACAAGGTTATGCAACAAAAACTGGTTCATAACCAATCAAGTGGTGTTGCTTGCTGCCTGCGCTAGACAAATAATTTCACTGGCTGGATTAGCTGCTGATTCTTCATATGACAATCGAGTGAGAAAAATCTAGTAATAATTCTATTTACCAAAAATAATAGTTTTATAAAATCACTTTGGATTAAATTTTGCTTGAAGTAAAGGGTTTCCAATTATCTTCAAGAAATTCTCCCTGTCTTGCTATTTTTACAGCCTCAGTAAAAAATGTATAATATTCTTTGTATATTTCATTATCATTAAATAGATATTTCTGAGCTCTTTCTTTTAATTCATCTTTTGTATTTTTAAGAAGCAAACTGTTATTTGCATATTTTTTACACCAATTTATATAATCTTCAGGTGATGAAGCAATAGGAGGATTTTTTACGCCCATTTGTTTATACCCTGAAGCAACTAAACTACCTCTTTGACTGAATGGATAAGTAATAAATGGTATACCAAAAGCCATTGCTTCGTAAAAAGTATTTCCGCTTCCAAAGTAGAATGGATCAAGCATTATATGACAGTTTTTTGTTGTATTAATAAAATCATCTTTAGACATTCTATCTAAAAAGATTGATCTTTCTAGCAGTAAACTACTTTGCTTTTTCCATCTATTTTTTAATTTTTCTGTTGTATATTCATGTTTATCTTTTATAAGTATTAAACATGCATTCTTTATCTCATCTAATATTGATTCTAGTACTTTATCAAAATCAGGATGAAGCTTAAATAACGACTGCGTAAGTCCAATTATAAAATTATCATCAGAATTTATTATATTTTTATTAGACAAGTTTGATTCATTGATTTTTGGAGTTGGATAATTGAAAGGCAATCTACTGAATTTTATTAAGCGTTCTGTATAACTAGATGATGGATGGTGAGGCACTATTTCGTTAGTAATAAAATAATCTATATTCTTAATTCCAGAGGTATTTGGATGACCTAAGCTGGTAGCTTGAACCAATGCTAATCTTGATAATGCAAGAATGTATGTATAGTTAGACATACCAATATCTGGGTAAAATAAGACATCTAGGTCGTCTGAGAATATTAACCTGCTTGCTTTATCTATTGACTTTGGAAGATAGATCACTCTTTTGAAGATATTTTCAACTAGATCTTTATCTGAATGACTGATTTTATTTGGTGGAATATAAATATTAATTTCAATACCAGCTTTTAATAAATCTAATATAACTTTTGTATATAATTTACCAATGGTATGACTATTTCTAAGAAACTCAGAGCAAATACCTACTTTCAAGTTAGTTCTTTTTGATGAAATTGCTAGATATTTCCTCCTAGAAAAATCTTTAAATATTACTCCTTTAACTTTGGATATTGTATCACTCAGTTCCTCAAGAATATACTTATCATCTAATCTGTTTTGATATGCAAAGTAAAAAATATTTGTATTAAAAGTTTGTGTGCCTTCATAAAACATATTTTTATTATTCTTTAATATTTCTAGTTGTCTTTTATATTGTTCACGCTCAGTATCTATTTGTTCAATATTATTCAATATTGGTGATAATCTTAATTTGGAGTTTATATAAAAACAAATATTATTTGGTTGATTTTCTAAAGCATAAGAGAAGTGTTTTTTAGCATCTTTTTCTTTATCTAGACATATCAATATGTTTCCCAGATTGGAATGAGCCTCTGCGAAATCAGGTTTGATTTCAATCGCTTTACGGTATGACAATTCTGCTTCTTCTGATTTGCCGAGATCTCTTAATATATTTCCCAAATTCAAATAGGCATCAGCAAAATCAGGATTCAGCTCAATTGCTTTACGAGTCGATGATTCTGCTTCTTGTAAATTTCCAAGATCTCTCAATATGATTCCCAGATTGTAATGAGAAAGTGTAAAGTTAGGGTTCAGTTCAATTGCTTTATGAGTTGATAATTCTGCTTCTTTTAATCTGCCAAGATCTTGCAATATGATTCCCAAATTGGAATGCGCCATAGCGGAATCAGGTTTGATTTCAATCGCTTTGCGAGTTGATAATTCTGCTTCTTGTAATTTGCCAAAATCTTTCAATATGATTCCCAGATTTAAATAAGCATCAGGGAAATTAGGATTAATTTCAATTGCTTTTCGAGTTGATAATTCTGCTTCTTTTAAGTTGCCAAGACCTCTCAATATGTCTCCATAATTAGTAAAAACTCTGTGATCATTAAACCCTTTATCAATAAAATATTGATAATATTTTGCTGCTTCTGCAATATTTCCTTGTGAATGAAACTTAAATGCTTGATTGATTATTTGTTCTTTAGAAGGTTTAGAAGTAGTATTAGTGATGTTTTCTTTAATCTTTTCTAAAGCAAATGGAACTTGGAATGTTTTGACTTCAGAGTCTTCTTTTTTTTGATTCATTTTTCCCCCTCAGTCACATTTATTTGTCTATAAAGGATCTAATGATTAGCATTATAACTTGCTTGAAGTTTTAACTTTTAAAAGATATTGCCCATTTCAAATAAGCATGAGGTTGTCTTCCCTCAAGGAGAAGTAATTAGTTCAGATCCTTTGTGCCTTAAGCGTTCTATCACAATATGCGTACGTTTATGCGCTGCTTCTCCAAATTTTTATATCTAAATCCTCTATTTACGACCGATTCAAAGGAATTGCACCACTGCATACGGAGTAGTTGGACATCAAAAGTGTCTTAGTTGTCTTACGTCCTTTTGAACACTTACTACCTATTTATACATATCTATTATTTTTTATTTTTTTAGAAAAGGGAAGAGACATAAGACATTTGCCGTAAAGCCATTGTCATTACTAGGCCGCTTTGGCGGGATTCGTGGCGGGATCTTGCTATATATTAATATTAAGCGGTATCAAGCAATATCACCGATTTACCAGAACCCCTCAAATTGCTTGGTATAACTAGTAAAACTGACACATGGGGCCATAGCTCAGCTGGTAGAGCACCTGCATGGCATGCAGGGGGTCAGCGGTTCGAGTCCGCTTGGCTCCATTAGGTTTTAAAGGATCAGGAAAGAGAAACTGGTGTGTTTAGGCGGTGTGTTCCTGCTCGTTACGGAATACCCCATTGTTGCTATTGCAAATAGTGCTAAAGTCTGAGCACTAGAAGGACTGACCGTTCAAATTAACGGGTTAAATCGGGTGATAGCTAGGGAAATATATTTAAAGGATTGGTATGACTAGAAAAAATGACAAGAGAGAGGGAATCCCTCCTCAATATCGACATTTCGATAAAGCCAAGGGGAAGGCAATTGATCATGGTTCCACTGAAGATTTTGTTACTCGTCTTGAGTGGCGTTACTTCAAGTACCTAAGTGATATTTTTTCCTATGCAACTTGGAATGGTGAAAATTGGGTAAAGCCTAATATTGATAATTTCCCTAATCCAATTGAACAGGATTTTCCTAATTTAATTGCAGACAATCTTGAGGTTAGAGATACTCTTATTAGCAAAAAATGGATTTTTCAATCAACTGACCAATATTGGATTGAAGCTCTTAAGTATCATGTTTATTTAGAAAATGGCGGGAAAGATAAATCTCTGCCTAACCCTAATATTCATAAAACTGAGTGGATTGAGAATCCAGAGGCAAAGCCAATCAAAGTCTTATTTAATAATCAGACAGGTGAGGTTTCTCTAGCACCAGTAGAAGAGCAGTAGAAATAAATGAAAAATACTACGGATTTAATGCTTCGGACCTCCGAGGCTGCTCTTGCTTTGGGTTGTTCTACAGACACGCTCAAAAGGAAACGTGAATCACAAGGAGGATTCCTAGAGGCTGGCTTTCATTATTTTTATGGTGATTGCACAAATTCTCCAATTATTTGGAATGTTCAGAGATGCCGAGAAGCATTTCATAAAAGAGGCGTTACAGCTCGTAAGGCTTTAGAGGAGGCGAAAAAATGACTCTTGATTTTGAATGCGACTCCAAAGATATGGATCAAAGAACCGCTGGTTTATTAGAGGCTGCTTCTTCGATTTATCACCTAGTTATTGAATGGTCTCCAGACCTCCAAGAAAGAGACGAAGTTACAAAGCAAGCCCTGATTAATGCTGCATTTATTAAAGGGGTCAATGTTCTCCAGATAATTACTGGTGTTGATCACAAAGATGCAGTCGAATGTCTTATTGAAGCTTGTGACCGAGAGACAAAAAGCAGAGTCAATATTGAATACATCAAAAGACAAATGGGATGGGAGGAAAATGACTGAGCAGAAAAAAAGCCCCGATGCTAACGAGGCTCCTAAAAAAACTATCAAAAAGATCTTAATTGATTTAGCGAATGATTATTTTCAATGCTGGCTGCCAGCTTTAAAAGGAGATAGTTCTAAGTTTTTAGGAAGACGACTTGCCATAGCTCAGGCAGAAATCACTCGGATTGTTAACGACAACGAAATTCTTGTTGCGGCTAATAAGCATTTGCTTGAGCGAGTTGCTCAATTGGAAATCGGTTATTCACAACTATGTGATGCCCATGACGAGAACAAACGATTACACCATGAGATTGGAGTCAGGCAAAAAAAGCACATTGAAACATGTGATAAAAATTTCCTGAATCTCAAGGGTGCAATCGAAGAGTTGAGGGGTTCTTGAAATGGATTCCTCAAAAACTTGGAAAGAGCAAGCCCTAAGGCTTAAACCCTTTGATGGGCATTTAATCCCTGTCAGACCAAACGGCTACAGAATTGATGGACCTGTAAAAGATCACAATTTTACAGTTGAACAAATCCTTGATTATCCAAATCTAAGAGCCATTGAGTTAAGGACTTCAAGCGCGCTTATGTGCATTGATTTTGACTCAGAGAAAGCTTTTGTATTTGCAGAAAGTAAGGGCTTTAACTGGGCTGAAAATCTCACATGGATTATTCAAAGAGATAACCAATTCTCCAGAATGAAAGTTCTTTTTAAGAGAACACTTGAGCAACAAAAACTTGGAGAGTTCTATCTACCCGTCCCTGAACATGATCTAGAAGTATTTTCTAGAAGTACTAAACCTGTAACTGTTCTTGGACATCACAGGGAAAGCGGCATTTATAGATGGTTTGGAACAGGGCCAGAAACATTAATTGATTGCCCCAATAAAGTCTGGAATTTTGTTGTTGGATTAAAGGAGGAAGACGACAAAAAGAAAACTATTAAAACCACTTCGATCAGTAAAAGTTCAAGTGGAAGTTGGAAGCCAATTAGACCGTGCCCAATTTGCAATCGACAAAAAGACGATGATTGCTCAATCAATGTTTTAGGTGATTTTGTTCAATGCCATCACGGCAAAACTAATCATCCACCCCATTTAAAAATGGGAGAAACTATCCATTTATCTGGAGAGGATTGGGCATTTTGTGGCTTTGGTTCAAATGCAATAGGTGAGTTTTCAAAGTTCAAAATTCATAAGCCAACAAATTTACAACTAATCAATAAACAATTACTTGAGAGGGCAAATGTTCAAACTCTCTAATGGATTTAAAACAAAAAATGGTGAGATAAAGGCTCAATCAGTCAATCCTGGGCAATTAACCATGCTCCTAGAAAATGAGTTAGGCAAGGATCTTAAGCTCAATCTTTTAATAAATGAACCAGAATATAAAGGGAAAAAATTGGATAACTATTTTGTAGAAAATTTTTATATCCCCTTAAGTGAAAGGGGTTATGAGATAAGAAAAACTGCTGCTACTGATGCACTAATATTTGCCGCTAGTAAAAATAGTTATCACCCTGTTGTAGATGATTTAAAACGCATTGAACAAGATCAATCAATTCAACCAATTGAACTTGAGAAAGTAGCTACTAATTATTTAAAAACGAATGACAAACTTTATGATGCAATGTTTTCAGTTTGGCTAATTGCTGCGGTTGCTAGAGCTTTTGATAATGGCTGCAAATTTGATAATTGCCTTGTACTTCAAGGGAGGGAAGGTATTAGGAAAAGTACGCTTTTTCAAGCTTTAGCAGGTGATCGAGATTTCTTTTGCGATACATGGCAAACAAATCAGCAAAGGCTATACATGGCTATTGATCAATGCTGGATTTATGAATTAGCAGAGTTAGATCGTATGACTAGAAAAAATGATCAGGAAACATTAAAGGCAATATTTGGAAGTGCATTTGATTCTTATCCACCACCTTATGCAAGGTCAATTGGTAAATTTCCTAGACCGAGTGTTTTTGCAGCTACATCAAATCGGTTTGATTTTCTAAGTGATCCATCCGCAGATCACAGAAGATATTGGGTTATTCCACTAAAACTTAATCCAGATAAAGAGGAATATATAGATGTAGAAAAAGTAGAAGCTGATCGAGATGCAATTTTAAAAGCCGCGATTATTGAATACAGGAAAGGCACCAAACCTAAGTTGCCTCAGAAGCTGCAAACTGAATCAAATAATAGGAATAGTGACTTCTTAGCCGAACATCCTTTCATGGATTCATTAGCTGAATGGGTTATAGGTGAATATGTGTTTACTACTGCGGATGCACTTATAGGTGCAGGTCTTAGAGAAAAGGGAAAAGTCTCAGACTATGACTTAAAGAAAGCCTCTGAGTGCTTACAAGCTTTGGGGTATGAAAAAGATAAGCATCAAACATCTGGAGCGGCTGGAAAGAAAAGATATTGGAGAAAGCCTGAGGAAGCCTGAGTCACGAAAACCCACTAGGCAACTAAAAAGTGATTGATTATCCTCATGTATCATCTTTTTTATAAAAGAAAAAGAATAAATATAAGTAATTAGTGGAAACATTTTCGTAAAAAACGTGAGGTACCTGAGGATGCTTCACTTTGTTGTGAAATTTAATTATTTAGTTTTCTTTTTTAGTTGTATTAAAGACGAATTAACTGAAAATAAGAGACATTTATTAAAGAATTAGCGATAAATAAGAGCAAATAAGAAAAACAAGAAAAAACCCCAGTATTTGCAACCTGCCTCAGGCTTTATCTTTCCTAAAGTCTGCTATATGAGAAATCCAATTCTAGCCAAATATAGAACGGACGACGATCTGCCAAAGGTTCCTGACCCCTCGGAAGACGCTCTCACCTCGGCACAATTTCGCCGTTATCAAAAATCATTATTAGAGGATTCACCTAATGACTACGGCTTCAGCGATTGAGCAAAAAACTTATAGAAGGTTTCTTGAATTAGAAAAGACAGAATTAGAAAATGACACTCTTGAATTGAGCTTTAGTTCAGAGACTCCAGTTCAAAGAGCCTTTGGTTCAGAAGTGCTATCACATGAACCAGACGCAGCAAATCTCACTCGATTAAATGACTCAGCTCCAGTTCTTTGGGCACATGATCCAACTCTGCAAATAGGAGTTGTGCAAAGAGCATGGATTGAAGGCGGTAAGGGAAGAGCAATTATCAAATGGGGTAATTCACAACTAGCTCAGGAGAAAAGAGCAGATGTTGAAAGCGGTGTAATTCGCAATGTGAGCATTGGATATTCAATAGACCAAATGGACGAGAACGAAAAAGGGGAGATGGTCGCTACACGGTGGACGGGCTTGGAGATTTCTCTGGTCAGTGTCGCCAGTGATCCCCATGTCGGCATTGGCCGCAGTCATCCGACTTACTCAACTCCTAAAGAGGAAACTTCAAAAATGTCTAACTATGTAACCGCTTATTCAGAGCCTCAACAAACAAGAGGCGAATTTGAAGAAGAAGCTTCTCAGTTTTCAATTGTTAAAGCGATCCAAGCACAAGCCTCTGGCAACTGGTCAGACGCTGGAAGAGAGCGCGAAGTTCATCAAGAACTAGCTGGTAAATATGGTCAGCGTTCAGCAAATGGTGTTCTAGTTCCTAACCAGTCTTGGCAAAAAAGAACATTCGTTGCGGGCACAGCCTCAGCAGGTGGAAACCTAGTGGCCACAGACGTTTTGGCTGATTCATTCGTGGACGCTTTAAGGCCAACTTCTGTAGTAATGCAAGCGGGTGCAACAGTCCTCGGAAACCTTCAAGGCAATGTTTCAATACCTAAGAGAACAGGATCATCTACTGCTGCATGGTTTGGTGCTGACGATAGCGACGCTCTCTCAGAATCTGTCGGAACTTTCGGAGCTATTGCATTAAGTCCAAAAACTGTTGGCTCATACAGCAAGTACAGCAGATTGATGAAATTGCAGGCCACACCTGATATTGAGAACCTAATTCGCCAAGACATGTTGGAGAAAATTGGAACTCAAATAGACATTGCAGCAATCGCAGGAACTGGAAGTTCTTCACAACCGACTGGAATTTTATCTGCTTCAGATACAACAGTTACAGCCCTTGCCACTAACGGCGCGGCGGCTTCAATTGACACTCTGATCACATTGAAAAAATCTGTATCTGCTGCAAATGCTGATGATGGTTCATGCTGCTATTTGATTAATTCAAAAGTTGAATCAGCACTATCTCAGTTGAAAGATTCCAATGGTGCTTACTTCCTAAATCCTTTTGGTGGTGAATTGGGAGCTGCTCGTTTCGCAGGTCGTCGCATGTTGGTATCTAACAATGTTCCTTCCAACTTGACCAAAGGTTCAGGTTCAAACTTGAGCGCGATCATCTACGGAAGATTTAGTGACGTTATCGTGGCTACATGGTCAGGAATTGAAATAGATGTTGATCCATTTACCGATTTCGCCAAAGGCTCAGTGGGCGTAAGGGCTTTGACCTCTTTAGATGTTGGCGTTCGTCACGGCGAAAGCTTCGGTTTGGTTAAGGATGCTGTAGCTGCGTAATAAAAGAGGGATGATCCGACTTTGCCTTGTCGTTATAAGTCGGGAGAGATTATTACTGTTCTCTCTGGTGGTGCTGTCATCCCTCAACTAATTGGGGGGAAGTCTTTTACAAGTGGGCGGTCAACTACTTGGGTTTGTGATCCCTCCAATACCACTAGGCATTCAATAGTTTTAATCACGGGCTATAGATGTAAGTCCTAATTCTTTTTCCAAAGTGCTCAGGGGTCCTATCTAGCAATACTTTGAGGGTATATTCGAACCGCGGTTTTTTTCTAGCGTCACCCCTGAAAACTGTGGACACCTTAACTAATCCAATTTCCTCTAAGGCCAATTAGAGAGTGATAGAGAAGCTTTTAGGCTTTTAGCTATGGACACTTAAGTTAACCAATGGTTTTCAATTATGGCAATTGCAACTTTTACAGAAGCATCAAATTTGCTCGGCTACAAAAGCAGATCAACCTTGTACAAGCTTAAAAAGGATGGTTTGCTTGATGACTATTTAATCGAAATCAAAGGAAGATCTCACCTGATATTAAAACCAGTAGGAAAGCCCAGATTGGAGGATTATTTACTTCAAATTCTGCAATGGAGACCCAATGGTGTCTTGTGTAAGCATTACTAAAAGTATGGACACGCTATAGCCCCTATTGACAAATTAACCGCTCTAATTGACTGCTATAACTGCCTATTAACCAGTGTCCACAACTATTTTGGTTGACGCTACATAGACTCCGAGCCCTTCGGATGACCCATTCAGGCAGCCCCAGAAAGAACCTATTTACCTTTTAGACAAATTGCACTTATGCCCCAAGCATCGCCATCCCAATTTTTCTTGTTGCGAACAATATCTTTTTGCTCATCACATTCCTCTTCTGAACTGGTTGGAATCTGCCAAGCTGGAGAATCTGTACCTCCATTAACCAATAGCCACCAAGTCTCAGCTTTTGCAACAGTAGGAATAAGAAGCGATGCAAAAAGGGTTACGAATAAAAAGCGGCGCATAAGATAAACAAGTCGAAAGCGTAGGGCGTGTGTCCTCCATCGACATATAAGCATTTCTAAAAACTAATGACATCTATTACATGCGCTTTGGCGTGGCTTTGTGCCGTGCTGATGGTTCCTCTAATGCTGTTTATCTGGGCGTTAGATACCAAGAAAACAAGAATTAACAGGTATAGAAGTTATGGGTGGAGCTGGAAAAAGATCGGCTCTATTTATAACGTCAGTCCTAGCACTGTTAGGAGATGGTCAATGCAGTGATTCTCTTTACAGTTTCAGCAGTGTCTGCCTCTTCAGTCCATTTTCCATAATGCTTTTGATGAGTTACAGGATCATGTCCCATTAGTGCGGCTAAGTCTCTTAAAGGAATAGATCTTGAATAATATTTGGCCCCTCTCCATGCGTAACCATGCCGCAGACCGTATGGAGTTAAGCCACTCCTAGCTTTTAGTAGAGATTGCCAGTAAGGGTGTCTATCCAAATATTGTTTGAATCTCTGGCCGCACTCTTTATATGGGCTAAGTGGTGTTTTATCTTTTTTTGCTCTTTCTTGATTCTTTGCTTTCATTGCTTTTTCATCCTGCAAGGTAAGAATTGCTTTTGGAAGTTTTACTAATCCGCTTGCATATTGTGCAATTACTTTCTGGCCTTCATTTGGTAATTCTTTTAGATCTAAAGCCATCACTCTCCGTTCTTTTTGATCCTCATCATTAGTATTTGCATTTCGTTTAACTGGGCCAACATATAGATTTCCATCTTCAACTTTTAAAGTCATCAACTCTGAGGGTCTTAGTCCGAATAATCCAACAAGTGCTACTGCGAGTTTTAATTCTGGATTGTCATATAAAGAATCCAATAAACCAAATAATTCATCTGGCCTAACAGGAATAGTTGACTTTTTACTATTGGCTTTTGTTCTTTTTCCAATAAGTGATTTTATTTCATCCTTTTCAGGTGGAAGCCATTTTGTATCTGCCCCACATTTTTTGACTGCAAATTCTAAAAATCTTTTTAAGTCTCCAAATGTTGTTACTCTTCCTCTTCCTCCAGATGGAACATCTTTTAAAAACTCAGAATTATATTTTTCAATAACTTGCTTGCCGTCATGTGCGGCATTTTTATTTGCATTTATAAGGCTTATAACTCTTTCAATTTTGTATTTTTCATTAGTGCCATAATTACTTTCTTTTACCTCTCCAGATTTAATTCTTGCTTTTTTATATTCCTCAGAAACTTTTAACCAATCAATCTCATTTGAATTTTCTTTTTTAGGTGTTTTGGCAACTAATAAATAAGCAGCGGCTAAATCTAAATTCAATTCATCCATCTTTGATTTGATGGAATTAACCAAAGCAATCATTTGAGAAACACTGCTTTTTCTAAAAGGTATTTGTGTTCTTACTGTGGGCCTTCTTGCTCCCTTCCTTGGACCATCAATCTTTTGAATTTTAAATCTATCTTTATCACCCTCTAACACCCAACCAGCTCCATGCTCACTCCTTACTAGAGATCTCAGGTCTTTTAGCCAAGTTGGTGCTTTTGCCAAGGGTGGTGTTTCTTGTGGTGTGTTTTTTAGATGCCTGTTGTAGCAGGGCTTTTAAGGATTCTTAATCCATTTTTTCTGATACCCTGCCTGTTATGCAGGTGGTCAATGGATTTATGCAGGTGGTCAAGTTTTAAATCCCCTGAATTGTTGTCAGGGGGTCAAATTTGTAAAAAATAGTGGTGTGTTTATCTGGTGTGTTTTATAGCATTATTTGCCCTAGAAAGCTATAGCAAGTTAAGCAATACTTTTGTAACTCCTTAGTATTACTAGGCTTTTTCGCTGCAACTAAAAGGATCTCAAATATTGATTTCCCTGAATGGCATGCAGGGGGTCAGCGGTTCGAGTCCGCTTGGCTCCATTAGATTTTCTCAGTCACAGCAATAGATTTCAGGGAATTTACGGTAGCGCGTGAATAATACGATATTGCTTGATATAGCTAGATATATCTATTATGCGCTCATTTTTAGCTCTGTAATCCTATGCGGGAACAATGGTTTCAACTATTAAGGAAGCAACTTAAATCTGAGCCTGGAAAAGCTGGGATTTGCACGCAATAGTTGAAATAAAAAGCAGTTCAATTCAGTTAAGTCTTCAATACGCGCATCAGGAGCTTGAGTAGGCCTTACAAGTTATAATCCTAATAAATAGATTCTTTATAAAACAATAGATGTGACTGAGGGGAAAAGGAATCAAAAACAAGAAGGCTCTGAAGTAAAAACATTCACAGTTCCATTCGCCTTAAAAGAAAGCAAAGAAAATATATTCAATAAGGCAAGAAAGTTACATCAAAAAGGAAATATTCCAGAAGCAGTCAAACATTATCAACAGATAATAAATCAAGGATGTAATGATCACAGAGTTTTTTCTAATTATGGAGTGATATTGAGAGGTCTTGGTAAATTAAAAGAAGCAGAATTAGTAACTCGAAAAGCAATTGAACTGAATCCTGATTTTGCAGATTTGCATTCTAATCTGGGAATCATTTTGAGAGATCTAGGTAAATTAGAAGAAGCAGAGTTATCCACTCGTAAGGCAATTGAACTCAATCCTGATTTCACAAATGCTTATGCAAATTTAGGGGAAATATTGAGTAATCTTGGCAACTTAAAAGAAGCAGAATTATCAACTCGAAAAGCAATTGAAATCAAACCTGATTCCGCTATGGCGCATTCCAATTTGGGAATCATATTGCAAGATCTCGGCAAATCAGAAGAAGCAGAATTGTCCACTCGAAAAGCAATTGAAATTAAATCTGATTACGCAGAAGCACATTACAACCTGGGAAATATATTAAGAGATCTTGGTAAATCACAAAAAGCAGAATTGTCCTACCGCAAAGCAATTGAAATCAAACCTGATTACGCAGATGCATATTGCAATTTGGGAAATATATTAAGAGATTTTGGTAAATCACAAGAAGCAGAATTGTCCTACCGCAAAGCAATTAAAATCAAACCTGATTTCGCTATTGCTCTTTCTAATTTGGGAGGTCTATTGATAGATCTCGGCAAATCAGAAGAAGCAGAATTGTCATACCGTAAAGCGATTGAAATCAAACCTGATTTCGCAGAGGCTCATTCCAATCTGGGAAACATATTGATATGTCTAGATAAAGAAAAAGATGCTAAAAAACACTTCTCTTATGCTTTAGAAAATCAACCAAATAATATTTGTTTTTATATAAACTCCAAATTAAGATTATCACCAATATTGAATAATATTGAACAAATAGATACTGAGCGTGAACAATACAAAAGACAACTAGAAATATTAAAGAATAATAAAAATATGTTTTATGAAGGCACACAAACTTTTAATACAAATATTTTTTACTTTGCATATCAAAACAGATTAGATGATAAGTATATTCTTGAGGAACTGAGTGATACAATATCCAAAGTTAAAGGAGTAATATTTAAAGATTTTTCTAGGAGGAAATATCTAGCAATTTCATCAAAAAGAACTAACTTGAAAGTAGGTATTTGCTCTGAGTTTCTTAGAAATAGTCATACCATTGGTAAATTATATACAAAAGTTATATTAGATTTATTAAAAGCTGGTATTGAAATTAATATTTATATTCCACCAAATAAAATCAGTCATTCAGATAAAGATCTAGTTGAAAATATCTTCAAAAGAGTGATCTATCTTCCAAAGTCAATAGATAAAGCAAGCAGGTTAATATTCTCAGACGACCTAGATGTCTTATTTTACCCAGATATTGGTATGTCTAACTATACATACATTCTTGCATTATCAAGATTAGCATTGGTTCAAGCTACCAGCTTAGGTCATCCAAATACCTCTGGAATTAAGAATATAGATTATTTTATTACTAACGAAATAGTGCCTCACCATCCATCATCTAGTTATACAGAACGCTTAATAAAATTCAGTAGATTGCCTTTCAATTATCCAACTCCAAAAATCAATGAATCAAACTTGTCTAATAAAAATATAATAAATTCTGATGATAATTTTATAATTGGACTTACGCAGTCGTTATTTAAGCTTCATCCTGATTTTGATAAAGTACTAGAATCAATATTAGATGAGATAAAGAATGCATGTTTAATACTTATAAAAGATAAACATGAATATACAACAGAAAAATTAAAAAATAGATGGAAAAAGCAAAGTAGTTTACTGCTAGAAAGATCAATCTTTTTAGATAGAATGTCTAAAGATGATTTTATTAATACAACAAAAAACTGTCATATAATGCTTGATCCATTCTACTTTGGAAGCGGAAATACTTTTTACGAAGCAATGGCTTTTGGTATACCATTTATTACTTATCCATTCAGTCAAAGAGGTAGTTTAGTTGCTTCAGGGTATAAACAAATGGGCGTAAAAAATCCTCCTATTGCTTCATCACCTGAAGATTATATAAATTGGTGTAAAAAATATGCAAATAACAGTTTGCTTCTTAAAAATACAAAAGATGAATTAAAAGAAAGAGCTCAGAAATATCTATTTAATGATAATGAAATATACAAAGAATATTATACATTTTTTACTGAGGCTGTAAAAATAGCAAGACAGGGAGAATTTCTTGAAGATAATTGGAAACCCTTTACTTCAAGCAAAATTTAATCCAAAGTGATTTTATAAAACTATTATTTTTGGTAAATAGAATTATTACTAGATTTTTCTCACTCGATTGTCATATGAAGAATCAGCAGCTAATCCAGCCAGTGAAATTATTTGTCTAGCGCAGGCAGCAAGCAACACCACTTGATTGGTTATGAACCAGTTTTTGTTGCATAACCTTGTTCAAGATTTACGAGTAGCTTTGCGGTGATTTGAAGTGCTTCATGCCATGCAGGTGCTCTACCAGCTGAGCTATGGCTCCAAATCGTTAACATGAAAGTGATTGCAATCAATCTCAGGCAACATAACCATTATACTTCACTACCTAAAGTTGATAAAGTTCCCGACACTATTAACGAAGGGGAAAAAGTTTTCCCGAAGAAAAAGCGGTGGGTAATTAGCAAATGCTTTTATTTTCAATAGGTCTGGACTAATTACTTCCCTTCAAAGAGAAATCAACTCATGCTTATTTACAGCGAGTGAATTTCTTTCTGAAGTTAAAAACTAAAAACCCTAATCAGACATATAATCCAAATAAATAGATTCTTTATAAAACAATAGATGTGACTGAGGGGAAAAGGAATCAAAAGCAAGAAGGATCTGAAGTAAAAACATTTCGAGTTCCATTTGCTTTAGGAGAAATAAAAGAGAATATTTCTATTCCTAGCAATAGCAAAACTAAACCTTCTAAAGAACAAATAATTGATCAAGCATTTAAGTTTCATTCACAAGGAAATATTCAAAAAGCAGCAAAACTTTATCAATATTTTATTGATAAAGGGTTTAATGATCACAGAGTTTTTTCTAATTATGGAGTCATATTGAAAGATCTTGGCAAATTAGAAGAAGCAGAGTTGTTACAACGCAAAGCAATTAAACTAAATCCTGATTTTAGTAATGGTCATTCTAATTTAGGAATGATATTGAAAAATCTTGGCAAGTTAAAAGAAGCAGAATTATCCCAACGCAAAGCAATTGAACTCAATCCTAATTTCACAGAGGCGCATTATAATCTGGCAAGTATATTGATAGATCTTGGCAGATTAGAAGAAGCAGAATTAGCTATTCGCAAAGCAATTAAACTAAATCCTAATTTTGCTGAAGCTTATTCTACTCTTGGATGCATATTGAGAGATCTTGGCAGATTAAAAGAATCAGAATTATCACAACGCACAGCGATTGGACTTAAATCTGATTTCGCTGAAGCATATTCCAATCTGGGAAATGTATTGAAAGATCTTGGTAAATTAAAAGAAGCAGAATTATCAACTCGAAAAGCAATTCAATTTAATCCTGATTTCGCAGAGGCTCATTCCAATCTGGGTAGCATTTTGAGAGATCTTGGTAAATTTAAAGAAGCAGAATTATCAACTCGGAAAGCAATCGAACTCAACCCTAATATCGCAGAACCATATGCCAATCTAGGAAGCATATTAAAAGATCTTGGTAAATTTAAAGAAGCTGAAATATCAATGCACAAAGCTATTCAACTCAAGCCTGATTACGCAATGGCGTATTCTAATCTGGGAGGCATATTAAAAGATCTTGGTAAATCAAAAGAAGCGCAAAGTTGTTTTCAAAAATGCCTTGAATTAGATCCAGATGATCTAGCTTATAACATACAAGCTAAACTTTTCATATCAAAAATACCCTTAAATCAATTGCAAATAAATCAAGACAGAGAGGAGATAAATAGACAAATATCATTAATAGGTAATAACAATAATATAATCTATAAAAATAATAGTTTACCAACAACAATAGACTTTATTTTTTATTTAGCCTATCATAATTGTTATAATGATAAAGAGATACTCCAAAATATAGCTAATAATTTATCAAAAAAGGATGGGATATTAAATACTAATTTCCGTTTAGACCAGCATATCAAAGAAAGTCAGGGAAGAAAAAGGATAAGACTCGGAATTTGTTCTAGCTATTTTTTTAATCATTCTGTAACGAAATGTTTTTTAAATTTAATTGAAGATCTTGCTAAATCTGGAATTGAAATAATCATATTTAAAGGAGAACTTGATCATACTGATAAAACAACAGATCATATTATTTCATTAGCGAGTGAAATAATAACATTACCAGATTCCTTAGAAAAATCTTGTCAAAAAGTTCTAAATAGTTCAATTGATATTCTTCTATATCTTGATATTGGAATGTCAGTAAAAACATATTTCATGTCTTTATCAAGGCTAGCTCTAGTTCAAGTCCTTCATAGTGGACACCCACAAACTTCAGGTTCTCAAAATATGGATTACTACATAACCGCATCGCAAAAAGAAAATGAGAATTCTGATAAGTTCTTTTCAGAAAGATTGATAAGAATGACTAGACTTCCAGTAAATTATAGTCTACCTACAATTTTAAATAGTACTATTAAAGCTTCAGATCTAGATATTTATGAGGATGATTTTATAATTGGACTTCCTCATACTTTATTTAAATACCACCCCGACTTTGATGATATTCTAGACAAAGTACTTGAGGAAATTCCTCATTCACGTTTATTGTTTTTCGAAGGTGTTAGAGAATACAATACAAAGGAATTATTGTCCAGGTGGGAACAAAATAGTAAGTACATTTCAAGTAAATTAATAATTTGTCCACGTGTTAAATTTGATGATTATTTAACAATTTCAAAAAGATTTGATATCGTACTTGATACTATTTATTTTGGGATGGGTAATACCTTTTTTCAGGCAATGGCATTGGGTATTCCAGTTGTTACTTTGTTACCTGATAAACCACAAGGTGGATGCGTTTCTGCAGGTTATAAGCAGATGGGTATTTTAAATCCACCTATAGCAAAGTCAAAGAAAGAATATATTTCAATATGCAAAAAACTAGCATTTGATAATTCATACAGGAAAAATATTAGTAATCAAATACTTTTAAAAGCAAAAGATAATTTATTTAATGATCAAACAGTTTATAGACAATATATAGACTTCTTTCAAAAGGCATTGAAAGCTGCATATAAAAAAGAATTACTTCCAAAAAATTGGGAACCATTAGAATAAAACAGATTAAAGGTTTTTATTGGTGTTATCTTTCGAGAATTTATTACACCAATTTACATTTTTTAAATACCATTCAACAGTAAGTTCCATTGCATTTTCAAAATTATATTTAGGTTTCCATTTTAAATCTTCTGAAATTTTTTTATAGTTAATAGCATATCTCCTATCGTGCCCTGGTCTATCTTTTATATAAGATTTAAACCGATTATGTGGTGCATTAAAAGTATTTTTTTTGTCAAGTAAATTACAAATTAATTCTACTATATCATTATTCGATTTTTGTACTCCAGCCCCAATACAATATGACTCTCCTACGCTACCTCGCAATATGACTCTTAATAAGGCATCTATATGATCTTCGACATATATCCAATCGCGTACATTTTTTCCATCACCGTAAATTGGAATCTTTTTATTATTTATAGCATTATTAATAATCACTGGAATAAGTTTTTCAGGAAATTGTCCAGGTCCAAAATTATTACTACAGTTTGTAATTAAGATAGGGATCCCATAAGTTTTATTCCAAGCTTTGACAAGATGATCACTTGCTGCCTTTGTAGCAGAGTATGGACTTCTTGGATCATACGAACTATTTTCAGAAAAAAAGCCTTCGGGTCCAAGTGATCCATAAACCTCATCTGTACTTACATGAAGAAGTTTAAAATTTTTCTTTCTAGGCAATGACAATGATTGCCAATGAGAACTTAATGCTTCTAATAAATTAAAAGTTCCAATTATATTACTTTCTAAAAATATTCTAGGACCTAGAATAGATCTATCTACATGACTTTCAGCTGCTAGATGAAAAACTATATCTGGATTACTAAAATCTATTGCATTTTTAGTATTATCTGAATTAGAAAGATCAATCTTTAATGTTTCTAATCTTTTAGAATCAAAATTCAAATTTAGAATATCTAAATCGCTTTCTTCGCCACATTTATCCAAATTAAATACTTTTAAATTTGTTTCTTTAAGCAATCTTCTCAATAAAGTCTTTCCTATAAATCCTGATCCACCAGTTACAAGTATTCTTTTTACAGATTCAGGAAATATAATCATGTGATTTACAATATTATTAAAGGTTTTTAAAAGTTATTATTTACAAGAGAATGTAATAATTTATTAATGAAAGGTTCATCTACTTTAGCCCTTTTAACAGCATTAAGAGATATTCACCATAACCACTATTCATCAAACTGAAAGCAAGGTTTTCTAAGCATTTGTCATCAATCCAGCCTTGCCTCCAAGCAGCCTCTTCTGGACAACCTACTTTCAAACCTTGTCGTTGTTCAAGAGTACGAATATAACCAGATGCATCCTGAAGAGAATTAAACGATCCGGTATCTAACCAAGCCATCCCCCTACCCATAATCTCTACATTTAATAGATTTTGATTTAAATAATGGTTGTTTAGAGATGTTATTTCTAGCTCTCCTCTTGGTGAAAATCTTAATTCTTTAATTCTTTCAAAAGCGGAGTTATCATAAAAATATAATCCAGTAATAGCATATTGACTTAAAGGATTATCTGGTTTCTCCTCAATATCTAAAATATTCCCTTCCTTATCAAATTGAACAACACCATAATTACGGGGATCACTAACAGGGTAAGCAAAAATACTTCCTCCTTTTATCCTTTTATCTGCCGATCGAAGAAGATTAACTAAGTCATTACCGTGAAAAAGATTATCGCCTAATGCAATTGCAATATTACTGTTTTTAATAAATTTCTCTGCTACCAAAATCGCATGAGCAACACCTTCAGCCTTGTTCTGAATTGCATAACTAAAGTTAACTCCCCATTTATCACCATTTCCTAAAAGTGCTTTAAATAATTCAACAGAATTAGGATTCGTAACAATAAGAATATCTCTTATTCCGCATAACATTAAAGTAGTAATTGGATAATAAATCATTGGCTTGTCATATACAGGTATCAACTGTTTGCTTATTGCTGAGGTTATTGGTGCAAGCCTTGTGCCGTTACCCCCTGCAAGAATAATTCCTCTACGCGATGATAAATACTTCATTTAAAACAGGATTGAAAGATAAAAAATTGCAAGTTTGTTTGATATTACTTGAATGTTGGTATTTTGAAATCATGAACCATAATAAGCTAAAACCGCAGATCAAGAAATAATACACTTTAATAAATAATTCATAAGACAAATATCTTTGACGTAAAGAAAAAAAAGAGAAGAGAGAAGAATCTGAAACACACTCATAGCCGGTTCCATGTAGCTTAAAATGATTATTATTAGGAATAGATGTTTAACAATAAACTAATAAAAAATATAAATTAAATTAAAAATCTATAGTATTTTATTAATTTA
This sequence comes from Prochlorococcus marinus str. MIT 1013, assembly GCF_027359395.1. Lineage (NCBI taxonomy): Bacteria > Bacillati > Cyanobacteriota > Cyanophyceae > Synechococcales > Prochlorococcaceae > Prochlorococcus > Prochlorococcus marinus. The sequence goes on from NZ_CP114778.1 coordinate 871,382, forward strand.
TCTTTTCAAAGAAATCATTTATAATATCAGTGATGTATTTTACATCTTTACAAGCTATTTGCTGACCTATTGGTAAGCAAATAGTTGATTTAGATAATTCTATTGAGTTTGGGTAATCTATAGGATTTTCATTATTGAATACTGAAAAATCATAATTAAAGTATGATCTCGCTAAAATATTATTTTTATTGAGCTTATCTTGTAATTTATCCCTAAACTCTTTGTAATTCGAATTAAGTATTAAAACAAAATATTGATAACTACTTTCAATTAGTCTGGAGCCAGGTTCAAATATTATATATTTATTTTTAGAATTTAAAAATTTTTTATAAAGATTAAATATCATTTTATTATGTTCTACAGAACTTTTGATTTTAGATAGACTTTTCAAGCATAAACCAGCTTGTAATTCTGACATCCTTCCATTTACTGTTTTAATAGGCATATCTGAATTCCCAATTGCTCCATAGCTTGAACGAATATGACTTAATTTTTCATAAAGACTTTTATTATTGGTTGTAATGCAGCCGCCTTCAAATCCTGTAATAAGCTTAGTTGCATGAAAAGAAAATACTTCTGCATTTCCATTTATAGCAATTTTTTGTTCCTTATATGAACATGAAAATGCCTGAGATGAATCGTATATTAAATCAACATTATATTTATTTAATAAAAAACTAATTTCATCGATATTATTAACAGTTGACCATAAATTAGGTAATAAAACTGTAGAAATAGTCTTGTTATTTTTAAGTTTTTCTTCTAAAGACTCTAGGCATACGTTAGGAGAATACCGCAATGTATCACAATAAAAGAGATTAGATCCAATAATACAAATAGCATTCATTGTCGCAGGGAATGAAAACCTTGGTGTAAGAATGCTTCCTTCTTTATGCAATGCTTCTAATGCAATTATTAATCCAATAGTTCCATTCGTTACTGCTAATACATAATTTACATCTAAGTATATTGCTAACTCTCTCTCAAGTTTTTGTAAAAGTGGTCCATTATTAGTATAATATTTTGTTTTTGATATTTGATCAATTACATCTTTAAAATCTTCAAAAGAGGGTACATAAAGCTGTCCAACATGTAATTTTTTTTCCAATCTATTATCTCCCATTTTTTTTGAAATAAATATCGTCAATAATTTTATTAATTAGCTTCATTATTGGAGATACTTGATTTTTCTTTATTTGCCATCCTGAAGGAAGTAATAATAAGTTTTTAGAGTATATATCAGTATTCTTAAGTTTAAGGCATTTAGTAGCAATTAAGCTCTTTCTTTTTGTGTGAAGTGGGGGAAAATAATACGTCCTAGAAAGTATATCTATAGAATTTAATATCCTTATAAGCTCATCCCTGCAGTCAATATATTTTGGATTCAGTTCAGCTAAAATAATTTTATAAGCAGGTCTGAATTTTTTATTATATCTTCTTATAAAAAGTTTTTCGCTAACAAATCTTTCTGAACTTAAATATTCTTGATATATCACATAATTATGTTTTATAAGTAAATCAAGCTCATCCAATGATGCTAAAGCAAATGCTGCATGACCTTCATTTAATTTAGCATTCATAGAATATTTCTCTGTCAACTCTCCATCTGAATTAAAAGAAAATTTTTGAAACTTCCTAAATTGATCACATAATTTACTATCATTTGTTGTGATATAACCCCCTTCTAAGCCATTAATCAATTTACTTGCATGTAAAGAAAATATTTCACAATTACCAAATTCGCCAATTTTCCCATCAGGTAAAAATTCATTTACAGATTCAACGGAATCAAATACAACAGGGATTGATTTTGACAATGCAAATTGTGAAATTGCATAAGCATTAAGACAGTCAACTAATGGATGTACAGCAAGTATCAATGAGGTATTTTCGAGTTTATTCGGATCAATTGAATTGATATCTAATCCAAGATTAATAGGATCGATATCGCAATATAAAGGAGTAAAACCTGCCCAAAGGACTGCGTCAGCTAGTCTTCTATATGTTAAGGAAGGCATTAGAATATATTTTTTATTTGTTTGAGCTACATTTTTTATGGCAGCCACCAATGCCCAAAATCCACTGCAAAAAGTAATACAATATTTTGTATTATGAAACTTAAGGAGTTTTTCCTCAAGCTGTTCCACTAAAGGGCCTCTATTTGTAAATTGATTATGAAAGTAACTTTTTTTTATATAGTTTAAAACAGTTTCTGAATTAGGAGAATATAAAGAAGAAGTTGAAAGTATTTCACTTCCAATATATTTTTTTTTCTCTTTCAGATATATATGATTAATATCAACCATTACTTAGAAAGCGTAAGATCAAATCTATAATATGATGAATAAAACTCCTTTGGCATGATAGTTGTAGATGTATTCCATCCAAGATGAGAACAAATTCTCTTCAATTCGGAAGGAGAATACCAAACTCCGATAGAAGATTTATGATTTTTTTTTGGAGGAATTATTGGATTAGTATATTTTGAGAAAAATTCTTTATGAAAATCAAGATTTGGTATATTACCAATAAATACCTTAGAGTTTTCTTCTAAAAGATTATAGAGTTTTTTTAATATCATTTTAGCCTCTTCAAACTCAATATATGAAAATGATCCATAGAATAATACCTTATTATAACATTCTTTAAGTTTAATAGTTTCTATAGTCTCAAGGGCGGAAGCCAAGACAAAAGATACACAACTGGAGGAAAAATACTTATTGGCTATTTCGATCATGTATGGAGAGGGATCAAATCCTTTGATACTAGAAACATTAGTTTTTAATAAATTAGTAATAGCCCCATTTCCACAGCCAATATCCAATAATTTATCTGATATTTCAAGTTCTAAACTTTCAATAATTTTAGTTGTTATTAAATTTATATCTCTTTCAGATACAGATTTACCATCTACTGTCCTTTTAACTTGCTTCCAAAATTCCTTTTCATCAAACTGACGAGCATATTGATCATGGTCAAAAAAAGTGTGCGAAGTCATTTACATTATGAATCAAGGTGAAATTAAATCAAAATCGTTATTTAAAAAACTAGACAACTCTGATTTGCTATTCCACATCATTAAATCTATTATAGAAAGTCCAGGAATAAATTCAGGTCTTTTTTGATTATAAACTCCCATCTTAGATTTTAAAAAACTCAATTTAATATTAGAATCTTTAAATTTTTTATTGTAGAATAGATCCTTTCCACCAATTGGATTTATGTATTCTTTTGCACCAATTGACTCACAGATTCTTAGCGCCCAATCTCCAGGACCATTTATATTTAACAATTCCAATTCCATATCAGATAAGACTAAAATTTTTGTTTTTATTCCTAAATAATCAGCTGTATATCTAATAGACCTAGTTACAAATTTAGATAAATTATTTTCATTTGTAATAAATATATTATTTATTAATGAAATAACTTCTTTGTAAAATATTGATTGTTCATTATAGAAAGTTAATTTTCTTATGATACGGTTTTTCCAGTCAAGTTCCTGTTTAATTTTTATATTATTAATTTTAGAAAATCCCTTTCTCGAATCTAAGGGTATTGTTATGTATTGCCATTCTTTTTTAAGTTCAGGATGCAATATTCTATTTCTATTGATCCATCCCCTTTGAATGTACTGAACATTATCAAATACAATCCATAAATCTACATAATTAAGTAACTGAAAATACCCAATATAAGGGAAAAAGTAAGGTTGCATTAATCCTAACTTCATATAGATATTTTTCAAGTAGTTATAAACTATCATAAATTGTCGAAGGGAAAAGAAAAACTGCTCTTATCCGAGGAAATCAATATATCATTTTTTGATAATAATTTCTCCAAATAAGTCGTATCAATTTTTTCAGTCAAAATAAATTTCTTTGAGGATATTAGGTATTTAATTCATATATACTTCATCAAAAAACCAGGCAAATTCGGGAAGAATCAGAAGCATACCTTCAGAGCTATGTATAACTTCTGGATATTCAAAAATAAAAATGAGTGTATACTAGATTTTTCTCACTCGGTTGTCATACGACGAGTCGGCAGCCAAACCAGCTAGTGAAATTATTTGCCTCGTACAGGCAGCGACACCACTTGATTGGTTATTAATAAGTCCTTTCTGCATACCTTGTTCAAGATTTACAAGTAGTTTTGCCACCATTTGTGGCCGCTCAATATTGATCTCTTCAAAGTTTTGAACGATCAAATCCATCACCTTCACTTTGATTCGCCTCGCTTGCCGCCTACTTAAGCCGTATTCTTCGTTCACTGGGGTCGTTACTACGGTGCACCTATGACCTTGAACAAGAAAGTCAGCAGCAAAGCCTGCTCTTAATTCCATCAATTGTTTATTAGCTTTTTTCATATCCCAGCTCGATGCAATGTAGATTCAATTCCATCTGGAGCATGTGCAAACAAAGTCCCAACTCAGGAACCAAAGAAGGCATTAGATCCCGAGCTTGATTATTTTCTATTGTTGAAAAGGCGGAAGTCATTGATTCTGCGACAGTTAAAAAATCAGAATGAATGACTTTAGTCATTTGAGATTTTCTAGGCGTTGCTATTTGGCGTGAACTTATAAATTTATCAATCATATAAGAAACAAAAGCAATAACGAAAGTAGCTTTAAACCATATTGATTTCTATTAAATCACACCTCTTAGCTAGGTCGATTTTCAAGATGTAGACCGCTTTTATTGGCTCTTTTTATGGGCTTAAGTATAAAGATATATCTATCTATATCAGCTTATTCAATATTGATTAGAAGGATTTCTATCTAGGGGTGTCTGGTATGCGCTCAATTATGCGCGCTTACGTTAGGTAAGGTACTTATGAAGAGTTAGTTTTGAATCCATAACTAGAAAAATCAGGAATGCTTGAGCTGCATGGCATGGAGTGGGTCAGCGGTTCAAATCCGCTTGGCTCCATCAAGATTTGAAGTATGGCAAGAGATAGAAATCGATCGAGGAATGCTTCAAAGAGTTCTAATGCCATATATGCCTAGGTCAGACAGATTATTCAACTTAATTTGTTGAAACTTGAGTACAAGAAGAAAATAGAATGTATATATTAGTAGTTTTGAAAGATTTTATATCATAGATTTATTTATATGATTTGATCTTTTATTGCCCAGTTCCATGATTTAGATAGACCTTCTTCTAATGTTACTTTTGGGTGATAGTTTATATTTCTTCTTGCTTTCTCAATTGATGGAAGTCTTCTTAAGGGTTCATCATCAGGGTAGTAATCTGGATATGAAGTTAATTCATAATTTAGATCTATTTTTATAGTTTTTATGAATAGTTTAACTAATTCAACCATTGATATTTCAGGATAGTCATTGCCAATATTATAGGTTTCTCCAAATCCACCATTCTCTAAAACTTTGATGATACCATCTATGGCATCCGTATAATAACAAAATGTTCTTGTCTGTTTACCACTTCCATATATATTTAATTTTTGTTTGTTTAAAGCCGCTTTTATTAGATTAGGTATCATTCTATAATCTGTATTTATAGACATACCTGGTCCATAAATATTGAAGGGCCGTATTATATTAGTTTTTATATCGTATTTAGTATTGTATACATAGCATAATGTTTCTCCTAGCCTTTTGCTTTCGTCATAGCAAGATCTGGACCCTTGACATGACACATAACCTTTATAATCCTCTCTTGTTGGTATGTTTTCAAGGGAAGGATTACCATAAATCTCTGAAGATGAAAAGAATAGGAATCGAGCATTCCATTCTTTGCATTTTTCAAGTAATCTCCTAGTAACAGTTGTGCCAATATCAATCGTTTCGAGGGGGAATTTCTTATAATAAACAGGACTTGCAAGGCTTGCTAAATGAATAACAGTATCAATGTCTTCTACTTGATCGAAATCGAAGCTTATTAAATCAGCCTCGATGAAAGTGTATTTAGTATTGATCTGATTTTTAATTGATCTTTTAGAAGTTATAAAGTTATCAATACCTATTATTTTTTCTATAAATCCAAATTGTTTTTCATCAAGTAATTTAGATAAAATATGTTTACCTAAGAATCCACTGCATCCTGTGATTAGTATTTTTTTCATTTATCTATTCGCCACTAATCCTTATAGATTTATTTGATAATAGTTGAGATCTAGATAAATTAGTATTTAAGAGGAGTTATCTGGTTATTTTGCAACACTTTCTTCATAATATAGATTGTGTTGTGCAAATGGTATCTATGTGCGTTGATATGAATGTCTTTTGATGGTGAGTGATATTCAATTATTTTTGAATGTGCGAAGATCTATTCAAAAGAGTTGATCTATACTTTATGTCAATTTAAAAATTTCATATCATATAAATCCTGGGGTGAGCATTCTTTTAAAAGTCTACTGATTTCTACTCCCATCTCTATACTCCAGTGGTTATTTATACCCCTTCTTATTAAATTAGAAAATGATTCTAAAATACAATAAAGAGGTTCTTTTTTAGAATCTACTTTTATAGTTTGACCTCCTTTACTAGGGAAGTCTCGATGATCCCAGTTACTATGAAATGTTAATGTATTTGTTGATATATCATCAAATACTAGCATTCCCTTTGAGCCTAAAACTCCTATTTTTCTTGATCTAGGCATCATATTTCCTATCAATGTAGTTGATTCTATCTCATTATCAAAAACACAATTAATTTTCCATAAAGATTCATCCTCATTTCTTCTTATGTTTTCTTTGACTTTCTTGGAGAATATTTTTTTGGGAGAGTGTCCCATTAAAGATAATAAAACTGATAGATCATGAGCACCCCAATCCCATAGAACAGGTGTATCTTTCCGATAGGGGCCATAATTTCCTGTTTTTGTAATCAGAAATTTTATATCTCCAACAAGTTTTAATGACTCTTTCAAGGCAATAAATTTTAAATTAAATAGTTGTGTGAAGTCTGTCATTACAAGATTATTATTAGATTTAGAAAGATGATAAATTTTTTTAGCTTCGTCGTAATTAAGTGTCAAAGGCTTCTCAATAAGTACTGGATAACCTTTCTTAATAAAACTTTCACTAATTCTAAAATGTGTTTTTGGAGGGGTGCATACAATAACTCCATCTAATTCAGGATAATCAATAAGGTCCCTCCAGTTTGGAAAGATTTTACAATCCTTCGGAATAAATTTTTTTGTATTTAGATTATTACTTGATACACAGATTAGCTTTAAACCTGGTATTTCCGATGTAGTTTTGACTATATTTCTACCCCAACGCCCGACACCAATTAATCCCAGATTAACCAAGCAATTATCTTTATTTATGTTGCCAATCATGAATAAACCAAGAGAAAAATAAATTGTACTTTTAAATTATTTTTAATTCAGGTAAGGGAACAATAAATTTACCTCCAGAAGATTTAAAATCTATATTATTCTCTATGATTGAGGATGCAAAATTCCAAGCTAAAATAATAATATAATCTACTCTTTTTTCTTTAAGAAAATTTCTAGAGACTATAGGGATATGCATCCCTGGGGAATATAAATTCTGTTTCCATTTGCTATCATCAATTATAAAGCTTATGGTATCTGGTCCAATGCCAAAATGATGCATTAAAGTTGTTGCTTTGGCTGGTGCTCCATAACCCGCAATTGTTTTCCCTTGAGATTTTAAAGTATGAAGTAAGTTATTAAGATCTTTCCCTAAGGAATTTATTTTCCTATTAAAATCATAATAAATATCAATTTTATCTAGGCCGAATTCTTTTTCTTTCTTTATGAAATCTAAAACTGAATTAGAGATATTAAAATTACCACCTATTAATTGAGTACAAACTCTTATTGAGCCTCCATGACTATTTACATGCTCCACATTGATAATTTCAAATCCATTACGTTTAAAAAATCTGTCGAATGAAATAATTGAATGGTAATCTAAATGTTCATGATAGATAGTATCAAACAATTTGTCTTTTATAACGTCTAACAGATAAGAAACCTCAAAAATAAATATTCCCTTAGATTCTTTAATTAAATTTTTAACACCTGCTAAAAAGTCTGTAGGATTATCTATATGAGCAAAAACATTATTGGCAGTAACAACTGAAACTGAATGATATTTATCTAGAATTCTTTCAGATAAATCTTTACTAAAAAATTCAATTAATGTGGGTATTCCATTCGTTATTGCTTCAGTTGCAATTTTTTTTGCAGGTTCTATACCAATTACTTCATAGCCATCTTCTTTGAAGAATTTCAGAAGTGTCCCATCATTTGAACCAATATCAATTACTAACCCATGATCAAAGTAGTTTCCTTTTATAAATTGAAAATATTCTTGAAAATGTTTAACAAATACAGGAGATGTTCCTGAAACATAAAGATATTGTTTGTATAGATAATCTGGATTGATGACATCTAGTAATTGCAAATGATTGCAATTATTACAAAAATAAACATTTAATGGATATAAAGTTTGTTTCTTCGAGATTTCAGATTTTTTTACAAAAGAATTTGCAGGGGGAGTTTCTCTAAGCTTTATAGCTATTGAGAGATTTTTAGAATTACATTGTCTGCAATTAGATCTGAAATAATGATTGTTAATATTGAACATGTTTATGGATTAATTGGAGATATTCTGCAAACATCTGCTTCATAAACTTCCTGAAGCCTAGAGTTTCTTCCCCAGGTTAGGAAATGAGTTTTTTCAGTAAATACCATTGCATGTTCAACCATAGGAGGGGTGAAGAACATCTGTCCTTCTTTAATATTGATCTCTTTGGTTAATTCATTTGTCCCATGAGTACGATAGTAATATTTAAGTTCTCCAGATAATACATAACAGTAATGCCAATCTGTTTTGTGGTAATGATTAGCTCTAACAGATCCTGCTTTTGAAATGATTAAAACTGAGCTACGCATCTCAATGTCTACCAATGGCTGTATCAATCCACGTTCATCAATAAAAGGCATTGGTAGATCCACAATCACAGAAGATGGCAGGCTATTCTTTTCTTTCTCAGAAATGGGCCTTATATTTTTCATTGGATTACAAAAAAATATTATTGTAACTGTTGAAATTTAGATTAAAGTATATTTAGAAATAAAAAAGGAATTGTTAGAAAAATAAAAATTCTAAATAACTAATTCAAGCAAAGATAATTAATCATTTTTTTCCTTGTACCAATTGTTATTAATATCTATCTCTAGATCTTCTAATCTAGGTATTCTTGCTTCAAGTGGTCCTTTTTCATCTCTTATCCCAAATTTAATATCTTCTTCAGTTTGATTAATTAATAATGTCATTAAATGATCATATGAATCCATAAATCTAACATCATCGTTATTTATAAGGATTTTTTCTTTATTCTGTATGAAATTTGTGAGTATGGATTCAAGTGTATTTTCCTCATCTATTCTACCAATAATAAACTTTTTATTCCCAGGACGATCAAGAAAACCAGCTTCTCTAAAAAGATAAATATCGCCAGCAATATCAATTGTCACACAAAGTTGTGGATAACCTGAAACTCTCATTTTATTTCCTTTTACTTTAGCTAAAGGTTTTCCTAATACTCCTTTTGATAATGATTCCATTGCATAACCAAAATCTACATAAAGATCGGGCAGTTCTTTTTCTCTGATATTATTAAAATCCTTAAAAATGCTTAATAGCTTTTCTCTATGTGACTGATCAAGTAATTCATCTAAATTGTACTTCCTGTTATCAGAATTATAATTATCAGATTCTTTGTTAATCTCAGTTACACTACCGAAATCCTCTCTAATTGTTAAGAAGTTAATTCCTTTTCCATTCTCGATTAATTTATTGATACTTTTTATATAATCTAAAAGTTTAATAAGATTTTCAATATTTTCGGGAATTATAATATAATTCAAACCCAACTTTAATTCGGGGTTTATTATGTTTCTTTTTTTAATAAATTGAATAATATTATTTTTTACATTGCCGTACGCAGTTTTATTTCTCGTTATAAAATAGGTAGATTCTTGATCTACACCATATAAGGATATCCTTAATGAATCCAAGTCCCAAATACCGGGGTTTTCTTCTATGTAATTTTTAGTAAGCGAAAAACCATTAGAGATCATTGGGACTTTATGCCCTAGTGATTTTGCATGAGAAATTATTTCTCCCAGTCTTAAATTAGTTAGAGGTTCTAATCCTCCACCAATTGATATTGTAGATTGTTTGGGTAAACCAGATATTATCTTCTTAAATCTTTTTATACCACTTTCTAGAACTTCATTTTTTTTATAAGATGCTTTTTGATTCCTACCACAAAAGCCACAATAAAACATACATGATAGGCCTGGAAATATTGCAATAGTCAAAGGGAATGCATATTTATAATTAATTACTTTCTGGACATAACCGCTTTTAGAGTAAGGTATTATTGTATTCCAATACTTCTTACCTAGGCCTAATTGAGTAATACTTTTTTGTAAAAGATTAGACCTTCTTATATAGGAATTTAATTCAATTAAATCTTCTTTATGTACGTTTATATCTTCTAATAATTCCTCTTGTGTGTACCATGGAATTTCTGATAAACGATGAATTATTTTGGAGGCTGCTAATATCCATTTCTCAGGGATTTTCTCGTCACGTAGTATCTCTATGATCTCTAAAGGTAAATCTTTAGAATATGTCTTTAATAACCAATCTTGAATTTTGTTAACATTTTTATTTATCATAAAACTATTTTAGCATTTAGTTAGTAAAGGCCTTATAAAAGATTGATTAATCTTTTATGTGATGGTAAGAACTTTCTTTTCTCCCATTTTCTATAGCCTCATTGAAGAAATTGTAGTAATCCTTATATATTTCTGAATCATTAAATAAATACTTTTGAGCTTTTTCAATTAATTCCTTTTTAGTATTCTTTAGAAAAAAATCATTTTTAGAGTATAATTTACACCAATTTATATAATCTTGAGGAGATTTTGCTATTGGTGGATTATCAACCTTCATTTGTGCATATCCTGCTGATGCTATTTTTGTTTTTTGATTGTGAGGGTAGGTAATGAATGGGATACCAAATACCATTGCTTCGTAAAAAGTATTGCCACTACCAAAATAGAATGGATCCAACATGATATGGAAGCTTCTTGTTGTATTCATAAAGTCATCAATTGACATTCTATCGAGAAAAATTGATCTTTCTATTAATAATTTATTTTTGTTCCTCCATCTATCTTGAAATACTTTTGTATTGTAATCACATTTATCTTTTAAGAGGATAAAATATGAATTATCTATGTTTATTAATATTGATTCTAAAATTTCATCGTAACTTGGATGTATTTTAAATAATGACTGAGTTAATCCTATTAGAAATTTATTTTTAGGATTAATTATATCTAGGTTTCTTAAATTGCTCTCATTTATTTTAGGAGCTGAGTAGTTAAATGGCAATCTTCTAAATCTTTTTAATTTCTCTGAATAACTTGAATCGGAGCTCGCAGGTTCTAATCCATATGTTATAAAATAATCTATGTTTTTTATGCCTGATGTATTTGCATGACCCAAGCTTGTAACTTGTACTAAGGCTAACTTTGACATTGCAAGGATATAGCAATAACTAGACATTCCGATTTCTGGATAAAATAATAAATCAAGATTATCTGAAAGTATTACTTTTGCTCCAACCTGCGGAGATTCAGGTAAATATATTATTTTTTTAAATAAGGTTTTAATCCTTTCTATTCCTGATGATTTATTTGTTTCTGGTGGTAAATAGACTGTAACATCAAGATCAGTTTTTAATAAGTCAATTAAAACATTAATGTATAATTTGCCAACGGTATGGTTGTCGTTTAAAAATTGAGAGCAAATACCGATTTTCAGTGATTCTCTTTTATGAGATGACTTGAAATATTTGCTTAATGAGAATTTATCGTATTCCATACCTTTTACCATTAAAAGTGTATTGCTGAAATCCTCTAATATTTCCTTGTCATCTTTTCTGTTCTGATATGCTAAGTAAAATATACAGTTCGAATTGAACGTATATATTTTTCCTATATGAAATTCTTTATTTATTTTTATTTTATTTATAGAATTTTTATATTGAATTCTCTCATTATCAATTTGTTCATTACTCTTCATTATCGGAGAAAAGCGTAAATTTGCATTAATAAAAAAATGAATATCATTAGGAGCTTTTTGCGATGCAATTGAATAATATTTATACGCTTCATTTTCTCTACCAAGTACTTCCAATATGTTTCCCATGTTTGAATATGGTTCAATTAAATCAGATCTTAAATCTATGGCTTTCGATGTCGATAGTATTGCTTCTTCTGGCTTTCCAAGAGCTGTCAATATAATTCCAAGATTTGAATGAATTTCAGCATAATTTGGATTTATTTCAATTCCTTTTTTCATTAATATTTCAGCTTCTTTAAAATCTCCAAGCTTTTTCAATATTGTCCCTAGATTCAAATAAGCTTCCGAAAAATTAGGATTAATTTTAATAGCTTTTCGATAAGATATTTCTGCCTCTTTAAATTGGCCTAGTTCGCACAATACTATTCCTAGATTGTAATGAGCTAATGTGTAATCAGGTTTTAGTTTAATTGCTTTGCGTTGATATTTTACAGATTCTTCATATTGCCTAAGATCTTTCAAAATATTTCCATAATTTGAAAATACTCTCGGATCATTACAATCTTGATCAAATAAGCATTGATAGTATTTTTTAGCTTTGGATAGATCCCCTTTTGAATGAAAATTAAATGCTTGATCTCTAATTTCTTCTTTACTTAGTTTGGGATAGCTATCACTAGATATAGATATATTTTCTTGATTATCTTCGATTGATAGTGGAACTGGGAATACAGTTACTTGTTTGTTAAGAAAATTTTGTTTACCAGGTCCTTCCATCTTTTAGTATTTTAGCTGTCGCATTTAATTACTATAAATCTACAGGTTAATTCTCCACTATTTAAATCTAATATTAATGCATTCAAAATATTCGAATCTCTTGGTATTGCACTAATCAATCTAGTACCTGGTGCTCCACCACACCCATTAGATCCATCAGATTGCATTTTATATGAATTAAGATTACTTAGAGTGAACTACTCTTAGCATCCATTGCTTACTTTGCTGATTTAACACTCACTTTTAATTTGTTGTATCGCTCCTATTGCAGCCGTCGCCTTTTGGAGTTTTCTTCTGTGAATCTATTTGATTGTTATTTGGAATAAACCCATCATGACAAACGCTAAAAGCGCTCTAAATTCTGCTCTAACTTTTTTTCTAGTTCCTCCAAATGAAATAGCATAACTAGAATCTTAAATATTTACTTGCATTGTATGCAGGGGATCAGCGATTCGAGTCCGCTTGGCTCCATTTAGATTTCTAAGTTATAGCAATAGATTTAGAAGTATTTAGGTTGGCGTAAATAATAAGATATTCCTTGGCATAGGAAGATATAACTATTTTTCGCTCAGTTATAACCTCATTTTTATCTTTGTAATCCTATGGGGGGGGGGAAATGGTTACAACTATTAAGGAAGCAACTTAAATCTGAGTCTGGAAAGGCTGGGATTTGCACACAATGCTTTGAAATAAAAAGCAGTTCAATTCAGTTAAGTCTTCAATACGCGCATCTGAAGCTTGAGTATGCCTTACAAGTTATAATCCTAATAAAATAGATTCTTTAAATACAATAGATGTGACTGAGGGGAAAAGGAATCAAAAGCAAGCAGGCTCTGAAGTGAAAACATTCTCAGTCCCATTTGCTTTAGGAGAAATTAAAGAGAAAAAAACTATTCCTACCAATAAAGTTACTAAATATTCTAAAGAAGAAATTATTAATCAAGCAATTAACTTTCACCTAAAAGGTAATATTCAAAAAGCTTTAAAATATTATCGTTATTGTCTTAACCAAGGGGTTCAAGACGCAAGAGTTTTTTCTAATTATGGGGCAATATTAAAAGATCTTGGCAATTTAAAGGAAGCTGAAGGAGCTTATCGAAACGCAATTAAAATTAAACCTAATTTCGCTGCGGCTTATTCTAATTTAGGTATTGTTTTAAAAGATCTTGGCAATTTAAAGGAAGCTGAAGAATCTTATCGGCTCGCAATTAAACTTAAACCTGATTTCGCTGAGGCTTATTCGAATCTGGGCGACATATTAAATAATCTTGGTAAATTCAAAGAAGCAGAGTTATTACTAAATAAAGCAATTAAAATTAAACCTGATTTAGCTGAGGCTTATTCCAATTTAGGTATCGTTTTAGTAGAACTAGGCAAACTAGAAAAAGCAGCATTATCGATACGCAAAGCCATCGAACTGAATCCTGATTTTGCTAATGCTCATTTATATTTGGGAGTTATTTTGAAAGATCTTAGCAATTTACAAGAAGCTGAAGCTTCCACGAGAAAAGCAATTGGACTCAATCCTGACTCCCCAGATGCTCATGCCAATCTTGGAAGTATCTTGAGAGATCTTGGCAATTTACAAAAAGCAGAATTATCTACTCGCAAAGCAATTGAACTCAATCCTGATTTTGCTAATGCTCATTTAAATCTTGGAGTCATTTTGAAAGATCTTGATAATTTAAAAGACGCTGAAACCTCCATGAAAAAAGCCATTAAACTTAATCCTGATTTCGCAAATGCTCATTTAAATCTAGGAACTATATTAAAAGAAATTGGCAAATTACAAGAAGCAGAAAAATCATATTGCAAAGCAATTGAACTCAATCCTGATTCCCCAGATGCTCATGCCAATCTTGGAAGCATCTTGAGAGATCTTGGCAATTTACAAAAAGCAGAATTATCTACTCGCAAAGCAATTGAACTCAATCCTGATTTTGCTAATGCTCATTTAAATCTTGGAGTCATTTTGAAAGATCTTGGTAATTTAAAACACGCTGAAACCTCCATCAGAAAAGCCATTAAACTTAATCCTGACTTAGCAAATGCTCATTTAAATCTAGGCACTATATTAAACGAAATTGGTCGTTTAGATGAAGCTATGCTGTGCTATGAGCAAGCAATTAATCTTGATAACAAACTCGACTCCGCTCTCTCTGGAATAGGGAGTATACTTCTAAAAAATGGTAATCATTCAGATGGTATTCATAAATTAAGAGAAGCTAATGGTTCCATCCGTTTTAATCCAAAAAAATCCTCCATAACTATTAATTAAATGAAGAAAATAACATTAGATTTAGGGAATAAAACTCCTAACTTTATTGGCTCCTGGTGTATAGAACCAATCTTAATTTGCGATGATCTTATCTCCTACTTTGAACTTAATATCGCCAAGCAAAAAAGTGGGTACAGTGGAAGTGGTTTAAATCCTGAGATAAAAGATAGTGTTGATATTACTATGAATCCCAAAGATATCATTCTTCCAGGACATGAGGCATTTAAAAAATATTTTGATCAACTTTTTGAATGCTATAAAAACTATGTAGAGGAATGGACTTTCTTAAACAAGATATCTGAAAAATTGGAAATTGGTTCTTTTAATTTACAAAGATATAAACCTGGTCAACATTTTAAGGAAATACATACAGAAAGATCTTCTTTAGCTACTCTTCACCGTATTTTTGCTTTTATGACATATTTAAATGATGTAGAAGAAGGAGGTTCAACATATTTCAGTCATTATGATCTTGAAATACAACCACAAAGAGGATTAACTTTGATTTGGCCTGCTGAATGGACTCACGCACATAAAGGAAACATACTTAAAGAAGGGTCAAAATATATCATTACGGGTTGGATTAATATTTTCTAATCAGTTGTTATTAACAGCATTTGATATTTAATAAGTTGATAAAAAAGACACGAAATAAACTACAAAACATAGAAATAAAATCATCATAATTAAGTAGCTATTAAAGTTAGTCTCATACGATTGAACCATTAATAATTCTAAATTCAAGGTCAGACATCATAATTGAAAGAATAATCGATTTGATAATAAGTAATTTCTGCGTAAACTCTCGTGACACTAATAAGAGGAGATTACAAATTAAAAGTTTCTCAAAGACGATATTAACTTAGAAAGATCGTAGGAAATAATTAAAAGACATCGCTACTTTATGTCACTCAAAATAAAACAACAATAATTGCAGCATTAGTAGTAAAATTGCTGAAGTTAAAAAGATTGAAAAGTATAGATGGAGCAATCTGATAAAAAAGATCAAGAAAAAAAGAAGATCACTGAAGCAAAAACATTCTCTGTTCCGTTTACTTTAGGAGAAAATAAAGAAAATATTAGTATTAATACTAATATTTCTTCTGAACCTTCTAAAGAAAAAATAATCAATCAAGCATTTAAGTTTCATTCACAAGGAAACATTTTAGAAGCAGAAAAATATTATCAACAATTCATCAATCAGGGTTTCACTGACCATAGAGTCTTTTCTAATTATGGAGTCATATTAAAAGACCTTGGCAAATTACAAGAAGCAGAATTATCATACCGCAAAGCAATTGAACTTAACCCTGATTTCTTTCAAGCTCATTCAAATCTAGGAAATATATTAAAAGATCTTGGTAAATTACAAGAAGCAGAATTATCATACCGCAAAGCAATTGAACTTAATCCTGATTGCGCAGATTCCCATTTAAGTCTGGGAAGCATATTGATTGAGCTTGGCAAATTACAAGAAGCAGAATTATCAACTCGCAAAGCAATTGAAATCAAGCCTGATTACCCAGAAGCGCATTACAATCTAGGAAATAGATTAAAAGATCTTGGAAAATTACAAGAAGCAGAATTGTCACACCGCAAGGCAATTGAACTTAAACCTAATTACGCAGAAGCATATTTGAATTTGGGTCACATATTAATAGATCTTGGTGATTTACAAGAAGCAGAATTATACACACGCAAAGCAATTAAACTTAAACCTGATTTCGCAGAAGCTTTTTACAATCTGGGAAACATTTTTAGAGTACTTGGAAAATTAGAAGAAGCAGAATTATCGACTCTTAAAGCGATTGAACTTAAACCTGATTTCGCAAAGGCTTATTCTAATCTGGGATGCATATTGAAAGAGCTTGGGAATTTCGGTGATGCTATAAATCAACTCAAGCAAGCACTAAAATTGAACAATCAATTATCATTAGCTAAGGCTGCTTTAATTGCAACTAAAGGCACTATATGCGATTGGGATGATGAAGAGACTCATAATATTTGGCTAAAATCACTTGGTATAAAAGGAACATCTATTTGCCCATGGGATCTATTCTCATTAGAAGATAATCCTTTAAAGCATTTAAAAAGATCTGAAAAATTTTATAAAGAAAAAATATTTACTCGACCAAGCAAACTTATTAAATCTTCCAAAAGAAATTTAATACATATAGGTTATTTCTCTGCTGATTTCCGGACTCATCCTGTAATGCAACTAATTGCTCGATTACTTGAGCTACATGATAAATCGAAGTTTAAAATATATTTATACTCGTTTGTGCCAAAAGAAGATGAATATACGGAAAGAGCAAGAAAGTCTGGATGCATATTTAGAGATATAAGTAAATTAAACAATATCGAATCGATAGCTTTAGCAAGGGATGATCAAATTGATATTGCTGTAGATCTAATGGGTTATACCAAACATAATAGATTTTCAATATTTTCTTCTAGAGTCGCCCCTATTCAAATAAACTATTTGGGATACCCTGCTTCAGTTGGATCTAATGTTATTGATTATATTCTCGCAGATAAGATTGTAATTCCAGATAATTATGAGAAATTCTACTCAGAGAAGATACTAAGTATGCCCAATTGTTATCTATGCATTGATGATAAAATAGAAATAAGCAATAAACCTATTTCCCGAAAAGATTTCAACCTGCCTGAGCAAGGATTTATATTTACCTGCTTTAATAATAATAACAAAATCACTCCAAAGGAGTTTGATATTTGGATGAGATTGCTGAAAAAAATAAAAGGGAGTGTACTTTGGTTGCGCAAGCCAAATGAATTGGCAATTGAGAATTTATATATTGAAGCAGAAAAAAGAAATGTAGATCCAAAACGATTAATATTCGCAAATAGAGTTCCATTTGATTTGCATTTAGCAAGGCATTCTCTTGGAGACCTTGGACTTGATACTTTTAACTTTAATGGTCATAAAACGACTTGTGATGCATTATATGCAGGATTACCTACCTTAACTAAATTAGGAGAAAACTTTGTTGCAAGAGTTTCATCCAGTCTATTAACTTCAATAGGCATGCCAGAACTAATTACATATGATGAAAATCAATATGAAGAAACAGCACTAAGACTAGCAAGTAGTCATAATGAAATTTTTAAATTAAAATATAAACTTGAAAAACTGAAAAACAAATCATCACTTTTTAATTCAAAATTATACACTAAAGATCTTGAAAAGATTTATCTTAATTTAGTTGAAAAATGACTTTAACCTGCGCTATTAGTAATGTAAAGTAATTAAGTTGATATTTGCTTAATGATTACTGAAAAATTATCTGAAGAGATCTGGAGAACCTGTGTAGATTCCATTCCAATATTTGGTATTGATATGATTATATTTTCTCAAAAATATGGGGTATTAATGGGTCGCAGAATTAACAATCCAGCAAAAGGTAAACTTTTTGTACCAGGTGGAAGAGTTTATAAAAACGAACGAATTATAGATGCTTTTAATAGAATATTAATAAGTGAAACAGGTTTGATTTTTTCTTTTAATAAAACCACTTCATTGGGTTTATACGAACACTTTTATAACGTTACATCTTGGTCAACTTCAGAATGCAGTACGCATTACATTATAGAAGCAAGATTAATAGAAATCGAACCAGAAAATATTAAACAAAAAATAAATTTAAATGAGCAGCATTCAAATTTCGAATGGATTTCTCTAGAAGATATTCAATCAAATACTATTCATTCCTATTCAAAGATGTATTTAAATAAAATTAAAGATCTAAAAGCTAAATGAACAATTTATTTAGAAAAAATCCAATTCAATATAAATGTCATGTGAAATTGTAGGGTTCTGCAACTTTTTGAAACTCAGTACATATTCTATGAACATCGCTTATATCTATATCTGCATTAACAGGAAGATAAATTCCGTATAGATGAACTTGATCAGCATATTTTAGAGAAGTACTTCTTCCACTATATTCCTTCCAAAATGGTTGTTGACCAATACTCCCAGCGATAAGAGGTCTACTTTCAATATTTTTATTCTTTAAATGAATCCAAACTTCTTCAGGATTCTTGACTAAAGTAGCATAGGCAAAACTTGAAATAAAATCGTTAGAAGATTCTTGACACCAAAAATTTGAAAGTTCTTCCCTATATTTATTAAATAGAATTGAACGCTTTGAACAATATTCATCTAAAATGCTCATTTGCATCAAGCCCAAAAAAGCATTCAATTCAGTAGACCTTAAATTATATCCAGGAAAATAAAATGTATATAAATCTCTAAAATCTGAGGTGTTGTATTTTGATCTTAAATTCTTTTGAAATTCCAAATCAAGGTTTCTTCCCCAACCATGAGCCCTTAATGACTTGCTTACTTGATTAAACTCATGATCATTACTACAAAGACATCCCCCCTCAATGGTAGAAATATGATGTCCATAAAAGAATGAAAATGTTGAAGCAAGACCAAATGATCCTAGGGATTTTCCAGAAACGGTAGAACCTAATGATTGGCAATTATCCTCTAAGAGACGTATATCAAATTCTTCGCAAATATCTAGGATTTTCTCAATAGATGAATTATGACCAAGAACATGGACTAAAATCAAACTTCCAATGTCTTCTTCCTTTATTAACTTATATAAATTATCAATATTAACACCTAAATTAATAGGATCTGTATCCAATAGATACGGTTGATAACCTAATTGAATAAATGGTGATACTGTGGTTGACCAAGATAAGGCTGGTATACCAATTTTTTTATTCCTTAAATCTTTAAAAAATAGATTTGTAGTTGCCATTAATAAATTGGCAGAAGAGCCACTGTTAATAAAAGTTGAATCATTTACCTCGATATATTGTGCAAATAAAGATTCAAATTCAACTACTTTTTCTCCTTGAGTCAGTCTTGGATAAGTCTTAATCCATTCAGATAATCTATCAAGATGTTCTTTAGGTATTGTTTCTGAAGCTAAGCCTATTTGTTTATACATTTTGTAAAAATTAAAAATCTTTGATGAATATCATCTATGGCACTCTAAATAATGAGAATAAGTCTTATTAATCCCTAATTCTAAATCATACCTTGGGAACCAACCCAAATCATTTATTTTCTTCACATCTAACAACTTTTGCTTCATTCCTGTAGGTTTACTAAGATTAAATGTAAAAGATCCTTCAAACCCTAAAATCTTAGAGATTTTTTTATAGTAGTCAAAAATCGAATAATCTTCTCCTCTACCAATATTAATTACATTAGGCAATTCCTTTATCCTAGGTAAAGAGAACCAAACTGCATCAGCAAAGTCTTTCGCATACATAAATTCTCTTCTAACAGTACCATCTCCCCAAATTTCAATTTGTTTTATATTATTAAGTTTAGCTGTATGTAGCTTTACTATTATTGAAGCAATTAAATGAGAACGTTTAGGATTATAGTTATCATATTTACCATACAAATTACAAGGCATTAAAGTAATATAATTTCTCGATTTATCTTCGAATCTTAAGTAATCACATAATCTTTGTGCCGCTATCTTAGCGATTGCATAACCTTCATTTGTAGGCTCCAATAATCCATTTAATAAATATTCTTCTTTTAATGGATTAGGTCCATTCTTAGGATACATACAAGAACTTCCCAAATTAATAATATTTTTCACTCCCATAATTGCTGCTTCAGATATTAAATTACAACCTATTTCAAGATTCTCAATTAGAAATTTTGAGGGGTTTGCGATATTTGCATGAATTCCACCAACTAATCCAGCGGCATGAATAATATATTCTGGCCTATTAGCCTTCAAATAACTTCTTATTTGTTCTCTATTGGTTAAATCTAATTCTTTACGAGAAGGAGTTAAAACAGAATAATTGCAGGCATCATGATGCTCCTTTATATTACGTCCAACCATCCCAGTTCCTCCTGTTAGAAGAACACGCATAATAATTTTGCGAAATTAAATAAAGACTTTCTGAAAAAATCTACTTTAGGAAGTCCTTTTGATAGTAAAACATAGCATCAAGAGATATATTTTTTTTTCTTGGTCATCATTTCATTAAATTAATTCTTTATGAGCCAGCAGAGAGAATTGGGGTTTGAATTAATTCCATGACGATTACTAGATTTTCCTCGCTCGATTGTTATGTGAGGAATTAGCCGCTAATCCAAACATTAACTTTGGTTGCTTTGCATAGGCAGAAACGCAACTACTATAATTCTCTACCTAAAGTTAACAAAGTTCCCGATACGATTCCACAAGGCAAATAGGTTTCTGCCGAAGGGAAAGCCGCTAGGGAATCAGCAAGAGTCTTTATTCTTAAGGAGGCTGGACTAATTACTCCCCCTAACTGAGCAATTAACTCATGCTTATTTGCAGCGGGTCAATTTCTTTTGAAAGTTAAAAAACTAATTGGGGTATGTAATATATATAAACTAATAAACTTATAAAAAAAACAGATGTGACTGAGGGGAAAAAATATCAAAAGCAAGAACGATCTGAAGGGAAAACATTCCCAGTTCCATTCGCTTTACAAGAAATCAAAGAGAGTATTTCTACTTCTCTCAAAAACCCCAAGAAATCGACTAAAGAGCAAATAATTAATCAAGCATTTAAATTTCATTCTCAAGGAAAAGTCAGAGAAGCAGCAGAATATTATCAATACTGTATAAAGCAAGGTTTTGCTGATACCAATGTTTTATCGAATTATGGAATGATATTGAAAGATATTGGTAAATTTAAACAAGCCGAGATTTTATTTAGAAAAGCAATTGAACTTAATCCTAATTCTGCTGAGGCGCATTCAAATCTGGGAAATGTTTTGATAGATCTTGACCAATTAAAAGAAGCAGAATTATCGACGCGCAAAGCTATTAAAATCAAGCCTGATTTTTCAGAAGCTTTCTCTAATCTAGGAAATATATTAAGCAGAATTGGTAAACTAAAAGAGGCCGAAATAGCAGCTTACAAATCTATTGAGATTAATCCTAATTCATCTCAGAACCATTTCAATCTTGGAGTAATATTAAAAGATCTAGGTAAACTAAAAGAAGCAGAATTATCAACTCGGAAATCTATAGAAATAAATCCAATTTCCTCTCAAGCTTATTTAAATCTAGGGATAATATTAAAAGATCTAGGTAAACTAAAAGAAGCAGAATTATATACTCGTAAAGCTATAGAAATAAATCCAAGTTCCTCTCAAGCTTATTTAAATCTAGGGATAATATTATTCGGTTTTACAAATATAGAAAAATTAAAAGAAGCAGAATTATATACTCGGAAATCTATAAAAATTAATCCTAATATATCACAAGCATATTTGAACCTTGGAAATATATTAAAAGCATCAGGAAAGCTTGATGAGGCTGAAAAATCTATTAGAAAGGCCATTCAACTTACACCTAACAATCATCATGCTTATTTCAACCTAGCATTACTAAAGCTACTGCAAGAAGACTATTCTACTGGCCTTGAATACTATGAATTTAGATTCACAAAGAAACCAGCTGTATATCTATATGGGAAACCAATAATCAAGAGAAGTGAAACGAATGAATTCAAACAAGGAAGAAAGCTATTAGTTATTAGTGAGCAGGCAGCAGGTGACATAATCTTCTATATGCGTTATTTATTGGCTTTAAAGGAACAAAAGTTAGAAGTTTCATTTTGTGCCCCCGAAAAATTACATAGCTTGATTAAGGATTCAGGAATTGATTCAAATCCTATTTCTCCTGAGGAATGTAGTTTAATTAATGAAGGAGAATGGATTCCTTTGCAATCTCTACTAAGATATTTCTGCGTTAATCCTTATAATCCAGTTATCAATTATGTATATATTAAATCTAAAGAATCACTTAAATTAAAATGGCATAATATTCTATCTAAAGAGAAAAAACCAATCATTGGTATTAATTGGCAAGGTAGCAAAGAACTTGAGCAAAGTTCATACCCTGGACGTTCAATACCTTTAGAAAAATTCTCAATAATTCTTGAAAAAAATGATATTAGTTTCGTCTCTTTCCAAAAAGGGTTTGGCTCTGAGCAAAAAGAAAACTGTCTTTTCAAAGATAATTTTGTTAAATGTCAGGACAAGATTGATGAGATATGGGACTATTCAGAGACTGCTGCAATAATAGATAATTGCGATTTAATAATCACCATAGATTGTAGTATTGCCCCATTAGCGGCTGGAATGGGTAAAGAGGTTTGGCTAATGCTCAAAAAAATACCTTTTTGGACATGGGGTCTAGCGGGTGAAAGAACATTCTGGTACCCAACTATGAGGTTATTTCGACAGAAAGGGTTCTCAAATTGGGATGAGGTAATGGAAAGAATATCTATAGAATTAAATAAATTCATTAAAAATAAAAATGAATTATAACCAAGTCAATCGAAATTTAACTATCTCATCAGTTTCTACAGAACAAATAATATATAAAATTACTATATTAAAAATCAAATAAACAAGAAATCAAATATCAAAAGATTTTGAAGATTAATAATGAGCTGAGTCAAATTCTTTCATAGAATTAAATAAAATTATTTAAAATCATCTCACAATATGAATTAGTATTATCCGAGTAACAAATCAATTTGAACTTATAATATGAATCAATTTAATTGATTAAAAAGAAATCTTTGATAAAATTCAGAAATGGAACAGTTCTCATCCGTAAAACGTAGTAAGGTCGAAATATTAAGACCTCAATGCAACCTAGACACAGTTAGAGATGGGCGAGGAGGAATCTTTACATGGATTCCAGATGAGCCACTTGTAGAATTTAATATGCTTTACTTTCAACCAGGTAAAACAAGAGGATTTCATTACCATCCGCATTTCATTGAATATTCATTAGTAGTATCAGGTTCAGGAGTACTCGTAACACGCGAAGAACCTGAGGACAAAGAAAGTGAGAGCTTCATACATTTAAGTAAAGGTATCTGCATTCGTACTGAAACAAATGTATTTCATACAGTTTATGCTATTACGGAGATGACAATAATCGCAATGTTAACCAAGCGTTGGGACCATTCTGATCCACCTATTGTTAGAATTGATGACTAATAGAGGAAAATAAATTGAAATCAGTAGGCTTAATAGGCGCAAATGGCTTTGTAGGTAGATCAATCAGGAAATACATATTAAATAATAAAGAGATTTCTACAACTTGTATAACCAGAGAAAACTATGAAGAAGCAAAACAAAAAAAAGAATATGATGTATTAATTAATGCTGCAATGCCATCGAAAAGATTTTGGGCAAGTCAAAATCCTCATTTAGACTTTCATGAGACAGTCAAAAAAACATTTGATATAGTAAACGATTGGAAAAGCTCAAAAATTATACAAATTAGCTCTATATCTGCTCGTTCTCAATTAAATACAACATACGGTAGGCATAAAGCTGCTGCAGAAAAAATTGTCAGCAATGAAAATAATCTAATTCTTCGTTTAGGACCTATGTATGGAGAAAGATTGTCTAAAGGTGTTTTAATTGACCTCTTGACAAACAATCGTATCTATATATCTAAGGAAAGTTTATATTGTTTTGCACCCGTTGAATGGGTGGGTGAATGGATAGCTACTAATATGCATTTATGTGGGATACAAGATTTAGGTGGTAATAACGCGATTAGTGTTGGTGAAGTTGCAAGATTAATCAACTCAAAGTCAATATTTGAAGGTCCAATAGATAATCAAGTACTTTCAAAAGAAATAAAATCTGGGCCTGAGTCTAATAATGTAATTAATTATATTTTGTCTAAAAATAACTAATCAGGGTTAATCATGAAAATCACAAAAATAACTTCCTGTCGCTTATGCAATTGCAAGGATCTAATACCTGTTTTTGATTTTGGATTACAAGCACTTTCGACTCGATTCCCAGCTAAAAATGAAGCAGATGCTGAAATAATTCCTCTTAATCTAGTGCAGTGTCGCAATCCTAAATGCAACTTAACTCAGCTTACTCATGACTATGACTTTAATGATTTATATAGAAGGGGTTATGGATATAGATCTGGTATAAATAGAACAATGTGTGATCATCTTAGTACGATAGTCAGACAAATACAACAAATAGTAGAGATTAAAGAAGGTGAGACAGTTTTAGATATCGCAAGTAATGATGGTACTTTATTAAAAAGTTATAAAAGTAACTTTAAAATTAATCTAATAGGAATAGATCCTACTATTACACAATATAGATCATATTATCCTATTGAAAATACTTACTTATCAACTGAATTCTTTTCAAAGCATATTTTTAATTCTATTAGTCCAACTAAAAAAGCAAAAGTAATTTCTTCAATAGCTGTTTTTTATGATGTACCTAACCCAACCAGCTTCGCTAAAGATATTGCTTCCATATTAGATGATAATGGCATTTGGATTATGGAACAATCATATCTACCACTTTTGATTAAAGACTTATCCTTCGATAGTATTTGCCATGAACATTTAGCTTATTATGGACTAAAGCAAATAAAACTAGTAGCAAGTCTTGCAAACCTCAGAGTATTTAATGTCGAAACAAATAATATGAATGGTGGCTCTTTAAGAGTTTTTATATGTCACGCAAATTCCAATTATCCAACAAACAAACAAAATCTTGATCAAATTGAAAATATAGAATCAAAAGCCCAAATAGATAATCATGAAACTTTTATAAACTTTAAAGATAAAATAGTTTCAATAAGAGATGAATTAATGAACTTTTTGCAACAAGAAAAAAATAAAGGTAAGAAAATTCATATCTATGGAGCTTCCACCAAAGGGAATGTTCTTTTACAATTTTTTGGAATCAACAATGAACTAATAGATGCAGCAGCAGAAAGGAATGAATGGAAATATGGACATAGAACTCCTGGTACGAATATACCAATAATATCTGAGGAAGAGTCAAGAGCACTAAAACCAGATTATTATCTGGTTTTGCCTTGGCACTTTAAAAATGAATTTATTGCACGTGAAAAAGATTATATTAACAATGGAGGTAGGCTAATATTTCCTTTGCCTAAAGTAGAAATATACCCTGCCATAAAAAAATAGACAGTAGATAATTTATTTAGAAATTTATTGTTTAGAGCTTACTCTTTTATAGATATTAATTAGTTAATTTCTCATATATGTTGAAAAATAAAAAATGATCTTATCTTAAAGAAATAATATCTATCATTAGAATACCTGCTATCTTTTTTATAAATAATCATACTAAATGTAGAGTTAGATACATTAGATTTTTATGGAAACTTTCCTTCTAATCAATTGTATTCTCAAGGATTACTACTTCCTAAATCAATCAAAATATACAGATTTGATCGAAGGAGATTCCCAGGGAATGGGATAATCATTATTTAAACAATATGGAAGTTTCGATTTTGTATGGCTTGACTGCGGAGAAAAAACAGAGTATTCGAACTTTTTTAAAGAATATTGGAAATATTGCTCCAACTATATTTTCTTTCACTACACATATTTAAATGGGTTACCTAATATTAAACACAAGATTATTCAAGATAACCTAAGCAAAGAACAATTTTCATTTAATTTTGTGGAACCACATAAAAAATGGCAAGGAAGTATAACAATGGTAAAGAAACAATAATAAACAAATACTTAGGGAATTGGTGAATAATTAGCAAAGATTTATTTCATGTAGTTATGAAAATATAACTATGGAATCCTAGCTAAAAATAAGAGCCGATTTAATTCTTCTTTTTCTTATCTAATAAAAGGTAATTATTATCTATCTCAGCACAAAAACTAATCGAAGCAGCTTCTGAGAAGAATTCTCGAATCTTCCAATTAAATTCAAAAGAGGGTTTAGTTTTTTTTGAGTTCAAGGGAGTCTTTATAAAAAAAATATAAGTTTTATAGTTGTTTAGAATTTAATAGATTTTTCTAAAGGTGTCTTAAAATTTTTTTCCATCACAAAAATTCACCAAGAAAATCGGACCATACTGTGAAAAAAAATGGATAAATCCATCGATTTCTTACGTAAAAAGTTCTCTTTCGAGAGATCGTTGTACATTATGATACTTTTCCACATTTTCATCGTTTCCTCATATTACAAATGGTTTTGTCTGCGATTTTAAAAACTAACATTTTAATGTATCAAGAGATACTGAATCCTTGAAAACGACTGCAGTATCAGAGATTTACCAGCTCATTTTTTTTTTGTAATTAATCCACTTATTCAATTGACATGATCTCTGTTGAGATTTTTTTAAAATTATGATTTTTGTGGAAAAGTGGAAAACTCCCTATTTAGCACCTTCTAAAGTCAATTATTTTTATTGCTATTAAAAAAAAATCATCCTTTTCAAATATATCTTTGAAATTTAAAAGAAAAGATAATTAAACGCAAGAAATCCACTCGGAGCTAGTTAATCTAGTCTTTGTATATCAAACCAGTCTTCTCGCTTTTTTCTCTTAAATAAATAGTTCTAATTAATTTTTAATTTAAAAGCGTCAATTTTTTATGTTGAAAATAAATTCTAATATCTGTCAGCAAAATAAATTAATTAGTTAATTAATTTATTTTGCTGACTTTCACATCACTAAAAGAGAATGCAGGGTCATAGTGTTTTCATGCCTAATCCGTTCACCATTGATTGGAATAAAAATTGGACCTTTCAAATAGTTCACATGGAAGGTGGTATTTATTTAGAAGCAAAAGGAATGGGGGTTCTTATAAGAAAACCTTTCTTGGCAACTGAAAGCCCATTTACTGCCGCTGACAATTTAGTTTATAGCGAAGATAAAATTAGAAAATCTTTGTTCAAATCTTGGAAGTCAAAAAAAATTAGTAATTTTAATTAATTGTGAAAACAGAATTAAGTTTTCCTCCATACAGCTGCTAACTTTCCTTGAACATGAACTTGTTCAGCATCAATTTCTATAGGTTCATAAGCTGTATTAGCGGCTTCTAAACGAACTAAGCCACCATCTCGAAAAAAATGCTTCAATGTAGTACCAAGGCCAGGAACCATTGCACTCACAATAGTTCCGTTTCTCAACCGAGAAGGATCATTAACAGGTTCCATTAAGACCATATCTCCGTCAGCGATAAAAGAATCAATCATTGAATCTCCATTTACCATTAAAGCAAAAAGTCCTTTTAGTTGAAGAACTGAATGTAAGTCCAGAGTTTCTTGTACATCATCAAAAGT
Source organism: Prochlorococcus marinus str. MIT 1013 (assembly GCF_027359395.1). Classification (NCBI taxonomy): domain Bacteria; kingdom Bacillati; phylum Cyanobacteriota; class Cyanophyceae; order Synechococcales; family Prochlorococcaceae; genus Prochlorococcus; species Prochlorococcus marinus. Next base: position 899,716 of record NZ_CP114778.1, read on the forward strand.
TTCAACGAGTCCACCGGCGGCAATTGCCCCTAAAACAGGAACACCAGAAATACTCTCCTCTATCAACTGAAGCGTTCTTGCTTGGCCTTCTTGCCATTTTATCCACCCTTTTTGTTGTAAATGTCTCAAACGGCTTTGTATCGGTGCTGGAGACCTCAGGCCCATTGCCTGCATCATCTGCCTGATTGAAGGACTGTGATGATGATCTCCTATAAATTCCACAAGCCAATCATAAAGTTCTTGCTGGGCCGTAGTTAGAGCTTCATCAGGCATTCGATTAGTTTGAGTACATATGTCCTTCAATACATATGTACCTAAAAATCCTCTTGCATGCAACCCTAGAGTCCTCCCAGCTGAACAGCAAGCAAGGCTTGCTGAACGTGAAGACGATTCTCCGCTTGATCAAAAACATGGCTACTTGGACTCTCTAAAACCTCTTCTGTGATTTCTTCTCCTCTATGAGCAGGCAAGCAATGCAAAACAATTAGATCATCATCAGCGAGATCTATTAAATTTCGATTAACTTTATACTTTTCAAAAATCTTTTTCCTCTTTAAATATTCTTCCTCTTGACCCATTGAAGCCCAAACATCTGTGTAAATCACTTGAGCTTCTTTGACTGATTTTGAAGGATCATTGCAAATAGATATTTTCGAACCAAATTCCGAGAGTGATTTAGCCTTATTTACAATACGTTGGTCTGCTTCAAAACCATTTGGAGAGCAAATTGTCACATTAACTCCCAACATCGCACCACAGATCATCAATGAATTTGCAACATTATTTCCATCCCCAATGTAAGAAAGATTTATCCCTTTAAGCGCTCCAAACTTCTCCTGAATCGTCAGATAATCAGCCAGTGCCTGACAAGGATGCTCAAGGTCAGTTAGAGCATTAATCACAGGAATAGTGGCCCATTCTGCATATTCTTCTAATTCTTGCTGAGCAAAAGTCCGAATTGCAAGGACATCACAGTATCGGCTCAAAACTCTTGCTGTATCTTTGATTGGTTCGCCTCTTCCAAGTTGAGTAACCTGAGGGTTCAAATCGACTGTCTGACCTCCAAGCCTTGCCATCGCTACTTGAAAACTTACTCTTGTCCTTGTAGAAGCTTTTTTAAAAATCAAACCAAGGACTCGATTCCCAAGGTCTATCCTTCTATTTCCTATTTTTAGCTGTTTTGCTAATTCAAATAAAGAAAGTATCTGATTATTTTTCAAATCAGATGAAGAAAGAAAATTGTTTTTACTAAAAGAATTTAATTCTGAAGCTAAGCCGAGAGATGCTGAAGCCATAAATAAGCCTCAAATATCCTTTATCGGAGATAAAGGATATAAAAGTCAAGTCTTTTAATTTAAAACCTTTTCGGGCATGACACTTTTTGAGAGCATTTCTTTAAGCTCATCTCCCTCTATAACCTCTTTTTCAAGGATCTTTTGAGAAATATCTTCTAATAAAGAAAGATTATTCTTAAGAATGTTTAAGGCATTTTCGTGAGCATGATCTACCAAACTTCTGACTTCTTTATCGATAGCTTGTGCTGTTGCATCGCTTAGTTCTCTTCTTGGGTTGTTATTACCGCCAAGGAATTGACCTCCTCCTTGCTTATCGTAGGCCAAAGGTCCAAGAATATCACTCATACCATAAGTTCCTACCATTTGTTCTGCTAAATCAGTTGCTCTTTGAAGATCATTTGAAGCTCCAGTAGTGATTTTCCCAAAAATTATTTCCTCTGCGGATCTACCACCAAGGAGAGTGGCTATTTGACCTTGTAAATCCTCTTTTGAATTTAGAAATCTTTCTTCAGTGGGCAATTGGAGTGTATATCCCAAGGCACTCATTCCTCTTGGAACGATAGATATTTTTGCTACTTTGCTACCTCCAGGCATTAAGTGACCAACTATTGCATGGCCAACTTCATGATAAGCAACGATCTTTTTCTCATCGTCTTGCAAAACTCTACTTTTTTTCTCTAAACCAGCAACTACTCTTTCAATTGCTTCATTTAAATCTTTTTGTTCTACTGATGTTCTTTTGCCTCTGGCAGCTAAAAGGGCTGCTTCGTTGACCATATTGGCAAGGTCAGCACCTGCAAATCCACTAGTTGCTTGAGCAATACGATCTAAATCAATTTCGTTAGAGAGTTTAACTTTCTTTGTGTAAATTTCTAAGATAGTTTTTCTTCCAGATAAATCAGGTCTATCGACAAGAACTTGTCTATCAAATCTACCTGGACGTAATAAAGCAGCGTCCAAGACTTCAGGTTGGTTTGTAGCTGCGAGCACAATAACTGGCTTATCTGTTGAAGCAAAACCATCCATCTCTGTAAGAAGTTGATTTAAAGTTTGCTCTCTTTCGTCATTACCACCAACGACACCCATTGAACCTGATCTGCTTTTACCAATAGCGTCTAATTCATCAATAAAAATTATGCATGGTGCCTTTTTCTTTGCCTGTTCAAATAAATCTCTTACTCTCGCTGCACCTGCGCCAACAAATAATTCAACGAATTCAGAACCAGAAATAATAAAGAAAGGAACTTCTGCTTCACCTGCAACGGCTTTTGATAAAAGAGTTTTACCAGTTCCAGGAGGACCAACCAATAGAACACCTTTAGGAATTCTTGCACCAATGTCTGTATATCTTTGAGGCTTTTTAAGGAAATCTACAATCTCAGTCAATTCATCTTTAGCCTCATCAACTCCAGCCACATCGTCAAAAGTAACCTTTGATTCATCATCTGGAACATATACTTTCGCTTTACTTTTTGTGAAGCTAAGAGCTCCCTGGGCTCCTCCTCCACCCATGCTTCGGCGTGCAAAAAATTGTAAGACAAGAATAAAAATTAGAGGTGGTACTACCCAGCTAAGAATCGTCGTGAAAATGTTTGGCTTTTTAGGAGGCGCTGCAGCAAATTCGACTCCTTTTTTCTCAAGCCTCTGAGGTAACTCCATATCAAAAATTGGAGTTGTGGCAAGGACTGAAGGTGCGCCTTCTTCTGCTGTAGAAAGTTCGTATCTAATTTGATCTTGAGTTATGTATGCTCGTTTAACTTCTCCATCATCAACTTGATTTATAAATAGAGAATAAGGAACTCTAGGAACTTGTGTATTTGAACTCGGGAAAAAACTACTAAAAAGCAGAAGGGCTCCAAAACCTATGAGAATTAAATTAATTATTCCAAAACGTCTATTTGGTTGATTTTCATCCTGTCGTATTGGCATAGCAAAAACTTATTTGTTCCTAAGTTAGTAAACTATCCTGCCAAATCGACTTGTTGAACTGGAGGGAGATCCGAACGAATATCAAATTTTAAAAATTAATGCCCTAAAGAAGTAAACTCCAACAAAGATCTTTCCCTTTTTGTTCTAAAAAAGAATGTTGCAATTTGTAGGTAGAACTTATTGATTCAAATCCAAAACTGTTCAGAGGGCTCATTGCAGACTTGCCTCCTAAGAGTTTTGGTGCAACAAAAACCACTAATTCCTGAACACACTCAGCTTCAATTGCACTTGTAGCTAAAAGAGGACCACATTCCCAGAGGATTTTATTGCAACCTTTTTTCGAAAGCGAAGTTAGCAATTCAGATGGGTCATTCGAATTTAATCTCAATTTCTCTGGACCATCTGGTAAATCAGAAAAAAAAGCTTCATCCCCTTCTGGCCCATATGCAATTATTGTTTTGGCAATTTTTGTATCCCAAAGTTTTGCTGATTTAGGCAAATCCAATGACCTTGAGAAAATCACCCTCAAAGGTTCAAAATTTGATTTTCCCCTTGAAGTTAAAAGAGGATCATCGGCCCGAACTGTTCCTCCTCCAACTATTACTGCATCACACTTTGATCTAATTTGATGAACTTTTTCCCTCGCAGGTTCATTTGTAATCCACTTACTACAGCCATTAGGTAAACCTATTCTTCCATCAAGGCTCATTGCCCATTTCAGAATTCCCCATGGACGACCATTAAGAACTCGAAAAATAAAATCACGATTAATCTCTTCACATTCCTGCTTTAAAACCCCTTCTATCACTTCTAATCCAGCATCTTTTAATCTTGAAATTCCATTCCCTGAAACTCTTGGATCCGGATCAACCATTCCAATAACAACTCTCTTCAAACCTGCTTTTATTATTGCTTCTGTACAAGGTGGTGTTAAGCCTTGATGACAGCATGGTTCTAGGGTTACAACTATTGTTCCTTCAATTGACTTATCCCCAGCTTGATTAAGTGCTTCTACTTCTGCATGAGCATTTCCTGCCCCAGAATGAAACCCTTCACCAGCAAGTCTCCCACTTTTGTCAAGCAAAATTGCTCCTACAAGTGGATTAGGGCTTGTTCTACCTTCTGCCAATAGTGCTAATTGGATTGAACGTCTCATCCATAGCACCCATTTTTTCTGATCCACAGGTAAATCAATCATTTTTATTGGACCAATGTTCTCCATTCACTTACTAAATAAGGAGGGATTGGTAAATCATTTATTAATCCTGGCAAGCTCAGTCTTAGAGGTCTGTTTTTATCCAAATCAGCAATCAAAGGGCCTATATCAAATTCTGCAGCAGAATCATTCAAAGTTTCAAATTCAACTTTGCTTTTCCTTGTTATGTCTTTGAGCTCCCAATTCTTTCTTCCTGAATTTACAAGTAAATCAGTAGGATGATCAAACCTTAAGGACCCTGGAAAACCGACAATTCTTAAAGTTAAATTCTTTGTGACTGTAGAACTTGGATATACGATGACTTGCCAAGTTTGGTAATCCAAGTCTCTCAAGCTTTCTAAACTTCTTTTAATCTCTCTTTGCTGATTAGGAATGTTGTCATTAGAATCTGCATAAGTGCTTATTGCGATTGTAAAAAAAAAAACAACAACAAATCAAAAAATAAGAAAGTATTTGAAGAAAAACCTTAGGAAAACTTTCCATCACTAATTTCATATTGTTCTGAGTCAAGTAGCGCATCTAATGCAATTGCTGAGCGAACGAGTGACTGATACTTCTTAATGATACGTTGATTGCGTTGAATTATTTTCGAAGAATCATATTTTTCTGAATGATTAGTAGGATTTTGAAAGACCTCAACGCCTTCGTCCATTAATTCTAAATCTTTTTGTTGCTTTATAAGAGCTATCAAAATTTCATGTAGTCGGGATCTTCTGGTTAAGTGTTCCTCAGCTTTATTTTTTTTAAGATTCACAAAACTTTCAAGCTAACTATTGAAGTTTTAGTTGATTTTCATAGAAAAAATAGTAAAGCTATAAAAAAGACATTTTTCTACGTCCATTTATTTAAACTATGTCTAGTGAGTCAAAGGAGATACATGTAATAGGAATTGATACTTCAAATGTTGAAAGTTTTTTTGAAGCTAAAAAAATCCCAATTTTCAAAGCTGAAAGAATCACTGGACCAAAAAGAATTTTAGATTCATTCAAAACTTGGTTAAAAGATAAAAATATAAAAAATCATAATTTTGAGTTCATTGCAACTGACAAACTAAATGAGTTTATAGATCTATTAAAAAAAGAAGAGAAAAAAACAATTGTGTTTTCAGGTGGTGATCCTCTTTGGTTCGGAATTGGTAGATTATTAATTCAAAATTTTCCTTTATCAAAACTTTCTTTTGAGCCAGCAGCTACATCTTTTCAACTGGCTTTTTCCCGACTTGGAAAGCCTTGGCAAAATACGCAATGGATCAGTCTTCATGGTAGAGACCCGCTTCCATTTGAAAAGACAATTAAAAAGCTGCCCTCTTCACTTGTAGTTTTAACTGACTCAAAGAGATCTGGTGCTAAAGAGGTTTATCAATTACTTGATTCATTAGAGCTTCAGAAAAAATATGAATTTTGGACTTTCGAAAGACTTGGGTACCTAAATGAAAGAATTACAAAAATCACTTCTATTGATGATTTTCCACTTGATCTTGATCCATTGCATCTTGTAATTCTTTTTGAAAGAGAAGAGCCACCAGTAAAATCAGAAGAATTGCCCTTATTTGGAATTAATGATTCAGTTTTTCTTCAAAATCCAGACTGCCCCGGATTAATTACAAAAAAAGAGGTTAGAGTTCAAATCCTTGCTGAGCTTAACCTCCCAAAACAAGGAGTAATCTGGGACATAGGTAGTGGGGTTGGAAGTATAGGACTGGAAACATTAAGGATATCTCCAAACCTAAAATTAGTATCCATTGAGAAGAGGGTTGGAAGTAAGAATATTATTAAAGAAAATGCTAGAAGGCTTGGCGTTAATCCATCTTTAATAATTGAAGATGAAGCATTAAATATATTTAAAGAAAATAAAATTCCTTATAATCTCTTACATCCAGATAGAGTTATTATAGGAGGAGGAGGATCAAGCTTGGATTTAATTATTGAAGAGGTATTAAAAAAAATAAATAATTTATGTGTTTTAATCATACCTTTAATATCATTAAGATCTTTATCAAAATTAGAGTCTATTTTAAAGCCAAAAGTTCAGAAGTTATCTATTAGTCAACATCAATCATATAGAGGTGTAAGTATTGGAGAAGATATAAGATTATCTCCTTTAAATCCTGTTTTTATTTTGAAAGGTGAAATTCAATAATTTTTTATGTTTTATCAGGTTTCGCAACATGGGGTAGTCCCCAGCCTAATTTATTTCTTAGAACTTGAAAGAACTCATGATCTGAAAGTCTAATGAACTTAACTGGATGATCACTTTTTCTAATTAAAACTCTATCCTCTGGCCATACATAACAGCCAGCACTACCATCTACTACCATCATTAATCTTTCAGGTGTGGCAGGGAAAATTGTTACTGGCTCTTCATTACTGAATACAAGAGCTCTTGAGGCCAATGAATGAGGAGATACAGGGGTAAGCTGCAAAACAGGACAATCTGGAGTAATTACTGGTCCACCAGCACTTAAAGAGTAAGCAGTTGAGCCAGTAGGAGTAGAGAGAATTACACCATCTGCAGAAATATCGACGGGCGCATGCCGTCCAACAGAAATTTCAAAATGACACATACTTGTCATAGGTTCTCTATGTAATGCCATTTCATTAAGGCAAAGAGCTTCCCACCTACATTGATCACCTCTCATAACACTTACTACTAGGCTTGTTCTCTCCTCAATATTCCATTTCCTTGAAACTAAATGTTTAAAAATTTTATCTATATCCGAGAGATACGCCTCAGCCAAAAAACCTAAATGTCCTGTATTTACAGTGAGAATGGGTATACCCAATGGTGCAGTTTGTCTAGCCGCAGACAAGACAGTCCCATCCCCTCCTAATACAACGGCAAACAAAATTGAAGAATCAAAGCCATCTGGAATGCATGAGTTGTATCCCTGTGAACTCATATATTGATCAGGATTAGTAAAGCCTAATAAACCGCCTGCGCTACTAACTCTGACAACATCAAAACCAGAATCTTCTAGTTTCTTTTGAAAAGTTTTTGCTGTCTTAACAGCAAGCTCTTTCCCGTCATTAACGATCAGTCCTACTCGGGGCACCGATCATACTTCACAAACTATCGTTCAATATTAGCAATTAAATGTCAATAATATTTATTTAATACAATTAAAAGTTAATTCAAAAATATCTAACTTTAAAATTGTTCTAAAAACCTGAGATCACTTGTATAGAACTTTCTAATATCGTCTATTCCATGACGAACCATGCAAAATCTTTCCACCCCAAGTCCAGCCGCGAATCCACTATATTTTTCTGGATCAATCCCTAATTCCTCTAGGACTGCGGGATCTACCATCCCGCAACCCATAACTTCTAACCATTTACCTCTCCATTGAACATCAACTTCTGCTGATGGCTCCGTAAATGGGAAATAACTAGCTCTGAATCGAATAGGAAGATCTCCAAAAAACGCTTTTAAAAAAGCCATTACTGTTCCTCTTAAATGACTAAAGTCAAGCTTTTCATCTATTGCTAAGACCTCAATCTGATGGAATACCGGCGAATGAGTAGCATCAACTGCATCTCTTCGATAAACCCGACCAGGAGAAACAATTCTTACAGGAGGTTTTTTGCTTTCAAGGCAACGAATCTGAACAGGCGAAGTATGCGTTCTTAAAAGATATTCACCTCCCAAATAAAAAGTATCTTGCATATCTCTTGCAGGATGGTCAGGTGGAATATTTAGTGCCTCGAAATTGTAGTAATCATTTTCTATCTCAGGTCCTTCAGAAACTTGGTACCCAAGGCCTAAAAAAAGATCAATTATTTGCTCAGTAGTTGTTATCAAGGGGTGCCGATGTCCTTGATAAATACCAGTTGAAGGCGCTGTAACATCTATAGTTTCTTTTATTAGTAACTGATTTAAAGCCTGAGTTTTTAAAATTTCAAGCTTTTCCTTTATTAATTCTTGCAATTGAGTTTTTAAAACGTTCGCTCTTTGACCAATTTCAGGTCTTTCCTCACTAGAAAGATTTTTCATCCCTCCCAAAAGAAGTGAGAGTTTTCCTTTCTTTCCAAGGAAAGCCAACCTTAACTTCTCTATTGATTCAGAATTTTCAGCAGCAGCAATATCTTTTGCCGCCTCGCTTTCTAGAATCTTAAGCTCATTAATGAGCTGTTTTAGGGATAATGTTGAACTCAATGAATTCCAGTCTCGAGTACTAGTTTAATCGGCAACCAGTCCCAGTTCTAAAAACCAATAGATAAAAAATGAAACCATTGAGAATTTTAATTAGTAATGATGATGGAGTTTTTGCAGAAGGGATAAGAACACTTGCCATATCTGCAGCGAGCAGAGGACATAAAATTACTGTCGTTTGTCCAGATCAAGAAAGATCAGCAACCGGGCATGGATTAACTTTACATTCCCCTATACGTGCTGAAAAAGCAAACGAATTATTTGGAGAAGGTATTCAAGCCTGGGGATGTAGTGGCACCCCTGCTGATTGCGTAAAACTCGCACTTAATGAACTTCTTGATCAAAAACCAGATTTAATCCTTTCGGGAATTAATCATGGACCTAATCTTGGGACAGATATTTTTTGCTCAGGGACTGTTGCTGCTGCACTTGAGGGGACTTTGGATGGAATCCCATCTATTGCAGTAAGCATTGCAAGTTTTCAATGGAAAAGTTTTAGTTTTGCTGGGAAACTAGCCTTAGATATTGCAGAGAAAGCAATTCAACAAAGTTGGCCAAAGAACTTACTATTAAATTTAAATATTCCCCCTTGTGAAGAAAAAGAAATGGGGGCTTTAGTATGGACAAGACTTTCAATCAGACAATACGAGGAGCAATTCATTCGTAGGGTCGATCCAAGAGGGAACACCTATTTTTGGATGGCTGGGGAGGCAGTAAAAGATCTTCAATCGGCTGGAGAAGGACCTAAAGAATGGCCAAGTGATGTTTCTCAAATTGCTTTATGCTCCCCCTCCTTAACACCAATTCAACCTGATCTTTTTTGGAGAGGAAATTTGGATAATTTGCCAAAATTAATATAACAATTAGTTTTTCCTGAAAATCCTTTGCAATAACCATAAAGAAAAAATCAGACCAATCAAATGGGCAAATAAAACTTGGGTATTACTCAAGACAGAAAGCATTTCTAAAGAAGTAATTGGATAGTTTTCCATTGCTCTCATACCTGTACCAATTGAAATTCCAGGGGCTTGCATTGAAGCCTGCACGAACAAAGCTCCTGCTAAAGATTGGTAACCGACAGAAGAAAAAACCAATCCGACTAAATCGACAATCAAGCCTCTCTTTAGCAATCGACTAGTTTCACCTCTGCTTGGGCGCGCCTCGCTGCCTAAAGCCCTTCCAGTCTTTACTATCAACCATCCTTGCCAAAGGCTAAATAGCAACAGAATGAATGCCAATGTCGTGAGAGACAAACCTGGTCCTAATCCCAATGCTCTCTCCGAATTTCTAGCTAAACTACTTCCAACATTGTTGAACAACAAAACACCCACTACCACTACACCTAAAATTGTTTGAATCCAAAACCGAAGCCAACCAATTCTTCTCATACCTAGAGAAAGCAATTGAAAGTCGCGTTGATCTGCCATCACGATGAATAAGGCGATAAACCAAACTTGCCATCTAAGCACAAAAATTGCACGTTTATCTTGATTCCTCTCTGTGCTCCTGAAAACGCAAAACTACCTACAGCACTGGCTTTAGGTAGTTTCGATGGTCTTCACTTAGGTCATAAAAAAGTAATAAAAGCCATCTTAAAAGAGCCAGTTGGCGTTCCAACAGTTGTCAGTTTCTGGCCTCATCCTCGTGAGGTTCTATTTGGAGAATCAAGATTAAGATTAGATTTACCTAATGAAAAAACATTTCTGCTCGAGCCACTAGGAATAGAACAATTAGTTTTGGTTCCTTTCAATAAAACTCTTGCCTCTAAAAGTGCTGAGAGATTTGTAGATGAAATTCTAGTAAAAACCCTTCATGCTAAACACATAGCAGTTGGAGAAAATTTTAGGTTTGGACACAATAGAGAAGGTGACATTTCTACTTTAAAAAAGATAGGTGCATCTCTAGGAATAAAAATTTCTATTATTCCTATCCTTGAAGACGAGCATGGTCGACTTAGTAGTAGCAGAGTACGAAAAGCACTCAACGATGGTGATTTAAAACAAGCAAAATATCTATTGAAGCGTCCGTATACTTTTAGAGGGACAGTTGAGAAAGGGAGAGGTTTAGGCAAAAAAATTGGATGGCCAACAGCAAATTTAAAAATAGACGGGCGAAAATTTCTTCCATCTTTGGGGGTTTATGCGGCCTGGGCTTCGATAGCAAACAAAAAAGAACGTTTCTCAGCAGTTATGAATATGGGCCCTCAGCCTACAATTGATCCAAACTCATTATCAGCAGTAGAAGTTCACCTTCTTGAGAAAAAAATCAACCTATTAGGACAAGAATTAATTATTGAACCTGTGCAAAGAATTAGACTTCAAAAAAAGTTTGAGAGCATTGAAGCACTGAGCCAGCAAATAAGTTTAGATGCAATACAGTCAAAAGAGATATTGGAAACAATCACTAAATCTACTAAATCTAAGTAATTGAGGGATAAGCATTAGATAATCCCCATACAACAAATAAACCTATGCCTCCCAACAAAAAAACGCCCCAAATAAGAACGGTCATATTGCTCTCAGAATCATTTTCCACAATAAAATTTAAATACATATCATCTAATAAAGGATGACATGAAATCAATGTCTGTCACCCCTCCATCTGATAATCGTATTGCTCAATTAATTGACGCGAACCTTGATCGCGCTAGGGAAGGGCTTCGAGTCATGGAAGATTGGTGCAGGTTTGGTCTAAAGAGAAGTGATTTTTCTATTCAAATCAAAGATTGGAGGCAACAACTAGGGGGACATCATCACATTATTTATCGAAAAGCGAGGCTCACATCAAACGACCCAGCTATGGGAATTTCACATCCGTTACAAAAAGTCAGATCAACTCCAGAGGCTGTATTTATTGCGAACTCATCTAGAGTTCAAGAAGCCTTAAGAGTAATAGAAGAATTTACTCGAATAACAGATCCAAAGCTCTGTGAAGTGGCCACCAAGATTAGATACGAAACTTATGAGATCGAGATAAAAGTGCTTAGTACTACTGAGGGTATACAAAAAAGAGAAACCTTAAAAGATTGTTCCATATATTTAATCACCACAAAAAAGAGAAATCTCGAAGAAATTGTTCATCAGTCCCTCAAAGCTGGTGTAAAAATAGTTCAATACAGAGAGAAATTTTTAAATGATAATGAAAAAATTTCTCAAGCTAAATGCCTAGCCTCTCTTTGTAAAAAATACAATTCACTTTTTATTGTCAATGACCGTATCGATATTGCTCTGGCTGTTGAAGCCGATGGGATTCATCTAGGGCAAGAAGATATGCCAACAAAAATAGCGAGAGAACTACTAGGACCTGAAAAGATCATTGGCCGAAGCACACACTGCATTGAAGACATAAAAAATGCCGAAAAGGAAGGCTGTGATTATATTGGTATAGGGCCAATTTTCCCATCTGAAACAAAGAAGAAACTAAGCCCTCTTGGTATTGACTACCTTACAAAGGGGTTAAGTGAAACTTTCCTACCCGCATTTGCTATTGGTGGAATCAATAGCTCAAATATCAAAAAATTAAACCAGATTAATAATCTACGAATAGCCGTGTCTAATGCAGTCATTAACGCAAGTGACCCCTTTTCAAAAACCGAAGAGCTTCTCAAATTTCTAACATGAAATTAAAAATTAACGGCGAAATTAAAACCATTAAAAACTCTAATAAAGATTTTCTCCTGGAAGCTTTACTTGAACATTTAGGTTACAAACCTCAATTAGTTGTGGTTGAGTTAAATGGTGCAATTATCAATCCAAAAGATTGGATAATTACAAAAATAAATAATGGCGATTGCTTAGAGGTTGTGACAATTGTTGGTGGAGGTTCCTACAGTTAGTAAATCCTGAATATATAAGTGTTCAAATCTATTCGCTTTAGTTGGATTAAAAGAAAACAGATTTTTTCTTTTCTGGTTGTTTCAACAATCATCTTTTTTTCTTTATTTACCAATCCCAACACTGCAGCAGCAGCTAGTGGAGGAAGAATAGGTGGAGGAAGTTTTCAGGCACCTTCTGCGCCACGAAGACAAAATTACGGAGGCTATGGAGGCAATAACTTTCGAGGTTATGGAAGTGGGTATAGAGGAGGTGGTATAGGTTTTCCTTTCTTATTGCCAATATTTGGCTTTGGTGGAGGTGGGATTTTTGGTTTTTTAATACTTATGTCAATTGTTGGTGTAATTGTTAATTCATTTAAAAGCTCTTCAAATATTTCCAACGCAAGCAATAACTCAATAGTTTCTCAATCAACGAACCCATCCAAGGTTTCGTTAATTCAGTTTCAAATTGGCTTACTGGCAAGTGCAAAAGAAATTCAAGTGAACCTAAGGGAGCTTGCTTCCTCTTCAAACACCTCAACGTCATCTGGCCTTCAAAGAGTTCTTCAAGACACAACACTGTCCTTGCTTAGGAAGCCTGAATTATGGGTCTATTCCAATATAGAAACAGGTTCTGTTCCATATGCCTCAGCAGAATCAACATTTAATCGGATATCAATAACTGAAAGAAGCAAACTAAAAGCAGAGCTCACATCAAACTATTCTGGTCAAATATCTAGCTCAACAAATAAGCAATCCAATCCTGGGGATTCTGATTCAACAAATGAATACATCGCAATAACCATTCTCGTAGCAACAAAAAAAGATTTAAGTCTTCAAAACTCCGCAAACACCGAAGTCATCACAGAAGCTTTGAGAATCTTAGGGTCAATATCATCTAATGACTTAATTGCCTTAGAAGTTATCTGGCAACCTGACGGAGAAGGAGAGACACTGAGAGAAGAAGAACTAATAATTCAATACCCAAATCTTAAACATTTATAAAGTCAGTGTCCAAAATAACCAAAAAACGGATTTCTTTATATTTTTTTCATCTTATTTACGTAAACAACAGTCAATTTTTACGTAAATAGCAGTTAGGATTCGCTCACATATTTATTAATTACGGAAGTGTCGGCTTCTTCGCAACCAGAACCTCGCTCAATGAAATGGGAAAGCTCGGGAGAGTTAGCTCAAAGAGATTTATCAGAATTAGTCACTCGTCTTCTAGATGTTGAATCGAGCAACAATAGTGATGAGCTAACAAGACTTAGTAGCAAATATGACGGAGGATCTTAAGACTACAAATAACCCCTTGCGCTCCTCAAGTTATTAGTTCAACTTAGGGGAAATAAGTGAGTTTAATGAGAAGAAAGACTATTCAATGGATAAATACTCCTGTTATTTCTGAAGCAATATTCCGTTATGAGAAAGGTCTACTTCCTAACTCAATGAAACTATGGTTAGAGCAGGTTCTAGAAATAAAATCAGAAAAATCTATACAAAAATCCTCTACAAAATAAAATCAAAATTAAGTTGATAAAATTCTCATAGCTGCCATCGCGGCTCCATAACCATTATCAATATTCACTACTGTTAATCCCGGCGCACAACTTGCAAGCATTCCCTCCAAAGCAGTTTTACCTCCACCACTCATCCCATATCCAACTGAGACAGGAAGTCCAATAATTGGCTGAGGTATTAACCCAGCCAGAACCGTAGGTAAAGCTCCCTCCATTCCTGCACATGCAATAACTACTTTTGCTAATTTTATTTCTTCAAGCCTGTCTAGCAACCTGTGAAGTCCTGCTACGCCAACATCAATCAACAATTTAGTTTTTATTCCATGCAAGTTCAAAGCTATTTCTGCTTCTGATGCCACTCCAACATCACTGGTTCCTCCAGTCAAAATAATTACTTCTTCCTCAGAAGAAGAACATTCCTTAAATTCCCCCAAAGTTAGGCAACCAGATATTTCATGAAATTCTGCAGAAGGAAATTCAACTAAAAGTTTTTGACCCTTTTCTTTAGTTAGTCTTGTCACTAAAGCAGTTTCACACTCACGTTGAAATTTTTTCAATATTTCAGATATTTGTTCAATTGTTTTATGCTCCCCCCATATCGCCTCAACTACTCCGAGTCGGGTTCGCCTCTGAAAATCAATAATTGATTCATTCATTATTTACTCTGGATTTAATTCCCCCTCAAAGATCAATGGAAAAGGATTTCCACTTCGTTCACCTGTTTCCTTTCTGGCAATCTTTTCAAAGTCATGCTGGACAAGATTTATTTCTGTCTGCGAGATGCTTTTCCAAACGGCTCTTGACTCCCATCCAATTAATAAGGTTGCTTCCTCTTCTTTAGGATCCCAAAAAAGTTGGCGTCCTAAAAAACCATCTTGTTTTAACAACCATGGCTCCCAACTTCCTTCTTCAGCTTTTAACCAAGCATTTTTAAATTTTTTCGGAACATCAAGCTTTAGGTGCTCGACAATAGATTCCTTTGGAAAATTCACTTTCAATAAAGATTCAGCTTGAATATTTTCCACGTTTCCAAAAATAGTTGAAATAAAAATCACACTTAATAAAAGGAAACTAAATATTTTTTCGATAAAATATTTAGTTCTAAGAGTTTTCATTCCTTTTCATTAAAACAACTGCATGACAACATATACCCTCTTCTCTTCCCTCCGCACCTAATTTCTCATTTGTAGTTGCTTTAACTCCTACATCATCAATGTTCACTCCTATTTTCTTAGATATCTTCTCCTTCATTAAGTCGATATAAGGTTTTAATTTTGGCCTTTCAGCAACAATAACTGAATCAATATTTTGAATCTGCCAACCTTGCTTCTCAATTAATTCCATGACGTGTCCAAGCAGAATTAAACTGTCTGCATTTTTCCACTTAGGGTCATCTGGAGGAAAATACTTTCCAATATCGCCCAATGATAACGCACCTAATATTGCGTCCATAATTGCATGAGTAAGAACATCTGCATCACTATGCCCATCAAGGCCTAAACCCTCTGGATGGTTTAAGGTGACTCCTCCAAGAATTAAAGGTCGTCCAGAAACCAATCGGTGCATGTCATAACCGTTGCCTATTCGTAAGTTCACTTCAGTTTTCAATAATGAACTTCTTTTAATAGATGATAATTGGTCGAGCTTCCAAAGTTCGAACAAATCGGGTCTACGTGACTGCGTCCTGAGTTCTCTTTGCTTCTGCCTCCATTCTCTAATTAATTTATGGTTACCACTTAAAAGGACATCAGGAACTTTCACACCTCTAAATTCTGCGGGTCGGGTGTATTGGGGATGTTCTAAAAGAAACTCATTATGACTTTCTTCTTCTAATGATTCGGCACTGCCTAAAGTTCCCGGTAATAGACGTACAACTCCATTAATAAGAGTTATCGCAGGAATTTCTCCACCCGTAAGAACAAAGTCTCCAATTGAAATTTCTTCATCAGCTAAAGACCGAATCCTTTCATCAAATCCCTCATAGCTTCCACATATCAATATGAGTTGATCTTCTTTTGACCATCTAGAAAAATCAGATTGAGATATTTTTCTACCTTGTGGAGTCATCAAAAGTATTCTTTTTTTATTGAGCTTTGGAATTTGATCAAAAACCGAAAAATAGGGTTCTGGCTTTAAGACCATTCCTGCTCCTCCGCCATATGGCTCATCATCAACTTTTCGATAATTATCTATCGCGTGGTTACGAGGATTATGTATGTGAATTGATGCAATCTTCTCTTCAAATGCTTTTTTTATTAGTCCATGATTAAAAAAATTTTTAAAAGCTTCTGGGAAAAGGCTTACGACATCGAATCTTAATTTACTCATATAAATTAGCTACCTTCATAACCAAACTCATTAAGCCGAGAAGATTTACTTCTCCAGTCAGGAACAACTTTAACAAACAGTTCTAGATAGACATTTCCATTAATTAAAGTTTGAATTTGCATTCTTGATTCCTGGCCAATTTTCTTCAACATGCTTCCCCCTTTACCTATTAAAATTCCTTTCTGACTTTTTTTCTCAACACAAATAGTTGCAAGAATTCCAGTTCTTGATTTCTGTTCAGATTTTTTTTTCGAGGTTATGTCTTCAATTTTATCAATAGAGACTGCAACACTATGAGGTACTTCTTCGCGTGTATTTATTAAAACTTGTTCTCTTATAAATTCAGCTATCAAAAACTTCTCAGGATGGTCACAATTCATATCACTTGGATATAGCTGAGGTCCAAAAGGTAGTGTTTCTTCTATTTCACTAATTAATTCATTACATCCCTGACCTGTAAGAGCGCTACAACAAAAGACTGGCCAATTAGTACCATCTAAAAATTCTAAATATTCTTTCTTTCTTTCTTTAGATTGACTCAACGCTAAAAGATCCCATTTATTCAAGGCAACAATGACAGGGATTTTTAAATTCCTGATCAAATTCAAAATAAATGCGTCCCCCCTCCCTGGAGAATGGCTGGCTTCAAAAATAACTAAGACTGCATCGACATCTCCAATAGATCTCTTTGCACTCTGAACAAGTCTTTCACCTAATAAATGATGTGGTTTATGAATACCAGGAGTATCTACAAAAATAATCTGAGACTTTTCATTCGTGAGTATTACTTTCAATCGATTTCTAGTGGTTTGAGCAATTGGAGATGTAATTGCTATTTTCTCACCTATAAATTTGTTTATGAAAGTTGATTTGCCTACATTGGGTCTACCTATTAATGCAATAAATCCTGATTTAAAATCGTCATGATTTAAATCTCCCAAAGACATTTCTTTCTCTACGATTATCTATAGCCTTACTATAAAAGTGCAATAAAACCATGAATGATCAGAAACCAACTTTTAAAGAAGCAATGGAAGCAACAATGATTTGGTGCAAAAGTTGGGAAAATGATGAAATAAGTGACGAAGTTATTTCTGATCGAATTGGAGAGCTTATTAAGACAGTAGAGGGTGCAAGAGGATTTTTTGTTGTAAGTCTCTCAATAGATTGCCCTTTAATGGATAGATTTCCGGATGCTTTGATTTTCCAATTAAGAAGTTCTGGAGATATTATTGTTGATTTAACCGTAAAAAATCTTGCAATGAGTTCAGCAATGGTTGTAACACATCATGAAAATAATGATTCACAGGAAATCCAGTCAGAGCGAATAAAAATTCGATGTATTGAGTTACTTAAGCTATTAGATTCAACTCAGGTGAAAAAACGTTTAGATGTTTTGCTTGAAGCAACAAAAGGAAATGGAACTGACTTGAAGTTTATTAATAAATGGGGTTATAACGATAAACAAATCAATGCTATATCAGAAAGTATCTATGAAGTTGCGACATAAAAAAAGAGCCTTGCGGCTCTTTTTTTATGTCGCAACTTCATAGAATTAATCTCTTCTTCCACCACCTTGAAGAGCAATGATTAGACGAAGAACAAAAACAAATAAGTTTATGTAAGTTAGGTACATACCTAATGCTCCAGCCAAGTACTGCTCGTCGTTATATCTTCTTGGCATTGTGTAGAAATCTACAAAAGACATTGCAACAAAAAGTACAGTTCCAAAACCGGCAATCATCAATTCAAAGCCACTGCCTCCAAACATTCCTGGAGCAAATAGACCTCCAACAAATTGGAAAACCATAGCGATAATCAAACCAAGCAATCCAAGACCAACTGCACCTTGCAAAGCTTGGCCAACGTTATCACTCATTTTTCTGCCAACTGAAGAAGCAATTACGAAAGTAATTCCAGTCGCAAATACTGCAGTTCCTATCGCGCCCATTCCTGCAACTTGAATTGCTAAGCCAACAATCCCACTGAGAGTGAAACCAGTAAGCAAGCTAAATCCAGTCAAGAGAGGAAGAGCTTTGGAGTTATTTGCATTATTGGCAGCGCTACTTGCCATAAAAAATAAAACTATTTCTGCAATAAATGCGACTATAAATAGAGGGCCGAATAAAGGATTGTTAGTTGCTTGTAAAGAAAGTCCACCTAAAACACCTAATCCAGTTAATGCCATTCCTCCGCCTACATAAGGCAAGGCTTTGTTAACTACATTTGGGCCAATAAGTGCACTAGATTGTGCTTCACGAATAGCTTGTTGAAAATTGCTGTTTGCTGGCATAACGCACCAGATAATTATTAATACCTATTTTGGCACAAAAAAAATAAGTCTCCATGAATGTGAATGCGGATCACCCTATCGTCTTTTTTTATCTAGTTCTGCATAAGCATCAACAACGCTTTGAACAAGTGGATGTCTTACTACATCTGCTGAAGTAAGTCTGCAAACTGAAATTCCATCAACCTTTTCGAGTAAGTCTGCTGCTTCTATAAGTCCGCTCATTTGTCCATATGGCAAGTCAACCTGGGTTACATCGCCAGTTACTACCATCCTTGACCTCTCACCTAATCTGGTAAGAACCATCCTCATTTGTGCTGGTGTCGTATTTTGAGCCTCATCAAGTATGACAAAAGATTCTTCTAAAGTCCTACCTCGCATGTAAGCCAAAGGCGCAACTTCAATTACGTTTTTTTCTATAAGTAAATTAGTTTTTTCTTGTCCAAGTAAAGAATGAAGTGAATCATATAAAGGTCTTAAATAAGGATCAACCTTTTGCTGTAAGTCCCCAGGTAAAAACCCCAATCTTTCGCCAGCTTCAACTGCAGGTCTTGTCAAAATAATTTTCTCAATTTTTCTCTCAGTAAGCATTCGAACCGCTAATACAGTTGCTAAAAATGTTTTACCTGTTCCTGCTGGGCCTAAAGCAAAAGTAAGATCACTTTTTTCCATAGCTTCTACATAAAATTTTTGTCTAATTGTTCTTGGTCTTAAAAGATTTCCTCTTTGACTTCTGGCTAAAACTTTATTTGTTGATTTGGCATGATCATTTTTTTTACCATTATCCAATGCTTTAGCCGCGGCATGTAAATCAACGGCCGAAACAATTTGTCCTGCTTCCCAAATTGGCCTAACTAATTCAACAATTGCAGCAGCTCTCTCTAATTGATAAGAAGTTCCTTTTATTTCGAGTTGCAATCCCCTTAACGCAAAAGTAGCACCTGTAAGGATTTCTAATCTATGAAGTGTTGACTGACCAGTTCCTGACAAAGCAGTAGCAGCATTGGAATCAGGCAGATCTATACAAAAGCGACCTTGGGTGGCTGCTTCAGACATAAATATAAATATTCATGAAATTATTGATACTCATCAAAAATTCTTATTCAGAAGTTTTCGATGCCGCTGCATCTTTTTTCTTTGCTGATCTTTCTTTTTCTTGTTTTTGCTTACCTAAAACTTCAGCTGGTCGAACTTTCTTTTCAAGGATTCCTCCTTTTTCTAATAAAGTTCTTACTGCATCAGTAGGCTGAGCACCTTGTCCTAGTCGAGTTCTTAAAGCCTCTGTATCTAACCTAGTTTCTTTGGTTCTTGGATTGTAAAAGCCTAGCTCTTGTAGAGGGCGACCATCTCGCCTTGAAGTGCTATTACAGGCAACTAGACGAAAACTGGATTCACGCTTTTTACCAAACCGCTTAAGGCGGAGCTTGATCATCTTCGATTTATTTGTAAGTGGATTGAACTCAAAAGTTCTTCAATCTAATAATACTCCACAGATGATTAATTTAGCCTTTTGATATCTCTAAAGATCACCAAAACCTTTCTTTTTCTTAACTGGTCTCTGTCTTCGGGGTGCAGAACCAGGTCCTCCTTTTCCTTTTCTTGACTGATATGGATTAGGACCTGATGAAGACATTCCAGGAAGTCCTCCCATTCCAGGTAGTCCTCCCTCCATACCAGGAAGTCCTCCTCCAGTAGACATCTGCTTCATCAAGCCTCGCATCCTCTGGAAATCCGCGAGAACCTTGTCAACGTCTGCTGGCTGATGTCCACTGCCACTAGCAACTCTCCGACGTCTTGATGGTTGTGCTGCCAATAATTCAGGCTTATTCCTTTCTTCTACTGACATTGAACCAATCATTGCTTCGATTTTTTTAAGTTGATCTTCTCCACTTTTGATCATTCCATCATCAATTTTATTCATGCCAGGAATCATTTTTAGCAGCCCCCCTAACGAGCCCATTCGCTTTATCATTCTCATCTGTTTTACGAAATCCGAAAAATCAAAAGTTGCTTCTTGAAGCTTCTTTTGCATGATTTCTGCATCAGCAATTTCAACTTCTTTCTGCGCTTTTTCAACAAGAGTTAAGACATCACCCATCCCTAAGATTCTGCTAGCCATCCTCTCGGGATAGAAAGGTTGCAATGCCTCAACCTTTTCTCCAGTCCCTATAAATTTAATTGGTTTACCACTGATTTTTCTTATGGAAAGAGCAGCTCCACCTCTTGAATCTCCATCTAACTTTGTGAGAACAGCGCCTGTTATTCCTACTTTTTCATGAAAACTTCTTGTAATATCTGCGGCCTCTTGGCCAATCATTGAATCAACTACTAACAAAACCTCATCAGGTTGAACAGCCTCTTTAATACGAACCATCTCGCCCATCATTTGTGTATCAATTTGAAGTCGACCAGCAGTATCCACAAGAACAGTGTCAAATCCTTCGTCTTTAGCTTTTTCCAAGCCTTTTCTGGCAATCTCTTCTGGCTTTAAGTCGGAACTTAAATTAAAAACCTCCACATCAATTTGATTCCCCAGCGTTACTAATTGATCAATAGCTGCTGGTCTGTATGTATCAGCCGCAACCAGTAATGGTTTCTGATTTTTTTCTTTAAGAAGCAATCCAAGTTTTGCTGTTGCTGTAGTCTTCCCTGCCCCCTGAAGTCCAGCCATCAAAATCACAGTTGGTTTTTCTTTTGAATTTGCCAAGGGGTCATTCTCTCCACCCATGACATTTACAAGTTGCTCGTGGACTACTTGAATAAATTTCTGCCCGGGGTTTATACCTCTGACGACTTCTGTACCAACAGCCTTTACTCTTACTTCTTCGATAAATTCCTTTACTACTGACAAACTAACATCTGCTTCTAAAAGAGCTCGTCTGACCTGCTTAAGTGCTTCATCAACATTTTCCTCTGAAATTTTTGCTTCACCTTTAAATGCCTTTACAGCATCTTCAAATTGATTAGTCAGTTCATCAAACATTTTCTTTGAGTTACAGAAAAAATTTTAAATTATTTTTTAATTTCCACTAATATAATCAACGACTAGCCAATTATTTTTATTCTTACCTATTATATATTTTACTTTCAAAGAAGGAATAACAGTTTCTGATAAAACCTCACCAGAAGAACTAATGCTTTTATCTTGATAATTTAATTCTACATCTGCTGCTATTCTTTTATCTGACCTTTGAACAATTTTGATTGAAGTTATATTTGTATCAATAATCTGTCTTTGACCTAATAATTTATCTCTCTTTCTTTGTTCAAGAACTCTATTAAAAAGGGAAGGTCTTGCAACAGAACTAAGAAATTGACTTTCTAAACCATTCAATATATCTGCTTTACCTTTCAACCAAGATTCAATAAGAAATTGAATTTCTTGATCAGATGGTATTAATGAAATAAGAGGGATTGATTTATTTAAGTTTGATCTTTCTTTGTTATTAGATATTTGACTTAAATTATTATCATTAGTTTTGATTTCATCTGTTTTAACAACTTCAGAGCTTGCAATATTAGTGAGATTTTTATTTTCATATGGTTTTCGCTGTGTAAGTATTCCGATACTAGTTCCAATAATAAATAGACCAGTAAAAGCTAAAGCACTTGTATAAATTGGCCGATTAACTATAAAAAATTTAAAATTTGAATTTTTTATAAATTCCAATGCTGAGGAATATTTTGAAATTATGTTTTTGACTAAATCATATTTCAAGAAAGCTTCTTTACTTCGTAATCGTGATTTGAATGACTTTTCTTTCAGAATTTCATCTAAAGCCCCTCCTGGCATTGGCAAATCTGCTTTTTCCCCGAGATTTTTAGATAAATTATTCTCAAGTTGTTGCTCAGGAGTCAATGACGATAGAAACGAAAATCCTGCCTTTGCGATACCTAATGCTCCCTTTTTCTCAAGCTGGTCTACGTACTCTTGTACTTCTTTATTGGCAAACCAATCATCAAGATTGACATTTTGCATTTCTACATCCTTAAAACCAACTAAAACATCTTTTTTTAACCAATTTCGGCAATAGTCACAAAGAGCCGCCAAAGTTTCACCAGGATAGTTATCTAACCAATCTTTTAATTTCTCATCTGAGCTACTTCTAAAACGAGCTTCTGCCTGTTTTACATCCCCTAATAAAAGGTCTAGGCATCCAATTAATGGCATAGGGTCAAAACCATTAATGTTGATATTTCGAAGATATTTACGAGCCTCTTGTAAAAGTTCCGGATTCCTATAAGAAAATCCAGACGCAACTAAAGCGAAAGCGGCAAGAAAGCCTGCATCTTCAGAACCTCTTCTATACCAATTCAAGTATAGTTTTGACTGTTCTTTTGCAGTTAAAAATTTTCTAATTTGAAGAAAAAATAGCTCAAAGTCAGTTTGATTTAATCCTCCTATCTTTTCTGAATTTCTTTTTCCTTCAAGTCCGCCCCTTTTATTAACAAAATCTTCCAGCAAACTCAGGCCATCAAAATGAGACTTTTCATCTTCTTTATTTCTACTTAATAAATCAAGAATTCTGTATGGAAGTAATGCCTCTAAATCAGATTCAAGGGTCTTTCTTTCTTCAACAAGCTTTCCCATTCTTTGTAGTAACTGTATACCTTCCTGAAGCAACTCAGCCCCTGAGGCGTATCTTCTAAAAGCCTGTTCATCAATTGAGGCATCTCTACAAGATAAAGCTGCTATTAACGTCAAATCAGACTCTCTACCACTTCCAAGTGCAGGGGCTTGTGGAGGTTGTAATGCTTTTTTTGCAAGCTTAAAAGCTTGGAAAGAAGCTTTTGATTCCCAAAGAAGAAGTAAACCAGCAACTTCTCGATTTGAAGACAAATCAAGACCTGAAGAACCCTCAATAAGGGCGAGTTCGTAAGATTGACGTTCTTTAGGATTGGATAGAAGATCGGCAGAAAGTCGTAATAGCTCAGATCTCTGAGCTAAAAGTTCATATGTAAAGCCTTGTTTGGGAGGACGATCTAGTCTTAGCTGAAAAGCCCTGAGGACTTCCTCAGCATTTGAAGAAGGGCTAACCCCCAATAAGCGAAAATGATCAATAGGTAATTCCAATCGCTACTAGGTAATTACAAAAAAGCTCTAGGCATCGTAAGGCGTTTTAACCATTTTGCATCCATTGACCCTTAAAGTCTAAATAGGATTGATAAGTGAATATGACCGAAGTCATGTCTCCCAACCCAGACAAAACCAGCCAAGACCCTTGTCCTAGCAGGGAACACGCGGACAGACTAAGCAATCTTTCTGATACAAAACCAGCTAAAATCAATAGAGACATTGCTTTAAATCTTTTCAAAGACATGACTTTGGGAAGACGTTTTGAAGACAAATGTGCTGAAATGTATTACAGAGGAAAGATGTTTGGTTTTGTCCATCTTTACAACGGACAGGAGGCGATAAGCACAGGTGTCATTGGTGCAATGCAACGTAAACATGACTGGTTTTGTAGTACTTACAGAGATCATGTCCATGCTTTGAGTGCTGGAGTTCCTGCTAAAGAGGTAATGAGCGAGCTATTTGGGAAAGAAACAGGCTGCAGTAAGGGCAGAGGTGGATCTATGCATCTTTTTTCAAAAGAACATCATCTTCTTGGAGGTTATGCATTTATTGGTGAAGGAATTCCAGTTGCACTTGGGGCCGCTTTCACTAGCAAATACAGAAGGGAGGCTCTCAAAGAGAATAGTGATTCAGTAACTGCAGCTTTTTTTGGAGATGGAACTTGCAATATTGGTCAGTTTTATGAATGTTTAAATATGGCCCAATTATGGAAATTACCGATCATATTTGTAGTCGAAAATAATAAATGGGCAATTGGAATGGCCCATGACAGAGCAACTAGTGAGACTGAGATATGGAGAAAAGCCTCTGCATTTGGTATGCCAGGAGAAGAGATTGATGGAATGGACGTATTAGCCGTAAGGGGGGCCGCTCAAAGAGCCCTAGAGAGAGCAAGAGCTGGGGAAGGTCCCACTTTAATAGAATGCTTAACTTATCGATTCAGAGGGCATTCTTTGGCTGATCCGGATGAACTTAGATCTGAGAAAGAAAAAGAATTCTGGGCTAAAAGAGATCCAATAAAAAAGCTAAAAAATGATCTAACTACTGCTGGATTAGTTACTGATGAAGAATTAAAAAATATTGAGAAAGAAATTGATCTAGAAGTTAATGATGCTGTTGAATTTGCTCTAAACGCACCAGAGCCTGACCCTAGTGAATTAACTAAATATATCTGGGCAGAGAACTAAATATTAATAAATTTTCAAATTCCACTTGGAAGTTTTCTAGTAAGGTTTCTCAATTTCCTTAGAGCTTTGAGCTCAACTTGTCTAACCCTCTCACGTGAAACTTGTAAAAGTCTTCCTATCTCAGCGAGAGTATGTCTTTCATTACCCTCTAATCCAAATCTAAGTCTAATCACATGTTGTTCTTGTTCACTTAAATGACTTAGCCACCTTCCCAATTGCTCTTGATGGATTTTTTGTTCAACTTTATCCAGTGGTTCTTCCCCTGAGCCATCTGCTATTAGATCGCCTAAAAAGCTTCGGCCTTCATCGCCATTGACTGGAGCATCGAGACTGCTTGTAGTAAGGGCTTGCCTCAAAATAGAATCAAGTTCTTCTAACTCAATTTCCATTGCCTCAGCTATTTCTATACGACTAGGCATTGCGCCTAGCTTATGAGCCAAATCCAAGCTGACTTTTCTAATGGTTGCTAATCTCTCACTTAAATGAACAGGAAGTCGGATTGTTCTTGACTGGCAAGCAATAGCCCTAGTCATGCTTTGCCTTATCCACCAAAAAGCATACGTAGAAAACTTATAGCCACGAGTAGGGTCGAATTTTTCAACCGCCCTTTCTAATCCAAGAGAACCTTCCTGCACTAAATCTAGAAGTTCTAGACCTTTTCCTTGGTATTTTTTTGCAACACTTACTACTAGCCGAAGATTGGCTTTCATCATTCTCTCCTTTGCCCTCCTTCCAATTCGAATCAATCTTCTCTGATGAGTATTAAATTCTTTGCTCTGGTCTTTGATTTGCCCATCTTCAGTGAGATTCATCATGGTTTGAACCTGATTACCAAGTTCAATTTCTTCAGCAGGCGTTAGGAGAGGAACCCTTCCAATAGAGGAAAGGTACCAACTAATTGGATCACTGCTGCGTCGTTTTTGTGATTCAGCAGGCTTGGGTGCAGTTGAAACCATTGTTTCTTGACCCCTTACTTCAAAGTGGTAAGACTTTCCTACAGAAATCGTCAAATAAGCCTGGGTTTCAAGAAGGCTTCAGATTCTGTTGACGATTAGTTAACAAATGACACCAAATCGACCATTTCGAGCGCTATAAATGTTTGTTTCAAAACATTTCAAGAGCTATCTTTTTTTATTAATTCTCCAAGAAAAGTGCAAATAGCACTTGCGGTGCCCCCTCTTGAGCAAGATGCACCAGCATATGCATGCATCAATGCAGATGCAGCGAGCAAATTAGTATCCAATCGCTTACCACTTGTCAGCCCAATAGCTCCCATCCCAGAAACGAAACCAGCCAAAATATCGCCGAGGCCAGTTCTTGCAACACTTGAATTCACTTGTCCTATTTGCCAGATTTTGCCTTCTGGATCAGAAATAACACTATGAGCACATTTCAATAAGACCGAAGAGCTGCAAAGTTTTGCAGCCTCAATTCCAGCCTTCAATGGATTCGAGCAATCAATAAAAGGAAATAGCCTCTTAAATTCATCCAAATGAGGAGTAATCCAGGTAGGGCCATTTCTATCATTTAGCCATTCCCAACCTTTCGAAGTTATCGACAGACGATTTATTGCATCAGCATCAAGAATAAGTAGGCCTTTGAAATCCTTTAATTCAGTTCCAAAACAATCTTTTTCTGCTGATATCCCTAATCCTGGTCCAAGCAAAATCGAGTCGAACCTATTCAGATCAACTTCAAGCAAAACATTAGAAAAACCTGAAGAGCCGTCCTGAAAAGTATTTAGATCTCCAAGCAATAAGACTTCAGGGTGAGTACACCAAAGAGCAGATGAAACTGAACTAGGTAAAAAAGCGCTTACACTACCTGCTCCACTTGCTAAAGCTCCATTCAAAGCAAGAGATGCTGCTCCTCTGTATTTCTCACTTCCTGCAATCACCAGCACTCTTCCTCTCTGGTATTTACTTTTACTTTTACTTGGCTTAGGCCAAACGAAAGTAGATAAATCTGAAAATGAAATCCTCAGAGGCTGGGTTTCAGGAAGATCAGCCAAAATCTTATCTGGAATCCCAATATCTACCCTCTCTAAATCACCGACAAAATCAATAGCTGAATCTTGAATCAACCCAGTCTTAAATAAGCCTAAAGTTAGTGTGGAACTAGCTTTACATGATGTATTTGATACTGTACTTCCATTGTCTGAGTCTAATCCCGCGGGAACATCAATACTAATTAATTTATCAGGACTTGATTTCATCTTCGAATTCAATAAGTGCACTATTTCATCAGAAATAATTCTTGATTGACCTAATCCAAATAATGCCTCAATCCATAATGAATCAGAATTCGAATCAGGTTTTTGCTCCAAGTTTTGAATACCTATTCGAATTGCATAATCGAAATGTTTTTGTGTTAATTCTTTTTTCAATGGAAATGGACACCAAATAGATATATCAACGCCTGCCATATAAAGTTCTCTTGCAACAACAAGTCCATCGCCTCCGTTGTGCCCTGGCCCTACTAAAACGATTGCACCATTTTCAATCAATCCTTGTCTGTCTAATATCCATGTAGAGATACCAATCCCTACTTTTTCCATAAGAGCTTCAACAGGCATACCAATAGAAAACATTTCTTTTTCTATGTTTTGCATCTGCTCCGAGGAAACCATCAAATGTTCCGAATCAGATTGAGGCCAATTCAAAATAAAAAAGCAACCAAACCCACTATGAATAGAAGCTACTATCAATGCCCATGAATGTGGAAAAAAGAGAAACAAAAAAAATTTTAAATCATTTGACTTCAGAAGAAACAGTCGCGAAAACATTAAAAAGACTGCAAGCATTTTCTGGAAATCATTCGGTTGTAGTGGGCCTTTCCGGAGGCGTAGATAGCTCCTTAACAGCTGCTCTCCTCTGTGAAGCTGGTTGGAATGTAGTGGGATTAACTTTGTGGCTAATGAAAGGGAAAGGGTCTTGCTGCTCAGATGGATTAATTGATGCAGCAGGGATATGTGATCAACTTGGAATTAAGCATCACATAGTCGATTCAAAAGAAATTTTCCAACAAGAAATCATCAATAATGTCGTGAAAGGATATGAAGAAGGAATTACTCCTTTACCCTGCTCTCGCTGCAATAAATCAGTCAAATTTTCAGAAATGCTTAAATGGGTTAAAGAAAATAAAAATATCGAAAAGATCGCTACAGGGCATTACGCAAGGATTAGATATTCAAATGAATCTTTCGATAGAAATGATCTTCCGAGTGATGGAATTAAAAGACATAAGCTTTTAAGAGGTAAAGATCTCAACAAAGATCAAAGCTATTTTTTATATGATCTCCCACAAGAAATCTTAGGAAAAACAATTTTTCCTCTTGGAGAATTGACTAAAGAGATAACACGAATCGAAGCTTTTAAATATTCATTAAAAACTGCAGAAAAGCCAGAAAGTCAAGACCTTTGTCTTGCTGAACATTACGGATCAATGAATGCTTTTATTGATAAGTATCTACCCCAAAAGAAAGGAGAGGTTGTCCTTAAAAACGGCCAAATCATAGGCTCCCATAATGGAATTCAGCATTTCACGATAGGACAAAGAAAGGGATTAGGTATTGCTTGGGAAGTACCTTTGCATGTTGTTGAAATTGATGCCTCTTTAAACAGAGTAATTGTTGCCCCAAGAGAAGATTCTGGGAAGTCAGAATGTATTGTAAAAGATATAAATTGGGTATCAATTGAAGCACCTCAAGAGCCAATTGAAGTTGAGGTCCAAATTAGATATAGAAGTAAAGCAGTTAAAGCAAAGTTAATACCAATCATTGATATTACTAAAGAAAATTATTGTTATAAATGTAATCTTCATTTTAAAGAAGATCAATTTTCAATCACTCCTGGACAAGCAGCAGTATTTTATAAGGGTGATTATGTATTAGGTGGAGGAGTTATTTCGAAAGAATATTAATATTAACCATACTTACGTGATCGCAAAACACCTATTAAACTTATAAATAAAACTAAAATCAAAGGCAAGTCAGAAATAAATGTATATAATGTTTTCTTTCCATTTAATTCAAGATCAACGAGTTGAACAAGTTCTTTATTTGGTTTAAGGAGGGTATCAATTTTTCCATTACTTTTAATCAAAGATGTTGGTCCGGTATTGGAGACAGCTATTAAATTTTTTGATGTTTCAATACTCCTTAATTGAGCAATAGATAAAAATTGTCTTTGCAAAGAAATAGGATAGGGATCTAAATTTGCAATTACTAAAATCCATTTAGCCCCTTGATTTACTGCTTTAGCTATAGCTTTCCCATTACTCAATTCATAACAAATAGCACCTGCAAAAGATGGCCCATCCCAATCAAGAAGTCTTGATGGATTCCCACTTTCAATTCCACCTACTGCAGAAAGGCCATTTTTCAAAAAGTTTGGCAATGCAGGAATCCATTCCCCCAAAGGGACTAATCTAGATTTATCCAATACTTCCGAAAAAGACTCTTCACCTTGATTAAAAACTAATAGTGAACTTCGTAGAGAACCATTTATTTCCCTAAAACCTCCAGAGAGGAATTTAACAGGAAAATCTCGAATCTTTGATCTATCCAGAGGCAACGTTCCCTCTGGAGCAATTAAAAAAGATGCATTCATTTCAACAGCATCAGTTAATGCTCTATCTACTTTTGAAGGCAAAGCATTTATTTTTTCCTGACTAAATTTTTGTCTTATTGGAATATTTGTTTGCCACATCGCAACCTGTTCTGCCGAATCAGTTGGAGAGTCCAACAACAAGATAAATCCAATTAAATGAGCTAACGAAAAATAAATAAAGCCACGAAGAATCAATTTCTTGATTTTTTTTCTAGCTTGAAAAGCAATTGAAAGTTGCCAAATCCACCATCCAGCTAAAAGATGGATAGAGGCCAAGCCGCCCGAACCTATCCATCTTGCTAATCCAGCCAAAAATCTATCTTGTGGTAATAAACTTGGCCCTACACCCATCCAAAACAAAGGGCCTCTAGATAGGATTTCTTCAGTTAGGCCCCATATTGTTGATAATAAGACGGCATAAACAAACTTATTTTCTAATTTAGAAAACTGAAGTCTTTCAGGAGCCAAAAAACCACCCAAAGCTGACCAACTAAAAACCAGAGTCCCTCCAAAAGCTCCACAAAAAAGCCATATAAAAATGGTAATGGGCAAGCTTAAATTTGAGTTTATCCCTACCCAACTGAGTGGATGCAAAGATAGCAACCACTTATGACTCCATAAAATAGCCATCGCACCCCAACAAAAGCCCCCCCATGGATTCTTACTAGCAGGCCAAAGTAAAGATATTCCCAAAAGCATGGATAAATAATTGCCTTCACTAAGGGAGATTCCTGCTAGAGCTCCACCAGCAAAAGCTTTAATAAAAAGAGAATAGATATTATTCATAAACTTAATTTAATAAAATATACACCTACAAAATTCATACTCTCTGGTTAGTTATCTTTTAAATAGATGTAATTTGGGTATTAATCTGCAAGAATATTTCATACTACTTAATATTGCTGTGAGAGAAATCTTAATTAGCTTTTCTGTTTGCCTTAGCTGCTTGATGATTGCAGTGATCAGCCAAATCATCTCACCAACTCCAACGAATGCCTTACAAATTGACCAACCAATCCAAGCGGATGTAAGGCAATCCACAAAAACCAGCGAGTCTGTAACTAATCCATTTGAATTAGACCCAGAAGACCCAAATCCATCATTTTTTACTATGGCTTCAGATAAAACCAGTTCAAGCAACGCTCCTCTCGGAGGAGCGGAGATAGGAGCATCTCAAGTAACTTCAAGTGGACTAAAAATTACTGAATTAGTTTTAGGTGATGGTCAAGAAGCCACTCCAGGAACAAGTGTCTCAGTAAATTACAAGGGTACTCTTGATGATGGGAAAGAATTTGACAGTAGTTATGGAAGAGGTCCTTTTGAATTTTCTTTAGGTGCAGGGATGGTGATAAAAGGTTGGGATGAGGGAGTCGCAGGAATGAAAGTTGGAGGTAAAAGAAAATTAGTCATCCCACCAGAATTGGGGTATGGCAGCAGAGGAATAGGTCCAATCCCCCCTAATTCAGTTTTAACTTTTGAAGTGGAATTATTGGGTGTTAAGTGAATTTCTTAAATTATTCAGAAAGCTCTAGAAAAAGTTATGGCGTTTGTTGACAAACGCCATTAATGTAAAAAAAAATGTTCACAAATTATTTTCAGATGTTGAGCGAAACACTTACATCAATCTTTAACAAGCTTCCAGCAAAATCTGTTCACGCTCACTGTGACGGACCTTGCGGTGTATATGACCCTGCTTCTGCAAGAGTTGCCGCAGAGGCAGTTTTGTCTATGACAAAAAAACTTATTGCTCTAGCGCCAGCTGGTAACGATCAAGCTTCCATTTCAGCCTATAACAACACTTTTTCTCGCTTCGTTGCGATTAAAGAAGAAGAATCACAAAAGACCAAAAAAGAACTGCTAATCCTCTGGACTGATTACTTCAAGCCTGAACACTTAGCTACATATCCAGATCTTCATGACCCTTTTTGGAAAGCAGCAAAGCTTTGTAGTGCATGCAAGGTAAATATCGATCAAACCAAAGCAGAAGAATTATTAGCAGCTGTGCAAAAAATTCACTCTATGTTTTGGTCTTCAAAAGGTAGAAGTGATAGCTGGGTTACCGCAAGCTGATCAAAGTCTTTTCCAGAAGCCAGACTTATTTACTTTATTTACTTTAATAATCGGTTACCGACAACATTTACGTGTTGTCGGTACTTCAATGGAAAAAACTCTTAAAGAGGGAGATTTAGTAACATATAAAAAGTTAAACCCAAAAAATATTGACTTAGAGATTGGCGATATCGTCGTTGCCTATCATCCAAAAACAAAAAACAAGTTAATAATTAAAAGAATTCATAGGATTTATCAAAACAAATTTGATTTAAGGGGAGACAACTCCTTAGCAAGCACTGACAGTAGAGAGTTGGGTTTAATTGAATTAGATTTAATCATTGGAAAAGTAGACAAAATCTTCTCTAATTAGATTTAAGAGATTGGTAGCGATCTTTTCCTTAATTTATAACTTACCAATTAACTTTTTAACTCCACATAAAATATCTTCCTGTGACATAAGAGATTCACCAACCAAAACAGCATCAGCCCCATAACTCTTTACTAAATTCAAATCCTCACGAGTAAATAAACCTGACTCGCTTACCAAAGTGATAGTATTTTCCTTGATTTGGTTAGCATAATTCTTGGCCAACTTCTTTGTAACTTCAAGATCAGTTTTAAAACTCTTTAAATTTCTATTATTAATGCCTATTAATTTAAATATATTAATGTTTAGTACTCTTTCAAGTTCTTCTGAGTTATGAACCTCTACTAGTATTGTCAATCCCAAATGTTCTGCAACCTTAGATAAGTATTTTAAATCAGAATCAGTCAGTATTGCGGCTATCAAAAGTGCAGCATCAGCGCCAGCAGCTCTTGCTTGGTAAAGCTGATAAGGATAAAGAATAAAATCCTTACAGAGGATTGGGATTGTGATTTCCTTTCTAACTTCAACTAAGACATCAAAGCCACCTTGAAAAAATTTTTTATCTGTTAAGACTGATATACAGTTAGCACCTCCATCTTGATACATTTTGCCTATCATTCTCGCGTCAAAATCCTCTCTAATTATCCCTCTACTTGGACTAGCTTTTTTGATTTCTGAGATTAATGCTGGTTTCGAATTACTATTTCTTAATGCATCTATAAAATTTTTTGTTTCGGGTAAACCCTTAATCTTTTTCTTTAAATCTTCAAGTGAAACTTTTTTTCTTGCAATCTCAACTTCTAGATGTTTTTCCCAAACAATTTCCTCCAAGATATTTTTAGGTTTTGAATCTGGGTGAGGGATTGCATACTCTAAATTAGCTACTTTTATACTTGGGTTAGGAGGTCTTCTTCTGATTTCCATAATTTAAATAATTAATGATCTATAAAATAAAATTTGATTTACTACTTCTTTATTTGTAAAGATGCCTGTTTATAGGCAACCTCTACAACTTCGCTTAATGTTGGATGCGTATGAACTTCTTTTGCTAAATCATTTACTCGTTGTCTTCTAGAAATTGCATTAGAAACCTCTTGTATAAGATCAGCCGCATGTAATCCATAAATATGAGCCCCAAGGACCTCCCCCGTCTCTTTATTAAAAATCAACTTCATAATTCCATCACTTTCTAATTCAGCCAAAGCCTTAGAGTTCGCTTTAAAATAGCTTCTAACAATTCCAAGTTCAAAGCCTTCATTTTTCGCTAGATCTTTTGCTTCTTCTTCCGAAAGTCCAACGGAACTTATCTCAGGGTGAGTAAAAGTCGCTGCAGGAATACTTCTGTAATCAATTTCTATTGCTTTACCTAAAATATTTTCTACGGCAATACTCCCTTGCGCTGCAGCGGTATGGGCCAACATCAACTTACCCGTAACATCTCCCACTGCCCATAGATTAGAAACTGGTTTTTCATTTACCAATACTCTCATCTGATCATCAATTGGAATAAAACCTCTCGTTGTTTCAACTCCAACAGATTGTAGATTAAGATTTTTAGTCGACGGTACTCGGCCTGTTGCGACCAGAACAGCGTCAACTTGTAACTCCTCAATTACTTCTCGACTCTTAGCATCTGTAAGCTCGACCTCGACGGGACAACCTGGCTTAACTTTAGTAGCGAACACTCCAGCTCGAGTTTCAATATCTCTTTTATCAATTAGGTTTCTTGAAGCAATTTTCGTGATATCAGGATCAAAAGTAGGCATTACTTTATCAAGAGCTTCAATCATGGTTACCTCACAACCTAAAGCTGTATAAATATCAGCGAATTCCAAACCTATATAGCCACTACCAATTATTGCAATCCATCTTGGCAACCACTCTAAATTAATAGCCTCATCACTTGTGAAAACAGTTCGTCCATCAATTTCAATTCCAGGCGGTACAAAAGGGTCTGAGCCTGTAGCCAAGATAATATCTCTGGCGGAAAAAATTCTATCAACTCCATTTGTTTCTCTTAAACCGACCTTTTGATTACCTTCTAAACGTCCTTCTCCTCTAAGTATCTCAACTCCCGATCTTTCTAATGTTTTAGTTAGATTTTTCCGAATTGTCTCAACTAAATTTTTTGCATGTTCGGCAATTTTTTTACGTTCAAATCTAACTGGAGCGGAATGTATGCCAAATTCAGAAAGATGAGGAACATTTGCAAGCTCACGAACTTTACCACTGGCTGCTAGTAATGCTTTAGAAGGGACACAGCCTCTGTTGACACAGGTTCCGCCCATCTCTCTTGATTCGACAATCGCCACTTTCAAACCAGCCTCTGCTGCATGTTTAGCAGCATCAAAACCTCCATATCCAGCTCCAACAACAATTAAGTCAAAGTCAAAAGAAATTTCGCTCACGGTTTTTTTTGGATACCCTTAACCATTTTTACTCTTTGTCGCTCCAACAAGAGAGGAACTGCCGCAGATGCCACATTTAGTGAATCAACTAATGAGCTATGAGGCAACGTAACAAAGTCTGAACAACAGGCTTCAATTGAAGAATGAACACCTGAGCCTTCATTACCAAGAACCAATACAGTAGGGAGATCCCAGTCTAATTCCCAATAAGGTTTCACTTTCTTATCAGTAATTTTATTCGGTGAAATTGTTCCTACTACTTGATAATTATTATCAATTGCAATATTGAGTTTTGAAACAAGCATTTCAATACTTGAAGAGGATGAATCTCCAATCCGTTCAAAAGGTAAATGAAGAACTGAGCCAGCTGAGGATCGTAAAACCTTTTGATTTAGGGGATCTGCTCCAGAAGCCAACCACATGACTTCATATTCACCAGCAAGGGCTGATCGAAATAAATTTCCCAAATTGCCAGGATCTTGAATCCTATCTAAAGCTAAAATGTGTTTTGGGGCTTTTACGGGCTTTGGTAAACCTGGTATTGGGAATATCGCCGCGACACCATCAGGTGTCACTGTTGATAATGATGCTTCTAAAACATTTGTAGTTACAAGGGTTAGCAAAGATCTTGAAGCTATTTTTTTTAAAATTTCCTCATGCTCATTACACCATTCAGAAGTTGCAATAACTTCTGTTGGCAAAAAATTTGTTTTCAAAGCCTCTTCTAACAAATGAGACCCCTCAAGCAAAAGAGAAGAATGCTCTTCACGTCCAGTTTTTTTCAAAAGACCCCTTAATTTTCTAACCAAAGGGTTTCTTTTACTTGTAATCAATGGCGAATATGAATTATTAATTTTCTAACCTCAAATTATTTAAATTTTGAAAAGCAGAACAGTTTCTTGCATTTAAATAAAAACTGAATTTTCTTATTAAATTCAATAGAAACTATATTAAAATTTTATTCAAACTTTCAACATTATCAATATTTAATTTGAACCCATCAATTTTCACTAAGTTTGACTGGACTATTTTAAATCCACTTGGCATTATGGCTGGGTAAGCAGTTCGCTCCAATATGAGTAGTGTGGCGACAATTAAAAGGAATATTATTCCGCCACATCTGGAGGTAAAAGGAGGGCGTCCGCTTAGTGGAGTTTTAAAAGTTAGTGGGGCAAAAAATTCTTCGCTAGCTTTAATGGCTGCGTCTCTTCTTACGAAAGAAAAACTCCTCATTAAAAATGTCCCACAACTTACGGACATTGAAGTCATGTCAGAGATTCTCCGTAATTTGGGCGCAAAGTTAACTAAAAAAAATAATTCTATCGAGATTAATTCAGAGTCAATTCATAACGTTGAATTACCCTATCAATTAGTTCATAGCTTGAGAGCAAGTTTCTTCTGTGTTGGACCCTTACTTACAAGACTTGGAGAAGCAAAAATTCCTTTACCTGGTGGTTGCAATATTGGAGCAAGACCTATTGATGAACATATCAATGGTCTAAAAGCTTTAGGAGCGGAAGTTGAAGTTATAAATGATGTTGTAAAAGCTCAAGTTTCAACCAAAAACAAAAGATTACGTGGAGCAAATATTACTCTTAAATATCCTAGCGTTGGAGCTACGGAAACCATCTTGATGGCTTCTTGC
The DNA here is from genome assembly GCF_027359395.1 of Prochlorococcus marinus str. MIT 1013. Classification (NCBI taxonomy): domain Bacteria; kingdom Bacillati; phylum Cyanobacteriota; class Cyanophyceae; order Synechococcales; family Prochlorococcaceae; genus Prochlorococcus; species Prochlorococcus marinus. The sequence goes on from NZ_CP114778.1 coordinate 935,609, forward strand.
TTAGCTTTAGGCAAAACAACAATATCGAATCCTGCTAGAGAACCAGAGATCCAGGATCTTGCGAAAATGCTTAATTCAATGGGAGCAAAGGTTTTTGGAGCTGGAACAAAAAGAATCACAATTATTGGAGTGGAATCTTTAAGCGGGACTTCTCATTGTGTTATCCCCGACAGGATAGAAGCAGGAACATTTCTTATTGCTGCAGCAATAACACGATCGCCTCTCATTATTGGTCCAGTAATCCCAAATCATTTGAGCGCTGTTATTTCAAAATTACAAGAATGTGGTTGTTCAATATCTCATCATGGGAATCATCATTTAAAAATTATTCCAAGAGAGGTTTCAGGAGTTGACATAACCACAAGTCCATTTCCTGGCTTTCCAACTGATCTTCAGGCTCCATTTATGTCATTAATGGCCACAGCTAAAGGTTCAAGCAAAATCAAAGAAAGAGTTTTTGAGAAGAGAATGCAACATGTTTTGGAGCTAAATAAAATGGGCGCCTGCATTTATCTAGAAAACAATACTGCTCACATAAAAGGAGTAAAAAAACTTATAGGTTCAAATGTAAAGGGAGGAGATTTACGTTCTTCTGCTGCCATTATCCTTGCATGTCTCTCTGCTAAAGGAAATAGTATTTTTACGGGCCTCGAGCACTTAGATAGAGGCTATGAAAAGTTAGAAGAAAAATTAACTAATGCAGGTTCTATTATTTCAAGAAAATTTGATCAAACAACATCTCATAGTTCTTTCTCTAACAAAATAATTAATGAAGACAATATTGATACTCAAAAAAATGCAGCTTAGTTTCATATTTTTGCTAGTTTTGACATAAAATAAGCATATGGGAGCGTGGTGGAATTGGTAGACGCACCGCACTCAAAATGCGGCACCTTCGGGTTTGTCGGTTCAAGTCCGACCGCTCCCACTTCATTGATGAAAACTTACAATCGTTTTCCCTTAGATCTCAGCAGGGGTAAAGGTTCATGGGTGTGGGACAAAAAAGGCCGTAAATATCTTGATGCTGTAGCTGGCATTGCAACTTGTTCACTAGGCCACAGTGATAAAGCATTAATCAAATCCTTATCAAAACAATTAAGAAGACTTCAACATGTATCTAACCTTTACGAGATACCAGAGCAAGAAGAACTAGCTCAATGGTTAACTTCACAAAGTTTTGCCAAGAGTGCATTTTTTTGCAATAGCGGTGCTGAAGCAAATGAAGCTGCAATTAAATTGGCAAGAAAATATGGCCATATTGAACGTAACATCGACAACCCAGTCATTCTTTGCGCAAAGGAAAGCTTTCACGGAAGAACACTCGCAGCTGTAAGTGCTACGGGGCAACCGAAATACCACAAAGGTTTCGAGCCAATGGTTGAAGGATTTAAGTTTTTTTCTTATAACGACAGTGAATCTTTTAAAAATCTATTTGATGATTTAGAAAAATCAGGTCCACAAATTGCAGCTGTATTTCTTGAACCTATACAAGGTGAGGGAGGCATAAATATTGGAAAAAAATCATTTTTTGAGCTCTTAAGAAAAAAATGTTCCCAAAGCAATGTTTTATTAATATTTGACGAAGTCCAAACTGGAATGGGAAGGACAGGGACTCTTTGGGGATATGAACAACTGGGTATTGAACCTGATGTTTTCACACTAGCCAAAGGACTTGGTGGAGGTCATGCCATTGGTGCTCTATTGGTTAATCAATTGGCTGATGTCTTTCAACCCGGTGATCATGCAAGCACTTTTGGAGGAAATCCTTTCGCTTGCAGAGCAGCTCTAACCGTTGGAAAAGAAATACAAAAAAGAGACCTCCTAAATAAAGTCACCGAGAGAGGGGCTCAATTAAAAGAAGGATTAATTAAACTTTCAAATAAATATTCAGACATATTTATTTCCACTAGAGGCGTTGGGCTTATTCAAGGTCTCGTTATAAAAGACAATATCGAAATAACATCTCATGATATTGTCAAATCCGCCTTAGAAGAGAAACTTCTTCTAGTATCAGCTGGTGTAAAAGTATTAAGAATAGTACCTCCTCTAACTATTACAAAAAAAGAAATCAACGAGCTTTTATCGAGACTAGACAAATGTCTGATGAAACTTTCATAGCTCAATCGAATTTCATTTTTGAAAGCAAGAGCAAAGAATATAAAGATATGAATCTGGGCATAGATCGTATGTCATTGGCCATTAATGCCATGGGAGATCCCTGTAAAAAAATACCTGCTATTCACATAGCAGGAACAAATGGGAAAGGCTCTATTGCGGCTTTTATAAATAGTGTTCTTAGCTTAGTAAATATCAAAACTGGAGTTACCACTTCTCCCCATTTAGTTGATTGGATCGAGAGAATATGTATCAACAAGACTCCAATATCAAAAGAAGAATTTCAATCATTAAGCCTGTCTCTTACTCCTATTGCAAAAAAATATAGATTGACTCCTTTTGAATGTGTTATTGCGATAGCACTTCAATATTTTACTTTAAAGGAAGTTGAGCTTCTTATTCTTGAAGTAGGGCTTGGAGGTAGACTTGATGCAACAACCGCGCATCAATATAGACCTATTATTGCATTTGGAGCTATTGGGCTTGATCATTGTGAATACTTAGGCAATAATCTAGAAAAGATAGCTATTGAGAAAGCAGCTGTAATAACTACAAAGAGTACTGTCATTACAGCTGCTCAACATAATATTGTAAAAAGAGTTTTCGAGGAGACTGCTAAGAGGAAACAAGCAGTTATTCATTGGGTAGATCCAATCTCATCAGACTGGGAACTCGGTCTATCAGGCTCAATACAGAAAGAAAATGCAGCTGTAGCCAAAAGGGTTATTGAATCCTTAAAAAATATTGGATGGAATATTTCTGAAGGACAAATTCGAGAAGGCTTATCTCTTGCTAAATGGCCTGGAAGACTTCAAACAACAAAATGGGAAGGGATGCCCATAGTTGTTGATGGTGCACATAATCCTCATGCGGCTAAGCAATTATCAAATGAAAGAGACGCATGGACTGATCAAGAAAGTGGAATTATTTGGATACTAGGGATTCAAATAAGAAAAGACTTGAGAAGCATTTTGCGTAAGCTAATTAGAGAAAAAGATGTAGCTTGGATAGTTCCTGTCCCAGGCCAAAAAAGCTGGTCAAAAGATAAAGTTTTAAGTTTTTGCCCTGAATATAAAGACCAAATCAAAGAAGCACTTAGTGTAGAAGAAGTTTTATCAACACTTAAAAAACAACATAGATGGCCATCTCCACCACCTGTCATTTCAGGATCGCTATATTTAATAGGTGATCTTTTTCAAAGAAAAATATTGACAAGTTATATTGTTTAAAAATAGAGAAATCAAATCAATTGACTTTTAGATTCCACCCTTTGAGTTTACCTGGATTGAGAATCCCTTTTGGATCAAAATTACTCTTAGCTTGCACTTGATCAGAATCAATTACACCTAGGCCTCCATCTTCAACAGTGATTGTATGCGGATTAAAAATCACTGCACCAAGATCTTTGCATTGACTGATTAATTGATTCATAGCTTCTTCACCTTGCCATTTAACAAGCGGGAGTGAGGCTATTCTTTGAACTCCATTTTGACGAACACATTCCAAATGCCATAAAAGATTTGATCCCCACTGAGATTTCAATTTTCTCATCATTTCAGATTCTGGCTGAGGAAGAAGCATTTGCAAATATGTCCAACTAGGGTCAATGCCACGCATATGTAAAGTTGTATGGTTCCAAGAAAGCTCTCGAAGGCCTGTTCCTGCTTTCAGATTTTCCGGTCCTAAGTCATAAAAGTCAGCACCGGCTGATTTTGCAAGACGCTCGATTGTAGTAATACCATCAGGCGAGACTAACAGTAAAATCCTATGTTTACCTGAGGGTTCACCAGACCAATGTGGAAGACAATTAACAATTTCTTTTTCTAATAAAGTTCCCAAATAAAGTTCCAGTGCAGCACGATTAAATTTGCTTAACAAGTCAACAGCTTGATTCCAATCAAAACAATCGACAACTATTTGTTGCCATTTTATATATGGAGCAGTTGTTAATTTCAACGCGGTAATAATTCCGTTAGTTCCATAAGCATGATTCAAAGCCTCTGAATTATTTGCGTTCAATTCTAGTTTTCTTGGTGGATCCTCAGTCGTTATTATTTCTAAGAATTGCAAATGCCCAGGATCTCGAAGAAATCCCCAACGAACGGATCCTATTCCACCTGAACCACCAGCAATAAAGCCACCAATTGAGGCGCTTCTCCATGTACTTGGAAGCAACCGCAACTGACGACCATGCTTAATCAACTCATCATTTATATCTCTAAGTAAACAACCAGATTCAACTGTAATTTCACCTGATTTTGAATTGAAATTTCTAATTCTCTTAAGACCGGACATAACCATAACAACTCCACCATTAAGAGGAACACACTGCCCATAGTTTCCTGTCCCTGAACCTCTAAGAGTCAAAGGAGTTGAATGCTTATTACAAATTTGAGCCACAATAATAATTGCATCTACCGAAAGTGGTCGAACGACTATGTCAGCGACACAATCTTTTAATTCATTAATCAATATTGGTGAATAATCAAAGAAATCTTTAGAGAACCTTTTTAAATCATTATTTTTTTGAAAAACCTCTAGATCAGAAATTGATTTTAGTTCTTTTAAAAGCAACTCTATTTTCTCTTTATTAATCATGGCTCATCACTTGTGAATATTGATTTTTTATTTTAGGCAATTCATTCAAGAATTCACCATTAACTACTACTCTTCGTTTAGGTTTGTCAGACAAAGCTTTTACCCAACTATTTGAATCTAACAAAATAAAATCGGCAGGGCTTCCCTTTTGAAAAAGGCCATCCCATTGAAGGCTAAGAACGTGTGCTGCAGATGAGGTAAACGGAGAAAGGCCTAATCTATCCCAGGGAGATAAATGAGCAATTGGCATAGAAAAAGCCATTAAATTTATTGGATCAAAATTAGATAAAGGAAACCATGCATCATTTACATTGTCTCCTCCAACAGATACAACAACTCCAGCCTTTTGAAGTTGAAATATTGGAGCCAGTGGTCTCTTAATTAAAGTAGATCGATCTTTTCTTCCAAGAAGCCAAGAATTAGTTAGTGGTAAAGCAACAACTTTTAATTTATTTTTAGCCATTTTTTTTGCCAAATGTGAAATCGCCTTTTCTCTTAGCAATCCCAAACTGCTTAAATGACTACAAGTTATTGATATCTCGTTTTCAACTTGACCTAATACTTCAAAAAGCAATTTCAATCCTCCAGCGGCATAATACTGAGACTCATCAATATGTAGATCAATATCACAATTAAGTCTATTTGCAAGTTGCACTAAATGTAATAAAGACTTAAAAGTCTTCCTCTTGTTGAAAGGAGGGGCTATTACCCCACCTAAAAGATCTCCATTAGAGGCAACTCTTTGAGCCAAAAGCTCACCTTCACAAGTTTGCCAAAAATCCAATGGAACCAAAGCTACAAACTGTAAGAAAATTTTCTCTTGCCATTTTTTTCTAATATTGTCCAATAAATCCCAATCTCGCATCGCAGTTTTTCCAAAGCTATCAATATGGGACCTAATTGCCCTTATCCCATTAACAAGAGCAAGATTGAGAGACTTTTCAACGCTGAAAATTAATTCATCTTTGGACCTCAATTCATATTCACTCAGATTCGCTTCTAATGCTTCATGGTAAGTACCCATCAAGTTAGATGAACGTGACCATGAGAATGCTTTATCTAAATGTGCATGAGGTTCAGCAAATCTTGGTAGAAGAATTTCATCTGGAACTTTAGAGCTTTCTTTTAAACCCTTAATTGAGGTAATCGTTCCATCCCTCCACTCAACTTGAATGGATGACAATCCCTCTTTATCAATTGAAGTTCCTAATACATCCTGTCCATTACCAATCAAACATCTTGGAACAAGAACATCTATTCGCCCAGACTTTGGAGGGCTTGCAATCAATTCAACATTTTTTGCGAAATTCACTTTTGAATAAACTTCAATCCCGAGCTTTTATTAATCCGGGTTTTAATTACACACTAACTTCAATATAGGTCAATTGCGTTGTGATCAAGATATAAAAAGTGATAATTTCAATCCGTACTATTTAGAATAATATCAAGCTATATTTTTTTACCAAAATCATTCTGGAATCTCAAAATGATTTTGGTAGATTAATAGCACAAGGCGGGCGTCGCCAAGTGGTTAAGGCAGCGGCTTGTGGCGCCGCTATTCGGGGGTTCGAATCCCCTCGCTCGCCCTTGAACATTTCTTTGGAATCAATCTAAAAATCTTTTTCCCCAGGGGAAAATAAAACTGCGATGACAGCATCCATAGCTCCTAATAAAAAAAGCACATCTTTCAGGACTAAGAGAGGGAGCTATTGGATTACCACTTTTGGATGTCAAATGAATAAAGCTGATTCAGAAAGAATGTCAGGCATTTTACAAACAATGGGCTATCAGCTTGCAGAGGAGGAACTTAAAGCAGATTTAATTCTCTATAACACGTGTACTATTCGTGATAATGCCGAGCAAAAAGTTTATAGTTATTTAGGAAGGCAAGCTAGGAGGAAAAAATCAGATCCACATTTGAAAATCATCATTGCAGGATGCTTAGCGCAACAAGAAGGTGAATCCCTATTAAGACGAGTTCCTGAAATAGATCTTGTAATGGGGCCTCAGCATGCAAATCGGCTGGAGACTCTTCTTAATCAAGTTGATAACGGACACCAGGTATTGGCAACCGATGAACAGCACATATACGAAGACATAGCAACGGCAAGAAGAGAGAGCTCTATATGCGGTTGGGTCAACATCATCTATGGATGTAATGAGCGATGCACTTATTGCGTAGTCCCCTCCGTTAGGGGCAAAGAACAATCAAGAACTCCTCAAGCTATTAAAAATGAAATAGAAGAATTAGCAAGAATTGGATATAAAGAAATAACCCTTTTAGGGCAAAATATAGATGCTTATGGCAGAGACTTTAAACCTTATGAATTTAATAAATCTGGACAATTAACACTTTCATATTTATTAGAATATGTTCATGATATTGTAGGGATTGAGCGTATTAGATTTGCCACAAGTCATCCTAGGTATTTTACGAAAGAGTTAATAGATGTATGCGCAAAGCTTCCTAAGATTTGTGAACATTTTCATATCCCATTCCAAAGTGGAAGTAATAAAATACTTAAAAATATGGGTCGAGGATATACTGTTCAAACCTATAAAGATATTGTAAATTATATAAAACAAATAATGCCGGAGTCATCTATTACTTCTGATGCAATTGTAGCTTTTCCTGGCGAGACAAGAGATGAATTCGAAGAGACATTATCACTTATAGAAGATGTTAAATTTGATCTTGTCAATACTGCAGCATATTCTCCAAGACCCAATACACCAGCAGCTTTATGGCCTAATCAATTATCTGAAACAATAAAAATTGATCGACTAAGAGAAATAAATAACTTAGTCGAAAAGACCGCAAAGGAAAGGAATTTAAGGTACAAAGACTCTTCACAGGAAATACTCATTGAGAATATAAATTCTAAAGACAATTCACAATTAATGGGAAGAACTAGAACAAATCGATTAACATTTTTTCCAAGGTTCTCAAGCAATAGACAATCGCATCAACCCGGAGAAATAGTAAATATAAAAATCAATGAAATACGTCCATTCTCTTTAACTGGAAGATTGCTATAAAGATTAATGAATTTAATAAACTACCTTATAAAATATTCAGAATTATATAGATATGTCGAATAAAAAACTCACTATTGGACTTGTTTTTGGTGGAAATTCAAGCGAACATGAAGTCTCTATCGAATCAGCTAAAACTATTTATAATGCCTTATCTCATTCTTTAAATAGTGATCGCTTTGTTGTAAATCCAATTTACATAGATAAGCATGGTTTTTGGGAAGATTCAGAATACTCAAAGTCAATTTTATTTGAAAACAAAGAATCAACTATAACAACTGAAAGCCATAAAGACCCCATGGATAGGATCACTAATCTTCCAAAAGAAAGTAACAAGATTGATGTATGGTTCCCCGCTTTACATGGTCCAAACGGGGAAGATGGAGTTATTCAAGGATTATTTAAATTAACAGGAAAACCTTTTGTTGGATCAGGAACTCTTGGTTCATCTCTAGGCATGGATAAAATAGCAATGAAATCAATTTTTAAATCATTTAATCTTCCTCAAGCTCCATATGTTTATTTACACAAAGAGAATATATTGAATAAATTATTTATGAAGTCGATTTTTAATCAAATAGAAAAGATAATAAGCTATCCATGTTTTGTAAAGCCGGGTAACCTAGGATCTTCTATTGGCATAACTAAAGCATACTCAAAGCAAGAGCTAATCAATGGAATAGAAATTGCAGCCAGATATGATGAAAGAATTATAATAGAAAAAAATATTGCAGGAAGAGAACTTGAATGTGGAGTATTAGGAAAGTCCATAATGAAATCATCAGTTATTGGCGAAGTTAAATTTCAAACTGATTGGTATACATATGAATCAAAATATGATGCAAATCTAAGTAGTACAATTATCCCAGCTGATTTGAATATAGAGATATCTAATAAGATACAAAATCTAGCTATCGAGGCATGTAAGGCTATTAATGCTTTTGGTTTGGCAAGAGTCGATTTCTTTTATCAAGAAAACACGCAACAGATTTATATCAATGAAGTAAATACCTTGCCTGGGTTTACAAAAACGAGCATGTATCCAATGCTTTGGGAAGCTTCTGGATTAAAACTAGAAAAACTTGTTGCTAGTCTCATAGAAATAGCTAGAGAATAAATCAACCATGACATTTTTAGATCTCTTTTTCAAAAAATGATTCACGGTCTCCTTTGGTTGCCATTATTAATGGCTTTTATTCTCATAGCTTCCCTTGGCTGGCTAGAAAGAAGGCGACAGAATCTTTATTTGATTTGGGCTAAAGGTTCAGAGCTGGCCAAGCTTGATGGAACAGGTGCTGCTCGATTAAAAGATGGCATTTTATGCTGGAGCAGCTTTGAAGCTGGTCGTTTCAAAGAGGAAGCAACTTTCGAAGTTAAAAAATTAGAAATGATTGAGCTAATGGCACTTAGTTCGGGAGAAGCGCCCTTAACAAAAGAATCTCAAGGGCGATGCCGACTTAGACTTGTTGGTTCAGGCAAAGAAAAAGATGTACCTTTTTCTGATGCTGAACGTGCACGCCAATGGATGGATAAACTTATGTCTAAAGCAAGATGCGACCTTTAAACTCAAAAAAAAAAGTAAGCAAATTAAATAAAAATAATCCTATTTCATCCATAAAAGTCTCAGATGTTTCTCAGAGCAAAAATCTTCTAATTGAACTTTGGCAATTACTTTTTTTTTCAACCACTTCAATTATTCTCATTCTTACATTTGTAAATCAGGCATGGAAACCAATAAGTTTTGATGAAACGAAAATAACAGGTCTTTCTGGAATAACAGAAAATGATATTAAAAAAGTTACTAGTATTTTTTACCCTAGAAACCTGTTGGAATTAAATCCAAAAGAAATCGAATCTTATTTAATAAAAAAGCTTCCAATCAAAAAAGTTTCCGTAAGCCGCAAAATTTTCCCCCCTGAAGTTCATTTAAATGTTTTAGAAAGAGAACCAATCGCTTTTGCGAGTCGAGTTATTTCCAAAAATGTCGAGAATGGAATGATTGATATTCAAGGATATTGGATACCACTGCAATTTCTAAATAAATCAAAAAAAAATAAAATAAAATTATCTATAGAAAATTGGAATTCAAATAAAAAAAAAGAAATTCTAAAAATAATTAAAAATAGATTTATTCTTCAAAGCCCTCTCCAAAAAATCAAAATAAATCCTCTCCAAGAAATCAGCATAAAAACCGAGCACTTCAATTCAGTTCTTCTAGGCTCTGATACAGATCGCTTGATCGAGCAAATGAATAATTTAAACCAGCTACAAAAATCATTACCAAATCTTTTAATCAACACAAAAGTAAAAGTCGTAGATCTTAAAGATCCCAGTAAACCAGAATTAAAAATCGAAAAAATCCTTATAGATAGCGATTAAAAGGCTTGCTATGACATGATTTTGCATGAATTCATAAGATATTGAGAGTCTTTTTTAGATGATTTAAGAAATTAATTTGTTAATCAATTTAAACCAATAAACCAACAGAATTCATGGATGATGTTCATAATGCCCAAAACAAGATCTAATCCTGAATATGGTGATGGGAATTGGAAACAAATCTAGTTTCAACATGGATGAAGGAATCCTACCCAGTCAATCTGCACGTATTGAGGTTATTGGTGTTGGGGGTGGAGGAAGTAATGCCGTCAACCGAATGATCAATAGTGATCTTGATGGAGTTACTTACCGAGTACTCAATACAGATGCTCAAGCTCTAATCCAATCATCTGCAACTCATAGAGTTCAACTAGGTCAAAGCTTAACTAGGGGGCTTGGTGCAGGCGGCAATCCAAGCATTGGACAAAAGGCTGCGGAGGAATCAAGGGCTGACCTTCAACAAGCCTTAGAAGGAGTAGATCTAGTCTTTATTGCTGCAGGAATGGGAGGTGGAACCGGTACGGGAGCAGCTCCAGTTGTTGCTCAGGTTGCCAAAGAAAGTGGTGCCTTGACAGTTGGTATAGTAACTAAACCATTTAGTTTTGAAGGCAAACGTCGCTTAAGACAGGCTGATGAAGGTATCGCAAGGCTTGCAGAAAATGTAGATACGTTAATTGTTATCCCAAACGACAGACTAAAAGACGTAATTTCTGGAGCACCTTTGCAAGAAGCTTTTAGAAGCGCTGATGATGTTCTAATGAAAGGAGTTCAAGGAATAAGCGATATAATTACATGTCCTGGATTAGTGAATGTAGATTTTGCTGATGTGCGTTCTGTCATGACAGAAGCTGGAACTGCTCTTTTAGGGATTGGCTTAGGGTCCGGCAGATCTAGAGCCTTAGAAGCCGCCCAAGCAGCAATCAATAGTCCTCTTTTAGAAGCAGCTCGAATAGATGGAGCAAAAGGATGCGTAATAAATATAACTGGAGGAAAAGATATGACTCTTGAAGACATGACATCTGCTTCTGAGGTTATATCAGATGTAGTAGATCCAGAAGCAAATATAATAGTAGGTACAGTTGTTGACGAAAAGCTCGAGGGGGAGATTCAGGTAACAGTAATTGCAACTGGATTTGACAGTAATCAGATTTATTCAAATGAAAGAAATAGGGCAAGACTTTCACCTCAATCTCTTTACGATCAATCAGAAGCCAAGGAAGCAGGTGCCTCAATACCAGAGTTTTTACGTCTAAGACAAAATCGTTGAGATTTATAGACCTACTAAATATTAAGGTGACCCGGATTCCACGCCTGCTTTGAGCATCCAGTATGGCTGCTACCTTCCGGTCCTGACCAGGTTTAGGCGTCACAGCCGCATGGGGCCGAGTCAATAATATTCTAGCAATAGCTAACCACGTTATTAAGAATTAAATGCTAACCACAGATTTGGTTCGTTTTAAAAAGTTGGGCAAACAGATAACTGTATTAACTGCTTGGGATGCTATCTCATCCTCAATAGTAGAAGCATCTGGTGCTGATGTTGTTCTGGTGGGGGATTCACTTGGAATGGTCGTATTAGGACATGCAACGACTCTTCCCGTAACACTTGATCAAATGCTTCACCACACACAGGCTGTTTGTAGAGGTTTTTCTAACCCTGTCGCTAATCAACCTTTAGTAGTTTGTGATCTCCCTTTCTTAAGTTATCAGTGTGGAGAAGACAAGGCGGTTGAAGCTGCTGGAACTTTACTGAAAAATTCCTGTGCTTCAGCAGTGAAGCTTGAAGGAGCTGAACCTGAGACTTTATTGGTCATTAAAAGACTTATAAGGATGGGAATCCCAGTAATGGGCCACCTTGGCTTAACTCCGCAATCAGTTCATCAGCTTGGATATAAATCGCAAGCAAGAGATAAAGATAGTCAAGATAAAATTTTCAAAGATTCCGAAAAGCTTCAAGAATCAGGATGTTTTGCAATAGTCGTTGAACATATTCCAGAGGAAATTGCCAGAAAATTAAAAAGAAATTTGATAGTTCCTGTAATTGGCATTGGCGCAGGAAATGATTGCGATGGTCAGGTAAGAGTTACAGCTGATATCCTTGGCCTTTCAGTTGAACAGCCACCTTTTGCAAAGCCTTTATTTTCAGGACGAGAACTTTGCATTGAAGCTCTAAAAAAATGGATTAAATCCACTAATCCAAACCAAGAGAATCCCACCACAAAAACATCTGAATCAATACCTGATTGCTGATTTGCATTCCATTAGGATCACTTAAAAAATACCTACCATTCTTTTTTAATAGAGATCCTTCGTTTAAAGAATTTAGCCAAAATTTCTCCAGTAATTCTAAATTTTTATCGCATTCTTTTTGCGTCCATCCAGCATTTTTAGCAAGTTCCTCCAAATGAACACCTTCACGTCTTCTGAGACCAATCATCAGTAGTTCATCCAATGGCATTGGTTTTGACTTTTCATAAGACAAGCTTTTCTCTAATAATTGACTCTCTTGCTGATCAATCCATTTTCTATAACCAGCAATTGTTCTGGGTCTAGAAAACCTCTCCCCCCAAGGAGCACTTGTCGCCCCCATCCCAAAACCCCACCAACCAGAACCACTCCAATACATACGATTGTGTCTAGATGCATGACCAGGCAATGAATAACTTGAAATTTCATATCTAGAAAAACCCTTACTTTTAAGAAATCTATTGGTTTCAAAATCTATTTTTTGAGCTTCAGATTCAATGGGGATATTCAAATGCCCTTTTTTGTGAATTCTTCCAAAAACAGTATCTGGTTCGATGGTTAAATCATAGATTGAAAAATGTGGGGCTTCCGTATGAACTGCTTGTTCCAAATTTTTAATCCACTTAGAAAAATTTAATCCTGGGAGATTTTGAATCAAATCAAGACTCCAGCTTCTTAGCATTCCTTTTTTAAATAATTTATTTACCCAATTACAAGCCTCTATTAATTGAGAACAATTATGTTTTCTACCAATAGAAGCCAAAGTAATATCATCAAATGCCTGACCTCCTAAGCTAAATCTATTGATTCCAATTTCTATGTATCCATTCAGATCATTTTCAAAAAATGTTGCAGGATCAACCTCCATAGTTATCTCCGCACCATCTTGAAATCCAAATTTTCTTTGAAGATTTTTCAACAAATCACCCACCTCATTTTTTTTCAACAAAGAAGGTGTTCCACCACCAAAATAGATTGTTGACAATGCAGGACCTCTAGGTGCAATTGAAATCTCTCTATGAAGTAAATCCAAATATGCGTTAATAGAAGTTATCCCTGGACTACCTGGAACTTGAGCGCTATCACCTAAAGGGATAATGGAAAAATCACAGTAAAAACATCTTTTATGGCAAAAGGGTATATGCAAATATGCACTTCTTGGTGGGGCTACCATTTGAGCTCTAGATATACAAATCCAAATAAATGGTCACTTTTACAATCCAAATCTTTGAAAATAAATAAAGCTTTAGTAAAAAACGAGAAGCAAGCATAACCTGAATATATGGCAGACCTAGTTATTCTGGTTTTATTTCTTATATCAGGTGCAATCACCGGATGGATTGGAGTGAATTGGTTACCAGAAGAGACTTTAAACCATATTACTAATCTCAAAAATTTAAAAATTGCCCTATCAGGATTAACCGCTCTCGTCGGGCTTTTAATAGCATTCCTTTTTCAGCAATTTAGAAATAAATTAACTAAAAGGATAAGAACGATGCCAACAGATCTACTAGTTAGTAGATCTGTTGGCATCGTTCTTGGACTTGTCATAGCAACCCTTTTATTAGTTCCTGTACTTCTTCTACCCTTACCAGCTGAATTATTTTTTGTAAAGCCTATTTTTGCTGTACTTAGCAACATTTTTTTTGGAGTTCTTGGATATAACCTTGCCGATGTTCACGGTCGAACCGTTTTACGTCTGTTCAATCCCAATAGCACTGAATCTTTGTTAATGGCAGATGGGATTCTTACTCCAGCCAGTGCAAAAGTTTTAGATACCAGCGTGATAATTGATGGTCGTATTCAGTCCCTCCTAAGATTTGGGCTAATAGAAGGTCAAATAATCGTAGCCCAGTCAGTTATGGATGAGCTACAAAAATTAGCTGATTCAAGTAACAATGAAAAAAGAGGAAAAGGGAGGAGAGGTCTAAAATTACTCAACCAACTAAGAGAAAGTTATGGAAGAAGATTAGTTATCAACAGTACAAAATATGAAGGAGAAGGGACTGATGAAATTCTTTTAAAGTTAACCTCAGATATTTCAGGAATATTAATCACAGTCGATTACAACTTATCTCAAGTGGCTCTAGTCCAAGAAATCAAAGTTCTCAACTTAAGCGATTTAGTACTTGCAGTTAGGCCTGAAGTTCAACCTGGTGAGAAGTTAAATTTAAAAGTTGTTAGAGAAGGTAAGGAAAACTCACAAGGTATTGCCTATCTTGAAGATGGCACAATGGTTGTTATTGAGGAGGGTCTCCAATGGATCGGTAAAAGAATAGAAGTAGTTGTGACTGGAGCATTACAAACACCAACAGGCAGAATGGTTTTTAGTAAAGCTTCAAATGATCAGCCACCGAACAAATTTGAAAAAACAAAAGCATCTCAAGGCTAGATCTAGCTAGGCTCAAATCCAATAGGACTTCACTTCATAATGACCACATCTGCTCCGTATTATGGCGATTCTGCCGTAATGAGAACTCCGCCACCTGATTTACCATCACTTCTTCTAAAAGAAAGGATAGTTTATTTAGGCTTGCCACTATTTTCCGATGATGATGCCAAAAGGCAACTCGGAATGGATGTAACTGAACTAATTATTGCCCAACTTCTTTTTCTGGAATTTGATAATTCTGAGAAACCTATTTATTTTTACATTAACTCAACTGGAACAAGCTGGTACACAGGAGATGCAATCGGATTTGAAACTGAAGCCTTTGCAATCTGCGACACTCTAAGATACGTAAAACCCCCAGTCCATACCATTTGCATAGGGCAAGCCATGGGGACCGCTGCAGTAATACTCTCGGCTGGGACAAAAGGGCAACGCGCGGCATTACCACATGCATCAATTGTTCTTCATCAGCCTAGAAGTGGTGCTCAAGGCCAAGCAACTGATATTCAAATCAGAGCGAATGAGGTCATTCACAACAAGAAAGCAATGCTAGAAATCCTTAGTCATAACACTGGAAGATCAGTAGATCAATTATCCAAAGACTCAGATCGAATGAGTTATCTAAACCCACATGAAGCAGTAGATTATGGGATTATAGATCGTGTTCTTACGAGTAGAAAAGACTTGCCAAGCGAGAGAGTTTTGCCCAAATAATCGAATAATTTTTCCAATTTTTTAATCATTAACATCAATTACTCAACATTAAATTAGCCATGCCTATCGGTACTCCAAGCGTTCCATACCGTCTTCCAGGAAGTCAATTCGAAAGATGGGTTGATATATATACAAGACTTGGTGCGGAGAGAATTCTATTTCTTGGTCAAGAAGTAAATGACGGCATTGCAAATAGCCTCGTAGCACAAATGCTTTATCTTGATTCTGAAGACAGTAGTAAGCCGATCTATTTGTATATCAATAGTCCTGGAGGCTCCGTAACAGCGGGTTTAGCCATCTATGACACTATGAAATATGTAAAAAGTGACGTGGTAACCATTTGTGTTGGTTTAGCGGCCTCAATGGGTGCTTTTTTACTCTCTGCAGGAACAAAAGGTAAAAGGCTTGCACTACCCCATAGCAGAATCATGATCCACCAGCCACTAGGTGGTACTGCTCAAAGACAAGCGAGTGACATAGAAATTGAAGCACGAGAGATTCTTAGAATAAAAGAAATGCTCAATAAATCCATGGCAGAGATGACGGGACAAACATATGAAAAGATAGAAAAAGATACTGATCGTGATTACTTTTTGAGCGCGGAAGAAGCAAAAGTCTATGGCCTAATCGATCGAGTGATAACCCATCCAAGCGAAAGTTAAGATGAGAAATTTGTTGTTCTTATTAATTAAATTGTCTTGATAGTCAAAAAAATATATCAATGGCAGTAGTTTCGATAGCACTCTATTTCGTAAGCTCAGCCTTAATTAGTTCTGAAATACCAAACACATGGCAAAACTTTTTTACGACTCCGATGCAGACCTAGGTCTTCTTCAAGATAAAACCGTTGCAATTATTGGCTATGGATCTCAAGGCCACGCCCATGCATTGAATTTAAAAGATAGTGGTATCAAAGTTGTTGTTGGACTTTATGAAGGAAGTCGCTCAGCGAGCAAAGCAACTTCTGATGGATTGGAAGTTTTAAGCGTCGCAGAGGCTTCTGAGAAGGCAGATTGGATTATGGTACTTTTGCCTGATGAGTTTCAAAAAGATGTTTATAACAAAGAGATAGCTCCTCATTTAAAACCAGGCAAAGTACTAAGTTTTGCGCATGGTTTCAATATTCGCTTTGAATTAATAAAACCACCTGAATTTGTCGATGTTGTAATGATTGCCCCAAAAGGACCAGGTCACACTGTCAGGTGGGAGTATCAAAATGGTCAAGGGGTTCCAGCTTTATTTGCAATTGAGCAAGATGCCTCCGGCAATGCAAGATCACTTGCGATGGCATATGCAAAAGGTATCGGCGGCACACGCGCTGGGATTTTAGAAACTAATTTCAAAGAAGAAACAGAAACTGATCTTTTTGGAGAACAAGCAGTTTTGTGCGGAGGCCTATCAGAGTTAGTCAAAGCAGGTTTTGAAACTCTTGTAGAAGCAGGTTATCAACCTGAATTGGCCTACTTTGAATGCTTACATGAAGTCAAATTAATCGTTGACCTCATGGTTAAAGGAGGTCTTACTGCAATGAGGGATTCGATTTCAAATACAGCTGAATATGGAGATTACGTAAGCGGACCAAGATTAATAACCAAAGAGACAAAAGAAGAAATGAAAAATATTCTTGCCGATATTCAAGATGGTACTTTTGCTATGAACTTTGTAAAAGAATGCGAAGCAGGCAAACCTGAAATGAAGAAAATTCGCCAAAAAGACTCAGAGCTTCCAATAGAAAAAGTAGGAAAAACACTTCGTTCGATGTTTAGTTGGCTTAAATAAGACTAAAAATCATTTTTTTAATTTTAGTTGCAGTTATTCTTGACCTTTTAATAGGTGATCCCAAAAGCTTGCCACACCCAGTCCAATTCATGGGTTGGATTATTAGTTTTTTGAAAGGATTAACTGAGGGAATTAAGAAAGAAAATAAATCAAAGTTATATATTGGAGGCTTAATAATTACACTTATGGTCGTATCATTAAGTGGAATTTCTGGATGGATTATAGAAAGATTATTTTTATTTTTTGATACAAAAAATCCTATATTAAGTACATTAATTTTTGCTTTTGTTTTAAGTAGTTCGCTTGCATCAAGAAGTCTAAATAAAAGTATATTAGAAATTTTAAATTTAATAAGCAAAGAAATTCATAGTGAAAATTTACGTGATTTGAGACAAAAATTATGTCTTATAGTTGGTAGAGATGTTGAGAATTTAGATACTAATGAGATTCTTAGAGCCGCAGCGGAGACAGCAAGTGAAAATTCTGTGGATGGCATTTTTGCGCCATTATTTTGGATGTTTTTAGGAACTATTTTCTGGGAATTCAATCAATCTATGCCTGGGCCATTAGCAATGGCATGGATCTTTAAATCATCTAGCACTATTGATTCAATGCTTGGATACAAAGAGGGAAAATTAAAGTGGCTTGGCTTTACCGGTGCGAAGCTGGATGATCTAATGGTATGGATTCCTTCAAGGATTGTATTAATTACGCTTCCTTTTTGTTGTAAGACAAATCAATCAATTTACAAAACAATAAGGGATTCCTGGAAAGATGGAATTGTTGATTCTTCTCCAAACTCAGGTATTTCCGAAGCAATATTTGCTTATTGTGCTGAAGTAAGAATGGGAGGAGTAAACTATTATAAAGGCGTGAAAAAAATAAAACCCATAATTGCAAAGTCCTATCCAATAGCAAGTATAAATTCTGTCAAAAAGATACTTAATTTGAGTCTTAGACTTCAACTTGCCTGGCTATTAGGTTTTTCCTTAATAATGAAATTAATTAATTTATTAATTTAAAAAGCACCTCTATCCATTGGAAAAAGTAAAACACCTAATGTAAGAATAATTATTTCTAAGTCAAGTATGAAATTTCTATTTCTTGCATATAACAAATCCAATTCAACCCTTTTTTTGTAACTAAGGTTATTTCTACCACTTACCTGCCATAATCCGGTCAGTCCTGGTCTCACAGATATAACTTCTTCCATAAAAAGACTATATTTGTTAATCTCATTACTAACAATTGGTCTTGGCCCAACGACACTCATTTCCCCTTTTAAAACATTAAAGAATTGAGGTAATTCATCCAGACTAGATCGTCGAAGAAATCTACCTAATTTTGTTACCCTAGGATCCTGACGTAATTTAAAATCTTTTTCAAATTCCTTTCTCATAAGAGGATATTTCTCTAATAAATTTGGTAGTAATTCATCAGCATTTTTATACATAGTACGAAACTTAATACATCCAAATTCTCTATAATTTCTTCCTACTCTTTTTTGAATATAAAAAACAGAGCCACGAGAACTTAACTTTACTAATATGCCAATAAAAATAAATATTGGTGATCCTAAAATTAAAACCAGCAAAGAAAAAATAACATCCCCTATCCTTTTTAATGTGCGTCCATATCGACTCTGATTTCTTATTATTTCTACAGCAGGCAAAGAAGAAGGTTCTTTCGAGATAACTTCAAAAGGAATTATTGGAGATCCTTTACGGAACTCAGACCATCGTAATAAAGATTTTCTAGGATTAGTTTGCACAGATTATTGAGTTAGTAAGCTCAAGACTGCAATAAAATCACACCATACTTAATAAAGATTTTCTTGATCAAGGCCTAAGGTCACTAGTGTCAATGTCACAAGAATTAAGATGCTCATTCCAAGCTCTATTTATGGTTTTCTCAAATCTAAATTTAAATGAATCCTGAGAAAAAGAATTAGCCCAATCTCTAATTAACTCAGGATTTAAATCTTTCCACAGTTGCTTTTCCTTAAAATATTCGACGGCTTCAACCAAAGACTTCACTGTCTGATCAGGGAACAAGAGACCAGTTGCTATTTTATTCGATTTAGAGTTAAAGCATTTAACTGTATCTAGGACCCCACCTTTACCAAAAGCTATGACAGGAGCCCCCGAAGCCATTGCTTCCACAGGAGCGATTCCAAAATCCTCAATACCCGCATAAACAAAAGCTCTACATTTGCTCATTAGATTTTCAATATTCTCCTTACTTTGAAAACCGAGAATTTGAACCGTTGGACCTGCAAGGTCTGTTAAATATGCTTTTTCAACTCCGTCTCCAACAACAATTAATGGCAATTTGAGCCTATTAAAAGCTCTCACAAGTAAATCAACCCTTTTATTAGGAACCAATCTGCAGACACTTAAATAGAAATCTTCTCGAGGCAAATTCCAATCGAAACGATTGACATTAACGGGCGGGTGTAAAACCTCAGAGCGCCTTCTCCAGTATTTCCAAATCCTTTTTGCCGTAAAATTAGAATTTGCAATTAAGTAGTCAACTCTTGAGCTGCTTAGTTGATCCCATTGTCTCAAACTATGCAATTGCCATCTAATTAATGGTCCTAACCCTATTCTTCTTAAAAAAGATCGTTTCAAATATATATTCATCTGATCCCAAGCGTATCTGACAGGTGTATGTACATAACAAATATGAAGTTGATCAGGTGACGTCAAAATGCCCTTTGCCACAAGATGACTACTGCTTATAACCAATGGATATCCTGCTAGATCAAGTTGCTCAATTGCAAAAGGCAAAAGGGGTAAATATTTTTGAACATGTGAGATCCCGAATGGTAATTTTTGAATAAAGCTAGTTCTTACTTTTCTATTTAATAACCAGCTAGTTTTTGGTAAATTTCCTTCATTAACTAAAGAAAAAAGTTCTGGCTGTGAAGAGATTTCAGTCAACAAGTCATCGATCACCTGAACAACATTCTCGGCACCACCTGTTGATCTTGGAGTAAACCATTCATGTACTAATGCGATATTCCTTGGAAGATCTAAACATGAATTTACACTCAAAGTAAAACCTTAAATCCTAAAATTAATTTTATTTTATTACAACTTAGATAGTATGACAATAGAATATCAAATCATCAATTATTTAAACCTTAATTATTTTTGATTCAGCTCTTTGACTTACTCAAGAATCTGTCTAAAAAGAGATAGTTGCTTTATCTATATATGATATTAATGGATCATAAAAGTTATGAAATAAACTACCACTAAAAGAAAACAAGTAAACAAAACCACTCAAGAATCCTAGAAAAACAAAGTATCTAACATAGCCACTTCTTCTTTTTAACTTAGCAACTGAAAAAAGCATAATCAATAAGAAAAGGAAACCTATTGATTCGGCTACTAAAAGTGCTGGTCTATCAACAACCAACTCAAAGTTGCCCCCAAAAATAAGATCATGTCCTGCTATATTTTCTTTAAATAAAATAAAGTTGATTAGCTCAGAGAAACCAAGACTGGCAATAAGAGAATAAGATACAGGCTTTGTAAGCCTATTCATTGTCTTGCTAAAGCTCAATAAGAGCACCGCGATAAAAATAGATGTAATTATTGGTAGCCCAGGGATTAGCCAAGTAAGATTTAATAACATAGTTATAAAACAAGCTTTATTTTATATGCAACTATAAGTTTTTTCATAGGGTCTGGAAGACAAAACATGAAAATCGAGTTGAATTTACAACAATCCTAATCGAAAAACCTCTATTCATTACACAAAAACATTTAATATTTTTCTAGCAAGGAACTGTGGTAAAAACAAGCCCTCAATTAATAGTCAAACAAAACTTAATAAGGGAATAATAAAAATTTTAATTTTGATATAACTCTTTTGTTTCTTGATATAGAAAAACATATAAATTTCTAAATATATAGATTATATGTAATTCAATTTCAATTATTAAACTTAAAAATTTTTACTTATTATTTTTTAATTAAGGTTGCTTACCAAATAAAAGCAAAAGTAATTCACTATAAACAGTCTAAACAAATTGCTAAATCTCAAAGAAAAACGAAGTTCTAACAAAAAACCCTTATAGTTTAAAGATATAACTATGTTTTAAATTCAAAATGTCTGAGATTGATTCAAAGGTCAATAATCAAAGTATCAATTCAGATCTAGATGATACAGAAACAATTGAACCTAAAAATGATCCAAAACCAATTGATCAAAGTCAAAACCTCAATTCATATCCTAAATGGATAAACAATAAAGGCGAAGAGGTAAAACAAGTTTTTGGTTTTAATGAAAATGCTGAACTTGTTAATGCCAGAGTAGCTATGATAGGTTTTTTAATGCTCATACTTACTGAATTGGCTTTTGGTGGCGAACCAGCAACGCTGAAAATTTTTGGAATCAACTAGAAATCAAATCTTTACATTATATTTATTCCATTAACTTACTTGATTTTTTAAAAGCTATGAATAAAAAAACATTAGTTGGTGTTTCATACGTATCTGCTTGGGTAATTATTTGGGGAACAATAGGTTCTCTTATTGATTTTTATTTCCTTCAAAATACATATCTTCCAGGCTCATTAGGACAGTTTTCAACATTTATAATTACAGCTTTGTTCTCTTCAATTATTGCTATATATATTTTCCCGACAATAAATGATAAATTTATAAGTTAATAACGATAACGTTCAACAACTTGAGAAGGCTTGTCATTAATTCCTTTTTCATAAAGGATCCATTGATTAGTTTCCATATCATGATCACAACCCAAGCCTTCTAATTCAACAGATTTCAATCGTAATTCATAATGACATTGCTGATCAGCTTCAAAAGCGGATTTATAGCCAGTAAAATAATATAAATATCCAAAAATTATTGCTATTAGAGATATAAACGCAATAATTATCTTCATGAAAGCTAATAAATCATTGATAACATATTAGCTTTTCTCGTAGACAAAAAAGGAATTTATATTTTTTTTTCGTTTACTGTTTCTAAAGGTATCTCACATTCAGTTAAATCTTGATCGTTTAAACGGTCCAATATACGAACCATATCAAGTGATGATAGCTCCCCATTGCTTCCCCATTTAAGAGTTGTCTTTCGCTGTTGAGGAATCTTTTTCGCCTTTTTATCCTGGCTTCTTTTTTGAACCATTACTACTAAAATGCCTCTAATAAAACATTAAAATATAAAGCTTCCATCCCAGTAATCAAGAAAAAATTCTTAGTCAAACTTTACTTTTATTTTTTTAATAGTAATATTTTCCTATTTTTAGAAATCGCTTTAACACGTCCTTAATGATTTAAATATTAGGTTGATAAAACCACTCTTAACGGCCAAAATTATAAACAAACTCTTGAAATGCAGGATTGTAAAAGTAAACAAGTACACTAATAACTAATAAGACATTCAAACCAATTACTATTGAACCAATAATAACTCTCTGACGCTTTCCTGGGACTTTATATTTCATGCCAGCTGGCAGGTTAACTAATACATCTGGATCATTAGAAGTTGATTTTTTAAACTTATTGCCTTTGACCTTATTGGTCTTAGTTGCCTTATCATTAGTTTTTTTGGAATTAAAAGCTTTGGAGCCCATTTTCTTAGTTAGAAGAATTTCTTTATCTTTATATTTCTAAGTTTACTTAGGCAAATCAGATAAAAACCTATTTTGTTCTAGTTTTTCACATTAGTTTGTTAACTAAGTCAGAAATCAATAATCAAGCGATCAATTTATTGATTATATTTAACAATATTTCTTGATAGAATCAATAATACTTTTGGCTTCCTTTCTTTTGAAATTAGAATCCGTAGCCATTATTAAATTCGCCTCTAAACCCAGTAATCTAGTTTGGCAAGAAAACTTTTTATTTTTTGAAGCAATTTTTTGATATTCATTTATTTTAAATAATGCTTCCTTGCAAAATTTTATATCTCTATAACATATAAATACCAGCTTATCAATTTCCATATAATCTTTGGATTCATTTGCTATCAGTGGATTTATAGGAATAAGCATAGATATAAAAAGAGCAGATACGAATTTGATTTTTTCATATAAAAAACTAATCAAAATATAATCTCCGATAAAATGTGTTGATAATTGTTTAAATATGACTAACAATACCTGAGTGAATAAAAAAAATTATTTTTCTTAATCATTAAAATTTTAGATTTTTACAAAAAAAAGGACTCTTTTTTAAAGAGTCCCTAACAAAAAATAAATTGTCAGATAGCAAAACAGCTTTTTAAGAACTTAACCCTGAACACGGTCCTTAAACAACTTCCCAGCAGTAAAAGCTGGAACTCGCTTAGCAGGTATTGCTATCTTCTCTCCAGTTTTAGGGTTTAATCCCTGACGTGCAGAACGATCACGAGGCTCAAAAGAGCCAAACCCTAGAATGGAGACTTTCTTACCCTCCACTACAGAATCAATAATTGTATCTATGGCAGCATCAACTACCAGAGATACGTCTGTTTTAGTTAGCTCTGTACGAGCTGCAACTAGGTTGACTAAATCTGCTTTGTTCATTGGAAAGGATTGTATGTAGCAGGGAGTAAGAGGAGGGAAACCAATAGATGATTAGTTTCCAAAAAGCTCAATCTTGCTAATGGTATGGACCAAATCACTTACCTGCAACCTAAAGAGCTTGTGACAGTAAGCTTTTTAAAACTATATATGCATTTTTTGTTGATTCAACAATGCCTCAAAGGCTTGAACTAAGCAGCTAAAAAAAAAAATGCATATTCTCCATCTTTGCCAAGAAGCTTGTCAGGGCAAGGCTTCTCGAAAGATAATTTTAAAAATTTATAATCGAGAGCAGCACTGAAGTTTAAAATTAATTATTTTTTTTAACAAAAATCACACATTTTATTAAATTCTCGCGAATTAACAAAGGTCTGCAGAACCGCACATTTATTGGTGTTACAAAATAATACCCACACAAAAAAAAGAGCGCAATAAATCAAAAAACCAGATTTTTCTAGCTCTAGGACATCCATTGTGAAGCCGTAATTGCTAAAAAGCTCTGATTTTTTTTTGCTATTTTTTCCAAACATTCTAAAGATTTAATTTTCAATTGGAATAGAATATATTTGAACTAGTTCAAAAACCAGACGTAAAAACAACGTAATTTCTCGCAAAAACAATTTAGTATTCATTTAAAAAAGCATCAAATGCCTAATAAAATTTCTTTTAAAATTAGATTTCGTTTTTCATATCTTGTTAAAACAAACTAAACACCTAAGTTGTAGGGAAAGTTACTTGATTATTTTCATAAAGGTCAAACACAATTGGGAAAAGTAAAAGTTGGTTCAGCATGGCCTTTGGGTAGCTCAGTTACTCTTGATGGGGTTAATTTCTCTATCGCAGCTCCACATGCAACAAATGTAGAATTACTAATCTTCCAAAATGAAGATGACGAGTATGCAAAAGAAACAATATCCTTAGATCAGAAAAACAGGTCAGGGGATTATTGGCACGTTGAAATAGAGGGACTAACTGAAGGAACGTTATATGGATATAAAGTATCAATTGACGGGTATATGGTTGCCGAGGAACATATTGTTTTAGATCCATGTGCCAGAGCAATTACAGGGTGGGGAAATTACATAAGATATCCAAAAGAGAAAGTGAGCAAAGGTTATGCTAATCACCTAAAGGGAGTAGTAACTAAAAGAGATTATTTTGATTTCAAATCCCACCCAAGACCTAAACATTCATGGAATAAAACAATTATTTATGAATTACATGTTGGTGGGTTTACTAAAAGCAATGATTCAAATATTAGCGAAAGGAAGAAAGGTACATTTATAGGATTAATTGAAAAGATACCTTATCTTAAAAGTTTAGGTATTACATCTATTGAACTACTTCCAGTATTTGCTTTTGATTCTAATGATGCCCCTGAAGGACTAGTTAACTATTGGGGGTATAGCCCTATTAATTGGTTCACACCACATCAAGGTTTTGTAGATAGTTGTAATCCTTTAGAAGCAAGGGAACAATTCAAAAAGTTTGTAGAAGTTTGCCATGATAATGAGCTAGAAGTATTAATCGATGTTGTTTATAATCACACAACAGAAGGGAATCAAAATGGTCCAAGTATAAGTTGGAAAAATTTTGGTCCTAAAACTTACTACCATCAAGATGAAAAGGGAAATTATCAAGATGTGAGTGGATGTGGAAATAGTATTGCTGCTAATCGTCCTTTAGTTAGAAAATTAATATTAGAATCATTGCGTTGTTGGGCAATTGAGTTAGGCGTTGATGGATTTCGTTTTGACTTAGGTATTGCTTTGAGTAGAGGCGAAAACTTAATTCCTTTAGATAAACCTCCCTTATTTGAAGAAATCGAAGCAGATCCTAAGCTTAGTGATGTGAAATTAATAAGTGAGCCATGGGATTGTGGAGGACTTTATAAACTAGGAGATTTCCCAGCAAAAGAATTTAGGACATGGAATGGACACTTTAGAGATGATATTAGAAGATTTTGGAAGGGGGAAAAAGGTACAATATGGTCACTTAAAGATAGATTAATAGGGAATAAATTACTATACAATGATAATAATTTTGCAAATATATTTAGTATTAATTTCATAACTTCTCATGATGGATTCACGTTAAAAGATCTAGTAAGTTTTAATAAAAAGCATAATCTTGCAAATGGGGAAAATAATCGAGATGGAGAGAATAATAACAATAGTTATAATTACGGAATTGAAGGGCCAACTACTAATAAAAAAATAAATAATTTAAGGCAAAGACAACAAAGAAATCTTATTTCAACGCTTCTTTTATCTCCTGGAATTCCAATGCTTTTAATGGGAGACGAGGTGGGCAGAAGCCAAGGAGGGAATAACAACACATGGTGTCAAGACAACCCACTTGGTTGGATGGATTGGGATCATAAAAATTGGGATCAAGACTTAAAAGAATTTGTTATGAAGCTCATATCTCTAAGGAAACAACTACCAGAGTTTTTTAGTCCTAATAGTATTTATGATTGCCAAAAAGAAAATACCAAGGTCAAAACTTCTGATTTTTGGATTCAGTGGCATGGCATTAAACTTAATAAACCTGACTGGAGTGACTGGTCGCATACTATTGGATTTAGCATAAACAAAAACAATGAGGGCTCAGCAGTTTGGCTTGGCTTTAATGCTTACAAAGAAGCAATGCTTTTTGAATTACCAACTCCAATTTCTCCATGGAAAAAATATATTGATACCTCTGTTTTAAAAAATAAAAATATCTCTAGAAAACCATTAGAGAATCAATCAAATATACGTATCGAAAGTAACAGTCTAGTGCTTGTGGTCTCCAGTGATTATTCAAAAAAAATCAAATTATGAGAATCAAGCGGGCGGCGGGAATCGAACCCGCATCATCAGCTTGGAAGGCTGAGGTTTTACCACTAAACTACGCCCGCGCTAGAACTAATGATCTACTCTCATTTGGAGTAAAAATTAATTTAGCTTCTTCCATTATTACCTTGCGAGTCCCATTATCCAAAAAAGAGTGAATAAGTCCACATCGATTTACGAAGAAAATAATCGCACAAGACTAATGATCTCTTATGCAATGGGAGATGCTGGCACGGGTTTAGCCGCGATACAGCTAGGTACTTACCTATTTTTATTTTTCACTTGTGCTGCAGGAATTCCTGCATTTATTGCAGGCTCCTTGCTCATGGTTTCAAAACTTTGGGATGCGATAAATGATCCACTAATTGGATGGATGAGTGATCACACCAGATCAAGATGGGGGCCAAGACTTCCTTGGATGGTAGGAGGTGCTGTTCCCCTTGGTTTTTTCCTTGCAGCAATGTGGTGGGTACCTCCGGGAGAGCTAGGAGCAAAAACGACTTATTACGTCTTCGCTGCAATTTTCTTGATGACTGCTTACACAGCGGTAAATCTGCCTTTTGCCGCATTATCTACAGAGCTAACTGAAAATATAGCTATTAGGACAAGACTAAACGCGGCTAGATTTACTGGGTCTATTTTGGCAGGAACCACTGGGTTAATAGTAGCCGCAGGCTTCTTATCTAAAGGAGTTGAAGGCTATTCTTCAATGGGGAGAGTAACAGGAATTATTGCTACTTTTACAACTTTAATTGCTTGTTGGGGACTTGCCCCATTTGCTAAAAAAGCTAGAAAGCCTGCTTCTCAAACTGAGCCTTTTAATCAACAACTAAAAAGAGTTTTAAATAATAAACTCTTCACACGAATTATTACTCTTTATTTGCTTCTTTGGTGCGGACTTCAATTAATGCAAACTGTTTCATTAATCTATCTTGAACAAGTAATGCTTGTTCCAATTGAAATTTCAAAGTGGATCCCAATACCATTTCAAATAAGTACGCTAGTAGGTCTACAGTTTTGGAGCTTTTACTCAAACAAATACGGGAGAATATCGGCTCTTTTCAAAGGGGGTAAAATTTGGATATTAGCTTGCCTTTTAGTTATGTTTATGCCCCCTATAGCAAAAGGTGTAAGTATAAATAGTTTATATTTATTCAATAATTTTGAAAGCATGAAAATGCTAATCCTTTTGTTAATAATAACATTAGTAGGCTTTGGAGCATCAACAGCCTATCTTATTCCTTGGTCCTTACTCCCAGATGCTATTGATAGAGATCCAGAGAAGCCCTCAGGAATATATACAGCATGGATGGTATTTATTCAAAAAATTGGTATTGGTTTAAGCGTTCAATTCTTAGGTGTTCTTTTATCTTTAGCAGGATATAAGTCATCAACTAATTGCTTATCAAGTTTTGGTGATTTAGATCAACCTTTAACTGCAATTATCACTATTAGATTATGCATGGGATTAATACCTTCTTTTCTTGTGATTGCTGGATTAATAACTATGAAACCCTGGCGAAGTTTGGATTTTAAATCTAAAAGTTTAGGTTAATGAATTATTCACCTCGATGGCTAAGAAGATTCTTTAGCAGCTTGTTAATCGGAGGACAAGCAATTGCATCAATAGCTAATGGAAAAATCAATAAATCAGATTTAATAGATCAATTAATGGAAGCAGGACCGGGTAGCTTCATTATCGTTCTCATAACAGGCATTGCGGCAGGAACGGTTTTCAATATTCAGGTCGCCGCAGAATTGAGTAAACAAGGTTTGGGTTCTGCAGTAGGCGGCCTTTTAGCAATTGGAATGGCGAGAGAAATAGCTCCTTTACTGACCGCAACTCTTCTTACTGGAAAAGTTGCAACTGCTTATGCCGCTCAAATAGGGACAATGAAAGTTACTGAACAAATTGATGCAATTACGATGTTACAAACAGATCCAGTTGAATATCTAGTAGTGCCAAGACTTTGCGCAATGGTTGTAATGGCGCCAATACAATGCTTATTGTTTTTTTCTATAGCTTTATTTAGCGGGCAATTTAGCAGCACTATTCTATATAAAATTCCACCAAGCATCTTTTGGAATTCCGTAAGAGAATGGTTAATAACATCTGATCTGCCATTTATGCTTGTTAAAGCATTAGTGTTTGGTTTCTTAATCGCAATAATTGCTTGCGGATGGGGTTTAACTACTAGAGGAGGACCAAAAGAAGTAGGATCAAGTACTACTGGAGCAGTAGTAATGACTCTAATAACAGTTTCCTTAGTAGATGTTTTACTCACCCAAGTTCTTTTTGCTTGAAAATTATGACTTCTGAAAATCCACTTGACAAAGATAGTGTAATTTTGTCTCCGTCATATCGTTTACCCATCTTTATAGTATTTTTGGGCTTATTATTTTTAATTACACCAATTCATCCTTGGCCAACTATCTTAATTAGCAGTTTTGGTTTTTTTCTATTATTGCAATCTTTTACCTTAAAATTAAAATTTACTAAGGACGATTTAATTGTCATGCAACTTGGTAATGAATTAAGAAGATTTCCTTTTAAAAATTGGATTGCCTGGAGAATTATTTTACCTAAATTGCCAGGTTTTTTATACTTTAGAGAAGAAGCAAGCCCTCATCTATTGCCCATAGTTTTTGAGGTCAACTCATTAAAGGAACAGCTAAGGTTAAGAGTTAAGGATTTAGAAGTAGAAAAAGAAGTAGAATCATCAAAATATAAAAATTAATTGAAGTTTTTGAAATATGGAATCCGAGGAAAATCTATCTAAAGAAAAACAAAATCTAAATCAGAATATTTCTGTGGGTAATTCTTCACCTTTAAAAATTACACATCAAAAGCCTCTAGAGAAACAAACTGAATCACCAATTATCAATAAGCCTGAAAACAACAAAAACATCTCTAATGAACAGACACAGAATTTAATTAACCTTGCTCTTAAAGATCTTAAGCTTTCACGTGAAAATTTAGAAAAAGAACTAGAAGAACTTTCGAAAAAGAAAATACAAATCGAGACTGAACTTAAAAAGTCGTTTTCAGGTCAATCTGACGCAATCGCTCGAAAAGTTAAAGGTTTTCAGGAATATTTAACTGGTGCCTTACAAGACTTAGCTCAATCAGCAGAGCAATTAGAACTTGTTGTACCGCCAGTAATAGTTAAGCCATCTCCACTTGATGAAAATAAAAAAATTGCGCCTTCGAAAGAACAAGAAACCATCATTGCTGTCTCAGATACTTTCAAACCTGATGAGAAATTAATAAGGAGATGTTTTAGTCAATTTCTGGAACAACCAGATTTTTATGCAGAGCCCTGGAAACTTAGAAGGAGTTTAGAGGATAATGATGTTGAAATCCTCGAAGATTGGTTCTTTAGCATGGGTGGTAGAGGTGCTCAACCTAGTAGAGGCAATAGATCTAAAAATGCTCTAGTTGCATCAGGGATTATTGCCATTTTAGGTGAGTTATACGGCGAACAATTTCAGACTTTGGTTTTAGCAAGTCAGCCAGAAAGACTGGGGGAATGGAGAAGATGTCTCCAAGATGCCTTAGGACTTAATCGCGAGGATTTTGGACCAAATAGCGGAATAGTCCTTTTCGAGAGATCCGATGGACTAATTGAAAGAGCAGATCGACTTGAAGAAAGAGGTGAATTACCTTTTATAATTATTGATGCAGCAGAGATAAATATAGAAATTCCAATTCTTCAGTTCCCGACTTGGATAGCCTTTGCAGGAAGTCCAAATGAAATTTATGAAGAAGATGATTTAATATAAAAATTGCTATTTGAACTATTTTGAATCTATTAATTCTATTTTTAGGATACTTATTTGGATCTTTTCCTAGTGGTTATTTAGCTGGAAGAATTACTAAAGGAATTGATATTCGTTCATTAGGTTCAGGGTCAACCGGAGCAACAAATGTTTTAAGACATATTGGGAAACGCGCAGCGATTACAGTTTTTATACTAGATGTTTTAAAAGGAATTCTATCTATTTTATTGGCAAAATATTTCCTCCTAAATGATTCATGGCAAGTAGCTATTGGTCTATCAACTTTAATTGGTCACATTTGGCCCATATGGCTAAATTGGAAAGGTGGTAAAGCTGTAGCTACAGGATTAGGAGTATTTCTCGGCCTTTCATGGCAAGTTGGACTTGCCACTTTAGGCATATTTTTAGTAGTCATTACATTATTTAGAATAGTATCACTTGCAAGTATTAGTTCTGCCTTAGCTCTACCTTTAATAATGTTTCTAAGTTTTAAAAGTTCAAGTACTTCTCTTCCATATCTATTAATTTCATTATTAGCTATGATTTTAGTCATTTGGAGACATCGAGAGAATATAGTTAGACTGATTAAAGGTAAAGAGCCGAAAATCGGAAACCCTAAATAAATTAAATAACAGCTTTATCGCAAAAACTTTTGAACATATAAGCAGGGTCATTTGATTGGGTAATTGCTCTTCCAATAACTAGTTTTGAAGCTCCCATCTTAAGGGCTTCGGATACATCAGAGACCCTAGATTGATCGTTAATGTCTGAATCTATTGACCGGATTCCTGGTGTTATTAACTCAAAAGTCTCAGGATAAACTTTACGGAGGAATTGAACCTCTCGAGGGCTGCAGACACATCCTCCTAAACCAGACTTAGAGGCAATCTCTGCTAGGTGCATAACACGTTGATCTATTGATTGATTGATCAATAGATCATTAGCAAGGCCCTCTTGATTCCAACTAGTCAAGATTGTTATCCCCAAAAGTTTTGGCGGCTTTAAATTAACTTTGGAGGCTCCTTCATATGCAGCTTCATTTGCCATCTTTAAAGCCTTCATGCCGGCACAAGTATGCAAAGAAATAAATTCAGCACCAGTTTGTGAGGCGACAAAACATGCTTTGGCAACTGTAGTTGGAATATCATGAAATTTAAGATCTAAAAATATTTTTTTCCCCTTATCTCTTAAAATTGACAATATATCTGGTCCTTCAGTCACAAACAATTCGAGTCCAACTTTAACCCAGGTAATTTCAGGTATTTTTTCCAGTAATTTGAAAACATTATTCTTATCCATACCATCTAAGGCAATAATTATTTTTTCACTTGAATTATCAATATTTGTCATAAAAACTATCAGTTTGAAACACGAAGAAATTTTTTCTTTCCTACTTGCAATATTTTTCCTATGAGATCATCTGGATTATCAAATTCTAAATTAGGATCCATAATTTTTTTTCCATCAATTCTAACTCCACCTCCAATAATTTGTCTTCTTGCTTCACTGCTACTTGAACACATTTCCATCTTACTAAATAAATAAAATGCTTTAGCTGGAAAATTTACATTAGAAATTGAAGCCTCTGGTATTTCATCAAGAGATTCTTGAGAACCTAAAACTAATTTTTCAGAATTAAATTGAGCTTTTTTTGCGGCTTCAATTCCTTTAAAATTAGATGTTATTTTTAAAGCCATAAATTTTTGAACCTCTCTTGGATTTGAACTTAACTCTTTTAAGTTTTCATTAGTTAGTAAATTCAAATAACTAAAAACTAAATCATCTGGAACCTTTTCTAATTTAGAATACATAGATAATGAATCTTCATTTATACCTACAATATTGTCTAAACTTTTACTCATTTTTTGTGTCCCATCTAATCCAACTAAAATAGGCAATAGCATTCCAAATTGAGGTTTCTGTCCAAAAGCTCGTTGCAGATCTCGACCCATAGCAATATTAAATTTCTGATCTGTACCACCAAGTTCTACATCAGCATTGATTGCAACTGAGTCATATCCTTGAAGAAGAGGATAGAGAAATTCATGAAGAGATATGGGAGTACCAGATTTATATCGATTACTAAAATCTTCCTTGGCTAGCATTTGACCAACAGTTGAATTTGACAAAAGTTCTATAACTTTAGACAAATTAAGATTTTCAAGCCACTCACTATTTCTTCTAATTTCTAAGCGACTAGGAGTTGAAAAATCAAGTAATGAATCTTTGGGTTCTTTACCTAGGCCTAATTGTTCAAGATAATTCAATGCATTTGATTCAACCTCATCTTTAGAAAGCTGAATTCTAGTTTTACTCTTTCCAGTTGGATCTCCAATCCTTGCTGTAAAATCTCCGATTATAAGTACTGCAGTGTGTCCAGCATCTTGAAAAGCTCTTAATTTTCTAAAAAGAATACTATGACCTATATGAATATCAGTTCCTGTTGGGTCAATTCCAAGTTTTACTCGTAAAGGACTTTTTTTTAAAGAAGAAAGTTCTAATCTCTTTATAAAGCTTTGATCTGAATCAATTGAATCATCGTAAGGGAAAAGATCATCTAAACCTCTAGAGATCCAATTAGGTAATTCATAGAATTTTTCTAACATAGTCTAAACATTAAAAAGGTTAATAATCATTTATCCAATTCTGATTTCATTCTCACCAAAGTTTTATTCATCTGATCAAACATTTGATCTGGAGTAATCCCAAATTGACTCAACTGAGTCTTTAACTGCTCTACTGTCATTTTTGCCTGAAAATCTTCTGAAAGTTCAAATCGTTTCATAAAAACTTTATACCTCTCCATTAAATTCTCCATAGTATCAATAAACATTACTTTCCCTTCTCTATCAAATTTGCCATAATCAGAGCCTAATTGCATCAGATTCTGATAATCAGTGAAAAGTTTTTTTGCCTCTTCCTGAACAATTTCGGACTCAAAAAAACTCATATCCTTAAACCTAGAAGATAATTCAATTGCTCGATTTTGAATTCAACGACTGACAATGATTGTAGCATTGAAATCTACTAATAAGTGTAGACCATTTTCACCAAAAAACATTTGCTTAGTGAGTGTAAATAGCCACACCACCTAAAAAAAATATAATTCTTTCTCAAGTTACATAAAAACTTACTAATGAATAAAAACACTTTTTATTTGATCTTGACAAGCTAAGCTCAAACTGTTCCAACTCAAAATAATATAAAATCATGGTCATATCATAATGAAAATATTAATTAAAAATTAACTTTGATTTTAACCTTTTAAAAATGATAAAATTCGATCGACAATATAATTTATTTAACAATTTTGATTTAAATCCTTCGGAAAGAAATCATCTTAAAGATATATTTATTGAAAAAAAAATAATCAAGGAATGGCAAGAAAAAATCATTAATCATCAATCTCCCATTTTTAAATACGGCTATAAGCATATAAATCAATCTTCACTATTTGAATCTATTTCAGGAGAGTTAAACGAATCTTTCAACCCAATCGATCTTTCTCCTTTACCTTTAAGTTTTTGGAGGTGGCCAAAAGCAATGCATGAGGGACCTGCGGTTTATTTTGTAATGGATAAAATTATTGATTCTAATGAAAATATAATTTTATATATCGGAGAAACAACTTCCGCAGAAAAGAGGTGGAAAGGGGAACATGACTGTAAAAATTATCTTTCAAATTATTCGGATTCTTTGCATAAGGCAAATATGTCTTCCAGGTTTAGCATTCGTTTTTGGCTTGATGTTCCAATTAAAACCAAGGAAAGAAGAAAATTAGAGCAAAAGCTTATACAAATTTGGCTTCCACCATTTAATAAAGAGACAAGGGAAATATGGGCAACGCCTTTTACTTCTCAAAGTAATTAGTAAAAATTGTTATCATAAATACAAGTATAAAAATTAAATGCAAATTTCAGCAGTCTCCAAAGAAATTAACGAATGGTCAGGATCAGTTCTTATTGCTGGGGTTTTGGAAGGAACAATCGAAAGTCAAACAAATTTATTTAAGACTTTAATAAAAGATGATTTTCTCAGTAAAAGGTTTAATGATGAAAAGTTCGAAGGCAAAAAAAGTCAGAAGTTTTCTATTGAACTCATTGAAGGCGAAATAAAAAAAGTAATCTTTGTAGGCTTAGGTAAGGCCGAAACTCTTCAAATTAATGATCTACGTAAGGCAGCTGCAATTGGTGCTCGACAAGTTTCAGGTTATGGAAGAAAGTTAGGAATATTTTTCCCTTGGGATGCATTTGAACCTTCTTCAGCTGCTTGCGCAGTTGGCGAAGCAGTTCGATTGTCATCTATTAAAGATCTTAGATTCAAATCAGAATCAAAAAAACCTACTTCTTTAGATGAAGTTGAATTGATAGGCTTGGATACCAACACCACTAAATCAGACATTGCTGAAATAAATCCAATTTGCGATGGAGTTAAATTTGCCAGAGAGCTTGTTTCAGCCCCCCCAAATGTTCTTACCCCATATCAAATGGCTAAAGAGGCTGAAAAATTAGCCAATGATTTTGATCTGGATTTAAAAATTCTTGACAAAAAAGAGTGCGAAGATCAAGGAATGGGAGCTTACTTAGCAGTTGCTAAAGGATCAGATCTAAAGCCATATTTTATACACTTAAAATATTCACCAAAAACCGTAAAAAACAAAGTCGTATTAATTGGTAAAGGCTTAACTTTTGACTCCGGCGGATACAACTTAAAAGTAGGTGCCTCTCAAATTGAAAAAATGAAGTATGACATGGGAGGTAGTGCTGCTGTTCTTGGAACAGCAAGAGTAATCGCAGAACTTAAGCCAAGCTACACCGAGGTTCATTTTATTGTTGCTGCTTGCGAAAATATGATTAATGGTTCTGCATTGCATCCAGGAGATATTATCAAAGCCTCGAACGGAAAAACCATTGAAGTAAACAACACCGATGCAGAGGGAAGATTAACGTTAGCTGATGCTTTGGTTTATGCATGCAAACTTAAACCTGATGCGATCGTTGATCTAGCTACTCTTACCGGGGCTTGTGTTATTGCATTGGGAGATGAAATAGCAGGGTTATGGACTGACAATGATCAGCTCTCTGAACAATTAACTAAAGCTGCTGGTAAAGCTGGGGAAGGTATTTGGAGAATGCCTATGCAAGATTCATATAAATCTGGAATTAAATCATCTATTGCTGATTTACAAAACACAGGTCCTAGGCCAGGGGGATCTATTACTGCTGCATTGTTTCTAAAAGAATTTGTGAATTCAAGCATTCCATGGGCTCACATTGACATAGCAGGTACATGTTGGACTGAAAAAGACAGAGATATAAATCCAAAGGGTGCAACTGGTTATGGAGTAAGAACATTAGTTAATTGGATTAAAGAATTGAATCTCAACGCGAATTAATAAATTACTTATCTTTACCCCAGACCCTTTTTAGTCTATTATCTCTACCGCAACTCGTTCTATAAAAATTATATTTAAGTGGATTTTTAACTGCAAAGTCTTGATGATACTTCTCAGCTATCCAAAAGGCTTTTGAGTCAATAATATCAACTTTTAATTGGTCTAAGGGTATATTTAATGCAACAGAGATTTTTTCTTGACTCTCTTTTGCATCACTCTTTTGTTCTTGATTAGATGTAAAAATAACAGGTTTATATGAATCACCTCTATCACAAAATTGTCCCTTGTCATCAAAAGGATCTATATTCACCCAATACTGTTGAAGCAAGTCTTTATAACTAATAAGATTGGGATCAAAATTAACTTTTACAACCTCTTGATGACCACTATGATTTTCATAGGTTGGATTAATTAGATCTCCTCCGGAATATCCACTTTCTGCCGAAACAACTCCATCAAGTTTCTCCAGATCATGTTCTAAGCACCAAAAACAACCACCTGCAAAAATAGCTTCTTCTGATTCAGCGAATGCTTGCATCGGCCAAACTATTAATAGTTGCAAAAGCATATATGTTACTATTAATATTTTAAAGATTTTAGTCATAGGAATCATTTAACTAATAAGTCTAGAATATCTTTTGATGCTCTATCTGTAACTCCAGGTTTTCCTAATTTATCTTTCAATTTTTCATAACCAATCCTTATCTCTTCTTGTGACGATTTATCTTCAAGGATTTTTAATGCTTCATTAAAGATTTTTTCAGCTTTAAAATCCTCTTGTATAAACTCTGGTATTAACATTTTATTTAAAAGAAGATTAACTGGTGAAATATATTTAACATTGAATTGTAATAAATATCGTGCAAAAAAAGCGGTAACTCTACTCACTTTATATCCAACGATTTGTGGAACTGAGTTTAAAGCTAATTCCATATTTATTGTTCCTGACTTAGCAAAAGCTAGATTAGCAGCCGAAAACAAAAATGGCTTTATATCATCAACTTCATCCGACAATATAATTCTTCCAGATACACCGTATTTATTTAATGCATTATTTAAAATTTCATCAAATTCTTTTAAACCAGAAGGTATAAGGACAATGATTGAAGGATCCTTTTCTTGAAGAAGCTTAGCTGCTTTAAGCAATGTGGGTAAAATATATTTAAGCTCTTGTTTACGAGAAGCAGGAATAAGAAGAAGAAGTTTCTGCTCAGAGGTTAATCCTATTTTTCTGAATGATTCTTCTCTAGTAGGAATATTTCTATAGAAATCCAACATTGGATGACCTACAAATTCTACATTTCCTCCCTTATTTGAATAAAACTTAGCTTCATCTTCAAAGATAGCTAATATTTTATCTGTAAAACTAATCAAATCAGTTGTACCTGAATCACCTAATCTCCACGCCCATTCCTGAGGTGCAATATAATAAATTATTGGAATATTAGGAAACTTTTTTTTTACTTTTAACCCTAGTCGAATATTTGGCCCCATATAGTCAATTAAAACAACTGCATCAGGAGGGGAAGAACTTAAATAATTATCGATTTTTGATTGTGCATTTAAAGTTGGTAGAACATAAGGAAGAGCTTCTAAAAAGCCAATTGCCCCTATTGAAGAAGTATTAGATATTAATTGAGCCCCAGCTTCTCTCATCCTTTGACCACCTAAAGCAATTATCTCTAATTCAATTTTTCTTTTTTCTGCATTAGTCTTTAAAGCCTTTATTAATAAACTTCCTTGCAAATCACCAGAGACTTCACCAGTGCTGATTAATAACTTCATTATTTATTTATTTGGAGTTAAATAAGGCATTGGACCTCTTCTTCCTTTCCCAATAGAAAGTTCTATAAATTCACATAACCTTGCGGAGGATTGGAGTAAGTTTTCTTGTCTTGCAATTTTCAAACCATCAGAAATTACATATTCAGATTTAAATAATAAATTCCAAATTCTTTTCAATTGTAGATATTCTTCTTTATTTCCTTTATCTATACTTTTCCTTTTGATTCCAACTTTATTTAGTCCCCGCATTCTTCCTGGATGACCTTCTGCTATGCAATATGGAGGAACATCTCTATCAACTCTTGTCATGCCTCCGACCATAGCTAGATAACCAATATGAACAAATTGATGTATCCCCAAACAACCTCCAATAACAGCTCTATCTTCAACAATAACGTGACCTGCAATCTGCACACTATTAGCAATTACTACACTGTTTCCAATTTCACAATTATGTCCTAAATGTGAATAAGCCATTAATAAATTTTGATCCCCAACTATAGTTTTCTCACCTTTAAAGGTAGCCCTATTAATAGTTACACATTCTCTAAAAGTATTATTATCTCCAATTAAAACATCAGTAGAGTCTCCTTTATATTTCAGATCTTGAGGTTCTAATCCAATACATGCACCTGGGAAAATCTTATTATTTGATCCTATTTTTACTTTTCCATCAATAATTACATTTGGTCCAATCCAAGTATTGGGACCAACGATCACATCTGGACCAATAACAGCTCCTGAACCAACACATACACCTTTCCCAAGTTCAGCCTTAGGAGACACATCCGCAAAGTCATGAATATTAACTTTGTTATCTCCTATAAAACTTTCAGAGGATTCAAGTTCACTCATCACTTCAATCCACAAGAGAAAACATCAAATCTCCAGAACAAACCAACTTTTCACCAACTTTTGCTTCTCCCCTAATTTTC
Organism: Prochlorococcus marinus str. MIT 1013; assembly: GCF_027359395.1. NCBI lineage: Bacteria > Bacillati > Cyanobacteriota > Cyanophyceae > Synechococcales > Prochlorococcaceae > Prochlorococcus > Prochlorococcus marinus. Next base: position 974,141 of record NZ_CP114778.1, read on the forward strand.
CCAAATCTCTTCCTTTTAATGCTTATCAATTCACAAGATATTAATAATTGATCACCAGGAACCACTGGACGCCTAAACCTAACTGAATCAATCCCAGCAAAAACAAAAAGACCTTTTGGAAGATTAGGCATTTGAGAAACAATCAAACCACCGACCTGAGCCATTGCTTCAACTATTAAGACTCCTGGCATTAAGGGTCTTTCAGGGAAATGGCCTTGGAATTGAGGCTCATTAAGAGTGACATTCTTTATGGCTATAGCTTTCTTTCCTGGATCATGTTCTATCACTCTGTCAACAAGCGCAAAAGGATATCTATGTGGCAAAAGCCCCATTATTTGCTCGCTATTTAAAACAAGAGGTTCAGAAGAAGAAATGTCAGTCAAAATAAGATTTAATTAAGTTAATGCTTTTTGAAGAGACGAAGCAAATTCCGCATGAAGAGAGTGAGACCCTTTATAAACAAAAATTTGCGCTCTAGGTAATCCAACAAAAGCTAAATCTCCAATCAAGTCAAGCAATTTATGACGCACTGGTTCGTTTAAAAATCTCAAGGGTGGATTCACCCAAGAATCACCATTACAAACCAAAGCATTTTCAAGTGCTCCGCCCTTAATTAGACCAGCTTTCTTTAATTCTTCTAGCTGATCAAGAAAGCCAAAAGTTCGTGCAGGTGCAATTTCTTTAACAAAATTATTTGGAGACAGCTCAATAGAAAACATTTGTTGTCCAATTGCCTTATATGGGAAATCAACCAACCCTATTAATTTCAATTTTTTTGATGGTATCGCAAAAATCACACTTTCTCCTTTGTTTACAAAAATTGGAGATCTTATTTCTGGCCTTGGTCTGGGAGATGATGTGGACTTAATCATTCCTACTTTTTTAATTTCCTCGATCCAACCAATAGCAGAACCATCAAGTAAGGGAATCTCAGTTCCAGTTATTTCTATATGTGCATGAGTTAAGCCTGAACCAATTAATGAAGCCAACAAATGTTCAACCGTAGAAACTTTTTTTCCATTCAGATCAAGTGTTGTACATAGAGGTGTATTCCTTACGTGCGAAATATCTATAGGAATAATCTTATTAGGTTCGTCTGAAAAAGAGATATGAAATCCAGTTAATTCTGTTGGTTTAATAATGACTGTACAGTTAAGACCTGTATGCAATCCAATACCATTTTTTTTAATTTCATTTTGAAGCGTCCAACCTTCTTCATAGTCATGAGGGAAAGAGAACACTAGAATTTCCAGCCTATTCCAATGTTATATCGCCAATTACCACTGAAATCTTGACTCGCTGCCTCTATACGAATTGGGCCAACAGGTGTATTAATGACTGCTCCAGGTCCAACAGAGAACCCAGAGCCTGGTTTCTCTAGAATTTTTCCTGGCTTCCCTGGGACATTTGATTGAGAACCGAAGTCAGATCCTGCGTCAACAAATAAGACTCCTGAAACTAGTCGCCAAATAGGAAATCTATATTCTCCTGTTGCCTCTCCAAAATTTCTTGCAACACCTAGATCACAAGAGTTCCAACCTCGAACAGAGCTTGATCCTCCTAAGCAAAATGCTTCATAAGGAGGTAGATCTCCAATGATTGTTCCAATCTTTGCTTGAAAACCTATCGATTGAGAGCAATCTGATTTTTCACCAGGCTTGGGCCGACAACCCTTATGAAACTTCAACCAATTAACAGGATAAAAACGAGAATAACTAATCCGAGTTCTATTAAAAGTCGGTGAATTCTCACCTAAACTAATAAATTGTTCAGAACCAATATTTAAATAATCTCCAGAGGTTGGATTTCTGGAATTATCTAAATTATTGTAAGTAACGGCACTTTTTAAACTAACTAATGTATTTTCTTTAGAGCAATTATATGCAACACAAATAACTTCATTCTTAGGAACTTTACCGTCTATAAAATTAGTTGATGCTACGCCATAAGGTCTTTTATCTCCGGCATAGTCTATTGGCTTAACTTTCTGGAAATTTGCACCAATAAGTACACTCCAAGGAACCTTTTTTAGAGGCTGACCACCATTTAAAGGTCTTGCGAAGGAGAAGCCTCCTCCTGTTCGCTCTAAGACAATAGAATCACCCTCATAATCAAACCAGCTAAACTGCGGTGCAGATAACTGAGCTGAAGAAACATTAGTAAATGGGCCCGTTTCAATTAAAGTATTATTATCGTTAAAGTCTAATTTTTGAGATTGATTGGTGTCATAACTTGTTAATGAATTAGGGGCTTCATATCTATCTGTAACTCCTCGAATACTTCCTCCCTCTTGACTTCTAAATTCTTGAGGAACTTCTCTACTTAAATACAATGAAGTTCTAAAAGATGTTCTATGCTTATCATTTTTAATCCAGGGATCGTATAAAGAAAGATTTAGTAGTGCTCCATATTCGCCATAAGTCAAATTCATATTTGATGACCATGCTCTTCCAACAAGATTGGACTCTTGCAATCCTATCTGTCCAAATACGCCTTGTCCTCCGCTATAACCAAGGCCTCCCGTCAAAGAGCCTGTTCTTTGCTCTGTTATACCTAGTGAAATGATTACCTTGAAAGGTTTAGAACTTACTGGCTTAAGAGTTACTTTAACATCACTAAATAGCGAGGTTGAGTATAATCTCTTGATATCTGATTCTAATTTATTTCTATTAAAAACATCTCCAACTTTAGTTATTAATTCTCTTTTGATCACCCATTTCTTTGTTTTTCCTTTTATTAACCTGCCTTTTTCGTCTTCTATATTTCCATCTTCATCTATAAAATTTATCTCAATGCCAGAGATATATCCTTCTTGAATATTAAGTTCAACTCTACCTTCTTTAGTTACACGACTTGGACCAGATATCCTTGCTAACGAGTATCCTTTATTAGTATACCAATCCTTAATTTCTTTAATCCTTATTTTCAGAGTATTGAGATTTAAGGTCTTTCCATAATCATTATTAAAAATCTCATTTAATTTTGTATTGGATAGTTTTCTTTCAAGGGGAAATATACTTATCTTATTTAATATCGGATTAGGTTCAATCTTAATCAAAAGTTTTACTCCCAGAGCACTCTGAAAAGACTCGATTTTTGCACCAGAAAACCAGCCTGTTGAATAAATTCTATCTAAATCCTTCTTAACCTCTTCACTCGTAACTTTACTGCCTGGTCTAATTAACATTGCATCATAAGCAATAACTTCCAAGCGCTCTTTGTCAGGATGATCCTCAAGTCCCTCTATAACAATCTCTGAAATTAATACTCTTTTTTCTTTAACAATATCATTATCATCTTTTGGATTTTCACCCTCAGAAATCAAAAAACCATCAAGATTTAAATTAAATTTATCATGATTTGATTGATGATTAAATTGCAAACTTTTATTCTGGTTATTTTCAATAGAAAATTGATTTTTACTTGAGATTATTGTAGAGGCTTTAGTTTCTCCAAAAAGGCTCATAAAAGGAACTGCCAAAGCAATTGCATATGCACTTTTGCTTATCAATTTTTTATTAGAGTTGGCGTGTCTTTTGAACATAAATTTCAAAGCAATCTAATTAAATGATGGAATCCTTGGCCAAGAATGATTTGCTTAAGAATCATTAGAAGAGTCTTTTTCTATACGTTTCAAAATCTCCTCATAAGCATCTATCACTCCTCCAAGATCTTGCCGAAAGCGGTCTTTGTCAAGGATTCGTCCGTTAGGGTCAGGATTTGATTTATCCCAAAACCTACAATTGTCCGGACTTATTTCATCAGCTATCACAATTTCTCCTAATGCGTTAAATCCAAACTCTAATTTAAAATCAACCAATAATAAATCGAGTGAATCAAAATATTCTTTTAAAATTTTATTTACACTTTTAGTAATTCTCTCTACCTCTTCCACCTCAGAAGGACTAATCAAATCAAGCAATTTTAATCTTCTTTCTGTAAGAATAGGGTCTGCTAATTCATCATCTTTATAATAAAAGTCGAGGAGTGGAGGGTTTAATATTGTTCCTTGACTGATTGGTGTCTCCCTACATAATGAACCTGTAGCGATATTGCGAATAACAACTTCTAAAGGTATTACATTGATTTTATCGGCAATCATGAATGTGTCCGATTGAAGTTCTATAAAATGTGTTGGAATTCCATTCAATTCAAGCAATTTAAAAAGGGCCGCAGAAATTTTGCAATTCAAGCGCCCTTTACCGTCAATCTTTGATCGTTTTTTTGCATTAAAAGCTGTAGCATCATTTTTGAACTCTATTAAAACCCTTTTTGGATCTTGACACGCAAAAACTCGTTTTGCCTTGCCTTCATAAATTAGTGATCCTTGGATATGATTCATTAATACCTCTGATATCTAATTAGTATAAATAGACAATGCTACAAAAATCACCTCAATCAAGACAAATTTATTTAAAGCCTAAACTCCAAACAACTAAATAAATTTGCTTAAAACAATGTATTAACTAATAATCAAAAGATAATTAAAGGTCCATTAAAACTATTTTTTCATTCAAGCAAGAGTAAAACTATGACAAAGAAACAAAAGGCTGAAGAATTAAAAAAGATATTAATAGTGGGAAGTGGAGGCAGAGAAAACTCCATTGCTTGGGCTCTATCAAAAAATCAATATATTGAACAAATATATGTTTCTCCTGGCAATGGTGGGACCGCCAACTTTGAAAAATGTATTTGCCTAAAACCTAAATCTGAAGATAAAAAAACAATTATTAGTGAGTGTCAAAGACTTGAAATTGATTTAGTCATCATTGGACCTGAAGTCCCCTTGGCTGAGGGTTGGGCAAATAAAATGCGTGAAGCAGGTTTAACAGTTTTTGGTCCAGGCAAAGATGGTGCTCAATTAGAGGCAAGTAAAGAATGGTCTAAAGCTCTGATGATAGAGAACAATATCCCTACAGCCAAGTACTGGTGTGCAGAATCTAAAGAAGAAGCACTAGAAATTCTTAGAAGATTTAACCAACCTCTTGTTGTCAAAGCAGATGGTCTTGCTGCAGGCAAAGGTGTCACTGTTTGTGAAACCATTGAGGAATCTAAGGAAGCAATTAAAGACATATTTTCTGGAAAGTTTGGCCCTGCAGGAAATAAAGTTATTCTCGAAGAAAAAATTGAAGGGCCAGAAGTTTCTATTTTTGCCCTTTGTGATGGAGAAAAATTAATTGTTCTTCCTCCAGCCCAGGATCATAAAAGATTATTGGATGGAGATAATGGTCCAAATACTGGCGGAATGGGAGCTTATGCACCAGCGCTTTTAATTAATGAACAAGATCTTAAAGACTTAACGGAGCTGATTCTTATCCCAACTTTAAAAGGTTTGAAAAAAAAGAATATAAAATACATAGGCGTCATTTATGCCGGCTTAATGCTCACACCCTCTGGACCAAAAGTTATTGAATTTAATTGCCGCTTTGGCGATCCAGAATGTCAAGCTTTAATGCCCTTAATGGGAGAGGAATTTGCTTCTGTCCTTTTTGCTTGCGCTCGAGGAGAGATTGAAAATGCCCCAAAACTTACATTTAACCCTGAATGCAGTGCTTGTATAGTTGCAGCCTCTAAGGGATACCCTGAAAGCCCACAAAAAGGTGACAAGATTGATATTGATGTTGAATCAAATTCTTCACTCCAAGTTTTTCACGCTGGTACCACAATCGACAAATTTGACAATATAATTGCTTCAGGTGGAAGAGTTCTCTCAATAGTCGCTCAAGGAGAAAGCTTCGACAAAGCCTTCGATTTAGCCTACTCTACTTTAAAAGGAATTAGCTTTGATGGTATGCATTATCGAAAAGATATAGGTTATCAAGTTAGAAATATTTAATCTAATTAATCTTTAATGAATAATTCAAATTTAAATAAAAATAATAATTTTTCAGCATATAAAGATGATCTCTTAAAAGATGATTTAAGTATTTTAGAAAGAATAAATTTATGGTGGTCAAGATTTAACTTAAGGTCAAAATTACTAGCATTTGGAACACTAGTAGTAAGTTTTATAATGACACTCATAACATTTTTTGCCTTAAGTAGCATACAAAAAGATGCTGGTATGAACGATACAAGATATGCAAGAGATTTAGGATTATTATTATCAGGAAATGTTACGGAATTAGTAGCGAAGAATCAAAGCAGAGAACTTTTTAACGTAGCAGAGAAGTTTTGGCGCTCAAGCAGAAACTTAAGGTACATTTTCTTTACTGACCCAGATGGCTTTGTAAAACTGGGTATTCCAGTAAGTGCAACAACTAAAGAATCTGATGTTGAAGGTGCTTTACAACTAACTAGAAAACTTCAACTACCAAGTGAATTAAAAAAACAACCTCAATTCCCATTAGTTAGGCAACATTCAACTCCACAAGGCCAGGTAACTGATGTTTTTGTTCCCATGCTTTGGAAGGGTGAGTATCTAGGCACCTTAGCTCTGGGAGTAACACCAAATAAAAAAGCTCTTGCTACAGCAGCATTAACTAGAGAAATTACTGTTGCAGTATTTATTTCTATTTGGGTTTTAGTAATAATAGGTGCAGTATTTAATGCTCTAACAATCACTCGTCCAATTAGAGAGTTAGTCATTGGAGTCAGAGAGATTGCAAAAGGTAATTTCAAATCAAGAGTAGATCTCCCCATGAGTGGAGAACTTGGAGAACTGTTAACTGGATTTAATGCAATGGCATCCAGACTAGAAGACTATGACGCTGCAAATATCGAAGAATTAAAAGCCGCCCAAGTCAAGCAGCAATCTTTAATAGCCACCATGGCAGATGGAGCGCTTCTTCTTGATGAGCAAGGAAATATTGTTTTAGTCAATCCAACTGCAAGGAGACTCTTTCGCTGGGAAGGAAGAAATCTTGAAGGTCAAAAATTATTGAATCAACTTCCTGATTCTCTTGTAAAAGAACTTGAAACACCAATAACCTCCTTATTAAACAATTTCGGAGACAGCGATGATTTGCGTTGCAATCTTGAAGAGCCACCAAGAACACTTCGTATAGTTTTAAAGTCGGTCAGAGACACAACAGGAGAGAATATCAAGGGTATTGCTGTTACAGTTCAAGATCTCACTAGGGAAGTTCAATTAAACGCAGCACAAAAAAGATTCATCAGTAATGTTTCTCACGAATTGAGAACGCCATTATTTAATATCAAAAGTTATGTTGAGACTCTTTATGATTTAGGAGAACAACTTACAAAAGATGAACAAAAAGAATTTCTGGGTGTTGCAAACTCAGAGACAGATAGGCTTACTTGCTTGGTTAACGATGTTCTTGACTTGTCCAAGTTGGAATCTGGAAGAACGATTCAATTAGAAGCACTAAGTATAAAAGAAGCAATGGAACAAACCCTAAGGAACTATAAACTTAATGCTGAGGATAAAGAGGTAGAATTAATACTAAATGTTGAAAATAATTTAGCTTTTGTTTTAGGTAATTGGGATATGCTTCTACAGGTTTTAGACAACCTGGTTGGTAATGCACTTAAATTTAGTCAAGAGGGAGGAACAATAAATTTAAAAGCCTATACATGGCCAGACATATGCGTTGCTTCTCCAGTTGATCTAGACAATAAAGCTCCACATTGTGAGATAGTATCTCCAATGCCAAAAATCAGAGTTGAGGTATCTGATACGGGATGTGGTATTTCTGAAATTGATCAGCAAAGAATATTTGAACGTTTTTACAGAGTTGAAGATTCAGTTCATACGGAAGTAGGTACTGGACTAGGGCTTTCAATCGTTAAAGGGATAGTAGATAAACACGGAAGTGAGATAAGAATGGCTAGTGAGCCAGATACTGGAACGACTTTTTGGTTTGAACTTCCTCTTGAAGACTCTGACGCTGATCAGCTATTGCTAAAATCTGAAAGAAAAAATTGGGAAATTGAAAATGATAAGTCTTTGATTAAATAAAATTACTCTTCATTTGGCTTAATGCTTTTAAAAACTCCGGGTACGTTCTCTTCAGGATTAATACGATGAGGGGCTCCGCTAAATATCTGTTCAAAGTTAGAGAATGAATCTTTAATTTCAGGTCCTTCATTAGTAATAATGTATTCACGTATCCTTTTGTCATGCCAAGATCCGCGCATCTTAAAAACATTTATTGCTCTTGCCATTTCACCTCTTATTTCTACATATTGCAAAAGCAAAATAGTATCAGTTATCGTTGAGATATGGGAATCAGTGATTGAGTGGCTTCCCATGAATTCTTCTGCAGTATTAGTAAAGAATCCCGCTATTTCTTCTTGTTTTGCATAACCAGTTACTCCAATAACAAACTGTCTAAATGCATTCAGGCTTACACCTCTCGCCAATGCAGATAGAGAATCTATTGCCATTCTGGAAGGTTTATAATCGGTAATCTCTGATTTGATAATTTGCAGATGGTCTTCCAATCCAGTTGATTCTGGATAAGCACAAATAATCTTCAATAATCCATCAGCTTCCATTTTTTCAAAATCAATCCCCCAGCTAGTTGCATTGCGAAGAAGTTGTGCTCTTGATTCTTCATATGCAAAAAGTATTGTTCTTTCTTTATTTTTGTAAGCATCTTCAACAAACTTAGAAACTAGCATTGTCTTCCCAGTACCAGTTGCACCAGTTGCAAGAATAATTGAGTCTTGGAAATAACCTCCTCCACACATTTCATCCAAATCGGGAACACCAGAACTTATGCGAATATTTGATGATCTTTGAGTCAACCTCATTGCGCCTAAAGGAAATGCAACTATTCCTTGAGGACCCATTGTAAAAGGGAACTCTCCCTTCATATGTGTAGTTCCTCTTAATTTCAAAATCTCTACAGTTCTTCTCCTCTTCTCTGCTTCTAAAACATTTCTCAAAATAACAACGTTATCAGAAACGAATTCTTCAACTCCATATCTAGCAATTGGACCATATTCATCTATTCTTTCAGTGGTCATAACAGTAGTCACACCTATTTCCTTAAGTCTTGCTATTAGTCGAAAAATCTCTCTTCTAACAACATAAATAGCGTCATATTGTTGAAAAACTGCTGTCATTGAATCTATCGCTACTCTCTTAGCTTTGAACTTTCTAATTGCATAACTGATCCTTTCAATTAATCCTGACAAGTCAAAACTTCCAGCCACATCTTGTCCATCTGGATCTGGAGATGCATCTAAAATAAAAAGTTTATTTTGGTCAATTAATTCTTGTAAATCCCAACCAAAACTTGCAGCATTTCGAATGATATCCAAAGGAGATTCTTCAAAAGTCACAAAAATGCCAGGTTCATCAAAATTACATATTCCATGATGAAGATATTGCAGAGAAAAAACTGTTTTACCAGTACCTGAAGTTCCGCTAACTAGAGTGCTGCGCGCATTAGGTAACCCACCATGACAAATATCATCAAAGCCCTCAATTCCGGTGGGGAGTTTTTGAACATGCATATTTAGTCGATGTTTTATTGAAAAACGCTGAAAGCTGTTATGTACAAAAGATAATAAACAAACACTGAGATTTGCTTAGTTATCGGTTGGTCTTAAGAATTCATTTACTTCTTGTTTAAATACTCGATTGTTTATCTGAAGAGTAAAACATTTCTTGGTCTGTTAGCTCATCATACAAAAGGTCCAATCCAATTAGCACCTTTTCTCTATCTGATAGGTCACCAATTATTCTTCGGACAGGTGGAGGTAAAATTTTAGCTAAAGTTGGCGTAGCAAGTATTTTATCTTCTTCAGCTAATTGAGGGCTTTTTAAAACATCAATAACTTTAAGAGCATAGACACCTTTGAATTCACTTTCTAAGATTTCCCTCAAAGTATTTAAAGCCCTCATTGAGTTGGGTGTATTCCCAGCCACATAAAGCTTGAGAATATATGTCTTACTTGCCTTCATTTTTAAACCTCTTAAAAATCCAGAGAACATTTGCCCTTCTTAGATCTTGACTAAGTAACCAACAAAAAGCCAGAATGTTAGTTTGTTTTTCGATTACGATTAGGGCTTAATCGATTTAAAGAAAGGAATCTCTTTTTATTTTAATTCGAGCCTTAACGTGTCACCAATAATCATGGCTGATAAAAAATCATCTTCCAAAAAGGAACCTTCACAGGATAAAACTTACGCAATAGTCGAAGCCTCTGGAAAACAATTTTGGCTTCAACCAAACCGTTATTACGATTTAGACAGATGCCATGCAGAAGTTAATGATATTTTAACTATTGAAAAGGTTCTTCTTCTTAACGATGGTAAAGATTTAAAGATTGGCAAACCTTATATAAAAGATGCGAAAGTAGAAATTAAAGTCCTTGAGCATAGAAGAGGGCCAAAAATAATTGTATATAAAATGAGACCAAAGAAAAAAACAAGGAGAAAAAATGGACATCGTCAAGAACTAACAAGAGTTTTAGTTCAATCAATTTCAGTAGGATCAAAAACTAAAAAAGCAAAAGAGACAAAAGATGCCAAAAACAGTGCTAGTAAAGTAGAATCTTAATAAATAAATTAAAAGATTACATAAATCATGGCTCATAAGAAAGGTACCGGATCAACTAGAAATGGAAGAGACTCAAACTCCAAAAGGCTTGGTGTAAAAGCTTATGGTGGTGAGAAAGTTACAGCTGGATCTATTCTTATTCGCCAAAGAGGTACCTCTATCCTTCCAGGAATCAATGTAGGTAGGGGCAAAGACGATACTCTTTTCGCTCTAACTGATGGTTCAGTGCATTTTGAAAGTATTCGTAGAGGCCTAAGGAATAGAAAGAGAATTAATATCTCCACTGGGAAAGCAATCTAGTTTATTTATTTAATGGTTTATAAGCTCGAGTAGTAATTAAAAAAGGATGGAAAACCTCTAGGTAGTTTAATTGTAATGTAGAAAAGAAATTCTCAATCAGACTAGGGTCATCGAAATGGAAAGGATATTCTCCATTCTTTCCTTTGTAAAAATACCAATTCATTAAAGCTATTCCTTTAGGAGAAAGTTTTTCCAAAAATATTTTTAATTGTTTTGCTGGATTTGGAAGATGTTCAAGAACATCCAAGCAAACAAGAGAGTCAAAAATCACATCTGATGTGCTTTCTAAGTCTCTAAAAACTGAAATCTTATTTTCGATACCCAATTCCTTAGACCTATGTTCTACAAAACTTCGGTTTTGAGGATTGAGGTCCACAAACCAAACATGCTCAACATCTGGTAAAAACGCAGCGGCCAGAGCATGTGTACCAATTCCACCACCAAAATCTAAAACTTTTCCAGAAGCAAATTTTTGTTGTAGACGAAGCGTGTCAGCTATGTAATTAGAACTATTTAAATGCCAAGATGCTAGATCTATTAAATGAGCATCTCCAACTTTTTCTTCGTAAAAATCGCATGCATTGTCCTCAGTAAATGCACCTGGATGTAGAGCTGCCAATTCATCAACACCATTGAGTAACCTTTTATCTAATTGATCATTATTAATTTGAAGGAAATCAATAAGGTGTTTTCTTAAATTGAAGCCGTCTTTAATGAAGCGGGAAATACTTAGATCTGAATTGGTCATATTATTTGGCTCGCTGAACACACTGAGTTATAACTTTAAATGTTCAGGGTTACTTGAACAATATTTTCATGCAAGCCTCAACTTACTATATTAATTTTGGAAAAACCTTTTGGATTTGTTGTCATTGATAAGCCTGCTGGGCTTTCTTCTCATGATTGCGTGAATAGACTTAGAAAGGTATTTGGTATCAGAAAAGTTGGGCATAGTGGAACTTTAGACCCCTCAGTCACTGGTGTACTTCCAATAGCGATAGGTGATGCAACAAGACTAATATCTTATTTACAGGGCTCTAAAGCTTATAAAGGAATAATTCAGTTAGGTGCAACTACAAACACCGATGATTCGCAAGGAGAGATTATAGAATCAAGAATTTGGCCATTAATTAGCAAGAACAATTTAAATAATCTACTAGACAATTTTAGAGGTGAGATATTACAAAGACCACCTATATTTTCAAGTGTTCACCTTGAAGGAGAAAGAGCATATAAGAAAGCAAGAAGAGGAGAAAACTTTGATTTATCACATAAGAAAATTACAATAAATAAATTAAATTTAATAAGCTGGGCTCAAAATAAAGGTGAGTTAGTAATTGAAGTTGATTGTTCAACAGGAACTTACATTAGATCTTTAGCTAGAGATATAGGAGATAAAATTGGATGTGGTGCTTACTTAAAGAAATTACGACGTACAAAAGCTTATAATTTCAATGAAAATGATTCAGTATTACTTCCAGAAAAATCAGAATTTCACCCTGAGCAAAGTAAGCCTAAAATTATGAATCCAAACAAATATTTTGAGCATCTTCCTTCTTTCCAATTACGTTCAAATGAAGAAATAACAAGCTGGTGTTGTGGAAGGAAGATAAACTTTCAGAATGATATTGAACGCTTAAAGTTAGCGAATAAGAATGGGAGTGAAGATAGTATATATGATAATAAAGTATTAGTATTTAACTTAGATAAAAATATCGCAGGCATAGCAGATTTAGAAGAAGGTTTTACACTTAAACCCAAAGTTGTTTTCAATGCAATTGGATAGAAATAATTATATATAAACCTTAAATTTTTTATAGCTACTTAACTATTATTTTAAAAAGTCTTTATTTGTACTCCAGTATAATAGTGTTTGAGGATCTTATGAAAACTTGCTCCCCTCTCAGCCATAGCCCTAGCACCCCATTGACTCATTCCAACTCCATGTCCAGCGCCATAACCTTTCACTAATAAAAAATAATCTATTGGAATTACTGGAAGAGGGTAAGGTGCAAAATCAGAATCTAATTTTTTATCTAAATTGAATTTATTTTTGCCATAAATATAATTAATTTTCATCATCTTATCATCTTGGTTGATTTGATTAAATTTCAAATTTAAATCAAATTTATTACTTAGTAATTTTAATTTTTTTCTTAAAGTTCTACCAGAAATATTTTCATTCCCTTTGGGCCCGTAAAGTCTAACCTTTAAGACTCTATCAGTATTACTTTTTTTTATAATTTGAATACTATTTAGTCCGCCCAAACCGGAAAATATTTGATCTAATTCTGAAGAACTAATTTCTTTTGTCCATCTATATTTTATACTATTTTGATCATAATCAACAACACTCCTTAGATAAGGTAATTGATACTTCCAGACTTGACCACTATTCTCAGTTCTACCGCCAGAACTACTATGAAAAACTGCCTCTATAAGTTCATTTTTATAAAATAAAGCAAGTGAACTTGTACTTTTAACTGCTCTATTTATTTTTGCCGTTTCAGCTTCAAGTCCTAAATAAACTTGACTGGCTTGAGTTGAATGAATATCAAAAAATTGATTCTTACCTAAAAGTTTTAAAGCATAAGTCCTAGCTGCAATTGCTTGAGCTTGAAGTGCTGCAATTGGGAATTCTTTAGGCATTTCACTACCAACAACACTTTTTAAATATTTTTCTAATTTTAAATAATTTATTATTTGCAACTTATTATCATTTAATGAAACTCTTAATTCTCCCGCATATCTTCTATTTTTATACCAAATACCACGCTCATGATTATTTTTAATTATTAAATTAAAGTTCTTAGGTAATTCAAACCATGAATTCAGATTGTTATTTAGAGAATAGTTAGCACTACCATTACTGTAAATTATATTTATAGATTTTATAGGTCTTTGTTTAGAAGAAATCCCTTTAACAAAAATAGATTTGGAGCCATCCGCTCTAAATCTCGCCTTGTTTTCTTGACCAATTAAGACACGTATTAATGGCTCTTTTGCACCAATTGCCTTTAATGGAGAGATGAAAAATATAGCGATAAAAACAATGGTCCATCTTGAATTACTTTTAAGTGATGTGCTCACAATAAAAATTGAATTTAGGTACTAATTCTGCCTATAAGAAGGTAGATCTACCAGTGGCCAAAGCTATGAATGGCACCATGTATTAAATGAGGAAAGCTTGCAAGTAACTTTTTTAGGAACAAGCTCAGGAGTTCCAACACTAACTAGAAACGTATCAGCGATGGTACTAAAGCCTCCACAAAGATCAGATTTGTGGTTGTTTGATTGTGGCGAAGGTACTCAACATCAGTTCATACGAAGCAATCTTAAGTTATCTCAAATAAAAAAAATATTCATAACTCATATGCATGGTGATCATGTGTATGGCCTCCCAGGACTTCTAGCCAGTATTGGGTTGGCTGGAAGCAGCTCTGGCATTGAGCTTTATGGACCAGAACCTCTTAAAAATTTTATTGATTCTTGCTTATTCAACAGTTCAAGTAGATTATCTTACTCTTTAAAATTCCATAAAGTCGAAAATTCTGCTATTCAAAAAGAAATTTTATTTGAAGATTCCGATTTAGAAGTAAAAGCTGCTCCACTCAAGCATCGAATCCCATCTTTTGCCTACAGAGTGGATCAGAAATCTAGACCTGGCCGATTCAACATAGACAAAGCAAAATCACAAAAGATACCTCCTGGCCCTGTATATGCTGCACTCCAAAGAGGAGAGGAAGTGCGCTTAGAAGATGGACGTACTTTTTCTGGGAAAGAATTCTGCGGACCTTCTAGAACTGGCATTAGCTTGGTTTACTGCACAGATACTGTTTATACAGAATCCGCAATAGAAATTTCGAGAGAAGCCGATCTATTAATTCATGAAGCTACATATGCTTATCAAGAAACCGAGATGGCTTATCAACGCGGTCATTCAACTGCCACCATGGCGGCACAAATTGCTGCAAAAGCGAACGTAAATCAATTAATTTTGACTCATTTGAGCCCGAGATATACCCCTGGGAATGAAACAAGTCCTAATGATTTGCTTAATGAAGCAAAAGCAATATTTCCAAATACCCAGTTGGCGAAAGACTTTTTACAAATTGACCTAAAAAAACGCTGCAACAGTTCTTGATCCCTTTGCCTATGAAATGCCACTACATGAAACAATGGTCGGGTTTGGTGCTTCCGTCAATCGCTGGCGTTATTAATGGACTCTCTTATTTCTTCTCTTAAACGGTCCCTTACAAGACTCTTTGTTTTGATACCTGTGCTTGTAAGTCTCAGTATTAGTCCTCTTTCTGTAAGTGCCTTGTATCCCAGCGACCCTTCTTCAGTGGAGACCTTAGATACAAGCTTGGCTGGTCAGGACTTACAAAATACAGAATATGTAAAATACGACTTATCAGGAAAAGATCTTGGTGGGGCGAATTTCACTGGGGCTTATTTCAGTGTCTCAAGCTTGAAGGACTCTGATCTAACAGGCGCAAACATGACTAATGTTATTGCCTATGCAACAAGGTTTGATAATGCAAACCTTACAAATGTAAATCTCACAGGTGCAGAATTACTAAAAAGTATTTTTGATGGTGCGACCATTGATGGTGCTGACTTTACTGATGCTGTATTAGATAGAAGTCAACAAAAAAACCTATGCAAAGTAGCTACTGGTAACACAGCCGATAGTCTTGGTTGTAGCACCACAGCTGCTGGATATGTTCCTGCGACAAAAGGTCAAGGTTTCAATCCAGGTACATAAATTTATCTAAAAATTTATTAACCAATAAAAAAAGGGCTAAGGGCCCTTTTTTTATTGGTTAATTTAAGATCTAACTTTTATCACTTTGTGATAAGAAAGAAAGCCGCTGCCGCTCCTCCGACTGCAAACATTGGCAGCCCAACAAGCAAATGTGAGGTACCAAAGCCAAAGCCTTTTTGACGCAATATAAAATAGCCAACCCCAGCAGCTCCAGCCGCTAAAGGAATAGCAGCAGTAGCCGCAGAAGCAACAGCGTGATAGTCGAAGTTCATCCCTGTGTTGAAATTTATTTACTTACAATTATCCTTCAAATTTGTGAAATGGTATGAACTTATCCGTGAAATGCTTCATATCTTCATCACTTTAAATTCAAATACAATTTCAGTTGACAAAAAACTTTCCATTTTTTGTACATTCATGCCAGAAGAGGTGCAATATTTGAACTATCTCTAGAACGAGGATGTTTGCTATACCACCATTCCTGAATATTTGAATCTAAACGACGAGAAAATAAAGTCAAAACTGTTGTTGTTGGTTTCACTCCTGGCTGGATAATCTCAACAGAATATGATGGGCATTTTTGTGCAGCAATATCAGCAACCAATCTTTTCCCAATTCTTCTCCAGCTAGGTTCTTTACTTCGCCATGAGAGCCTACAACAAGGCCAAGGTAATTCCTCTCGATCATATAGACGACAACATGGGCCTAAGACCCTAAAACTAAATTGGCCGCCAAGACTTGAGTGAATAGAGCCATGATCTAAAAGACCTTGAACTTTATCGGTTGGCAAAACTTCTGAAGTCAATTAATCCCTAAATAATTTTATTTGCGCCCATGAGCACACAAAACAGATGTTGGCGAGAAAGAAGATATTTGGCAAGCAAAACGATTCAAATATCTGAAAAAATTTATATCAATACAATTCTTCTTCAGCATGGGTTCTGATTGTGCAATCTGAAGTCGGATATGCCACACAAATCAAAACATAACCTTTTTTAATCTGATCATCGTCCAAAAAACTTTGATCCTGTTGGTCAACCTCTCCTTTTTCTAATTTAGCAACGCAAGTTGAACAAGCTCCCGAGCGACAGGAGAAAGGAAGCTCTATATTTTGTTCACATGCAGCATCAAGAATATATTTGTCATCAGGGATATCAATAATTTCTTTAAGACCACTTAATTCATTAATAAAAGTAATCTTAAAAGATGTCATGAAGGTTTTTAATCTGAAAATTTAGAATTTATTTAATCAAGGTAGATCCAGAGTCAATACCATTAAGGCCCAGTGATCCTTTATTTTGATTTCAAGAATTTGCCAACCAAGTGGTAAAAAGAATTCTTGAAGTTCTTCAATTTGCTCAACTAATAAACCAGACAAAATTACTTTCCCTTTATGAGCAATAATTTTTTCGAAACCTGGTCCTATTAATTTTATTACAGGTGCAAGAATATTGCAGAGCACCAAATCAATTTTTTTTTTCGGCATATTCGCCTCAACTTCTTCAATAGAACCAAGAAAAACATTTAAGAGAGTTTGAGGAAAATCATTTAAGGCAGAATTAATTTTAGTGGCTGATATCGCTAAAGAATCAATATCAACTGAGAAAGTACTCTTTGCTCCTAATTTCAATGCAGTCAAAGATAGTATTCCGCTTCCACAACCTATATCAGCAATTACTTGCCCTATTGGAGGATCATCATCCAAGGCTTCAATGCATAGCCTAGTAGAAGGATGGCTACCAGTTCCAAAAGAAATTCCAGGATCTAAACGAATAATTTTTCGTTTTAAAAATTTTTCAGGAACGTCTAACCACGCCGGTAAAATCAAAATGGATCTTCCTACTGGATCAGGTTTCCAATTTTTTTTCCAACTTAAGCTCCAATCCTCATCTTTTACTTGAATCCATTTGCAAGGAGGCAATGTAAAGTCAAAAGTTTTTGCCAACGCGATTAATGACTGTACTAGGGTTTCTTGCTCTCTAACTGACCACTCATTCAACGTAAGCCATACAAATAAGGTTTGAGTGGTGTTTTTCTTTGGATCATGCTCAAAAGAAAATCTATGAATTTCTAAATTACTCAAAAGCCAATAAAAAGAATCTTCTAGATCAACTGGAAATTCCTGCTCCAATCTCAACCAAAGCTGCTGGAAGTTTTGCAAATCTATAGTTTTTTCAACCAACAATTTATAAAGTTACAGAATGAGCTTCGTTTATTCCTTGCATTGAAAGAATTGAGCCTAACAATTCAGATGGGATAGGATCATCGATACTTAAGACCATAACTGCCTCACCTCTTACAATCCTTCTTCCTACTTGCATTGAAGCGATATTAACATTGTGTTTTCCAAGAAGTGAACCTATCTGACCAATGATTCCAGGCATATCCCTATGCCTGGTAAAAAGCATATGCCTACTTGGCACAAAATTTATCGGGTACTCATCAATACTTGTAATACCAAGATCGCCATCCCCAAAAACAGTTCCAGAGACGCTATGTCCACCTTTGTCGCTAAAGCTATCCAACTGCAAAGAGCCTCTAGAAAACTCCGGGCTCAACTCATCCTTAATTTCTACGACATCAATACCACGTCCTCTCGCTTCCAATGAAGCGTTTACATAATTAATTTTATCTCCCAATGCGCTGGTGAGTAATCCCTTCAAAGTTGCAATAACAAGAGGTTGAGATGGATGTTGAGCGAATTCTCCTTGCAAACGAACTTCTAATTTTTGAATCTGTCCCCCTGAAATTTGACTAACTAATAATCCTAATGTCTCTGCAAGTTTTAAATGTGGTTTAAGACTATCCATTATCTCTGCGCTCAATCCTGGAATATTTACGGCGCTGCGTGCTGGCAAACCTAAAAGAACATCTCTAATTTGTTCTGCAACATCAATAGCCACATTTTGTTGAGCTTCAACAGTTGAAGCCCCTAGATGAGGAGTAAGTACCAAGCCTTTTTTTACAGAACGTAGAGGTGAATTTTCAGCCAATGGTTCTTTTGCATAAACATCGATTGCAGCACCTTGAATCACATTTTCCTCTAATGCATGAGCTAAATCATTTTCATTAATAATCCCGCCCCTTGCACAATTAACCAATCTCGCAGTTGGTTTCATTTTTTTTAGTAGGTCAATATCAACTAAATTCTCTGTTTCAGGGGTCCTTGGAAGATGAAGGGTTACATAATCAGATTCTTTAAACAACTCATCAAGATCACTTAATCGAACCTGCATTTGCTGAGCTCTTTCAGTTGAAACAAAAGGATCAAATCCAATGACTTCCATGCCCATCGCATTAGCAACTTTTGCAACGTGAGATCCAATCTTACCAAGTCCAACTACTCCTAAAGTTTTCTTATAAAGCTCATTTCCTACATATTTCTTCCGATCCCAACCTCCAGCAAACATACTTGAATGAGCTTGAGGAATATTTCTAGATAATGCAAGGATCATTGCCAAAGCATGCTCAGCTGCAGCGATCGTATTCCCACCAGGCGAATTAACTACTAAGACTCCCTTTCTAGTAGCAGATAGCACATCAACATTATCTACGCCAACTCCTGCTCTCCCAATGATTCTCAATTTCTTTGCCTCAGAAATTACATCCGAGGTAACTTGAGTCCCTGAACGGATCATTAATCCGTCATAATCACAAATTATATTCTTTAACTCATCTATAGAAAGACCTACTTTTTGGTCAACCTGAGCAACCTGAGTAAGAATATCTATACCTGCTTGATCAATCGGATCAGAAACAAGAACTTTCGTCATTAAAGGCGATAAACGTGCCGTTCTGAACTTTAGTGATCTATTTGCCGCTGACCAGAATTATGTTGAGCAGGATTGAATATCCAAACATTTCGAGGAGCTAATTAGTGTCCATACACGTCATCATCCTAAAGGAAAAGAAACCAGCAAAAGAGTTGCTACTCGAATTGAGAAAAGCTCAAACACCTATCCTTAATTGCGATCTTGTAGAACCATTGGATAATAAATCGGACCATGAGAATTCAAATTTAGATACATCTGAAGAAGTATTTGCTAATCAATCAAATTTTAATAATATCAAGCTTTTGAATCCAGCTCTTGCTCGAAAGGATCGCCAAAAAACTTTAGCGACATGGTTAATACCCTTTGGTTTTATCGCAGGTCTAAGCTTTTCTCAAATGACCGATCTAAAGACATTTGCAGATATGGGATTTCCAAATCAATTAGAGAAGCTTTTAGGTGGCCTCGTTGGAATGATTTCAGGAGCGCTGGGAAGTTTTTTTTCGGCTGGAGGCATTAGCCAAGAAATAGTTGATGATTTGAGAGCTATTCGAAAAAAAAGTGAAGAAGGTTTTTGGCTGTTAATTCTAGAATTACCAATAGGAATAGAAGCACCTTGGGCACTGCTAAAAGGAATAGAAAGCCTAGAAATAATAACCCTAAGCAAAGAATAGTACTAAGTTAAATAATATTTTAAAAAAGTGACTATAAATATTAATATTAATAGTTTTGATCCAAGATTATATATTATATTTGTCTAAATATATAAGAAAAAAGAAAAAAGAAAAATGGTTTAAACTATTTATGTATAAAATGAGAAAATTCTATCTCTTTTTATGCATCTTCCAAAAGAAAAGATTCTATTTAAAAGTCCTTTTCGTAAAGAGTTAGAAAGCTTACTTCATTTCGCTGAAAAGGCTCTCAACAATAGAGAAGCCATATGGACTCCTTTTGTTTCATCACAATTAATAGAAGAAGTTAAAAATAAATTTGATAATTTAAACGATATAAGTCTTCTTTTCGAGGGAGGATTCCCGCGCGCGGAACGTAGAAAAATATGTTTCCTAAGATCAGAAGAAGAGATTAACTCTCACTCTATCGATATTCCCATAAAAGGTATTTATATTAAAGGTAATTTCCTCTTTGATAGAGCCAAACAAAATGATTTTAGAGATGTCTTATATGCACTTCATGCGCAAGAAGATGAAATTGGAGACATTTGGTTAATAAGAGATAGAGGAGCTCAAGCTATTTGCTCCAAAAAATGTGCTGATTCATTAAATCAAAAGAATGGAAACCTAAGAGAAGTTGAAATATCAATCCAGGCATTAGACATTAGCGAGATGGAGATCCCTTTTAATAGGCCAGAGAAAGTAATCAATACGGTTGAGGCATCTACCAGGATTGACGCAATAGCTTCTGCAGGTTTTGGATTATCAAGGTCAAAAATAAACACACAAATCAAGAAAGGATTGTTGCGACTTAACTGGGCTTTGAATGATCAGCCCAGCAAATCCGTAAATATTGGAGACCATATTCATTTGGAGAAAAAAGGTTCACTTAAAATTTTAAATATCGACAAAACGAAAAAAGAGCGTTGGAGAATCAAATTACTAAGGCAATGATTATTAGGTCCTATTGCCTGCTAACTTCATTGAGGACCTAAAGTTCAGTTTTAAAGTGACTTACAAGGGCGATTAGCTCAGAGGTAGAGCACTACCTTGACACGGTAGGAGTCACTGGTTCGATTCCAGTATCGCCCATTTACCAACATTGGATGGCGAAGACATTTCTAGTGAAAAGTAATAAAGAAAGTTTTTAAACTCTTTACTTATCAAACATTTGATGAAGTTTAATCCATGTAATTTCACTCTCGTTCTGATCTACCAAACCATTTAGAGAATACTCAACATTCGTTGGCTCTTGAATTTCTTTTTGTTTTAAAATTTCAATACCCTGAATTTTTGCAGCCATTAAAAAGAAGAATATGCATTAGTATCAAAACAACATCTAAAGAATAAAGCTATAGGTATTAACGTTTTTTTAATCTTATTAAAATCAATTCAAAAATTTCAACTTTTATCTTAAAAGGGAAGAGATTCAAGAACTGTTGCATAAAAAATCTTTATTTAAAAATCAAAACAATACTAATATAAAAAAATTTTATATTAGAGAGTAGTTAAAATTGGATGCACTCAAATTCGTTCTAAGTAAACTTTGCTCCCAACCCACGAGAAAAGCTATTTAAATTAAAATCTAAATTAAATTGTCAAAACAAAAAAAATCAAATCAAATACATATTGTACTTGGACTAGGCAGCTCAGGAATAAGTGCAGCAAAACTACTTAAATCAGAGGGAAAGAACGTTTTAGTATTAGAGAATAATTCTAATAAGAAACTAATAAATATATCTAATCAATTAAAATCAGAAGGAATTAAAGTTATCTTACTTGGTAAACCCCTTCATATTAATAATTTCACGCCATGGATAGAAAGAATTTGTTCTATTACTGTAAGTCCAGGAATAGATTGGGAGCATATAGCTCTAAAAGAATTAAGATATAAAAAAATCAATACTCAGGGTGAAGTAGAATTAGCTTGGGAAAGATTAAATCATATCCCATCTATTGGTATAACTGGAACTAATGGTAAAACAACCGTCACAAATATGCTTAACCATATTCTTAAATTAAATAATTTAATTACTGACATGGGAGGAAATATTGGGAAGGCATTATCCAAAATTGCTTTAGAAAGTATGCAAAATAATTACCAAGAGTTAAACTGGTTAATAATAGAATTAAGTAGTTATCAAATTGAGAGTTCACCAAAAGTAGCACCAACTATAGGTATCTGGACAACATTTACACCTGATCATTTAGAAAGACATAATGATATAGAAACTTACTTCAAAATAAAGCGTAGTTTACTAGAGAAATCATCCATTCGAATTTATAATTCTGATGATCAATATTTATTCAGTAAAAGAAAAGAATTACCTAAAGGTATATGGGTTGGAACAAATCAACAGTCCTTCTATTCTCAACATCCAAAATTCTGGATCGATCAAAAAGGTTATATATTTGAAGACCAAAAACAACTATTTCACAGTACTGTACTTAAGATACCTGGTAAACATAATTTGCAAAACCTCTTGCTCGTAACAGCAGCAGCAAGAGAAATAGGTCTTGACCATTCTTCAATAGCTGCATCTATAAATTCATTTAAATCAATCCCCCATAGATTGGAGTACTTAGGAAAGGTAAACAATTTAAGTTTTTTTAACGATAGTAAAGCCACTAATTTCGACTCTTCACTAAGTGGTTTAGAATCTATCCCTCATCCAATAATTTTAATAGCTGGTGGCATACAAAAAAAAGGAGATTATCTGCCGTGGATGAAACAAATAAAGCAATCTACTAATGGGATAGTTTTATTTGGACTTAGTGCAAACAGCCTAAGGGAAGCATTATTAATGTCTTCTTATACAGGAGAAATAATTGTCAAACAAAATCTAGAGGAAGCGACAATAGCATCTATTGATATAGCAAGAAAAACAAATTCAAACAACATACTACTATCTCCAGCCTGTGCCAGTTTTGATCAATACCAAAATTACGAGGAAAGAGGAGATCATTTCAAAAAACTAGTTAAAAAATATAGAGATAGCAAATGATCTACTTTTAAAAAACGAATTAGATTTGGTCGGGGATCCACCCTTGGAGTTATTTTTACGCATGATAATTTATTAAAAGATTCTTAGATGTAAATTGAATAACAACCAATTCTCACACAGCGCTATCAGTCATAAGAAATTAAATGACTATTTAATCAAAGCCAAAAAAGATATTTCTTCAATTAATACCTCTGAAAATAATCAAATCAAGGAAAATCAAGAATTCAATGATTTAATAAAAACATGGACAGAAACAAGTCAAAAAATATTATTTATGATGAATAAGGAGCAGGAAATTTTAACTGAAAATAAAAATCCTAAATCTCTTATGGCCTTTGGGGCTATGGGGGTACATATAAATATGGCATTACAAGCACTCAAAGCAACAGAATCTGATAAATGAAGGTTAAATATTAGAAAGTTTATTACATAAGAAATTTAAAGAGTTAAATCTACTTTTTAAAAAATATAATAGGTATTAAATCCTTTTTAAAAAAGGGTTATACATCTATCTTATTTTGTCCGAACAAAACCAAAATCCACTTGTTCTCGTTCCAGAGTCAACAGCTAAATCGATGAAGTCGATATCAGGCAACAGTAAAGGATCGGTTGATGATTTGATTTATTGTCACCTTTATGGCGTTGTAGGTGATTGGTACCTTTCGGAAATATCAGAAGACAGGGAAAAAGCCTTTGGATTTCAAATAATAAATTCTGAACCTGTTTGGGAAATGGATAATTGGTTAACTAATTCCAGTAAATGGGGAGAAATTCCGATAAAAGTACTGCAGGAACTTGTTAATGAGAAATTTTTAAAAGAGAAAGATATTCGTTTCTTGATTACAAGAGATTTATTTTGGGAACCTATCAAGTTTTCAGCAATTAATATTGATCAAAATACTCTTTTCTATCCGGGAACAACTGATAGAACTTTATCTTGAATATATGAAAGACTGAATCTCACCTACCTAAATAATTTCTAATTAAAATGAAAGAAATAGACCCAAAAAGCGATCCTCTTTATTTATTAACAAAAGCTGTTGAGCAAGGTGATCCTGAAGTTTCTAAAAAAGTCAAAGATCGTCTTGATAAATCAGATGACCCTTCAGAAATGAGATATTTGGAAGGATTGCTCATACTACTAGGTGAAACGCCTGGAGAACTAGAAGATCCACCCGACGTCGAAGATGATCCAGATGAATATTGGCAAGAAAATGATTACTTTGAAGTCTAGATCAAAGCAATAGCAACTCCAATAAAAGATAAAAAAGAATAAAAAATTGTTAATTTATTTATTACATCTCCCTCTCTCTTTGAAATAAAAAGTGCAAAAATAGGAGAAAGACTTAATAATGTCCAACCAATACCAATGGGTAAAAATTTAAAAACTATCTGTTGAAATAATATTCCACAATTAGTACCAAGTAAGGTTGATAAAATTAAACTTAAATGATTTTTTTTAGTTATTGATCGATTTCCAAGGAGATCCAAGAAATCTTTTTTAAATATTAAAAATAAAAATATTGTTGCAGCTAGAAGTCTAATTTCAGTTGTTTGTATAGGGGTTAATGTGGAGCTGATTAAAATTACTCTTGACATTAAAGCTGCCAAAACAGCACAAAAGACCGAACCCAATGCGCAGAGGATCCCAAGAATATTTATTTTTCTAGAGTCCTCTTTTTGAAATGTATTTTGACGTACAATCATCAATAAAGAAAAAGAGACAATCAAAGACCCAATCCATACTTTTTGAGGATATATCTCATTGATACTCAAGGTTCCTAAAGTAGTTGCAATTATTGGCGTTAAAGCTTCAAATGAAAGAGTTTTTCTAGTCCCTATTATTTTTAAAGACTTTATATATAAAGTATCACCTATAGAAATACCGACTATTCCACTTATCATCAATACAAATATAGAAAATACATCAGAAAACCAACTTATCGTAAAAGCAACTGGTAAAAAGAAGATTGAAGCAAGAACATTTTTATAAATGTTGATTTGCCTAGGTAACAAGTTTTCAGATTCTCTACGCCAAATAGAACACGCAAAAGTCCAAGCTAATACTGCAGAGATTGCCGCAAAAGAACCAATCATATTTCGAAATTTTTTGATAAATAAATTTAAAAGAATTCAATATTCATAAAAAGTTTAGGAAGAAACTAACTCACATAAATTTATTTTCTAGGAAACTAACTGCTTTTTTTGCATTCTGGCTTGTTTTTTTTACTGTTTAAATTAAGCTTGTCATCACTCCAAACTTCTAGTACATCAGGGAAGTGCTTCTCCATACATAAATCGCAAATCCCATGACTAAAACGAATATCTGCGATTTTTGAAAGGTATTTTTCTAAATGCTGCCACTCACCATCCGAATCCCTGACCTCTTTGCAATATGAACATGTCGTTAAAATACCTTCCGTGTTATGCATATGTGTAAGAGCATCAAGAAGACGAATAGATCTTTTACGAAGTTCCAATAAGGTTACAACCTGTCTAGATAATGCCTCCATAACTTGATGCTGTTGATCAGACAAATAACCCGGCTTTCTATCAATCACGCAGAGAGTTCCTATTCTCTGATCATTTGGGGTTTGCAATGGAAACCCAGCATACAAACGAATTTTTGGTTCCTCAACCACCAAAGGATTTGATTTAAATCGCTCATCTAACAGGGCATCCTCAATAATCAAAGGTTCTGGACTAGCAATTGCATGAGCACAAAAAGAAACGTCCCTTGATGTTTCTTTCGTCTCAAACCCACACATTGATTTAAACCATTGTCTATCTGTATCAACCAAACTCATTAAAGAAATAGGGGTCCCACAAGTTAAAGAAGCAATTTTCGTTATGTCGTCATAACATTGCTCAGGTTGAGTACCTAAAATCCTGTATTCAGCAAGAGCTCTTAATCGCTCTTCTTCATTACTTATTTTTGGGGCACCAAAACCCAAAACAATTCCTTATTAATTAATATAAGAATAGATAGTGCCGAGTAATAAAAAAGCATCTCTTCTCAATAATAAATAATTAAGTTTTTCTAAGAAATACTTCCAAAACATTAAGAAAAGCCCGATATATAAAATATGAACTCAAAAAAGAACTAACGCTAGAAGATCTACTAAAAGTAGCTCTGTGAGTGTTTTCTTTTTAAAGTAAATTGAAAAAACTTAAAAATTTTTATTCAAAAGGTCTTCGTAGACCTGATTTTAAAACTACTTTTAGTTATCAAAGCATCATCACTAATATCTAATCCTTTGGCGCTAGAGATCTGACCTTTCAGTCCCTCTGATTGAAGTTGATCAATCATCTGTTGAATAACCTGAGTTTCTACTAATTGCTGATCAATCATCTCTGGAGTCATTTTCTCAAATAATTTACCTGCTTTAGAGGCAACCACATCTGATGAATTAGTAATTTCGAGAAGAATCATAATTAAATAAACTTAGATAAATTGAAATCAAATTCAATCTATTTACAATTTAATATTATATAAATTCATCACTAATCTAATATTAAAGAATTATGGAAATACAAGTCAAGTAAGCATCAATATAAAAATTTGAATTATAGCCAGGCATATAAAGATCCAAAGCAATATCATCCCTATTTTATTATGAAACGATCCCTTCTTATAAAATGATGGTCCTGAGTCCCAATCCCTTCTCATTATCAAAAGTAAAATAATCTAAAAATAACATAGCAATATATTTTATTTGCTCACAAAAAAGCAATACAATTTAAAATTATAATTCTAAAAAATATCTAGAAAAATCCACAAAAATAAATTATTTGTTACATAATAATAATGTAATGAAATCTAAAATATTAGAATCTAAGATTATTTTTTCACCCCTTATATTGATTCAATGAATTTTGAACAAACAAAAAATTTAATTGGAAGAATATTTATTTCAGCTATATTTATTTATTCAATCCCTGGAAAAATAATAAATTTCGAGCGGACTGTTGAAGTTATCTCAAATAAAAATATACCTGCTACTTTAGCTCCATTCCTATTAGTTTTGGCCATTATTTGCTTAATCTTCGGCTCAATACTTTTTATCTCAGGATTTAAGCAAAGATTAGGTGTATATCTTCTACTAATATTTATAGTCCCAACAACTTTTATATTTCATTTTTTTCCTTTCCAAGTAAAAGCTGTTCTAATGAACGCTGGTCTAATTGGAGGATTAATTTTAGGTCTAAATCATGTAAAAAGTAAGTCTCTTAAAGAACTTTTTAATAATCAAACAATTAAAGAATAATCAATATAGCTACTTATATTTTAAATATTTGTTTAATGCCAATTCAATTTAATATCCACAGAGCACTCAAGATTAAGCTTAACAGGACAGTCTTCAGCTGTTCTTTGAAGAATTTTATACTTTTCAGCATCTAATTCAGATGGCATAAAAATTTCTAGCGCAAGAGTCTTTATTTGCCTAGGACCCTCTGATGTCATTGTTTTATAAACATCAATTTTAATCTTACCAAGTTCCCACCCTCTACGTTTTGCCTCAATACCCATAATTGTTATTACACAAGTTCCCAACGAAGAAGCTAATAAATCAGTTGGAGCAAAATCTTTTCCTTCTCCGTCATGATCTTTGGGTGCATCAGTATGGATAACACACCCCGAGAGAGAATGTTTTGCTTCAGTGTGCAAATCCCCAAGATATGTACAACTTATTTTCGTAGAATTGGAATTAGTATCTTTTGAGTGTTTGATTTGGCGAACCTATTGAATGAATTTATTTTACCGAATTTTCACTCTAATCAAGTATTCAAAAAGTTCCTTTTATTAAATAAAAACGAATTATAATCAAAAATAATAATATTATCTTCACAGAAAAATTTCTCTTATAATCAAAACAAATGATTTTTATTTCATTTTTTCTTAGTTTACTTATTACTCTTAATCCTTCTTCAATTTTTAATTGTGATGGAGATAAATTAACTGCGGTCATCAGGAATAATTTAAATGGAGATTTCGCAATAACTAATGATCTTGAAAATATTGATAAAGGAGCATTTATAGTTCTTAATTGGCGCGATATCAATCTGATGCTCCCAGTATCTTTTAAGGTCGGTGACATTTCGTTCACGGACAAAAAATGGTTGTGGAGTTATCAGGATGAGAAAAATGGATTAAGAATGGATGATCCCAGATTTGCTCAACTTTTGCCTAATGGAGAAATTCAAGAATTTTCATGTCAAGCTATTTACACGGACAATAGGGTTTCATAAAGAAAGTGTTAAGCAGGAAATATTCAAGACATGGTATAGCTAGGTATGGGGTAGTCGAAAAAACTTACATGACTGTCTCAAGATCAAAGAGATTTGTATTTATAGATACGAAGCAAAATGTAAGCAAACAACAAGTTTTTATTTTTGGATCAATAATTGCTAGTGGTTGCCTGAGTGGTGCATTTTTAATCGCTTTCTATATTGAATATCTTCATAATCCAGCTTTTCACAGCTTTGTTCAATCAAGTGGAATATTCCTTTGAATTTTGAGTTCATTGATATTAGATAAACCTTCTAAAAAACCAAAAAATTGCCAAACATCAATTAGAAGGTTCGGCAATTTTTTGAAAACTTTTTATCGGCTACACAAAACCGGGGATGATTTGACCTGTTGTTGAATATGCTCCAACCAACGCAATACAACCAAATAATGCTGCATAGCCATTAAGCCTTTCTGCGGTTACCTTCTCAGGATCAATGTTTCTTGTATTGTTGTTTTGAGTAGACATTACACAACACCAGGGATTAGTTGGCCAGTTGTTAGGTAGATACCTGTAAGAAATACGAAAGCCATCATTGCTGGCCTTCCGATACTTCTTTCTAGAATTGTTTTGTTAGAAGGTTGCATAATTAAAAAATTTAGAAGATGCCAGGGATTATTTGTCCTGTTGTTGCATATGCGCCAAAGGCTGCAACGAAGCCAAGCATTGCTGCCCAACCGTTAAACTTTTCTGCTTCAGGTGTCATTTGATAATGGATTTATTATGTAAAGGAATGTAACGTAGCTATACCTGCGGTTGATGGTGGGCAACCGAACATACTAGTAAAAATGATCAAATACATTAGAAAAATCTATATAAAAAACGAAACTTTATTCAATACCTTTTCTTTGAACCGCTTGTTAAATTCCTATAATCAAAAAATCTAATGAGAAAATAACTTGTACGACCCCTCGATTGGACAAGAATCACTCACTGCAGTTGATGTTGTAGGAGTACTTATCGGACATGCCCTTTTTGGAGTTGCCGCAACACTTTTAATTGATTGGAGTTGGATTCCCTTAAGTACTCAACAAAGAGAGAGTGGTCGATCACTAAAAGAAATCAAAAGAAGCTGGGGTTGGGATGAAAAAACTGATATCAAGGATGAGTCTCTAAGCTCAGAAAATAGAACATCATCAGTTGAAGAAAACAACGAGTAATCTTTTAATTACTAATAAAGTCAAATAATTTGCAGTGAAAAGTATAAAATCTAAAAATTTTTTGGAAGATATATTAAAATATTTAATTGACTAAAATAAGTCATAAACTGAGTTTGATTCTAACCAATGAAATGACAAGAACAGATTGTACGCATTTATTTAAGTCTGCCTATGAAAATCGCTACACATGGGAATTAGATTTTTCAGGTTATAAAGGTAGATGTTCTTGGACTGATGGCGAAAGAGAAGTAGAAGGAAGCTTTTGCGTAGGACAAGATTTAAAAGCTACTGTTAAAGAAATAGATGACGAAGAAATACACAAAGCCATTTCTTCACAACTTTGGGAAGTTGCTATTCATAGAGTCAGAAGATCATTTGAACAAACTCATGGTAAAAACACCTTTACTTTTGGAGATACAAATGAAATTGGCTCAGAAATTATAGTTGGAGGGAAAAACGAAGGTGACAAATATAGGGTCAAAAACGATGTTGTTACAATGGTTCATAGGCATATTCATGGAAATCTAATAATCATCCTCACTAAGGATGTGACTCATACTGGTAATGGCTACTTAAGCAAAAGTTATTCCAGTCAATATCTTGATCCAATTTCAAAAAAAGATTTAAAGAAAAAAAGCTTTTACAAAGATGCTTTTATACCTTTATTCAAAGGTGGGCCTTGGGTTTTATCATCTAGAACCATACATCAAGAATCATCAGAAGGCTCAATAATAAATAAACAAGTATTTTCTTTTTCGGAGTTAAAAAGTCTTGGTTCTGAGCAAGGATAGTTTACGGAAACATAGCCAGAATCATAATTTACATAAGAATATCTGCCTAGGTGAGAACAGGGGGGGGGTGGACAAATACTTCTTCAATTCGTCCCTATTCGTGTTTTTCGTGAAACACCGCAAGTATTATTTTTTGACACAGGCGTAAATGGATCAAAAGGCGTCGATGTAGTCATCCATCACAAAAATGGCATATCTCCTCATGATGATGGCAACTTTGAGCAATATTTTTAATCAATACTAGACATACAGATATAAACAATACAACATTTTGTAGTCGTATAAATATGATCTGATTAATAAATTTAATTGACAGTTGCTGATCAGAAAAATTATCAGATCAGCGATTTTTTTATTAACTTACCTTTTAGAAAAAGCCAGGGATAATTTGTCCTGTTGTTGCATATGCGCCATTAAGAGAAATTATACCAATCATTGCCCAACGTCCATTTGTTTTTTTCAGCTTCATTTGGATAGCTCGTATAGTTTTCTACTAATTGTGGAGGAGTTTCACGAGCAAATATGTTTTGCTTACCATATTCAGTAATTACATTAGAAGAAGATGTCATGTGCTAATTACCAACTAGCCCCTTAAGTAAATACTTTATTAAGGAATCTAAAGATACGGTTGTGTTCGGCTTGCACACTTTCGAAGCAAAACAAGAGATAAAGCTATGCCCAAACAGCAAATTCTGACTGCAAAAAAGACTTTAGAAAGAAAAACGAACTAGCAATAATAGCAA
This sequence comes from Prochlorococcus marinus str. MIT 1013, assembly GCF_027359395.1. Classification (NCBI taxonomy): domain Bacteria; kingdom Bacillati; phylum Cyanobacteriota; class Cyanophyceae; order Synechococcales; family Prochlorococcaceae; genus Prochlorococcus; species Prochlorococcus marinus. The sequence continues at coordinate 1,005,115 of NZ_CP114778.1, forward strand.
TCGTCCACAAGACATACTGCCTAGTGCGACACTGATGTGTCACACCTAAAAACCTCGCAGCGAGTGGTTAGCTGTCATGAACCTTCTAAAATTGTGAATTGATAGCTATCCCGAGTTAAATAGGCCATCCCATCTCCATCAAAGCTAGAAATAAAAATTCAAATTCCCAGCAATGCAAGAAATCCTGAGGCAAAAACCAGTAATTTACGTAAAGATATCCTCAGGAAACCTGCTCAATGCTTCTCAAGCTCAAACAAGAATTTATTGTTTAGCTGCTTTTTTTAGTGTTTTTGAAGTCCTATTATTCTTTTTAGCCAGATCAGCCTTGCTTGGATTAGGAATACTGAACTGAGTTAGTAATTTCATGAAAATCTTGAGAAATCAAAAAATATTCAAAACTTATAGATAACTAATCATTATCAACTTGAAACTCTTTCAATGAGTCTCCATAATAACTCATAGCCAATTGAAGCAAAACCCAATTCACAGCTCTAGACATAGTGATCTCGAAATGAATTCAACTTAAAGATGGCTTATGATTCAAAGCTTTGCCATGAGTAATTATTATTTTTAAAGGATTTAAAAAACCCGTCTCTATTTAAGAATCAAATTAGTCATCAATCTTAGTTCTAAGCACAAGTAACGATAAGTAATTATTCATAGCATTTATGCATTTTAAATATAAACTTTGCTCATAAAGCAATGAAAAGGTATTGCATGGTTTTCCTATCGAATCCTCAGGTGTGGCACTTACCTGGCACTTGGTCAGAACAACCTATTGATGGTCCTTACTTAGGGATGACCTCAAGCCAATTAAGTTGGGTGGCTGCCTCGATTTTGGTAACTCTATTGATAGCTTTTAGTGTTTACATCCTTGAGACGAGCAACTCAAAGCGTAAAAGAAGTTCTTAGTATAGTTTGATTAATTAAAATCGACTTACTGGGTAAGTGATATTTCATGACTTATTTTATTTTATATTTTTTTGGGATAGCTTCAATTTGGTGGGTTTATCGTGTTGGATGGACTGAAGCTCTAAAAACCATTCTCAGTGTTTTAATTCCTTCTTTATTAATTATTCTTTTTAATGTCAAAGCAGGAAGACTATTATTCAAAAATCCTGCAGTTGGGATAATAAGTGTTCTTCCTACCGCAATTTTTATTTATCGAGGATCAAAGCCTCTCGTCTTTGGACTTAATAATTGGATAGATAGGAAAAGAAATGAATTTGTTGATTCAAAAGAAGTGGTTGATGCCGAAGTTGTTTCTAAAGAGGAAGCATAAATTTTGAATTTAACAACTTAGTCATAGCTAGAGGTTTGAAGAGAAGAAAACCCTCAACCCTTTTATATAGATCTCTTTCCCATTGAAGAAAATTGGATTATATTTTGAATTTCGAAAAAATTAGGAGTTTCTTTATTCTTTTATTAGTTATATTTGTTGAACGCTTTGGATAAATGGCAATAATAAAGTGATTAATAATTCAACCATGACAGATAACGAGCCAAAGTGGGATTACACCACCAAAGAAGGAAATTTTGCTGCTGGAGCGGCCGTTGTTGGAGGGAATTTACTAGTTCTTATTATTTACATTCTCTATAGAACGGTTCCCTCTGTTCACCATTTCATCATAGGGAGATAACTCAAGCGTTACCTGGAGAACAACTTTAATTATTGGAGAACAGAATTCTCAGTATCTTAGGTTAGTTGTTGATTGCGTCCAGATGAATGCCAATAAAAAAGCCATTCCAATTAAAGGGAGAAGGGTTTTAATTAACCCAACTAGAACCAAAACCCCTATCCCGGCAGAGCTATAAATTGCCCATTTCGGAACATATCTACCTGCTCTGCTCCCTTTATTACTTGAAGGGGGAATTACTTCTGGATCAATAACCATTTTCAACTGAAAGATAATCTAACTTTTATCAGAATAAATTCATTCAAAAGGAAAACAAGCACCTAATGGATACTGTAATCATGAGAATTTGTTGTCAACCATATCCTTATATCTAAGTTTAATGAAGCATCTATGTATTTTTAGTTTCTTCGAATAATCCAGAAAAAGTCCATGCTATTAATGAAATAAGTCCTATTAGCAAAAAAATGATGGAAAAAGCAAATTTCCCTAAAAAAAGAATTGCAATAGCTATTGTTATGAAAATCAAAGAAAAAATTAGATAAATATTTGGAGGGATTTTTTTTAGAAACTCCATAATTCATCTATTAAAAACATCTTTATTAAAAAGGAAACTCAGATGTTATCCATAAGGCAGAAATAACTTTCATAAGTAACCACATAACTAAAGCGCCCTCAAGGAAACCAAACCAATAAAGGGCGTAGTTGGATATCCCCATTTCTTTTTGAGCACGTTCAACAAATGATTTATGCCATTTAATCAACTTCACAAATAATCTGTGTACATAAAATTATTATAGCTAAAAGCGACAAATCACAAATTTTCAAGGACGATAGCATCTCTTATTCTTGTGAGGGATTTTTCTATGCCACAATTCTAAGGCTAGCGAAATAAAGACAAACATAATTTTTTTTGTCTTGTATTAATAACTACAAAAACGAGTCATTTAAAATTTATAAAAACATAACTGCACTGATTTAACTAATTCAGCTAACTTGAATAGTCATAAAAATAATACAATCTTATCCTAAAATATGGATATCTTGAGATGCATTAAATTATTAGAGGTATGAATTTATCTTGAATAATTTAATCCCCTATAAGTAAGCTTTATCTGAGGCTTTGAAGCTGAATTACAATATACGAAGATCTTCCATTGAAATACACATTGACCATAGTACAGACTCCTTGAAAGCGCTCAAGCTCCCGTCCTGTGGCTTGACTCGAACTGCGATCTACGTAGGCAGATCGAACAATTGGGTAGCAAAAACTGCAACTCCTTTATAGTATTTATACTCAAACATGTCAATAATAACGACTTGGTCTCTATCTGTTTTTCTACGCCACAAAAAAATTACGTTGTTACTTGGCTGCCTCAGATAACTCACTTAGTTCAATCCATCTATCCTCATACTCCTGAATAGATTCAATTAGCTCTGCTAATCGAAGACTGGTTTCACTAATGTCTACATCACTATCAATTATTTTTTTTTCTAAATATATTTTCTGTTTTTCTAACATAGGTAATTTTAGATCGAGTTCTTTTAATTCTCTAGCTTCTTTAAAACTTAATTTTCTCTTATTATTTTTAGGATTTGATTTTATTTCTGATCCACGCTTGTTTTGTGAATTATTAACTATCTTATCTCGTTCTTTTGTTTCATTATTTCGCTCCTGTAACATTTTTTGTTCTAGGAATCGAGAGTAATTACCTTCATATCTTCGCAAGTGACCATTCTCAAAATTAAAAATTCGATCAATTGTTCGATCAAGAAAATATCTATCATGCGATACAACTACGACACAACCTTTGAAGTCCTCAAGAAAATCTTCTAACACGCTTAGTGTTTGTATATCTAAATCATTAGTAGGTTCATCAAGCAACAATACATTGGGCGCTTGTATCAGCATTTTACAGAGGGCAAGTCTTCTTTTTTCTCCTCCTGAAAGTTTAAGTAGAGGACTATGTTGTTGACTGGGTGGAAACAGGAATTTTTCTAAGAGTTGTGATGCGGTAATTTGTTTTCCTCCATGATCTATTCGTAATGCAGATTCCTCCACGAATTCGATAACTTTGCGGCTTAAGCCACTCCCTTGATTTAAATCATTTGTATGTTGATCGAGATAGCCAATATGAACAGTTTCTCCAAGTTTTATTTCCCCACTAGTAGGCAATCTTTTACCTGCAATTAGATCTAAAAGAGTCGATTTACCACTTCCATTTGGACCAATAATACCTACTCGATCCTCTGGACTAAAGCTATAAGTGAAATCATATAAAAGATCCAAATTATTCTCTTTATCATTTAAAGAGAGTCCTACACCTTCAGCTTCAATTGCGATTTTTCCAATTCTTCTACTCAATGAATTCATTTCTAATTTAGCTTTGACATGATTTTTAGGTTTCGCTTGCATTTCGGCAATCCTTTGAATACGTGCTTTTTGTTTTGTACTTCTTGCTTTAGGACCTTGCCTTAACCAAGCTAATTCCTTTCTTAAAACACCTTGAAATTTTTTCTTTGTAGATGCCTCTGATTGTTCTTGTTCAACTTTTTGTTGAAGAAATTGACGATAATTTCCCAAATACTTGCGAGCTTCTCCATTATTGATTTCGACCATCCTAGTAGTAATGCGATCAAGCACATATCTATCGTGAGTTATCAAAACAAGAGCTCCCTCATAATGGTCTAACCAATTTTGAAGCCATTCCACTGCAGATGCATCTAGGTGATTGGTAGGTTCATCAAGAAGTAAGACGTCAGGTTTAGAGACAAGTGCAGCCGCCAGTCCTACTCTTTTGCGGTAACCACCAGAAAGATCTTTTACTGGCTTGTCTAAATCTTTTATACCTAGTCTTCTTAGAATATCTTGGCATTGCTGTTCTAAATTCCATGCCCCAGTAGCATCCATAAGTTCACTCGCCTGACCTAGTTTTTTCAAAAGACGTTCATCTTTTGGATTTTCAGCGATTTTTCTACTTAGCTTACTGAAATTAAGTAATAATTTTCTTTTTTCGCCACACCCTTCCAGAACTTCTTCCAAAATACTTTTTTCACTGTCGTACCTTGTCTCTTGCCCTACTAGAGATATCCGCAAAGATGATAAACATCTCCTTTCTCCCTCCATCAAAGGTTCAATTCCTGCAAGGACTCTCAAAAGTGTTGACTTACCAGATCCATTTGGACCAATCAAACCAAGTCTCTCCTTCTTATTTATGTGAAGATCTAAATTTCTAAAAAGATTTTTTATTCCAAAGTCTGTTGAAGCATTAACAAGACTAATCAACACAGGTTAGGTCCTCAAATCCAAAACTAAAGCTCCCTATGAAATAATACCCCTTTAGCCTCTAGATCTTATACAACTCTTGATCATAAAATTTTTAAAAGGCGCATAACTTAATTTTCATATTGAAAATTTATTGACAGGTTTTTTACATAATGAAGAGAAAGACTGGAAACCTAACACGAACTTATAAGTAAATTCTATTATTAGCTAAATAGCTAACAATTTATCCATCAACAATTAATCAACTACTGAATATTGGGTTTGGACGCAGGAATGAAAAACGTAATCAGAGAATTTAGCGAAAGAAATTACAGTACTGCTCAACTCTTGAGCTAACTCTACCAGAATCTTTTAAGCCTAATAACCTTGCTGCATCTCCACCGTTAAGTTCCACTGCATAATATCGACCACAAATATTCTTAGTTTCATAAATTCGATCATCAGAATTAACAGCCATCGGAGACATAAGTAAGAAATATAATGCCATGAGAAAAATTTGATTCATTATTATCTTTTATAAGAAGAAAAACTCATAGAGCCTTTTATGAGTAAGATCTTACATAATTGTAAATACACATGAGAATAAGTATGAATTTTTTAGAGAGAGTTCTTTCAAATTACTTTCTGGCTTGGAGTCAGATTTTTAATTACAAAGACAAAACAAGTAGAATCCCATTTTGGCACTTTTTTATACTTGATGGACTAATAGGAGCTTTAGTTTCAATATTATCTAACAACAGTTTAGTTAATGATCCAAATGATTTTTATTCAATCGCTGAAGGATATGAGTGGAGTTATATATATAGTATTCCTTCATTTCTAGTGTTTTTAGCCTTATTAGTAAGAAGACTTAGAGATATTGGTAAAGAAAACTTAGTTTTATGGACATTTTGTTCATTTATTCCCTTCTACAATCTATATATATTTTCACAGCCTTCTTCAAAACAAGAAATGAAACTTACTCAGGCGTTAGGGTCAGATGTTGAAAAAAAATAATTTAGCTCAGCTTAGTTTTTAGTTTCTTATCTATACCTTCTCAAATTCGCCTGATCAATAAACTATATGACGCTAATACGTAGCCATATTAATAGTTACCAAGTCAAAACCCTATTTATTAATTACTCATTTTTTTCAAACAATACTAGTTTAATAGGTTTAAAAACTAATTAATATAAACTCTAAACCGAATTTAACCAAGATTAATTCCTCATGAAAGATTTATATTTTTGTTATTTCCTACCACTAAAAGTGCGTGGATAAGGTACGTTAAGAGCATTAAATTTTCGAAGTTTTTTCCTACGCTTATAACGCTTATAATACAAATCAAATAATTTCGACACTCCTAACCAAGACAATATACAACCTAAAAATATTCTAGCTCCTTCAGTAGATGCAATCCAATAAATAATAGGATTAACAATAAAATTAATACTAATCAAGAGACCAATCAATAAAGCGCTAATAAGAGATGCGATAAAACCTAAGATTCTCAAGGATTTTTTTGTACGGAAATATTTCATATACATATATTAGAAATAATACTTCTCCTCTCTGTATTTTCCATTTTGCAAAGGGAGGGAGTGAGTAGATTATAATGTAGAGTAAAAGAAATTGATCAATAATTAATTTCAAATCACTCATAGTTTAGAGATTCGAAGTTTAGAAAGCGATCCAAGAAGATATTTTATATTAGCTAGATGTAACAAATGGTATTCCATCAACCTGTAAAGGAAACCAAATCAAAAGTTGTATGTCATATGCTAAAAAAGACTGACAAAGTCAAAATAGGAGATCAGTTAGCGATAAGTCAAAATATTAAGAATGGATAAAATACATACAAAAAAGAAAACTTATTCCACAAAAAATGCTATTCATTTATTAATACATCTACCTTTAGAAAAAAATTTCAATAAAATTTATGCCTTTCGATTACGCTAAGGTCTTAAACTTCAAGAGATAGTTTCTTATTAGTTAGGGCAACTCAATAGATTGGCAGAAGCTCAAAAGTGGTTTTAGCTTTTAGAGTCAGTTGAGAACAAAGGCCTCCTACACAAGATTATCTTTTAAATTTGAACTAGTGAATCCTTTATTTATTTTTTGTATCATATCATTAGTCATCAAGGAATAGACAACGCTGACTCATTAAAACAACTATCATAATAATGAACTAGTCGGTTTTAAAAGTTTTTATATCTTCAATCAATGGACGATTCATCCAAAAACATTTACAAGCTCGATTGAATTTGTTAAAAATTATCTAGTTAGAATATAACCTCTGTGTCATTACCAAACTCCGTATTTTCAATATCACTATGGTCTAAAAATTTTAAACTATTTGAATCGAACAGAAGTAAGACTATCAAATAAGACTGATTGTAAGAACAAATAATTATTACAACAGCCAAAACAATTACTACATCCTCTAAGCCAATACACCTACAGCTCAATAACGAATGACTACTGATCTGCCTATCATTCCTTCTTCAAAATCAAAAAAGAGAAAGCAAGCAGATAATAGAATTCCTAAATGGACTCTTTTTTCTCTTTGTTTTATAACTACTCTAGTAGTCGTTAGCTTAATTAAAGCTTATCTTCCATTACTTGTATCTGCACTTGCTATGCTTTTTGTATGGAGTCAAATAACTAAACCAATAGCAGAGATAAAGACTAAAGCCTCGAATGATGACAGCAACCAGTTAAATCTATTCCATAGGCAATACAAGATTGGGAGAAAGTATTCGAAGGTCAAGAAGGTATTACAAGAAAAGGAAGATCCTAAAGTTGCTTAATATATAGTCCTTTAGAGAAAAATACCGGTCACAATCTATGAGATTAACTTTAATGAGTGAGATGCAAGAACCGAAGATGATTGGATTGGATCTATAACGTACGAGACCTCTACGAGTAGTTGTCGCTTCCTTCACGGAGGGAATTGACAACCTATACAGACATGTGAAAATCAATTCATCCAAGCATAACTTGTGAGGCTTAATGGTTACTCTTTTCTGTTTTCTGTGCTTGCGAATCACCATCAGCACCGCCACGAGTATTTAATTAAATGACACACCCAAAAAAAGCACGTCTTGAACTAACTGAATCAGAACTACTTACCATTAAGGATCGAATTAAAACATGGAGTACAAAGGATCAAGTTATAGATATGATGAGATATCGATATGGTCGACTGGAGGATCAAGCTGCTTAACAGGCTCAGCATAAATGCTGCTTGGGATCCTCAGTTAAAACTAATGATTATACAAAATCATTAAATAGCTAAAATCTAAAAACTTATATTGAAAGCATAAAATCACTCTTCGCCCCTATTGCGATCATCAACTACTTAGGTAAAGCTTAGTTTATCAATATAAATTCAAATGCCTTTAGAGTTCTACATCTTAGTTATTCCATTCTGCGTTATTCCTGTATTTCTAGTCTCGCTCGATTACTTAAATAAAAGTGCTGATATCAAGAGAAAAAGTTATAATGTGATTGACTTTGATAAATTCGTCAAAAGGAAAGAAGAAGGCGATGTTGTAGATAGTGATATTGCTAAACTATTAGATATTGAGAAAATTGCAGCATGAATATTACCTGCTTATAATTGATTTTTTAGGGTTTCTAAACTCAATACCTCATCAAAACTTACGCCATCATGTAACCACTCTCTGCATTCTTGACTAATAGCAACTTGATCAAATTCATTAAGGCTTTTAGATCGGATCATTAAACCGGTCTTAGCATCAGCTATAACTCATCAATATATGGCTTATGACTCACCGATATTCTCTCAAATATTTATAGATGTTAATCTGAATTTTCAAAATCAATGCTTCCAGAAGTTTCATGAACATCGTTATCCATTCTTTAGCTATCTGATTGAAGGGGGTTAACGAATATGTTCAAATTCACTCAAACTTATCTTGTAAATTTTCAATGATAAAACTTAAGGCATAGAATTCAACTAGTTCACTGACCTTGTAGAAATTGCTATTTTCAAATCATCAATACTTCTAAGCACATCTAACACATCAATTATATAACCATGTGAAATATTTTTATCTGCATTCAAAACAATAAGATTCTGGGTTTCATCAATCAAATTAACTACTTTTACTTTTAAGTCTTCAAATTTAATGCTTTCCTTATTTATAAATATATTACCCAACTTATCAATTGATATATTGACAAACTTATTATTCTGCTTGATAGAATTACTTGCCTTTGGTAAATCAACATCAATAGTATCAACACGAGTCAAATAAAGACTAGAAATTATTAAAAAAGCTAAAATAGCAAAGATTATATCTATCATTGGTAAGATATCAATTTTATTTTTTTTATTAATATCCTCTTCTTTAAGATAAAGCATTATTTTAATTCACTAAAAATTATTTTTTCTATATAGAATTTCGAATTTACCACAATACTGATTTAGAATTGAATTTTGTTTCTTCCATAAACTATTAAAATAATTAGAAAAAACAAGTGTCATAATAGCAACTATTAGTCCAGTAGCAGTGGAAATCAATGCCTCACTTATTCCCCCAGTAACTTCTAGAGCATTAACACCAGCATCTCCCAACCTTATATATGAGAAAGAATCTATAAGTCCCAAAACTGTTCCCAATAGGCCAAGCAAAGGAGAAACAGTAATAATTGTAGAGAATAAGTTGCTAAATTTTCCTAATTCAGATTGCATTGCATGAATTGATATTTCTAAAGCAAGTTTAATATCAATACTTTTTCTATCATCTAAAATACTATGATCAATCAATTTCAATGTATCTACTAATACTCTCTCAAGGGGAATGAAAACAGAATTTTCTTTCTTGAAATAATTAGTGGAATTAATAGTTGAATATTTTTCAACAGTAAGGTTTAGTTGCTTATCATTTTTTATAATCGACTCTTTCCAAAATGAAAGTCGTTCAAATATACATGCTAATGAAATGATCGAAATCATCAATAGTGGCCACATAACTATACCACCAGATTTAAAAAGATCTATCAAGAAGACTTATACCAAACATTTCTATGATAATACTATTCAAAGAAAGCTAAACCAATCTGTAATACCCGAGAGAAATGAATAGATTCAAGATTAGTTACTACATTCTTCTATCAATATTGATCCATATGTTCATGCTTTTACATACAGCCAAAGAAAAGGATATAACTATAGAGGCAAAGATTGTTCCAGTAGAAATAATTGATAATTTAATTGATCCAGGCGAAGTAGAAGATTCAACTAGGCAATCTTTAGATGGACTGAAATCAACTCAAGATAAACTCAAATTAAATAATAAGACTATAGAAAACAAAAAAAAGCGGGATAAAGGAAAAACTAAAACTACAAGCACACAAGAACAATCTTTCAGAAAGGAGAAAATAGGTAGTGCATCTAAAGCTGGAGTAATAAATAATGAGCCAGAAAAAGATTCAGTCTTAGATTCTAGAAAGATAAAAATCGCATGTCTAGAATGTATTCGTCCTAAATATCCTCCAATTGCATTAAGAAGGGGAGAAGAGGGAACTCCAATAGTAAAAGTGTGGATAAATAAAAATGGTAAAGTTAAAAAAGCAAAATTAATTACTGTCAGTGGAATTGAATCAATTGATAATGCTGCAAAAAATGCAGCTCTTAGTTCAAGTTTTTATCCTTTAGATAAAGAATCTACAATAAATATTGAATATGACTTAAAGATTAAATAATAAATTCACTAAATATTTGAAATAAATCAAGAGCTAAAAGGCTAAATTAAGCAAAATAAAAGTGAAAAAATGACATAGAAATGTATAATAATTTTCTAAATAGTAAAAGTCAAAATCTTGAAGAAAAACATAGTACTAAGGAAAATATTTCTGTAGCTGAAAATATAATAAGCAATAATAATGAGAAGTAAAAAAAAGATTGAGGATAGTCATGAAAACTATTCAAGAAGGATGAAACTTCTTATATAATTGATTTTCTGATAATTCAATTCCAAAACATACAATATTATCAAAGTCACCATTCTTATGCATAATCGTCATATTATCCTTAATTTCTTGAACATCAAATATCAATCCAAAATCACCACAATATTTAAGTAATATATTCATCGCAGCCTCATGATTAGTAAGGAATTCTTCACAAAGTTCTGATAAATTCTCTTCATTCAAACTATTTATCATTTTTTGAAAATCGTTAAAAGTGCTCATTTTTTTTCTTGAAGTCGAAGTTATTTATTCATAACTTTTTTTTTATAGTGTCGTCATAACAAATTTTGCTATTGTGCGTAATGAAATACTCATCAGCGTGTAACTTTATCGAAAAGCATAGTCAGAAAGGCAACTCTTATCTCTAGCTAAAATTTAAAGTCAAAGTGTAATACTTTTTATCACTACAGATTATTAAAAGAAGTTAATTTTTGTTTTTCCAGGAAGTATCAATTTAGACTAAGCTATGTATTTATTAATAGTATTTATTTATTAAGCAAGTAAGTAAAATGACTAAATAATAAAATAAAACGTTTCTCAATATGAATAAAGATCTAAGTCAGATGACAATTGAGAAAAATATAACCCAAGTCAATTATCCAACACTTTTCAAAGGGATATGGACTGGTGTTTTAATCTGCTTGATAATGCATGAGTTTATCAATCATTAAAATTTTATTCTATTAAGCAACTAGTTTTTATGCTGCAAGATTTCCTCTCAAGCCTCTATCCCTACTTCCTTTAAACCATACAGGTCTTGGAAGAAGTTCTATCTCTGCAAACAAGTGGCCTGCCTCTGAAAAAGGCTTCTTAAGGATTGAAGCTTCTGCAAGGAAAGCTTTATAGTTATTAATTGAAACATCACTTCGAGATAGTTGAGAAGGCATATTTATTAGCTTTTTCACAAATGATCCAACAATAGTCAGAACAAGGAATTCAGTGCGAACTTTTATTGAAGAGTATTTTGAAGATCAGTTTTATTAGTTTCAGATCTTAGGTATTCTTTAGAGAGCAGACAAGGTTAAAAACAATCAATAATTCCTATTCCAACTCAAGTAAAACTTTGAATTATTTTCAGAAAATTCAATGACTAATTATAACCACACAACTCAAATTTCAAATATTTTGGTAATTGGCTGTGGAGGTGCAGGATTAAGAGCTGCTATTGAAGTCAAACTCGCTGGACTTCAAGTATCAGTACTTGGGAAGCGAGAAAAGACAGATTCGCATACTGTTTTGGCCGCAGGAGGAATTAATGCCGCATTTGGAAATGTCGATCAAGAAGATTCTTGGGAACGACATTTTGCAGATACTTATATCGAGGGGTATGGAATTGGAGACGCCTCCCAAATTGAGATAATGGCTAAAGAAGCTCCATCACTTGTTCAAGAAATAGATCAGTGGGGAGCAAATTTTGCAAAATTAAAAAATGGGCTTCTTGATCAAAGATTTTTTGGAGCTCATTCGTATAGAAGAACTTGTTACTCAGGAGATTTTACAGGTTTATCAATTTTAAAAACACTTCTTAAAAAAGCAGAGTCTTTAAATATTCCAATTCATGACAACCAATACGTCACTGAGATTCTTATAAGAGATGAGATTTGCTTTGGAGCCATGTCATTCGATACAAGTACAGCTGAAAGGACAGTGCATTTAGCTGATGCTGTTATTCTTTGTACAGGAGGTCATACAAAAGTATGGAAAAGAAGTTCTTCTAGAAAAAAAGAGAATACAGGAGACGGCTTGTACTTAAGCCTCAAAGCAGGTTGCGAATTAAGAGATATGGAAATGGTTCAATTTCACCCCTCAGGAATGCTTTTTCCAGAAGAAATTGCAGGAACATTAGTCACAGAAGCAGTTCGAGGTGAAGGAGGAAAACTTATAAATAACCAAGGAGAAAGATTCATGGTTAATTATGATAAAGAGAGAATGGAGCTTTCAACTAGAGATAGAGTCGCTATAGCAAATTACACAGAAATAGCCGAAGGGCGAGGCACCCCTAACGGAGGTGTGTATCTAGATATAAGTCATATGAGTAAAGATTTCATAATGCAAAAAATACCAAGTATTTATAGGCAGTTTTTAGATGCACAAATGCTAGACATCTCAAAAGAGCCAATGGAGGTCGCTCCAACAGCACACTATTCGATGGGAGGTATTGTGATAAGCCCTGAAGAGCATTGCACATCAGTCAGGGGGTTATATGCCGCAGGAGAAGTAGCTGGTGGATTACATGGTGCAAATCGTCTAGGAGGTAATTCTCTCGCGGAAATTTTAATTTTCGGGAAGAGGGCTGGAATAGCTAGTGTTAATTATTCAAACCAATTAAAATCACAAGTAAGATCTGATATATCAATAAAAAATGCCCATGACCACATAAATAAATTCATACATAAAGGTACAGAATTAGCAAAGCCTTTGCAACATGAATTAAATAGCGTCATGTGGAAGCATTGTGGTGTGATTAAAAATAAAAAATTATTAGAATCAGGACTAAAGAAAATTCTAGGCATCAAAAATACTATAAAAGACATTGATGTTAGAATTGACTATCAAAGTTGTGATGATCTTGTTCAGGTCTTTGATTTAGAAGCATCATTAATTTCTGCCGAAGCCACAATCCTATCTGCATTAGCCAGACAAGAAAGTATAGGTTCGCACCAAAGAAGTGACTATGAGCAATTAAATACTGTTGAAAAATGCAATTATTACGTCAAGTTGAATAAACAAACTTTCGATTTAGAAATTTCAAAACGACGTATTTCTCCATTAAGAAAGGATCTTCAAAATATTATTAACCAAACAATCAAAGTAATTAATCTCAAAAATAAATTACTTGAATAGTCGTATTTTATCTATTGATAACTACTAGTAAAAACCTTTTTCAAATAGAATATAAAATCAGGGTGAGAATGTTAAGCCATCCACATAGCATAATATCTCTGAGATCCCATAGCACCAAAGGGAAATTAACTATTGGCATCAACCAAGAGCACTAATTCACGATTGTTTGAAGGTTCTCCCTAACGATGTTGATCACACAAAAGAGAGATTCAAACATAGATTTGTTCAAGGCTGAAAAGTCTATCCATTGACTCGTTTGGCCGATGAGATCGAAATCGTCGGAGCAATTACCAAGACTGAAGCAGGGTTCTAGAGACCTCTCAGCCGTTCTTGATTCGTCTTCGTATTGTTTAATTAGAAGCTACTTCAGTTAACTTGTCCTCTCCATAATCATCAACACAGAGATCAGAAATATTAGATGAGATTAGGTTCTACATCTTCGAAAGAGCGAAGTGCGATTGACACTCTTTCCATCACTTCATTCCAATTATGTCGCTCTTTTTGCCGGAACAATTTCATCGATGGATACCAAAATGTATCCTCCCTTTCCAGTCCCCAAGTCCAAAATGGGATATCTTTTAGCAGTAACCAAACTTTGCTTCCCATCCCTCCTGCCAAATGAGCAATTGAGGTATCACAAGAAATAATTAAATCACAGTTTTCAATGATGGCGGCATTTTCAAGGAAATCCCAAGTCCTATCAATTTGTGGCTGGCAATCAACAAATTTATTTTTAAAAGAGCAAGAATTTAATTGCTCTGAACCAAATCCTTTTTGTAGTGAAAGAAATGTAATTTCATTATTATCTTTAAGTATTGAAAACTTTTCTAAAGGTATTGAGCGTCCTTGATAAGTTTTTTCAGTGCCTAGATTTCCTTGCCAATTAATTCCAATGATTGGTCTTTTTTCTTTCGAAAGAATGTTTTTCCATTTTTTATTTAATTCTTCGGTTGAACAGATATATGGTTGGGTAACGATTGGATTTTCTGGACTTACTTCTAAATCTCTAGCTAAAGATAATAATGGGATCCATTCACCTTCTGAAACTAAAGTCGATTGTTTTGGTGTTAATGGATTTTGATCAATATCTGATGCTTGGATTAATGAATGTAGTTTTGTTTGAGCAGAAAAAGAAATTTCCAGACCTTGATTTCTTAGATATGGAATGTAGCGCATATGTTGAAGCGTATCTCCTAACCCTTGTTCACTAACAACTAAGAGCTTGTCTGCTTTTTTTAATTTTATTCGATTTATTCTTTTGAGCTTTGGTACGCCATGAGGAATCGCTGCTCCATTTTTCGTGAACCTAAACTCATAGTTCTCAAGACCAGATTGATAATTTTCTTTTAGAAGCTCTATTAATGAGAGCATGAAATAAGCATCTGCATGATCAGATTGAAGTTTAATTGTTTTGCGAATAGCTACTTCAGCCTCGTTTAATTTGCCAAGGTCTTTCAAAATATTTCCCAGATTGGAATGAGCATCCGCTAAAGCAGGATTAAGTTCAATCGCTTTTCGAGTCGATGATTCAGCGTCTTTTAATTTGTCAAGATCTTTTAAAATACCTCCTAGATTTAAATAAGCCTCTGCGAAATCAGGATTGAGTTCAATTGCTTTTCGAGTTGATACTTCTGCATCATTTAATATACTTAGATCTTTTAAAATACTTCCTAGATTTAAATGAGCCTCTGCGAAATTAGGATTGAGTTCAATCGCTTTGCGAGTCGATGATTCAGCGTCTTTTAATTTTTCAAGATCTTTTAAAATACCTCCTAGATTTAAATGAGCATTTGCGTCATCAGGTTTAAGTTCAATCGCTTTGCGAACAGCTACTTCAGCCTCATTTAATTTGCCAAGGTCTTTCAAAATGTTTGCCAGATTGGAATGAGCATCCGCTAAAGCAGGATTAAGTTCAATCGCTTTTCGATATGACAATACTGCGTCTTGTAATTTGCCAATACCTTTCAATATAATTCCCAGATTGTAATGAGCCTCTGCATCACCAGGATTAAGTTCAATTGCTTTGCGAGTTGATACTTCTGCGTCTTTTGATTTGCCAAGATTGTTTAAAATGATTCCATAATTAGAAAAGACTCTGTGGTCAGTGAAACCTTGATTGATGAATAGTTGATAATATTTTACTGCTTCTAAAATATTTCCTTGTGAATGAAACTTAAATGCTTGATTGATTATTTTTTCTTTAGAAGGATTAGAAGAAGTATTAGTAGTAATAGTAATATTCTCTTTATTTTCTCCTAAAGTAAACGGAACAGAGAATGTTTTTGCTTCAGTGATCTTCTTTTTTTCTTGATCTTTTTTATCAGATTGCTCCATCTATACTTTTCAATCTTTTTAACTTCAGCAATTTTACTACTAATGCTGCAATTATTGTTGTTTTATTTTGAGTGACATAAAGTAGCGATGTCTTTTAATTATTTCCTACGATCTTTCTAAGTTAATATCGTCTTTGAGAAACTTTTAATTTGTAATCTCCTCTTATTAGTGTCACGAGAGTTTACGCAGAAATTACTTATTATCAAATCGATTATTCTTTCAATTATGATGTCTGACCTTGAATTTAGAATTATTAATGGTTCAATCGTATGAGACTAACTTTAATAGCTACTTAATTATGATGATTTTATTTCTATGTTTTGTAGTTTATTTCGTGTCTTTTTTATCAACTTATTAAATATCAAATGCTGTTAATAACAACTGATTAGAAAATATTAATCCAACCCGTAATGATATATTTTGACCCTTCTTTAAGTATGTTTCCTTTATGTGCGTGAGTCCATTCAGCAGGCCAAATCAAAGTTAATCCTCTTTGTGGTTGTATTTCAAGATCATAATGACTGAAATATGTTGAACCTCCTTCTTCTACATCATTTAAATATGTCATAAAAGCAAAAATACGGTGAAGAGTAGCTAAAGAAGATCTTTCTGTATGTATTTCCTTAAAATGTTGACCAGGTTTATATCTTTGTAAATTAAAAGAACCAATTTCCAATTTTTCAGATATCTTGTTTAAGAAAGTCCATTCCTCTACATAGTTTTTATAGCATTCAAAAAGTTGATCAAAATATTTTTTAAATGCCTCATGTCCTGGAAGAATGATATCTTTGGGATTCATAGTAATATCAACACTATCTTTTATCTCAGGATTTAAACCACTTCCACTGTACCCACTTTTTTGCTTGGCGATATTAAGTTCAAAGTAGGAGATAAGATCATCGCAAATTAAGATTGGTTCTATACACCAGGAGCCAATAAAGTTAGGAGTTTTATTCCCTAAATCTAATGTTATTTTCTTCATTTAATTAATAGTTATGGAGGATTTTTTTGGATTAAAACGGATGGAACCATTAGCTTCTCTTAATTTATGAATACCATCTGAATGATTACCATTTTTTAGAAGTATACTCCCTATTCCAGAGAGAGCGGAGTCGAGTTTGTTATCAAGATTAATTGCTTGCTCATAGCAAAGTATAGCTTCATCTAAACGACCAATTTCGTTTAATATATTTCCTAGATTTAAATGAGCATTTGCGAAGTCAGGTTTAAGTTCAATCGCTTTGCGAACAGCTACTTCAGCCTCATTTAATTTGCCAAGGTCTTTCAAAATGTTTGCCAGATTGGAATGAGCATCCGCTAAAGCAGGATTAAGTTCAATCGCTTTTCGATATGACAATACTGCGTCTTGTAATTTGCCAATACCTTTCAATATAATTCCCAGATTGTAATGAGCCTCTGCATCACCAGGATTAAGTTCAATTGCTTTGCGAGTTGATACTTCTGCGTCTTTTGATTTGCCAAGATTGTTTAAAATGATTCCATAATTAGAAAAGACTCTGTGGTCAGTGAAACCTTGATTGATGAATAGTTGATAATATTTTACTGCTTCTAAAATATTTCCTTGTGAATGAAACTTAAATGCTTGATTGATTATTTTTTCTTTAGAAGGATTAGAAGAAGTATTAGTAGTAATAGTAATATTCTCTTTTATTTCTCCTAAAGCAAATGGAACAGAGAATGTTTTTGCTTCAGTGAATTTATTCTTTCTTTGTTCTTGTTTGTCTGATTTTTCCATATATTTTTTTCGATTAAAGAGACAATAAAATACGTACACATATATTTCCTTTATAAGTGATCAAGATCTATTAAATATTTCTTCTTAATAATTTGCGACTACAACGCCTCAAATGCTGCTTTTACTTATTGATTCTGAACTCGCTATGAGTTGTGAAATGCATTTTCAGTTGAATCTTTTTTAATTTGGACCTTGTTGCCTATCTCTAAGATATCAGTGCCGGGAATATTAGATTAGATCTTGTTCTACATCCTTGAACGAGCTAAGTGCAATTGATACTCTCTCCATAACCTCTTGCCAATTATGTCGCTCTTTTTGTCTAAATAATCTCATTGATGGATACCAAAATGTTCGCTCGCCAGTAAGTCCCCAGTACCAAAAAGGAACATCTCTCAGCAGCAACCAAACTTTTTTACCCATTCCAGCCGCTAAAGGACCTGGTGAGCAGTCATTCGTAATAATTAAATCACAGTTTTCTATGATCGCAGCTGTCTCTGAGTAATCCAATATCCCATCAATCTGTTTCTGACAACTAACAAAATGCTTTTTAAATGAACATTGTTCCAATTGTTCTGAACCATAACCTTTTTGGAGTGAAAGGAAAGTAATGTCATTCTTTTCTAAAAGCTTAGAGAATTCTTCTAAAGGAATTGATCGTCCTTGATAAGTCTTTTCCAGCTTTTTACTTCCTTGCCAATTAATCCCAACGATTGGTCTTTTTTCATTAGAGAGAATCTTTCTCCATTTTTCTTTTAGTGGTTTTGTTGATGAAATATATGGAGTATTAATTACAGGATTATTCGGACTAACAGAAAAATACTTAAGTAAAGATAGTAATGGAATCCATTCTCCTTCTTTTCTTAGAAGAGATTCTTCACGTGTAAGTGGATTATCATGGATGCCAGAGTCCTTAATTAAGCTATGTAGTTTCTCTGGAGCATAGAAAGATATATCTATTCCTTGTTGTTTAAGTGGCAATAAATAACGCATATAAAAAATGACGTCGCCAGGAGCTTGCTCACTAACAACTAAGAGCTTTTCTCCTTTAATTAATTTCCTATTATCTACTTTTTTGATTTTTGGCTTTAAGTCAAGAGTTACTTTATCAAATCTAAATTCATAGGCCTCTAAACCATTTTTATAGTCGCCTTGAAGTAGTTGAAAAAATGAAAGATTAAAAGATGCTTCAGTGAACTCAGGATTAAGTTCAATAGCTTTGCGAGTTGAGACTTCTGCTTCTTGTAAGTTGCCAAGTTCTTTCAAAATGATTCCCAGATTGGAATGTGCTTCTGCGAAATCAGGTTTGATTTCAATCGCTTTGCAATATGACAATTCTGCTTCTTGTAAGTTGCCAAGATCTCTCAATATGTTTCCAAGATTGGAATACGCCTCTGAATAATCAGATTTGATTTCAATAGCTTTGCGAGTTGAGGCTTCTGCTTCTTTTAATTTGCCAAGATCTCTCAATATGATTCCCAAATTGGAATGCGCCACAGCTAAATTAGGATTGAGTTCAATTACTTTGCGTTGGGATAATTCTGCTTCTTTTAATTTGCCAAGATCTCTCAATATGTTTCCCAAATTGTAATGCGCCACAGCTAAATCAGGATTGAGTTCAATTGCTTTGCGTTGGGATAATTCTGCTTCTTTTAACTTGCCAAGATCATTCAATATGCTTCCAAGATTGGAATGCGCCACAGCTAAATTAGGATTGAGTTCAATTGCTTTGCGTTGGGATAATTCTGCTTCTTTTAACTTGCCAAGATCTCTCAATATGTTTCCTAGATTGGAATGCGCTTTTGGGTAATCAGGATTCAGTTCAATTGCTTTACGACAAGAGATTTCTGCTTCTTGTAATTTACCAAGATTTTTTAATATTAATCCATAGTTAGTAAAAACCCTATGGTCTTTGAATCCTTGATTTATGAAATTTTGATAATATTTTATTGCTTCTGAAATATTTCCTTCTGAATGACACTTTAATGCTTGATTAATTATTTTTTCTTTAGATGGGTTGCTGTTTTTATTGCTTATTTCTTTCTTTTTAGATTTACTCTGTTTTCCAAAGCCTTTCATTTTAAACCTTTGAGGTTTTTCTTATAATCATAATATTCTCCTAAAGCAATTTTAATTATTTTTTAATGTAATTTTGATTTTTAGATCGACAAGAAGTAGTAGGAATATTTACGATCTCTTTAATTCCTCCTAAATCAAATGGAACAGAGAATGTTTTATACAGAAACATGCACCACCTTACCTCACTAAATGAATGAGAAATGTGTATGTAGGTTCAAAATATTGTGTAAATAGAAAAAATACAAATACATATTGTGTACGTATTGAATTCAGAATTGTGGAAAAGGACATATTTAATAACCTTAAATATTCAAAATAAATTTGTGAACCCTTTTTACGCATAGAACGAGGACTCAATGTCCCCCATAGGGGTGGGTAGGTCTTGGTTATATGTAAGGGTATTAACCTTTTCTCTATGGCTATTCCCATTGAGGCTTAATTCTTCGCCAGCCATTAGCCAAAAGGTTCTTCCATAGTTCTATCGCCAGATTCCTTCTCATCCTCTTACGACTCTTAAGTAGAGGTATACCGTTACGTTCAAGTCTACCTTTGTCGATAATGACTTTAGGATTCTGATCCCAGCTCGACCAGTCATACCTAAACCTCAATATCCATACTCCACTAGGTTCCTTCAGCCATCCATCACGCTTCATCCTTGGATTACTTATTAGTACAATTATACTAATGTTAGCGTTTTTGTGTCCAGATTTCTGTCCAATTGATGTCCAAAACGCTCAACAACTATGCGAAGCGTTAAAAGATGACTTATCAAATCAAACTATATCTTAATTATCTATAGCCTTGCGTAACTGATGAGGCAACAATTATGCATGTAAAAGTTGTCGTATAGCGAGAAGAGGAAACTGACGCAAAGAACAGCTCCCTCAACTCTCATTGGCGTCCTGCTCACTGGCAATCAACGTGCGAACATATTGGCTCAGAAATCAACCTTTATTGAAGACTACTTACTCAAAGGCACAAATATATTTCTGCTTGCGAGAGTGTCTGGTCATAGCGTGAAAACTCTTATGGATACTTATGAAAGGATAGACATCAGAGAGAGTTAAGGAGCTAACAGATATTGACTACGGAAAGAGAAAGAACGTTCCTCAGATCATCAATTTATTTGAGGAGTAAGCGCCAGAATCTTCTTTGCTCGATACACCGACACAAGCATGAAATTTGTCCAAAAGCATTACTTCCATTACAGAGCTGATTAGTCAACAGAGATTCTTGGTAAAGGTAGAAAGATCAACCCAGCAGAGGAAAGTCTTAGGTGGACTTAGACAAAAAGAATAATGATAATGATCTACAAGGTCAAATAGATGATTTGAATAATCAAATTGATGCTCTAAAGGTTGGAAGCCTTTATAAACTTATATCGATTAAAGATTATGATGGCAATGTTCATGGATTTCTTGGAGATGCTCCTACTGATGTGACAGGTGTATATAAATATCAAGAGAAGTTAGATATAAATAGTGATGGAGTTAATGAAGCAATTTTTACGAATAAAGAGAGTGGTCGTTGGGTGACAGCTTCTATAGATCCAGTTACTGGAACAGTTAATTACTCTAATAATGGAGCAGGAGGAACAACAAGAGTTGTAGGTATTTATCAAGATCCATTAGTGGCAAATGGAACGGTAGAAAAAGATAGTATCTTTGACGGATCGAGAACCTTTATCAATGAGCTAAAACTCGATAACCTGATTCTTAAGACAGTGGGTGACTACAACGGTGATAGATTCCAAGAAGTGTATTGGAGTAAAGTAGATAACTCTGCCTATTTAAGAGCTGTTATGCATGCAGATGGCAATATTCAATACGCTAATTATCAAAACCTGCAGCAAATGACTGATTACTTAACTGGCAATGGATTTGCAGATACTGTTGCTTTGATTGCTTAGATGAGGAAGCTGCTTAGGGACATCCTCCTATTATTCACTTTTAGAAACCCAGAACTGATACATCCCTCTTAAGGTATTTGGATGTTTTGCTTAAACTTTTTCCAGCTGGATATTGCATTGTTTTTATTTTTTGATTATCTCTTTTTTAATTTCGCTCAGCGGAAAGGCCCAATCATTCCTTGTGATTTGTCTAAATATCTTCATAGATGAAAACCAATAACTTTGGATATCTTTTACTCCATATGGCCAATGACTGTGTTTTGGAAGAATAACTTTAGTTTTCATATCCAATGCTCCAGAAAGAGCTGCTGTAACATTATCAATAGTGACTATGTGATCGCAGGCAGTTATTAAGGAGGCTAAACCATCAATGTCATTAAAACAATCAAGTTCTTCTATCTCTAATATTTCTACTCCTAAATTTTTTCTAACATTTTTGATTTCTTCTTTTACATCACCATATTGAAGATTAACAAAGTTTACACCAGGAGAATAGAGTCCTGAAATCATTTTTTCTAATGAGATTAAGCTTTCAGGATATCTTTTACTTTTTGATGTCCATGAAATTCCCACAAGTATTTTATGTTCACTTCTTAGTAATCTTTTTCTATATTCTTTAGTTTTTTCCTTATTAGCTAGTAAAATAATTTTTTTTGATGAAATAAAACTTTCTACTGTTTTTCTTAAATATTGTGCTAACGAACCGAATGGAAGATGATAATCATATTCTTTCTCATCTAAATTTTCTTCTTTACTAATGAAACCTATTTCATGATCGATTGACCTTTGTAAAATAGGTATTAATCTTCTATCAAGTTTAATTATTAATCGATCTACATTATCTTGTAGGTCTGGTATTAATGTTGAAAAATATAATTGATCACCTAGCCCTTGTTCTGCCCATAGTAATAAACAACCTCTTTTCCCCGGATTCCATAGTGGTTTATTAGTTTTTAATCTTAACTTCACATTTTTACTTCTTTTCCATCTCCATTCATATTTTTCCCACCCTTCTTTGAAAAACTTTAATTGTAGAAGTGTATGAGAAAGATTGAAATGTGCTTCGGTAAAATTAGGATTCAGTTCAATTGCTTTGCGGTATGACAATACTGCTTCTTCTAGTTTACCAAAATCTTTCAATATGATTCCAAGATTGGAATGAGCCTTTGCGTAATCAGGTTTTATTTCAATTGCTTTGCGTAGTGATAATTCTGCTTCTTTTAATTTACCTAGATAGCTCAATATGCCTCCCAGATTGGAATATGCTTCTGCGAAGTTAGGATTCAGTTGAATTGCTTTGCGTTGAAATAATTCTGCTTCTTTTAATTTGCCAAGATCTCTCAATACATTTCCCAGATTGTAATGCGCATCTGCGTAATCAGGTTTTATTTCAATTGCTTTGCGTTGAGATAATTCTGCTTCTTCTAATTTGCCAAGATTTTTTAATATGACTCCATAATTAGAAAAAACCCTGTGATCTTTAATACCTTTATTAATGAAATATTGATAATATTTTGCTGCTTCTGAAATCTTTCCTTGTGAATGAAATTTAAATGCTTGATTAATTATTTGTTCTTTTGAAGGTTTAGAAGGAATGTTAGTGGAAATAGAAATATTCTCTTTTATTTCACCTAAAGCAAATGGTACGGGGAATGTTTGTATTTCAGTGATTTGATTCTTTCTTTGTTCTTGAGAAGGTTTGGATTGATTATTGGTGTTAGGAGTAACATTTTCTTTGATTTCTTCTAAAGCAAATGGTAGTGGTAATTCTTTAAACTTATTGACTTTCTTTTTCCCTTGATCTGTTTCACTAGGTTCTTCCATTGGTTTTTATTACTATTTATTCACAAGGTTACTATACATAATTTCTAGTTCATTAGTAAATTTAGAAGAATCGAAAAATGATAATTTATTTTTATTTCTAAGTTTTTCACGAATTGTTTTGAGTTTTTCTTTATTAGTTGCAAGTTCATATGCTAAAGATTCATATTCTGAATAGCTCGTTGTAACTAATTCATTGAGATTACAAGCATTTAGTATGCTTGCTGCTATTCTTGCACTGTAACTCTTGCCTAGCAAAGTTATAACTGGTACATCAGAAGACAAGGCGAAATTTGCTGTATTTGCAGCATTAAAATTGAAAGTATCAAGAAATAAATCAGCACATGAATGTCTTGAGAAATGATCATCTAATTCCATATTTTCAGCAAATATTATTCTTTCTTTATCTATGCCATGATGAGTTAATTCAGCATACAAGTTATTCATTGCAGCCTGATGTGGTTTTTTTATCCATAAAACACTTCTTTCTACTTTATGTAATAACCTGAGCCATATATTAAATTCTTTTCTAGTTATTTTATGGATAGAATTAAAGCATGTAAATACGAAGCCATCTGGTGGAAGTCCTAATTGTTCTCTGCTGAATTTGTTAACTGATATTTTCCTTGTATTATCATGGGGAAAAGAGCTATTAGGAAGGTGTAATACTTTTTCAGTATAAAATTTCTTATTTTCCTCTGGAATTATTACTTTATCAGCAAGAATATAATCATAGGAATCTGATCCAAGTGAACCAGCATAACCAAGATAGTTTATTTGAATAGGTGCTACTCGATAAGAGAAAATAGAAATCCTACTATATTTTGTTATACCATTAAGATCTAATGCTATGTCAATTTGATCATTTCTTGCAAGTTTAACGATATCAAGATCAGATAGATTATGTATTTCTCTAAAAACAGAAACAGCTTTCTGTACTCTTATTGTATAATCATCTTTCATATTAGATAGACTATATGCATAGATCTCGAATTTAGATTTATCATGTAATTCTAGTGTTCTTAGTAGCAGATGAGTTAATGGATGATTTCTGAAATCAGCTGAAAAGTAACCGATCTTAATTTTATTATTATTGTTGTTATGATTGATATTTGGTAATTCTTCTCTTTTATGTTCTTGATTATATTTAATTGCACGTTTTAAGTGATTTAATGGGTTGTCCTCTATATACATTAATGCTAAAGGACCTATAGCCTTTCCCTCTATTCCTATTCTATTTAAATCAGGTAAATACTTTTCTATCTCATCCCACATGCAAAGCCTGGATAAAGTGTAAATTATATTGGAAATTAGGTGAATTTGTTTGGGATCTATTTCTAAGGATTTTTGATACGCTTGATTTGCTTCTTCTAATTTATCTAAATCCATCAAGATGGCTCCCAGGTTGGAATACGCATCAGCGAAATCAGGCTTAAGATCAATCGCTTTGCGTGTAGATATTTCTGCGTCTTGTGATTTGCCAAGATCCATCAATATTGATCCCAGGTTAGAATGCGCCATTGCGTACTTAGGATTAATTTGAATTGCTTTGCGAGTGGATATTTCTGCGTCTTTTAATTTGTCCAGATCTCTCAATATGTTTCCAAGATTTAAATGAGCCTCTGCCAATTCAGGCTTAAGTTCAATTGCTTTACGTGTATATACTTCTGCGTCTTGTGATTTACCCAGATCACTCAATACGCTTCCTAGATTTAAATGAGCCTCTACGAAATCAGGTTTGAGTTCAATTGCTTTGCGTAGTGATAACTCTGCTTCTATTAATTTGCCAAGTTCTTTCAATATATTTCCCAGATTGTAATGCGCCTCTGCGTAATTAGGATTCAGCTCAATTGCTTTGCAATATGACAATTCTGCTTCTATTAATTTGCCAAGTTCTTTCAATATATTTCCCAGATTATAATGCGCTTCTGCGTAATTAGGATTCAGCTCAATTGCTTTGCAATATGACAATTCTGCTTCTTTTAATTTGCCAAGATCGCTAAATATATTTCCCAGATTATAATGAGCTTCTGCGTAATTAGGATTCAGCTCAATTGCTTTTCTCGTGGAGGTTTCTGCTTCTTCTAACTTGCCAAGATCTATTAATATGTTTCCCAGATTGGAATGTGCTTCTGCGAAGTCAGGCTTAAGTTTAATTGCTTTGCGAGTTGAGATTTCTGCTTCTTGTAATTTACCAAGATCTTTCAATATGATTCCATAATTACAGAATACTTTGGTGTCTTTATATCCTTGAGAAAGGCAATATTTATAATACCTTGAAGCTTCTTTAATATTACCTTGTAGATGATATTGAATTGCTTGATTAATTATTTGTTCTTTAGAATATTTTGAAGAAGCATTCGTAGAAAGAGCAATATTCTCTTTCGTTTTCGTGAAAGTGAATGGAACTGGGAATGTTTTTATTTCAGTGAAGTTATTCTTTCTTTGTTCTTGTTTGTCTAATTTTTCCATATATTTTACTACAGTTAAAGAAACAATAAAATACATACATATATATTTCCTTTATAAGTGATCAAGATCTATTAAATATTTCTTCTTAATACTTTGCGACTGCAACGCTTCAAATGCTGCTTTTATTTATTGATTCTGAACTCGCCATTATTATAGTGAAAGAAGCATTTAAACTATCTCGCACTCGATTGGCATCGAGAATAAAGAAATGGGTCACTGCGAACATCGAAAAGAAGTAGCTCGTGATTTGGTTGGTTGAAGCCTTGGAACTGCGATGCAAGAGGAAGAATGTATAGCCAACAGTCATTTCTTCATCCACAATCATCCGATCTAGAACGCGGAATCATCAGGTTTAAAGAAGGCTGCAAACTCAACAAAAGAGGAGAAGAGAATGCAGCCCAAGCGGTAGGAGCTGCATTCCGTGGAAACAAAGTTTCTTATGAAGAGAGAAGTCGTTGGACATACGACAACAAAGAACTCATAAAAGTAATAACGAAAGACCCTCTCGAGATGAGAGAACTTTGGCAAGACTGTGATGAACCTTGGCAGTTCTTACAACTTGCACGAGAGTTCAATCGAGTTTGTTTCCTTGGGGAAACGAATGAATGGAAAGTAGGAATAGGAGCCGACTCAACAGCATCAGGTCTTCAACTCTTAAGTGGAATGAGGAGAGATCCAAAGGGGATGCAATTCACTAACTTCTTACCACCTGACAACCCAAACGATCCGCCTCAAGATGCTTACAAAGAGGTCTTAAGAATTGCAAGAAGGATTGTCTCTGAAGACCCTGCAACCGAATGGCTTGCACAGCATTTACATGACAGAGAACTAGGCAAAAAGATCCTTATGAAAGCGATATATGGAGCATCAACACAAACTTACCGATACGACATAAAAGAGTTTTTTCAGAAACGAGGTTTATTTCCTGAAACCATTAACTACACTCCTCATATTCCATATCTCACCACAGTTCTAGAAGAGGCAAGTCGACAAGTATTTCCAATAGCATTCGAGACTTTGACTTGGCTTAAAAAGCTATGGAAGATAGCGAAAGGTAATGGATCAAGTGCGGCGATATGGACTACTCCCAACAACGACCTAATCCATATCTAGAAAAAGAAAGTCGATGTCATAGAAGTGAAAACAACACACTTAGGGAAAGTCAGCATTGGGACTGGAGAAGGACAGAGAACTGATTACAAAGCAATAGAGAAAGCACTTGCTCCATCATTCGTACATAGCTATGACGCAGCCGTCCTTAAGTCTTCCTTCCAAGATTGGCATCAACCAATAGCTTTAATACATGATTGTTTGAAGGTTCTGCCTAACGATATGGACAAAGCAAAAGAAAGGATCAAACATGGATTTGTTCAAGTTTGCAAAGGCGATCCATTGGCTCGTTTGGCGGATGAGATGGAAGTATCATCAGAGCAATTACCAAGGCTTACAAAGGGTTCTGGAGACCTCTCAGCCGTGCTTGAGTCGTCTTCGTATATGTTTAATTAGAAGCTACTTCCATTGACTTGTCCTCTCCACAATCATCAACAAAGAGACCTGAAATATCAGATGAGATCATGTTTTACATCCTGGAAAGAGCTAAGTGCGATGGATACTCTCTCCATAACTTCTTGCCAATCATGTCGTTTTTTTTGTCGGAATAACCTCATCGAGGGATACCAAAATGTAGTGTCTCCAGTAAGCCCCCAATACCAAAAAGGTACATCTCTTAGTAATAACCAAACCTTCTTACCCATTCCTGCAGCTAAAGGACCCAGGCTGCAGTCATTAGTAATAATCAAATCACAGTTTTCTACGATTGCCGATGTTTCTGAATAATCCCATATGCTGTCTATTTGATCTTGGCAACTAACAAAATGTTCTTTAAATGAACATTTCTCCATTTGCTCAGAGCCGAAACCTTTTTGGAATGAAATCAATCGAATATCATTTTTTTCTAGAAGCTTTGAGAATATTTCTAAAGGAATTGATCGCCCTTGATAAATCTTTTCCATTTCTGGATTTCCTTGCCAATTAACACCAACTATTGGTCTTTTTTCTTTGAAGAGAATATTACGCCATTTTTCTTTTAGTGTTTTTGTTGATGAAATGTATGGGGTATTAATTACAGGATTATGAGGGTTCACAGAGAAATACTTAAGTAAAGATAGTAATGGGATCCATTTCCCTTCTTTTACAAGACTGCATTGCTCAGGGGAAAGAGGGTTAGAGTGTATGCCTGAGTCTTGAATCAAGTTGTGTAGCTTTTCAGGAGCACAAAAAGAAAGGTCTATTCCTTGTTGTTTAAGAGGCAACAAATAACGCATATAAAAAATCACATCTCCTGGAGCTTGCTCACTAACAACTAAAAGCTTTTCTCCCTTTTGTAGTTTTTCCTTAGTTACTTTTTTTATTTTTGTCTTACCGTGAGGAATAATAGGTTTATTTATTTTAAATCTAAATTCATAGTTTTCTAAACCATTTCTATAGTCGCCTTGAAGTAGTTCAAGATGTGAAAGATTCCAAGATGCTTCATTGCAATCAGGATTCAGTTCAATTGCTTTGCGTTGTGATAATTCTGCTTCTTTTAGTTTTCCAAGATCTTTCAATACGACTCCCAAATTGGAATACGCCTCTGCGAAATCAGGTTTGATTCCAATTGCTTTGCAATAGGACAATTCTGCTTCTTCTAATTTGCCAAGATCTTTCAATATGATTCCCAGATTGTAAAGTGCCTCTGCGTGATCAGGTTTAAGTTCAATTGCTTTGCGATAGGACAATTCTGCTTCTTCTAAGTTTTCAAGATCGCTCAATATGCTTCCTAGATTGGAATGTGCCTTTTCATAATCAGGATTTAGCTCAATTGCTTTGCGGTATGACAATTCTGCTTCTTCTAAGTTTCCAAGATTTGCCAATATTGTTCCATAATTGGAAAAAACTCTGTGATCATTGAATCCTTCATTGATGAAATATTGATAATATTTTGCTGCTTCTGAAATGTTTCCCTGTGAATGATATTGAAATGCTTGATTAATTATTTGTTCTCTAGAAGGTTTAGTAGGTGTATTTGTATTAATAGTAAGATTTTCTTCGTTTACTTCTAAAAGAAAAGGCACAGGGAAGATTTTTATATCTGCTAATTTGTTCTTTCTTTGTTCTTGTTTATCTGATTTTTCCATATATTTTATTCCTGTTAAAGAAACAATAAAAAACGTACATAGATATATCCTTTCTAGCTGCTCGAGATCTATTAAAAATTTCTTCTTAATAGTTTACTACGACAATGCCTCAAATGCTTCTCTTATCTATTGACTCTGAACTTGCCAATATTATAGAGAAAGAAGCATTTAAAACTTCCTCACCCTCGATTGGCATCGAGAATAAAGAAATGGGTCACTGCGAATATCGAAAGAAGTAGCTCGTGATTTGGTTGGTTGAAGCCTTGGAACTGAAGACGTAAGGCATCTCAAGTAATACCTATAATTTCAACCCTGTTAGCTAGACGCAATTAGAACGGCGGATACATAAACCTCTCCAAAGTGAAAAGACAACTAAAGAAGGTGAAACACAGGATGTATAAGGCGGCGCCAACCGTTTAAGACGGTTGGAGAAACTTCCATTTACATCCAAGTGAATACTTCATAAAACTATCTATCTACACATCACTCTCATCTTTAAATAGTTAGCAACTATCCACACGTGTGGAATAATTATATGAACAATAAACTAGAGAACGTTCTACTCCCTTTAAACAAACAAGGTGATTTAGACCAAAGATTTAAAGCAAGCATAAAGCGAATAATGATAGACATGAGTAGTGAAGCTGCTCATGTATTATCAGATTTCTATATAAAGACATCAGATCTTCAAAAAAGTGCGAGCAAAGCAGGTCTGGAATTAGTAGAAGCTATTAATAAGGAATCAGACAGACTTTCAAGCCGAGAACACAGACACCCTGATGACGAATATGGATGGATGGGGAAGGCACTTAGAAAAAGTACTGTTGAGATACTCAAGAAAGTTGGTTTCAAAGAAAAGAATGCCAGCAAAATAATCAAAGCAGCAGAGTTCAAATAATCTTTAAGAACTCAAAGTAGTTGGTCAGAGCAACTCTCGGTCTCTCATCTATCTGAACTGGGAAGGATGAATGAAGCTGGTATTAGACAAGCCATAGCCGAATCATCAAGCGCTCAAACTATCTTTATAGGAACAGAGTTCGGCGGCATACCAGGCAAGAACTGGATAGATGTTCCAGTTAGAAGATTCGAAGAAATTAGGAGATTCACCCCTAAGACAATCAGGGAAAATAACCCTTTGTCTGAGTTAGATAGGATTTCCGATCACCAAGACATCCTTACAATCGAGTCTCTTGAAGTTAAAGAAGCAACTCAGGAATCGATAGCCAGAGAGATCGCCTCATTAGCACAACAACTAAACACTAAAGAAGTTTGGAGGGAAAAAGAAATCGTAGAGATACTAAAAGAAGCAGAGCATGAACTCATATCTATTGGACACATGGTTATGCAACCACTTGAGACAGTACCTTCAAAAAAAAATGAACCCCTACCCAAATAAAGAGACAGAGCCTAAAGCAAGGCATATCCGCTTTTGGTCTACTGGCAAGATTCCTAACTCTGCTTACATACAAATCAGAGAACACCAGAGAAAAAAGAACAAAGCATATGAGAGAGCAATGCTAAGTGAATGGATACTCAATTCTTAAAACGCATAAATCTAAAAATACGCAATGACTAAAACATCATTTAAACCAAAGAATAATGCACTCAAACTGATGATCTCAGGAAGTGAACCCATGATCAGAACTAGAAATCATGATCTCAGTATCTCCAACCGAGTCAAACGTAAAACACTCAAAATGAAATGATTACTGAAGAAAAGAAAAGACGAGAAGCATTCAAGTTCAATGCAAATCTCTCAGACAGAGACATAAGACAAATCAGAGCTACTGCTCAGGGAATGACAACTTATCAATATGAGTCCTTCCTAAAAGAGATAGGCATTGAGTACGAATGATATCTAGACCAAAAGGTGATGTCGTTAAAAGCTTCCTATCAGACATAAAAAAAGTCGCACTGTCCTAAGTCCGAATGGATATGGATAGGCACGAGTTATTTACTTTTGGATTAGTGGGATGGATTTGTGACCCATCCTCTAGTCCTCTAAAAATTCAAAAAAAATAAAATTAAAAAAGTAGAAGCGACTCAGAAAATCCGACACAAATGTCTGAAGGGTTATATCTATAGAAGCAGGACGAAAAGCACCCCATACGGGGTATCAAGACCACTAAACATGAGGATCAGCTCGACTATAAACCCGCGTCCAATCCTTGCATACCTGTTGTACAAGCAGTTACGCGAAGCCACGGAAAGCAAGTCATAGTTTGAATCAATCTTGAGTTGTCTCAGCGAATGGGGCTCAGCACATATCTTTGGACACAGATTGGACAGGATTTTGAATACAAAACCTACGATCTCCTAATCATTTCCAGCCCGAGAGGCATCGAGTTAAATCCATCTGAATACTTATAAGTCGATGTCTAGAGATCAGTTTTATTAGTTTCAAAAGTTAGGTAATCTTGGAAGAGGTTTGGATCCCTAGCCTAAGAGCTATCCAAACTTTATCCAAACCACACATTTTCGACAAGATCCATGTCAGACAAAGATATCTCGTATTGGCTAATGAAGAGTTAAAGTTTAGTGGCTTAAAGAGATCTCAAGGAATCGTCAATACTTACTCTAACTTTACTCTAACTTTTATGATACGTTTGGGGAGATTTAACATTCCCCTTGCCAAAGCTCCTAGATAAAAAGAAAGTTCTTAATGGAAGAGGCGAGGTTGTTACTTGGTCAGATTCAAATGTAGGCAAATACTTCTACAGGGAAAAGATCTCAGGTCAGAAAAGGTATCGAAATAAATTAATACCCAATGCCAACACCATGGATGAAGCAGTCTCCATGTGCATGGATATTGCAATTCAACTAAGAGAAGAAGATCCTCACCATCTATCCAAAGATGCAAACCCTAAAGAAAAGATCTCGACTGAATCAACTCAAGGACTTTCATTGGTTGAAAGAGAGGAGAAATTACTAAGAAGAAAAGAAAGATTAGCCAGAGAAGAGAGAAAAAAAGAGCGACCAAAGATGACGACAGAGAAAGCCTTAGATGACTGGCTGGCTGGACAGAAGAAACGAGTTGATGCTGGAACCTTTGAAGAGAACAGTTACTTAGCTAAATACCATGCAGCTCTTCATCTCAAAAGCTATCTCAAGTACAAGAAAATATTCTTTACCTCTCAGATATCAACAGGTACATTTGACGAATATATCGAATTCAGATTCC
Source organism: Prochlorococcus marinus str. MIT 1013 (assembly GCF_027359395.1). Taxonomy (NCBI): domain Bacteria; kingdom Bacillati; phylum Cyanobacteriota; class Cyanophyceae; order Synechococcales; family Prochlorococcaceae; genus Prochlorococcus; species Prochlorococcus marinus. The sequence continues at coordinate 1,037,583 of NZ_CP114778.1, forward strand.
AGAAAACTCAAAGAAGGATTGTCATCCACAGAGAACTAGCAGTCATAGGTGAATGGATCAAAAGCTACCTAGTCAGATTCAAATATATTCCAGCTCATCTATGGCTTGATGGTCAGTTCTTACCACGTATTGAAGTCAGACAAATAGATAAAGATGCTAACCCTGCTATCAATCCAGACGACTGGAAAGTCATCCTTGATTACACAAGGGATTTGTGGAGGAAACAGGCTTACGAGCCAACTCTAATGACGACGAGCAATCAATTTCATAAGAACATTAATACACAAAGAAAGTCTGAGAAAAAGAGTATCTGGTTTAGAGAAATGTTCTGGCATTGGATATTAGTTGCAAAGAAAACAGGTATGTCACCCGAAGAGATTTGCAAACTTAAATGGAAGAATGTCGAGATTAGAGATGTTGGAAGATATAGCCAGTCCAAGGCAGAGCAAGAGATATATGACCTAGAGCAAGAGGGTATTGAAGTTATCCCTTCTCTCCACGATCCGAAGTCTGGAGATTGGATTGCTGACCCTAGCCACATAGGAAGAGAGGAACGATTAATCGCTTACATCTCAACCATCAGAAAGAAAACATCCCAGCCTAGAGAAATACCATGCAACCTTGGAACCGAATTCAGAAGATGGATGAAATTCTTGAAGACATCAGGGTATGTAATCCGTGGAGATGACTATGTCTTTGCTCAGGTTCACAACGAAATGAAGCAACCAAGCCAAGCCAGAATCAGGCAAGCTTGGAGAAAGATTGTTGATGGATTAATGCTTGAAGGGAAGCTAAAGGGTCATAAATTCTCAGATCGTAAGTACACCCTTTACAGCATGAGGTCTACATTTATTGAAGACCACTTACTCAAAGGCACAGATATTTTTCTGCTTGCGAGAGTGTCTGGTCATAGCGTAAAAACGCTAATGGATACGTACGAAAGAATGGATATTAGAGAAAGAGCAAAAGAGCTAACAGATATTGACTACGGAAAGAGAAAGAATGCACCTCAGATCATCAACTTATTTGAGGAGTAAGAGTCAAATTCTTAACTCGACACACAGATACGAGCATGAAATATATTCAAGACCATTATTTTCATTATAGAGCTGATGAGTCCACGGAGATACTTGGTAAAGGTAGAAAGAATAAGCCAGCAGAGGAAAGTTTGAGGTGGATTCGGTCTTCTTGAATAGAATTCAAGAAGCAATGAGTCTTAACTATTCATACAAGAATAAATATCAAATTCAAGTTGAATCCAATGGCTTTGTTCTGAACTTATTCCCCATAATTCACCTCGATCTGAAGCTTCTAAAATGGATCTATAAAATTCTGGAATATCCTTTGACATTGTTTTAGTTGATTGTTGAAGCAGAAATATTCTCCTCACAAACAGCATCTCCTTCTTCACAGACAACCTCAGCTTTGTCTAAGTGTGAGCTACAACCCATCGCCATAACTGGTGATACACCAAGAACTGTGTGTAGAGTAGTTGCCGAAAACAGAAGGTAAGGAATGATTTTTTTCATAGCCAGCTTTAGATTTTCATCAATGATCTATCAACTAATTACCAACTGTGAGGTTTCAATGTTCGGTTAACTACTTAAAGCAGATAGGAATAGAAACTATTTATGAATAAACTACTCCCAATAAAAGTAACTTATAGAATCAGAGTTACTGATTTTGGCATCCCTCCTATCTATTGATCGACAAATAAATCAAGGAACATGAGTCACTTCCAATTTACTGATGAACAATTTATCGAGATCAGAGAAATCTGGAGAGATATCAATTCTCAATGCAAATTGCTGCAAGAGCAAACTGGTTGTCCTGATAGCGAGATAGTCAAAATGATTGACTCTGCGAAGAGTTATTGGGAAAACAAGAGTTAAAAAAAACTATTTACGCACTCAATTTTTTCCAGATCACCTCAGATTCTTTGATCAAGTCAATAGCCTCATCTCTACCAAGTATCTTTTGTGCATCATTCATTAACTGTATGTATCTAAGCCTTAGTTCTTGTTTATTCATGAGCTGCATTTGTATTTCATGCAGAGATTTCTCACTAAGTGCAACATTATGTTTATTAGGTGAGTGCGAAAAATTTAAAGAGGCATTGTGATGGCTCATTAGAATGAATTTGATTAACTTCTTAGCGAGGGAGGGAAATTGCTATGCAAAACAATTTCCCTAGCTCTAGTTGGGTGTCAAAAAGGCGCTTTGCAAAACCTTTTTAAGCACTTGCAGGTGATTGATCAACCCACACAACGTATTAAATATTTTGGCTAGTCAACTTAGCTATTGAGTTGATTAACCGGTACGGTTTTCCTAATTAAAGGTTGGAACTTGAAGTGTTGCAGCTTTCAGTCCTTCAGGGTAGACATTGAATGATGTTGTCCACTCACAAAATTCTTGGCTAACTGCATAACTATCTTCATACCTCTGTAACTCATCGAGGTAATTCACTCTCTGAGTAGCCCATGCAATAATGAGTCTTTGACTAATATCCATCAATAAATCTTATTCAAGCCAAAAAAGTACCGTGGTTATTACTTGTTAAATCAATATGAAAAGAACATTCAAACGAAAGCTTTTTTATACCTAATTAGTCACGACTAAATCAACTTTTAGATAAAATTACTTTTTAGTTCACAATCTTGTTTAACTTTAAAGAGTGGAGACGATAAATCTAGTTTGGTTCAAAAAAGACTTAAGAACATACGATAATGAAGCACTTTATGAAGCGCTAAAAACTGAAAATGTAATACCAATTTTTGTTGTTGAGCCAGATCTTTGGAAACTTCCTGATCATTCTTCAAGACAATGGGAGTTTGTACGAGAATGTTTAATTGATTTAAACAACTCATTAAGTGATATTGGTTTGAAATTAATTATAAGAGTTGGGAATATTCAAGATGTAATTAAAGAGTTTACGAAAAGGTTTCATGTTAAAGGTATTTATAGTCATGAAGAAACCGGCAATGAATGGACATTTAAACGTGATCAAGATCTAAGGCGTTACACAAAAAACGAAAACATAAATTGGTATGAATACAGACAATTTGGTGTTTTTAGAGGTCTTAAAACACGCAAAAGTTGGTCTCAGAAATGGGAACAACATATGTCAGAGGAACTCATCAATGATCCCAGAAGAGTAAATTATTTTATTGATATTCCAAGTCATAATTTACCATCATCTAAAAGTCTAAAGTTAAATTTAGATAAATGTAGTCATCGAATTCAAGGAGGAAGAAAGCAAGGGCTTCATAAACTGGATGAGTTTCTGAAATACAAAATAGATAATTATCAATATTCTCTATCAAGTCCTTTAAAAGCATTTGATGGATGTTCTCGCTTATCGCCTTACTTAACTTGGGGGTGTCTATCAATTAGAGAGGTAGTCCAAGCAATTAGAAAAACCAAGAAAAGAGGATCCAGCGCAATTGACTCAAGATTACATTGGCATTGTCATTTTATTCAAAAGCTTGAATCAGAGCCTGAATTAGAAAATCGTGAGTACCACCCACACATGAGTGGTATCAGGGTGTCAAATCCAATTTTTTTAGAAGCATGGAGTAGAGGTCTAACTGGGATACCTTTTATAGATGCATGCATGAGATCCCTAAATAATCATGGTTGGATTAATTTTCGAATGAGAGCAATGCTTATGTCATATGCTAGCTACCAACTATGGCTGCCATGGCAAGAGAGTGGTTTATGCCTAGCACGCAAATTTATTGACTACGAGCCAGGAATTCACTGGACACAATGCCAAATGCAATCGGGTACGACATCGATTAATACGATTAGAATTTATAACCCAATTAAACAAGGATATGATCATGACCCAGAGGGAATATTTATTCGAACTTGGGTAAAAGAATTACAATACCTTCCAAGCAAATTCATCCATGAACCATGGGAAATTGATCTATTTCGTCAAAATGATTCATCATTCGTTCTTGGAAAAAATTATCCATTACCTATTGTGGATCCAATTATTAGTACAAAGACAGCACGAGCAAAGCTAAAAGAGATACGAAATAAACCAGACTTCTTTGACATCGCTAAAAATATCCTCGAAAAACATGGCTCAAGAAAAAGGAGAAAGTCAAAGTTAAAAAAGAACCAAAACAATCCCAAGGGACATAATCAATTAACCCTCAAGCTTTAAAATTACAGAACATATGAGTCCACTGAGATCCTTGGTAAAGGTAGAAAGATTAAGCCAGCAGAGGAAAGTCTTAGATGGATTGGATCCAATTAAGTTCACAATCGTCAACTATTTAAGTGCCATATTAGACATTCCTAGGAATCCAAATTCCTGAATTATACTTTCTAGATTATCTAGTGATCATCTACTAATTTTGTGTAGTGGTAAAAAATTGTTTCTTAAGTTATTTATGTAGTATTCGCTACTAAACGATTATGGATTTAACAAGATTTTATTCTTTGAACTTTCTTGGGCGATTGTTGCTAAGTGCAGTTTTTATAAATGCAATACCAGGTAAAATAACAAACTTTGCTGCTCAAGCTGAATACATAACAAACAGAGGGTTTCCCGAGCCAGTTTCAATGATAATGATGGTAGGTGCAATAGCTTTACTTCTTGGTGGTACTGTCCTGTTGATCTTCACAGAACGGATCAAACTCGCTTGTTCACTACTTTTAGTTTTCTTGGTGCCAGCCACAATAATTTTTCATTTGATACCATTTCAACTTGTAGCAGTGGCACGAAACCTATCTTTAATTGGAGGATTGTTAGTTGCCATAGAAAAATCCAAATAACTAATATCGATTCACTATTCAAAATCTTATGGGCTGACTTGAGTCAGTCCTTTTTTTAATGAAAAAACTCCACTTAATTATTGTATGTTTTTGGTTCTTTCAGCCCATCATCGCTAAAGCTAAGCCTGTAAAAGGGATTAGCGACTTTGATGGAGGCTTCAAAGGTGTTGAGAGAATCACTTTTGAATGTCCCGTCAACAACGAAAGAAATATACAAAGAAGTAATGACGAATTTGACGGTCAACAACCAAAAGAAAAATGTTGGGTTGATTTTCACCCAACTTATTTGAATGTTATGAACAAACAGGTGATAAATAAAAAAGATGTAATTAGCTTTTGGCAATCTCCTCCTCAATCAGGCAAGTGTTGTGCAAGTTGGAATTTAATTTATAAGGATGTTGAAGGAAAGAATAAAATCTTATCTATGAGAAAAAAAGAATTTCCATTCCCACTCACAAAGAGAAAATTAAAAATACTTGGCACACCATCAAACATTATCAATCGTTGGCTAGCTCAATAATCATGAATCAATTTAAAAATTTATTCCCTTTTATCGCTGTTATTGGAGTTTTCTTCTTGGCTAGTAATTCGCCTATGTGGAAACAAATGGTCGAAAACGAAATCAAATCTATACCTGTAAAGGAATTTAAATAGTTAGAGAATGTAGCTGTTCCAGTGAAAGAAGTACGCTTACGCCAACCATTAGCAAGGACGAAGAAACCTTAAGTTCTTTTGCCATTTTGGAGAGGTAACTCTTGATTTATTTGTATCGCACGCATTTTTAGGGTTCCGCATCCTCCGATACATTTTTGCAGCAGCAGCAATAAAAGAAGAGAGGCTATTTGCCCCTCTCTAACCGAATCTTTTATTTGATCTAAGCTTTAACGCTTCTTGTAGATAATGTGATCTTATTTCTTTTATATGCGGTTGGTTTTCAGCTCTATCAACTGGCATTGTTCTGGAAGCCTTTACTAATTCGAACGCATACCTATGAGTTTCCTTGTGAGAATCCATAGTCGAAGTAGGGATCTGTAAAAGGCATCTTGGGCAAAACGATAATGATTGTCAATGTATAAATAAAAGTTGAGTATTAATTCCAGAGGTTATTTACCTAGTACTGGTTTTTGAGATAGAGACGTTATTTGCCTCTCTTGTTAGTAGTTTTTCTAAACCTGCAAAGATCGCAGTTGTCTTTTTGAGGAATGGTGAAAGGAGTAAAGAGTTTCATAAGCCCTCCTATTGCTACATCTTTGGTCTACTCCTTCTTTTGGCTTGTAGGGAGTAGGAAAACACTACTTAAATTGACGTAATGGCGGCTTTAACTTCTTATTGTTATTTGTTATAGTTTTTACACGTTCGCTCTAGTTATGGGGTGCATGAGATGGAAGTAAGGAACGGGATTTCCACCAATTAAATAGGTCATGAACAACCTAGTTTTAACCAAAAAGCGAATCGAGAAAGCAGAAAGGCTTCACGCTGCTCAACTTGCAACATTTAAGAAAGGAGTATTTACTTCTTACAAACCTTCAATTTTTGAAGAAAGACAAAAGCAAGCTCGTGAAGAAATTGCAGCAATGGATTCTTAATTCAAAATTTAATTGTTGACAGTCGATCGCTAGGGGGCAATTTGCCCCCTTTTTCATGCCATCCACCGCCTAACTTTTGAAAGATTGGAAAGCCCTACCCCAACCGAACTTTAGTTATAGAGAACTTACTTTTATATTCAATTAACGCAAGAGCGAGTAACTACGTTAAAAGGTGTGTTGCGGATCGAGCTCTAGTCAGAGGAGGGGGTAGTTGTCGAAATCCTATCCTCTCTTCGCAAAATTTCCTCACACAGTTTTTGAAACCCTCAACTGCGAGGGTTTTCTTTTGCGTAGCTCAAAATATACAAATCGGAGAACCTTACGACTAGGCTTTCCTCGCTTAAAGATTAAAGTTGTTAGGTTTCTTGTCTTCTTTATCTGAATCCATGACTTTTATTGGAAGAGCTTCAATGATGGCTTTCGTCTTTATGGCAGCTAGCTATTTCGTGACGGGGCAAATTGTTCCTGGTGTTGCATGAACTTAGAGAAACAACATGCCAAACTTTTAAAACTTCAAGCAAAAGCAGATGCTTGTACTTCAAGGAAAGAGGCTCTAAAAATTTTAAAAAAGTCTGACAAGGCTCTTCATAAACTTTCTAAGCCATAAATGACCGTCTCTACTCAAGCCCAAACGAAGAAAAAGTCCAAGTTCGACCTTGGTGAATTAATAGGTCAGCTTTTGTTTGATTTTTACGCTCGTTACTAAACAATAGAAGAGCGCCTTTAGAACAACCTAAGTTCACACTTATAAGATGTTTCTTCATAGGATTTGAAAATCACGAATTAATCGGTTGATTTATTTCCTGAAATAACATGTCGAATTATTATTATGAGCAATCTTCATCTTCCACTTCTAATCAATTAGAAAATAGTAATTCCAATATCGAAACTAAGCTTGTAACTGTACATACTAAAAGTTCATCTCACCCATATTTTGGTCAAGGATCATCCAAAGGATATTTTATTGATGGAAAAGAATCCCCTTCATTAATACTGAGACAGAACGTTGTATATAGATTCAATCAATCGGACAGCAGCAACACCATCAAACATCAAAAAGGGACAAGGACTTAAATGCTGTTACTCAAGAGGATTTGACTGTATTAATGACGCAATTAATGGCACTCTAAGAGTAATGAATGATCCTGAGTGGCTTTATTTATATGAGTTAAAACGATTTCCTGAATATATAAAACTTGGAATTGCTACCGAAATGACAAAAAAGATTGATGTCGATGAACCTACTATTTTAAGAGATAAAGATCCTGAATATGGAGAAGCTATTTCGTTATGGATCTTTGAAAAAAGGATTGATGCTTACCTCGTAGAAGAGGCATTGTTCTTTGCAACACTACCCTCTAAAGAATATCCAAGTGAACTAGAGAATTGGGTTGGCAGATCTGAGATAAGGAAGTCAGATGGAGAAACAATGGAGAAAATCACACAGCTTCTCGTCGATCATCATCAAGATGTAGGTCGATGGCAATTCGCCTTAGATCAAATTCCATTAGACAATCTTCAAACACAAAAGGTAAAAAGCTTAATTTCAAGCTCTTAATTGATTCTTTTACGCCAAAGACTCCTATCCCTAATCTGCTCTATAAATTCAACACAAATTTCTGAAGCCTCATTACGTATGTTCCAGGGCTCAAAAGTACCCCATAGGGGTGGGTCGATTCTCACCTATTCCCATTGAGGATTGATACGTCTCCAACCATTAGCCAATAGATCTTTCCATAGCTGTATGGCTAGGTTTCGTCTCATCCTTCTACGGGTCTTCAAGAGTGGTATGCCATTCCTTTCCATTCTTCCTTTATCTATTAGGACCTTTGGATTCTGATCCCAGCTCGACCAATCATACCTAAACCTCAAGATCCATACTCCACTCGGTTCCTTCAGCCATCCATCACGCTTCATCCTGCGGGGTTGATTATTAGTACAATTGTATTATTATTGGTGGTTTTACGTCCAGATTCCTGTCCAATTAGTGTCCAGAACGCTCAATAATTATGCGAAGCGTTGAAAGATGATCAACCAAATCAAGCTATATCTCAGCTGCCTATACCTTTGCGTAACTGATGATTGAGCAGTTACGCGAGCTTGCAAGAATGTTTTGGCGAGAAGAGGAAGCTGCTTAGGGACAACTTCCTCGACTCTTGTTGGTGCTTGAGCCAACAATCAATAATTCTCGCCAAGCAGAGAAGCAAGCGTGGGAAAGATGTTGTACGGATAGCAGAAGACGGATTTATTTCGTACGTATTGTGCGATCTGTTTTGACTGCTTGATCTAAGTTAGACTTTACCTAACAAAGAAAGTTAGCGAGTCACTAGATTCAAAGTTACTCTAACTTTACTCTAACCCTGCATTTTCTCCATAATCCATGTCAGTTAAAGAAATCAACTACTGGCTAATGAAAAGTGAGCCAGATGCTTATAGTATTAAAGATTTAAAAAATGAAGTAGAAACACTCTGGGATGGAATTCGAAATTATCAAGCTAGAAACTTTATGAGGTCAATGAAAATTGGAGATAGAGCTTTTTTTTATCATTCAAATACGAAACCACCTGGAATAGTGGGTCTAATGGAAATCATTGAGACAAAGCTAGTCGACCCTTATCAGTTTGATGAAAGTTCAAAGTACTATGATAAAAAATCTCTTATAGACAATCCTCGTTGGGATTGTGTAAAGACTAAATACGTCTCTGAATTTAAAAATATGATCACCTTAAAGGAGCTATCTGAAACTTATACGTCTGAAGAGCTAACTCTAGTTCGTAAAGGGAATAGGCTATCAATAATGCCAATTAAAAAAGATATCGCTTTAGAACTTTTAAAAAAGCTCGAGAAAAATTAATTTAAAAAGAATGAGATCCAAACATATTCCCAATATAAAGGCGTGTTATCAATCTTGAGCTGATACCATTTTGAATCAAGAAACCTGCAAGTGCAGCTTGCAAAAGCCTGTATTGATCCCAATTTGGATGTTTCTCAATAAAAATCTTCATCGCTTGTTGAATATGCTTGGGTATTTCTGTTTGAAAACTAATAGTATCCTCTGATTCCAAAACCTCATCAATTTGGATCGAAGTTTTTACTTTAGTAAAATCAATATTTTTCATTTAAAAGGCTTTTAAAAACATTAGCTTCAGGCACAAACTACTAACAAAATCAAAGATAAAAAAACACTTTCTCGAGCAGTCTCATACTCAGATCAAGCACTCACCTACCTTCCGAAAGAATATATAAGTATTTCTTATTTGAAGTATTAGTACTATTTAATAGCGAAATTAAACTTATCAAAAACAATCTTTTTCCACAGCAATTAGTAAGGACTTGATTAATCGGTTCAATTCTGTGGAAAAAATGTGAGTTAAAGCTAATTTAAGTTGGGGGAAATTTTGAAAAACTTTTAGTTAAGTTCTTTCACAAATAGCCTGAATCCCACATTGTTCTCATGGCATTAGCGACATGATTAGTCACATTTCTCGGCCAATAGACCTCTGCTCCTCGATTTAATAAACCACTTTGATTCAAAATTAATTTAAGGTTCCATCCATATTGATCACCATTCAGAATTGCTAACCAAGGGCTACGTTCTAATTCGAGAGTTATATTCTCATCGCCCATTAGTTGGTCTCTAACATCTGTATATTGATCGGACAATTGAATTACTATTTTTAATAGTTGTTCCCACTCAGATTGGTTCAACTCAATTGCCCAAGTTTCACCACCTATAAGCGTAGAAAAGTTTTTCCTTGATGTATCTCTTATTATTCTCCATCCCGGACCTTCTTTTTTGATCACCTACCCTGGCAAAAGATCAGGTTGATCTTGTTCATCACTTAGTTCAATTATTGCTCTTTGTACTGGCTTGACTGTTGATTCTTCTAAAAGCCCGTCAAAATCATCAAATCTTCTTTGCTTTGCCCTAAAAGCAATGCGCACAGTTGTGAGGTAGCGATTAGTGGAGTGTCTGATAAGACTCTCACCTCTTTTTGCTAAATCCTTGGAATTTACTCCTGAACCTGACTTGATCACACTTAAAACTTTATTGTTACTTTATTCTAGAAGAGAATCGTTCATTTCCATATTTTTCACCAAATAATAACGATAGTGTTAGTTTTTCTAGACTCACTTGATATTTACTAATTCTCACTACTCCAATTAACAATCATCAAGAAATATGGAAATCAATAAAAAAAATCAATTAGAAATCATCAAGTCACCTGAAATCAATACAAATAATTTTGGAACATTAGCAATTGATTTAGGTAGTTCAACTACTGTAGTTGTTTTTCAAAAAGAGCACGGGGAGCATCCTGAGCTTTTAGATTTACCTCCAATTAGTCGTTCCCCCGGCGAAATTCCAAGTTTGATTTGGAAAACAACAGAGAAAAAAGAAAGCTATTTAATAGGACAGCAAATTATCGATTTAGAACTCATTAATGAAGAAAACGAAAATAACTTAAGTCAAGATTTCAAAAGATGGATAGGGGCTCCCGAAATTGCCTCTATATATGATTCAAAAATCACCCCAGAAAAAGCCGGTGAGATATTAATTCAGAACATTTGGGAAAGAGCTTCGGCCCTAGTTAACATCAAAAGACTTGTATTAACTGCTCCAGTAGATACATATCGAGAATATAGAACTTGGATAGTCAAAATATGTAATTCATTAAAAGTAAAAGAAATTGCATTAGTTGATGAACCTACTGCTGCTGCAATGGGTGCTGGCCTGGAGCCAGGGTCAACATTACTTGTTTTAGATTTTGGGGGGAGCACAATTGACATGTCAATTGTTGCTTTAGAGGGAGGTGAAGGACAAGCCTCTCCTATAGCACAACTAGTTAGATTTGATGGAAATAATCTCGAAGGGAAAAGTACTCAAATTCTACGCACAGCGAAAGTCCTAGGCAAAGCCGGAATTCGCATAGGGGGTAAAGATATAGATAGATGGATAGTTAATCATTTATTACCGGATGAAAAGCCAACAAATTCACTCTTGAGTATCGCAGAGGAACTCAAATGTAATTTAAGCAATGTCGACATAAAGGAAACTTTAGTTATTTCAAAAAAAATAATAACCAATCAAAATGAAGAAAAGTTTTTAAGTCTTTCAAAGAAAAGATTGGAAGAGTTACTTATTAATAAAGGACTTCTAGAAAGTATTAAAATCATATTTAACCAAACAATTGATAGTGCTAAAAGAAATTCATTTGAATTAAAAGATCTTGATAGTGTTGTTTTAGTAGGAGGCGGTTCACAAATACCTTTGATTAAAAATTATTTAAATGGTCTTTGCGATTCAATCCCTTTTGTGACTCCTCCCCCTATTGAAGCAATTGCATTGGGAGCATTAAATCTTACTCCTGGAGTTCAAGTGAAAGATGTTCTGAATAAAGGAGTAAGTCTTAGACTCTGGAATAAAAAAAATGCAAAATTTATATGGCATCCTCTTTTCCTAGCAGGTCAACCCTGGCCAACAAGTAAGCCTTTAGAAATAACATTAGCCACAAGTGTAAACAATCAATTAAGAATTGATTTAATAATCGGAGAACCTGAAGAAGTAGGTTCATATGAAATTATCTACACTGATGGATTACCAACTCTAAAACAAATAGAATCTAAGGATAAAATCAAGAAAATTAATAATAGTATTATTTCAATTCCTCTTAATCCTCCTGGTGAGATTGGTAAAGATTGTATTAAATTAAATTTTAATATCAATGACAATTGTCAGCTTGAGATTAAAGGTATTGATTTACGGAATAATAATGTAATTACAAGTCAGAATCTTGGGAAAATAAGATAACTATTTTATTTTTTTTTACAAAGGAATATACCCTCCTGTCCATCAACTTCATTCAATCTCAGATCAATAGTCTCATCTTTACTAGTTGGAACCACACGTCCACAAAAGTCTGGTTGAATTGGAACTTCTCTGTGGCCTCTATCTACCAATATAAGAAGGGTCACTCTTCTTGCACGGCCCCATAAATGGAGAGCTTCTAATGCTGCTTTAATAGTTCTCCCGGTATAAATAACGTCATCAACTAAGACAACCTCTCTATCATCAACGGTAGAGGGTAAATCAGTTACTTGAGCTATTCTAGTACCAACCCTCTCAAGATCATCTCTATGAAAAGTAGGGTCTAAACAACCATTCTCGACAGGTTTACCAGATGATTTTTCTAAACATCTTGCTAATAATTTAGACAAATAAACCCCTCTAGTTGGTATGCCAACAAGCAATAATGAACTGATATTTGGAACCTTTTCCAAAATTTGAGAAGCCAATCTTTTTATGGTTCTATCAAGTTCTTTTTTTGATAGGATTTCTATCTCATTTTGTATTGTTTCATCTGGCATATTTTAAAGTCCTAAAAATTTTATTTTTTCTTAGGGATAACTGAAATACTTTTTTAATCTAATAGGGAAAAGCTAACCAAACATCAAAGAATTAGCCTGTTTACCTATTAGGAAGTAATTTAATACGAAAGACACCCCTATTTGGAATCAATTTCTTTGAATGTCAAACAGTAACCCCGCTGTTTCAATAAGCAAAGATCAAGTAGCGCCAGTCGTATTGGCTATACTTGATGGTTGGGGGCACTCTGACGAAATCAAACATAATTCTATTAAACAAGCATCCACACCTGTAATGGATGCCTTATGGCATGCCTATCCCCACACTCTTATTGAAGCCAGTGGTGCAGATGTTGGTCTCCCAGATAATCAAATGGGAAACTCTGAAGTTGGACACTTAACTATTGGCGCAGGTAGGATAATTCAGCAAGAATTGGTTCGCATATCTAATACAGTTAAAGAAAATAAGTTAATTAAAAACACAGCTCTTAATGAATTTTCAGAAAATTTAAAAAAGAATGAAGGAACTCTTCATATCATGGGCCTTTGCTCTGATGGAGGAGTTCATAGCCATATCAATCATTTGTGCGGATTAATTCAATGGGCTTCTGAAAAAGAACTCAAAAAGGTCTCATTACATCTTTTCACTGATGGGAGAGATACTTCTGCAAAAAGTGCATCAAAATACATAAAGAAAATAGAAGCTACAATTAAAGCAACTGGAATAGGGGAGATCTCTTCAATCTGTGGCAGATATTGGGCTATGGATCGAGATAATCGATGGGAAAGGACTTTAAAAGCCTATGAACTACTTACTAATCCAGACTTTTTAATTAGCGATTTAACGGCAGAAGAAAGTTTAACTAAAAGCTATGAAGAAGGAATAACAGATGAATTTATAGAACCCATTAGGCTTTCTTCTTCCTTCTTAAAAGATGGAGATGGAGTGGTTTTTTTTAATTTCCGCCCTGACAGAGCTAGGCAATTAGTAAAGGCTCTCAAATTAAAAGATTTTGATGGCTTTGAGAGAGCAAATAAAAGAGATATTGACTTACTGACTTTTACACAATATGAATCAGGACTTCCTGTATCAGTTGCTTTTCCACCTGAGCCTCTAAATGATTTGTTAGGTCAAGTTGTCTCTAATCATGGATTAAATCAATATCGGACAGCTGAAACTGAAAAATATCCACATGTAACGTATTTTCTAAATGGGGGTATTGAAAAACCATTAAAAGGGGAAGTTAGACACCTTGTTCCATCTCCAAGAGTTGCAACTTACGATCTACAACCTGAGATGTCAGCTGACGATCTCACTGAAAGTTGTATAAAAGCAATTGAAACTGGAATTTACTCATTAGTTGTAATTAACTTTGCAAATCCAGATATGGTTGGACATTCTGGAATAATGAAAGCAGCTATCAAAGCTAATGAAAAAGTTGATAGCTGCGTTGGGAAATTATTAAATTCAATAGGTAAGTTGGGAGGATCTCTTCTAATAACCGCAGATCATGGTAATTCTGAAATGATGGTTGGCCCAGATGGCCAACCATGGACTGCACATACAACAAATCCAGTTCCGGTTATACTTATAGAGGGTGAAAAGCGAAAATTGAGTGGATATGGAAATGATATAAAGCTTCGAGAAAGCGGAGGTGGATTGTCTGATTTAGCTCCAACTCTTTTACACCTTTTAAACTTACCAAAACCAAAAGCAATGACTGGTGAAACTCTTATTGAACCAATTAACTTACCTAAAAAGCCAAATCTAATTCCTCAGCCCGCATAATAAATAAAAAATGATTATTCCACTATTATCTTGGGCATGGGCAATTTCAGGGATTTTTCTAATACTTTTAGTTCTTCTTCATAGCCCAAAAGGAGATGGAATGGGTGGTCTAGCATCAAGCGGAAGTTCTATGTTCTCTAGTGCCAGTAGTGCCGAATCAACCTTAAATAGAGCAACATGGGCTTGTCTTATATTATTTTTGACTCTTGCTGTTATTCTTAGCGCTGGATGGCTAAAATAAAGCTAATACCTTGAGTTTTTATAGCCTTAATTGAGATATTATTCGATCTTAATTTTTATAATTATTAACGCATTATTGATCAAGTAAGTGGATATTGATTTTTAATAAAAAAATCGGAGAGAAAGCTTTACGCTATCTCTCCGATTTTTTTTATTAAAGATAAATGATTAATTAATAATCAAAATCTCCTCCCATTCCACCTGCGGGGGCTGCCTCTTTTTTCTCAGGTAAATCAGCAACTATGCATTCAGTTGTGAGAACCATTCCAGCTATTGAAGCAGCATTTTGCAATCCAGAGCGGGTTACCTTGGCTGGATCCACAATGCCCGCAGAGAGCATATCTACATATTCGCCAGTTGCGGCGTTATATCCATCATTAACTGGCTTAGATTTAACATTCTCGGCAACAACTGCTCCATTAGCTCCGGCATTTTCAGCTATGCGCATAAGTGGAGAAGTAAGAGCAGCCTCAACAATATTTGCTCCAATTAATTCCTCGCCTGAAAGATTAGCTGAGGACCAATCGCCTAGTGAAGGAGCTAAATGAGCAAGCGTAGTGCCACCGCCAGGAACTATTCCCTCTTCAACTGCAGCTTTAGTTGCATTAATAGCATCCTCTAAACGAAGTTTCTTATCTTTCATCTCAGTCTCAGTTGCGGCTCCAACCTTCACAACAGCTACGCCACCGGATAGTTTAGCCAATCTTTCTTGAAGCTTTTCTTTGTCATAAGTTGAGTCAGTCTCATCCATTTGCTTCTTAATTTGTTCGCATCTAGCCTTAACAGCTACCTCATTACCTTCAGCGACAATTGTGGATGTGTCTTTATTAATGGTGACTCGCCTTGAAGTACCAAGCATATCAAGAGTGGCATTTTCAAGTTTTAAGCCTGCATCCTCAGTTATGAGTTGTCCATTTGTTAAAACAGCCATATCTTCGAGCATCGCTTTTCTGCGATCTCCAAAACCAGGAGCTTTAACCGCTGCAACATTTAAAACACCTCTAAGCCTATTAACCACCAAAGTAGCTAAAGCTTCTTTTTCTATGTCTTCAGCAATTATTAAAAGAGGCTTACCAGTTTTTGCTACTTGTTCTAAAACAGGAACAAGATCTTGAACTAAACCTATTTTTTTGTCCGTAAGCAATATATAAGGCTCATCCAACACTGCTTCCATTCTCTCAGTATCGGTTGCAAAGTAAGGAGAGATATATCCCTTATCAAAGCGCATTCCTTCAGTGACCTCTAACTCAGTGGTCATTGATTTTCCTTCTTCTAGAGAAATAACACCTTCTTTGCCAACTTTATCCATTGCATCAGCAATCATTTTGCCAACTTCTTCATCATTACCAGCAGCAATAGTGCCACACTGTGCAATTGCATTACTGTCACTGATGGGTTTCGAATGATCTTTTATTTTTTCAACCAAAAATTCAGTTGCCTTATCAATTCCCTTTTTCAAAGTAATTGCATTCGCTCCTGCAGCAACATTTTTTAAACCAGCTTTGACCATTGCATGAGCAAGAACTGTTGCTGTGGTTGTGCCATCTCCTGCCGCATCATTGGTTTTAGACGCAGCTTGACGAATTAGAGCAACTCCAGTGTTTTCAATGTGATCTTCGAGTTCTATTTCTTTAGCGATTGTTACACCATCATTGATTATTTGAGGTGCACCAAACTTTTTCTCTAGAACAACATTACGACCTTTCGGTCCTAAAGTGACTGCGACTGATTCAGCCAAAATGTCAATACCTCGCTCGAGTGCACGGCGGGCTTGCTCGTTGTAAATGATGCGCTTAGCCATAAGAGGCGATTTCCTTTAATTTCGAAAAGTTTTTTGGTTTGGACTTCAGCTGAAAAGCTGAGTTTTAGTTGACGACAGCCAGAATGTCTTTCTCTGAGAGAAGTACGTACTCATCGCTGCCAAGTTTGATATCAGTACCTGCGTACTTACTGTAGAGAACATTGTCTCCAACACTTACTTCAGGAGATTGACGAGAACCATCTTCGTTACGTTTTCCAGGACCAACCTGAGCAACTTCACCGACTTGAGGTTTCTCTTTAGCAGTGTCGGGAAGCAATATGCCTCCCGCCGTCTTCTCTTCTGATTCAGAAACTTTTACAAATACACGATCTCCAAGTGGCTTAACAGTGGAGACGCTGAGAGATACAGCTGCCATAAATTAGTGCAGTAGCAGAAAAAACAAAAAGCGCTTAGCGCTGACTCGATAAAGAGTATTACTCATTACCAACGGTATTAATTTATGCATCTAAGTACTCTCAAGACCACATATATTCTGTGCGGTTGACCGAACACTAAAAAAAAATGCCTGTGAAGTGGTAGTCTAAGCCGCTGATAAGAGTATGCAAATCAGAGCATGCTCACAAAGTTTCTAGTTATCTTATGGCCGCTTCTGCTACCGCTACCGTTGGAACTAAGGGTATTGTTCGCCAAGTAATTGGTCCTGTTTTAGATGTTGAATTCCCAGCGGGCAAACTCCCTTCCATCCTTAATGCTTTAAGGATAGAAGGCAAAAATCCTGCTGGGCAAGATGTTGCACTGACTGCAGAAGTTCAACAATTACTAGGTGATCATCGAGTTAGAGCCGTTGCCATGAGCGGAACTGATGGATTAGTTAGAGGTATGGAAGCTTTAGATACTGGAGCTCCCATTTCTGTACCTGTTGGTGAAGCAACGCTTGGAAGAATTTTTAACGTCCTAGGTGAACCGGTTGATGAGCAGGGCGATCTTAAAAACGTAACAACTTCACCAATACACCGTTCAGCTCCAAGCCTTACAGACTTAGAAACCAAACCAAAAGTATTTGAGACAGGTATTAAAGTTATTGATTTGCTTGCTCCATACCGTCAAGGTGGAAAAGTTGGTTTATTTGGAGGAGCAGGCGTAGGAAAAACAGTTCTCATTCAAGAGCTCATAAACAATATTGCTAAAGAACATGGAGGAGTCTCAGTTTTCGGGGGAGTTGGAGAAAGAACAAGAGAAGGTAACGATTTATATGAAGAATTTAAAGAATCTGGCGTTATCAATTCAGAAGATCTAACCAAGTCAAAAGTAGCTTTGTGCTTTGGTCAAATGAATGAGCCGCCAGGGGCAAGGATGAGAGTTGGCCTATCAGCTTTAACGATGGCTGAGCATTTTCGTGATGTAAACAAGCAAGATGTTCTTTTGTTCATTGATAATATTTTCAGATTTGTGCAGGCTGGATCAGAAGTATCTGCATTATTAGGTCGTATGCCCTCAGCTGTTGGATATCAACCGACATTAGGAACTGACGTTGGAGAACTTCAAGAAAGGATTACCTCAACCCTTGAGGGATCCATTACCTCAATTCAAGCTGTTTATGTACCTGCTGACGACTTAACAGATCCTGCTCCTGCTACTACTTTTGCTCATCTAGATGCAACTACTGTTCTAGCAAGAGCTCTTGCTGCTAAAGGTATTTATCCTGCTGTTGATCCACTTGACTCAACTAGCACCATGTTGCAGCCATCTGTTGTGGGTGATGAGCACTACCGCACAGCCAGAGCAGTGCAGTCAACACTTCAAAGATACAAAGAATTGCAGGATATCATTGCTATTCTAGGATTGGACGAACTTTCAGAAGAAGATAGAAAGACAGTAGATCGTGCACGAAAAATTGAGAAATTCCTATCTCAGCCATTCTTTGTAGCTGAAATATTCACAGGCATGTCGGGTAAATATGTGAAATTAGAGGACACAATCAAAGGCTTCAACATGATTCTTGCAGGAGAACTAGACCATCTGCCTGAGCAAGCTTTCTATCTTGTTGGAAGCATTGAGGAAGTAAAGGCTAAAGCAGAAAAAATAGAATCTGAAGCAAAAGCCTAAAAATCTTTTTTCATACTCAAAAACCTTCAGCCAACGTTTTTCTAAAATCCTCAAGAAATGACTTTAACTCTACGAGTGCTTGCTCCTGATCAGAGCGTATTTGACGATACAGCTGATGAAATAATACTTCCAAGCACTACTGGACTATTGGGAATACTACCCGGTCACATTTCAATGGTTACAGCTATTGATTTTGGCGTCCTAAGGGTTTTTAAAAACGGCAATTGGGATTCAATCGCCCTATCGGGAGGCTTCGCAGAAGTTGAATCCAATGAAGTTACAGTTTTAGTAAATAAAGCTGAGTTAGGCAGAAATATTGATTCTGCTCAAGCTGAGGCTGAGTTAGAACAAGCTAAAAATCAACTAAATCAAACTCAAGACAAAGATACCTCCCCTGAAAAGATTAAGGCTCAAGAAGCATTGAATAAAGCGAAAGCTTGGTTTCAAGCTTCAAAATCTGACTAAAAGTTAAAAAAAAATTTTTTCTTTGAGCAAAAATTTTGTTCAATTATTATTTATGCCGTACCGCAGAAGGTTACATCAGGGAATTTAACTTTGGCTTGTTCTAAGGTTTTTCCTTTCCCTTCCTCTTGCCAATAATTAATCACCTCTGTCGCTTTGTTTAATACTTCCACTCTTTCATTATCAGTAATCCAACTTTTTTCTTCCAATTGAGACTTTAGTGTTTCCCATGCATCCTCTCTTGGCCAAAAGAAATAGGCTGTAAGTGGACTAGGTCCTCCTCCAACAATTTGATCAACAGCTAAAGCTACGTTGTCTGGCAACCAAAGAATTTTCAATAAAAATCTCCCTTCATCTGCCTTTGGGGTATGTCCTGAAGGGACTCCATCTGCATCTATCGTTGCAGTTGCCAATGCTGCAGCACCTCCAAGTGCACTTGGTCGACCTGATTTTGTCTCTTCAGAACTAACTTTTCCTTGATTTTCAGATTGTGTGCTTGCCTCAGTACTTGTTACATCTTCTTGAACAGTACCAGCCTCTTCAGAAACCATCATTTCTAAGTTTTCAACTAGCTAACAAAGTACTAACTTAACAGGAACCAGGACCTATTTGAATTACTAGAGTAGGAATTCAATAGGTTTTCTACTATTCGATAATGATGAGATTATGAAAGTAGAAAAATGTTTGGGGAAATTCAATTAAACATAGACAAATTAATTAAACAGATTTTCTTAAAATAATCACTTAATAAATTCAATTAATTTTCCAAATCAATCACATTCTTAGCCGCACTACTACTCAATACTTCTACAGAATCTTTTGTTACTAAAACATCATCTTCAATACGAATCCCAATGCCCTTCCACCTCTCATCTATCTCAGGCTGACCCTCTGGTACTGCTAAACGGTCGCTGATGTAAATACCAGGTTCAACTGTTAAAACCATACCAGGCTCAAGTTTCATATGATAATCACCAAGTCGATATGCCCCCACATCATGAACATCTAGACCTAACCAATGCCCAGTTCGATGCATATACAAATGGGAGTAAGCTTCTTGTTCAATTATCGAATCCACTTCACCTACTAATAGGCCAATATCAATTAAACCTTCAACAAGATGCTTTAAAGCAGTCATATGTACATTCTCCGCGTTACCACCCGGACGAACACATCGAATTGCGGCTTCTTGAGCTTTGAGAGTGATTTCATATAAAGCTTTTTGTTCTACAGAAAACTTGCCATTAGCAGGAAAGGTTCTTGTTATATCACCATTGTAATAATCACCCAAAGAGCAGCCTGCATCTATCAAAACAAGCTCTCCATCTCTTATGTCTGAATTATTTGCTGTGTAATGAAGTACGCATGCATTATCTCCTGAAGCAACTATTGAGCCATAAGCAGGTCCTCTTGTCCCCTTTTCAAGAAAATATTTTTCTATTTGAGCCTGTAAGTCTCTCTCATTCATCCCTGGGCGAGCAAATCCTCTAACTATTTCATGGCCCTCTGCAGAAATTTCTGATGCAATACGCATCCTTTCTATTTCAAACACATCCTTACGAAGTCTCAGATCATGAAGTATTGGGCAAGGTGCAATCATTGACAACGGAGCGAAACCACTCCTTGGAAGTTTTTGTAAATGCTCAGACCAAGTTTTCAAGACCAAAGGTTCCAAACTTGGATGTTTCCCAACTCGAAAAGCAATCCCTTCAGCTCCTTTTAAATAATGAGGTAAAAGGTTTGGTAATTCATTTAAAGGATGAGATATATCAACATCAAAATTATCTAAAACTCCTTTTGTTCCCCACCTAAAGCCTGTCCAAACCTCTGCTGCAGACTCTTTAGGCAATACGAACAATACATATTGCTCCCCCTTGGGTTTATGAGGTAAAAACAACGCCACTGCATTGGGCTCATCAAAACCAGTTAAATACCAAAAATCACTATTTTGCCTGAATGGATATTCACAATCTGCATGATGAGTAACGAGTTCTGCAGCGGGGATAATAGCGGCATATTCGCCTAAATGTGACAAAAATATGTCTCTACGGCGACGATAAACGCTTGAATCAGCCACAAAAATAATCCTATTTACTCTTAAGGATGGCAAGAGAACTAACTTAGTGGAAAAATAAAAACAAAAGATCCTTACTCTCTCAAAAATCTTTAGGCGATGAGCCAAGACATTTTGCTGTTAACTGCTCTTATAGCGTTTATTTTAATGGGTTCTGCAATGTGCTCAGGGATAGAAGCAGCATTATTGGCTGTCAACCCATTACGCGTACATGAGCTTGCCAGAAGAAAACCAAAAGTACTAGGAGCTAGAAGATTAGAAAAATTACGTCACCGCATTGGAAGAACTCTAACTGTAGTAACCATTGCTAATAACAGTTTCAATATTTTTGGAAGTTTAATGGTTGGTAGCTACGCAAGTTTTATATTTCAAAATAGAATCGGAAATGTAAAACCAATATTTTTTATTGGCCTAACCATTCTTGTTTTACTTCTTGGAGAAATTGTTCCTAAAGCACTCGGCACAAGGCTTGCATTGCAAATAAGTTTAACAAGTGCTCCTGTCCTTGATTTCCTAAGTGTAATTATGCGTCCATTGCTAATAGTTCTTGAACGTCTACTACCTATTATCACTGCAAAGAGCGAGCTTACAACAGACGAAGAAGAAATAAGACAGATGGCTAGACTTGGATCCCAAATAGGTCAAATAGAAGCAGATGAGGCTGCAATGATATCCAAAGTCTTTCAGCTTAATGATCTTACTGCTAAAGATCTAATGACTCCACGCGTTGCTGCTCCAACACTTCCAGGAAGAGTTTCTTTGCAATCTGTTAAATCAAACTTAATAGAAAATAATGCCACATGGTGGGTAGTATTAGGTGAAGAAGTAGACAAGGTTGTTGGTGTTGCTAATCGTGAAAAGCTATTAGCCTCTTTACTTAAAGGAGACTCTCATTTAACTCCTTACGACCTAAGCGAAAATGTAGAATTTGTACCAGAAATGATTCGAGTAGACAGACTACTTCTTGGTTTTAATGAAGACAAAAACGGAGTCAGAGTTGTGGTCGATGAGTTTGGTGGATTTGTTGGTTTAATTGGAGCAGAAGCTGTCTTGGCCGTTTTAGCTGGTTGGTGGAGGAAATCAAATAAATGATAAACAAAAGAGATATACCTAATAAATGCAATTTTTCCCTTAATGAATGGAAAAAAAATTTAAATCTTACAAATTACGAGAGATCAAAATATGAAGACATTTTAAATCAACTTGATTTTCAAATAAATAAATTACAAAGGAAAGAACTACAAATATCAGTTTACGGTCGAGTTGGAGTTGGTAAATCAAGCTTATTAAATGCATTAGTTGAAAAGCAAATATTCCCAACAGATATACTCAACGGTAATACAAAGACTAGTAGCTCTTATCAATGGTGTAAAAGATTTAAAAGCTTAAACAAGGTTGAACTAATAGACTCACCTGGTATAGATGAAATAAATAATTCTAATAAAGAAGAAATACATTTTAATTATGTATTAGATACAGATTTAATTCTTTTTGTAATTGATAGTGACATAACACGAATCGACTTGGATTCCATTGAAGAGCTATTAAGGAATAACAAACCCATACTACTAGTTTTAAATCGTTGTGATCAATGGGATAAAAAAGAGACGAAACTAATCCTCTCCAGTATTCACAGAAAATTATCATTTTACAAACAAAAGATTAAAATCGCTCTAGTATCTTCATCGCCAAGAGAAGCAAAAATAAAACCAGACGGAACTATTAGAAGTGAAAAAAAAATGCCTAAAGTTGATATTCTCAAGAACGAACTTAAAGATATTATTGATCAAAGCGGTGAATTATTCCTTTCTATAAATAGTCTAAGAATTGCAGACCAATTCTACAAATTATTAAAGGAGGGACGACTACTGAAAAAGAGAGAAGCAGCACAAAGTTTAATCGGCAAATATGCAACTTTAAAAGCCTCAGGAGTAGCAATTAATCCCTTTATAATGATTGACCTTATTACCGGTCTAGCTTTTGATAGTGCTCTTATTATCCAACTAAGTAAATTATATGGTTTAGAAGTAGGTGGTCCCTCCGCAAGACAATTAGTAAAAAAGCTTAGTTTTCAAAATTCATTACTAGGAGGTGCACAAATAGGAATACAAATTACTTTAAATATTTTCAAGCAAGTACTGATCCTTGCTGCACCTCTTACTGGAGGATTAAGCCTTGCGCCTACAGCTCCTATAGCAATTGTTCAAGCAGTTCTTGCTATTCAAACGACAAAGCTTATAGGTCGTCTCGCAGCTTATAAATTTCTAATGGGGACAAATAGGAATGATGGCAGGCCTAGATTAATGTTGAACTATCTTCTCAAAAGAAATTCAGACTTAAGAATAATGCTTGGTGACTTTAAATTTCTGAGATCAAGTACGGAAAAAAATAAAAATTATTTATTGCCATGAAAGCCGAAATAAATTCAATAGCCTTATTTGGTACAAGCGCTGATCCACCGACTCTTGGTCACGAGGCCTTGTTGAGTGAATTAACAAAAATCTTCCCAAAAGTTATAACATGGGCAAGTGATAACCCTGATAAAAAGCATCAACTTCCACTTCTAAAAAGAACTCAGCTTTTAAGAATTCTGGTAAAAAAAATCTCACATCCTAAATTAGAGATAGTTCAAGAATTAAGTAGCCCTAGGACAATTCATACTTTAACAAAAGCTCTCCAACTATGGCCTGAAGCTAGTTTTAGTTTTGTTATTGGTAGTGATTTAGTTCTTGAAGTTCCAAAGTGGCTTAATGCTAAGTCTATTCTTAATAAAGCAACAATAGCTATCGCGATGAGAGATGGATGGCCAATTAGCGATAAACAATTAAAAGAGATTAAAAAACTTGGAGGTGAATTTAATCTATTACCTTTTAAAATACCTGAATCATCAAGTTCAAAATTTAGAGAGAGACCTCAAGAAGGACTTGTCCCTCGAGAACTTGTCCCGTTTCTTCTTGAAGAGAATCTTTACGGTCTCGCGGACAGCAGATAATGAAATTAGCATTAGCCCAACTCAATCCAGTCATTGGAGATCTCGACGGCAATGCCGAGAAAATATATGAAGTGTGCGAAGAGATCAAAAACAAGGATGTGGATCTAGTAATAACACCAGAGCTTTCTTTGATCGGCTACCCTCCAAAAGACTTATTATTTAATCCACGTCTATTTGAAAAGGAAAAAGATGTACTAAACAAATTAAGTAAAAGGTTAAGTAATCTTAGGCAAAACTTATCTGTATTACTAGGTATTGCAGAACCAACTCCAGATATAGATATTCCTAAACTCTACAATTCAGTTGTTATTTTAGAAAAAGGTACTTGGAGAATCGTAGCGAGGAAGCAACTCCTACCCACTTACGATGTTTTTGATGAAAAACGTTATTTTCGTTCTGCAAAGAATAGTAGTGTTTTAAATTTTAATTCCCAAGAAAAACTTTGGAAGATCGGCATAACTATTTGTGAAGACATATGGGTTGAGCAAAATCTTCAAAATGAAAAGATTCGAGGAAAAGATCCTATAAAATCTCTAGAAAAAGAAAAATTAGATTTGCTTATCAATCTTTCAGCTTCTCCATTTATTGAATCGAAAAGTTTATTACGCCAACGAATAGCTGCCAAAGCAGCGATTCGTCTTTCATGCCCAGTGATCTATGTCAATCAAGTAGGAGGAAATGATGAATTAATCTTTGACGGTTCTAGTTTTGCTCTTAATAAGAAAGGCGAGTTACAACAAGAACTTCCTGCCTTTAAAGAGTCAGTTTCCCTTTTTGACACATCTTCCCTCAAACAACAACCTTCCATATCAAGTACATATCCAACATCACAGGAAGTACTTTTCAGAGCTTTAGTTCTTGGAGTTAAAGATTATGCAAGAAAATGTAATTTCAACAGTGCCGTTATTGGATTAAGTGGGGGGATCGACTCAGCTCTAGTAGCAACTATTGCAGTAGCAGCTTTAGGCATCTCTAAAGTACATGCGATTTTAATGCCCTCTCCATGGAGTTCAGCAGGATCTGTAAAAGATGCAACGACATTAGCTAATCGACTTGGAATAAAGCATCAAAAGATTCCGATTTCAGATGTAATGAATAGTTTTAACGATGTTTTATCCAATTCAACATGGGGTATACCAACTGGTATCACAGCTGAAAATCTACAATCTCGTATTAGAGGAACAATCTTGATGGCTGTAGCAAATCAAAAAAAACATTTGCTTCTATCTACAGGAAACAAGTCAGAACTGGCCGTAGGATATTGCACCCTTTACGGAGACATGAACGGAGGTTTGTCTGTAATTGGGGATCTTTACAAGACAAGTGTATTTGATCTATGTAATTGGATAGATAGTGAGTCGTCATGCAGTTGTAGAAATGATTTCCTTCTCCCTGAAAAAGGAGAAATTATAAGCTCTGAAATAAGAAACAAACCTCCCAGTGCTGAATTACGACCAGAACAATTAGATAGTGACTCTTTGCCTGATTATTTCATTCTTGATCCAATACTTAAAGGATTAATTGAAGAGCACTTACCAATTGAAATCCTCATAGAAAAAGGATTTGATAAAAAAATCGTACATAAAGTAGCCAACTTATTAAAGAACGCTGAATTCAAACGTTATCAAGCACCTCCTTTATTGAAAATCAGTAATCAAGCTTTTGGAAGTGGGTGGAAAAAGCCAATAGCGTCAAGATAAATCCTTTAATTTACTTCTATACATCATTCAATTCCTTTAAGCAATTAATTGGTCTTTGCAGAGATTTGATATTAATCCCTTGACGTAAAGCTGTTATTAATCCTGCAGCCTCCAAATAATTCTCAGCATAAAAAATATTCTTATCTTTATCACCACTCAAGTAATCAAGCCTCATCTTTGTAGAGGTAACATTTAATACTCCTTGATTAGAAACAATGATCAAAGGAATAAATCTTTCGATACAAGACAAAACCGCTTCGCCACCTAGTGCTCCCTGTGGAACAACAACGGCTCCTAAATCTCTATTACTTAGAAAAGTTTTCACCTGTAAAAAAACATTTTCTTGGGTTTTTATGGCTGACTTACAGATAAGATCAGGCGCACGACTAAGACCAACTAAAACACTTTGCAAAAATGTATATCCGATCTCCTCTCCAGAGGTTCGGGGATCTAGATCATAATCAATTGGTAACGGCGCTAACCCCGGTGCATGTGCACATGGAATCAATAAATGTTTTACAAGAAAATGACTTATTACAGCTTCGACCCCCGCGATAAGATCTACACCATTACCTTGACGATAAAGTTTAGTTTCATACTCGTCACTATCATCAGGGAAGCGAGTTATTACAGCAATTGCTGTTGCACCAGCTTTCTTAAGTTTTTCAGCTCCTCTCAAAAGAACATCTGGTTTTTCGATATCCCCCCAACTTGAGCCACTTAAACCTTTTTTTAGATTGATTCCTATAGGCGTTTCAGTGGTAATTACAGGACCAATATCTAGCCCCAAACTTGCAACACAACCATCAGCAACTTGTAAATGTCTTTTCTTTAAATCAGATTCTAAGCCAGCATCTAATAGTAAACCTACTTTTTGTTGTCTTACTGGTTTTAGAAAAACTTCTCCAGCGGCAAAAAGATTTAAACTATATCCTTCTACATATTGGATACAAGTATCTGGCCAATATAAAGATCCACCATTCATAACATTGGGATGAGTTATTAAACATTCACTAGCAGAAGCCAATAATCTTGCAGCAGGGATTGCATCCCCTGCGTATCCACCGACATTGCACCCTATGCCAGTAGGAATAATTAACAATGTTGGCAAAGGTTCAACCTTAGTCATAAAGAAATTAAGTCAATTCAATTCAGTATTATTAACTTTTCCCTTATCTTGATTAATAATCAAAACAACTTCGAGCGATATTATTTGAATTTTTTTTTCCGAATGAGTAGTCACGGAAGTAATGGCCCACCTAAGTGGTTCTCCATATTCGATTAGCCTAGATAGAATATAATTTTTTAAATCAAAAATACTTAATTCAGAAGGCCAATCAAGGTCTAATTCTATAAATTCAAGATTCACTTTATTAATTTAATTACTGATACTTTAAAGATTTGTCAAGTTAGAGACAGATAAGAAACTACGCTGCAGCGCCACCTACAACTTCTAAAATTTCTTGCGTAATTGCGGCTTGTCTAGCCTTGTTATAGTCAATAGTAAGATTTTTAGCTAATTCCTTAGCATTATCACTAGCGTTATTCATTGCAGTCATTCTACTTGCCAACTCTGAAGCAGCAGACTCCTGTAATGCACGTAGTAATTGATTCTGTAAATAAAGAGGTAAAAGAGCATTCAAAAGTTGATCAGGACTTTGTTCAAAAACAATATCCGATGGTAATTTGGGCTCTTCATTTGAAGGAGCAGAATCTTTCTCAATAATTAGTTGGCTGTCTTTTGTAGTTAATCTAAAAATTTCATCTTCTGAATCTGCTATTCCTTGAGGATCTAAAGGTAAAAGAGTTTGTATTGTTGGATTACAACTAACCAAGCTTACAAACTTGGTAAAAATTACCTCTACTCGATCAGTACTCTCAGAAATAAATTCTGCTAATACTTCACTAGTAATGGAGCTGGCATCTTCTGCAGTCGGAACTTGTTCTAATTCTTTAAAAGTAGCTCTTATATTATAAAGACTAGATCTATTCTCGAAATATCCTATCGCTTTCTTACCAATTAAAACTAGATCGGGATTATATCCCTGACCTTTTAATTCAGCGTAGCGTTTCTCTGTTCGTTTAATAATATTTGCGTTGTAGCCCCCACATAATCCTCTATCTCCAGTCACAGCTAAGAGAGTAATTGTCTTAACTTCACGTTTATTGAGCAGAGGAGAGTCTGCAGCTTCAAACTGCATTCTTGATTGTATATTTTCTAACACCCTTGCCAATCGATCAGCAAAAGGTCTACTTCGTAGGACCTGATCCTGTGCTCTCCTAACTTTTGCAGCAGCGACGAGTCTCATCGCTTCTGTGATTTTCCTGGTGTTTTTGACAGATACAATTCTGTCTCTTATGTCCTTGAGGTTAGCCATAGGTGATTGTCTCTCTTAGATAGCCTTTGTATTCAAGCCGCAAGCATGGAGGATTTAACCTCGTTTATAGCGTCTTTAAGTATTGATTCGGATTCTTCACTTAAGACTTTTTCAGAGAGAACATTCTTAATGAAATCAGCCTTATTCGTTTTTAGATAATCACGCAATTCACGAGCAAACTTTGTCACTTCCTCCTCAGGCACCTCATCAATCAATCCTTTCACACCTGCATAAACAATAGCTACTTGTTCAGCTAAATTTAGAGGGTCAAATTGAGGTTGTTTAAGGAGTTCTCTTAGCCTCTTTCCTCTACCTAACTGCTTTTGAGTAGCCTCATCAAGATCTGAAGCAAATTGAGAGAATGCCGCAAGTTCATCAAACTGAGCTAGTTCAAGTTTTAAAGTACCTGCAATTTTCTTGATAGCTTTTGTTTGCGCAGCTCCTCCTACTCGACTAACTGATATACCAACGTTAATAGCAGGTCTTAAACCAGAGTTGAATAAATCTGAACTCAAGAAGATCTGACCATCAGTAATTGAAATAACGTTGGTTGGAATATAAGCAGAAACGTCACCAGCCTGGGTTTCAATAATAGGTAGGGAGGTCATTGATCCTGCACCCATCGCGTCAGAAAGTTTTGCAGCCCTTTCAAGTAAACGACTATGGCAATAAAAAACATCTCCTGGATATGCTTCACGACCAGGTAGACGACGTAAAAGCAATGACATTTGCCTATAAGCCTGCGCTTGCTTTGTTAAGTCGTCATAAATAACTAGTGTCGCCTTACCTTGATACATAAAGTGCTCAGCAATTGCTGCCCCTGTGTAAGGAGCTAAATATTGCAAGGCTGCAGCTTCAGATGCCCCTGCATTAACAATAATCGTGTAATCCAAAGCTCCTTTTTCTTTGAGAACTTCAACTACATTTGCAACTGATGCTTGTTTTTGACCAACCGCTACATAAACACAAACAACATCTTGACCTTTTTGGTTGATGATTGTATCGATTGCTATTGCAGTTTTACCTGTTTGACGATCTCCAATAATCAACTCTCTCTGCCCTCTTCCAATAGGGATCATCGCATCAATAGATGTGATGCCCGTTTGCATAGGCTCATGAACTGACTTTCTTTTAATAATTCCAGGAGCTATTGACTCAATTAATCTTGAGTCAGTTGTAGCCATCTCTCCTTTTCCATCAATTTGCTGTCCAAGAGGATTAACAACTCTTCCCAGCATTGCCTCACCAACTGGGACTGAAGCAATCTTTCCAGTTGCTTTAACTGTGCTGCCCTCTTGTACTCCTAAAGCTTCACCCATCAAAACAACACCAACATTGTCATCCTCAAGGTTTAGAGCAATTCCTTCTGTTCCATCTTCAAATTCAACTAGTTCACCTGCCATAACCTTTTCAAGGCCATAAACTCTTGCGATACCATCACCAATTTGTAAAACAGTACCTACATTGCTCACAGAAACTGATTTATCGTAATCAGCAATCTGCTGTTTAAGGATTGAACTGATCTCGTCGGGACGTATAGAAACCATGGGATTAACTTAAGTTGGGGAAGAGGAAAAGAAGAAAGAAGAGGAAGAAAGTCAGTAGAGAATTAGCTGACTTTGGCCAAAGCAAGACCAAGTCGCCTAACTTGCCCTGCGATGCTGGCATCAATGACCTTTGATCCAACATTGACCACAAAGCCACCTAGCAATTCAGAGTCGACTTTGAGATCGATTTCTAAATTATCTGTACCAGCTATAGATTGTACTTTCTTGAGTAGCTCAGATTGTTGATCTTCATTTAAAGCCGAAGCTGAAGTAATTGTTGCTAAAGCAATATTTCTTTGTTCTCGATAGATTTCCAATAATCTTTCAAGAACAGAATTCAACAATCCTATTCTCTGTCGATCTGCCAAAAGTTTTAGAAGGTTTAAGAAAGAGGGAGTAACCTGACTAGAGAAAAGCTTTTCTAAAGCTGCTTTCTTCTGATTAACCTCTAAAACTGGCGATGCCATAGCATCACTAAATTCAGGGCAAGTATTCCAAAGTTCTAAAATAGATTTAGCTTGAGTTACTACTTCATCCACTTCGTTTCTGCTCTCAGCAACTTGAAGAAACGCTTCAGCATATGGAGTAGTAATAGTATTAAGTAGTGGCATTAGTTGTCTCCAATATTTCTAATTGACTGTTTAAGAAAATTATCTTGAGTATTTGAATCTAACTTTTTAGGAAGCATTGCTAATGCTTTTTCAATAGCAAGTTCTGCAGCCTCTTTTCTTAATTGAGAAGTGACTCTTGCAGCTTCAGCATTTAAGTCAGATGCAGCGCCTTGTTTAATTCTTGCCATTTCCTCAACAGTTCTTTTTTCACTCTCTAGACGAATTGCTTCTGCTCTAGCTTTGCAATCATTTCTGATTTTGTCTGCTTTTTGCTTGGCCGAGGCAAGCTCGTCTTTTGCTTGTGAAAGAGAATCTTGTGCTTGAGCTAAACGCTCTTCTGCTTCTTTCAAGTCAGAAAGGATTGTAGTTCTTCGTCTTTCAAGAATTTTTCCTAAAAAGCCTGGCAAGAACTTATAGAGACCAAAAACAACAACAGCTAAGTTGATAATGTTGGTCTCAAAAATATTTAAATTTAGGCCAAAGCCTTCGGAAGCGAAAATTAAAGAAGTCATTTTTTTGCCAAGAGTCTGTCAATAATCAAATCACCAAGATTGTCAGCCTCGCTTTTAAGTTGATTAAGAGCTTCATCTCTTTGTGAATCAATCTCACGCCTAGCTTTCTCTCTTGATGCATTTGCCTCTGAAGTAGCAAGAGCAAGAGCTTCTTTATAAAGATTCTCAGAATCCTGCTCTGCCTCAAGAATGACTTTCTGAGCTTCAAGACGAGCTTCTTTGAGCTGATCTTTAAGCTCAGTCTCTAGTCGTTCAACCTCAGAGATTTTTTTCTTTGCTTCTGCCCGACTTGTATTTACATAATCCTCTCTTTCTTCAACTACCCGTCCTACAGGTTTGAAGAAAAGAGCATTAAGTATGAAAGTAAGTAATACAACCTGAACCGCCATCAGCGGAAGTGTTGCATCGAAATCAAACAGACCTCCCTCAGAGGCACCAAACAAAAACAAAGTTGGCATTAGCTAGGGGTGCAAGAATTTAAGCGAGCCGCATAACGGCAATTGAAATTTGCTAAAGAATTTTCAAATGTTTGGGCTGAAAGTTAATCAAATTAATTGATTTACTCAATCAGCCCATTTTTGAAATATTCAACCAGCAAAAGGGTTAGCAAAGAGAAGAACCAATGCAACCACAAGACCATAAATGGTGAGTGATTCCATGAATGCGAAAGAAAGAAGCAAAGTACCTCTGATTTTTCCCTCAGCTTCTGGTTGACGGGCTATACCCTCTACTGCGCCTTGTGCAGCACTACCCTGACCGATACCAGGGCCTATTGCGCCAAGGCCTACAGCTAACCCAGCTGCAACAACTGATGCGGCGGTGGTAATGGAATCCATAATTCAGCTAAAGATGTGTAGCGCTTTTAACGCTTAAGAGTTGTGACCGGGAGTTTATACCTGCGAGGGGGGCATCTCATAGTTCTTGAGATGATACTGAAAGAATTTCAGACCTCAAAGCAAGTAATTTGCCATTGAAAAGTTATTTCAGTAGCAAAAAATCATGATTAATGATGCTCTTCAACTGCTTCCCCGATGTAATAAGCAGCAAGAGTTGCAAAAATCAGAGCTTGAATAGCACTAGTAAACAAGCCTAGAAACATAACTGGAACTGGAAGAACAAGGGGTACTAGGAAAACAAGTACCGCTACAACAAGTTCATCTGCCAAAATGTTTCCAAATAAACGGAAAGAGAGAGATAAAGGCTTTGTAAAATCTTCTACAATTTTGAATGGGAGCATTATTGGCGTTGGGTGAACGTAGTACTCGAAGTAACGCAAACCCTTATTGCTCAAACCCGCATAGAAATATGAAAGAGATACCAGTAGTGCTAGAGCAACAGTTGTATTTATGTCAGCTGTTGGAGCCCCAAGTTCACCACTTGGGAGTTCGATCAGCTTCCAGGGAACTAGTGCTCCGCCCCAATTGCTCACGAAAATGAACAAAAAGAGGGTTCCGATGAAAGGCATCCAATCTCTATAAACCTTCTCACCAATTTGTGTTCTTGCTAGATCACGTATGTAATCCCAAAGAAATTCCAAAAGGTTCTGAACACCCTTTGGATCACGTTCCATTTTTTTAGTACCAATGACAACTAAGGCAAGCAAAGCGCCTATTAGAAGCCATGAAGTCATAAAGACTTGGCCGTGAATTCTAAAATTTCCAATTTGCCAATAGAGATGTTGACCCACCTCTAACTCAGCCAAAGGAAAAACAAATGGCAAAAAACCCATTTATCTGGAAGTTAGGTTGCGTAGAAAATAAAAGCCAAACAAACAAAACTTAAAAATTAGATTTCTAAATAAGCCTTTACGGCATAGACAGAAATTGAATAATTAACGCTGGTTTATAAAGCAAAAATCCTAATAAAGCCGGAATCAAATCAATTTGATGAAATCTAGAAGACACCAAAACCAAAAGGACCGGAACTAACAACTGGACTTTACCGACAATTTTTGATGAAGTACCTAATCTTCCAACTCCGCGAGCAAGCAAGCGAAAATAAAAAATCCCTGATAAAGCACCAATAAAAAGGCTTGCACTAGCATTGATTCCCCAAAAGAAACCCGCTATGCCAACAGAAAAAATAGTCAATAAAAATGCCAGACGGAATACTCGAAATTGCAGTTCAAGGTATTCGTCTGATTTGACTCCGGAAGATGAATCCGCCGAATCAATATCCAGAAGAGGATCAAGACTTGAGCAATTTTCAACAATCTCAGATGTCACAAAAATTCCTCATATTGGAGATCCTTAGTGCTATTGAGAAGTTGTTTTGCAAACAAGACACCTAAGCTCTCTGCAAAGGCCCGGGGAATCTATCACGAGACTTGCATCAAAACAAAAAAAATTTTTTTTAGTAAATTTATAAAGTTTGTAAATTTACTAATAAGTTAAAAATATTTTAAGAAAAATTTTATCTCTCAAAAACAAATCAATAGATAATGTTTTCAAAAATTTAATGGTAATAATATACAATTAAATAATTAATAATAGATCTATTTTTTAATTTCTACCGAAAACTAACAACTAAATTTAACTTATAAATAAAGTTCTTGGATTTTGTTCAAATCAATAAAAAAGTAAATTCATTAATTTCAAAAGACTTGGCAAATTGGCAATTAGGAGGCTCAATGGAATATAAGCAAAAGATTCTTTGAATAATATTTCTAACAAAAAATTTCCAACTATGCACCATGGGAAAAATGATCAGGAATCAAAAAATTACTTGAGTAATTTAATAAACAACAAGGTACTTCCATTGCCTTGGCCTTTTTGGCCCAAAGAAGGACGTTTGATAATTGGATTAATTGCATTTTGGAGCATATCAGGGATTTTCATACTTGGATCAGCTAGTTGGTGGGTAGCCACAAGAGAAATGGGTGAAGGTGCTTATTACATAAAAAGACAAATCATATGGATGATTGCTAGTTGGAGCATTTTCTACTTCGCAATAAAAATCAATCTAAAAAGCTGGCTAAAACTCTCAGGGCCATGCCTTTTACTAGGCATGGCCCTGATTGCCTCAACAAGCTTTTTCGGCAGCACTGTTAATGGGTCTACTAGATGGTTAATTATCGGTCCAATCCAAGTTCAACCATCGGAGTTAATCAAACCTTTTATTATTCTCCAAAGTGCAAAGCTTTTTGGTCAATGGGAAAGAATAAATTCAGAAAAAAAACTTTTTTGGTTAACTATTTTTGCATCCATTATTTTATTAATTATAAAACAGCCAAATTTAAGCACCGCTGCATTAACTGGAATATTACTTTGGATGATTGCCTTAGCCGCTGGCATTAATTTCCGCTATCTATTTAATACTGCTTTAACAGGCTTAAGTGTTGGTTCAATAAGTATTTTTTTTAATGCTTATCAACAAAGTCGCGTTTTGTCATTTATTAATCCATGGAAAGATCCACAAGAAAGTGGATATCAATTAATTCAAAGTCTTTATGCTATTGGTTCGGGTGGTCTATTTGGAGAAGGCTATGGTCTTTCAATGCAAAAACTACAATACCTACCATACAGAAGTACTGATTTTATATTTGCTGTTTTTGCTGAAGAATTTGGTTTCTTTGGATCTATTTTACTTTTATCATTTCTACTTGTAGTTGCATATTTAACTCTTAAAATATCTCTTAATTGTAGAAATAATTATTCAAAGCTAATTGCTATTGGATCAGGTACTATTCTTGTTGGACAATCAATTATGCACATAGCAGTCTCGTCAGGGGCAATGCCTACAACTGGTCTACCTTTTCCTTTGATTAGTTACGGAGGAAACTCATTAATTTCAAGCTTACTAATAGCTGCCTTGCTGGTCAGATCCTCTATTGAATCTTCAGATTTATTAGTTAAAAATCCCTCCAAAAGACTTCTGACTAGATAATCTAGAGCTAGGACATAGAATGGTAAATCTATTTTTGAACATTTCTTCTATAAGTTTAATTTTCTCTGATTTGACTCGTAATGGCGAGCAATTAATTAATAATGGGTTAAACAACCCAAGTCCCCTTGCACTTCTGATAGTTTTCATAGGAGGGCTTTTGACTAGTTTAGGTCCCTGTTCATTGTCACTTTTACCAATAACAGTTGCATATTTAGCTGGATTTGAAAACGACCAAACCCCTTTACAAAAAACTATTAGTTTCTGCAGCGGTATAGTCATATC
Source organism: Prochlorococcus marinus str. MIT 1013 (assembly GCF_027359395.1). Taxonomy (NCBI): domain Bacteria; kingdom Bacillati; phylum Cyanobacteriota; class Cyanophyceae; order Synechococcales; family Prochlorococcaceae; genus Prochlorococcus; species Prochlorococcus marinus. Next base: position 1,072,663 of record NZ_CP114778.1, read on the forward strand.
ACTTGTGGTATTAGGAATTCTAAGCGGGTTTGTGGGCAAAGTTTATGGGCAATTGCCAGGCTTTTTCTCAATATTTATAAGTTTTCTAGCAATAATTATGGGTCTTAATCTGCTTGGATTGTTCAAATTCTCACTTCCATCTGGTCCTGACCCTGAAATTTGGACAAATCAAGTTCCTCCTTCATTAGCACCAGTTTCAGCAGGTTTGGCTTTTGGATTAGCCTCCTCACCTTGCACAACTCCTGTTCTTGCCGTTCTTCTCGCCTGGGTTGCCAAACAAGGAAACCCTCTAAGTGGGACAATTTTTCTTGGAAGCTTTGCGATTGGACAAATTGTTCCTTTATTTGTTGCAGGCAGTTTTGCCGCAACTATTCCGAAATTATTATCATTAAGACCTATAGGGAAGTGGGTTCCACCAATTAGTGGAGTTATTTTGTTAACCGTAGGTCTTATGAGCCTTCTTTCTATTTGGATATAAAATAGATGAAAAATATTAGCCAAGTTTTAAATTGGCTTTCTAGCTTAAAGATTGCGATATTACTTTTATTATTGATAGCTATGTCATGCGCAGTTGGGACTTTAATTCCACAACAAGAATCAGATCAATTCTATTATGATAACTTTGATAAAAATCCTTTTTTAGGAATAATAAATGGAAATATATTACTACTGCTTGAGTTCAATCATATTTATACAAGTTTTTGGTTTTTATTGCTACTCAGTTGGCTTGGTTTGGCTCTTGCAGTTTGTAGTTTAAGACGACAATTACCGATACTTAAATCAGCATTAAGTTGGATCGATTATAAATCGCCTCGTCAAATAGCAAAACTTTCTATATCTCAAACAATTCAAACAGATAGTCCTTCGAAAAACTTAGAAAAACTTACACTTAATTTGAAGAAGACAGGCTGGAATATTAGAGAAACAGATGGAAGGATAGCGGCCAGACAAGGAGTCATCGGTAGACTAGGACCTATATTAATTCATCTCGGTATGATCCTATTAATGATAGGTGCTACATACGGATCATTAAATGGGATCACCATAGAAAAATTCTTAGCCCCTGGAAGATCAATAGATTTATTAAACAATAATGAAGAGAAAGGATTAACTATTAAATTGGAAAAGTTCCAAATAGAAAGAGACCCTCAAGGAAGAGCAGAGCAATATAGATCGATAGTAAAAATTATTGAGCCAGATGGCTATAATGAAGAAAAAGAGATTAGTGTTAATTATCCATTAAGGTACAAAGGTTTAACATTATATCAAGCCGACTGGTCATTAGCTGCAATTACTATTCAGATTAAAAATAGTCCAAAGTTACAAATCCCGTTAAAAGCTATTCCTGATCTAGGTGAACAAGTTTATGGGACAATAATACCTACAAAAAAAGATGGGAATGATCCAATCTTATTAACGGTAGAGAGTGAACTAGGACCAGTAAAAATTTATGATAGTGATGGCACAATATTGACTGCCTTAGGTAGAAATAAGGAAGCAGAAGTAAAAGATACACTAATAAAGATAATAAATATCATTCCAAGTAGTGGATTGCTTTTAAAGCGAGATCCTGGAGTACCTCTTGTATATACAAGTTTTGCTATAATACTTTTAGGAGGTTCATTAAGTATAATCTCCACTAAAAAAATATGGGTATTACATGAAAAAGAAAAATCGCTGATTTATATTGGTGGTTTAAGTAATAGAAATCTTTCTGGTCTTTCAAAAGAATTGCCTAAATTGGTTAGTTTCTTAGTCAATTAGCTCTAGATTATTTCTTTTCCCATGACAAACTCTGATAATAGTATGAATATTTCCTCTAGGGTTAAAGTCTGCTTCTAATTGCATCCACTTAGGATCAGAAACTTCAACTAAATCATCTATTATTTTATTTGTAACTTCTTCATGAGAAACTTTCTTTTCCCGAAAGCTATTGAAATAAAGTTTAATTGCTTTTAGTTCTATTACCTTTGTATTTGGTTGATATATTATCCTTAAATTCGCAAAATCTGGATAACCTGAAAAAGGACATTTACATGTAAATTCAGGGAAATCTATTGAAATCTCATAGTCTCTATCATTGTTAGGATTTGGGAAGCAAATCAAGCTACCGGAGGCTATTTCCCTTTCCCCATACAGAATTTCGCTTTTAGTCTGCTTTTCTCGCTTAATCACATTTACCTAGCGTTTAAATTACACACTACATAAAAAGCTTGTTTGAAAAATTTAAATACCAATAAATTCTTCTTATCAAAACGCAGCCAAATCATGTCAAAAAGCTAGTTTGTATCATCAAGCACAAAACCAATCCCTGTTGTACCCCCTAATAGAAATATAAATAAGGGATTTATATGGACATCAGTCTTTCAGATAAACTCAAAGGTACTCAAATAGAACCGAATAGTGTTCATGGAATCCTTTGGCTGCAAACTCATTTTGAATCCGAATATTGGGAATCAATCAGTAATGGTTTAGCAATAATTCCTACCAAAGATGCACAAATGCTTGCTGAAGACGCAACAAATGCTGGAATAAATGTAAATTTCATAAAATCTCTAAGTCAAATAGACAAAATCTGATCAAAAACTATCTAAAGTCCTAATAGTTACTAAAAGTGATATGAAAAAGATAGAAGCAATAATTCGTCCTTTTAAATTGGAGGATGTAAAAATTGCATTAGTTAATGCAGGCATAGTTGGTATGACAGTAAGCGAAGTAAGAGGATTTGGCCGACAAAAAGGACAAGTCGAGAGATACCGGGGTTCGGAGTTCACCGTTGAATTTCTTCAAAAACTTAAAATCGAAGTGGTCGTACCAGATGAAAAAACTGAAATTGTTTTAAAAGCCATTGCTGATGCAGCCAAAACTGGTGAGATTGGCGATGGAAAGATATTCATTACTCCAATTGATTCTGTAGTTCGAATTAGAACAGGCGATAGAAACGAAACCGCTCTTTAAACATTCAAAAAATTTGTCAATTTTTCGATTTCAATATTTCCATTTACTTCATCACCCATCCAAAGAAGATATTCTTGATTACCTGCAGGTCCCTTTAAAGGAGATGCAATTAGTCCTTTGGGGTACCATCCATATTTTTTAGATTCCATAACCACACCCTCTATAGCTTCAATATGAAGTGAATGGTCACGAACAACACCACCCTTACCAACTTTTTCTTTACCAACCTCAAATTGAGGTTTCACTAAAACGAGTAATTCTGATCGCTTATGTTGAAGAAGAGATTTAATACTAGGCAAAACAATTCTAAGAGAGATAAAAGATAAGTCTGCAACTGCGAAGTCTGGTCTTGCGTCTCCATCATTAAATAATTTTTCAGGAGTTAAATATCGAATATTAGTTCGTTCAAAAAGAACCACTCTTGGATCATTTCTAATACTCCATGCAGTCTGTCCATAACCAACATCAACTCCATAAACCTTTGCTGCTCCTAACTGCAAAAGACAATCTGTAAAACCACCTGTTGAAATGCCAGCATCTAAACAAACTCGATTCTTAATATCGAGAGGAAATTGATTAAACGCTTCAGCCAACTTTTCACCTCCCCTAGATACATACTTCAAAGGCTCCGTAACTTTTATCTCAAGATCTTTTAAAACTTCTTGGCCAGGCTTATCAAGGATTTGCCCGTTGAGCGTTTTAACTTTGCCAGCTCTGATAAGCCTCTGTGCCTCTTGACGTGATTGAACCAACCCTTTAGTCAGCAAGTGAAGATCTAATCGCGATTTTTTAGTCATTTGTTTACAAAAACAAACAGGAAACGGAACAAAAACCGCAGAACTCGTGATAATCCTCTTTTTCAATAGAGAATCTAATCAACTGAACCAAGGTTGTGTCTAAAAAGCTCAGACATCCAATTAATGAAAATGAGCTATCTAGCCATGGTCATTTTCATCTAACCCCAAAAAAGAAAACAGGAGAAGTCCTTGAACTTCTGCCTCCAGGAAGTTTTGCTAAATTTGCAAATCAACCAAATGATTTACCTCCCTTTCAAGTAATTGATTGCAAGGGGGGGAGATGCAGAGTAAGACAGCAAACCTGGGGAAGATATGTTCATTGGGAAGTTGAACACAATAGACTCAAGTCAGCTTGACCTTAAAGAACTAAATTAAAACTAACCTTTGACTTTGTAGCACTTTGATTGAGCGTTACACAAACCCAGAAATGGGAAATATATGGTCTGAACACTCTAAGTTCCAAACTTGGCTTGATGTAGAGATAGCCGCATGTGAGGCTAATTGCAAATTGGGAAATATCCCTATTAGTGCAATGGAAAAAATTCGATCACAAGCAAGTTTCAAACCAGAGCGCATACTCGAAATAGAAGCCGAAGTTCGACATGACGTAATTGCTTTTCTAACAAATGTGAATGAATATGTTGGAGATGCAGGTCGCTACATACACGTTGGCATGACCAGTAGCGATGTCCTTGATACTGGTCTTGCACTTCAATTAAAGTCATCAGTAAAGCTTCTAAAAAAAGAGCTTTTATTACTTGAAGAATCAATTAGAGATTTAGCAAAACAACACAAGGACACCGTAATGATTGGTCGCTCTCATGCAATCCATGGGGAGCCTATCACTTTTGGATTCAAGCTAGCAGGATGGCTAGCTGAAACACTTAGAAATAAGGACAGGTTAAATAATCTTGAGAAAGACATCTCCGTAGGTCAAATTAGTGGTGCAATGGGGACTTATGCCAATACTGATCCAGAAATAGAAAGAATAACTTGCGAACTGTTGGAGCTTGATGTTGATACAGCTAGCACTCAAGTTATCTCTAGAGATAGGCATGCTAATTATGTACAGATTCTTGCGTTGATTGGTTCTTCCTTGGATCGTTTTTCTACAGAAATCAGAAATCTTCAGAGAACAGATGTTCTTGAAGTAGAGGAAAACTTTGCTAAAGGGCAAAAAGGTAGTTCTGCTATGCCTCATAAAAGAAATCCCATTCGAAGTGAGCGAGTAAGCGGTCTTTCCAGGGTTTTAAGAAGTTATGTAGTGGCAGCTCTCGAAAATGTAGCTCTATGGCATGAAAGAGATATTAGCCACAGCTCAAATGAAAGACTAATGCTGCCAGACACATCTATTACTCTTCATTTTATGATCACAGAAATGACCGCAATAATAAAAGGTCTTGGCGTGTATCCAGAAAATATGCTGAATAATTTGAACATTTATGGAGGAGTAGTTTTTAGTCAAAGAGTTCTTTTAGCTTTAGTTGAGAATGGGATGAGTCGAGAAGAATCTTATAGACTAGTCCAAAAAAATGCTCATTCAGCCTGGAATAAACCCGAAGGGAATTTCAAGGAAAACCTTGAGAATGATCCAGAAGTAATGAATAGTCTCTCACCAAAAAAACTTTCTGACTGCTTTTCAACAGAATTACATCAATCGAAATTAAAAGTTATTTGGGAAAGACTTGGTATATAACTCCAAAAGCTAAAGCAATTGTAACTAATTAGTAAACTAGAAAAGGGGTATAGCATTAGATCCATCTAAAACCTTTAGCTATAATCTTTTACTCCATAAGAAAACTTGAAATTTTCAACCCAAGATCAATGTCCAATATGAAACGACTTGAAAAAGATAGCCTAGGTTCAATTGATGTTCCAAAAGAGGCGCTATGGGGAGCTCAAACGCAACGATCAATATTAAATTTCGCTATTGGTGATGAGGTCATGCCTCTTGAAATCATCTATGCAATTGCCCAAATAAAAGCCTCTGCTGCTCGAGTGAACAATCATCTAGGTCTAATAAATACAGAAATCACAAAATTGATCACCGAAGCAAGTTCAGAAATTATTGAAGGAAAACATAATGATCAATTCCCATTGAAAGTATGGCAAACAGGTAGTGGTACGCAAACTAATATGAATGTCAATGAGGTGATAAGCAATATTGCTTCAAAGCGCTTTAATAACCCTTTAGGTAGCCATAATCCACTACATCCCAATGATCATGTCAATTGCTCTCAATCTACAAACGATGTTTTTCCAGCAGCAATCCAGATAGCCACAATAAAAAGTTTAAAAGGCTCATTAATACCTGAATTAAAAAAGCTGATTAATCTATTCCAAAAAAAAAGTAAAGAATGGAAGGACATCATAAAAATAGGACGTACTCATCTTCAAGATGCAGTACCACTAACACTTGGGCAAGAAGCCTCTGCTTGGGAGTCTCAATTAGAAGCTGCATTAAGACGCATTGAAATAAACATTGAAGAACTTTATCCGCTTCCATTAGGAGGAACCGCAATTGGAACCGGGCTCAATGCTCCTGAAAATTTCGATAATCTTATTGCTCTTGATATTGCTAAAACAACAAATCTACCTTTTGCAACTGCCTCTAATAAGTTTGCCATCATGGCTAGTCATGATAGTCTTGTAAACGTCATGTCTCAACTGAAATTATTAGCGATTACTTTACTTAAAATTGTTAATGATCTTAGACTTTTATCTTGTGGACCAAGAGCTGGATTATCAGAGCTACAGCTACCATCTAATGAACCTGGCAGCTCAATAATGCCAGGGAAAATTAATCCTACTCAATGTGAAGCGATGGCAATGATATGTACTCAAATCATTGGAATGGACACTTCAGTATCAATCGCAGGAAGTGGGGGACATCTACAAATGAACGTTTATAAACCACTGATTGGCTATAATATTTTAAAAAGTATAAATCTTATTCAAAATTCATGTAAAAGTTGCAGAAAAAATATGATTGAAGGGATTCAACCTAACAAAGCAAAAATCAAACAGTATCTTGATAATTCCTTAATGTTAGTAACTGCATTAGCACCATCAATTGGATACGAAAAAGCAAGTAAGATTGCCCAATTAGCACATGAGAAAAATCTCAGTCTACGTCAGGCATCCAATCAACTAAACTATATAGATGAAAAAGAGTTTGATAGACTTGTTGATCCAAAATCTATGATTTAACATAATTAAAAAATAAATTTTTAATTATTTCTTTCTGTTGCTGGGTTGATAATTTCATGTTTGTTTTCTTTTGCTTGATTAATATATTCAGCTTCACATATAGGAAATCTATCCATCAATTTCATTGCTGCTTTAGCATTATTTCTGAGCTGCCTACTCACCGCCTCGCAATATGGGATTTGTGAAAGTAAATCATTTGTTCTTCTCAGAATTCTTACAACATCTCCCTCATCTAAAGAAGTATTTGCAATTAGATCAGTCCAAGTACTACCTCGTGCCCAAGCTTCTACTAAACCCATTAACTCTGGACTCCATAAAATTGGGACTTCTATACCAAACCGTTCTTGAACTCTAAACAATTCTCCTCGGATATTTGATAAATCATTAAATGCTTCTTCAGCAACTGTACTGGGAATAAATCCAGACCATAGATCAGGACGATTAACTTCCGTAGTAATTGACTGAATAACTCCAGCTAATTCTACTGGAGTTAGTTCATCAAGATTCCCACTGATCAAGACCAAACCTATCCATAACTCATTTTCACCTCTTAAAGATCCAATACCTCTGCCAATTTCGGTTGGTGTTAAATCATCCAAGCATCCGAAGTAGTTTAGTACTTTAATTAATGATAAGAAAGTGTCCCAGTGACGATTAGACCTGTCATAAAGCATCTGCTCACGTTGATGTATTTCAAGACCTAGTTCGTCCATTCTTCGTCTATGCTTCTTTAATTTTTTCTTATCACCCCATCGATGAGCTGGCTGAACCAATAGTTCATCATCTAGAGATTTAACTAATTTAGCTTGAGATAAAACTTCACTAGCAAGATCATATTGAGCCGTTCTCATATCATTTTCCTGAGCCAAATTTGAAATTATTGAAGCTGTTTCATTACTTAACAAATCACCATGATGTATTTCACCTAATCTACTCATTTGAGGAGTTGTAAGATGTGATACGTCTAAGCAAGTTAATTCAGCATAAAGACTAACAACTTCCTTACAAGCAATCAATATCCAAATATTTTCATCTGTTAAGCATAACAATTGAGATTGTCTGTCGCCTTTTTGTATTTTTTGAACAATGACTGCAGGTGTAACTTTTCCTCGCAAATGTGATGTCTTCAGACTTATGAGAGTTCCATTATTTGCAAATTCCAAGGCTGAGATCAATTCATTAGATAAGGTTTCTGCTGATTGTTTTTTGAGAATTTTTAAGAGTCTTCTCTCTTCCTTTAGATGACTTTTTATTTTCTCATATCTTTCAAAATCTGACCATGGGATGTCTTCTGAAAAAGTTTTATACTCTTTAAACTCCTCTTTTAATCTGGATAATTCTTCTTCTTCTTCAACCAAATCCAAGCTCGCCAAGTATCTACTAAAGCTTCTTTCTATCAATTCTTTTGATTTGTCTAAGTCATAACGCTGTAATAGATTCAGTACCATGCCATAACTTGGTGTGAATTGACTAACCAGTGGATCGGCTGAGCTGGTGGCTAATTGACCAGCTTCTCGAACTCCTTCGAATCGAGTTTGTACAGTGACCACATAGCCTCTAGAATCAAGACCTCTTCTTCCAGCCCTACCAGCCATTTGTAAGAATTCACTCCCCATTAATTGACGATGTCCATTATCTGATCTCTTCGACAAAGTAGATATAATTGTGCTTCTCGCCGGCATATTGATTCCTGCAGCTAAGGTTTCAGTTGCAAAAACAACCTTTATCAATCCTTTTTGAAATAATTCCTCAATTAACTCCTTCCATGCAGGAAGAACTCCTGCATGATGAGATGCGATTCCATTAAATAAAGCTTTTATATGTAAATCATCTCTCAAACCTTCTGAATTTAGAATTGTATATTTTTTAAATCGATCTTGAATTGATTGTCTTTCTTCTTGGTTCACTAAACACGTGCTAGCTATTGTTTTCACAGCCTTGTCACAACCACGACGACTAAATATGAAATAAATAGCGGGTAACATATTTCTTTCTGCCAACTTCGATATCACCAAGCCAAGTGAGGGAGAGTCAGGTTGAGTAGGCTTGGATAAGCGTCCTCTCTTCTTATGTGATTTTGTTGAGCGCCAAATCTTACAGTTTGGATGTAATCCAGTTCCTTTTTCATTAAGTAATGGATGAAGTCCTTTAGCACTACAAAAATTGAATTCCAGGGGGACTGGTCTTAAATCACTAGATATCAAGTCTGTGGGTCCGTGAACTTGCTCAATCCAATCAGTTAATTGACCTGCATTAGCAACGGTTGCCGATAGAGCAACGAACTGAACGGATTTAGGACAATGAATAATTGATTCCTCCCACACTGTCCCTCTATGAGCATCATTCATATAATGACATTCATCCAGAACAACAGTTTCTATATCAAGTAGAGGATCATCATTTTTATCTGCTGCTGCATAAAGCATATTTCTAAAAATCTCAGTAGTCATGACAAGAATCGAAGCCTCTCTATTCAGGCTTAAATCACCTGTTAAAAGACCCACATTGCTTGAACCAAATTGATTCCTAAAGTCTCTTAGCTTTTGGTTAGATAAAGCTTTTAATGGGGTTGTATAAAACACCTTATTTCCATGAGAAATCGCTCTATAAATTGCATACTCTCCTATTAAGGTTTTTCCTGATCCTGTAGGAGCACTAACAACTACAGAATGCCCTTGATTGAGTGAGTCAATTGCTTTAAGTTGAAATTCATCCAATGAAAAAGGAAAGATTTTCTTTGGATTTAAATTGTTTTGGAGGATTTCGTTCTCAAACGTATCTCTTTCTGATGAAGTCATTGCTAAATCCTAGGGGAATTTTCTATGACCACATGGTTTTTGATGTGGATACATAATAAAATCAAGAAACCAAAGAAAAAATCTCAAGCCAACACCCAAATTTTTTAATAGAGAAAACAAAATAACAATATGCCTGCAATCCCTAACTCTAGAATTCGTAAACTGAGGACTTGGGTTCCAGGGAAAAGATCATCAGAATTGATTGGTGTAGATGAAAATCAAAATCAAATCACGTTAATTGACTTAGCGAGTAATGACTATCTAGACCTTGCAAGACATCCATTATTAATTGAGGCAGCTAGACAAACCTTAGAAACAGATGGGGTTGGTTCTGGAGGATCAAGATTTATTACTGGTAGTAGAAATATTCATCAAAGACTTGAAACAAAGCTTGCCCAATGGCTTGATCGTGAGATTGTCCTAATTTACCCGAGTGGTTTCCAAGCTAATCTGGCTGCTGTTTTAGCACTTACTGATCGTCACACTCCTGTTATTTGTGATCGTCTGATACATCATTCTCTGCTCGTTGGAGTCAAAGCGAGTGGAGCAAAGCTCATTAGATTTAAGCACAACAATTTATCTGAACTAGAAAGACTTTTAAAAAAGTCCAGACAAAGCAATCCTCAAAAACAACCTTTAGTAATTACTGAAAGCCTTTTTAGTATGGAGGGTACAACAGCACCCATAAAGGAAATTTCAAAGCTATGCATTAATTATGATTCAAAGTTATTGATCGACGAAGCTCATGCTTTTGGCGTTATGGGTTCAAAAGGAAGAGGAGAATCTTTTGGACTCAAAGAACCAATATCAATTATCAGTGGGACATTCGGTAAAGCATTTGGAAGTGGGGGAGCATTTCTAGCAACAGACAAGATAACAGGAGCAAATTTAATACAAAACTGTGGGGCATTTCGCTATACAACTGCTTTAGCTCCTCCTCTTTGTGCAAGTGCTTTAGCCGCGTTAAATCTAATTGAAAGCAACCCTAGCTGGGGTAGCGAACTGAAAGAGAAATCAAAAGCTTTAAGAGACAGATTGTCTCAAATCGGGTGGCAACGTCCTATGGGGGGAGGTCCAATAATCTCCATCGTTCTAGGTACAGACGAATTAGCCATGGATTATCAAAAAAAACTTGAAGAACAAGGTCTTCTAACTGTTGCGATCCGTCCACCAACTGTTCCTGAAGGTAAATCGAGACTCAGGTTAGTAATCAGGAGAAATACTCCCGTTCAGGCTATTGAAAAACTTATCGCAGTTCTTAATAACAAATGAAAGAAATAATTGCTATGCATGGCTGGGCTGGTGATAGTCATCAATGGGCAAATTGGGAAAAGATATTTAAAAGTTGTGATTGGGAATGGCAAGCTTCTGAACGCGGATATAAAGAGATAAGTCCTCATACACCCAAATGGAATCACAACTCAAATCAAGTCAAAGATAAAAGAGTTGCCATATGTCACTCTCATGGTTCACATATGATAGATAAAGAAGTTTTGCATTCAGCTACTCATGTTATATTAATCAATAGTTTTAGTCGTTTTATTCCAAGTGACAAAGAGAATCGCCCTATAAAACTGGCCCTCAATAGGATGATGAATGCAATTAATACGTCTAACGAAGAAGCTATGTTAAGAAAATTTCATATAAAAGCTTATAAACCGAATTACATAGCTATTAAATTATCCGAATCATATCTACTTCCTATATCAGATTCAGGAAGGTTGAGACTAAAAAATGATTTAAAACTTCTTATGAATTCTGATTCTCTACCAATTGGCTTAAACAATTCTTCCAAAGTACTTATTGTTAACAGTGAACAAGACTATATTTTAGCTAATCAAACGAAAGAAAAACTAGCTGAAGATTTAATAAAACACTTAGAGGTCATACCCAAAATAATCAACCTTCAAGACGAGGGGCATTACATCACAAAAATTAAAAATATCAAAAAAGTCAAACACTGGCTAGAATTTGATCATGCAAAAAACATGGTCTAGTCAAGTTAATAAAAACTTTAACGAAGCTGCATTAAGTTATAACGAATCAGCATCAATTCAAAAAAGTACTGCTTTAAAGCTTGCAAAAATATGTTCTCATCATTCAATTAAACATGGACTATGGGTTGACCTTGGTTCTGGTACTGGACTACTCGCTAAATCATTAGAAGATTTACATCCAAACCAATATGTAGTGAGATTGGATAATTCTAAAAAGATGATTGATCAACATTCAGAAAAAAGTATCAAACAACTTTGGGATTTAAATAATGGATTACCTAAGTGGTCTGAAAAACCAAATTTATTAGCTTCAAGTTTTGTTTTACATTGGCTTAATAATCCACAAAAGAAACTTAAGGAATGGTTGAATTCTCTGAGTTTAGATGGATGGATTGCTTTAGCAATCCCAATCAAGGGAAGTTTTCCAGAATGGCATGAAGCAGCAGAAAAGGCAAATTTAACATGTACGGCTCTTGATTTACCATCATACGACTCACTAATTAGAGTCGTTCCGAAACAAAGTATTTTATATAATAAAATTGAAGTTATTAAACAAACAGAGAAGAAGGCAACTTCTTTATTAAAACCGATGATCAATGTCGGAGCACAAAGTAGTCAGAAGGAACAATTAAGTGTTTCAGATTGGCGACATCTATTATCTTTTTGGCCAATTTCCAATAAGGATAAACAAGTAAGCCTTAGTTGGTCAATCCAGTTTTTATTAATAAAGCGATGAAACCTTTCTCCAAAAAAATTATTATTTGTGGTACAGATACAGATGTCGGCAAAACGATAGTTAGTAGTTTTTTCGTCCAAGGGCTTAGAGGTATCTACTGGAAACCCATTCAAAGTGGAACAGAGGAAGGTACAGATACCAAAACTGTTTGCAATCTCTTAAATCTTGGACCTAACCGCTATCTTTCTGAAAGATATAAATTCAAGGCTCCTGTCTCTCCACATTGGGCTGCAGAACAAGAGTCTGGTTTTATTGAACCAAGCAACTTAAGATTACCTGACTTAGATGAATTACTAATCGTCGAGACTGCAGGTGGTTTAATGGTTCCTTTAAATCGGGATTGGCTACAAATAGACCAATTAAAGGTTTGGGGAGCTCCAATAATTCTTGTAGCCAGGACCGGTCTTGGTACTCTCAACCACACCTTATTAAGTCTAGAAGCCTTGAAACACAGAAATTTAGACGTGTTAGGAATAGTATTAAATGGCCCTCCACACAAAGACAATCCGAAGACCCTAGAGCAATTTGGAGATACTAAAATTCTTGCAAGTCTTCCTATTTTTGACGAAGTCAACGCAAAAGTACTTTCACAAGAATGGAACAAACAACAATTAGATCAAAAGCTTAAAAAATACATTCGAAATTAAAATTTTATTTTTTTCTTAATCAAAAGATTATTTTGACTTCATTCAAGTTAAATGAAGCAAGTTGGAAAACTAAATTTGATGAATGAGAAAAAAAATTCCAATCAAAGTATTCAAAATCCTCATATATGGCCCCCATTCACACAACTTACATCCTCTAAGCCTCAATTATTGGTTGAAAAAGCCAAAGGTGCCCTTTTACTGCCTAAAGACAGAGCTCCAATAATCGATGGCATAAGTAGCTGGTGGGTCACTCTTCATGGTCATGCAAATGAATATATTGCTAAGGCTATCGCAACTCAAGCAGAGCAATTAGAACAAATTATCTTTGCAGATTTCACTCACCCTCAAGCCGAGCTATTAGCAAATCGACTTAGTAAATCAACAGGTCTAGAAAAGTTATTCTTTTCCGATAATGGCTCTACAGCAGTAGAAGTGGCTTTAAAAATGGCTCGTCAATGGTGGAAGAATAAAGGTGACAATAGATCTCAAATCATTGCATTCGAAGGTGCCTACCATGGAGATACATTTGGAGCAATGGCAGTAGGCGAACGAAATATATTTAGCGAGCCTTTTGATCAAATGCTATTTCCTGTTAGCAGAGTCCCTTGGCCTGAGACATGGTGGGGCGATGAAGATTTTGAAAGACGAGAAAAGGAAGTTTTAAAAACTCTTGACCACCTCCTAAAAAAACCAACTATTGCGGTAATTCTTGAGCCATTAGTTCAAGGGGCTGGAGGAATGCGAATGGTTCGTTCAGAATTTTTAGTAGAAGTCGAAAAAAGAATTCGCCAGGCTGATTCTTTACTGATTACAGATGAAGTCTTAACTGGCTTTGGAAGGTGTGGAGAACTATTCGCTTTTCAAAGAGCAGGATTAAAGCCAGACCTTATATCACTCTCAAAAGGGTTAACCGGTGGGTTCCTTCCGATGGGAGTTACAATGTCCAGCAAAAGGATTTCTGAAGGTTTCCTTGGGGAAGATCCCAAGCAAACTTTCTGGCACGGTCATAGTTTCACAGCTAACCCCTTAGGCTGCGCAGCGGCCAATGCTAGCTTAGATCTGTTAGAAAACTCCCCTCAAAAATATTTAGATTTTGAGTCACGTCATCTACCTCATCTACAAAAAATAGTTAAAGATCCAAGAATTGAATGTCCAAGAATTACAGGAACAATTGCTGCTTTTAATATTAAAGTGAAAGGTAAAAAAGGGTATTTAAGTTCCGTTGGGAAAATTATGAAAGCAAGTGCATTGAGGGTTGGTGTTTTCATTAGGCCATTAGGAGATGTAGTTTATCTAATGCCACCACTGTGTATCACAGATGAAGAACTAGAAAAATGCTATTTTGGAATCCAAGAGGGGTTAAATTCTCTATCCTAGAGTTTTTCTTACCAAGATTCTAAGCACTTAGCTATATAGTTATTTCTGAAATTAAACTTATATCAACCAACTTGGAGTAAAATTCATATTTCCGCCTCTTAAAAAAGCAATAAACATTCCTAAAGCCAAGCTCAAGAAAATAGAAGTGATTAAAAGAAGAAGTGAAAACAGTTCTCCTCCTGATAATGGACGCCTCACTCCTATCGACTTAGAAAATTGTATAGGTTGTATATTCTTTAAGTAAGGTTCTTTTTTCTGACTTATAAGATTATTCTCTTTTTCTATACATAAGTCATAGTTTGCCCTTAAGACAGGATCACTTAATAAATCATAAGCTTCACAAACATTTTGAAATTGCCTTGTCGCTTCATCACTTGGCAAAGATGTCGTATCCGGATGAAGTTGCTTACTTAATTGACGGAAAGCTTTTCTAAGCTCTGCGTTATTAGCAGAGGTAGAAACACCAAGCAGTTCGTAACAATTAGAGGAAGGCGTCAACTAAAGAAAATATGATCTAATAATGTATATATTTTATCTAAATATCTCAGGACTGACTATTTCAAAAAACAATTCAAAATGTCTACTGATAAAAACAACAAAAAAGCAAATCATCTCATGATATGGAATGAGCTTAAATGGGCGCCAAGTGAAAACCAATTAGCTCAATTTATCCATTTACAAGAGTTACTTAAAGAATGGAATAAGAAGACCAACCTTACTCGTTTAGTTGATGGAGATGATTTCTGGACTGCACAAGTATGTGACAGCTTGTTGCCACTGCATGAAGAACTTCAATACCCTAAACTTTCTCATAATTACATAGATATTGGTTCTGGCTGTGGATTTCCCGGTATAGCCATAGCTATAGCAATGCCAAATTCAAATATTACTCTTTTAGATTCTTCAAGTAAAAAAACAACTTTTCTGAAAGAAGTTTCTAAAGAAATTGGATTAAATTCTCGTATAACAGTCATAACTGAACGAGCTGAGATAGCAGGAAGGGATCCAATTCTTCGAAATAATTTTGACTATGCCATTGCAAGAGCAGTTGCTTCTGCAAATGTAGTAGCAGAATATCTCGTGCCTTTTTTAAATTCGACAGGTCAAGCGCTCATATTTAAAGGGAGCTGGAGTGAAGCAGAGCAACAAATACTAAAAAAAGCTTTAACTGAACTAAATGCAGAGATCCAACGAACACATAAGTTCTTACTCCCTAATAATCGCGGCATTAGGAATGTTATTAGGGTTAATTCTATTAATAAATGTCCCAATCAATATCCAAGATCAATTGGTAAACCAAAAAAAAAGCCTTTAGGTTACTAAATACCCCATAACCTATCTCTTCTTTCTCCCCCCAATCTGTCTTTCAATTTTCTTAGTATAAAAGGTATTTCAGAGCTCCACGGGCTATTAATCAAAACTTTTTTCAAGTCATCCTCGCTCACTTCACAATCCAAACAATCTGCGTTTGAGCCTGGGAACCAATGTCCTCCTCTGCCTAAAAGAGCATAACGATCTTTAGCAAAGCTTTCCATATCCCAAGCCTCTAATAAATTATTTAGCCATAGCAAAACAGGTATATTAATCTCTCCTGGAGTTTGGTCCCAACTAGGTAAACCTATCTTCCAAGTGTTCAACCATGATTCTCCAAGCGACTTATATGAGGCATCAACTAGTCTCTTATCTATAGTATTAATTAAACCATGCATTATATCCATTTTAGAGATTGCACTTAAATGAATATCTAGATCTTCAGGCTTTGACGCTCCAACACTCAATGTATGAATTCTTTTATCCCTCAAACAAAACAGATCATTAAATTCTATTGGATGCAAAGGACTACATAAATCAAAAAGCTTCAATGACGGAGTATGCAAATGACCTCCCTTATCAGTAGGACTTATAATGAAAACCCCCATATCATTGGAATTCGCTGCTTGTAAAGCTCTTTCGTTATCCTGACGTATAAAATACCAATGCAAATTAACATAATCAAAAAGTCCTGTTTCAATTGTTTTAATGATTAGGTCAACATTTGCATGAGTTGAGAAGCCAACATGACCAACAAGACCATCTTTTTGCCATTGACGAACAATCTGTAGACATCCATTAGGACGAATAGTCATATCTAAGTGATCAGGGATATTTATACCATGAATAGCTAATAAATCAATTTTTTTGGAACCTAATCTACTCATACTTAATTCAAGTTCCTGCTCAAATATCGAAGGGTCATTATTTGGTGGGATTTTCGTTTGCAATATTCTTTTTGGGTCATCAATTTGACCGAAGATCCAGCCTATCTGGCGCTCTGATGTTCCATAATGACGAGCAGTTTCTATATGATGCATACCTTTTTGAGACGCATGCTTAATAGTTTTTCGCAAGATGTCTTGTTGTTGATTATCAATCTCTTTAGGATCTAAATCCTTCCAGCTTTGTTGAAAGCGCATCCCGCCAAGAGATAAGACTGGCATCTGAATCTCTGTTCGACCAAATCTTCTTCTAGGTATTGAATTGTTTTTACTATCTTTAATTCTTGACACTTCTATATTTAATAATCAAGTGACCGGTGGTAAACCTAAATTCCTAAAATGATGGTTTTTTAAAACTTCTTCCAAATTAATTAAGTCTTCAAAAGAAACCCAATCTATGCAATCAACAGGACAGGTATCTATAGCTTCTTGTATTAATTCATCACTATCTCCATCTTGTCTAAACGCTCTTGCTCTGCCTTGTTCAGGCTCCATTGCAAAAGTGTTAGTAGCAACTGAACTGCAATATGTACAGCCTATGCATTTTCTCTCATCAACCCAAACGGCTTTTTCCTTTAATTTCCCTCCAAGTACTGGATCTCTTCCACTAAGCTCGAAATCTTCATTATTACCTGCTTCGTATGCAACATTTGGATCATAAATATCATCTGATAGCTGATATTCAATGGGGCTAGCTTCAAAAGCAGCTCTAGGGTCAAAAGTCAATTTTCCAAGAGGGTCTTAGGAATCCCAACGAGTAACTACTAGTTCTATTGATCCATCTAAATTTTGCTTTTGCTCGGACACTTGAAATCCTTCTTGAGCAGTTGAATCAAGAACAGTATTTAGAGCATAACGTTGAGTGACCTGAGCTAAAAATCTCTCAATTGGTATTGATTGTTTCCAGAGATCAAGGTCAGTTACAAGTTCATATGATTTTGAACCTTCATTCCAACGAAATCCAATATCACCTCCCTTACTCATCTCAACAGTCATTTGAGCTTTTACAGTTTGACCTCTATAGCCTCTAACTAGATTTTCACCTTCGTTGGGGACATACCCTAAGTCTATTAGAGCCTGTTTTAGAAACTCTTTCTTACGAAGTTGAGTTTTAACTGTGCTGAAATGTGACATCAGTGGATTTCTGCTGGAATAGTCTGTTTTTGAACGTTTTCGCGAAGAAAGGTATCTGAGGTTGGCTCTCTCCTTTCAACGGTGCCTAAGGCATCCTCAAGCTTCTCAGTTAAATCAATACATGCCTCACCAACAAGACCTTCGACGGTTTCTTCAACCCGTCCATCTTGTCGGATTTTAAATCGCAATGTGCGTTGTGGCATGAAATTGAAGCCCTAAGTCACGCATGATATAGAAAAAAACTCTAGAAACGCGAATTATTAATTACAACGAATTGTTTTTGTACCAAAAATTAAACCAATTGACCATCATCAATTAATGATTTTAATTTTTTTTGGACCTCTGGATTATCCAATTGCTCCAAAGCTGTCCTTGCTTCATACCGGACAGAAGGCTCTCTATCATTTAATAAAACAGAAATAAAAGTCTCTACTATTTGAATTTGGATTCCCACACTCAAAAGCCCATAAAGGCGGCCTAGGGACCAAATACAGTTACTTCTAACTATTGGTTCACAATCTACTTGCAAACTTTCAAGTAATTGATTCGCTGCTGGTAAAGAGCTTTCTGCTGAATTTAGTCCTACCTCTGCTAGAGAGCTGGATGCCCACAATCTCACTGCAGCGACATCTTGTTTTAATGCATTAATCAGAGGTTCTAGAACTGGGGCGTCAGGGTAATTCCCGAGACTCCATGCAGTAGCTTTTCGCACATAAGCGTTACTATCAAACCTCAATAAAAGCAATAGAAGATCTATTGCTTTTGGACAAGGATTTCTACCTAAAGCATAAACAGCACTCATCCTGACTACAGGAGAAGGCTCGTCAAGTAAAGGCAATAAGAATGGAAGAGCTCTAGGGTCTCTATGTTCGCAAAAGACTCTTAAGCCCTGAAGTCTCTCATTGTTTCCGCATTGAAGCCATTTCAACGCAAGATCACATTCTTTTGATGAATTCCCTTGATCTCCATCAATTTTATCTAATTCAATTTCATCTAGAGGATCTCCTGCCAATTGAGCAGCTAATTCTCTGGCTAAAAGATCAGGGTCTATAGCCAAATTAGCCAACCCTTTTTCACTTAATTTTTGATTTTCATCATTCATAGCTCTGACAGAAGAAGAGCAAACTAATTAATTGGTGCTGGTGCAAGCATATCCCCAGGGAGCCATATCCGAGCGCTGACAGCGAATAAAGCAACAACAAAAAGAGCAACAATTAAAATAGGAAAAAGAGTTGTTCGTAAAAAAACCAAAGTTAAAACTAATTAGAATTCTATTCTGCTCTAAATTTTGACCATTTGGCTATCGAGGGTCAACTTTTTGCGTCATTAATTTTGTTTTCTTCATTAAAAATATACAACTCACAGCAATTGAAAGCGCAATCCAAGCGCTCCTTTCTTGATGCAATAAAAAAGCCCCAATACTAACTAATCCACCATAGAGAATTCCTGATCCTAAAACGAAGCGAGATCCAAGCACGGTAAAATTGTCCACTGGATTAATATTCAGACTTTTCCTTATTTTTTTCCAACCAGGACCTGGGGGTTTTACCTGTTTAACAAATTCATTGAGTGTCGCTTCTGACTCTGGCTCAGTAAAAAATAAAGTAAGCAACCAAATCACAGCTGTAAATAAAGTAGTAAATAAGAGTCTTTTTCCAAAATCTTCAATTGTAAAATAGGGAGAAACTGAGGTGATTAAGCCTATAAAAAAACCACTCAGCATTGCAGAAAGTTCCGCTAGAGCATTAACTCGCCACCAAAACCATCGAAGGACAAGAACAGCTCCTGGTCCTGTACCTATTGCAATAACAAGTCTAAACATTGAACCAATACTGTTACTAAATAGAGCCGTGACGACTCCAATTAGAAGCAACAAAATACTTGCGACCTGGCCGATAAGAATCATTTCTTTAGGGCCAGCCGATGGCCTCATAAATCTTTTATAAAGGTCATGAGCAAGATAACTTGCTCCCCAGTTAATTGAAGTACTTACAGTACTCATAAATGCAGCAACCAATGAAACCACGACTAATCCAAGTCCAACAGGTGGCAAATATGTAACAGCGAGGTTTGGATAACTTAATTCCCAGTCAGTTTGTTGAGGCAAGAGGACTAAACCAGCCAAGCCAACTAAAATCCAAAGCCAACTACGAATAAGATAATTCACAATTAAAAAAACTATTCCTGCCAGAGTTGCTTGTTTTTCATTTTTCGTAGCCAATAAACGCTGAATAAATTCCCCACCACCATCACTACGTCTAAAACTCCACCACTGCAAAGAAATAAAAGCGAAAAAAGTAGTAATACTTATTCCTGAACTATCCAACCAATTGAAACCATCTTTATTTAATGTCCATGGGAATAAAGAAAGGAGCTCAGGTCTATCTAATACCTCTATTTTTGTTAACAAATCCGTCATACCACCTGAAGCATCAAGTGCTACAAAGCAAACAGCAAACGCGCCTAGAAGAGCTAATACAAGTTGTACAAAATCATTAACTACTACTGCCCAAAGGCCGCCTAATACAGTGTAAATAAGCAAAAACAAAGAAACTAAAACCATTAACAATATCGTGTCAGTAAAGGGTCCAAACACAATATGTCCGTCCACGACACCTAATGATTCAGCCACTTTACGCATTGCCAAGAATGCATAACCAATCCCAATACAATTGATTGGAACAGAAAGTAAGAAAGCTTTTATACCTCTTAAGTAAGCTGCTGGTTTACCCCCATAACGTAATTCAGTGAAGGCTGCATCAGTCAATACTCCACTACGCCTCCAAAGTGGTGCGAATATAACTGTCATAGCAACATGTGCAAGTCCAAAACTCCACCATTCCCAATTCCCTGCCAAGCCTCTTGTTCCAATAATTCCAGCCACATAGAGAGGTGTATCAATTGAGAATGTTGTTGCAGCCATTGACATGCCTGCAAGCAAACCATTTAGGCGGCGTCCAGCAACAAAATAATCGGTTTCATTATGATTTTTCAGGGAGATATAAATTCCTAATATCAAGGAAAATGTTAAATAAAAAAATAAAATAAACCAATCAATAAATGTCATAGGAGCTAACAACTAATTTATTTCTACTTGCTTAATTAATATTTATTTTATCTATTGTTTGCCTTCTTAATTGTCCACATGCAGCGTCTTTGTCTCTACCTCTACTTGCGCGAACACTTACAGCTACTCCCATATTTTCTAATAGTTCTCTAAAGCTATCAACCCTAGCTTGGTTTGGTCGTTGAAAGTTTTCTTCAGCAATGGGGTTATAAGCTATCAAATTAACATGGCTCTGAAATCCTCTCATCAGATTAGCTAATTGTTCTGCGTGAATATCTTTATCATTGAAACCTCCAAGTAGAATATATTCAAAACTCACACGTCTACCAGTAAGTTCTATATATTTTTTGCAGTCGTTGAGCAATGAAGTAAGTGGATAAGAACTGGCCGAAGGAATTATTACTTCACGCAACTTCTGATTAGGTGCATGCAGGCTGACAGCAAGGGTGAATTTAACTCTTCCTAAATGCTCTTTAGCTAATTTTGCTAAATCTGGGAGAGTATCAGGTATACCTACAGTACTAAGAGTTATCTTCCTTTGACCAATACCAATATCATTCGTGAGGCATTCAATAGAGTCTAAAACATTTCGAATATTTAGAAGTGGCTCTCCCATACCCATGAAAACAACATGAGTAGGCCTCCTATTCATTGTTTCTCTAACACTAATAACTTGATCAACTATCTCATTCACATTAAGAGATCTATTAAGCCCACCCTTCCCAGTCGCACAAAACTTGCAACCCATGGGACAGCCTATTTGACTTGAAACACAAACGGTAAGTCTTTTGTCAGTTGGTATCCCTACTGTTTCTATAATCTCACCATCAAAAGTCCCCATCAATAATTTTAATGTCTCATCTGCTGCAACAACTCTGTCGACTTCATTAAGTCTTCCAATATTTATTCCTTTATTTTCTAATGAATCTCGCCATTTCTTTGGAAGAACAGTTATGGAATCTAAGCTTTTTGCCCCTCTTTGATAAATCCATTCATGAATTTGCCTACCACGAAAAGGTTGTTCACCTTCCTGACGAGCAAATTCTTCAAGATCTTCCGAACTTAAGCCAAGCAAAGGTGAATTACTTGATAGTTGGAGAAGTTTTGTCACCAATTAATCAAGCCATGTCCAAGTTTAAATTCTAAAAGAACTAATGCAATAAAACCAATCATTGCCCATCTACCATTAACACGTTCGGTATGTGTATGAAAGCCATACCGAGGTAATTTACGCTTTGGAACAACAGGTGGATCAATCATCGATGAACTAGTGGATGAGCTAAATATTAGAAAATTTAAAAGAGTATTGTAGGAAAATTTATTTATTCATCTGAAAGTAAACCTTCTTCTTGCAACCCCTCCAGCGCAGCAGGGTCTGGCATTTGGTCCTCAGGTGAATCATCATCACCAGTTGGGCGAGCAAAGGCAGCAAAATTACTCATAGCAGGATCGATTCCATGTCTACTTCTGGTTGCCTCCAAATCCTCTTCACTAGGATCATCCAAAACAGCAGTATTCTTAGCGACTGGGGAAGAAGGCATGTCGACAGTATAGTCAGGTCTAAGGTTTTGTATCCTTCGATAGCCAGCTGGATCTTCTGCCAGAATATCTGGATGAGGACCTGCTTCATCATTTAATTCTTCAACAAAGCCACTAAAACCTGTACCGGCTGGTATCAGGCGACCAATAATTACATTTTCTTTAAGTCCACGAAGCCAATCAGACTTCCCTTCAATAGCCGCCTCGGTGAGGACTCTAGTTGTTTCTTGGAATGAGGCAGCTGAAATAAAGCTATCAGTATTAAGAGATGCTTTTGTAATACCAAGTAAAACAGGAGTGAATTCTGAAGGAGCTCCTCCAGTAATAGATATAGCCTGATTTGTGTCTTCAACTTGTCTTAGTTCTATCAATTCTCCAGGTAAAAATGTTGTGTCTCCCGCATCTTCTATTCGAACTTTACTGGTCATCTGACGAACTATTACCTCTATGTGTTTATCGTCTATAGCTACTCCCTGAGATTTATAAACATTTTGAACTTCACTTACCATCCTATGCTGAAGCTTAGCTATTGCTTCCTGAGCAGCATCCATTAGAGGTTTTTTATCACGCAAGTCTGCAAAGAAACACTCCAAAAGCTCATGAGGATTTACTGGACCATCAGTCAAGAACTCTCCAGCTACAACTTGTTGGCTATTTCTAACCATTACATTGCGTCCTAACAGAATTGGATATTCGGATATCACGTCATCATCTTCAATAATAGATACAACTAAAGAATCATCTTCATCTCCTTGTTTGATATCTACCGTTCCTGACTTTTTACATAGGATTGCTGAATCCCTAGGTCTACGAGCTTCAAGTAACTCTTCGATCCTTGGCAATCCTTGGACTATATCACCTGTTTTTTGCCTTTCAAAAACCAATAAAGCTAAGCCATCACCTCTTTGTACAAGATCCCCATCACGAACATGAAGGACTGAGTCTGGTGAGACCATATAAGGTCTACCCAGACGCAACTTGATTTTCTTTCCATCAATTTTCTCTATTTCCCCACAAGCACCTATTGGTTGGTCTTTTGAAACTAAGTCTCCATCCACTACTCTTTGCCCTACTTTCAAAAGAGTAGTTCCTTTGGAGTCAATGGTTATTGTATCTTCATCCCTTTCAACGATAAGTCGACGAACAGGATCACCGTCAATAGCGTCAGGAAGTTGAACAATCCCCTCTTGCTTACATAATATCTGAGTTGTAGCAACAACATCTCCAGCTAAGACTAATTGAGCGTTCTCAATCTGTAATTCAGTATGTGTTGAACCATGGCTTGAATCAGATGTGGTATCCCTTCTAACTAAGATACTTTCAAGAATAACTAGTTTTAACCTATTAATACTCTTTGAACTGGAGTCTTCAAAAACCTCTACGTCTACTGTCATCTGGGGTGTTGTATCAAATGTCTCAAGTATCAGTTGAGTCTTAAGCAATTCGATACCTTCAACAGATTTAATAAGCTCACCATCCTTAAAAGCAAGTCTTTGAGATGCTTTAATTCCTAATGATGGGCCTTTGGGTTGTTTAACATGATCCAATTCAGGCAGTTGTGCTTGGTCAGGAATAGTAAATTCCTCTACAGGTCTCAATAAAAGACCTTTACCTTCAGGGGTTTCAACTGATTGAACCATAACCATTGAATCAGTCTTAATACCTTTCGCGATGCTTTCACCAGGGTTAACTATTTGCCCATCACCCTCAAATCTATCAAGTGCTTTACTTTCTTTGCATAGCTTGAAAGTACCACTTCTAACTATGATTTCTCTAAGAATATCATTTTTCTGAGTGACAGTAACTATTCCAGCAGTTTGACTAAAAATATCTTTAACAACTTCTGTGCCTGCCTCTATCCATTGACGATCTTTAATCATCAACAATGAAATATCTTTATTTATTTCATGAGTTTCTTGGGGAATCCATAAAAGAGTTCCACCTTTACTAACCTCATAACCATTCTTTGCCGAACGAGCTTTTTTAATTGTTAGCCCAGGAGCATACTTAACCAGGCCTCCAGTTTCAGTTTTAAAACGATCGTCTGATAACTCAGCTATTACTTCGTTATTTCCAATTTTACTTCCAGGAATAGTATTTAATCTATAACGAGTATTATCTTTTGCTTCAAGATGCCATATCTCACCTGAGTGAGTCGACTCTTCTAGCAATTTAAAATCCTTTAACGTCATAGACGTAGTTACTATTTGAACTTCTCTGGAATCACCAATAGAGTCTCTAAGTCTTACTTCACCTCCAAACTCGCTTGCCTGGCTCGCTTCAGCTAAAACTTGTCCTTTATTTACAGAAACATTTCCAGATACAACTGGCATAGCATTGGGGGGCAAGTTATATACGTCTCCTGCTAGAACCCAAAGTCTACCAAGTCGTTGAGCTTTAAGAGTTATATTACCTTGTCTATCTGTAACTTCTCTAGGTTGGATAATTGTTTCATGCCTTACTTGTCCTGCTAAATCACAGATAACATCTTTAGTAGCTTTTTCAACACTTTTTTGTACAGTCCCACTAGCAATTTGAGCGACAGTAACGTCTACATCTATATCTTGATTATTATCTACAAAAAGTAGAGATCCAATAGGTATATCAATTTTCTGAGACTTGCCACCAGTCGCAGGAACAATGCTAAGGCTAAAATCAACCTCTGCTTGCTGAGCCTCAACACCATGTGGTGTTCTATAGCCTCTAACTCGAGACTTTGAACCAAATTCTACTTTCCCTGAGACTGTAGAGCGAACCACACCAGTCTCTGCTGTTGAAACACCACCGGTGTGGAAAGTCCTCATTGTTAATTGAGTACCTGGCTCTCCAATAGATTGAGCGGCAACAATACCAACTGCTTCCCCTAAATCAACTAGTTGGTTGTGAGCGAGGGCCCATCCATAACATTTACGACACACTGACCTAGTCGCCTCACATGTTAGCGGAGACCTAACCCTTACACCTTGAAGATTTGATTGCTCAAATTTCTTCGATAGCTGTGGGTCAATAGGAGTATCTCTTTCAGCTAAAGTTTCCTGATTAGCATTAACTACTTGTTCGGCTGTCAATCGTCCAACGAGCCTATTACCAAACTTTTCATCCTCTGCGTTTATTAAAATTGATCTAGTCGTACCACAATCTTCTTCTCTAACAATTACATCTTGAGCGACATCAACTAAGCGTCTAGTTAAATATCCAGAGTCAGCTGTTCGTAGAGCAGTGTCAACAAGACCTTTTCGTGCTCCATAAGAAGATATAACATATTCAGTTACTGTAAGACCTTCTCTAAAATTAGTTCGTATGGGTAAGTCAATAATCTCACCTTGGGGATTTGCCATTAACCCTCTCATCCCAACTAGCTGACGAACCTGAGACATATTTCCTCTCGCTCCAGAATTTGCCATCATCCATACTGAATTCAATGGATCGTTTTGATTGAAATTCTTTTTAACAGCATCAACCAATCTTTCATTAGTCTCTGTCCAAGTGTCTATGACTTTTGTATGCCTCTCAACCTCAGTGATTTCTCCTAATCTATAGCATTCCTCTGTAGCAGTTATTTGTTCTTCTGCCTGACCAAGTAAATCTTGCTTAGCTTCTGGAACCTTTAAATCATCAACAGAAATTGAAACTGCTGCCTGGGTTGCATACCTAAAACCTAGGTCCTTCAAATTATCCGCCATAGCAGCAGTTGCAGCGGTTCCATGATGCTTAAAAGCCCATGCCACTAAAGTTTTCAAACCTTTCTTATCAACTACTTTATTTCTAAAAGGTGGAGGAGTTTTAGAAAGTTTTGGCACAACTTTCATCGCTGCTGCTTTCTTTGATTTGGAACCTCTTTTTGCTTTTGATTTAGCGGAGGATTTACGAGTTTTAGGAGAGGAGGAAGTCATGAAAAATGCTATTAAGGGTAAAAGGGGAAATTTATTCTAAAAGTTATGAGGTGGCTGCTACAGCATCAATAATCGTATGATTCATTACTACCCGACCAACTGTAGTCAAAATATATCGGCTAATCAAACTGCCGTCTTCATCTAATCGGTCGCGTCTGTATGTCCATTCCTCAATACGAGTGCCATCTTTCAAAGTCTCCGACTTTCTTGGTTTCTGAAGCTCATCGTCATCTTCAATTTCACCAGAGAATCTAACCCAAACCCAATCATGTAAGTCTATTCTTTTATCTTCTAGAGCTTGTAAAACGTCTTCAAGTGACGCGTATGTGTGTGAATAATCTCCAAACTTAGGTTGAATTGCGTGAGGCTGAATTGCAGTTAGGTAATAGGAACCTAAAACCATATCTTGAGAGGGAGTAACAATAGGATCACCAGTTGCAGGGGAAAGAATATTATTACTGGCTAACATCAACATCCTTGCCTCAGTTTGAGCCTCAATAGCTAAGGGCACATGAACAGCCATTTGATCTCCATCAAAATCAGCATTAAAAGCTGGGCATACCAATGGATGTAACTGAATAGCTCGGCCAGCGACTAATTTAGGCTCAAAAGCTTGAATGCCTAATCGGTGCAAAGTTGGGGCACGGTTGAGAAGGATAGGATGACCATCTATGACTTCCTGTAGTACCTGCATAACTTCATCGTCAGCTTTCTGTATCAATTTCTTTGCTGCTTTAATATTATTGACAATATTCTGACGTATCAATCTGTGAATTACGAAAGGTTGAAAAAGCTCTATTGCCATTTCTTTTGGCAATCCACATTGATGCATTTTTAACTTAGGGCCAACTACTATTACTGAACGACCAGAATAATCAACTCTTTTACCAAGTAAGTTCTGACGAAATCTGCCTTGCTTACCCTCGATAATATCACTTAAAGATTTCAACGCACGATTATTTGCACCAACAACAGTTCTTCCTCTTCTTCCATTATCAATAAGTGCATCTACAGCCTCTTGTAGCATCCTTTTTTCATTTCTTACTATTATTTCTGGTGCTAAGATTTCTTGAAGACGAGCAAGACGGTTGTTCCTGTTAATAACTCTTCTATATAGGTCATTTAAATCTGAAGTTGCGAATCTCCCTCCATCTAATTGGACCATAGGTCTCAAATCAGGAGGTATTACAGGTATCGCATCTAAAACCATCCACTCAGGACTAGCACTTGTAGCAATAAAATTATCTATCACCCTCAACCTTTTGATAAGTTTAGCCCTTTTTTGGCCTTTACTTGTTGAAATTTCTTCTCGCAATTGCTCGGCAACTTCTTTTAAGTCTAAGTCTTCAAGTAATTGCTTTAAGGCCTCTGCACCTATACCCACAATAGGTTCATTCTCGATAGTTGAATCTTCAGCATAAATCTCGTCTTCAATCTCAAGCCATTCATCTTCAGTTAGTAGCTGTTTATATTTGAGGTCCTTACTATCTCCTATATCTAAGACAACATAGCAATTAAAATAAACAATCTGCTCGACATCTCTAAGAGGCATGTCTAATAAAATAGCTACATAGCTAGGAATACCTTTTAGATACCAAACATGAGATACAGGAGCTGCTAATTTAATAAATCCCATTCGATGCCTTCGTACCCGACTCTCTGTTACTTCAACACCACACCTTTCACAAACAATTCCACGATGTCTCACTCTCTTGTATTTTCCACAATGACACTCCCAATCCTTAGATGGGCCAAAAATTTTCTCACAAAATAATCCATCCATCTCCGGCTT
Source organism: Prochlorococcus marinus str. MIT 1013 (assembly GCF_027359395.1). Classification (NCBI taxonomy): domain Bacteria; kingdom Bacillati; phylum Cyanobacteriota; class Cyanophyceae; order Synechococcales; family Prochlorococcaceae; genus Prochlorococcus; species Prochlorococcus marinus. The sequence goes on from NZ_CP114778.1 coordinate 1,100,863, forward strand.
CAATGTTCGATAATTTATTGTTTCAGGCTTGGTCACTTCCCCTACAACTTGGCCATTGGGCAAAGTTCTTTGCCCCCATTCCATCACTCTTTCAGGAGATGCTAGTTTGATTTTGACGTAATCAAAATGATTTTCCGTACGTAGATTGCTATTAGTCATGAGAATTTAGAGTGTTTAGATGATTGGTTTCGATTGCGTTGATTACTCCTCGTATTCTTTACCTAATGATTCATAGGTAGGTCTACTTGGTGTGCTCCTACGTGGATTGACATCTTGCATTAAATCAACCTCTTTTCCATCATCTGTATAAACTCCAATATCTAATCCCAATGACTGGAGTTCTCTCATTAAAACCTTGAAAGATTCAGGAGTCCCAGGCCTTGGAATTGGTTTCCCTTTAACGATGGAATTAAGAGCTTCATTACGCCCTTGCATGTCATCAGACTTGACAGTTAACAGCTCTTGTAAAGTGTAGGCTGCCCCATAAGCCTCGAGTGCCCATACTTCCATTTCTCCCAATCTCTGCCCACCTTGCTGCGCTTTTCCACCAAGAGGTTGTTGCGTAACCAAAGAATATGGACCTGTGGAACGAGCATGAATTTTATCGTCTACCAGGTGTACAAGTTTTAGGAAATGGGCATAACCAACAGCAACTGGTTGATCAAAAGGCTCGCCGGTTCGACCATCAGTAAGGAGTAACTTCCCAGGGTCCTCAGGGTTATATGTCCATGATTTACCTGGCTGCTTTGCCGCTTTTTTTAAATAGGCTTGGACTGTCTGATTAGACATCTCTGGTCCATACATCTCATCAAACGGGACAATTTTAACTCGACAATCCAAGTTTGAGGCAGCCCAACCCATTAGCAGTTCAAATACTTGTCCTACATTCATTCGACTTGGAACTCCTAGGGGGTTCAGGCATATATCTACAGGTGTGCCATCAGGGAGGTAAGGCATATCCTCTCTAGGCAATATCCTACTTATGATCCCTTTATTACCATGCCTCCCTGCCATCTTATCCCCAACTTGTATCTTTCTGCGTTGAGCCACATAGACTCTAACAACCATATTTGCTCCAGGTGGAAGCTCATCCCCTTGTTCTCTTGTATAGATTCTGACATCAACAACTCGTCCTCTTTCAGTTGAGGGGACTCGAAGAGAGTTATCTCTTACATCTCTAGCTTTTTCTCCAAAAATAGCTCTTAAAAGTTTTTCCTCAGGCGGTTGATCAGATTCTCCTTTAGGAGTAACTTTTCCAACAAGAATGTCTCCGCTTTCAACAAAAGCTCCTATACGAATAATTCCCATTTCATCTAAATTCCCAAGACTTTCTTCTGAGACATTTGGGATTTCTCTTGTTATTTCTTCTGGGCCTAACTTTGTTTGTCGAGCTTCTATTTCATATTTTTCTATATGAACAGAAGTATATAAATCATCTTTAACCAATCGTTCGCTAACCAGAATTGCATCTTCGTAGTTGTAGCCTTCCCATGGCATGTATGCAATTAATACATTTTGACCAAGTGCTATTTCCCCTCCCTCACAAGCCGAACCATCAGCTAAGACTTGACCAACAATAACAGGATCACCATTAAAGACTATAGGTCTATGGTTTAAACAAGTATCTTGATTAGATCTCTGATATTTTTGCAAATAGTGGGTATGTTCATTACCTTCCTCATCAGTTACAACAATTGCGTTCGCATCCACATAAGTTACGGTTCCATTTACTTTTGAGATGGGAACCATGCCAGAGTCTCTAGCGACTTGAGTCTCCAAACCAGTTCCAACCAGAGGCCTTTCTGGCCGCAAAAGAGGAACTGCTTGTCTTTGCATGTTTGACCCCATCAAAGCTCTATTAGCATCATCGTGTTCCAAAAATGGAATTAACGATGCCGCTACAGAGATAACCTGAACAGGTGATAGTTGGACATAATCAACTTGTTCAGGAGAAACCGTTTCAAAGTCTTGTCGATACCTAACTGGAACAAGTTCTGCCAATATTTTTCCTTCTTTGTCTGTAGCTACATCTCCAGGAGCAACCCTACACTCATCTTCTAAATCTGCAGACAGATAAATAGGATCTCCTTCTTTAATTAATCGTCCATTTTCAACCTTCCAAAATGGTGTCTCAATAAAACCATATTCATTGACTCTTGCATGAGTTGCTAAAGAATTAATCAGACCTGCATTTGGTCCTTCAGGAGTTTCAATTGGACAAAGTCTTCCATAATGAGATGGATGAATATCCCTAACTGCAAAACCAGCTCTTTCCCGTGTCAACCCCCCTGGCCCCAAAGCAGAGATTCGCCTTTTGTGAGTTAGTTCAGCTAATGGATTGGTTTGATCCATAAATTGACTTAGTTGACTTGAGCCAAAAAATTCTTTTATTGCTGCAACTAAAGGTTTTGGATTTACTAATTGTGCTGGAGTAAGTGAATCTGTTTCCCCAACGGTCATCCTCTCTTTAATTATCCTTTCAAGTCTGTTTAAACCAACTCGTACTTGATTTTGTAAAAGTTCACCGACTGACCTAACTCTTCTATTACCTAAATGATCAATATCATCCAGAGTTGCCCCACCAACATCTAATTCTAAATTGATTAAATAATCTAAAGTAGAAAGAACATCTTCGTTCGTAAGTGTTCTTACATTGTCAGGAATAGTTAAGCGTAATTTCTTATTTATTTTATATCTACCAACTCTTCCTAAGTCATATCGTTTTGGATCAAAAAATCTTGTTTGGAGTAGCTGTTGACCACCACTAACTGAAGGAGGCTCGCCGGGCCTTAACTTTTTATAAAGTTCTAACAAAGCTTGGTCTTCTGAACTTATGCCTTCTTCATTTGCCGCATCAATTGACTTTTTATAAAACTCAGGATGCCGTAATTTATCTATTACATCATTATCGGATAAACCCATTGCCCTCATTAAGACATGAGCATTTATTTTTCGTGTTTTATCGACACGAACATGTAGTAAATCATTTTTATCAGTTTCAAACTTTAACCATGCTCCGCGATTAGGAATAACGCTTGCATTGTAGGTTCTTCTACCATTTTTATCTTGCTCATCTTTAAAATAAACTCCTGGACTACGAACTATTTGATTGACTATTACTCTCTCAGCTCCATTAATTATAAAAGTTCCACGTTCAGTCATTAAAGGTAGTTCACCTATGAAAACTTCTTGTTCTTTAATCTCTCCAGTTTCTTTGTTAACTAAACGACAAGTTACATACATTTGAGAGGCAAAAGTTGCATCTCTTCTTTTTGCTTCTTCTACATCATGCCTAGGACGCTTAAGCTTATATTCTGCTCCTATAAAATGTAGTTCAAGCTTACCGGTATAGTCAGTAATGGGAGAGAAATTGTCTAGTTCTTCTATTAAGCCTTTATCCAAAAACCACTTAAAACTTGATCTTTGAACCTCAACCAAATCAGGCAGATATGTAGCTGCTTTGGCTACCTGAATCGCGCTTCTGCTCATTCGAGAACCTGCGTTTATTATGTAGAGGACTGGGTTAATGTCTTGTCCATTAGGTCAAAAAATGATCTTTAATAAGAAAAAAACAAAAAAACAATCTCCTAAAAGACTGAAATTTGAAATTGAATTTACTTAATCAACGAACAAACTGACTCAAAAGGTAGAACCTTAAAGGTTTCAGCGCAGATACCACGCCTATGCAAGACAATAAATAATACTACACTCAAATCAGAGAATTAACTAGAGGAAATGATGATATTTAAGGCAACGCAAACAATTCCCTTGCATTTTGAGTGCTTTTTTCAGCAATTTCAGAAAAGCTTTCACCTCTAATTTCTGAAATTTTATCTACCACATGCTTTACGAAAGATGGTTCATTCCTTTTTCCTCTATGAGGAACAGGTGACAAGAAAGGACTATCAGTTTCAACTAGAAATCTACTTTGCGGAACTTCTTTTGCACATTCATGGATATCAATAGCGTTTTTGAAAGTTACATTTCCACTGAAGCTTATGTAAAAGCCTAGATCAAGAAACCCTCTCATCTCTTTGACATTGCCGCTCCAACAATGCATAACACCTTTTGGACAACAACTATTTTCAGAAAGCTTAGAAAAAATTTCTAACATTTCTTTTGCAGCATCTCTGCAATGAACAATGACTGGCAAATTCAATTCAAAAGCCAAGTTTAATTGCGGCATTAAAATTGAAAGCTGTTCACTCAAGTTCTCTGCTTTGAAAAGATCAAGTCCTAATTCTCCTATTGCAACAACTCGACTATCATCTAGAGCTGCATTTTTTAAAATACTTATAGTTTCAGGTCCCCAATGATGTACATCTAATGGATGAACTCCTACTGAATATCTCATCTCCTTAAATTGATCAGCCATTGATTTAATAGCTGGGATTTCAGAGGGCTCTACGCAAGCGTGTAATAAAGCTTTGACGCCTTGTGATCTCCACCTTTCTGCAACTTTTTCTCTATCTTCATTAAAGTTAGAGAAAACAATATGACAGTGGCTATCAATTATTGAACTTTTAGAATCGCTCAAAATGCAAAATAAACTCCTCTTTCAATATTAAATCTTAGTTTATTTTTTTCTCAAACAACTTCTTTCAAAACTTTCTTAAGGGCAATGCTAAGTCTAGATTTCTGATTAGCTCCTGTGTTTTTATGCAAAACACCTTTTTTAACGGCTTTATCGATTTTGCTAAATGCTAAATTAAATGTTTTTTGAAGATCTGCTTTGGATTCATCGCCAGGCTCTTTTTCAAATATCCCACAAGCTACAAAGCATCGCTTCATTAAAGTGCGAACTGTAGATTTGTAATTTTTGTTTTCAAGGCGGTTACGTTCCGCTATTTGAATTCGCTTTTTAGCTGAGTTGGTATTTGCCACGGAGGCTTAGTGTTTTAATCTTATGTTAATCCACACTACCTCAAGACCATGAAGAAGATCTACATAAATCAAAATTAAGGCATTAAGATAACCAAATTGAACCAATAGCCAAGAGTTCATGATACAAATAATTAGTAAAGATGAGGTTCAAGCCCCCCCCCAAAAAAATTGAACATAAAAACGGTTAATAACATTGGTCAGGCTCAGCTTGAGCTCAAGACAATTACTGAAAGAACTTCTGGAGCCTTTCAAGATAAAGCTATAAAAATAGTTGACGATATTCTTAAAAACGTTAGTGAGAGGGGAGATGAAGCGCTTAAAGAATACACTTCTCAATTTGATGGATTTCTAACGGAAGAATTTCAAGTTTCATCAAATTTAATGCTGAAAGCTTGGGAAGAGACTCCTAAAGAGTTGCAAGATTCACTTTTATTAGCAAAAAAAAGAATTGAAAATTTTCACAGTCTTCAGGTCCCAAAAAACATCACTTATAGCGGACCACATGGAGAATCACTAGGGCGAAGATGGAGTCCTGTTGAAACAGCAGGAATATATGTACCTGGTGGAAGAGCCGCTTATCCAAGCACAGTTTTAATGAATGCTATTCCCGCTTATGTCGCAGGAGTTAATGAAACCATTATGGTTTCTCCTGCCAACTCTCAAGGGGAGTTAAACCAAACCGTATTAGCTGCGGCACATATTACAGATATCAAAAAAGTTTTTCGTATTGGTGGCGCTCAAGCCATTGGCGCGCTTGCTAGTGGAACTGAATCAATTCCAAAAGTAGATGTAATTACTGGACCAGGAAATATTTATGTAACTTTGGCAAAGAAAAAAGTTTATGGAAAGGTAGGAATTGATTCTTTGGCTGGTCCAAGTGAGATCCTAATAATCGCTGATCAATCAGCAAAACTGGAACATGTTGCATCAGATATGTTAGCTCAATCGGAGCATGATCCTTTAGCTTCATCAATACTAATCACTACTAATAAAAAATTAGCGGAGAATTTACCATCAGAAATTGAACGTCAATTAATCAATCATCCAAGATTTGAAATATGCCAAGAATCAATCACTAAATGGGGTTTAATAGTCCTTTGTGATAATTTAGAAACTTGTGCAAAATTAAGTGATACTTTTGCCCCAGAACATCTTGAATTACTTGTAGAGGACCCAAAAGAATTCTCAAAAACTATAAATAATGCTGGGGCAATATTTATGGGGCCATGGAGCCCAGAGGCTATTGGAGATTATCTTGGGGGGCCTAATCACACTCTTCCCACCTCAGGGACTGCAAGATTTGCTGGCGCTCTTGGAGTAGAAACATTTATGAAAAACACTTCACTTATCGATTTCACAAAAGAAGCATTTAATGAGACTAAAAATGCTGTGATACAGCTAGCAAAAAGCGAGGGTTTACATAGTCACGCAGAATCTATACGAATTAGAGATTCTAAACTTTATTAAGTGATTCAACACCCACTTCGCCATTTACTACTTTCCCAACTAAAACTTCATCAGTCAAATTTATAAAAAGTCCATTTTCAAGTACACCTGGAATATTGTTGATTTGACTCTCGAGTAGTTCAGGTTGATCAATACCATTCTTAAAAGTTAAATCGAGTACTAAGTTTCCCTGATCAGTAACTATAGGTCCAGCTTTTTTCTGGGCCATTCTTAGAGCTCCTGCTCCTCCTAACTTTTCTAATGTTTTTTGTACGTGTTTCCAGGCGGTAGGAAGAACTTCTACTGGCAATTTGAAATCAAGGTTCAATTTGTCAACAAGCTTAGTTGAGTCAACAACAACTATAAATTTTTTAGCCAAAGCAGCCACAAGCTTTTCCTGCACATGACACGCTCCTCCACCTTTAATTAGTTGAAATTGGGAGTCAACTTCATCTGCGCCATCAATTGCAAGATCAATTTCAGAAACTGAGGAAAGAGATTTGAGTGGAATTCCTAATTCACTGGCAAGAACTTCACCCTGAAAAGAAGTAGTTACTCCAACAACATCTTTAATTTCACCTGATCTTATTTTTAGAGCAAGAGCTTCAATCATCAATGCTGCGGTGGATCCAGATCCAAGACCAAGAATCATACCGTTTTGAATTTGATCTACAGCAGCCTGAGCAACTGCTTGTTTCATTTGATTTTGGAGATCCATTTAGACGTACCTTTTCGAGTGACAGTAGCAAGGTTCTTAGCTTATTCCAGGTAAAGCTGCGGGCTTAATAGAAAGATTAATCTCTATATTATTCCGAAGCACTTCCAATTCAAATGGCTCGCCAATTTGGGCATTCTCAACTTGCATGAGTAAAGACTTAGGATCATTGATCACATTACCCTCTGCATTGATAACAAGATCACCTCGTCTCAATCCTCCCTCCTCGGCTGGACTTTGAGGAACAACTGATTGAACGAGTGCACCGGATCGTTCAGGTAAAACAATCAATGCATTTGGATCTTGATTATGCTCTTTAGCTATTCTTTCATTCAGTAAAACTAACTGAGCGCCTAAATAAGGATGAATAACCTCACCATTAGTCAGCAGCTGATTAGTAACTTTTGAAGCAAGATTGATTGGGATTGCAAATCCAAGCCCAGCTCCTGGGCCTGATCTAACCAAAGTATTTATTCCAATAACTTCTCCATTTGAATTTATTAATGGTCCGCCAGAATTTCCAGGATTTATTGCTGCGTCAGTTTGAATTAAATCCAATCTCTTATCTGAAAAGCCAAGAGTATTAATATCTCTATGAAGACTACTGACTATGCCCAAAGTGACAGTGCTTTCAAGGCCATAAGGAGTTCCAAGAGCAATTGCCCAATCTCCAACTTGAATATCTTCAGAATCTCCTAATTTTGCACTTTCTAGACCAGAAAATTCATTAATTTTTACCAAAGCTAAATCAGTAACTTCGTCAGTTCCAACAACTCTTCCATCAACTTGATTTCCATTTTGAAGAGTAATTGTTACACGATTGACTCTTTCAACTACATGAGCATTAGTGAGAATTAATCCAGAGTTATCAATTATTACTCCAGAACCTTGTCCTCTCTCTTTTTTTGGGAAAGTCCCTAAATCGCCTAAAAGATCTCTTAATAGAGGGTCTAACAAATCAGACTCAAATTCATCTGTTTGAAACTCCCTTTCTATATCTATTCTCACTACTGATGGTGAAACCTTACTAGCTACATTGGCAACAAAATTATGAGATTGATTTAACAGAAAATCATCTGAGGCAAATAAAGGTAAAGGTCCTAAAAGAAAGCAAAAAAGGATTGATACAAGAAAGAATATATTGCTCGTTTTCCTCATGATTTCTAACTTTTTACGAGCCAGCATAGTGATTTCAATCTCTTAAAAAAACAATAAAGCAATTCAATGAAAAACAATAAGAACTTGATTTTAGAGGTAACCGAAACCTTTATCTAGTAATATTTGATTGCCTGACGGTACCTCTTTAAATAGGGGCGGGTCAAATCTTAAAACCGCTCGGGCTTCCTGCCCGATGTCGACTCTGCCTTTTGTTTAATCCAATCGTTACAGAATTGAAAGTTCTTACAGCAAAGTCAGCAACTAATTTTGGCTTTGATGTAACAGGTTTTAAGATGTTCACACATTCAAATCCGCTATCAATTCAAGTTAATATTCGACACAAAAATCCTGACAAGAAAGTCACTATTGATGACTGCTCTATTCTAAGTGAAGATATTGATGAAGCTATTCAAAATTCTTCTATCATTGATCAACCTTTCACTCTGGAGATTAGTAGCGAAGGAGTTAGTGAAATCTTAACTGAGGAAAAAGATTTTCAAATTTTCAAAGGCTTTCCAATTGAAGTTACTTATCAGGATTTAAAAAAAATTGAACAACAAACAAATGGTTTGCTTCTAAAAAGGACAGATAATGATTTACAAGTAAATCAAAAGGGGAAGACTCTCAGAATCCCAGTCGAAGACGTTATTCAAGTCCGACTCTCAACACCTTCTGGTTAAATCTAGATATTAACTATCTAATCCAATCATTCTCATCTCTATATCCCATCATCGATGGCTCTTGTTTTACTCCCAGGCTTAAATAACTTAATTGAAGACATTAGTGAGGAAAAAAAACTTCCCTCACAAGTTGTCGAAGCTGCTTTAAGAGAAGCACTTCTAAAAGGTTATGAAAGATATCGAAGAACTCTTTACTTAGGAATCAGCGAAGATCCTTTTGAAGAAGATTATTTTAGTAACTTTGATGTTGGTTTGGATTTAGAAGAAGAAGGCTATAGAGTTTTGGCAAGTAAAATAATCGTGGAAGAAGTTGAGAGTGATGATCATCAAATAGCGATAGCTGAGGTCATGCAAGTTGCTGATGATGCTCAAGTTGGAGATACAGTCGTCCTAGATGTAACGCCTGAAAAAGAAGATTTTGGAAGAATGGCTGCAGCTACAACCAAGCAAGTTTTAGCTCAAAAATTGAGAGACCAGCAAAGAAGAATGATTCAAGAGGAATTTGCTGATTTAGAAGATCCAGTCCTCACTGCAAGAGTCATTAGATTTGAAAGGCAATCTGTAATCATGGCGGTAAGTTCAGGCTTAGGGAGACCAGAAGTAGAAGCAGAGCTTCCAAGAAGAGATCAATTGCCAAATGATAATTATCGAGCAAATGCCACATTCAAAGTATTTCTTAAAGAAGTTAGTGAAATTCCTAGGCGAGGGCCTCAACTTTTTGTAAGCAGATCAAATGCTGGACTGGTTGTTTATTTATTTGAGAATGAAGTTCCTGAAATACAAGAAGGATCCGTACGCATTGTTGCTGTTGCTCGTGAAGCTAATCCCCCTTCAAGAGCAGTAGGTCCAAGAACAAAAGTAGCTGTTGACAGTATTGAAAGAGAAGTGGACCCGGTTGGAGCATGTATTGGTGCGAGAGGATCACGAATTCAACAAGTAGTAAATGAACTTCGTGGAGAAAAAATAGATGTAATTCGTTGGTCGTCTGATCCTGTTCAATACATCTGTAACTCATTAAGTCCTGCAAGAGTTGAAGTAGTAAGACTTGTGGATCCTGAAGGTCAACATGCCCATGTACTAGTCCCTCCAGATCAACTTAGCCTTGCAATTGGCAGAGAAGGACAAAATGTAAGGCTTGCGGCAAGGCTTACAGGCTGGAAAATAGATATCAAAAATTCACAAGAATATGATCAAGCAAGTGAAGATTCTGAGGTCGCAGAATTAATTTCCCAAAGGGAAGAAGAAGAATCCTTACAAAGAGAAGCTGAGCAAAGATTAGAGGCAGAACAGGCGGCTAGAGCAGAGGAAGATGCAAGATTAAGAGAGCTATACCCTTTGCCAGAAGACGAAGAAGACTTTCAAGACGAGCAATTATCAGATCCGGATACTAATGAAATAGACACTGAATCTACTGAAATTGATGTTGAAGAAACAACAGAAGAAAAAGTTACTGATGAAGATAAAATAATTACACAAGAGGAAGGAGCCCGGTGAGTCAAAATCCCATTCTGCGTAGATGTGTAGCTTGCAAAAAAGTTCTTGATCGCAAGTATTTTTTAAAAGTTACTAGAGATTTTCAGAATGGAGTAGTTCTCTCAGGTGGGATGGGAAGATCAGCCTATCTATGCCCAACTGAATCATGTTTTGAAGAAGCTTTGAAGCGTAAACGATTACAGAAAGCTTTGAGATGTGATATTCACTCAAGCGTTTTCAATATGCTCCAAAAAGAACTTAATACCTGCATTGATTCAGATACTGAGGCATGATATTCATTAAGAGAACTCAGTAAACTCAAAAACCAAATCTAAAGTTCAAGCACAACATTAATGACCAGCAGCGGCAAAATCAGAATTTATGAATTGTCCAAGGACTTAAGCCTTGACAATAAAGATGTGCTAGACGCAGCTCGAAAACTCTCTATTGCTGCAAAAAGTCATAGCAGTTCAATAAGCAGTCTTGAAGCTGTTCAAATCAAAGATTTTCTAAAAAACAGTAATAGAGTAAAAACCACCAACAAACCAACTAAGAAATTAGATAAAGAAATTCTTTCAGTAAAAAAAAGTCCTACTAAACCAAAAAATGACCATAAACCTCAGCTCAAGCAAAATTCTCCTGGTCCATCAAATCTTTCACAATCAAAGTTAAATGTCCCTTTAAAACCAAGTCAAACTTTAGTTAAAACTCATGAATCAACTCCCTCAAATAACCAAAAAATAGAAAAAAACAAGCTTTCTGATCAAACACAAATAACCGCCCCCTCTAAACCAAACAAACCATTACCTCCAAAGCCAAGAAAAGAATTAAAGCCATCCATTTCTAAGCTGGACCCCAAAACGGAAAGGATTACACAACTTGCCAAGCAAAAAAAAGATAACAAATTCGACAATCAATCTCTAAATTCTGAATTTGCTAAAAAGCCAACCAATCAAGCAAAACCTAATTATCAACAGGAACCTAAGAGGCCACTAGCACCTCCAAGCAGACCAAAAATAAATATACAAGATAAAAAACGAATAGAAGTCAATAGCCTCAAGCCAAAAACAGGAACTAATAAAAGTGAAATTCCTTCTCAAAAAGTTAGTCCAGGTGATTATCAAAGAATTAAAAATCAAAACAAACAGAACTCGCCTTCAAGGAAAACTCAGCCTCCAGCGAAAGGAAATACTCTTGAACTTGTAGGAGCACCCATACGAATAGAAAAGCCCACAAATAAATACCAGACTAATGAAGCAAGAAAAAAACCATTAATGCCCTCCAGACCTGGCGCTCCAAAACCTCCAGTATCTGCAAATCGTCAAGGATTATCAAACCGATATAGTTCCAATAACAGACCAGGAGGAACGGGGCCAATTCGCCCTGGGTCGCAAAATAGGCAAGTTGCTAATCGAGCTGGAGTAGCCAATCGACCTTTTCAAGGTCAAAATCAGTCAGGGTCTAATAATCGCACTGGTGGGCCAGTTCGTTCTGGATCTCCAAACAGAGGCGGGGGACAAAATAGAGCTGGAGTTCCTACCAGGGCAGCTGGTGGGCTAAACCGCTCTAATAATCGTCCAGGGGTTCCATCTGGCATGAGGAAACCAGTTGCTCCTAGTGAATTAATGCAACTGCAAAAGCCACAAGCCAGACCAAATTCACCTCAAAGAAAAGCTGAATCTCCAACTAGTCCTAGACCTAAACGAGAAAACTCATCGGGAGCAAGGCCACCAGTAAACAGACCCACTCCAGCAGCTCCTAAAAAGCCAGCTCATAGACCAGGAGGTACTGCCACAGCCCCAAGAAGGACAGGGAGGCCTGACTGGGACGATAGTGCAAAGCTTGATGCATTAAGAAATAAATCGCCTCAAAAACAGCGTCAAAAAGTCCACATCATTGGCGAAAATGATGATGCTTTAACCGCAGAAACAAGTGGATTTGCAGGAGAGCAACAAGCAGTAGTTCTCTCCGCAAGCTTGGCTCGACCATCGAAGCCTAAATCCGGGAAGAGAAATAATGGAAAGCCTTTAACTGCTCTGAAAAAACGTAAGAAAGAAACAACTCGTCAAAGACAACGAAGACGGGCGATGGAATTAAGGGCTGCTAGAGAAGCAAAACTTGTAAGGCCTGAAATGATTGTTGTTCCAGAGGATAATCTCACGGTTCAAGAACTTGCTGACATGTTGAGTGTTGAAAGCTCTGAAATAATTAAATCATTATTTTTCAAAGGAATTACTGCGACTGTCACTCAATCGCTAGATCTAGCAACAATCGAAACAGTTGCGGAGGAATTCGGGGTACCTGTTCTTCAAGATGATGTTGAAGAGGCTGCGAAGAAGACCGTTGAAATGATTGAAGAGGGAGATTTAAAACACTTAATCAGAAGACCTCCCGTCGTTACTGTGATGGGACATGTCGACCATGGGAAAACATCTTTACTAGACGCCATTAGAAAAGCGAGAGTAGCGGCAGGAGAAGCTGGCGGTATAACTCAACACATTGGTGCCTATCAAATTGAAACTGAACATGATGGATCTACGAGGAAGCTAACTTTTCTTGACACTCCTGGGCATGAAGCCTTCACAGCGATGAGAGCTAGAGGAACAAGGGTTACAGATGTTGCGATTTTGGTTGTAGCCGCTGATGACGGCGTTAGGCCTCAAACCCTTGAAGCTATTAGCCATGCAAGAGCTGCAAAAGTTCCAATTGTCGTGGCGATCAATAAAATTGATAAAGAAGGATCTTCTCCCGACCGCGTAAAACAAGAATTATCAGAGCAAGATTTATTATCAGAGGAATGGGGTGGAGACGTTGTAATGGTTCCCGTTAGTGCCATTAAAGGCGAAAACATAGATAAACTTTTAGAAATGGTTTTGCTAGTAACTGAAGTAGAGGATTTACAAGCCAACCCAGATAGATTGGCAAAAGGTACAGTCATAGAAGCTCACTTAGACAAAGCGAAAGGTCCTGTTGCCACATTACTAGTCCAAAACGGTACCCTGAAGTCAGGAGATGTAGTAGCAGCTGGTCCCGTGCTTGGCAAAGTAAGGGCGATGGTAGACGAAAATGGATCAAGAATTAAAGAAGCAGGTCCATCTTGTCCCGTAGAAGCCCTTGGATTCAGTGAAGTACCGACTGCCGGTGATGAGTTCGAGGTTTACCCAGATGAAAAGGCAGCAAGATCAGTGGTTGGAGAACGTGCCACAAATGCTCGAGCAGCGCGACTGGCTCAGCAAATGGCTTCAAGGCGAGTATCACTTTCTTCCATATCTGGCCAAGCAAGTGAGGGTGAGCTGAAAGAACTAAATATCATACTCAAAGCAGACGTGCAAGGAAGTTTAGAAGCAATACTTGGTTCTCTAGAACAGCTTCCTAAAGACGAAGTGCAAGTACGAGTATTGCTATCAGCTCCTGGTGAAATTACTGAGACTGACGTTGACTTAGCCGCAGCCTCGGGAGCCGTAATAGTTGGATTCAACACTTCAATGGCATCTGGTGCTAAACGTGCAGCTGATGCAAATGGTGTTGATGTAAGAGACTATGAGGTTATTTATAAACTTTTAGAAGATATCCAATTAGCAATGGAGGGGCTACTAGAGCCTGAAATGATAGAAGAAGCCTTAGGGGTTGCTGAGGTTAGGGCAATATTCTCAATTGGCAAAAGTGCCGTTGCGGGATGCTATGTAACAAATGGAAAAATACAACGTAATTGCAGAGCCAGAGTTAAACGTGGAAAGCAAATCGTTTTTGAAGGCGATCTAGATTCACTGAAAAGAAATAAAGATGATGTAAAAGATGTTTCAACAGGGTTCGAATGCGGAATAGGGTGTGATCGTTTTGCAAACTGGGAAGAGGGAGATCAAATAGAAGCCTTCAAACTTGTAACCCAAAGAAGAAAGTTGACCAATTGATTGGCCCAACGAGTTAAAACTTAAGCATAACTAAATAGGATTAACTACAGCAAAACACTAATCATCACTTTGTTTAGTTCTATCTTTAAATAATAAAAATCCAAGAATTAATAATGCTGTGGTTTGGATTGCAAGATCATTACTAGATACAGTATCTCCCCCAATCATATTGGTAACCATAATAAAAAAGCCTAGGGCAGCTGACCCAAAGAGCGCTATCCAAACAGCCCTTCTTAATCCTCGATAAGGATTTTTGGACTCCTTCAAAAGTCGAGCTCTTAAATTAGGATCTAAATTAGATTCAGGCATATTCGTATTAGTCAAAAATAAATTTAAAAGATGATAACTTTATTCTATTGCCGGTGTAGCTCAGGGGTAGAGCAACTGATTCGTAACCAGTAGGTCGGTGGTTCAATTCCACTCATCGGCATCAAGTTATGACAACTCTTTCGTGAAAAATTCCCAGAAAGACGGAATTTTTTATATGTAGCAATTAATCAGATATTTCCTCTCTCTTGAAAACTGTTTTAATTTTTGAAATAAATAAGATCTCTGTATTAAAAAATAACTGTGAATAATCATTAGAGCTCAAGAAGCAAGTAATTCTGTTAATAACGAAAGTGATCTTGATATGTTAGGGTCTTAGCGCTCTAAATGTATGTCATCGGTTTTTCCCCTTACAAATAAAGGTTATGACTTCTACTGCTCCAAATGAGAATGTTAAGGATAATTTAAAAGAACAAATTTCTTGCAAATTAGTCTCAGAGATAATTCGTGAACGTATACAATCAAATGGGGCCAGATTTCACGCTAATGATAATATTTCCGATTTTATTCAGCCAGGAGAACTAGAAACTCTTGAGAGAGAAGTTGCTACAAGAGTTAGAGATCTCCTCAAAACTTTGTTGATTGACGTTGATAATGATCACAACACTCAAGAAACTGCAGAACGCGTTTCAAGAATGTATATCAATGAAGTATTTAAAGGCAGGTATCACCCTCAACCGAAAGTTACTAATTTCCCTAACGATAGAAATTTAGATGAGATTTATACGCTTGGTCCAATAACTGTTCGATCTGCATGTTCTCATCACTTTGTTCCAATCCTCGGAGATTGCTGGATAGGAATCAAACCTGGAGAAAAAGTTATTGGAATTTCTAAGTTTGCAAGAGTAGCTGATTGGGTTTTTTCTAGGCCACATATTCAAGAAGAAGCTGTAATGATTCTTGCTGATGAGATAGAGCGCTTGTGCGAACCCAAAGGTCTTGCAATCCTCGTTAAAGCTCAACACTATTGCATGAAATGGAGAGGAGTAAAAGAACCAGAAACCAGCATGATCAATTCAATTGTTAGGGGTGACTTTCGCCATGATGCAAGCTTGAAGCAGGAGTTCTTCGAACTTGTTAAGCAACAATCCAATTTCGGTAAAAATTATTAGAAAGTTTTAAAAAACTTTCAACTGATTTAAAAGCAAACCCTCAATACTCACGAGGCTTTAGATCTAGAAGTTAAAAGTGGTTTTCACCAAAGCCCCATTTACTTCCTCTTTACCATCTTTCTCGATAACAAAGATAGCTGGGGTAACTGTGACACTATCGCTAACTTTAAAATCGTAAAAAGCTTCCCAAGCTAAAGGATCGTCATAACCACTGTCATCTCTATGAGTTTCTGCTGTTCCAATACCAAAACCAAACTTATTGCCTTCAATCAAGGCGTTATTCCATAAAAATCCAATAGACCATGTATTTCCATCTTCAACTTTATTCATAGAAGTATCAGGGCTATCATCGTTTTCAGGATTCTTCCATCCCAACCCTCCACTCAAGCTGTAGTCGTCTCCAAATTGATAGCTACCACTAATAGCAAAAGAGGAGTAGTCGTTAATATCAGGAGAATTATCAGTTCTTCCGTTGTCTGACTGTGTAAATGCAGCTGCAAGAGTATATCTCTCATCAACCCATGCCAACTGAGTGGTGATGTGGTCTTTGCCTTCATCAGCTAAAAAGCCAATCGAAGAAATTGATGCGTCTTCTGAAACGAAAAGTGCAGAAGCAACTAATTTTTCATTGGACCAAGTAATTCCAGCGCCCGCGCCCATCTTCTTGGAATAAGTATCACTCGCACCTGCCTGATTCAAGACAAACAAAACTCCATCACTTGTGTAAGCACTAGGCCAAACTCCAAGCAAATCATCTTGGCGAAGCTTGGGACCAAAAGTTACTTGAATATCATCTCCAACAGGGAACTGATAATAAGCCTTATGAAGTGCTAACGAATCACTACTACTGAAAGCACTATCTAATCGTGCCTCACCCATCATTCCGAAGGGTTCCATCATTCCAAAGTTACCTACGCGAACAGCAGTTTTAAGCATGTCTTGACCTGTAAAACTGGTCATAAACATTAACTTTGTATCGTAATGAAAAACTGTTCCATCCTTTTCGTCAGCAGTAGACATTCCACCCATTCCACCCATTCCACCCATTCCAGAATCGCTCACGCCATCTACTCCACCCAAAATAAAAGTCGTTTTACCCATAAACATTGTTGAGGGGTATGAATCTCCCATATTCATATGACTACCATGGTGATCATGATGATCTTTGTGCTTTTCACCTCCTGCTTGAACAACCATTGGAGTCACGAAACCTAAGGCAGCAGGGATTGAGATTAATCGAACAAAGAGTCTCATGGATCTAATAAAACTAGTAAAGCTAGTAAAACTATTTATATCTCACAAGGCTAGCTTCACAGTTTTGTTAATGGTATAGAATATGTGCTTTTAGATACTAAAAATCGTGTTTTTTAGTCTTTGCCAGGAAAAAACTGAGAACCAATTTCCATCAAAATCTAGTCTCAAAAAGAAGAGATAAAGAATAGTTGGATTATTTAATTACTTATCTGTTCTAGATTGTGTGAAATATTCAATGACAAAGCGCTGGGCTTGATTAGTCTACAGACTAGGTTTACTAGCCAAAAATAGACAAATGAACAAATTCAAGCCTATTCTCTCTACAATTATTCTTTCTATATCATTTTCACTAATAGGATGTTCAGATAATTCTCAAACAAAAGGTACTCCCTCTCTTTTTGAGACAAAAATAGAAGCCGAAAAAGCAGCCAAAGATTTCAATTGCACTGGAGCTCATAAAATGGGTGACAAATGGATGCCTTGTAAAAGTCATTCTGCTCATGAAGATAATGAACATAACAAGTCCAACAATGAACATCACCATCATCACTAGATTTTCGAACAATAAATGACAACCAAAAATAGTACAAATCAAAAAGATATCGAAGGGCCTTCGCATTGTGGAAGCAAACCAAAAAAAATTGCATTTGGCATAGCACCACTTGGATTCATTTCCATTGGAATTGTTCCCATGGGTATTATTAGCATTGGAATTGTTCCCATGGGTGTCGTTTCTATTGGTGCTGTAGCCATGGGAGTAATAAATGCCTCAATAGTAGGAATGGGAATATTTTCTGCCGGAATAACAACCATGGGTCTAAAGGTATGGAGTCCAGAAAATAATGCTATTCAGGAGTCAATCAATCGCTCTAATTCTTCGTCTTCAAAAAATATATATGCATATCCAACTAAAGCTCAGGCAGAGAGCGAAGCCAAAAAGATCGGATGCAATGGTGTGCATAAGATGGGTAAATTATGGATGCCTTGTGCAATCCATATCAACCCTAACTAATCTTGAAATAATTAAGAATTTAAAGTTGCGGTTTAAAATCCTTGGCAATATATCTACAAACGACTCAATTCATCTCCCTGTTTTTTAACAAATTAGGATTTAATTAACTTTCGAAAAGTGATCTTAATTGGTCTAAGAATATATATCTTCAACTAAAATTGGCCCCTTTTCGCAAATTTGCTGCTGTGAAGGGAACTCTTTATCGGAGCAACAACATTCTCCTCTATCTGAATTGTTGATCCAATTAATAATCCCTGTTCGGATTGGTTGAGGACATACGTCTCCTTCTTTGAGGTGATTAATTTCTTCGCTTGTTAAAGGATCAGCATGTTCAATAAAAAGAGACTCTTTAAGTCTAAAAGAACATGTCTCATCCCATTGTTCAAAACAATTTATATGGTTTATAAAATCATTCCATGCCTCTTTCATTGATCTATATCCCTTTCTTTTTAATTCTTTTCTAAAAACAGCTTTGATAAATTCATTAAAATTTTCTAATTCTTGAGTTGTAAAAGGTTGAGTTCTTTGAGCTTTAAGTGCTGGCAATTGAAGATTATTTTCAATTGATTGGAGCCTTTGTTCAATTGATTGAAATCTAGAATCTATCGATTCAACAGGAAGGTTCTCTATTTGATTAACAAAACAATCAGAGACAAAACCAACCAATGATTTACCAGAAATCCTGGCACTCTCTTTAATCTTTTCTAAGAGTTTTGGATCAATACTGACATTAAGTTGCGTTCTCTTCATGATTCAATCAATAAAAGGACGAATTAGAAATCAACTTGTTCTATTTTATTCAAACTAAAATCAAATCGTTGTTATTTTCAGATTTCTTGATCTAATCCTAGATTCTTAGAGTCTCATCAAATATAGTCAAAAAATTATGAAAATTTTGTATTAAATTCTAATTACTCCTTGGAAGCAAGATCAATGAAATTACACAAAGAACACTAATAAGTGGGCCTGGAGGCAAATTCATAAACATAGCGAACGAAAAACCAATGATCGATAAAACTAATCCAAATATGGAAGATCTAACCATCGCAACCCATAGAGAGCTAGCTTTCTGTAAACCCAACAAAGTTGGAGTTGAGAGTAACGCAATCACAAGGATGACCCCGACTGCTGACATTGAGCTCACAATGACAAGTGCAGTGGTAAATCCCAGAGCTAAATTTAAAAAAGACACATTAACGCCACTTGAGGCAGCTCCTTCTGGGTCTAAACCAATATGAACAAGCTTGTCGTACCCAAAAAGCATTAGGCAAATGAATGCCGAGAACGCAATCAAAGTTCTTAATAAATCGCTCAAATTTGCAGTTAATAAATCTCCAAACAAAACAGCCTCTAAATCAATCCTGATTCCAAGTAAAGGTATAAGCAAAACTCCAAGTCCCATCGAACCAGCAAGAATTGTATTCATTACAGCTTCATAATTTTGATTTTTCTTATTTGTCAAACTCTCTGCTGCAATAGCTCCCACTAATCCGCTTAAGACACCTCCAATAGATGGGTCAATCCCAAGCGCCATAGCCAAGGCAAGTCCTGGCAAAACACAATGTGAAATTAAATTGACTTGAAGAAGCCTTTTATGAGTTATCAATACAGTCCCCATGGCAGGGCAAAGCACTCCTGAAAAGGAAGTTATCAAAAGAGGAATTATCCACCAATTTGTTTTGAAAAAAGACATTAAGCCAATGATTCAGTATGGTCAGTAAGAGAGATCAAGTTAAGATCTTGCTAATGAGTACAAGCAAGCCTGAAATCACTAAACGACAACAACAACTGCTCAATGAACTCAAGAACTGTACTGATGAATTGAGCGGGCAAGAGCTGCATAGACAACTTCATAATGGTGAAAAGGCAATGGGACTGACCACGGTCTATCGAAACCTGCAAGCACTAGTAAAGCAAGGTTTGATTCGTTCCAGACATCTTCCCAACGGTGAGGTTCTTTATGCGCCCGTTGAAAGAGATATTCATCATTTAACTTGCGTAAGCTGTGGAGAAACCACACGCTTGAAGGGATGTCCTGTCAAAATGATGGATCTGTCGAAAAACACCTCCAAAAACTTTGAGCTTTTGTTTCATACTCTTGAGTACTTTGGTCTCTGCCAAACTTGTTCTCAGCAATTGAATGCTGGATAAAAGTATTTGAATATGAATCAAACCTATAACTTCCACCTCAAATAATTAATTGAACTAAGTTTTTCTTGAACTTCCTGAGGGCTACCAGAAGCCAAAATAATTTTATCTAAAGCAACAACTTTGTCATAGGCATTTAAAGATGTTCCCCAGTCGTGACTACTAACAAAAACCGTGAACCCCGAATCGGCTAGCTGACGAATAATTAACAGGAAATCTTCTTTAGCCGGAGGATCAAAGGCGGAGCAAGGTTCATCAAGAAGAAAAATTTTGGCTGGATTCATTAATGTTTTTGCAAGTAATGCTCTTTGTTGCTGTCCACCAGACAAAGCATCAAGTCTCCTTTTTGCTAAATGAGATATTCCAACACGTTGAAGAGCCGCTTCTAATTCACAACAAGTCGATTTCGAATGATTGACTCGGCCCAAAGAAACTAATCCTTCAACAGTAATTGGAAAATTCCAATTTAGCTTCCCCCTCTGAGGCATTAAAGCCACTTGAGATCGATTATTTCGCAATGGTTTCCCATCAACAGTAATTTTCCCTTGATCCGGTTTACTACTCCCTTGCAGCAAGCTTAATAATGTGGACTTACCAGCACCATTCGGACCAACAAGAGCAGTCAAAGTACCTTGCTCAAGCTTTAGAGAAACCTTGCTTAAAGCAGGTTTAATTTTACTTGAATAAGAATATGTCAAATTTTCAGCAATCAAGCTAGGCATCAATTAGAGGATTTGCTGACAAGAAACATAATATACTTGCCAAGACCAAATGAAAATGATTATCGTTTTAGATACGCTTTAAATTTTTAATGTTGAATTTTTCAAATCAGTCCAAAAAGGTTAAACCCATAATCAATAAAACAGTTCTCAAAAGTTCTCTTGTTGCTGGAGCATTTTTATTTTCTGGAATCAATCAGACAGCGCAAGCAAATACAAAATCAATTGTTGCTGTAGAGCCATTGGTTTGCGATGTTGTATCTGCTATTGCACCACCCTCTACGCCCGTAACCTGCTTAATTGACAGAAAGCAAGATGTTCATGATGTCAAGATCACTCCAAGGCAAGCTCAAACACTAAAAAGTGCGAATCAAGTATTTACTCTTGGTTCAGAGATGACCCCTGCAATTAAAAAATGGTTGGATAATCCCTTAACTGTTGTCGTTGGTGTAAGTGCAATAGAAATAGACGATCATGACGACCACGATGATCATGACGATCATTCAGCTGCTAAGCATGATGATCATGACGACCACGATGATCATGGCGATGCCCATGGAGAGGGAGCTTTTGAATGGGCTGGTGTTTTTGATCTTTCCGCAGGAGTCTACAAATGGTCTTTCGCCAAAGTTGATGGAGACTATGCTGATCCTGCGATGAAAATGGTTATTCTTAAGTCTGGTGATATTGAAGCATCAGAAGAGCTTGCTAAAGAATTATTAGGATCCAAAAATTCAGAAGTTAAGCGCAATAATGACAAACTTATTGCGCAGGACAAAGCCTACCTTCTTACATTTAATGAAAAGAAAGACATCACAACATTTACTGTAGAAATCAAAAAATCTGGTAAATACGCTTTCTTTACTGAGCATATGCCGTTTGAGTTTGAAGCCGATGAACATTTCTTTAAAGATGTTTCAGGCGACGATGTTGAACCGATTACCCAAGTACCAGATGAAGGAGATCATCATCACCATGACCATGGAGGCTTAGATCCTCATATTTGGCATGATCCACATAACATCATCAAGATGGGAAATGTAATTTCTAAAAATATCAACAAGAAGATTTCATTCTTTGATAGAGAAACTAAAAAAGTTTTAAAAGAAAGAACTCAATCTGTAAATTCCATTTTGGAAGATCTAGATCAATGGACTCAAGAACAAATAGCTACTATTCCTTCTGATCAAAGGACGATGGTTTCTAAGCACAAAGCCATGGAATATTATGGAGATGCATTTGGATTGAAGACCATGAGCCTACTATATTTTCTTGGTGATTCATCCAGCCTTAGGCCTCAAACTATTTCAACTGTATTAGCTGAGCTTAAAGAAGAAAACGTGAAAGTTTTATTCGCTGAGCAAAAGCCTCCTTCAAAGCTATTGAGAAACCTCAGTAGACAAACTTCCACTCCTATCGCATCAAATCAAATCTATGTTGACGGTCTAATGCCAACAGGGAATACTGTTTCAGTTGCTGTACATAACACCTGCACAATTGTTAATTCACTTGGTGGAGAATGTGATGAGCAAGAGGGCAATGAACTTGAGGGGAAATGGAATTCTTTAATTAATCCTTAACTGTTACAGATACAATCCCGTCTACATTTTTAAATATAGACGGGATTGAAAAAAATGTTTCCAACCAAAGGATATAAAGTTTACAAACAACACTGGGAAGACCAGGCAAGTTTCATGGATAAACCACCATGGGATAAAGATAAGATATTAAAACTTACTGTCGCAACTGATTTTGATGACAATCTAAAAGAACTTCAATTTTCAAATCATTCGCTGAAAAAAGAGAATAGCACGCTTACAGTAAGACTAAAAGTTCCTTACAATTATCATGAGCTTGATGACTTTGAATTAAAATCACTTGAATTGTTGGGTATCCAAAAGAATTGGCTAACTGATATTTCTCTTGACAGCACTCATTGTTCCTATCGTTAATTAAAGAAAATGAGCAACACGCAAAAAGTACCGGTTACAATATTGACTGGTTTTCTAGGATCTGGCAAAACAACCCTACTCAATCGAATCCTGAGCGAAGAGCACGGTAAAAAAATAGCTGTTATTGAGAATGAATATGGTGAAGTTGGCATTGATCAAGGATTAGTCATCAATGCTGATGAAGAGGTCTTCGAGATGTCCAATGGTTGCATTTGCTGCACCGTTCGGGGTGATCTTATTCGTGTACTTGGAAACCTCATGAAGAGGCGAGACAAATTTGACTATGTATTAGTTGAAACCACTGGCCTTGCTGATCCTGGTCCTGTAGCTCAGACATTCTTTATGGACGATGAAATCCGTGAGGAGTTTTCACTTGATGGAATAGTCACACTTGTTGATGCAGCCCATATAGAGCAACAACTTGGTCGAAGTGATGAGAGTTCGGAGCAAGTTGCCTTTGCTGACGTCCTTGTCCTAAATAAAACCGATCTAGTTTCAGATGAATCACTCGACAACTTAGAATCACGGCTACGCGATATGAATCGTATGGCTCGTGTCATACGCAGTAAACAAGCAGACGTCTCAATTGATACTGTGCTAAATCTAAGTGCTTTTGATCTAGATCAAGTACTTCAGCGTCGTCCAACTTTTCTTGAACCAGAATACCCATTTGAGTGGACAGGTGTTTTTTCACTTGAAAAAGGTCGCTATGAACTTACGCTCGAAGAAGGTCCAGACCCCACAATGTCTCTCGTCCAGTTATTAGACCAAGGTAAAAACGAGACAGCTCTTAACACAGGTGCTGAATCATGCGTGAGACTGTACGCAGAACAAGAACAACTTATGAATCCAGGGGATTTGGTTCCAGTCGGCAAGCATGTGAGCCTTCAACTTCAATCCGAAGGGACTAAGTCCTTCTTCATAGATGTTGATAAGGCAAGGGATATAGGTCTATTCACGCAACATACAGCCGAAGAATTTAATATGAAATTAACGAAAGTAAATACTCCTTCTACAGACGAGATAGATAATGATCAGAACATCTCTACAATTTCTCCAATAGCTGAGAGGGTTTGGGTAGCTGAACACGAACACGATGACGAAGTAGGTTCATTCGCTATCGAGCGAGAGGGTGATGTAGATCCTGAGAAACTCAATAGATGGCTAAGTCGACTTTTGTCTGAGAAAGGTGTGGATATATTTCGCACTAAAGGTTTCATTAGTTATGCGGGTGAATCCAGGCGAATAGTTTTTCAAGGTGTACACATGCTCTTCACAGCTCAACCTGATAAAGAATGGGGCAATGAACCTCGCCGCAACCAACTCGTCTTTATCGGTAGAAATCTTGATAAAGCAGAAATGAGTAAAGAGTTTGATAAATGTCTGGTATAGAAGCATTTAGTCCAAAGGGAATGCTTCATGAAGGTTGGTCTGCTCAAGTTGATGACTATGCGATTGTCTGCGGCTGGGCACTACAAGGTAAAACCTTTTTAGTAGGTGATGTTGCTGGAGGTCTTTCCGCATTTGAGGGGAAATCTGGGAAGCTTATTTGGCAATCAAAAGACATACATAAAGGTGGCTTACTAGCAATGTCTATTCATCCAGATGGAAATACTTTTGCAACTGCTGGCCAGGATGGACATGTATGTATATGGGAAAGCAAAGAAGGTAAGTCAACTAAAAATTTGGAACTAGGGAAAGGATGGGTTGAACATATCAAGTGGTCCCAAGACGGAAAATTTTTAGCAGTAGTTTTTACTAAATACGTCTATGTTTTTGATGAAAACGGTCAGGAACATTGGCGATCAGAGGAGCATCCCAGTACTGTCAGCGCGATTTCATGGTCTAATTCCAATGAATTAGCCACAGCATGCTACGGCCAAGTAACTTTTTTTGATGTAGTTAACGACAACATCAATCAAAAGTTGGAATGGCGAGGTTCACTGGTATCTATGGTGCTTAGTCCAAATGGAGACATAGTGGCATGCGGCAGTCAGGATAATTCTGTTCATTTCTGGCGTCGTTCAACTGATCAAGATTCAGAGATGACAGGCTACCCAGGTAAACCAAGCCATCTAGCTTTTGATCAAACCGGCACAGTCCTTGCTACCGGGGGTAGTGATCGAGTGACGGTTTGGAGTTTTCAAGGCGATGGTCCTGAGGGGACTGTGCCAGGAGAGTTAATTCTTCATACGGAACCCATTTCATGCCTTGCTTTCTCACACAGCGGGATGCTTTTAGCTTCTGGTGCGCGAGATGGTTCAGTTTTTTCTTGGTTTCTCCAAAAAGATGGTCAGGGTGATCCAGTTGGTGGTGCATTTGCAGGTGACCTTGTAAGCCAAATCGCTTGGCATCCTGATGACACTGCCTTGGCTGCAATAAATGCAAATGGAGGAATTACGGTTTGGGAGTTTAAGGTTCGGACAAAAACGCCAGCTCAAGGATTCGGATAAGGTCAAAATTTCTTATTTCCAATAGATACTCGAGAGCGGCTCGATTGCTATTGCTTAGAAAATTAAAAATTCAACAAGAGGAGTTTTTACTGATGTATAAATATTCCACATAACTTATATATGGTTATATCCCACCAGAGGACTCAATGAAAAAAACAATTCTTTGGCTTCAAGAATTACTCATTTCAATGGGAAATGCTCTATTTCATCCTTATAAAGAGAACTCACCTCCAAGTTTTGAGGCGCAGCCTTTCAAAGATGACCCTTACAAGAATCGAGGAATTGCATAGGTTAAGGTCAAAATTATTTTAAATTTCAAAGAGGGGTCCCAATGGGCCTCTTTTTTATTAGCTACTCACGAAAAGAAAAAGTAACTACCGAACCATAAAGAATTAGAGAATGTGCTTTAATGGTCCCATGAATACACAGATTAAGAAGAAGTTAAGCACTAGCAAACCTGGCGTTAACTTAAAAAAAGCCGGCAACAAAAAACCTACTTGGCATTTTGAAGTAGAAGGTAGCGGTCAAAGAAAGAGATATTTAAGATCTCTAAGAGACAAATCTGTAGCTTAATTGTTAGCCTTTTAATAAAACAACTTCATCCAAATCAAACATAATTGATAGCCAATCATGAGACGAAAAGTCCTTCTCTAATTATTGAACTGGGACTTTTAAGCGATTTAAAGTATCTAGACATCAAAAACCTTAAAAAATTCTATGAATTTAATAGCTAGTTATAGAAATAAAGGTTTTGAATCTGTTGCAGATGGTGTGATGTCATTTTTCGATCGTCGCACAGACTTGCATCGCACTGGAATCGCTTTTAGTGATGGATCAAATAATGATTCAGATCCTGCAAAAATTTCTACTGACATCAGCCTTGTAGCTATAGATCGAACTGATCCAGAATCATTTGCTTTGTCTGAAGTGATAATAAGAGGAGTCAATGCTGGTCTTCAAAAATACCTTCAAGAACGGCCACTTTTTAGCGAATGTGCTCCAGACAAATCTCTATTTGTTAATCCCATTTTCAACTTACAACGTTATGCTCCCGGAGAAGGTTTTAAGAAATGGCATTGTGATTGGACTATTAGCGAAGAAGCGACCGAACCAATTCACAGAGTCCTAGCATGGATTTTATATTGCAATGATGTCGATTCAGGAGGAACAGAATTCCACTGGCAGGAATATCATGAGAAAGCTGAACGAGGAAAGCTAGTTATTTTTCCCGCTGGTCTTACACATATTCATAGAGGCCGAGTCAACAAGACTCATCAAAAAACAATTGCGACCGGATGGATCAATGCCGGTTCAAGAGATTCATACATTTCTAGACTGGCTAGTTAAAAAATTACTGAATTTAGTCAAATCAAAAGATCTCTTATGGGAAATATTCATTCTGATTCCTTTTAATTGTTGAATGAATAACTAATTCAGAAGTAGATTGATAATAATTTTTGAAGAAGCTTCAACAGATTGGGAATCTATTGTGTATTATCAAACAACGTTCAGCTCAATCTGAGTCGCAATTAGATTCAAGCCATGGAACGGGGACTTGAACAATGAAAATCACTTCAATGGCTGAGCTAACTTACAGAGGACTCAAATACACACAAACCAAATCAGCCAAGGGGGCACATGAAGTGCACTTGCAATATTGCGGTCATGAAATTATGAGTAAGAGAATCCATGAAGCGATGAAAGCCGAAATGGGTTAACAAACAATAAAAACTTATTTTTGATAGAAGTATCATTATAAATTATACTTTTTAAACTTATTATTTTTATAAATAATTAATCAAATAAATCTGACTATTTGGAATCAATAAATACAGATTTAATTTATTGATTCCTTTATTTGTATATTCCTTTCAGCTTAAACATGCAATATGAGCCAGGGACAATAGATTGTCACGTCTTTTTAGAATGCAAAGAGCAAATAGAAAAAATGCTACTTAGATTACATAAAGTAGACAATACTGAGCATATTTGCGACCAACTTCAAGCTGTCTATCAACAAATAGAAGGTATGCACGAATTGAAAAAATTGAAACGAAAAAAAATTCTATCTAATCAAGAACTGATTAGATAAATTCATAAGATATACAAATTCTTGGTAGATTTTTAATTTTGTATCAATTAAGTCTTAACTTTTTCAACTAGATTGCCTATAACTGTTTTATCAGAGAACCCGTTCCAAAGTTTTCTGTAGGGAGGTCACCGCTACTGGGAAGGGCATTGACCTCTCTCCCCAATCTTGAACAAAAGAATATTTAAATTATTTAAATATCTAATTAAATCCTAGTTTTAAAGTGCCCCAAAGATCAAATGCACTAAATAAAAAAGCTATAAAAACCAAGTCCCATGCCTTCTGCTTAATAGCCCAGGGAGCAAAAAAGACCTCACCGATCCCATGGAGAGCTGCCCCTACCCCTAGATGATCTAAAACCAAAAGGCCATGGGATAATAAAAATAATCCGCTAGCAAAGTATCTCAAAAATGTATCGTAGCTTATGAGTTTAATTTTTTTTTATGTTCGAAAAACTTATCGCTGATGCAGGGATAGATTTAAAAGCTTTAACCATTTCATCAACCAAAAGTTTTTTATTTTTAATGCTTGATTTAGACATGTGTTAGCAATATTTTATATGAGATAACTTATTAATATTTTTTATAATCTAATGTATCAATAGTTGCTTTGTTAGCCAAATAAAACAAAACATATTACTACTTTTAAGTATATTTAAATACTTTATTTTTTACTAAAAGCGAATGATTCTCCAAAAATGAATTAATTACTACAGTTAGGAATATATATTCAAGTAATGTCTGAAACGAATAAAATTTTTGATGAAACTCAATTTTGTACCGGTTAATATTTTTCGAGAGACTCCTGAAGTAACTTTTTTAGATGCCAGTGTTGAAGGTTCAAATGGTAGTGATGTTGTTATTCATAGAGGAGGCGCAACTTCACCTCCTGATTTAAATGGCTTTGAGCAATATTATGTACACCATCATCAAACAGATAACAATCTTGTACTTGAGGGAGATAGAACTTTCACACTATTAAATCCTCTATGGGATGAACCCCATCACATAATTTATCTTCATAGATTAATGGGTGCACTTCAAATACCTATCGGTACATTTCATAGATCAATATCTGGAAAGGATGGAAGCATTGTTATCAATCAGGCCATTAGAGATCAACAATTTGAAGCGAATACAGAATTTAATCCTATAAGTATTGAAAACAGAATTGATCTACAACAAGCAAAATCTACAGAGCCTATTATCTGGTTATGGAAAGATGGAGAAATTAAGAGAATAAAAGATTCTCTATTTTTAAAGGTAGCTTAAATAATAGTATATTTTAATAAAGGCTAATTCATTTGATATAAGAACAACTAAGCAATATTTATTTTAGATATAATTCCTAGGAATAAAACAATCAATACACCTGACATCGCTAATCTCCCATGAACTATCTCAGTTCTACTTAGTCTTTCAAAAGACATATACTAAAAATAGATTGTTCAATTTATAACAAACTAAATGAATAAAGAAAGTATCAAAAAATGCATCTTAATGTTAACTAAATGAATGAGTATTATTCATGAAAACTCAAAGACTAGTGTCCAAAAGATCTTGTATCTATTACGACAGACTAAAAATAGTATGCTAAATAAATATAAAAATAAACAAAGCTATAAATGAGTCCACTCTTTAAGTGTCTTGGTTGTGGACAAAACATCGAAAGGTCAACAAAGACTTTTTGGACAAAAAAAGGTCATATTCTTTGCTCTACTTGCCAAGACAAAATAGAGAAAGAAACTGCTTTTGCCGAAACAAAATAGACTAAACACTAAGGAATTTCTCTACCACCGCTTTACTTAATTCACTAGTTGGGCCATTTGCGACTATCCCTCCTCGTTGCATTGCATAGTACCGATCTGCTTGCCTTACAAAATGCAGATGTTGCTCTACCAATAAAACTCCAACACCAGTCTCACTAATGATCCTTCTAACTGCTGACTCAATATCTTGAACAATATTCGGTTGTATTCCTTCGGTTGGTTCGTCAAGTAAAAGTAACTTTGGTTTTCCAAGCAATGCTCGTGCAATCGCAAGTTGTTGCTGTTGCCCACCGCTTAAATCACCTCCTTTACGAGCTAGAAATTGTTTTAAGACAGGAAAAAGTTCATATACAAGTTCATCAATCTTTTTATGCTTTGACAAACCTCCAGGCAACGCTTCCAAGCCAAGTTGAAGATTTTCCTCAACAGTTAAATAAGGTATTATTTCTCGTCCTTGAGGAACATAAGCGATTCCTGAACGAGCCCTTTGATGAGGTGGCTTTCTATTTACCAAATCTCCATTAAAAATAATCTCTCCACGCCTTGGAGTTAATAATCCTATTAAAGATTTAAGCAAAGTTGTTTTACCTACTCCATTTCGACCTATAAGACAAATCATCTCACCCTGATTGATATTCATATCGACATCTCTAAGAATATGACTCTCGCCATAGTAGGTATTCAAGCTTTTTATCTGAAGCATAGTCATTATTCTTCCTCCTCAGATTTGCCTAGATAAACCTCTATCACTAAAGGATCTTTTTGTATATCGCTCATTGAACCCTCTTTCAATACATGACCTTGGTGTAAAACACTAACAGGGCAATCAAGTCTACGAATAAATTCCATATCATGATCAATGACTAAAACAGTATGATCGCCCGCTAAAGATTTAAGAAGATCAGCAGTTAAATCTGTTTCTTCATCAGTCAAGCCAGCTACAGGTTCATCAACAAGTAAAAGATCAGGATCTTGTCCAACTAGCATCGCAATCTCAAGCCATTGTTTTTGACCATGAGAAAGCGCTCCAGCCCTGATATTGGCTTTTGATTGAAGGTTAACAATACTCATTAAGCGTTGAATTTCATCTAAGTTCTGAACCTTTAAACTATTCATTAACAACGACAAAGGAGTTTTAGGTCTACTAACTGATAGAGCTAGGTTTTCTTGTACCGATAGGTTTTCAAAAATCCTTGGACTTTGAAACTTTCTCCCAATCCCTTTACGCGCAATACGAAACTCTTTTTGACCAATCAAAGATTTTTCTTTGAAAATTACATCACCCTTAGTAGGTGCTACTTTTCCAGTTATTACATCTAAAAATGTGGTTTTACCTGCTCCATTGGGACCAATAACTGCTCTAAGATCCCCTTGATTCAAAACCAGATCAAGATCTCTGAGAGCAAGAAATCCTTCAAAACTAACTGAAATTTGTTTTAGCTCTAGTAATGGAGAAGTCATGATTCCACCTCACCTTGTTCATTTACTTCAAGACTTGGATATGTCTCTAGTTTTTTATTAATCCCAAGCAAAAAAAGTAATTTCTTTGGACCGCCTTTGCTGATCCATCCTAATACTCCTTCTGGAAGAGCTGTTACAACAAGAATAAATAATCCACCTTGAATAAACATCCAACTTGCTGGTAATGCTTCACTCACCAAACTTTTTGCATAATTAATTAAAACAGCTCCAAGAATTGCGCCTAGCAAAGTTCCTCTACCTCCAACGGCAACCCAAATGACCATTTCTATAGAGAAAGGGACAGTCATAAACTGCGGAGAAACTATTCCAGATTGAACTGTATACAAAGCCCCTGAAATACCAGCTAATCCTCCTGCAATTGAAAAAATTATTGTTTTAAAAATTACTGGATTATATCCAGTAAAACGAACTCGAGCTTCATCATCTCTAATACCAATAAGAATATTTCCAAATCTATCTCGAACAATCCATCGCGAAAAAAACCATGCACATATCACTAAAATAGCTGTTATCCAAAAGAACCATCTTTGCATTATTTCTGAACCTACCATTTGTCCAAAAAGTTGAGTCACGTCTGTTTTTAAACCATTTGTTCCATTAATTAATTTCTGTTGTCCATTAAAGAAATTGAAAAAAACCAAAAGAGCCGCTTGTGTAAGAATTGAAAAATAAACACCCTTAATTCTATTTCTAAAAACTAAATACCCAAGAAGACCAGCAACTATAGCCGGTATGAACCAAATGGAAATCAGAGTAAAGATTGAACTTTTAAAAGGTTCCCAAAAAAATGGAAGTTTTTCTACTCCATATAAACCAAAAAACTCGGGAATGCCATTTGGGAATTCTCCAGCACTATTCAATTGGAGAAACATCGCTGCACAATAACCACCAAGAGCAAAGAAAATTCCTTGACCTAAACTCAACATTCCTGTGAATCCCCAAATCAAATCAACTCCGAGCGCAACTATTGCAAGAGATAAATATCTTCCTAAAAGATTTAATCTAAAAACAGGGAGTACTGATGGAGCCGCAATAATTAAGGCAATGATTAACACCCAAATAGTTAAGTTAATCCAACTTTTTTTTGTAGAAAAAATACTCATAAATCAAGACTCCACCATTCTTCCTTTTTGAGGGAACATCCCTGTTGGTCTAAATTGAAGGAATATTACTATTAGAGCAAATATCATTACTCTAGCCATGCTTGTTGTCGCGAAAAAATCTACCGTTGAATAAAGAGGGGATGGCATATCTGGCCAAATGGTAAGTAGCCTTCCTGCTCCTATCAAATCGGTCATTATTCCAATAGAGAAAGAAGCAAGGATTGTGCCTAACAAATTGCCTACTCCACCAAGAACAACAACCATAAAACATCCCACAATATAATTGCCACCAACATTTGGTCCCACTGAGCCAAGGAGTGAAACAGCAACTCCTGCAACACCAGCCAGACCAGAACCTATTCCAAAAGTAATAATATCTACTGTTTGTGTTGATATACCTAAACAATCACTCATAGGTCTATTTTGAGTTACTGCTCTAATTCTTATTCCCCAAGCTGTTTTATCAAGAAAGAAAATCACTACTAAAACAGATATTAAGGTAATAAGGATTATTAAAAGACGAGTTTTAGGAAAAGTAATTCCAACAAAATCAATTCCACCTCTCATCCAAGAAGGAGCAGTAACATCAACATTCCTTGCACTAGCACGGCTAAGTTTACTTACTAAAGACGATAAAATACCTCCTGTTGCTACACCTAATAACGCTGAGAGGCCCCAAGTAGACGCCCTTATTAATTTACCTTTTGCGCCATGAAGTAAGTCCTCCGAAATAAATAGCGGTGAAAACAAGCCAAAGAACAGAGCTATCACAAGTCCACTGCCATAGGCTAGTGGAACACTTCTCACGAATTGTTGCAGTATTAAGCTAACTCCCCATGTCGCTAAAAGTGTTTCCAGCGGACTTCCATAGAGACGTCTAATAACTGTTCGCTCTAAAAGAATGCCAACTGTTCCGCTAACTAAAAAAGCAATCCCAATAGCAACAATGACATATGAATCATAAAAAGGTTTTAAAAAAGAAACTTGTTTGAAAATTAATTGGGTTATGTAAGTTGAATATGCTCCAAGCATCATCAATTCACCATGAGCAAGATTGATGACACCCATTAATCCAAAGACAATTGCAAGTCCCAGTGCTGCGACAAGCAAAACTGAGCCAATAGCAACGCCATTAAAAAGGCTTTCGAGAATAAGTTGCACTAACTTGGTTGATATTTTTAAAGAAATAAGGAGCCCGAAGGCTCCTTAATAGATTCTATTTATAACTCAAAAACGAATCATAATCTGTATTTTTCACCTTTCTTAGGATCAGTCCAATCACAAGCGTACCCTTTAGAACTTGGATGTTTTTGGTTCCATGCTTGTGGCTCAACTACTCCTGTTTCTTCAAGAATTGTAAATCCACCCTCTGAGTTGATTTCACCGATTCTTACTGTTTGAGATAGATGATGATTAGGCATAACTTCTACAGGCCCTTGTGGAGCATCGAATGTCTGACCAACCAATGCTTCTCTAACAGCATTGTCATCAAATGTGCCGGCATCTTCAACTGCCTGTTTCCATAGATAAACCATGTTATAAGCGGATTCTTGAGGATCAGCTACAACACGATCGCTACCCCATCTCTTCTTAAAGCTCTTGGCAAATTCCTTAGAAGCTGGTGTATCAATAGACATCATGTAGTTCCAAGCACCATAATGGCCCTCAAGAAACTCAGGTCCAATCGTACTAATCTCTTCTTCCGCAATGGAGTAGTTCATTACGTAGTAACCATTAGAAGGAGTAATTCCTGCGTCCTGGATTTGCTTGAAAAAAGCAACATTTTGATCACCATTTAAGGTGTTAATAATTATTCCGCCATCAGGAAGAGCAACTTTGATCTTGGAGATAATAGGTGCTACCTCTGTGTTACCCAAAGGAAGGTAATCTTCGCCAACAACTTTTCCTCCAAGTTGCTTAACTTGAGCTTTAGTAATTGTATTAGAAGTTCTTGGGAAAACATAATCAGAACCAACTAAGAAGAAATCTCCTCCAGCAGCTGGTGAGCGCTTGTACATGAAATCTGTAGCAGGCTCGGATTGCTGATTAGGAGTCGCTCCAGTGTAGAAAATGTTATTAGAGCACTCTTGGGCTTCATATTGAATTGGGTAGTAAAGGAATGCATCTTTAGATTCATAAACGGGAAGCATTGCCTTACGACTTGCAGATGTCCAGCCACCAAAAACAACTGGTACTCCATCCTGGTCAATTAACTTCTTAGACTTCTCAGCGAAGGTAGGCCAGTCTGAGGCACCATCTTCAACAATGTACTCAATTTTATAGCTTTTACCGTCGATTGTTATACCACCTGATGCATTGATCTCCTCAATAGCCATTTTCTCTGTGTCAACAAGAGTTGATTCGGAGATTGCCATTGTCCCTGATAGAGAATGGAGAATTCCAACAGTTACGGTGTCATCAAAGTTGCCTGAAGAGTCTGATCCACCACAGGCAGTTACAGTAACAGCCAATGAGGCAGTAGCTAAACCTGCAAAAATACGCTTTGAAAGCTTCATGAATTACTAACTAAAGTAGTTGATTGCCCACCTTGGGGGGTCAACGGAAGGTATCCAACTGAACACCCATCTTTTTGTAGCTAATGTGACCTTTTTTACTATTTCAGTGAACGAAAATATTTTTTCGTATTAACAAATACATTTCTTCAAGGGTTTTGTATTTGATTACACAAAAAAGCTTCGATGGTGTTAAGTCCCTCCCCTGTCTTTGTATTTGTAAAGCACCATGGAAGATCTCCCCTCATTAACATGGTGTCTCTCTCCATCACTTCTAAACTTGCACCTACCATTTCAGCAAGATCAATCTTATTGATCACTAATAAATCTGAGCGTGTTATTCCAGGTCCTCCTTTCCTTGGAATCTTATCTCCAGCTGCAACGTCAATTATATAAATACATAAATCTACCAACTCAGGACTAAAGCTTGCAGCAAGATTATCACCACCACTTTCAACAAATACTAAATCTAGAGTTGCAAATCTCTGTTCTAACTCTTCAACAGCAATGCGATTTATAGAACAATCTTCTCTTATCGCTGTATGCGGGCATCCTCCAGTCTCAACTCCTTTGATACGTTCTGGTGCTAAAGCCTTTGAATTAGTCAAAAATTTTGCATCTTCTTGTGTATAAATATCATTTGTTACTACGGCGATCTCTAATTGATCTTTAAGATTTTCGCATAGTCTCTGAATAATAGCCGTTTTGCCAGATCCTACTGGACCAGCTATTCCAACCCTTAATTTACTTTCCATTAGCTTCTGAATAATCTTGAATAAAGTTCTACATGTGACTGTTGAGCCATAATAGCGCCGATATCGCCAACCCAAATTTCTTTGGGATTCTGTTCCAATAAGTAACTTGCTTGAGACTTAATAAGTTTTAGAGATTTCTTTTGAAGCTGTTGAGCTTTTGTTGGTCCTAATGACAAAAGTCTTAGCGCTGCACTTAGCTGATTAGCCACCCAACTATATAAAAACCCCTCCACCAAATCAATTTGAGGTATATCCCAGCAGACTCCAGCCCAAGCCCAAGCTATCGGCCATATAAATTTCTTTTCATTATTAGGAAGAGGGTGATCAAGATCAATGAGCAGCTGTAAAAGAGATTCGCCCATTTGTGTTTGTTGGGATCTAAGCTCTGGAGAATCTCTTAGCGAAGTAAGCCAAGAATTCCACTCTTCAATAAGTGACTTATATTGCTCATCTTTCTTATCCCTCCAATCCACTAAGTCTTCCATGATGTGCGCAATTGAGCTTGCCTCAATTGTTATTTGACCTCGAGATAGTTCGCTTTCAAGCCAATTGAAAAGACTGATTTCGTCATGTACTTTTTTATTTTGGACAAGCCACTCCAATCCCTCTGAATAACTAAAAGCTCCAACTGGTAATGATGGGCTTATTAATTGTAAAAATTCAAGTTTCATAAATGGAGTTAATCTAACCTCTACTCATAAGCTCCAATCTCGGGAGAAAAAGGTCTTTTGAAACTTTCTATTTCAAAACCTTGTCTCTCTAACATCTTTTTCATAACTACATCATTGAGTAAATATAACTCTTTATTATGCAACTCAATCTCAACATGTCTATTACCTAAATGATAAGCAGCTTTTAACAATTTCAATCTATTTTCTGAGCTAATTCTTATTACATCTTCTTGAGCAGCCTCGATGCTTACAAAAACTTTTGAATTTTCACTTTTCAATACCTCTCCAGGCATCAACCTACCTCCTCCTCTAGGCAAATTTAAAATAACATCGATCCCATCTTTAGTTAATCGCTTTCCCCGAAGCTGAGTCCTCTCTTTTGCAGACAAGGGAAGTAAAAGACAATGTTTTATCCCTCGAGCACTAATTCTCTCAGTGAGATAGATTGATTCGTGTGACAAGCTTCAATTCTTTGTAGATATAAATTTCAAAGATTATATCTACCAGATAAGACATTTATTATTTTCTCAATACTAAATGAGCAAAATCGATAAAACTATTCAATGACATCTCAATGGCATGGAACTTGTGATCTAAGGCTTTTCAAGAAGTCAAGTGCTAAGAAGATCGATAGTCTCAAAACAATTCATCAAGCAAAATGCACTGCCCCATTGAAATTAATGAAAGTATTCAATGATAAAAAAGATGGAAGATGTGAAATACCAATTCTCCATAGTGCTGGAGGCATTGTTGGCGGTGATCAACTGAAAATAAATGTAAATGCTGAAAAAGAAAGCAGGGCTATATGTTCTTCAGTAGCAGCTCAAAAAGTTTATGGAAGTAGAGGCAGATCAAAACTAAATCCTAAAGGGAGCTGGGCAAATCAAAAATGTTTTTTTCAAATTAAAAAAAATTCTGACTTTGAGTGGATCCCTCAAGAATTAATTGTCTATCAGGGAGGTCTTTTCGAACAAAATATGACTGTTAATCTTGATCCTTCATCAAGCTTTTTATGCGTTGATTTGGTTCGTTTGGGAAGGACTGCTGCAGGAGAAGAACTTGGTAGTGGAATATGGAGATCATCTTTGGAAATTTTCAGGGAGAATGCTCAAGGAAAACATTATGAGTTTAGTGATCGCTTAGAACTATCTGGAGAAGCTCTAAAGTCTATTCATGGATTAGAACAGAAACCCGTATTTGGATCCTTAACTTGGATAACACCCAAAGAAATAAAGCAAAAAGATTTGTCTGATTTATTAGTAAAATGCCGACAACATAGAGCTGGTCTTGAGGGATTTATGACTTGTAGTCTTCTTGAAAATGGCATATCAGCAAGATACACAGGCTCGTCAACACAATCAGCTCGATTTTGGTTTTATAGAATTTGGAGTCTTACTAGAATTTTAAGAAAATTAAGCATGCCTGAATATATGAGGATTTGGCCATTGCAAGAAAATCCATCAACAGATACAAAATGTCCATAATGAACTTTTAAGCATTTTTTTGCTAGTAAAATGATTTCCTAAATATTAAAAAATGTACTTAAGCCCTCAAGAAAAAGACAAATTACTTGTAGTTACCGCTGCTCTTTTGGCAGAGAGAAGATTAAATAGAGGTTTGAAATTAAATCATCCTGAAGCCGTTGCTTGGCTTAGCTTTCAAGTACTTGAAGGAGCTAGAGATGGAAAGAGTGTCTCAACCTTAATGAGCGAGGGGACCACATGGTTAACAAAAGAACAAGTCATGGAAGGTGTATCCGAACTCATCCATGAAGTTCAAATAGAAGCTGTTTTTCCAGATGGAACGAAGCTGGTAACACTTCACAACCCAATTAGCTAACTAAAATTATGTCTTATTTAATTCCTGGAGAAGTGATTCCCGAAGATGGTTTTATTGAACTCAACAAAGGAAGAGAAATTACAACTCTCAAAGTCGCTAACACTTCTGATCGACCAATACAAATTGGCTCTCATTATCATTTCTATGAGTCTAATAAAGGTCTAGAATTTGATCGTCACAAATCTCTCGGCAAAAGGTTAGACATCCCAGCTGGTACTGCTATCAGATTTGAGCCAGGTGACAAAAGAGACGTTAATCTTGTCCCTTATGCAGGAGAGCGTAAAATTTTTGGGTTTAACGGACTTATAAACGATTCACTTCAACAATAAAATGTCTTTCAAGATTTCTCGCCAAGCATATGCAGAGACTTATGGTCCGACCAAAGGGGATCGTATTAGACTTGCGGATACAGACTTAATACTCGAAGTCGAATATGATCATACTCACTATGGAGATGAAGTCAAATTTGGTGGAGGTAAAGTGATTCGTGATGGGATGGGACAATCACAACAAAGTAGAGATAATGGAGTAGTAGATACAGTTATCACAAATGCACTAATTTTGGATTGGTGGGGAATTGTTAAAGCTGATATTGGCATTAAAGACGGGAAAATCTCAGGTATCGGAAAAGCTGGCAATCCTGATACTCAAGAAGGGGTCAACATTATTGTAGGAGCCAGTACAGAAGCAATTGCAGGAGAAGGAAACATTATTACTGCAGGAGCTATTGATAGTCATATTCATTTTATCTGTCCACAACAAATAGAAACTGCTTTAGCTAGTGGGGTTACCACAATGTTAGGAGGAGGGACAGGTCCAGCAACAGGTACTAATGCAACAACTTGTACACCAGGAGCATTTCATATATCAAGAATGCTGCAATCAGCAGAGGGATTTCCTATGAATCTGGGATTCTTTGGAAAAGGCAATGCAACTAACAAAACAGCATTAGAGGAACAAGTTAGAGCAGGTGCTTGTGGCTTAAAACTTCATGAAGACTGGGGAACGACACCGGCATGTATTGATTCGTGCCTAAGTGTTGCAGATCAACTAGACGTACAAGTTTGTATTCACACAGATACCCTAAACGAAGCTGGTTTTGTTGAAGATACAATTCACGCAATAAAAGGAAGAACAATTCATACTTTCCATACTGAAGGAGCTGGAGGTGGACATGCACCCGACATTATAAAAATTTGTGGGGAATCTAATGTAATCCCCAGCAGCACTAATCCCACAAGGCCTTTCACTCTAAATACTCTCGAAGAGCATTTAGACATGTTGATGGTATGCCATCACTTGGATCCTAAAATCCCTGAGGATGTTGCATTTGCCGAGTCAAGAATACGTCGTGAAACTATTGCTGCCGAGGACATACTTCACGATTTAGGAGCCTTTTCTATTATTGCGAGTGACTCACAGGCTATGGGAAGAGTTGGAGAAGTTATTAGTCGAACTTTTCAAACTGCTCATAAAATGAAAGTTCAAAGAGGAGCCTTACCAGAAGATAATAGAAGGAATGATAATCATCGACTAAAAAGATATATCTCAAAGGTAACTATTAATCCCGCAATAGCTCATGGAATCAGTGGTCATGTTGGATCAATAGAAGTTGGGAAACTAGCAGACTTAGTCCTTTGGAATCCGGGGTTTTTTGGAATCAAACCTGACTTAGTAATCAAAGGTGGATCTATCGCATGGGCTCAAATGGGAGATGCAAATGCCTCCATTCCTACTCCCCAACCAGTATATGGTCGTCCAATGTTTTCTTCCTTTGGAAAGGGAATGAATTCAACATGCCTTACTTTTTTAAGTGAGATCGCAATAGACGCTGGTATACCGGAGCAACTCAAATTGGAACGTTCTTATGCTGCCGTTAAAGACACAAGAAAGATATCTAAACAATCAATGAAACTAAATGATGCAAGACCAAAAATAGAAGTTGACCCTCAAACATATGAAGTTTTTGCAAACGAAGAGCTTTTGACTTGTGAACCGGCGGAATCACTACCACTTGCACAAAGATATCTATTGCTTTGATTAATTAAGTCTTTAAGGGTCTAAGCTGCAACAAGGTCCTCTAAAGAAGAAGAAGAAGAAGAAGAAGATACT
Organism: Prochlorococcus marinus str. MIT 1013; assembly: GCF_027359395.1. Lineage (NCBI taxonomy): Bacteria > Bacillati > Cyanobacteriota > Cyanophyceae > Synechococcales > Prochlorococcaceae > Prochlorococcus > Prochlorococcus marinus. The sequence goes on from NZ_CP114778.1 coordinate 1,140,439, forward strand.
CTGAGTCGTTGCTCTAAATTTGGCCCATATGACTCAATACCCCAAATTTCTAGCTGAGAACCTTCTGGAGCCATAGATGAAAAGACTTCTTGAGGGAAGATAGCTCTTTCTAAAAAAAATCTATCCGGTCCAATGCATTTCAATATGACCATGCTTGAAGTGATGTTTTTGTAAGAGAAATCGACCATCAACGTACAAATATTTTTTGAAATTAAAACAAATAAATAAAAAAGTATTTGTACTTTTTTATACAAAACATAAAGCTTCAAATATAGAAAAATTCTAAAAAAGTTCATCAAGAACAACTGCTTAAAGTCCGCTTAGTTAAAAATAAGCAAAAATTTATGATTTCTACTACAACAAAAATTCGAGTACAAAATATACTTAGACGAATAGAAAATAATCAACTAGTTACACTAGAAGAGAGGATTTTTCTTAATAAATTATCTAGTGTTTCTAATGTTGTTTCTCAATGGCTTACTTCTTCCTTAGGGCCAGAAGCTAGCTCAATAGACAATGATTAATTTTTTTTATAATTACTTTGTTTTCAATTAGGCTCGTGAACTTTCAATAAAGCACTCCCGAATTTATTAGCTTTGATCCTTGAACGAACAAGAAATCTAATGGCCAAAAAATCGTAATCAATTAATTAACTTAAAATTGAGAAAAAACTCTGAATTTCAAAATGTAGCCATACTTACATATTGATATCTAATAATGTATTTTCCATTACATCGCACAAAATTGTTAACTAGGAAAATAAATTGTTTATATTTTGTGTGAGGACACAATGAAACTTTTTCAGCGTTTGCTTGCAGCTCCTGCTGTATTGGGATTAATGGCTCCTGTTGCAGCTAATGCAGATACTGCCTTTTCATCAACCACAACTCTTTCTGGTGGTGCTGTTTTTACTATTGGTTCAGTGGCTGATGGTGGTACATCTGACACGGAAGAAGAGCTCTATATGCAATACGGATATGGACTTGATGTAACTTCCAGTTTTACTGGTGAAGACATGCTCTACATGGGCATGGAAACTGGTAATGCTAGTGGCCCACTTGCAAGCATGGATAGCTCAGTCGGGGGCACTGGTGCTATTACTTTGCATTCTTTATATTATGCCTTCCCTGTTGGCGATCTTTCAGTAACTGCTGGACCTTTGGTTGATCAGGATGATGTTGTTGCTGCAACAACTTCTGCTTATTCAGACGCTTTCAGACTAGGCAGCATGCCTTATTCTTTGGCTGGTAACGAAACTGGTCCTGGAGTTGGTGTTGCTTACTCTAACGATAACGGTGTAGTTGCTTCTGTGAGTTTCGTTTCTGTTGGTGGTGCTGATTCAACAGTAGGTATTGGCGCTGATGATGGTGATGATGTTTCAACTTTCACTCTTGGCTATGACGGCGACGGCTTTGGTGGCGGTCTGGTAATCGCTTCTAACGACGGTGAAGGCGGAACAACTGGATACGACACATTTGGTGGTGGTATCTACTACAGCCCAGAGTCAATTGATGCAACATTGAGCGTTGCTTATGACACAACAGATCCAGAAACAGGTGCTGATGCAACTGACTTGTTCGTTGGTGTTGACTACGAAGTTGGTCCAGGAACATTAAGTGCTGCTTACAACTCAACTGATGTTGATGGTAGTGATTCTTTAGATTCAACAGGATTTGAAGTTTCATACAGCTATGGACTTAATGACTATGTATCTGTAACAGCTGGATTTTTCACTGTAGAAGATACAAGTACTGGTGATGACGACACTGGTGTAGTTGCTGAAACTTATTTTAGCTTCTAAATTTGTCTAAATTTGAAGTCAAAACCTAATAAAAAAGCCTCCTAATTAAACAGGAGGCTTTTTTATAAATATAAAAATCAATTTTTAAATTTTAGGCAATTACAATAATTGATATTATTCAATAGTTTTATTTTTTTTCTTAAAAACGACTTTGACTTAATTAAAGCTTCATAAGGATCAAGTTGTTCTAATCTCACAATATCTTCATAGGGGTCAGGAATACCTTTATTGTTTCTTTTGATGTGCTTCATTTATTTTTCATAGATAAATAATTATTAAACATGATTGTCTTTATCATAAAGAGATATCAGAATTGAACCCTTTATTTTTACTAACTTTAAACCATCTCATTTGATGAGTAATACGATGCCCATTGGGATATAAGTAGTTATTATTTTCAATACTATCGTTTTGGATAATCATTTCAGTTCTATTAACTATCTTGTGAGAATTACCAGAGTTTTTACAATTTAATTTCATAATAGATCAATTATATGAAATATTAAAGACATGAAATCGATAGTTTTATGTCCATCATGAACAAAGTTATGATTCTAAAACGAAATAATCCAATCAAAAACATTAAATATTTTAAATTAGTTATTAATTTAAGTTAAATTTTTCATAAAAAAAGGCAGCCAGATTAGCTGCCTTTTAAAACTTAAGTTTAATTTAACTTAATTAGAGTCTAAAAATATTTAAAAGGGAAGAATATCTTATCAGGACCGGCAAGCATCACTGAAGCAGCAATTAGAGCAGTTACTATTTGAACACCAATGAATTGTTTTTGAAGGTATCTATAAGAACCTGATTCAGAAAGTTCAACTGATGGTTCATTCTCAGGTAACCCATAATAATAAATTTGAGAGATCTGAAAAAAGATAACTAAACCTGCAATTGCAGCCAAAGGATTAAATCCACCAAATGTGATTGTTGAGAAAGTGATTGCTGAGTAAACCATTAAAAAGGCATTGCTCTTAACTTCTTATTATTACAGCATTAATTTGAGAAAATGCTTAAAGAGCTAATAGACTGAAATCTAAAATTAATTAAAATTCAAAATTAATTTGACTTCTGTCAGCTTCACCCGCAGACAAAAAAAAAATTTACTCATTATCTAATTAATTGTTTTTAGGCCTTGCTTTTGTCACCCTTATAGCTCTGCCCATCCATTCAACATCTTGAAGATCATCAATTGCTTTTTGTTCTTGAGCATCGTCGCCCATATCAACAAAAGCAAAGCCTCTTTTTCTTCCTGTTTCCCTTTCTAACGGCAGCTTGCAATTGGTAACTTCACCATAACTGCTAAAAACCCCAACAATATCTTCGACTTCTGCATCAAACGAGAGATTCCCTATGTAAATAGTCATTGGATAACGGACCTATGAAGTAATAATGAATGGTCCGAAAAGGGGAAAACCTCAAAAATTTGGCTAGTAAGCAAAACTTGAAGAAAGCTATTTGGATAATTCAAAAAATATATTAGATCTTTTTCTCCCAAAAAGGTCAAAACAAAAATATGCTTTATCGTCCTGTAAAATTATCCAATAGAATTTTTTATCTTTTTTGACTCAAGTAACTGTTGGAGAAAACGAAGGCATTGAATCAGCACTTCGCCGTTTTAAACGTCAAGTTTCCAAAGCCGGCATCTTTGGAGAATTAAAGCGATTGCGTCATCATGAGACCCCTGTTGAAAAATATAAGCGTAAATTGCAACAAAGACGTAGAAGCAGAAGAAGGTGAACAAAATCTTAAAAAAGTGCAAATATTTAAATATTTAGGCTCTTATTAGCTTTATCTAATGGAAAAAGAAAATTGTTGGGTTTGGTTTAAAGGTTCGCTCAAAGAAGGAGGAGTCTGGAAGGGAGGATTTACCTATAAAAAAGATGAGAATTCAGGAGTACTTATTCAAAACCCAGCTTATGTGCAGTGTCGCGTTCCAGATTGGCGCATAAGTACTACTGAGCCTTTGGATAAGTTTAAAGGACCTAAAATTCCTGAAAACTCTGTATGGAAAATTTTATAGTATTTAAAAATACTATTCTAATAATATTGTTGGATTTTTATTACTTAATCTCTAATTAACGTTCATATTAACAATAGGCGCTAAATACTTAACAACAGCTGGAGTAATCAATAAAACAGCTATCAATCTAAATGCATGAATTGCCGCTACTGCAGCTCCTACACCAAGCTCAGCCCCTACAAGGCTCATACCAAGTGTTCCACCAGGCGCAGAACCTAACAAGGCTATTAAAGGGTCAACTCCAAACAAACGGACTACTAGAAATCCAACAAAGAGACCAGTAAGAATCAAAGTAATAGTAATTAAAATAGCTGGCTTCCATAACGTTTGTAACTCTGAAAGAGTATCTCGATTAATACCCGTCCCAATAACAGTACCTACGCCAATTCCAAGTAAAGTTTTGGTACCCATAGGCCATTGAGCAGGTTCAAATTGACCACTGATACTTAAGCATCCTGCCGCTAAAATTGAACCTAGAAGAGGAGCCGCAGGGATACCACTAAGCAGCATCAAACTTCCTATAGCAGCACCGCTGAGAATGTATATGATCAAAGTCATTGTAGGATTCATAATCCAAGCATTAAATCTATATCCTTAGTCTGATCTAATTTTTGTTTTTTAAAGCAATTGATCAATATCAATTAAAAAACCTATGAAAAAACTTTTCATTGCAATTAAATGATTATCTTACTGCTTGCAGAAAAATGTCAAAATGACTTCTACAACTATGTTTTAACTAGATTTTGAATGAACTGGGATTTTTTGACTTTTTACCATTAATCTAATTTTCAATCAAAAAGGTCAACAAATTGTTAGTGTTTATTTCTAAATGATTATTTTTGCTAACAATAGATGTTCTGATGAAAGGAAATTTGACTTCAGAATTGAAAATTCATGGGCCTAAATCTGAGTTTAAGGTCTTGTATGTCAGATTACCTTGTAATCCGATTTTCCCAATTGGACCAATTTATTTAGCTGATCATGTTCATAAATGTTTCCCAGAAATTCAACAATTAATCCTTGATTTAGCATCCTTACCCATATTAGATGTCGAGAGAATATTAATAAATAGTATTAAAAGTTTTCACCCAACATTAATTGTTTTTTCATGGAGAGACATACAAATTTATGCTCCTGTCGATGGAAGAGGAGGAAATCCTTTACAAAATTCATTTGAAGTTTTTTATGCTCGCAATCCACTCAAGAAAATTCGAGGTGCTTTCGGTGGTTTTCAACTAATGAAAACTCATTATGGAGAAATATGGAGAAACCAAAGATTAATTAAAAATGGATTAAAACATGCAAAGAAATTCAATCCAAATGCATCTGCCATTTTAGGTGGAGGTGCTGTTAGTGTTTTTTATAATCAACTAAAAAAATCACTACCGAAGGGCACTATTATCTCTTTAGGAGAAGGAGAATTATTAATAGAGAAATTAATAAGAAATCAATCAATTGCTGATGAGAGATGTTTTGTAGTTGGTGAATCACCGAGAAATAAACTTATTCATGAAAAACCAAATAATATAGTTAAAACCGCATGTGATTATGGCTATATCAAATCTATTTGGCCTGAATTTAAATGGTATTTAGACGGTGGAGATTTCTATATTGGAGTACAAACCAAAAGAGGTTGTCCTCACAACTGTTGTTATTGCATTTATACTGTCATCGAAGGCAAGAAAGTAAGGATTAACCCTGTAAGTGAAGTTATTAAAGAAATAAAACAATTGTATAAACTTGGTGTTCGTGGCTTTTGGTTTACTGATGCCCAATTCATCCCTTCCAGAGGTCACATTCAAAATGCTAAAGATATTCTTCAAGCTATCTATGATGAAGGATTGCATGATATTCATTGGGCCGCATACATAAGAGCTGACAATTTAGATGAAGAATTGGCTGAATTAATGGTTCGAACAGGTATGAGCTATTTTGAAATTGGAATAACCTCTGGCTCCCAAGAACTTGTTAGAAAAATGAGAATGGGATACAACTTAAAAACAGTTTTAAAGAATTGCGAACTTCTAGCAAAAGCAGGTTTTAAAGCACAAGTTTCAGTAAATTATTCATTCAATGTTATTGATGAGCGTCCAGAAACAATAAAACAAACAGTTGCTTACCATAGAGAATTAGAGAAGATTTTTGGAGCTGATATTGTTGAACCTTCCATATTTTTTATAGGATTGCAACCTCACACATTACTAGAAGAGTATGGATTGAAAAATGGCTTATTAAAGCCTGGTTATAACCCTATGAGTTTAATGCCTTGGACTGCTAGAAAACTCCTCTGGAATCCAGAGCCAATGGGTAAAGAGTTTGGAAGGGTTTGTTTAGAGGCCTTTGACACAAATCCAAATGATTTCGGTAGAACAGTTATGAACTTATTAGAGAGAGATTATGGAGTTTCATCTTTAGATGAAGCATTAACTGTCGAGACTAAAAATCGCCCTGTTCTTTCAAAAAGCCTTCGTTGAAAAAATATAATGATTGATAAAATTGTTATCCCAATCACGCTCCCAATGGGATTTATCATATCTTTGCTTGGTCCAAGTAAAAAATAAGGAGTCTCAATAGAAAAAACGACCATTCCCGAATCAAATATATGCCAAATTCCAACCAGTCCACCATGTAAACCTATACAACCCAATAATGATCCTTTATCAATAGTTCGTCTTAAAGTTAGAACTATTCCAAAAAGAAAAAGACCAGTTAGAAAAGGAATTAAAGCTAATAAACCAATATCAGATCTATAGTGGGCGAGACTGAAAATTGCAGATTGGAAAATAATTCCTCTCCTCAAACCAAACAGAAAGACCATTTCCTCCAGCAACCATACTCGAAAAACTATCTCTTCAGCAAAAACAATTCCAACTATCAATAATATTGCGTTGAGTAATGCACCAACTTTAATGTAGCCAATACTATCAACCCAACCGCATAAGAAAATAAATAGAGAAAAGATTAATAAAAGAAAAAATGAAAGTATAAATCCTCTAAAAAATATTTGTATTGCTCTAAATTTATTTTTATAATCTAATCCTATTGATAACCATAGATGCTTAGTTTTCCATCTAATTTTACCCCAACTAGGTAGAAGAATTAAAAACAAACTAAATGTTATTATAGTACCTATAATACTTAAATCATTTGCACTAATATTCCGATTAATTAGGTAAAAAAAATGACTAATAAACCATCCTGCTGGATATAGAAATAAAAACAAACTAAATGTTGGAATCCATTGCATTTTCTGATGCAGCCATCTATTCCAAAATATGTGAATTGGGAATTTCAGCTTTCTAATTCTATTGTGCTTGTTAGACCTTTTGCCTTTAAAGATTCAGAATAAAATTCAGCGGGTTCCAAGTCACAAACGATAACAAGTCCAATGCCATTATTATGTGTTTCCAACATAATATTCAGAGCATCCTGTTCGCTTAATTGAGGAACTACTTGTCTCAAAGTTTCAACTACATAATCCATTGTATTCACTGGATCATTATGAAGTAAAACCTTGTATTTAGGAGATACTTTTCGTACTCTCTGAACTTCGCGATCAATAACAGCAGTGTCTCCTTCAGTTTGATTTGCAGAGTCAACCATAATTAAACTACCAACATGAATAGCTCTTTTCGCAAAGGAACTTACCATGAGAATATGCATCACAATTTTACGATCCTATGCATGGCTTTTTCGACATTTTCTCTACTGTTAAATGCAGACAATCTAAAATAGCCTTCTCCCGCAGCTCCAAAGCCACTTCCAGGTGTTCCAACCACGTTTGCTTTTTCAAGTAAGAAATCAAAAAAATCCCAGGAACTCATGTTTTTTGGAGTTTTTATCCATGCATAAGGGGCATTAATCGCACCAAAAACTTCAAATCCAGCAGAAGTTAAATTTGCCTTGATAATTTGAGCATTATCCATATAAAAACTTACCAATCTTTTAATTTGGGCTTTCCCTTCTTTGGAGTAAACAGCTTCTGCCCCCCTCTGAACCATATAACTTACGCCATTGAATTTAGTACTTTGACGACGACTCCATAAAGACCACAAGTCAACTTCCTGTTTACCTGCTTTACCTTTTAAAGACTTAGGAATAACTGTAAAGGCACATCTTGTTCCAGTGAAACCTGCATTCTTCGAAAAAGAACGAAACTCAATTGCACAATCTTTAGCACCTGGAATTTCATAAATCGAATGAGGAATTGAATCATCTTTAATGAAAGCCTCATAAGCCGCATCAAAAAGAATCAAAGAATTATTTTCTTTAGCATATTGAACCCAGGATGCTAATTGTTCTTTAGTGGCTACTGCCCCAGTTGGGTTATTAGGGAAACAAAGATAAATTAAATCAAATTTTGCTTTTGGTATTTCTGCCTCAAAACCATTTTCTGAATTAATCGGAATATAACTTAAACCATTATATTCACCTAATGAGTTTGCCTCTCCTGTCCTCCCCGCCATCACATTAGTATCGACATATACTGGATACACAGGATCAGTAACTGCTATTTTATTGTCTTTGCCAAGAATATCTAAAATATTACTGCTGTCGCATTTTGACCCATCTGAAACAAAGATTTCTTCTGCTGTAATATCACAGCCACAAGATAAATAATCATTTTTCGAGATAGCTTCACGAAGCCATTGATACCCTTGCTCAGGACCATACCCCCTAAAACCCAGCTCTGTTCCCATCTCTTCAATAGCCACCTTCATTGCTTCTCGACAAGCCAAGGGCAGAGGTTCCGTGACATCACCAATTCCTAAGCGGATCAAATCAGCAGCTGGATTATTAGCGTTAAAATCCTTAATTCTTCTAGAAATCTCTGGAAAAAGGTAACCTGCTTTTAATTTCAGGTAATCAGCATTAACTTGAACCACGTGAAAAACATCCAGATTTATTTCAGGATAATCCCTTGCACACCTTCGTATATTCAAAGAGAAAAGATTCAATAATTAAGAACAAATCATCTTATGGAAACCAAGACTGAAATCAATAATTTTAAAAAAGTGATCTTGTGTTAATATATTTTTATAACTATGCAAAAGGTTTAAGTCCTTATTGTACTTAGTTAACGTCAGTTATTCTTAAAGAGCAACCTAGGTTAAATTTTGGCAACTCCGGAAATTTAAACCGGAATATATTTAATTCACAGTTCGAACAGTAATCAAAAATCTCTTTAAGTTTCTTTGGCGTTCAAAAATTTTAAACCTCTTTATTTGCAGTTTTCTGCCGATCAATTTTTTTATAGCTTGAAAAAGCTCAAAACTATATATGCCCCAGCAAATTGTCATTGCTGAGCAATTACGCATTGCCGCTCTGCTCACTGAAGAGAGAATAGATGAATTAATCGTAGCTCAAGGTAGCTACCAGATAGGAGATGTTTTCTTGGGAACAGTTGAAAATGTTCTCCCAGGAATAGATGCAGCTTTTGTCAATATTGGAGAAAGTGAAAAAAATGGTTTTATTCATGTAAATGATCTTGGACCACTGAGATTAAAAAAAGCTACTGCAGCAATAACAGAGTTACTAGAACCAAGGCAAAAGGTTTTAGTTCAAGTAATGAAAGAGCCCACTGGAACAAAAGGTCCTAGATTAACTGGTAACTTGGCTCTCCCAGGTAGATATCTTGTACTTCAACCCTATGGACAAGGTGTAAATATTTCGAGAAGAATTAACACCGAAAGCGAAAGGAATCGACTTAGAGCATTAGGAGTCCTGGTTAAGCCTCCAAGCACTGGCCTTCTCATAAGGACAGAAGCGCAAGATATTTCTGAAGAATTTTTAATAGATGACCTAGAAAATCTTCTTAAACAATGGGAGCTTATTCAACAAGCATCTGACAGTTGTACCCCTCCAATTCTTTTAAATAGAGATGAAGATTTTATTCATAGAATTCTTCGAGATCATATAGGCCAAAATGTGAACAATATAGTCGTTGATAATCCTGAAGCAGTTGGTCGTATTAAAAATTTCCTTGGAAAAGATGCTAAGGAATTACTAATAGAATTACATAGTGAATCGCAAAATATCTTAGAAAAGTATAGAGTAATCTCTGCAATTACTGATGCGTTAAAACCTAGAGTTGATCTTCCATCTGGTGGCTATATCATAATAGAACCAACCGAAGCTTTAACAGTTATTGATGTCAATTCAGGCTCATTTACTCGTTCTGCAAATTCCAGAGAAACAGTTTTATGGACGAATTGTGAAGCAGCAATTGAAATAGCAAGACAATTAAAATTAAGAAATATTGGTGGGGTAATTATCATTGATTTTATAGATATGGATACAAGAAGAGATCAACTTCAATTATTAGAACATTTCACATCTGCTATTAATGGAGACTCAGCTCGCCCTCAAATTGCTCAACTTACAGAACTTGGGCTTGTTGAGTTAACTAGAAAGAGACAAGGGCAAAATATATATGAATTGTTTGGAAAAACTTGTCCTAACTGCCAGGGGCAAGGTCAACTTCCAAATACAATTATTCAAGAAAAAAACCTTACAAACTCTTCTGAAGTCGGAGTGATTAATTCAACTTTAATTGTAGGAAATGAAATACAGTCTTCACAAGAAAATAATATCAAAAAGAAGCGTGGAAATAAATCAAAGGAAATAGACACAAGCTTAACAAATGAAGAAAATAAATCAACCACTAATAGTTCAATACCTATCTCCTCAGATACAATTGAAGAAGATGCTTCTTTATACAATAACAACAAAAAAGAAAAGACTGTACTTCATATAAATATGAATAAAAACGAGGAGTTAGTATACAGTTTAATGGGATTAGATCCTATACTAATTTTAGATGAACCTCCCTTAAATGAAAACTACACTGTTAAAGTAATTAGGCCTGGAGATGAGACAAGAGGAGAATCAGAAAATGAAGTTCATAAGGAAGGAAAACAAAATATAATTAATAATTCCGATACTAAGTACAACAAAAATAGTAAGGATCTTGTTCGTCTTACAAGCAACAATTCTATTGAACAAAATTCAACCAATCCTGAAGAAACGGAAAATGTCAAGAAAAGTGATATTAATGTAGGTTTAGATGAAGAAAGAAATGAATTAATTATTGCTGATAATATTTTACAAGATGAAAAGAATGAATTAAGTGCAACCGATTCAAAAGAAGTTAATGAAGATCCAAGACGAAAAAGAAGAAGATCATCAGCGTCTTCTTAAACATGGAAGCTCAGGAATCTCTGATTGCAGGAGTTGATGAAGTAGGGAAAGGTTGTTTATTTGGCCCTGTTTTTGCTGGAGCTGTAATATTGAGCAAAGCAAACGAAATAAAGCTATTAAGTCAAGGTTTAAGGGACAGTAAAAAATTAAGTCCTCATCAAAGAAACAACTTAGTTCCTTTAATCAAAAAAAACTCAATAGCATGGTCGATAGGCCAGGCTTCAGCAAGAGAAATTGATAATATCGGTATCCGAGGGGCTACTGAAAAAGCAATGCTAAGAGCATTAGAAAAATTCCCCTCTCCACCAGAATTAATTCTTGTAGATGGAATATTACCTATTCGCTTATGGAAAGGAAAACAAAAAACACAAGTTCGAGGTGAAAGTCATTTCGCCTCAATTGCTGCTGCGAGTGTGTTAGCAAAAGAAACCAGAGATGATTTAATTAAACGACTAGCCCTCAAATACAGTATTTATGGATTAGATAAAAACAAGGGTTATGGAACTGAGATTCATAGAACAAGCTTAATCAAAGCAGGTGCATCAACACTCCATCGAAAAAGTTTTCTCTCAAGATTCGAAATCGATTGATATTAATTTTGTAACTAATTTTCTTTACACCAATTATTGAAATCGACAATTAGCTGCTTCTCAACCCTTGCCTTTATTCCTAACAAAATTCCATTTAATATTGATTGCCCAGTTTTCTCAAGCATTTTGGGAGGAATTAATCTCAATAGTGGAGGCTGACTGACTGTTACACCCAAAAGCGCCTCGCCTTCAAGAGCTGATGGCTTTGCCTCTAAAATTGCATCTAAAGTTAAATCAAAATCATCAACTATTCCCAAGCCATCCAAGTGGCTTTCAGTGACATACATTCTGATTTTCCTCTCAGAATTCTCCACTTCTATTGATACGACTGGATTTATTTGAAGTTGAAAAACCTTAAAACTTGTGACTTCGTACTTAAATTTTCCTGGCCCCAAAGGGGTCAATTTTTTAGGATCAAGCATTGCTCCTACAACTCTTTCCTGTTGTAGGAGATAATCAGGTAGTTGCTCCTGATTATCTTGAACAACTAGATCAATTTTTTGTCGTGCTGTAAAGGCAAGAGACATTATCAAAAGCTTGCTCAGTTTGATCTTATCGGCATTTACCCCATTTTTTTCATCTAATGTCAACTCGAGTGGCCTACCTAGGGCCTAAAGGAACATACGCTGAGAAGGCTGCAAAAGCACTAGCAGAGCTAGAAAAGCTTGAATCGCCAGAGTTTTCTCCGTGCAAAGGATTAAGGTCTGTAGTAGATAATCTTGCAAACAATCTTTGTGAAGCAGCCGTCGTACCAATTGAAAATTCAGTAGAAGGTGGGGTTACCACAACACTAGATTCTCTATGGAGACATAAAAATATATTTATTCACAGAGCCCTGGTACTGCCTATTAAACACTCATTAATGAGCAGCGGATCTATATCAACGATTTCAGAGGTCCTTTCCCATCCTCAGGCTATAGCTCAATGCAGCCAATGGTTAAGCGATAATATTCCAAATGCAGTTCATTTACCAACCAATTCAACTGCAGAAGCAATAAGAATGGTAAAAGGAAGCTCGTTTAGAGCAGCTATAGGGTCAAAAGAGGCAAGTGATGAACTAAATATTCTGGCTTATCCTATTAATGATATTGAAGGTAATTGCACTAGGTTCGTTCTTCTTAGCAAGAACAATATTAAAACAGATGGTAATAAAGCAAGTATGGCTTTTTCTCTTAAGTCAAATAGTCCGGGGGCATTACTAAAAGCATTAAATTGCATAGCAAGTCTTGGCCTGAATATGAGTAGAATTGAATCTCGCCCCTCTAAAAGAGAACTAGGCGAATATGTCTTTTTCATAGATCTTGATTTAAAAAATAATAATCAAAAAGACTTTGAAAAAATTACTAAAGAGTTATCTCCACTGTGCAATCAAATAATTAATTTTGGATGTTATTTCGGATCAGAAGTTGAGTAATTTATCCTCTTGATTTGAATACTCCGAATTTCATTAAACCTCTTGAAAAAGACCATCTCATCATTAATATGGTCGGGATTTCTCTAAATGCCTTTAGTAGTGATCTAAAGCCTAATCTTACGATAGATGAAGGTCTTCTAAACCCTTCGTATATAGATTCATTCCAAGATTGAATTGTGTATTTTGTCCAATTTGAAGTCTCTACAGAACTTCCAAAATAGGGACTGTTTAATAAGTTGTTTTTAAATCCTTCAATACTTGAAAATTCAGGATGTGTCCATTGTATTAGTAATTGATTCATAATGAACTTTTCCAATAAATTTAAGGGATGCTTTTTTGAGTCTCTTTGATTCCAATCTGCAACTGCCAAAACCCCACCGGGTCTAAGAACTCTTAGCATCTCATCTGCAAACGTTTGCTTATCAGAGATATGAGGCCCCGCTTCAACACTCCAAACCCCATCAAAGCTTCCTTTTTCAAACTTCAAGTCAAGTGCATTCATTACCTCAAAACGACATAAATCCTTATTAGATGTTAATTCATTCGCTCTTTTAATTTGTTCTTGACTTATGGAAATACCAATGACATCAAATCCATAATAATCAGATAATATTCTTGAACTTCCGCCTATTCCACAGCCTACATCTAGCACCCTTGAGCCTCTCGGTAGTTTATTTAAACCGCTCCAACGAACTAATTCATGAACAAAATCAACTTTAGCTTTCCTAAAGTCTTTTTTTATTCTTGGTTTTTCGTAAAAGCCAAGATGAATATGTTCACCCCAGAGGTTTTCTAATAAACGGTCATTAGTCCATGAATCATATGAGGATGCAACGCTATTAACAGACTCATATTTGCGACTTTTCATGAGCCACTGAGTAGTTAAAGTGAACAAAAAGAAAGCACTAAAGATACAAATTAATATCCATTGCATAATTAATTGTTTGCTGGATCAGCATTTGAGAAAGTATCTTTCAAAGCAGTTCTAGCAGCCAGTTGTCTTCTTGTGTGATCAAGAAGTTCATATTCTCTTTCCAAGCGGTGGAAAGTATTTGTTAATTCTAATAAATTTTGCTGCTCACTTGCTACTGGACCTCCTAGATGAGCCGCTATCCAAAAAGACAATTCTCTGGGTATATCAGGCAAAGAATCAGGGAGTGTCTTCTCAGATTCAGTTAATTTTGAGGTAAGTGAAACTACATCCCTAAGAGCAATGGAAACTGAGTCTTTTAGCTCCAATAGTTTTGTTTGATCTGAAATTTGTTCATCATCAACCCAACTAACTAGTGCGTTGACAAATGGTGTTTCACTAATAATTTCTAGGATTCGAAATCTTTGCTGTCCAATGGTAACAATATTACTTCTACCATCTTGTGAAGTTTGATGCTTAATAATCTCAGCACAACAACCAACATCTGCCAATTTTTTTTCGATTGGATCCCATCGAACAACCCCGAAACGACTATCCGATTTCAAAACGGATTGAAGCATCACTCTGTAACGAGTCTCAAAAATATGCAGAGGCAAGTACTCTTGAGGAAAAAGCACAACCTCAGGTAATGGGAAAAGTGGTAACTCCCTAACTGAAAGTTCGCTCAAATGGGTATTCCTAATTAAGCATATCCTAGATAATCAATCTCATATTTGAGAGAAAAAGACCTAGAGCTTAACTTCTATATCAACTCCACTAGGTAGGTCCAACTTCATTAAAGCGTCAATAGTCTTTGCTGAAGGGCTGTAAATATCAATAATTCTTCTATGTGTTCTTGTTTCAAAATGCTCTCTTGAATCCTTATCAACATGAGGCGAACGAAGAACACAATAAATTTTCCTTTTTGTAGGAAGAGGAATAGGCCCTATTGCTGAAGCAGCTGTTGTGTCTGCAGTCTCAATTATTTTATCGCAAGATAAATCGAGCATTCTTCTATCAAAAGCCTTCAGACGTATACGTATTTTTTGCTGTGCAATTGCAGTAGACATAATGGAATTACCAAAAACTAATTAAATTTTCGAGGTTCTTTTAACAAATGAACTAATTTAGTCCATTTGTTAATTTAATTTAGAGGATGACCTGAATAAATTACAAGTCATCCTCAGAATCAATTACTCAATAATTTTTGAAACCACTCCGGCTCCAATAGTACGACCCCCTTCTCGAATTGCGAATCTCATTCCTTGCTCAATAGCAACAGGAGCTATTAATTCTCCGGTCATTTTTATTCTGTCACCGGGCATAACCATTTCAACATTACTGCCATCGTCAGATGTGAAAGCTGTAATTTGACCTGTTACATCAGTAGTACGAATGTAAAACTGAGGACGATATCCAGCAAAGAAAGGAGTATGTCTACCACCTTCTTCTTTTTTCAATACATAAACCTCACCTTCAAATTTAGTGTGTGGAGTAATAGATCCTTTTTTAACAAGCACCATCCCTCTTTCAATATCTTCTTTTTGAATACCTCTCAAAAGAAGTCCAACATTATCTCCAGCCATACCTTCATCGAGAAGCTTTCTAAACATCTCTACTCCGGTAACAGTTGTAAGTCTCGTATCTCTGATACCTACAATTTCTACCTCCTCTCCAACCGTTACTTTTCCTCTTTCAATTCGCCCAGTTGCAACTGTTCCACGACCAGTAATTGAAAAAACATCTTCAATAGCCATTAAGAAAGGCTTATCAATTTCTCTTTCTGGTTCTGGAATTGAAGAATCTACAGCAGTCATCAAATCATCTATTTTTGTCTCCCAATCTGCGTCTCCTTCAATAGCTTTTAATCCTGAAACTTGAACAACAGGGATGTCATCACCAGGAAAGTCATAACTTGTGAGAAGTTCACGAATCTCCATTTCTACAAGTTCTATCATTTCTTCATCATCAACCATGTCACATTTGTTTAGTGCAACAACCAATGCAGGTACACCAACCTGCTTGGCCAAAAGAATATGTTCTTTTGTTTGTGCCATTGCTCCATCGGTGGCTGCTACGACAAGAATTGCACCGTCCATCTGAGCAGCACCAGTGATCATGTTTTTTACATAATCAGCATGGCCTGGGCAATCAACATGAGCGTAATGCCTACCATCAGTTTCATATTCAACGTGAGCAGTGTTGATTGTTATACCGCGTTCACGCTCTTCTGGAGCTCCATCAATTTCAGCGTAATCTTGCGCTTCGGCTTGACCTTTTTTGGCTAAAACCTTTGTGATTGCAGCAGTAAGTGTTGTTTTGCCATGGTCAACGTGGCCAATAGTACCTATGTTGACGTGAGGTTTGTTCCTCTCAAACTTCTCGCGAGCCATTTTTTTTAAAGAATCGGGGATTGGTTAGTAAATTTTAGAGATCAGGAATTGCCCTGATTCTTGGAGATAATTGCTTCAGCAACATTACGAGGAACTTCCTCGTAGGTGCTGAACTCCATTGAGAAAATACCCCGACCTTGAGTCATTGATCGGAGTTGAGTGGCATAGCCAAACATTTCGGCTAATGGCACTTTTGCCTGGACTTTGGATTGTCCATCTTCGATGGATTGACCTTCAACCTGACCTCGTCTAGAGGACAGATCTCCAATTATAGAGCCTAGGAAGTCCTCAGGCACTTCTACCTCAACTTTCATCATAGGTTCTAGAAGGACAGGATTGCACTTCTTGATTCCATCTTTGAAAGCCATTGAGCCAGCAATCTTAAAAGCCATCTCTGATGAGTCAACATCATGATAAGAGCCATCAACCAATGTAACTTTTACATCAATTAAAGGGTAGCCAGCAATCACACCAGACTCACATGTTTCTTTCATTCCTGATTCAGCAGGTTTTATATATTCTTTTGGAACAGACCCACCAACAATTTTATTGACAAACTCAAAACCAGTTCCTGGTTCACCTGGCTCAACTTCAATAACAACATGACCATACTGACCTTTACCACCTGTTTGTCTTGCAAACTTTCCTTCGCCTGAAGAGCTTGCTCTAATCGTTTCTCTATAAGAAACTTGAGGTGCTCCAATATTTGCCTCCACCTTAAATTCTCTCAACATACGATCCACTAAAATCTCTAGGTGAAGTTCGCCCATGCCTGCAATTACAGTTTGATTTGTCTCTTGATCAGTACTGACTCTGAATGTTGGATCTTCCTCAGATAGAGATGTCAACGCTTTCCCTAACTTTTCCATGTCACTTTTAGTCTTGGGCTCTACCGCAACTGAAATAACTGGCTCAGGGATATAAAGGGTTTCTAGAACAATTGCCTCTTCGGAAGCGCATAAGGTATCTCCGGTTGTTGTATTTTTCAGGCCAAGCACAGCACCAAGATCCCCAGCTCTTAATTCATCGACTTCCTCACGGTCATCAGCTTTCAAAATTATCAACCTAGATATTCTCTCTTTTGCATCCTTAGTTGAGTTAAGAACATAACTACCTTTTTCAAGGACACCTGAATACATACGCACAAAAGTCAATTTGCCATATGGATCAGCCATTACCTTAAATGCAAGCGCACTAAATGGAGCAGCATCATCGGAAGGCCTAACAGCTTCTTTTCCGTTCGGAAGCAAGCCCTGAATAGGAGGGACATCAACAGGAGCAGGAAGATAATTAACTACTGCATCTAGTAATAACTGAACTCCTTTATTTTTAAAAGCTGAACCACATAACATTGGAACCAAACCATGTTTAAGAACTCCTTCCCTAATCCCAGTTTTAAGTTGGTCAATTGTTAACTCACCATTTTCTAGAAACGCTTCAAGCAATTCTTCTTCAGTTTCTGCTATTGATTCCATTAATTTTGATCGCCAATCAGATACTAGATCAACCATGTCTGATGGAACATCAGTCTGCTCAATATCTTTTCCCAGGTCGTCTTTATAAATGTATGCTTTATTTTCTACAAGATCAATAATACCCTTCAAGTCATTTTCGGCTCCAATAGGTAATTGAATTGGAACTGCATTAGCTTTTAATCTATCTTTGATTTGGCCATGGACTTTGAGGAAATCTGCTCCAGTTCTATCCATTTTATTTACAAATACCATCCTCGGTACTGAATACCTATCGGCTTGACGCCAAACCGTCTCAGATTGAGGCTGTACTCCCCCAACTGCGCAAAAGACAGCAATTACACCATCAAGAACTCTCATCGAGCGCTCAACTTCAATGGTGAAATCAACGTGTCCAGGGGTATCGATGATGTTAATACGGTGATCGTCCCATGTAGTTGAAATCGCTGCAGCGGTAATTGTGATTCCTCTCTCTCTCTCTTGGGCCATCCAATCAGTGACAGCTGCACCATCATGGACCTCTCCCATCTTATGAACGACACCTGAATAGAAGAGAATTCTTTCAGTACAAGTCGTTTTACCAGCATCGATATGTGCAGCAATCCCGATATTTCTTACTCGTTCCAAAGGAAAGGCGCGTGCCACAGAAAATACTCCGACTAAAGGGCTTTAAAATGAGCATGGACTCTACAACTAAGCATGCTAAAAAAGAAATATTTTGTGGATTTAAATAGAAAAATTAGAAAAATTTGACCTAAATCAATATCGATAATGAGCAAAAGCTTTATTTGCTTCGGCCATCTTATGGGTCTCTTCCCTCTTCCTCACTGCATTTCCAGCTTCATTAGCTGCATCCATAAGCTCCCCAGCAAGTTTTTGAGCCATGCTTCTACCATTTCTTGATCTTGAAAAATTTACCAACCATCTGAGTGCCATTGCAGTTCCTCTTTCCTGACGGACTTCCATTGGAACCTGATATGTAGCCCCACCAACTCTTCTCGCTCTCACCTCAACAAGAGGTGTGACATTTTTCACTGCTGTTTCAAATAATTCAATCGGGTCTGAACCAGTTCGTTCATTAATCAAACCAAAGGCATCAGAAAGAATTTTTTGAGCTGTTGATTTCTTTCCATGCTTCATCAATCGATGAACCATCATACTTGCCAAACGATTATTGAATTGAGGATCAGGGAGAACAGGTCTTTTTTCTGCTGCGTTTCTTCTTGACATGAAATTGGATTTGTATAAGGGGGAAATTCAATGAATCAAAATAAGTTTTTATTCCTTAGGAGATTTAGCTCCATATTTTGATCTTGATTGTCTTCGATCTTTAACCCCAGCGGTATCAAGAGTACCTCTGACTATGTGATATCTCACTCCTGGTAGATCCTTAACTCTTCCGCCTCTGAGCAAAACCACAGAGTGCTCTTGAAGGTTGTGACCGATCCCGCCAATATAAGCAGTAACTTCAAAACCTGAGGTTAATCTGACACGAGCTACTTTTCTTAGAGCAGAGTTAGGTTTTTTGGGAGTCGAGGTGTAAACCCTTGTACAGACTCCTCTCCTTTCTGGACAACCTCGCAAAGCAGGAGATTTTGTCTTTGTTTTAAGAGTCTTTCGCTCTGTTCTTATCAACTGTTGAATGGTTGGCATTAATTTTATATTTGGTCTAGGTTCGACCAGATTCAACAATTCTCCAGATTACTTGGTCAAGCACCCAAATTAGTATTTTTTTTCAATTAATATTTTATTTTTATTCCGGTTTAAGCATAAGAAACAAATATTTTAAAGAAAGTATTGAATAGAAAACTAGATGGTAGACAAAAATGTTTAAGATGTAACTCTAGGAACTATCAAATTAATCTAGTCACCTATTTCAAAGCTTACCGATGGCACTTTTGTAAGAAAAGAAAAATAGTAAGTTAAAAACATGCATCAACGACCCTCAAGATCAAATTGGCCATACTGCGATAGCACTTATCCAGATGCCTTTTCTGGGGAAAGAGATTCTTGTGGAGTTGGTTTTATAGCTAGCGTTGAAGGCAAACAAAATCATTGGGTCTTATCTCAGGCATTACGTGGCCTCGGCTGTATGGAACATAGAGGAGGCTGTGGAGCAGATAGTGACTCAGGTGATGGTGCTGGAATTTTGTGTGAAATACCATGGTCATATTTAAAGAAAGTTTGGGAAACCGCTAAAGAATGCGAGCCTCAATCATCAGGAATAGGCATGATTTTCATGCCTAAAGATCCAAAGAATAGAGAAATAGCAAAGAACATATGCGAGCAGGAAGCCGAGTCTTTAGGGTTAACTTCTAATGGATGGAGAGATGTTCCTGTAAATCAAAATGTATTAGGCAAACTTGCTAGAGACAATGCCCCTTTTATTACTCAATGGATAGTTAATATTAAAGATAAAGAAATTAATCTTGAGGCTTTACTTTACAGATTAAGACAAAGGATTTCTAATCGAGCAAATATAGAATTAAAGGAAGATGAATTAGGTCTCTATATTTGCTCTTTAAGTAGCAAAACCATTGTTTATAAAGGAATGGTTAGATCTGAAATATTGGCTCCTTTTTATAATGATTTAAAGGACTATAGATTTGAAGTTTCATATGCGGTTTACCATAGAAGATTTAGTACAAATACATTACCTAAATGGCCTTTAGCTCAACCAATGAGACTTTTAGGTCACAATGGAGAAATAAATACATTACTTGGAAATATAAATTGGGCTAAAGCAACAGAAACAGATATAAGTTCAGTTTGGCAAGAAAATGCAAATGATCTAAAACCTATCGTCAATAATTTATATAGTGATTCAGCAAATCTCGATTTAAATCTTGAACTATTAGTCCGAAGTGGAAGGCCAATAACTGATAGTTTATTAACACTTATACCTGAAGCTTTTAGAGACCAACCAGAATTAATAAATAAACCTGAAATAACTGCTTTTTATGAATATGCTGCAGGAACCCAAGAACCTTGGGATGGACCAGCTTTAATAGTCTTTACTGATGGAAGAAATATAGGCGCAACTCTTGATAGAAATGGTTTAAGACCAGCTCGCTATTGCATCACTAAAAATGGATATGTTGTTATGGGATCTGAAACAGGTGTTGTTGAATTAGAGGAAAATCAAATCCAAGAGAAGGGTCGCCTAGGGCCTGGTCAAATGCTTGCAGTAGATTTAGAAAGCAAAAGAATTTTACGAAACTGGGATGTTAAAGAACAGTCAGCAAATAGATATCCATACTTAGATTGGTTAAAAGCAAATCGTATAAACCTTAACAACCAAAGTTGGGAAATAAATAATAAATTTGATAAGGAAGGATTGCTTCAGCAACAAATTGCATTTGGTTTTAGTGCAGAAGATTTTGATTACATAATTAATAGCATGGCATCAAATGCAAAAGAACCAACTTATTGCATGGGAGACGATATACCACTAGCAATACTTTCTAAGAAATCACATATTCTTTACGACTATTTCAAACAGAGATTTGCACAAGTTACCAATCCACCAATTGATCCTCTTAGAGAAAAGCTAGTTACTAGCCTAGAGATGCATCTTGGTGTTAGAAAAGCACCGTTAAGACCTCATGCAGAATCTGCAAGACTAATTCATATTAAATCACCAATACTTAATGAAAAAGAATTAACTTCAATAACAAAATCAGAACTTTCATGCAAGAAAATATCGACTTTAATTCCTATTAATGATGATAAATTGAACCTCGAAAAAGGTCTCAAAAATCTATGTCAAGAAGCTGAAAATAGTGTAATTAACGGTGGAGAAATACTTATACTCACAGATAGAAATATTAATCGAGAAAATTCCTATATTCCTCCTCTTCTTGCAATTGGCGCAGTTCATCATCATCTACTCAAAAAGGGACTAAGGCTAAAAACCTCGATAATTATAGAAACAGCTCAATGCTGGAGTACGCATCACATAGCCTGTCTGATTGGATTCGGAGCAAGTGCAATTTGTCCTTGGTTGACATGGGAAACCACTCGCCATTGGTGGCAACTACCTAAAACTCAAAAACTTATTTCCGATGGGAAGTTGTCTGGTTTATCCATAGAAATTGCTCAAGAAAATGTTAAGAAAGCAATGGAAGATGGATTAAGAAAAATACTTTCAAAAATAGGAATCTCAGTTCTGGCAAGTTATCACGGAGCGCAAATTTTTGAGGCTATTGGTATTGGTGCAGATTTAATTGATTTAGCTTTCAAAGGAACTACAAGTCGCATAGCGGGACTAACTTTAAAAGAATTATCGCTCGAGACAATTTCATTTCATAAAAAAGCTTTCCCAGAGCTAGATCAAAAAAAACTTGACTTTAATGGATTTGTTCAATATCGCAATAGTGGTGAATTTCATTTAAATAATCCAGAAATGTCAAAAATTCTTCATTCTGCAGTGAAAGCTGGGCCTGGATATGACCACTTCAAAACTTATCAACAACTTCTAGAAAGTCGACCCGCTACTACCCTCAGAGATCTTCTTACATTTAAAACAGCTCCTCAGCCTTTGCCTCTTGAGCAAATAGAGAGTGTTGAGAGTATTTGTCAAAGATTTTGCACCGGTGGAATGAGTCTAGGTGCCCTATCAAGGGAAGCGCATGAGGTTCTTGCAATAGCAATGAATAGAATTGGAGGCAAAAGTAACAGTGGTGAAGGAGGTGAAGATCCTGCAAGATTCAATGTTCTCCAAGATGTTGATGCAAATAATCAATCAAAAACATTACCCAACCTCAAAGGACTTTTAAATGGAGATACAGCCTGTTCTGCAATTAAACAAATTGCTTCTGGCCGATTTGGTGTAACCCCTGAATATATAACCAGCGGAAAGCAATTAGAAATAAAAGTAGCTCAAGGTGCAAAGCCAGGAGAGGGAGGCCAATTACCAGGTCCAAAGGTTGATGAATATATAGCCAAGCTTCGTAATAGCAAGCCAGGTGTAGCTCTTATTTCTCCTCCCCCTCATCATGATATCTACTCCATCGAAGACCTTGCTCAGCTTATTCACGACCTTCATCAAATAAATCCAACGGCAAAAGTCAGTGTGAAATTAGTTGCTGAAATAGGTATTGGCACAATTGCAGGGGGCGTGGCAAAAGCAAATGCTGATGTCATTCAAATTTCAGGACATGATGGAGGAACGGGAGCATCTCCACTTAGTTCAATTAAACATGCTGGTTTGCCATGGGAACTTGGATTAACCGAAGTTCATCGCTCTTTATTAGAAAATGGCCTTCGCAAAAGGGTTTTATTAAGAGCAGATGGAGGTTTAAAGACAGGTTGGGATGTGCTGATTGCAGCTTTACTTGGAGCTGAAGAATATGGTTTTGGAACAATCGCAATGATTGCCGAGGGTTGTATCATGGCGAGGATTTGCCATACAAATAAGTGTCCAGTCGGTGTAGCAACTCAACAAGAAGGCTTAAGAAAAAGATTCCCAGGTCTTCCTGAACATGTTGTTAACTTTTTTATCTTCGTAGCTGAGGAAGTCAGACAATTGCTGAGTCAGGTAGGAGTAACAAAAGTCGAAGATCTTATTGGAAGAACAGATCTATTAATTCCAAGGAATCTAGATTTGACAAAAACAAAAGAAGTGGACTTATCTAGCCTGCTCAAACCTTTGGAAAACTCAACAGATCGTTCATGGTTGAACCACGAAATACAAGCTCATACAAATGGAGAAGTTCTTGAGAATTCTCTACTAAAAGATGAAGAAATTTCTAATGCAATTAAGAATCAGAGAAGCATAACTAAAGAAATTTCAATTGTTAATACAGATAGAAGTGTTTGTGCACGAATCTCCGGGGTGATAGCCAAAAAATATGGAAATAAAGGTTTTAGTGGAAATTTAAATTTGATATTTAAAGGTCCAGCTGGGCAAAGTTTTGGTGCATTTATTTTGGAAGGAATGAATATTTCTTTGATAGGAGAAGCTAATGACTATGTAGGCAAAGGAATTAACGGAGGTTCCATTTCGATTGTCCCCGAAATTATTAATGAAACATCTAGCACTCAGGTAATTCTTGGCAATACATGTCTATATGGAGCAACTGGTGGAAAATTATTCGCCCTTGGAATAGCAGGGGAACGTTTTGGTGTTCGCAATAGTGGAGCTCATGCTGTTATTGAAGGAGCGGGAGACCATTGCTGCGAATATATGACTGGAGGAGTTGTTGTTGTACTCGGAAAAACTGGAAGAAATATTGGAGCAGGAATGACTGGAGGCATAGCATTTATTCTTGACCAAAAAAATGAACTTGACTTAAGAATGAATAAAGAAATTGTTGAAGTGCATGATTTGACTGCAACTAACCAAGAACAATTCTTAAAGGACTTAATTATTGAATATCATCAGAAAACCAAAAGTCCTACAGCAAACAAGATTCTCTCAGATTGGTCTTCGTGGAAAAAATTATTTAAAATAGTAGTTCCCCCAAGCGAAAAAAATAAATTAGGCATTGAAGAAGCTCTTGAAAAAGCAACAATATAGAAAGACAAGAATGCCTATATTTATTAAGACAGAGAAGTTCAAAGAAAAAACCTTAGGATTATCAATTAGTGAAAGAAAAAAATTCTTATTAATGCATAAAAAATGGGTCATAGATATTAGTAAATCTGGACATTACATACATAGTGGATATTTAATAAATGAACAAAAAAAGCCAGGTGGAGGTGGTTTATTAATTTTTGAAGCGAAGAATTATTTAACAGCAAAAAAATTAATAGAAAATGATCCCATGATTAAGCATGAATTAGTTGTTTGGGATCTTCAAGAATGGATATCTATTGATGGGAGTCAACCAAAGTTTTCAAATCATCTTGGATGAGAGATCATTAATTTTTTAACTTCTCCTGCGTGATAACTACTTCTAGTTAATGGTGAGCTAATAACCTGTAAAAATCCTAATTTATTTTCTCCTTCAATACGGTAAACATCAAATTGCGAAGGAGATACAAATCTATTAACGGGCAAATGATTGGGTCCTGGTGATAAATATTGGCCAATAGTTACTATATCAACTTTATTTAAATGAAGATCTTTTAGGACACTCAAAATCTCATTATCTGTTTCCCCTAATCCAGCCATTAGGCCCGATTTTGTATAAACTTTTGGCCAACCTTCACGAACTCTTTTTAATAATTCCAAAGACCTTTCATATTTTCCTTGAGGTCTGACTCTTGGATATAGCCTTGGAACTGTCTCGATATTGTGATTTAGTACATTTGGAGCAGCATCCAAAATAACTTTCAAAGCGTCCCAATTACCACAAAGATCTGGAATTAAGACTTCAATAGAGGTAAAAGGAGATTTGCTTTGAACAGCCTTGATACATTTCAAAAATTGACTAGCACCACCATCTTCTAAATCATCACGATTTACAGAAGTTATCACAACATGAGTTAAGCCCATCCTATAAACAGCCTCACCTAAGCGATCAGGTTCTGATGGGTCTAAAAGCCTTTTCGAATTATCAAACGATATATCACAATAAGGGCATTTCCTAGTGCAAGCAGGGCCCATTATTAAAAAAGTCGCAGTACCTCCTGCAAAACATTCTCCAATATTTGGACAACTTGCTTCCTGACAAACTGTATTGAGTTTTAAATCAACTAATAGATCAGCAACATTGCCAATCCTCTCTTGCTGTGGTGCCTTAACACGTAACCAGTCTGGTTTAAGCAAAGCTCTTTTGATAACAAACTAACTTTAGAAAGAATTTCCAGATTGACTTGATTTTTTTACCTTCTTCTAAACTTAATTACCAAAAAATAATCTTAAAACTAAATATATAATTTCTAATTAATAGAAATAATCAAAAAATTTAATTAGAAAAATAGCCTCTTGGTGTTAAAAATCTATTATTTTTAATAACACTCTGGCTATTACCAATAACCAAAATAGTAAGCATATCGACCTTATTAAATGGCAAAGTTTCTAGAGTATGAATTTCTATACTCTCATCTGGCCTGCCAAGCTCTCGAGCGATAGCAACAGGTGTGCCTGGTTTACGAAATTCAAGTAATAAATCAACAGTCTTTTTTAACTGCCAATCACGCTTGATTGATTTTGGATTAAATATTGCAATAACAAAGTCACCTATGGCTGCGCTTTTTATTCTCTTCTCAATTTGATGCCATGGAGTCAAAAGATCACTTAATGAGATAGAACAAAAATCATGCATAAAAGGAGCCCCCAGTTTTGCAGCAGCCATCTGAAAAGAGCTAATGCCCGGATGAACTTGAAATAAAGGCCTTGACTGAACCGTTTCATTTAGCCAAAGTTCGAGAGCCAACCCTGCCATTCCATAAATTCCACTATCGCCAGATGAAATAAGAGCAACTCTTACTCCCTCTTTTGCAAGATCAAGTGCGTATTTACATCGATCTTTTTCAAAAGTTAATTCTGAATCAATGCGAACCTGATCATGGCGCCGAATTGAATCCAAATAATTTAAGTAAGGTGTATAACCGATCCAAGCAGCGCATCTAGTTAAGGCTCGGCGTGAGTCAGAAGTAAGCATTTCCAAATCTCCAGGCCCACTACCTATTAAATGCAATTCACCTTTATGAGGAGCAAAAGGAGTTGAAATCTCGACCAATGCAATTGTTACGGCCCCACATTCATCTTCGTTGGAAGAATAGATTTGTTTTTCTTGTATTAATCTTCCACCCTTTGCTCCTAATAAAATTGCTGCAGCTTCAGCCACAGAGGCAGTTCCCATTTCATTCAAAACTACATTTGAAGGAGTAGGTACTTTGACTTGTGAAAGTTCAAGAGCACTAAAGAAATAAATTGGCCATTCATTATTTTTTGACAAATTCAATAATCCTATTTCATCATTTTTTTTATCAATAGTTGCTAAACCACAGATTGAAAGAAGTGATAAACCATTTTTTAAAAAAGAATCCTCTATGGCTCGTTGAATCAATTTCTCACTAGTATTTCGCTCGCATCCAATTCCAATGATTATTAGGGGTGGATGCCATGAACATAAATTCGTATTTTCTTGACCTATATACAAGTCGATATTTTCAAAAGATATTGGGTCATTTTTCTCTAAAAAAGAAAAAGTGGAACAGGCTTTTAATTTCTGCCACAATATTGATCCTTTGGATTGAAAAACAATATTTTTTTGCTGTTTAGATTGTCTAATCATTAATTTTCGCCAATCAACATTATCCCCTCCCCTTTTCCAACCCCATTGTTCACCAAAACAATCCAACGGAATTCTTCTTTCTGTGAATGAATCTGAAGTGCAAATCACTTCTGCTGCTATAGCAGCTGCCAGTTCTCTAGCAAACCTGTCTCCCCCTTGCTTATGACCTCCTAATAGAGTAATAACATTTTTTGCTTTTGAATCCATTACCAGTATTGCTGGATCATTTTCTTTAGATCTAACAAAAGGAGATATAAGCCTAACTACAGCACCGATTGAACCTATAAAAATTAATTTATTATTGTTGCCCCAATGATCTTTTAAAAAATCAATTGGCGAGGATTCAACTAAACCTTCAATTTTTTTTTCTAAAGAAAGAGTTGAACCATCAGATATAAAAATTTGATCTATATGTTTGCTTGCTTGTAATCTCTCAAGCAAAGGCAAAGCGCTTAAAGAAAATCCAAATGCAATCTTTTTTGGAGTGTTAACTAATGTTTTTTCCAGAACGAGAGATAAAATAAACTTTTGATTTATTTATACAAGGTAGCCTCTTGAAGAAAACTTTAGTAAATGAAAAATCAAAATCAGTAAAATAGTCTTTAAATAAATTTATTCAAATCAACAAACAGCTCGTAACAAGAAATTCACTAGTATTTTTACCTAACGATAAGCCTATGAATAAACCTATCGAAGTCAAAAACTCTTGCTATAACTCAATTACTAACTAATTAATATTTACAATAAATAAAGCTACTAGACCTAAATTATTTTTTTTTCTGACCTCAACCACAAGCAACGATTTACTAATTAAGAAAAACCATGGATTCACTGACCAATTAGGAATAAAAGTGTAGAACATTTGTTACATGCTTCCGTAGTAACTGACTGTCTACTTTATGCTTATGACATAACCCCTATATAGGTTTTCAAGTAACTTCAAAGGTAGGTCTTGAATTCCTAAAATCTTTAATAAAGCAATCCCGCCTCATAAGTAGAATTGCTTACCAAAGATTTAATCCTAGTTTTTCCTAGACTAGGGCCCCCAAACCTCGATCACATTCCTGAAGGAATCACTCGATGACCATTAGCCCACCAGAAAGAGAACAAAAAAAAGAACCAGTTCTCGATAAACCTATCGAAACTGATGCAATCCCTGTAGATTTTTCCAAGCTTGATAAGCCTGGTTTTTGGTCAAAGTCCCTAGCAAAGGGTCCAAAGACTACTACATGGATATGGAATCTTCATGCTGACGCGCATGATTTTGACACCCATGTTGGAGATCTCCAAGAAACCAGTAGAAAAGTATTTTCTGCTCATTTTGGCCATCTAGCAGTCATCTTTATTTGGATGAGTGCAGCTTTTTTCCATGGAGCTCGCTTTTCTAATTATTCTGGATGGCTTGCTGATCCAACTCATGTCAAACCAGGAGCTCAAGTCGTTTGGCCAATAGTTGGGCAAGAAATGCTCAATGCAGATTTAGGCGGTAATTATCACGGCATTCAGATCACATCAGGAATTTTTCAGATGTGGAGAGGCTGGGGTATTACCAATGAAACAGAGCTTATGGCTTTAGCTATTGGTGCATTACTAATGGCAGCGATAATGTTGCATGGTGGTATATATCACTATCACAAAGCTGCTCCAAAGCTTGATTGGTTCAGAAATCTTGAATCTATGCTCAATCACCACATAGCTGGTCTAGTGGGATTGGGTTCAATTGCATGGGCAGGACACTGCATTCACATTGGAGCACCAACTGCAGCCCTTATGGATGCTATTGATGCAGGCAAGCCACTAATTATTGATGGAATTCCAATAGCTTCAATTGCGGACATGCCATTGCCACATGAGCTTTGCAATCCAGCTATCGCTAGTCAGATATTCCCTGGACTTGCAGGGAGAACAGTAGAAAATTTCTTTACAACCAATTGGTGGGCATTTAGTGATTTTCTTACTTTCAAAGGAGGTCTGAATCCGGTTACTGGAAGTTTGTGGATGACAGATATTTCACATCATCATTTAGCTTTTGGAGTTCTAGCTGTATTTGGTGGACACCTATATAGAACAATGTTTGGAATAGGCCACAGCTTAAAAGAAATACTTGATAATCACGCTGGAGATCCAATTCTTTTCCCTGCTCCAAATGGACATAAGGGAATATATGAGTTTTTAGCTAATAGTTGGCATGCTCAACTTGGCTTAAATCTTGCAATGATCGGCTCCCTCAGCATCATTATTTCTCATCACATGTATGCGATGCCTCCATATCCATACTTGTCAATTGATTATCCAACTGTTTTGGGTCTATTTACCCATCACATGTGGATAGGGGGATTGTTCATTGTTGGTGCAGCAGCTCATGCTGGCATAGCAATGATTAGAGACTATGACCCAGCTGTTCATATTGATAATGTTCTAGACAGAATCTTGAAAGCAAGGGATGCATTGATTAGTCATTTAAACTGGGCATGTATGTTCTTAGGTTTCCATAGTTTCGGTCTCTATATTCATAACGATGTAATGCGTGCGTTAGGAAGACCTGCCGATATGTTTAGTGATACAGGCATCCAACTTCAACCTGTTTTCGCTCAATGGATTCAAAATATTCATCATTCAGCAGCTGGCTCTACCACTCTTGCTGGTGCGAACGTAAACCTTCAAAGTGGCTTAGTTAGCGAGGTCTTTAATGGTTCAGTAAGTCAAGTTGGTGGGAAAATTGGAATCGCTCCTATACCTCTAGGAACTGCTGATTTCATGATTCACCATATCCATGCTTTTACTATCCACGTAACCCTTCTAATTCTTCTAAAAGGAGTTTTATTTGCAAGAAGCTCTCGACTAATTCCCGACAAAGCGAATCTTGGATTTAGATTCCCATGTGATGGCCCAGGAAGAGGAGGTACATGCCAAGTTTCATCTTGGGATCATGTTTTCCTTGGTTTGTTCTGGATGTATAACGGCTTATCAGTAGTTATATTCCACTTCTCATGGAAAATGCAAAGTGATGTATGGGGCCTTACAGGAGGAAACTTTGCTCAAAGCTCCATCACTATTAACGGATGGCTTAGAGATTTCCTCTGGGCCCAGTCATCACAGGTCCTTACAAGTTATGGTCAACCCATAAGTATGTACGGTTTGATGTTCTTGGGAGCACATTTCGTTTGGGCATTTAGTCTTATGTTCCTATTCAGTGGCCGTGGTTACTGGCAAGAATTATTTGAGTCAATTATTTGGGCTCATAATAAACTTAAGTTGGCTCCAACTATTCAACCAAGAGCTCTATCTATTACTCAAGGTCGTGCAGTAGGAGCAGCTCATTTCCTTCTAGGAGGAATTGCTACAACTTGGGCCTTCTTCCACGCTCGCTTAATCGGTCTCGGCTGACCCTCTCTGATCTTTTATAAAATGGCAACTAAATTCCCATCTTTTAGTCAGGGTCTTGCTCAAGACCCTACAACCAGAAGAATCTGGTACGGCATAGCTACCGCTCATGACTTCGAAAGTCATGACGGTATGACAGAGGAGCAGTTATATCAAAAACTCTTCTCTACTCATTTTGGTCACTTAGCCATAATTGGTCTTTGGGTGGCAGGAAATCTTTTTCACATTGCTTGGCAAGGTAACTTTGAGCAATGGGTTCTAGATCCAACTCATACTCGTCCAATTGCTCATGCAATTTGGGATCCTCATTTTGGACAAGGTCTTACTGATGCTCTGACTCAGGCAGGAGCAACTTCTCCAGTTAATATTGCTTACTCAGGCTTATACCACTGGTGGTACACAATTGGTATGAGAACTAATGAGCAGCTTTTTCAAGGTGCAATATTTATAAATATTCTTGTTTGCTGGTTATTGTTTGCTGGATGGCTTCATCTTCAACCCAAATACAGGCCATCATTAGCGTGGTTTAAAAATGCAGAATCCCAGTTAAATCATCACTTGGCTGTTCTTTTTGGATTCAGTAGTATTGCTTGGACTGGTCATTTAATTCATGTAGCCATTCCTGAATCAAGAGGAATTCATGTTGGCTGGGAAAACTGGTTAACTGTTATGCCTCATCCAGAAGGTCTAACTCCATTTTTCTCCGGTAATTGGGGAGCATATGCTCAAAACCCTGATTCACTTGATGCAGTTTTTGGAACTACCCAAGGAGCTGGTACAGCTATTTTTACATTCTTAGGTGGACTACACCCTCAAAGTGAATCACTTTGGCTAACAGATATTGCTCACCATCATTTGGCTATAGGAGTTGTATTTATAATTGCAGGTCATATGTATAGGACTAACTTTGGTATTGGCCATAGCCTTAAAGAAATTGTTGAAGCGCATAATACAAGTCACCCAAAAGATCCACATAGAGGTTATTTCGGGATAAAGCATAACGGTCTTTTCGAGACAGTTAACAATTCACTGCATTTTCAGCTTGGTCTTGCACTTGCTTCTCTAGGAGTGGCTTGCAGCTTAGTTGCTCAGCATATGGGTGCATTACCTTCATATGCATTTATCGCAAGGGATTACACTACTCAATCGGCCCTATATACCCATCATCAATACATAGCAATGTTCTTGATGGTTGGAGCTTTTTCTCACGGAGCTATTTTCTTTGTTAGAGACTATGATCCAGAGCTAAATAAAGATAATGTACTAGCAAGAATTCTAAGTACTAAAGAAGCTTTAATTAGTCACCTCAGTTGGGTAACAATGCTTTTAGGCTTTCATACACTTGGAATTTATGTTCACAATGATGTTGTTGTAGCTTTTGGAACACCAGAAAAACAAATTCTGATTGAGCCTGTTTTTGCACAATTCGCTCAGGCTGCAAGTGGAAAAATGATGTATGGATTTAATGCGTTGCTAGCAAATGCATCAAGTTCTGCATCTATAGCTGCGAATTCCATGCCAGGTAATCACTACTGGATGGACATGATAAATAGACCAGATGCACTTACCAATTTCTTACCAATTGGACCTGCGGATTTCTTAGTTCATCATGCAATTGCCCTAGGACTTCATACAACTGCTTTGATTCTTATAAAAGGTGCTCTTGATGCTAGAGGAACAAAACTAATTCCAGATAAAAAAGACTTAGGTTTTGCTTTCCCTTGTGATGGACCTGGTCGTGGAGGTACTTGTGATAGTTCCTCTTGGGACGCTACTTATTTGGCAATGTTCTGGGCTTTAAATACTATTGCTTGGATTACCTTCTATTGGCATTGGAAACATTTGGCAATTTGGATGGGCAATACGGCTCAATTCAATGAATCTGGCACCTATTTGATGGGTTGGTTCAGAGACTACCTATGGCTTAATAGCTCTCAGTTAATTAACGGCTATAACCCGTTTGGTGTAAACGCTTTATCTCCATGGGCTTGGATGTTCTTATTTGGTCATCTAATATGGGCAACTGGATTTATGTTCCTGATCTCTTGGAGAGGATATTGGCAAGAACTTATTGAAACTCTTGTTTGGGCTCATCAAAGAACACCAATAGCTAATTTAGTTGGTTGGAGGGATAAGCCTGTTGCATTATCAATTGTTCAAGCTAGATTAGTTGGTTTAACTCATTTTACCGTTGGAAACTTTGTAACCTTCGGAGCTTTTGTAATAGCCTCTACGTCAGGTAAGTTCGGATAAATCCGTAACAAGCAAGCTTACGAAACATAAAACACTGTCTTCTTAGGCGGTGTTTTTTTTTGAGAACTAATATTAATTCGGATGGTCAATTGATATTTATATATAAGGAAAATAGATCAATTTGATATAAAGAATTAGGCACTGAACTATAAACAAAGCAAACTAAAATAATCTAAGTTAAAGCTTTTGAAAATCATCAGTCAATAATTTAGAAAATTAAAAAGCCCCTTATTCAAGGGGCTTTTTAATTAAAATTCTCTTAGAAAAGATTATTTTAAGCTCCAAGTAAATGATATTCCTTAATCAAAGGGAGAACAGTATCTAAATGCAAAGTACCTATTAGCAACCAAGCAAAAACTACACCTCCTGTACCTCCTAACCAAAAACCATTTGTAAAATCACTCCATCCTGCTCTAGTAAATAAATCAGAAGGAGGATTAGCTACTGTTGCATCAGGAGGTTGCACATTAGGCGCCTTACCTGCAGCATTGTAAAGAATAAAAAGAGCAGTCAATATTTGAATGGCTCCAACTCCGCCAAGCAATCCTGCCGTTAAGGCAAAATCAGTATTTCTCAGAGGCCCTGTCATAGAAAAAGGACCAAAAAGTAAATAACCAAAAATTGCACCTGTTTCTAGACCTCTGAAGTTTGGCGATAAGCCTTCTCGATAAACAGGGAGATTATTTATAACCATCTTAGTAAACCAACCACTGTTAACTGGAGTTTGAAGATTGCCAACAGTTGGGTCTGAGACTGTTTTCACAGCCCACTTTTGCAAAAGTGTTTCTTGAGATTTAGTCATGGGCAAAAAGATTTGGTAGAAAATTAATTTTTTGAAATTACTCAGTAGCGGTTATGTACCTACCAATCAAAACAATGAAAACTGCTGGGCCCATTATTCCAACTAAGGGAATCAGAATAGCGGGAAGCAAAGTTGAAGCTAGTTCACTAGTCATTACTTATTTCTATAAATCCACTTTTATTTTATAGAATTATGATCTAATCAAACCAAATTCAACCCATTGATGACATAAAAGTTCAATCCGTATATCTTCTTTAAAGATGCATTACTAAACAAATTTTCTCATCATGAATCAAGTTTTTGCTGGTAGTTTAGCTCTAATTATTGCATTAATCCTTTGGAGTTCAAAAAAACAATCCAAGGCATCAGTTTTTTTCAAATATAAAAAGGATTCCTTATCGAAAGCTCAGGTAACATCATCCGAACTGATAATCGATAAGAATTTACAAGATCAAAAATCAAATAAACTGAATAATAAAAAATCAAATCCTTTTTCACAGTCAACTTCACTTAATTCAATACAGACAAAAAAACAATTAACTAAATTAATCTCTAGCAACCCAAGTGATCGTCTATTAGCTATTCAAATTGCTAGTAAATGGGAGAACAAAAAAGCATTACCTTTTTTAAAAAGAGGATTGAAGGATTCTGACAGTAGAGTTGTTATTGCTTCTGCTGCTGCCATTGCAACTTATAAAGGGACAACTATTAATTTAAATAAAAAATCTCAAGCTTCTCGTCCTCCTCGAAATGTATCTCTAATGCGATAAATTGGTCTATTTTGACTTTCATGATAAGTGCGGATTTGCAGCTCTCCAAGCAATCCAAACCCAAAAAGTTGAACTCCAGTCACTGCAAGAAGTAAAGCAAAAATAAGTAAAGGTCTATTACCTATATCTTCGCCTAAAAGTTTTATGGTTAATAAGTAAAAGCTTGTTATGAAGCTCCCAATAATTGCAAGAATTCCACCAAAACCAAAAACATACATAGGTCTTGTTAAAAATCTATTCATAAACCAAACAGTCAACAAGTCCATCAAGACTCTAAATGTTCTATCTATTCCATACTTACTAGATCCAAATTGACGGGCCCTATGATTAACTTTAACTTCCGTAATTCTAGCTCCTTCAATATTTGCAAGAACAGGCAAAAATCTATGCAATTCACCATATAATCTCATATCTGTAAGCACTTCTTTCCTATAAGCCTTTAAAGAACATCCATAATCATTAAGTCGAACACCAGTAACCTTCCCAATCAATCGGTTAGCAATTTTTGATGGAAGCTTTCTACTTATCGCAGCATCTTGCCTTCGATATCTCCATCCACTCACGAGATCAAATCCATCCCTGATCTTATTAACTAATAAAGGAATATCTGCAGGATCATTTTGCAAATCACCATCAAGTGTGACAACTACCTCCCCAGAAGACATATCAAATCCTGCTGCCATAGCAGCCGTCTGTCCATAGTTTTTACGTAGAAGAACTCCAACTAATTCTGGTATATCAAAGCTTAGTTTTCTAATTACCTCTGCGCTGTTATCTGATGACCCATCATTAACTAAAACTAATTCAAAAGTTTCCTCCATAGGCTGTAAAACTTCTAATAACTGATTCACCAAAAAAGGAAGACTTTCTTCTTCGTTATAGATAGGAACAACTATTGATAGGGCAACATTAGAATTCATTCAATACTCCTCGTAAGGGTCAATTAATCTTCTTGAGAGTTTTTCACTCTGATAACAAGAGATCACTCTTCCAGCAGATCTAAATTTAGATCTGTAAAAAGAAGCAATTTTTCCAGGGTTGGGTTGAAATAAACTATCAATCTCTATCCCATTATGCCCATCAGTTACCCCAGAACTATGAATATAAAAACCATTCTCAATATGCAATCCAACGTGAGTACATTTTTCAGATGATCCAAAGAAAAGTAAATCACCAGGTATTAATTCTTCACCTAAAGCTTCAATATCAAATGCAATATTTTTGCAGAATTTTTCCTGCTGATAAGCATCTCTGGGTATCCAAATGCCTGAACTTGCAAAAGCAGATTGAACCAAACCAGAGCAATCAAAATTTGGACCAATAGTTCCGCCCCACAAATATTGATTACTAATTTTTTTCGCAACCTTAGTCCAAGACAATATTTTAGGAATCCTAGAAATAATTTTCTCTACAGTAAAAAATTCGGGTTCCCATGATTCTATTTTTGAAGCTTGATGAATTAATTCAGAAAATCTAAACCAACAAATATAGTCATCTTCCAAAAGACGTACTTTAACTCTATCGATAATTTTAGTATTTTTAAAATTAGATTTTGAACAGTCAATTAATTCAAACCTCCTACCAATACTTGCTTGTGTAACCAATTCTTCACTATTTTCACTTTTAAATCCATCAATATTTATTCGCAGTTTCCATAAACTTCCCAAAACAAATGAAGCTTTAGTTAGCAAAACCTCTAAGGTCATATTGAATTCGTCTCGAGCGCTATGGCGTTCTACCGACAAGACTCTGAGATGGCATATTGCCTAAAAGGTCTCCTCGATAGATTTGAAAAAGAAGGTCGTCCAAACCTTCAAGAAAATATTGCAATAACTTGCATACGTTATGACAAGCAAAGTCCATCGACATCCAGTGGATATGGGACAGGGTGGAATTCAAACAGAAATTTTTATCCTGCAAGCATAGTAAAAATAGTTTATGCATTAGCGACTCAGGTATGGCTAAAACAAGACTTAATTGTTGACTCAGAAGAACTTAGAAGAGCATTACATGAAATGATCGCAAACTCCAATAATGACGCTACAAGTTATATTTTAGATCTTTTAACAGGTACTACAAGTGGTCCATCTCTTAATGAGTCAAACTATCAAGCATGGAAAATCCAAAGGCAATTAATTAACCACTGGCTAAATGATCTTAGGTGGCCTGAAATAAAAAATTGGAACTGCAGTCAAAAGACTTGGAATGAAGGACCTTTTGGAAGGGAAAAAGATTTTTATGGAAAAAAAAATGAGAATCGAAACAGTATGACAACCGATGGGAGTGCAAGAATCTTTGAATCATTAATGACACTTGAAATCCTCCCAAAAGTAGCAAGTGAGCATTTAATAAAAGTTTTTCAACGCTCACTCGATCCAGTTAGTCGCAAGCAAGATTTAGAGAATCAAGTAGATGGTTTTTTAGGCGCAGGACTTCCTTTGGGTTCTAAACTTTGGAGCAAAGCAGGTCTCATGAGTGAAGTTCGCCATGATGTCGCATGGTGGGAAGCGCCCAATCAGAATCCTATGCTTGCAGTCGTTTTTACAACTGGCAAAGAATTAGTAAAAGATCAATTCTTACTTCCTGCGATTAGCAGTGAGTTAAACAAATTAGCTATTTAGCAATAAGTAAAATTCCAGCAAATAAAATAGATCCCAAAAGAAATCCAACAGCCAAAAGCACAGCTATTATTGGTGTATTTAAATAAACAGATATAGTTGCGAGTTGATTACCCTTTGCTTCAGACACCTTTAAAACTCATAAAAACCACATTGATTAAAGCATCTAACTCTGCCAAAAAACAACAAAAGTTGAACTGATAAAACAATTTTTAAAAAACAAAGAATTTTTTTTGACATCCAAAAAATAATTCAAATAAAATTTGATTTTGGTTTCTTATTTTGTAAAATTTTAATATCTTTATTACTTTCAATTTCTTTTATTGAAGTCTCTTGTTTATATATTTTTTTATTTATTATTTTATCATCCGCTTTTTTTAAATCATCATTTAATGATTTGATTTTATTTATTTTTTCTAAGTCTTTTGTCTCAACATTTTGATCGATTTTGTAATTCGTTGAATCTATATCCTTTAATCTACTTTTATTTACAGCTATATTTTTTTCAACATTTACAATATCGTTAATTGCAGAATTATTAAATAAATTAAAATCAAATCTACCTTTTGCAAAAGATATAGAGGTAAATACA
Organism: Prochlorococcus marinus str. MIT 1013; assembly: GCF_027359395.1. Taxonomy (NCBI): domain Bacteria; kingdom Bacillati; phylum Cyanobacteriota; class Cyanophyceae; order Synechococcales; family Prochlorococcaceae; genus Prochlorococcus; species Prochlorococcus marinus. Next base: position 1,177,852 of record NZ_CP114778.1, read on the forward strand.
AGTATTGAACCTAGAATAATAATCAAAAATATATTCGATAATAAACTATTTATTGGAGTCCAAAATAATGTGACTTTAGCATCTTCATTTTTTTGTTTAAATGTATCAGCAGAGGGACTTAAATCTAAAAATATATCTTGATTAATCCAACCTTTATTAGCTTTCCTATAGGGAGACTCACTTTTAGTGAACTCAAAAACCTCCTGGATTCTTTCTTTAAGCACAGCTTAGATTTATCTAAAACTACAAGAACGAAAACATAGCAGAAAGTCAGAATAAAAAAGTTGCTTTCTCATAGTTATTCGTGAAATTGAATTACCCAGCAATAAATACCATCGCAGAAATAAGAATAGCCGAAGCCAAAATCCCTATAGAAGCTATTGACACAATCTTTCCAGTGTTTAAGGAGACTGAAACCGATAACAATTCTGTTCTTGAGTCTCGTTTCTGTTGTGAATCAATTTGAGTTCGAGAATTAACAGTTTTGCTGGCTTGTGCTTTCTTGTCTGCTGCGGCTTTTTTATCTGCTGCAGCCTTCCTCTCCGCTTGAGCTTTCTTCTCTGCTAAGGCTTTTTTATCTGCTAAGGCTTTTTTATCTGCTAAGGCTTTCTTCTCTTCTGCAGCCTTCCTCTCCGCTTGAGCTTTCTTCTCTGCTAAGGCTTTTTTATCTGCTAAGGCTTTTTTATCTGCTAAGGCTTTCTTCTCTTCTGCAGCCTTCCTCTCCGCTTGAGCTTTCTTCTCTGCTAAGGCTTTTTTATCTGCTAAGGCTTTCTTCTCTTCTGCAGCCTTCCTCTCCGCTTGAGCTTTCTTCTCTGCTAAGGCTTTTTTATCTGCTAAGGCTTTCTTCTCTTCTGCAGCCTTCCTCTCCGCTTGAGCTTTCTTCTCTGCTAAGGCTTTTTTATCTGCTAAGGCTTTCTTCTCTGCTGCAGCCTTCCTCTCCGCTTGAGCTTTCTTCTCTGCTAAGGCTTTTTTATCTGCTAAGGCTTTCTTCTCTGCTGCAGCCTTCCTCTCCGCTTGAGCTTTCTTCTCTGCTAAGGCTTTTTTATCTGCTAAGGCTTTCTTCTCTGCTGCAGTCTTCCTCTCCGCTTGAGCTTTCTTCTCTGCTAAGGCTTTTTTATCTGCTAAGGCTTTCTTCTCTTCTGCAGCCTTCCTCTCCGCTTGAGCTTTCTTCTCTGCTAAGGCTTTTTTATCTGCTAAGGCTTTCTTCTCTGCTGCAGTCTTCCTCTCCGCTTGAGCTTTCTTCTCTGCTAAGGCTTTTTTATCTGCTAAGGCTTTCTTCTCTTCTGCAGCCTTCCTCTCCGCTTGAGCTTTCTTCTCTGCTTGAGCTGTTTTCGCTTGCACTTTAAATCCAAAAATTTGCCTTATTCAAGCATCCAGATCACAATGATTTAAAAAAAATAACTAGTTGCAACGAAGTAATGCAATAGAATTTATTTTCTTTTAACCCATTTAGATCTTTTGCACTTAATTAAATAGGAGATGAACTTCATTAGTAGCGCCGTAAATAAACGGCATAGGAAGGAAATGAACTAAATCAACTAAAAAATGGGAATATTGCTACCAATTATTTAAATATTAATTAAGAGCAATAAATAATTAATCTAAATCTATTAATTATTTACACGTATTCTTCTAAAGAGTTTCAAGTAGTTAGTAGTAGAATTAATACCATCAGAAGTTCTCAAAAGATTTTGGAATCTAGCGATAAAAATCAAGGGAGAAAAAGATTCACTGAAATCAAAACATTCCCCATTCCTTTTACTTTAGAAGAAGGTAAAGACCTTATTTCAATTTCTAATAATCAACCTAATAAAACTTCTAAAGAAACACTAATTAATCAAGCACTAAAATTTCATCTGAAAGGTAATCTTTCAGAGGCAATAAGATATTATAAATACTGTATTAGTCATGGTTTTAATGATCACAAGATTTTTTCTAATTATGGAGGAATTCTAAAAGATCTTGGTAAACTAAAAGAAGCAGAGCTATATACCCGCAAAGCAATTCAACTTAAACCTAACTATGCGATAGCATATTCTAATCTCGGAATCATATTGGCAGATCTTTGTAAACTAAAAGAAGCAGAACTATATACCCGCAAAGCAATTCAACTTAAGCCTGACTTCGCAGAAGCGCATTCCAATCTGGGAAATATATTAAAAGATCTTGGTAAACTAAAAGAAGCAGAAATCTCCACTAGAAAAGCAATTAAATTCCAACCTAACTATGCCTATGCTCTCTCAAATCTTGGAATGATATTAAAAGATCTTGGCAAACTAAAAGAAGCAGAAGTTTACGCTCGTAAAGCCATTGAAATTGATCCTCATATCGCAATGGCATATTCCAATTTCGGAATCATATTGAGAAGTCTTGGCAAACTAAAAGAAGGAGAAGTTTATGCTCGTAAAGCCATTGAAATTGATCCTCGTATCGCAATGGTACATTCAAATCTCGGAATCATATTAAAAGATGTTGGTAAAACTAAAGAAGCAGAATTATCAACCCGCAAAGCAATTAAACTTAAACCTGATTACGCAGATGCTTATTTCAATCTTTCATACTTAGAACTTCTAAAAGGAAAATATAAATCTGGCCTAGAAAATTATGAATTTAGATTCAAAAAGAAAGAGACTCCATCTCTGCACGGAAATCCAATTATCAAAAGACTCGATAATCAAGATTTACAAAAAGAAGAAAAGATCTTAGTCATTAGTGAGCAAGGTTTAGGCGATACTCTTCAATATATGCGCTACATACCATATCTAAGAAATCAAGGTTTTGATATTTCTTTTTGTGCTCAGGAGAAACTACATTCATTAATCCAGGCATCAGATATTGATCCAAATCCATTAACCCCAGATCAATCCACTTTGGTTTCAGAAGGTCAATGGATTCCACTCTTATCTTTACCTCGGTCTCTCAAGGTAACTCCCAAAAATCCAATAATTTCTAAACCATATATCTTTTCAACAGATGAATTAAATAAGAAGTGGAAACAATTACTCTCCAAAGAAAAAAAACCGATTATTGGTATTAATTGGCAAGGTAATCCAAAAATGGAAACCACTTATCAAGGACGATCAATTCCTTTAGAAGAATTCTCAAGGCTCTTTAACAGTAATGAGATCACTATGCTATCTCTCCAAAAAGGATTTGGTTCAGAGCAATTAGAAACTTGCTCATTCAAAAATAAGTTTGTTAGTTGCCAAAAAGAAATTGATTCAACTTGGGATTTTCTGGAAAATGCTGCCATTATTGAGAACTGTGATTTAATTATTACTTGTGATACGTCAATTGCTCATTTAGCTGGAGGTATGGGCAAAAAAGTTTGGTTACTATTAAAAGACATTCCCTTTTGGACTTGGGGACTTAAAGAAGAGAGTACATTTTGGTATCCATCTATGAGATTATTCCGACAAAAAGAACGACATAATTGGTATGAAGTGATGGAAAGAGTATCAAATGAAATACAAAAAGAAATAGAAGATAAAATATAACTGCAAAAACTCAAAAGAAGATTAATATTATAAATGTTTCTTGAAGAAACTTCCTGATGAATGCTCTTAAACTAAATCTAGGATGTGGAGAGAAGAAACTTCAAAATTATATAAATGTAGATAAGTTTGGGACCCCAGACATAAAGCTTGATTTAGAATCATTTCCTTGGCCTTGGGAAACAAATTCAGTCTCAGAGATTCAATTAATACATGTACTTGAACATCTAGGTAAAGATGTAGAAATATACTTTGGAATATTCAAAGAGATGTATAGAATATGTCGTAATGGGGCAGAGATTCTAATAAAAGTTCCTCACTTTAGGCATCAATTCTTCTATGATGATCCAACTCATGTGAGAGCTATCACTCCACTAGGTTTACAATTATTTTCAAAAAAATTAAACAAGCAGTGGATAGAGAAAAAAGCATCAAATAGTCCTCTTGGAATATATTTAGATATCGATTTTGAACTAAAGAAAACAGGTATCAAGCCAAGTCAAGACTGGTTCAGGCTACATCCAGAAAAAAATACTGATATTAAATTGCTTATTCAAGAATCTAACATATATAATAATTTAATTGAAGAGTATGAGCTAGTGCTTGAAGTAATTAAAAGTAAAGATTTAGAAACAGTTTAAATGATATGACTTCAAAAGCTAAATACTTATCTAATATTCTCGTTCCAGTCTCTATAGGAGAACTAATAGATAAAATCACAATTCTAGAAATAAAAAAAGCACATATGACTGGCATAAAGCTCAAAAATGTAGAGAAAGAGCTGGAACTACTAAAATGTATTCTTGATGATAAGAAACTAGAAATCAATATTGATTTAGTTCATCGTCTTAAAACAATAAATAATAGTCTTTGGGAAATAGAAGATAAAATCAGGATCAAAGAAAGTAAAAAAGAATTCGACAACGATTTTATTCAACTAGCACGATCAGTATATCAAGAAAATGATATACGGGCTGCTATAAAACAAGAAATAAACTATAAGTATAATTCAAACCTGGTAGAGGAAAAATTATACAATGAATACTGAAAATAAATCAAAACAATTAGAAAGTAATATGGAAGTAAATTTTTATAAGTTAAATGGATCTTCATTCATGTAGGTTCCTAAGAAATACTAAGCTACTTACTTATAAACTTAAGTTTTAATACTAAAATAATTATTGCAAATTTTATGCTAAATCTTATACGGGACGTATCTAAACTCATAGCATTAAAAGATGTGATTAACTTAGAGACATCCTGAAAAATAATTCGAAACTAGCAGTAATTTATCTCGCTCTAGATTATAAAGAAGAATAATTTTAAAGTTAGTAGTAGAATTAAACCATTAGAAGATAGTCAAGAGGAAAATGAAGAAATCTGATAAAAAAGATAAAGACAAAAAAATTATACCTGAAGCAGCTACATTTTAAGTGCCATTTAGATCAGAAGAGATCCATCAGAAAATCAATATAAATACAAACATTTAAAGATTGAGCGCCAGATTATGAGAACTTCTCAAAACCTAAGATTTACAACTAAGGCGAATATAAAAGCTTTATATAGTAGACTTCATGGTTATTATATATAAATGAATCTGAGGACTTAGCTTGACAATAGAAATAGCTAACTCACTCTTTAAACAAAATAAATATCAAGAAACAATTTATACTTGTAATCAAATATTAACTACTAATAATGACTCGGTAGAAGCTTTAAAATTAATCGCAAAATCTTTTTTAGCAATCAGAAAGATAGATGATGCTCGTTTATATTTTAATAAGGTGCTAAAAATTAAATCTGATGATTATGAAGTCATTAAAGATCTCGGAAATACATATCAAGCGGTTGGAGATGTGAATACTGCTAAGGATTATTATCAAAAGGCACTAGAGATTAATAGTTCTTATGCTCCAGCTTTAACGAATATAGGGAACATTGAAATCAATATACATAACAAAAAAGAAGGATTATCTTTATTAATCAAAGCGACTAAATCTGACCCAAAATTCGCTCCTGCATGGGTGAGCCTTGCCAATGGGTATGGTCGATTTGGGAAAATAAAAGAAGCTGAGATTTGTTGCCGCAAAGCAATAAAACTTGACCCCAATCCCTTCAACTCTCATTTCCTTCTCGGAACAATCCTTCTTGGACAAAAAAAACTTCAAGAAGCTGAACTACCTCTTCGCAAAACTATTGAACTCAAGCCTGATTTCTTTCAGGCTCATCTAAACCTTGGAGCAGTTTTAAAAGAACTTGGACAACTACAAGAAGCAGAAGTATCTATACGAAAAGCAATAGAACTTAACCCCAATCTCTTCAACTCTCATTTCCTTCTCGGAACAATCCTTCTTGGACAAAAAAAACTTCAAGAAGCTGAACTACCTCTTCGCAAAACTATTGAACTCAAGCCTGATTTCTTTCAGGCTCATCTAAACCTTGGAGCAGTTTTAAAAGAACTTGGACAACTACAAGAAGCAGAAGTATCTATACGAAAAGCAATAGAACTTAACCCCAATCTCTTCAACTCTCATTTCCTTCTCGGAACAATCCTTCTTGGACAAAAAAAACTTCAAGAAGCTGAACTACCTCTTCGCAAAACTATTGAACTCAAGCCTGATTTCTTTCAGGCTCATTCAGCTTTAGGAGGTTTATTAGGCGAGCTTGGCAATATACAAGAAGCAGAGACATCACTGCGTCAAGCAATTCTAATTAAACCTGATTTCGCAATGGCGCATTCCAATCTAGGACTCACATTGAAAGATCTTGGTCAATTACAAGAAGCAGAAATCTCCACTCGCAAAGCAATTGAACTAAAACCTGATTTCGCAGAGGCGCATTCCAATCTAGGACTCATATTGAAAGATCTTGGTCAATTACAAGAAGCAGAAATCTCCACTCGCAAAGCAATTGAACTAAAACCTGATTTCGCAGAGGCGCATTCCAATCTAGGACTCACATTGAAAGATCTTGGTCAATTACAAGAAGCAGAAGTCTCTACTCGCAAAGCAATTGAAATTAAACCTAATTATTCAGAGGCGCATTTCAATCTGGGAAATATTTTGAGAGATCTTGGTGAGTTACGAGACGCAGAATCATCAATTTGCAGAGCAATTGAGCTGAATCCTAATTACGCAGAGGCGCATTCCAATCTGGGAAATATCTTTAAAGATCTTGGTCAATTCCAAGAAGCAGAAATCTACACTCGCAAAGCAATTGAAATTAAACCTGATTTCGCCGAGGCGCATTACAATCTTGGAATCATATTGAGAGAGCTTAAAAAACGAGATAGTGCGATTTCCAGCCTCGATAAAGCTAGTAAACTTGGAATGGACTACAAACTATGTCTATCGGGAATTGGAGGTATGCTGTTAGAAAAAGGAAAGCATGCTGAAGGAATATCCAAGCTCAAAGCTGGACAAGGAAGAATTGAATTCAATCTCAAACAAGGCTTATCTTTTAATTAATAATGAAAAGATCCGACTTAGGTAAAACAAATCTTACTCCCAACTTTATTGGTTCATGGACAATAGAACCGTCCTTATGTAATGAGATAATCTCATATTTTGAAAACAACAAACAAAAACAAACCCAAGGTTCAACCTCAGAGGGTATAAATCTAGAAGTTAAAAATAGACAAGATATCAGTCTTACTCCAGAAGAATTAAAACTCCCAGAAAATAAAGTATTTAAATTATACTTTGAAAGTCTATTTGAATGCTACAAAGACTACAATATCCAATGGCCATACTTATCTTTAATTGCTTATCGTTTAGATATAGGTAAGTTTAATATTGGTAAATATATGCCTGGTCAACATTTTCAGGAAACACATTGTGAAAGAGCTGGATTAAGTACTCTCCATAGAATCTTTGCCTTTATGACCTATTTAAATGATGTAGAAGAAGGTGGTTCAACATATTTCAATCATTACGATCTAGATATAAAGCCAAAGCAAGGTTTAACTTTGATTTGGCCAGCTGAATGGACTCACTCTCACAAAGGGAATGTATTAAAATCAGGTCTAAAATATATAATTACTGGCTGGCTGACATTTCCAAATTGACTAATATTTTAAAATTCAGAGTGATTGATTAGTGCAATATTGCTTCTATATTAGAAACCTTTTATTCCGTTGATTTCATTAGTTTTTCTCTTAAGATTCCTTACCCTAGATTTTTTGAATATCTGCAACCATTTAATTAAAGAAGATCTCTTCCTTACATGGGCAATCTCTTTCTAGATAATCTTAGAGAGTTTGTTATTAGTTAACAGAGGACTTTGCTTGATGATGAGTGAAATGCTCTGACAGATCAAGGTCTGAAGTTCGAACTAATTGAAGTAGTTCTCTAATCAGTTATTAACTAGAGAACTATTTTAGGATGACATCCCTTCAATTCCAAAAGTCTTTTCTTATGATTTTCTAAAATTTCTCAATTTGTTTCCCAAATTGGAATGAGCCTCTTCAATATCATGTTTTAGTTCAATTGCTTTTCGCGTGGAGATTTCTGCTTCTTGTAATTGACCAAGATCTTTCAAGATGCTTCCTAAATTATAATGCGCCTCAGCGAAATCAGGTTTAATTTCAATTGCTTTGCGAGTGTAGATTTCTGCTTCTTGGAATTGACCAAGATCTTTCAAGATATTTCCCAGATTGGAATGAGCAATTGCGTAATCAGGTTTGATTTTAATTGCTTTTCGGGTTGATACTTTTGCTTCTTCTAACTTGCCAAGATTACTCAATATTTCGCCTAAATTCGAATAAGCAATTGCGAAATTAGGATTCAGTTCAATTGCTTTTCGAGTGGAGGTTTCTGCTTCTTCTAACTTGCCAAGATCTCTTAATATGTTTCCCAAATTAGAATGAGCCTCTGCAATATCATGTTTCAGTTCAATTGCTTTTCGCGTGGAGATTTCTGCTTCTTGTAATTTGCCAAGATCTCTTAATATGTTTCCCAAATTGGAATGTGCTTCTGCATAATTAGGTTTCATTTCAATTGACTTGCGAGTTGATACTTCTGCTTCTTTTAGTTTATTTTGATCTTTTAAAATTATTCCATAATTGGAAAAAACCTTGTGATGATTAAAACCTTGATTAATAAAATATTGATAAGATTTTTCTGCTTCTGAGATATTTCCTTGTGAATGAAACTCAAATGCTTGATTCATTATTTGCTCTTTAGAAGGTTTGGTCTTCTTATTACTTTTCTTTTTAGATTTATGCTGCTCTCCAAAGCCTTTTATCTTCTTATTGCATTTCTTTTTAGATTTATGCTGCTCTCCAAAACCTTTCATCTTTAAAACTTCAGTTACTTTCTTTAATGCGATAATACTATCTCTCCATGAGAATCAATAACATCAGTCTATTTTTTGGTTGGAAATATTAAATGAGAATAATTCACTTTCCAGAAAACAATAATTCACAACGACCAACATGCGTCCTAAATCGTCAGTCATCTTGTGCCTGAAATTTATGGATACTGATCTATTCATCTTCCTAAAAGCATCTTCTTAGTATGTGTTGGTGAAATACTTTTACCAAATCACATGTTGGTTTTGCAAGTAAATATGAAACTGATTAAATACTTTTCACCAAGAATTATTTTTCAAATTAAAAACATAAGTTTAGTCTAGAGATATTAGGTCCACATTAGGAAACCAACCTCCAAACAACTCATCTCCAGAGATCCCTTGCATAGACTGAATTCTCTCCCAACAATACACGAGTGAATTAATATAAATCCTCCTGAATCTCTTTAATCAAACATTTCAATAGATTGGAGTGATTATGAACTCATCTTAATCCATCTGAACCTGATGAAAACGGAGAGAGCGAGAGGGATTTAACAGTTTAAAGGTTGATTAGCGATATTTCCCCTTTAAAAAAGATTCTAGGCAGTAAAAGGCCAATCCCTTATCTGAAAGTAAAAACTTCAAACTTGTTGCCGCAAAAGAAATTGGTGCTATCTGTTTATATCCAAATTAAAGATATTGCTTTAAAAATTTAATTATTGAGTCAAAGGGATTCCTTCAAATAAAAATTATATTGAGTAGTAGAATTGCTAAATTCATAAGTTCCTAGAAGATGTTGGGATCTAGCGATAAAAATCAAGAAAAAAGAAGGATCATAGAAATAAAAACATTCTCAGTTCCATTTTCTTTAAAAGAGACTCAAAAAGATATTGCTCTTTCTACGAATGCTTCTTCAAAATATTCTAAAGAACAAATAATTAATCAGGCAATTCAATATCATCTACAAGGTAATATTCAAGAAGCTTCAAAGTATTATAAATATTGTCTTTCTCAAGGATATAAAGACCCAAAAGTATTCTGTAATTATGGAATCATATTAAACAATCTTGGTAAATTACAAGAAGCAGAACTATATACCCGCAAAGCAATTCAACTTAAGCCTGACTTCGCAGAAGCGCATTCCAATCTGGGAAATATATTAAAAGATCTTGGTAAACTAAAAGAAGCAGAAATCTCCACTCGCAAAGCAATTCAACTGAAACCTAATTATGCAGAGGCGCATTTCAATCTGGGAAACATTTTGAGAGATTTTGGAAAATTACGAGATGCAGCATCATCAATTCACAAAGCAATTCAACTTAAGCCTGACTTCGCAGAAGCACATTCTAATTTGGGAAATATATTAAAAGATCTTGGCAAATTACAAGAGTCAGAATCATCAATTCGCAAAGCAATTGAGCTGAATCCTAATTACGCAGAGGCATATTCCAATCTAGGACGAATATTAAAAGATGTTGGTAAAACTAAAGAAGCAGAATTATCAACCCGCAAAGCAATTAAACTTAAACCTGATTACGCAGATGCTTATTTCAATCTTTCATACTTAGAACTTCTAAAAGGAAAATATAAATCTGGCCTAGAAAATTATGAATTTAGATTCAAAAAGAAAGAGACTCCATCTCTGCACGGAAATCCAATTATCAAAAGACTCGATAATCAAGATTTACAAAAAGAAGAAAAGATCTTAGTCATTAGTGAGCAAGGTTTAGGCGATACTCTTCAATATATGCGCTACATACCATATCTAAGAAATCAAGGTTTTGATATTTCTTTTTGTGCTCAGGAGAAACTACATTCATTAATCCAGGCATCAGATATTGATCCAAATCCATTAACCCCAGATCAATCCACTTTGGTTTCAGAAGGTCAATGGATTCCACTCTTATCTTTACCTCGGTCTCTCAAGGTAACTCCCAAAAATCCAATAATTTCTAAACCATATATCTTTTCAACAGATGAATTAAATAAGAAGTGGAAACAATTACTCTCCAAAGAAAAAAAACCGATTATTGGTATTAATTGGCAAGGTAATCCAAAAATAGAAACCACTTATCAAGGACGATCAATTCCTTTAGAAGAATTCTCAAGGCTCTTTAACAGTAATGAGATCACTATGCTATCTCTCCAAAAAGGATTTGGTTCAGAGCAATTAGAAACTTGCTCATTCAAAAATAAGTTTGTTAGTTGCCAAAAAGAAATTGATTCAACTTGGGATTTTCTAGAAAATGCTGCCATTATTGAGAACTGTGATTTAATTATTACTTGTGATACGTCAATTGCTCATTTAGCTGGAGGTATGGGCAAAAAAGTTTGGTTACTATTAAAAGACATTCCCTTTTGGACTTGGGGACTTAAAGAAGAGAGTACATTTTGGTATCCATCTATGAGATTATTCCGACAAAAAGAACGACATAATTGGTATGAAGTGATGGAAAGAGTATCAAATGAAATACAAAAAGAAAGCAGAACGAATCTACTAAAATAATAGTTTTATATTAGAAATAATTCTATTAGAAGAGTTTTTTCAAGCCTTTAATTATGGATTCAAGGACCTAACTAAGTTGGATGCCTTCAATTAAGTATTTGATAAGGAAAAAAATTCTTTTCACAAAGGAATTAATCATTCATCTCACTTATTGAATTAAATAAAAATAATCTCAGAAAGAGTTTCAAAGGGCATATATTGAATAATATAATTATTGAGACAGAAGTTCGTGGAAGATGGTGGAATCTAGTGATAAAGATCAAGTGAAAAAGAAGATCACTGATGTTAAAACGTTCCCTGTTCCATTTGCTTTTGAAGCAATCAAAGAGAACATCGCTTCTTATAGTAATAACACCAATAAGCCAACTAAAGAACAAATAATTAATGAAGCATTTAAGCTTCATTCAGAAGGAAACACTCAAGAAGCAGCAAAAATTTATCAATATTTGATTGATCAAGGGTTTAGTGATCACAGAGTTTTTACTAATTATGGAAACATATTGAGCGCTTTTGACAAATTAAAAGAAGCAGAATTATTAATACGCAAAGCAATTGAACTTAATCCTGACTACGCAATTGCTCATTACAATCTGGGAAATATATTGCTAGATCTTGGTAAATTAGAAGAAGCAGAATTGTCCACTCGCAAAGTAATTGAAATCAATCCTGATTTCACTGAGGCGCATTCAAATCTAGGAATTATATTAAATAATCTTGGCAAATCACAAGAAGCAGAATTATCACTACGCAAAGCAATTGAACTGAAACCTAATTACGCAGAAGCACATTCTAATCTGGGATCAATATTAAGAAATCTTGGCAGATTAAAAGAAGCAGAATTATCACTGCGAAAAGTAATTGAACTTAATCCTAATTATTCAGAGGCGAATTTCAATCTGGGAACAATATTGAGAGATCTTGGTAACTTACAAGAAGCAGAGACCTATATTCAAAAAGCTATTAAACTTAAACCTGATTACGCAGAGGCACATTCCAATCTGGGAAATATATTGCTAGGTCTTGGTAAATTAAAAGAAGCAGAATTATCACTACGCAAAGCAATTGAAATTAATCCTGACTACGCAATTGCTCATTATAATCTGGGGATAATATTAAAAAATCTTGGAGTATTACAAGGAGCAGAAAAATCCTATCGTAAAGCAATTGAACTTAATCCTAATTTCGAAGACGCTTATTTCAACCTGGGAAGCATATTGAAAGACCTTGGTCAATTAAAAGAAGCAGAGTTATCACTACGCAAAGCGATTGAAATAAATCCTAAATTCGCGATGGGACATTACTTACTTAGTCTTATTTACAGTGAAGAGAAGTTATATAGCAAGGCATATAAGGAAATTAATTTAGCATTTAAATATGACTCAAAAAATCATTTAATTCAAGGAGAACTAACCCGTATAAAATTTATTATTGGTACATATGATGAGAAAGAATCTGAAATAAATGGTCTTTGGAGTGATAAAGATGATTATTTTTATGAAGATAATAATTCGGATATTCTATTAATATCCTTCGGTAGTATGGGAAGAAATAGAAAGTTTATACCATCATTTAATTTCTATAATCTATTGAAAAAAGATAAATCATTTGATAAACTTTTTCTCAGAGATATCGATAGAAATTACTATTTAACTGGTCTTAAGAATAGTACAAGTAATTTAGAAGAGACAATTGAGTTAATCAAAAATCTAAGTTCAGTAAAAAGATATAAAAAGACAGTCTCAGTAGGAGCTTCGGCTGGTGGATTTGCTGCCATACTATTTGGAAATCTACTAAAGTTCTCAAAAGTTATAGCCTTCAATCCTCAAACTGCTATTTCCGGAGAAAAGGAAACAATAATAAAAGATACATTCTATACAGTAGATCTTTGCAAAAGATTAAGAGATCTAAATCCTTCAAATGCTTTATATCAAAAATGCTTAAGCCTAAAGAAACTAATACCATTCAAAACTAATGTAGAAATTCATTTCTCTAATCTTTCAGAAATTGATAAGAACCACGCAAAATTTATTGAGCATAAAAACTGTAAATTAATTAAACATAATTCATCCAGTCATTTATTAGCCCTTCAACTAAGGGAAAGCAAAAATCTCAAAGAGATAATAAAAGAGAGTCTTTAGATATAGAGATATTTTTTAACTTAAAATATATTTATTATATAATATTAGATTATCAGTTCAAACCATGCTTTATTTTACCCATAAGTTATTTGAAGAAACAAAAGCTAAGGATCTAGCAAAGCGTTTAATCATGTCAAATGAGTGGGTAGATGGAAAGGCATCATCAGCTAGAGGGAGTCAAGTAAAAAAAAATCTACAGTTAGATTTTGGTACGGAGCAATATTCAAAATTATCAACCGAGATAATTAACATTTTAGAGAATGATCATAAGATTAAAAACTATTCTTTTCCAGCCAAGATATTTAACATTTTATTTACAAGAACTGGAGAAGGTATGTTTTATGGAGCGCATATAGACGCACCTTATGTTCCTACTGGTCGTAGAGACTTATCTTTTACAATCTTCTTAAATGAGAAACAAACTTATAAAGGAGGTGAATTAATACTTTATATTTCGCCTGAACAAAAGCAAATTAAACTTAATCCAGGAGAAATGATTATATACCCTACTAAGTATCTTCATGAAGTAAAAGAAGTCACGGAAGGAGAACGAATGGTTTGTGTTGGATGGATTGAAAGTCAAATACCAAGAGATGATGATAGAGAATCCCTATTTTTAATGAGAACAGGAATATCTGAAATAACCAAACAATTAGGAAATACTCCTACTCCAGCTATACATGATCTGAATGTTAGTTTCAATAAAATTTATAAACGTTTTTTGAATTAATCTCATCAAATAAACCAATCATTTTTCTAAATCTATGAATTAAATGAAAAAAAATCTCAGGAAAAGTTTCAAATAGCAATGATACGAAATAGTAGACTTACTATAATTAGGAATTCTTAGAAGATAATGGCATCTAGCGATAAAAAGAAGGTAAAAAAGAAAGTTCCTGAAATTAAAACATTTTCAGTTCCATTTGCTTTAGACGAAATTAACGAAAGTAGTCCTATTAAAACTCAGGCACCTTTGAAATCTACGAAAGAAGAAATAATGAATCAAGCCTTTAAGTTTCATTCACAAGGAAACATTTCAGACGCAATAAAATATTATCAACAGTTCATAAATCAAGGCTTAAATGATCACAGAGTTTTTTCTAATTACGGGACAATTTTAAAAGATCTTGGCAAGTTAAAAGAAGCGGAAATCTCAATTCGCAATGCAATTGAACTACGCCCTGACTACGCGATAGCCCACTCGAATCTGGGCCTAATATTGAAAGATCTTGGCAAATTACAAGAAGGAGAATTAAGCATTCGCAAAGCGATTGAACTTAATCCTAATTTTGCTGATGCTCATTCGAATCTAGGGAACACATTAAAACAGCTTGGCAAATTAAAAGAAGCAGAAATCTCCTATCGTAAAGCAATTGAGCTGCAACCTAATTTCGCAGAGGCACATTCCAATCTAGGAAATATTTTAAAAGAGCTTGACAAATTTAAAGAGGCGGAAATCTCATATCGTAAAGCAATTGAACTGAAACCTAATTACGCAGATGCACATCACAACCTGGGAAATATATCGATGAATTTAGGTAACTTAAAAGAGGCAGAATGTTCATATCGCAAAGCAATTGAGCACAGGCCTGATCTAATAGAAGCTCATACCAGTCTAGGATTTAACCTCATAAATCAACAGAGATTAGATGAGGCATCTTCTAGTTTTCAAAGCGCAATTAATATCCAAAAAGATTATAAAAAGGCCATAAGTGGATTTGGAAAAGTCTTAATGAAACAAGGAAAATATTTAGAAGGTATGAAAAAATTAAGAGAAGGAAATGGTTCTATTATATTTGACTATAGTAATTTAAAAATGACTATAGTCTCATAATTAAAGATGAAAAGAGTAATCACTAATAAAGCATCCCTGAATCCAACTTTTATTAATTCATGGATCATAGAACCACTATCATTATGTGAAGATCTGATCAACTATTTTGAACTCAATTCAGCCAAGCATCAGAAAGGAAACTCAGCCTCTGGCGTCAACCCCAATATCAAAGATAGTACAGATGTAGCAATTCATCCCAAAGATATTCTTATCCCAGGTAATGAGATATTCAAACAATACTTTGAGGAATTATTTGAATGCCATAAGGATTACATTTCACAGTGGTCTTTTTTAAAAGAAAATTCTCAAAAGTATGAAATTGGTACTTTCAACCTTCAACGATATCAACCAGGGCAACATTTCAAAAAGATCCATACCGAACGTTTTTCTATAGAAAATCTTCACCGTATTTTTGTATTTATGACTTACTTAAATGATGTGCAAGAGGGCGGTTCAACATATTTCAGTAATTATGATATTGAGATACAACCCAAAAAAGGCTTAACATTGATTTGGCCCGCTGAATGGACCCATGCGCACAAAGGAAACGTTTTAAAAGCAGGCAATAAATACATCATTACTGGTTGGATTAATATCACGAACTAAATATAGGAAAGGATAACAGGTAAAAGAATCTCCCACATCCAAAAAAAGTTTCCCTACGCGTAGCACCCTAAATAGACCAACATACCTGAGATCTCCCTTCCATTCAATAAACTCAGAGCACCGTTTCTGTGGCGTACTTAAGGAAGGTAATCATCTTTTTAGTCTTCTAATCCCTGCTGCTACTGCGCTTTTTCTGTTTTCTGAACTCTACAAACTCGCCTGAACCAATAAACAATGGAGAGGGAGAAACTTTATCTGATGCCAAGAGGACTATGGTGGTGGAGCAGCAGAGTCCCTTTCTTAATGCCTTGAATTCGCAAAAAGCGATTTAGATCATTTGCTCTTTTGTCTATTTTGAAGAGCTAATAAATTTATTTTTGCTAATGAAAAAAGTACATGCAGGAGTAGAAAAGGAATAATAGAACAACTCCTCACACATACTTCTGTTAAACAAAAAGCACCCAACTCTAATGAGAAGGATGCTTTTTTAATCGCAAATGTTTTTGTTATCTAATGATCATGATGATGTCCTTTATGATCATCTTTGTGATCATGCTCTTCTATCTTTTCTTCCGAATCCATTTGGCAACAACCAGTTACAAGAAGAGGTGTAAATAAAGAAAAAGCAGCGCACAAAGAGATTGAGAACTTACCGCATTAAGAAATTCTGAAAATAGTATTCATTTTCAATTTATCTATTCCTCGCTTCCTCGCTTCCTCGCTTTTTATTGTGCCAATCTTCAAACCAACCTGCTAGGGGTTTATTACTAGTCCTATTCAGGTAAATTTATTTTGTGAGGAGTAGAGATCCTCCGCAGTGGAAACAAGGAAACACTTGCGCCTGATCTCACAAAGAAACCGCCTTTTTCATAACGGGCGGTTTTTTTGTGCCTATTAATCTTCATACCCAATATTGTTTTCAGGATTAGTAATAAAGAGAATTAGTTGAAAAACAAAGTTTGCAGGCAATGAAAGTTTTTTAAGAAGTAACAGGGTCATTCCCTGTGTCACGTTGAAAATCTCTTTCTTTTTACTCATATCTTTCTTATTTCATCAATACCTTTCTATTAACCACTCTGCAAAAGGGATTTCTTGCTTTTGCGACCTTATCGGCATCCTCAAATTTGTCTACATCAACTATTTCTTTGATGACCATCCCTCCAACGAAACAAGAAACTTCTACTTTCATTTTTGACCTCCTCCCAGTTGGGAATGAAGAGTTCATCTTTAATGGACATGTCTATGAAAACCCATTCACCTTTCTCAAGCAATAGAGCATCAAATCAATGGGGATGCTGTCTAACCATAGTTAACTCTAATTTGCTCAAAAGGAAGACCAGTTTTACCTTCAAACTCTTTTTCTAACGAGATCCACCATTCCTCTTCGTCTAGCGATAAGTCATAAAACCTTCTTGCAAAATGTGCGTTGATTTCATCAATGCTTTTAACTCCATATTCATCTAACGCTTTTTGCTCTGACTTAAAAATTCCTTCACCATCTTCATCCATAACAACACCTACTTGCCACCAATTTTTACTTTCCCATTCGGGTAGCAAATCAAGTACTGCTTGTGGGACAACAAGTTCTACTGACCAATTTCCACCACCTCTAAATCTCTTGCTTCCGTTTATATCTCCTTCGTCTATGTGATCCAAATAATTATCTACTCGCATCCGCTCAACTTGTTCTGGATTGAATGCCTTAATCCATTTCTCAATTTCTTTTTTATTTTTATACATTTCTCAAGACCCTTTGGATAGAAATAATAGAGCGATTAGGAATAATTTCCGATTCTTCTCTTTGATTATTGGATTAGAAAACAAAAGCAGAACAAATCCTTACCAGTGTTGGTTCTGCCGACAGAGAAAGAAGGGGACTCAAGGTTGCTGAAGCAGCAGGGTCCCTTTCTTAATGCTTCAACGAAAGATTCACATCATTGATCAACTAGACAGAAGTAGTTTTTCAGCCCCAATCACAAACATCAAAGGAACCATAGTGAAAAGATAGTTTTTTGTTTCTATTTTTAGAATTAATGAGAAGAATTAATTTACTCCTAAATCCTTGTATCTATAGGTGTTGGAATAAGAACTAAAAATGCTAGAAATAGTTTATATTTCTACTTAATATTCAAAAAATATTATTAAATTCATAGGATAATATGTCAGCAGATTGATGCCAAGGTAAAGGGAAAGATTTGGAAAAAATAAGAACCAAGCATTCCAAAATTTTATGGATCGTGCTTTAAATAAATATCATAATGTTTGTAGTTGAACTTATAAATAAAATTCATGCTAATTCACTTTCTCTTGCTGGCGAGTCACTTGATATACTTGGAGATTCTCTTGTGTATTCTAGTAGTTTATTTCTTATTCATAGATCCCAAAATGCTCAAGC
This sequence comes from Prochlorococcus marinus str. MIT 1013, assembly GCF_027359395.1. Classification (NCBI taxonomy): domain Bacteria; kingdom Bacillati; phylum Cyanobacteriota; class Cyanophyceae; order Synechococcales; family Prochlorococcaceae; genus Prochlorococcus; species Prochlorococcus marinus. Next base: position 1,196,117 of record NZ_CP114778.1, read on the forward strand.
AAGAGTATCATTGCTTAAGGGTTTTATTATGAAAAATCTGGGAGAGAGATTGCTTCGCTTACCCAATGTATTAGAAAGATTTCTATTTGAGAAAACAACTCTTTCTACCCCTATGCGTGAGGGTTCATTTCCTCAAAATATATAGTTAGGCAGCGATATGGTCGCTTGGGTTCCATCCGAGATTGAGGAGTGGATTAACAAAAAAATAAAGAATAGATAGGTGATATATAGAACCAATAAAAAGAGGTGGTGGTAAGTATTATATTGGCAAATATAGAGTACCAAGCAAGAGACAAGTACTTGATTATCAAATTGGAGTATTTGGTAATAAAAAACCTAAATTAATTCCTTCAGAAGCAATGCTAAAGTAGAATTAATTCATACAGAATTTCTGAGAAGATAATGGGATCTAGTGATAAATATCAAGGACAAAAGAAGATCACTGAAGTAAAAATATTCTCAGTGCCATTTGCTTTAGGAGAAATCAAAGAAAACATTATTATTTCTACTAATAATCCATCTAAACCTTCTAAAGAAAAAATAATCAATCAAGCATTTAAGTTTCATTCACAAGGGAAGATTTCAGAAGCAGCAAAATATTATCAACTTTTTATTAATCAAGGGTTTAAAGATCACAGAGTTTTTTCTAATTATGGAGTGATATTAAAAGATTTTGGTAAATTAAAAGAAGCAGAATTATCACAACGCAAAGCAATTGAACATAATCCTAACTTCACTGAAGCTCATTTAAATCTGGGAATCATATTGAAAGATCTTGGACAATTACAAGACGCAGAATTATCCACTCGCAAAGCAATTCAACTTAACCCTAATTTAGCAGAGGCGCATTCCAATTTGGGAACCATATTGAAAGATCTTGGGCAATTACAAGACGCAAAATTATCTATCCTCAAAGCAATTCAAATTAAGCCTGACTTCGCAGATGCGCATTTCAATCTGGGAACCATTTTGAAAGATCTTGGGCAATTACAAGACGCAGAATTATCCACTCGCAAAGCAATTCAACTTAACCCTAATTTAGCAGAGGCGCATTCCAATTTGGGAACCATTTTGAAAGATCTTGGGCAATTACAAGACGCAGAATTATCTATCCTCAAAGCAATTCAAATTAAGCCTGACTTTGCAGACGCGCATTTCAATCTGGGAAATATATATTTCGATAATAGTAAATACAATCAAGCCTCAAAGTGCTTAAGTAATGCTTTAGCTTTAGATCCAGATAGGCATGATATAAATTATATATTAGGATTTTCTCTAGAAAATGAATCTAAATTTGAATTTGACCATCATTTGAAATTTTCTTTAGAAAATAAATCTAAATTTCAATTTGGTCAAGCCTTCAAAAAAAATGATGTAAGAGCTAAGATGAATTCATTAAATCAGAAACTTATAAAATATACCAAAAGAAATATTAAAATTAATCAGAATATCATTGAATTACTAAATAAAATTTCTCAATCAATTAACTATATATATGGTTTCACTCATGATGGAAAACCGAAAATAAACACTGGTAATTGCGCAGTATTTGCTAATGAATTTTATATGTTATGGAATTCACGATTTATAAATGAAGTTAAATTTGGCTTTCTAACTAAAATTAACCGATCTCATCCCTTTCATGTATTTATTAAACTACCAAATAATCAATTATTTGATGGAGGGCAAGGCGTTCATCAAGTTAATACTTATAATAAAGAAAATACTGAATTAATTATTATGGAAACATATAATTTAGAGACTTTAGATAAATATTCATGGGGAATAGTTTCATTCAAAAATAGAAAATTACCCGAATTTTCAAGACGTGAAGCCTCAGAGATTATATCTAAATATTTAGATGAAATTTATTATTCCCTATCTGAATAATAGGTAAGAGACAAGCCCCCAAAGCATCAAAAAAGTTTCCCTACACGCAGCACCCGAAAAAGATAGATATACCTGAGATTTCCCTTCCATTCAGTAGTTTGCCTCTCTACACACAGAGCATAGTTTCTGTGGCACACTTACGTAATGCTATGAACTCTTTGATCATCAAATCCTATACTTTAACTGCGTTTTAACTCTTTTCTGAACTGATATAAACTCGCCCGACCTTAATGAGAACAAAGAGGGAGTAATTCCGATTAAAGAATAAAAGAACGTATATGTTTTTTTTTTGATTTAGTACAGAAATAAATTTTATTCAACTTTCTTATAATTACTCCATTTAATTAAATACCACTAACGAATTATTTCCCAGAAAACAAAATAAAACAGCTTACAAAACTGGGCAAGATTTGAAGAGAAGCATACAGATCCTTTCAGAGCAGGGAATCCTATTTCTCTTGAGGTAAAAGCACCTGCTTGGTAGGTGTTTTTTTAATGCCTTAAATAATAAACAGATCACACATATCCACCCAAGAAACTTCAATCCCCTCCACACAGCAAAAAACCCCCTCCACGAGCTTGAAGCCGATTGACATACCTGAGATCTCTATCTCCTACTGAGTTCTCAAAATCCCCCCTCAAAATCCCCCTCCACATTTCCGCTCTCTATGGCACACTAAGGGAACGCTTGAAACTCTTTATATCTCTAAACCTTTACTAATAATGTATTTTTAATCTGTTTAGAACTGCTTAAAACCCTCTTACACCAAATAAGAACGGAGAGGGAGGACTTTCGTTTGAACCTGTATGCCCCCATTTGAACTTGATTGAACGGGTAATATTCAAAATTCGATTTACCAACAACAATACCAACAACACGTTAAAATGTTAACTAAGGATTGCTTTTTTGTCCTCAAATATATTATTTAAAAAATAAAAATACAATCAAGAATTCAAGATTTTTCTTTTATTTTAAAGTCATTTCTTCATAATTATTTGAACACATTTTTGAATATTTTTTTGCTTTATTTTGGAGTTCAGATAATCTTTGATTATTATATTTTGAATCGTTTTTACCCAATTCATAAAATTGATTTAACTGTTGATTAATTGTCTCAAAACTTGTCGGTACTTTAGAAAATCCCTTGATTATCGCAAAATCACGAACGACTGTTAACCTAGAGCAATTTTTTATATTTACATTGGAAAGAATACCTTCATGAAATAACTTTGCCATATGCGTTACACATAAATAAATCTTATTTGCACCAGAAAAAAATGGTACAAATCTTCTTGGTCTATCTATCTCACAAAAATCAAGAACTGCTGCTTCTATTCCTGGAAATTCAGGGTCTTGATAATCATCAACAACTATTATCCCATTATTTATGACATATGGAGAAAAAGATAATAGCGAATGAAAGACTTCATGATATTCATGCCCAGCATCAATATGAAGTATTCTTATTCCCTTTCCATCAATCTTTGCTTTTATATCATCATTATTTAATTCAGAAGTATCTGCTTTGATTAATTCATATTGAACATTTGCTCCGTAATTTTCTAATGCTAAGTTAGTAGATTCATAGAAATCTTCAGGAAATGTATCATACCCATATAAATTTTCAGTATCTTTTATAAAATGACTAAGGAAGGAGAATGATTTACCCTTATATACTCCTATTTCAACTATATGACCTTTGATATTATTTTTAGAATGCAATTCATTAAAAATTGCCAAAGAGAGCATATCTTGAGGAAAGAACCAACCTTCTAAATCATGTTCATCTTTTAAAAATCCATTTAGAACATTTACATCCATAGATATTGAATACCGCTTTTAAAATCATACATTGAAGCATCTACAAAACTAGTTTATCTAGTTCAAAAAACAGGAATCAATTAATTTGCTTTTACAGCAAAATTGATAGTTTTCAATTTGACAATGATATTTCCTAGTGCCAGAAAAATCTTACCAACAACACATTTCCTGA